>CAXBEV010000044.1:0-2224 GCA_963974935.1 uncultured Rhodospirillales bacterium | reverse complement strand
ATCAACACGCCAATACGACCAAAGCATGGTCGCCGAGAGAGTCGAAACGGTTACAATACCGACGACAGCAACAAGTCTAAGACGTTTTCTCAACATTTATAGATCACTGAATAAATCGCACAGCCGATGGCTTAACCACGCGCAGAGATCCCATTTCGATAACACTAAGAAAGCTTGGAATTAATTCTACGTCGGCAAGGCCGTTTTCAACGAGCCAACGTGCTTCATGTTCCATGAGACCTAATAATGTCTGATCCAAGTTCACTTCACGCACATAGCTGTCCCAAATAGCCTGCACTGCGCCTATATTGAGTTGCAGCCTATCTGCGAGCATCTTTTGTGCTTCTGCCGAATTTTCCCGGACGTACGCTTCGGCCTGAATAAGTGCGCTCAAAACTTGGCCAAGTGGGCGCTGGTTCGCATCAACCCAACTATGTTGGCCGATCAAAAGCAAATGAAAGAAATAGGCTTCTTGCTCGGGCAACTCACGGTAATTATCGCCAAGCGCCATCGCCGTGCGATGAACAAACGGCTGCCAGACAATGGCCGCATCTACCACGCCGCCTTTGATCGCATCCGTAATATCAGGGGCGGTCATATCGACAAGATCAACCTCGCTCAAACCGATGCCATTGGCCAATAAGTACTCGCCTAGAAAATATTCCCCGATGCTCTGGCGCGTTACCCCAACGCGTCGGCCGACCAGATCGCGTGCCAAATTAATGCCGCTGTCGGCACGCGTAAATAAACGCACCGCGCTCACCCGCGCGATCCCGGCAAGTATCCGGAGCTGCGGATGACGCACGACGTTGCTGACAAACGTGAACTCGGAGCTGGTCGCAAGGTCAATTTCCCCGGCCAACAATGCCTTGGACGCAGCAAGGCCGGATGGAAAGCGGACCACCTCGACATCGACGCCGGCATCTTTAAAAAAGCCCTTTTCCTCGGCGATCCAGATCAAATGGCCGCTTGGTGTTGATGCGATCTTAAGCGTTTTTGCATACACGAACGACGCAGAAAACATACTCGCCACGGCTAAACATGCGCTAAAAACGATCGTGCAGCCGACGCGCGCGCGCGCTGATTTCACACGAGATGTAAGGGGCATTGTCTTCTTCCTGTTACGCTTACGTCAGCGGCCTCGCTTGGCCCTTATCGCATCTTAAGCGTACGCTGGTGGTGCGTCGATGCAGGTTTGGTCATGGGCTGCACCTATTAAACCTAGATCGCAAATTTTTCTGTGACGTGATCAAAATGATCTTATTAGTTTTGTATATTTTCGTTTCAATTTTATGCGCTAACCGTCAAATGGATGCGTAAGTTGGCCTTGATACGGCACCCGTAGGGCGAACAAAGCCCCTGCAAGAGGCGTGGCCTGTAAATCCTTATCGCTCAAGTTCTGACGGGCAGACGTTATAAACAACGTTTGCATATCTTCACCCCCAAACACCGGCATTGTCGGCTGGGTAACCGGCAACGTGATTTCTATATCCAGGTGGCCATCCGGCGTGACTCGGATCACCTTGCCACCACCATATAAGGTCGTCCAATAGCCGCCTGCGCTATCAACAGCGGCGCCGTCGACACCGCCGGTACGGGCGCCATCAAAATGAAAAAAATCACGCTTGCCGCTGATCTCGCCGGTCACCGCATCGAAATCATACGCATGTACCACGTTAGCAGCGGTATCCGTGCGGTACATGGTTTTGTTGTCGGGGCTCCAGGCAAGGCCATTTGGAATACGTATACCATGTGCCACTGCCGTAACGTCTAATGACGGCGTGATACGATAAAATTTTCCGCTCGGGATCGTTTCGTCATCCGCGTTCATGGTGCCGAGCCACAAACGACCGGCAACATCCGGTTTGCCATCATTAGCTCGGTTGTCCGGCATATCGGCCTCAAGCGACATCAGGTGCCGCAGATCGCCCGTATCCGCCTCAAAGGCATAGAGCCCGTCTTGCAGCGCGATGACCAAGCCGCCTTGGCGCCGGTGCGCGATCATCCCGGGCGGGCTCGGCAAATTCCATGTTTGCGTCGCTGGCCCGCTGAGCGTCGTGCGAAGCAGTTTGTGGCCGCGAATATCGATCCAATAGACGGCGCCTTCGTCGGGCGCCCACAGCGGGCTTTCACCCAACACCGCGCGCTGATCGGTAAGGCATTGAATATCCATGGCGGCATTTCAATCGAAACCCGCCACAACATCAACAGCTACAAAATTAAA
>CAXBEV010000043.1:0-3055 GCA_963974935.1 uncultured Rhodospirillales bacterium | reverse complement strand
TTCTCAATCAAGTCTTCGACGACGGCGGGATCGGCCAATGTTGATGTGTCGCCCAAGTTCGAGAATTCGTCCTCGGCAATTTTCCGCAAGATACGGCGCATGATTTTGCCGGATCGGGTTTTCGGCAGGCCCGGCGCCCATTGCAGCCAATCCGGGCTGGCGATCGGGCCGATGTCTTTGCGCACCCACTGCACGAGCTCTTTTTTCAATTCGTCCGAGGGCTCGGCGCCGATATTCAGCGTCACATAGGCATAGATTCCTTGCCCTTTGACGTCATGCGGCGCGCCGACCACGGCAGCCTCGGCGATTTTCGGATGTGCCACCAATGAGCTTTCGACCTCGGCCGTGCCCATGCGGTGACCGGACACATTGATCACGTCATCAACGCGACCGGTAATCCAATAGTATCCGTCCTCGTCACGACGGCAGCCGTCGCCGGTGAAGTACTTGCCTTTGTAGGCCGAGAAATACGTCTCCATGAAGCGCTTGTGATCGCCATACACCGTGCGCATTTGGCCGGGCCAGCTGTCGGCGATGCACAGGTTGCCCTCGTTCTTGCCTTCAAGGACGTTACCTTCAGCATCCACAAGTTCGGGCAGAATGCCAAAGAACGGCAGCGTTGCCGAGCCTGGCTTCAGATCAACCGCGCCCGGCAGCGGCGTTATCAGAATGCCGCCGGTTTCGGTCTGCCACCAGGTGTCGACAATCGGGCAGCGGCTTTCGCCGACGACCCGATAGTACCACTCCCAAGCTTCCGGGTTGATCGGCTCGCCGACCGAGCCCAAAAGGCGCAGCGATTTTCTGGACGTGCGTTTGACCGGCTCGTCCCCTTCGCGCATCAATGCGCGGATTGCCGTCGGCGCGGTGTAGAAGATCGATACGTTGTGCTTGTCGCACACGTCCCAGAACCGTGACACGCTCGGATAGTTCGGCACGCCTTCGAACATCAACGTCGTCGCCCCATTGGCGAGCGGGCCATAGACGATGTAGCTGTGGCCCGTGACCCAGCCGACGTCTGCCGTGCACCAATACACTTCGCCGTCTTTGTAATCGAACACGTACTCGTGCGTCATCGACGCAAACACCATGTATCCGCCGGTGGTGTGTAGCACACCCTTCGGCTGACCGGTCGAGCCGGACGTATACAAAATGAACAGCGGGTCTTCCGCGCTCATTTCTTCGGGTTCACATTGATCGGACGCGGCACCGGTGACGTCGTGATACCAAACGTCGCGACCGTCTTCCATGTGGATGTTGCCGCCGGTGCGCTTGGCGACGATCACGGTGTGCACGCTGTCGCATTTTTTCAACGCGGTGTCGGTGTTGGCTTTTAGAGGAATCTTTTTGCCGCCGCGGACACCTTCGTCGGCGGTGATCACCGCAACACATTTGCTGTCATTGATTCTCGAACTCAGACTGTCCGGCGAAAAACCACCGAACACGATAGAATGCACGGCACCGATGCGTGCGCACGCCAGCATCGCATAGGCGGCTTCAACGATCATCGGCATGTAGATGCAGACGCGGTCGCCTTTTTTAACGCCGCGTTCTTTCATGGCGTTGGCGAGTCGGCACACTTCGGCATGCAGTTGCTTGTAGGTGATGGTCTTGTCGTCGGTCGGCTCGTCGCCTTCCCAGATAATCGCAGGCTGGTCGCCGCGTGTTTTCAGGTGGCGGTCGATGCAGTTGGCCGACGCGTTGAGCGTGCCGTCTTCGTACCATTTGATCGAGACGTCGGGCACCATGAAGTTGACGTTTTTAACTTTGGTGTAGGGCTTAATCCAGTCGAGCCGCTTGCCTTGTTCGCCCCAAAAGCCCTCGTTGTCTTCGATCGAAGCTTTGTACATTTGCTCGTATTTCGCTTTATCCGCGTTGGCGGATTTGGCGAATTCGGCTGGAACCGGATGGATGTGAACTTCGCTCATAACGATGTTTCTCCCTATGCCTGGGTAATTGGAACGCCCAATGCAGCGTTATCGCCACGTTATCACTAATTATCGTCAAAATTGCTGTAAAGCCAAGGGGCGACGCGTGGATCGTTTGTGCCTAGGCGGCAATCACGAACACTTTTCCGTTTCGGACTTCGCTCGTAACAGCACTCAACACATCCCCCGCGCAGGGGCCCGCGATGCAGACCCCGTCGTCAACTTGAAACAACGCGCCGTGCGTACCGCATTCGATGTGGGTCTCGTCATCATTCAAAAATGACCCGGTCATGTTATCCAATGGCGACCCGATATGCGGGCAACTGTTTTCATAGACGTAAACCGTATCCCCTTGGCGCACCGCGAAAACGGCGGCGCGGCGCGTGCCAAGTTCGGTCACAAAGCCGGCGCTGCCGCCATCGGGGATGTCGTCTAATGCACAAAGAGTTGTTTCGCTCATGCGGTCAGGCCGCCCATGCCGCAGATAATGTTCCAAGAGGCTTTATCGATCGGCACCACGGAGAGTCGCGATTGGCGGATCAGGGCGAGGTCGTGCAGGCGTTCATCGGATTTGATGTCGGCCAGCGTTACTGGATGGGGCACGGGCTTTAGCGCTTTGAAATCGACCATGCCGAATCGGCCCGACGCGTCACTCGGGTCCGGGTAATATTCCTTCACCACTTCGACGATGCCGACGATCCGCTTTTCTTTAACCGAGTGATAGAAGAACGCTTTATCGCCGATTTTCATGGCCTTCATGTTGTTGGCGGCTTGGTAATTGCGCACGCCGTTCCAGGGCTCCACACCGACCCGGACATGGTCGTCCCACGACCAAGACCCGGGTTCAGACTTGACCAGCCAGTACTGCATCAGTCGGCAGGGAATACTTTTTTCCAAGGCCGGATGTCGACGCTTTGGAACAGGCCGGCCTTGGCGTATGGATCAGCGGCGGCCCAGCTTTCGGCCTTGGCACGATCATCGAATTCTAGAATCAGCGTGGACCCGATCATGCCCTCACCATCGTCGCTCAGCAGCGGGCCTGCTGCGACGATCTTGTCAGCGTGTGCTTTCAGAAATTCGACGTGGGCCGGGCGGTTTTCGGCGCGCACATGGGCGTGGTCGGCTTTATC
>CAXBEV010000042.1:0-3567 GCA_963974935.1 uncultured Rhodospirillales bacterium | reverse complement strand
CTTCCCCTCCGCCATTTACCCCAAAAAACCCCAATCAAACATAGAATATTTTGTATCATATCGTGCTCAAATATGGGGCACTTTTACATATTCGAGAATGACGTTGCCGAGCTATTAAACCGGAAGCGTAAAAGTTACTTTTGTGCCTTTTTTCAATTTGCTCTCAATAAGCAATTCGCCGCCATGCAGTTCAATGAGCGATTTGGAAATAGCGAGCCCCAACCCCCAGCCTTCTTCTGTATGGAATGGGTCACGGTGTCCGCGTGAGAAAAGTTGTGTCACCTCCGATATCGCCGCCTTTGGAATGCCCTCGCCCGTGTCTAGAACGGAAATCTGCGAGGTGTCGTTTTCCTGATTAAGGCTGATGATAATTCTGCCCTTATCCGGGGTGAACTTCTGAGCGTTGCCGATAATGTTCAAGAGCACCTGCTTTATGGCCCGAGGGTCGACGGTGACCGTTCGGCACGCGTCAGAAAATTCTGTTTCAATTGAAAGCTGCTTTTCTTGAGATTTTGGCCCTGCAATCTTGATGGTCTCGTGAATAAGGTCGCGCAGATCCGAAGCCTTTTTCGTCAATACCGCCTTGCCTGCATCAATTTTGGCGATGTCGAGGAGATCATTGACGAGTGCCAGAAGGTAAGTCCCGCTTTGGTGAATGTCGTGGGCATATTCTTTATACTTTGGCTGAATATCTCCAAAGTATTCTTGGTTGATAATATCGGAGAACCCGATAATCGCGTTGAGCGGCGTGCGAAGCTCATGGCTTAAAGCTGCAAGAAATTTTGATTTGGCAGCACTTGCATTGAAAGCTTCCTCAACAGCGAGTCGTTTCTGTTCCTCTGCACGTTTTCGTTCCGTGACATCGCGACCAACGGCCTGATATTCGGCCACCTTTAGATTGTCATCAAATATCGCCCGTTTGGTCCATCGCTGCCATCGCATGTCGCCATCGGACCCGAGGAAAGAAGCTTCAAACTCACCACACGGATATTCAGGCGTCAGCGTTTGATATAAATCATGTAATCTTTTTAATTCATCTGGCGCCATATCCTCGTAAGCAGAGAGACCAAGTAATTGCTCTTTGGGCTTATTGTGAAATCGGCAATAGGCTTCGTTGACAAAAGTTCTTTTGCCATCGGGCGTATGGCGACTAATCATTTCTGTTTGGTCTTCAACGATTGCACGGTAATTCCGTTCACTTTCGCGCAATATTTCTTCTTTTCGTCGCAGTTCTTCGGTCCGTTTCTCGACGCGTTCCTCTAAAGTTTCGCTCATAACCTCCAGGGAAATCACAGCTTCTTTGAGCTCGGTTATGTCGTTTTCGACCGCAATCATGATGGATGACCCCGTCAGCGGGTCACGCGCTAATCGCAACTTTAATTTGTGCCAACGATTTCCGTTTGCAGTTTTGATCCGGCAATCAAGCGATGGCTCTTCTCCGTTCCGACACGCTTCAATGAGCCCGATCGCGTGCGATGGGTCGACAAAACGTGCTAATAAGCCGGCAGCGCTTCGCGTCGTATCATCTCCATCATTTGAAAAAATGACACCGCCATAGGCTTCTGCTGCAGACGCGTTGAGTGCAATGAGGTTACCTTCCATGTCGAAATGGCTGATCATGATATCGGTGTATCGTAAAGCTTCCGTCATTCGAATATCTGATAACGCCGCATTTTCCGTATCAAATTTTGTGGCTTCAATGAGAAGAGCATCGCGCCCGTCATCCGCAATTCGGACCGGCGTCATCTCCACGACCGTTGTTACGGGTGAGTCCTTGGGGTACAGCGTCCAAGTTTCTTGAACGGAACCGTTCCGGGGTGCGAATTCCACGATCTGTTGCAGGCGCTTTCTTACGGTCGGCGTATCGGAAGAAAAATCACGTGCAATTAAATCTTGAAGGTTTGGTGCGCACCAAAACTTGACGGCTTGATCATTCCCCCACCAAATTTGATGATTTCGGAGATCAAAAATCCAAATGATAGCGTGGGTGTAGTTTAATACGGCTGCATCTTCATGGCTTGAAAGGATTCGTCGGTCTGTGCGTGCCGTCGCCATGACTACCCATTTTTGTCAAAAAAATAGGGCCACGGATGGCCCAACTGCCTACTAGCGTGACTGATTATAATTATAAATTTAGAAAAAATTCGAAATTTTAGGACAAGGATTAAACTTATTTTAGTATGGTAAATGACCGTCGCCCGGTTAAGTTAAAAAATGTCCGGTTATGGGGGGAGGCGTATTGCAGACATGCGCTTTTCATAAATCTGCCAATTGGCAGAAGGTATGATGATTGCACACAATGGTGCATGGATGAACCTGCCGACGCCATCGGCACGCGGGCGGTCTAATCTGAAGCGCAGATTACTCTGACGCAGAAATAATCGTCCGAAGTGCCGCCAGCGCATCTTCGAGGGCGCCTGAATTATCGATCGTGCGCACGTCAGCATCTGTGGGCAACGACTGCGCGGCGCGTTCAATCCTTTTGGCGATCTCGGTGGCTGTTTCGCGGCCGCGCTGTTGCAGGCGGGCTGCGATGATCTCTGGCTGGGCGGTAATCGCGATCACGGTCACATGCGAAAAGCTCTCGCGGGCCGCATTGATGACGGTCCGCGATACATTGATCACCACGTGCCGACCGGCATCAATGTCGGCGCAGATGTCTTTTGCAATGCCGTAATAAAAGCCGTGCGCTTGCCAACTCAGCGCGAAATCGCCGGCAGCGGCACGGGCCTGGAATGTGGCCTCGTCTTCCGTGATATGGGCTTCACCACCGGCATTTGCTGCGCGCGTAATGATGCGTTTTGGAAACAAAACGTTGGGGGCGCCTTCGAAATGCGCACGGGCCATGTCCAAGACGGAATCTTTGCCGACACCTGACGGGCCGACGATCAAAAAAAGTCTGCCCGTTTTAGGCGGCATGGTGTTGATACACGTCCTCGACGTAGCCCATGAAGTGGTCCAGTGACGGCGTGGCAAGATCAGGCACCTTGGCGAGATCATCCCATTTTCTGAGGTTGATCGCATCGGCAGCAAAGGGCGCCGCGACGAAGGCTACTGCGTCGGTCGGCGAATATATGCCGCCTTGGAGTTCGAGACTCCGGACCGAGGCCGCAGATAGGGTGTCGAAATAACCTTTCTCGGCAAAGCATAAGTAGCGCTTGGCATCCACATGCAGGCGGATCGGCTTGGTGACGCTGGGCGAGAATATCTTGGCAAGGTAGGCCGTGCCGATGATTTCGTGGCGGCGGTCCACGTCGCGATCTTGGCCCTGCTGGAAGCGCTTGTCGACCACATGACCGATATCGTGCAGCAACGCGGCGGTAATCAGTGCGCCATCCGCATCGTTTTGCTCCGCCAGCAGCGCGCATTGGCAGGCGTGGGCCAGTTGAGAGACGCATTCATTCCCGTATTGCGCCGCCCCCGCGTCTTCGAGCAAGCTGCGTATATCGTCGAGAGTAGGTGTCATCTCGAGGCCCTTATCTTTGCTTAGGCGACTCGTCCGCCTTCGCGCCAAACGCCGCGTACGACTGGATGATGCGGCGATCTGTGCACGCGCACAAGGTCGGC
>CAXBEV010000041.1:0-4426 GCA_963974935.1 uncultured Rhodospirillales bacterium | reverse complement strand
TTTCAATCCGATTTCATCTGCATCCCGATGTCCGCGCATCGATGGTCGAAGGCGGGGGCGAGGTGATCTTAAAGCCACCACGAGGTAAGGGTTGGCGATTCCATTGCCGCCATCCGGTGATGCTTGAAGATAGTGTCAGCTTCCATGATGGTCGGCAGCATCGCAGCCAACAGATCACCGTTCTCGGCAACCATGAACCCGAAGCCACGACCATCAAATGGCGGTTAGCAATGCAAGGCTGAGCAGATTTTTAGATGGCGTATCCCTATGACGGACGCTTTATCGTCGAATGTTTCCATGCTAGGCGCTACGCTCACATAGATGATCGCAATAACCTGCCCATAGCCGCCACGGAATACCTCCTCAGCCATGACCGAAAAGATCACACCTCAAATGTCGCACACCGTGGCCAAGACGATGGCGGCGATCTTCACCGTGATGCCGACGCTGGTTTTGTTTGCGGCGAAAGGCATCGTGCCGGCGTTGATCCTGCTGACGAGCATTGCCGCGTTTGATCTTTGGCAACGGCGCCCGCCTCTGCCGCAAATCGAGCGGCGCTGGATGGTGCCGGCTTTGTTTCTCGCGTGGGCGGCACTCTCGACGTCCTGGGCGGCAGATCATATTTCAAGCTTAAAGTCGCTTGCGGGCATATCGGGTATATTCGCTGGCACCATCATCTTAGCGCTGAGCATTGCGTCGGCGGGTCGCTCTGCAGCGCGCCAGATCAACACCGGTTTGATGATCGGCTTTGCCGTAATGTGCGCGGTTTACCTTTTTGAATATGCGACCGATGGATTGTTGCTGCAGATTGGTCGCGATATTCTCGCACAAGGTCAGTCGACGTTGAAGGATTATCGGATCCTTTACAACAGCGGGCTGATCATTCTAACGGCCATCGCGGTGCCGCTGGTTTTGTTGACGTGGGCGCGCCAACGCGTACTTGGGATCGGGATGGCAATCGGGATTATCGCCGCCGCCGCACTTGCCGATGCCGCCGTGATCATCGTTGCATTAGGCGTAGGCTTTTTGGCGTTCGCCGCCGCAAGGCTTTTGCCACGTGCCTTTCCGGTCGCCGTTCTGCTTGTTCTCGCCGCCGTCGGCTTGAGCTTACCCTTCAATACCGACCGACTGCCCGACCCTCGAATCGAAGTGCCCACTGGTGAAGGTTTATGGCCGCCGGTCGCGAGCCGTATGCTGATTTGGCGGGCCGCAGCCGAAAATATTGAAAAATCACCGATCATCGGGCTTGGTCTGAATGCCAGCAAAAATCTTTATCCACGCGCGACACGAAAGATGGTGAAGGTTTATTATGACCATGGCCCGTTGGAAATTTTCGTCGAACCGATCCCATTGCATCCGCATAACGTAATGCTGCAAATCTGGTTGGAACTCGGCGGGGTTGGTGCCTTACTATTCATCGTGCTGATTGCCCAAGGCTTTTATGCCATCGCCAACAGCGATCTGACGAAAAATGCACGGGCCGCCATAATGGCATCGGCGACGACGCTGCTGTTCGTCGCTAACATCAGTTTCGGCATTTGGCAGAAATGGTGGCTCACAGCGATCATACTAACGTTTATTTTAGCGTATAACTTTTGCCGAACGTTAACCGAGAAAACTGAAAACGCGGATATCGGGATGGCCGCTTTGCACGATCAGGCTGAGCGGCAGGGCCGCTAGCGGCGGCGTCTTGTCCAGCGCCGCCTGATAAACCGAGGCTTTCACCTGCCCACCGAAATGTAGATACAGCGTCGCCGCGCCCAGTATTGTCGGCAAGTCGAGACTGATGCGTGGTCGCGGCATCTGTGCAGCACCTGCCAGCGTCGCGACGGTATAGCCGCTTAATGAGGTGAATGGCGTATCCGCATCGGTGGGGAAAAGCGAAGCGATGTGACCATCGTCGCCGATCCCCAAATAGATGATATCCGGCGGCATCGTCACCTGGCCTAAGCGCGCATCGGCTTGGTCAGGTCCATCGGCGTGTTCGGTATTTGCTGTCCATAGCGGCAAAAAATTTGCCGCCGCGGCGCCTTTTCCAAGAAAGCACCGTTCAATCATCGCCGCATTGCTTGCGGTATCGCTTGGCGGCACCCATCGCTCATCACTGAGTGTGACATCAACCGAAGACCAATCCACTCCAGCCGTTGCCAATCGTGGCAAAACAGCCTGCGGACTTCGCCCACCCGACAGTGCCAATACGGCCCGCGTTTTGAGACTTAAAAGACTGCGCAGCCGATCTGCGATGTCAGCCGACAACGCACTTGCAGCTTCATCAATCGAGGCAAAATCATAGCGGGCAATCGTCACCTTACAAATTCCAGCGACGAATGCTTTCCGGTAATTCAAGGTCGCGCCAAATCCCCTTGATATCGGCAACCAACCCATTCGGTGCCAATAGCCCGACCAATGCTGTGCGCGACATTTGCCGAAAAGCATCATGCGGCACGGTGCCGACGATGCAATCAAAGCCGACAAGACCGTCCGTCGACATGATCGAGTCGACGCCATAGGTCGCGCGGGCCTCGTCCGTATCGGCAATCGGATCAATCACCGTCACCTGATGGCCATGACGTTGCAGCGCAAAGATCAAATCCGCGGCTTTGGAATTTCTAAGATCCGGGACATTTTCTTTAAATGTCAGCCCCATCACGAGGATGCGGCTCGCAGGCTGTAATTGTGCATGGATGCGGTCAGCAAGGAACCCTGCCATGCTGTCGTTGATGCGGCGCCCGGCCAAAATCACCTCGGCATGGTGATCATGCTGCTCGGCGGCGTGGGACAAGTAAAACGGGTCCACGCCGATGCAATGCCCGCCGACCAAGCCCGGCGTGAACGGCAAAAAGTTCCATTTGGTCCGGGCGGCGGCCAGCACGTCGTGGGTCGACAAACCCATTTTCGAGAAAATCATCGCCACTTCATTGATGAACGCTATATTGATGTCGCGCTGCGCGTTCTCAATCACCTTTGCCGCTTCGGCGGTGCGGATGTCTTTGGCGACAAAAATATCGTCACCATTGACGATTCCATAAATGCGCCGCAATACAGCGGCAACGTCAGGCGTTTGGCCCGCAACCACCTTGGTGATGCATTCGACGCCGTGCGCTTTATCGCCTGGGTTCATACGTTCGGGTGAATAGCCTAAGTAGAAATCTTCGCCACACTTGAGCCTAGATATCTCTTCGATCAGCGGGCCACAAATATCTTCGGTCACGCCTGGATAAACGGTGCTTTCAAAAACAACGATGCCGCCCGGCTGCAATGCTTGGCCGACGGTGTGGCTGGCAGATGTCACAGCCGTAAGATCGGGGCGGTTTTCAGCATCAATCGGCGTCGGCACGGTGACGATAAAAACATTACACCCGGCCAACGCAGCCGGATCTCCGCTGTAGGTCATGGTAGAAGACTCAAGCGCGGCGCTTTCCGCTTCGCCGGTGTCGTCTTTGCCAGCCCGAAGCGCACGCAGCCGAGTCTCGGAAATATCGAAGCCGATCACATCAAAATGCTTCGCCAACGCCAATGCCAGCGGTAACCCCACATAGCCGAGACCAAGCACGGCGATTTTTGGCGGCTGCAGAGCCGCTTCTGGCTGATGTGTCGGTGCCAAAGTCCGGCTCCTTATTCGGATCGTTCAACCAAGGGAATATGCGAGTACGTTATCATGCAAAAAGTTTAAAGCCTTTTTTAGTCCCATAAGCACACCTTCACCGCGTTCACTTTATGAACACGATTGACGTTCATGCCATGAACAGTATATGGTCAGCGTCGATTCGCAAGTTTTTACAACCCCTTCGATGACATCTGGGGTTTGGGACTCGGAACGGCGCATGGCAAAAATCGACCTACAATCGGACAAATTCGACGGTGAAGAGCGCATCATGCTCGGCCTGTTGAATGCCGTCCACGACAACGAACGCCTGTCGCAGCGATCGCTCGCCAGCGAATTGTCGATCGCGCTCGGCCTCACCAATACATATCTTAAGCGCTGCATCAAAAAAGGCCTGATCAAGGTCCGCCAAGCGCCCGCCAACCGCTATGCATATTATTTGACGCCACACGGCTTCACGGAAAAGACCCGTCTCACTGCGGAATACCTGACGCAGTCACTGGGTCTATTCCGTGCCGCACGGAATGAAGCTGCAAAAATATATCAAGACTGCATCGGCAACGACTGGCGCCGCATCGTTTTGGTAGGCGACGGTGATCTTGCGGAAATCTTCGCCATGTCGTCGCCGGAAGGCCTGACGCAGTTGGCCATTCTTTGCGATTCGGATGGTGAGCCGGAAAATTTGTCGGGGATACAGCGGGTGCAGCGTATCGAAGAGATCGCGAACTTCGATGCAGCTATCATCTGCCGTCTGCAAGCACCGCTGGAAGCACACGACGCGGTCAACGCCTTCTTGCCTGAAGAACGCATCATGGCACCCGG
>CAXBEV010000040.1:0-5086 GCA_963974935.1 uncultured Rhodospirillales bacterium | reverse complement strand
TTCGCAGGCTATGGCCGATATTTCCAATTACCCATCGAACAACAGTATTTAAAGGTACCGGCGGCCATTCGGCGCGGTCTCATTGAGCCGATGGCCGAAACGTTCGCGCCGATGCGGGCATGGCAGTTGAGTCGCGCCGAGTTGTTCAACGCCGACCGAGGTCGCTATCTACATGCCCACAGCACCCAGTTTCCGGGCCCGATCCGCGATATGATCGGCAATCGCATGACGCCGCCCGGCGGCGCGCAGTCCGAGATCTTTGCAAATATTCGTGGGGGTTTCGCCGACGACCAATCCGCGGCGCTGGCAACCGACATGGACACATACCTCGTCGACGATCTTTTGCTACTGTTGGACCGCACCAGCATGGCCGTCAGCATCGAAGGGCGGGTCCCAATGTTGGATCATCGTCTGGTCGAGGCCGCCCTGGCGGTGCCGCCCGAGATCCGCACCCCGGGCGGGCGTCAAAAAGGGCTACAGCGCGCGATGGCCGCAAAGCTGCTGCCGGAAAGCGTCGTTTCGGCACCGAAACACGGGTTCGTATCACCGGTGCCAAGCTGGATGGCCGGCCATTTGGGTGAGCTGGCGCGGGATGCCCTGACCCGACCGCAAGCGCTTGAGCGCGGATGGTGGACACAAGACGGCATCGACAGGTTGCTTGCAGACCGGCCACGGCACGGCTATCGGCTATATGCCTTGCTTGCGTTGGAGTTGGCGATTATCACCCTGACCGAAGGCCCGTTGGCGACCAGCGCGCCTGACACCAACCTCGAAACGTTTTTACATGACCGATAAACTCGTCGACGTCAGCGTCATCATTCCCGCCTATCGGGCCGCCCAAACCATCGGGCGCACGCTACATTCGATCGCGCGACAAACCGTAACGCCGCGCGAGATCGTCATCGTCGACGATGGTTCCGACGACGACACTGCAAAGGTTGCCCGCAGTTTTGCGGACATGCTCGCGCCCTGCGCGCTCAAGATCGTCACGCAACCGAACCTGGGCGCCGGCGCCGCGCGCAACCGCGCCTTGGTCGAGGCGACCCAGCCGCTGGTCGCGTTCCTGGATGCCGATGACGAATGGTTGCCGGAAAAGTTGGAACGCTCCGTCGCCGAAATGAATGCCGACGACTATGTGCTGGTCGCGCACGATTATCTGAACGTGACGCCGAGCGGTGATGAGGTCTGCGATTGCCGACAACGCTTTTTAGCGCCACCCGATCCTTGGATTCAATTGTATCGGCGCGGCTATATCCCGAGCTGTTCCGTGGTCGCAAAGCGCGATGCGGTGCTCGCCGTCGGCGGGTTCGATGAAAGCCTGCGGAATGCCCAAGATTTCGATCTTTGGCTGCGCCTGCTCGATCCGCCTGACGCCAAATTCACCGTGTTTTCAGGCGCACTCCTGCGCTACCACCACACGCCCGGCGGCATCATGTCGTTTACGGAACGACGCCTGGCGTGCTGTGAGATCATCGCGGTGCGGCATCTTTCGGGCATTCGCGCGCGGGGTGGGTCGACATTATTTGAGTTGGGCTTTCGGATGGCTGCTATTCATCTTGAGGCGATCCACGCCTACCGCCACGACGAAAGACCGCTCAGCGCGCTGAAAACATTTATTTTACTGGCATTTCGATTTTGCCGGGCGTGCGTAGACGGCATGATGGGAAACGACACGCCACCGGTCTCGTCAATCACGTCCGCGTCCAATCAAGCGATGCCCGCAAGCGCATCCAATGCCGCACCCAAAACCACACAAGGCTCAAACAGCATTTGGGCCGTGGCCGGCATCAGTTGGGCGGCGGCGATCTTGGTGGCGTATCTGGTGCAATTCCAAAGCTTGGTCGGACCGGTCCTACGCAAACTCGGGCTCAGCGGATGAGTGTCCTCATCGTCATCTTGCAGATCTTGGCCTGCACGGGTTTGGGCGCCGTCGCGTTTCGCGCACTCGGCCTAGACCAATCGTTTAATCGACAAAGCCACATCGTTTGGGCTTTTGCCGTCGGCATGGGACTGTTGGGCTGGGGCTTGTTTTTCCTGGCCTTCGCGGACTTCGTCTCGCCATTGAGCCTTGCTGGTGTGCTCATGGTATCTGCGCTGGGCAACATGTTCTTGCGCCGACACCCCGGCGCACCAACGGAGGATTGGCATCCATCAGCAGCATTGGGCGCCGTCGGTATAACACTGTTGGCGTTGCTCGGCGCTGTGGTCTTCTTCGACATCACGGAAGCCTTGGCACCGCCCGCAGACGCCGACACGCTGGCGTATCATTTCGCGATCCCAAAGCAGATTTTGGCGGCGCATGGGCTGATATTCATTCCCCGCGCCGTTGATGGTGCGGCGCCTTTCCTAACCCACATGACCTATATGAGCGCCCTTGGATTAGGGGGCGAACGTGCGCTGACATTCTGGACGCTTATCAGCGGCTATCTACCGGCAGCGTTGTTGTTCGTCGTCGCGCGCCGTTATTTGGACAGTCATTGGTGCTTGATGCTTGTGTTGGCGTTTCTGACCACGCCGGCGGTGATCTACGGCGGTGGCAGCGGCCAGGTCGAGGTGCGCGCCGCAACCTATGTATTAGCAGGCACAATGGCCCTGGTCTTTGCCGCGCAATATCCATCAAAGCATTTGCGCTGGTTGGTCATCGCCGGGATGTGTGCCGGATTTTATGCCGGCAGCAAACATTTCGGTTTATTCTTCATGGCCGCAGGCGGCTTGGTTGCGATCATGCATCGGGATTGGTTTGTCCGCGGCGCGATATTTTCCGCCGTCGCCCTTGCCGCCGGATTCCAATGGTATGCGTGGAACTACGTAAACACCGGAGATCCGGTGTTTCCGACCCTGTATGGGTTTTTACCTTATACCAACGCGTTACTTTGGGATCCTGCGCACCACGCGATGTTTGAAAATCGGGTCACCAACTATGAGCTGACCCTATTGCAGACACCCTGGTGGATGGTGCTGTACCCGTTTGCCGCCACGTTCAGCGGCATTTCCGCGTTCGAAGGCGGGCGGGTCGGCTTTGGACCGTTTTTGTATATTCTAAGTCTGCCGGCGTTCGCACTATGTTGGCAGCGTCGGCACACGCTGATCCACCACCCTTTAAGCGTCGCCGTCTTGACCCTGCTGATCTTCTACGTTTTGTGGTACATGATCGGCCCGTCGCAACGCTTACGCCATCTTTTGCCAATCTATCCGATGCTACTGTTGCTGTTCGGGATTGCCGTCGTCAAATGGGCGCAGACACGTACCAAGGTGATAACACTTATAGTAATGCTTGCGCCTGCAATCACATTGCAACTCGGTATCAGCGCGTTATTCGCAGAGAGCTATATCCAACGCGTGATCACGCAGCCGAGCCGGGACGCGTATCTGAATAGCGTAATCTCAAACTATGCTCCGGTGCCTTGGATCAACGCGAACCTCAGCGCAACCGACCGCGTGCTTATCAATGAACGACAGCTGGAATATTACCTCGACGTGTCGGTTTTCTTTGGCGACGTCGATCAGGCACTGCTCAACACATTGCCATCTGCAACAAATCCAGCCGTCTATCTGGCGCAGCTCGACCGCCTTGGGATCACGCATATTTTGGCGTTCGGGCCATCCAACCCATCCTCGTTGCCAACCCAGGCAAAGGGGTATGATCTTTGGCAAGCCTTACTTAAACGCGGATGCGCCAAAGAGATCAAACGCATGCCGTCGGAGAATATTCCGTCACGCACACTAGCGTCCGAGACAAAAAAACCGCAACTGGCAAAAATTATTCAGCTGACTGACGACGGCTGCTCGCTATGAGCCGCGCTAGATCATTGCAACACCACGTTCGATCATCAAAGTGCTGGCAGGATAAGTTGAAAACCTCTAGACATACCGTGCGTTGGGGGCGTATCCGATTGTTTGCACAACAGAACATGTTGGCGAATACTTGGCATGACTGTCCCATTCAATTTAACCCTTTGATCAAGTCTAGTCCTTTTCTGCTATGAAAATTTTCGTCTCCGGAATTGCAGGCTTCCTCGGCAGCCACCTCGCCGATACGTTTCTCGCCGACGGCCACCAGGTCGTAGGTTGTGACAGCATGATCGGGGGCGAGCTACGTAACGTGCCCAACGAAGCTGAATTCCACCAAATCGACTGCTGCAACTTCGAAGCGATGCTGCGCCTGACCAAAGGCTGCGATATCGTTTATCATGCGGCCGCGACTGCGTACGAAGGTTTGTCTGTGTTTTCGCCACATTTGGTGATGCACAACATCGTCGACGCGTCGGTGTCACTATTCAGTGCTGCGATCCAAAACAAAGTGAAGCGCATCGTATTTTGCTCGTCGATGGCGCGCTATGGTTCCAACGAAATCCCATTCCGTGAAGACTATGTGCCCAAGCCGCAAGACCCTTACGGAATCGGCAAAGTCTGCGCCGAAGACACGCTTAAGAACCTTTGCCAAGTACATGGCATCGAATATGTCATCGCTGTACCGCACAACATCATCGGCCCAAGACAAAAGTACGACGACCCATATCGAAACGTCGCCTCCATCATGATTAATTTGATGCTGCAAGGCCGCCAGCCGATTATTTACGGCGACGGCAAGCAAATGCGCTGCTTCTCGTTTATCGACGACTGCATCTTCTGCCTAAAAGAAATGGCGGTGCGCGATAACGTCGTCGGCGAAACCATCAACATTGGGCCGGATGAAGAGTTCGTTGAAATTATCGAACTTGCGGACACCATCGCGAACTTGCTGCAGTTCAACATAAACCCTGTGTTCATGCCGGACAGACCACAAGAAGTTAAAATGGCATCGTGTTCAGCCACAAAAGCGCGCGAAATGTTGGGGTACAAAACAACGGTGTCGCTCAAAGACGGACTGCAACAAATGATCGACTATATCCGCAAGCATGGCGCACAACCGTTCAAGTACCACCTGGATCTCGAAATTATTAACGAGAAGACGCCAAAGACATGGTCGGAGCGTTTGTTCTAATAACGCGCGACCGGCCCCTAGGAGATCCGAAGATATGTGGAATGGCAAAACGGTCGGTGTCGTATTTCCCGCCTATAACGAAGCGCCAAACATTGAAGTGGC
>CAXBEV010000039.1:0-5538 GCA_963974935.1 uncultured Rhodospirillales bacterium | reverse complement strand
TTTTACCGTGATCACTCTTGATCATGCATGCAAAATGGCCTTTAGAGGCTCAAAATTGACGAGAGTTGGCGATAACGCAAGGGCCCTGACGATTATTGGATACTACCTATGTTTCTACCCGACCACCTCCGCCGCTTAGAATCGGACTCCATTCATATTTTCCGCGAAGTCGCCGCTGAATTTGAGCGCCCGGTGTTGATGTATTCCATCGGTAAGGATTCGTCGGTGCTGCTGCATTTAGCGATGAAGGCGTTTTATCCAGGCAAGCTGCCGTTTCCGCTGTTGCACATCGATACGACCTGGAAATTCCAAGAAATGATTGCGTTTCGGGATGCGCGCGCTTTGGAGTTGGGGCTGGATATGATTGTCCACACCAACCCGGACGGTCTTGCGCAGGGCATCAATCCGATTGCCAGCGGCTCTGCGTTGCACACCGATGTGATGAAGACGCAGGCGTTGAAGCAGGCATTGAACGCGCACAAATTCGATTGCGCCATAGGTGGCGCCAGACGCGACGAGGAAAAATCCCGTGCCAAAGAGCGGGTGATGTCGTTCCGAGATCGGCACCATGCGTGGGATCCGAAAAACCAACGGCCCGAGCTTTGGAACTTGTACAATTGTCGGGTAAAGCCCGGCGAAAGTGTGCGGGCCTTTCCGCTTTCGAATTGGACCGAGCTCGATATCTGGACCTATATCCAGCATGAAAACATCCCCATCGTGTCGCTGTACCTCGCCAAGCAGCGTCCGGTGGTTGAGCGCGACGGCCAATTGATCATGGTCGACGACGCCCGCCTGCCGTTGCGCGCCAACGAAATGCCGCGTGATGAAGTGGTACGCTTTCGCACGCTCGGTTGTTATCCGCTGACAGCCGCGGTTCGCTCAGACGCCGCCAGCGTTGAAGACATCATTATTGAGACCGCTGCTGCGCGCACATCCGAGCGGGAAGGCCGTCTGATCGACAGCGATCAGGCGGGCTCCATGGAAAAGAAAAAGCGCGAGGGTTATTTCTGATGGTCGGGCAAGCTATTCTTTCCGAGCAGCGGAGTCTTTTGCGGTTTTTGACCTGCGGTAGCGTCGACGACGGCAAGTCGACGCTGATCGGTCGTTTGTTGGTCGACACCAAGGGCGTGTTTGATGATCAGTCGGTTGCCCTCGCTGCTGATAGCCGTAAATACGGGACGGTCGCCGACGGCCTTGATTTGGCGTTGTTGGTCGATGGGCTGCAAGCGGAACGCGAGCAAGGTATCACCATTGATGTCGCATATCGATTTTTTGCGACGCCGGCACGCAGTTTCATTGTCGCCGACACGCCGGGCCATGAACAATACACCCGCAACATGGCGACAGGGGCCTCGACCGCAGCGCTGGCGGTGATTTTAATCGATGCCCGCAAAGGTGTGGTGATACAAACGCGCCGGCATTCTTATATCGCGCGGTTACTCGGCATCCGCCAAGTGTTGGTCGCCGTCAACAAGATGGATTTGGTGAACTATGACGAAGATGTGTTTGCGGCCATTGCGGCGGATTATCAGGATTTTGCCGATCACCTGCAGATCGAGCATGTCACGGCAATTCCGATCTCTGCGTTAACGGGTGATAACGTCTGCAGCCCGAGTGCGCACATGCCATGGTACACAGGCCCGACGGTGCTTGAACATCTTGAGACGGCGCCGGATACGGTGCCGACACCGGCGGCAGGGTTTCGTCTACCCGTACAGTGGGTCAACCGTCCAAACCTGGATTTCAGAGGGTTTTCCGGCACCGTTGCCGGCGCCGACTTGAAAGTCGGCGATCCTGTGATCGCCGAGCCTGCGGGGACCGCGTCTAAAATCGCTGAAATTGTCACAGCCGACGGCGCGCTGAATGAAGCGCGCCGGGGCGATGCGGTGACGATCCGCCTTGCCGACGAAATCGATGTCAGCCGGGGCGACGTGCTGCGTCATGCCAAGGCGCCGATGGAGATTACCGATCAAGTCCAGGCGCATCTGATCTGGATGTCGACCGAACCGATGATACCGGGACGGCAGTATTTAATGAAGATCGGTGCCCGCTCCACGTCGGCCTGGATCAGCGAGTTGAAGCATGTGGTCAATGTTAACACGCTCGAACACACGGCGGCCAAAACCTTGCACTTGAACGATATCGCGGTGTGCAACCTGAGCTTCGATCGTCGCATCGCGTGCGATGTTTATGCCGATGTGCCGGAAACCGGCGCGTTTATTTTGATCGACCGTGCGACCAACGAAACGGCCGGCGCGGGGATGGTCGATTTCGGTCTGCGCCGGGCCGACAACCTGACACGCCAAAGCCTCAGCATCGACCGTGCTGCCCGTGCTGCGGCCTTGGGTCAGCGTCCAAGTGTGCTTTGGTTTACAGGGCTTTCCGGGGCCGGTAAATCGACGCTTGCGAACCGGGTTGAAGAAAAACTCCATGCGCTCGGTCGCCGTACATATTTGCTGGATGGTGACAACGTGCGTCACGGCCTGAATCGAGACCTCGGTTTTACCGATGCCGACCGGGTCGAAAATATCCGGCGTGTCGGCGAAGTCGCAAAGATGATGATGGATGCCGGTTTGATCGTTCTAGTTTCGGCGATTTCGCCGTTCCGGAGTGAGCGCGATATGGTACGTGACCTGATCGACGACGATGCTTTTTATGAGATTTTTGTCGATGCTGACCTTGCGACATGTGAAGCACGTGATCGTAAGGGCCTGTATGCGCGTGCACGCCGGGGCGAGATCAAAAATTTTACCGGTGTTGATTCACCCTACGAGCCGCCGCTGACACCTGAGCTGCGCGTCGATACCACAGCTATTGATCCCGATGAAGCGGCCGAGCGGGTGCTGCGTCTGCTGGCGACATAGCTGCATTTCTGAATGCGGCTTATCCCCACGGTTTGCCGACGATGCCGGCAATCTCGCGGAGTTTTTGGACACGGTTTGCGGTTTTAGGGTGCGTTGAAAACAGACTGTCGACGCTGTGCACATGTAACGGATTGACGATGAACATGTGTGCCGTTGCCGGGTTCGCCTCGGCGGCGTCATTGTCGATCTGACGCGATCCCTGTTCCAGCTTTTCAAGGGCGCGTGCGAGCCACATCGGGTTGCCGCAAATCTCGGCACCACCCGCATCGGCACCGTATTCGCGGGTCCGCGAAATCGCCATTTGCACCAGCATCGCCGCCACCGGTGCCAAGATCATCATGGCGATGGTGCCGATGATGCCAAGCGGATTGTTCCGATTGCCGCCAAAAAATAGCGCGAAGTTGGCCAGCATCGACAACGCGCCGGCAATCGTCGCGGTGACCGTCATAATCAAGGTGTCGCGGTTTTTCACGTGCGCCAATTCATGCGCCATGACGCCGGCAATTTCTTCGTTATCAAGAATCCGCAGCAAGCCCCGGGTTGCCGCAACCGCCGCGTTTTCCGGATTGCGACCGGTGGCGAAGGCATTCGGCTGATCGCTGTCGATGATATAGACCTTGGGCATCGGCATCTGTGCGCGCCGCGCCAACTGCTCAACAATGCCGTAAAACCCGGGTGCACTCTGGGCGGTGACTTCTTTGGCGTTGTACATACGCAAAACGATTTTGTCCGCATTCCAATACGCGAACAGGTTTGTGGCGCAGGCGAAGATCAGCGCGATCACCATCCCGACTTCGCCGCCTAACATAAAGCCGGCCCCCATAAATAGTGCGGTCAGGCCAGCCAGCAGTATGCCCGTTTTGATGCCGTTCATCAGTTTCTTTCATATCCGCCGTTGTGATCTGGGCGATGTGCATTATCTCTATGGATCAATTATGCTGTTTTTGCGCGCGGTCAATCGGCTGCCCTATAAATGACGGAAAATTCATCATGTCTGATGATACCATGAAGCCGACAGAATCCGGGATTTCAGAGAAAACCCGAGCGGCTGCTGAAAAGTATAAAAATACGCCTGATGACATCCCGCCTGTGCACGAATCGGATCCAGATCGCCCGACCGGTGAAGCGCCGACGCGCTTTGGCGATTGGGAAAAAAAGGGCCGTTGCATCGATTTTTAATGGTGTTTTGATCGACGCATGATGATTGCGGGACGTGCGCGCGCGCCGTATCCTATGCGATCAAAATAACGAGTATATTAATTTTGGGGGCTGGCGTCTCGCCGAGATCGCAATGGGGCTGTTTTCCAGCATTCTAAAAAGTTTCGTTTCTGTGCGAGGTCGACGCCGAAAGCGGGGGTCGAAACGTAGTAGCGCCGCGAAAGTCGAGGGTAGTATGCGCCCGAGCGAAGCCGAGGGTGCGCCAAAAGTTCTTGTCGCCAGCTTATTCGGCAGCGGCGGTAAAGAGGTATCTGATCGTATCAGCGGTTTGTTGGGCGCAGAAGGCACCCTTTCGACGTTCCGGCTCTCCAAAACTTTAAAACAGAATCTCCGACTGGCGCCGCTGGAACGGCTTTTGCTTGCCGCCGAAGAAGGTCGCGGTTGGCTGAAAGAAGAAACCGCCAACCTGTTGATCTGGGGCGAGCTTGAGGATATGGGCACCGTGGCCCGCATTCGGTTCTGTACGTTGGGGGCTCCGGAGGATGGCGTGCCCGGTGCGTATGGCCTTGAAGATACACTTGACCTTTCGGTGCCGTGGGCGGAGGAAAGCAGTGACATTGTACGCGCCGTTGTGTTGGCCGCAGCACTTCCGGTCAACCAAGGGCCACGGACTGAGATGGCGGCTCGTCTCAAGAAACTGTTGGCATCTGCAACTCAAGCCTGCGCCGCCATCTCGGTTGAGACGCCTGCGGAATATCGGGGTCGCACGCACGCAGCGCTTGGCCACGCCTACGCGACAGCATTTCGGTTTGGTCAGCGAAAAGCGCTCCCTGGGGCATTGAAACTTTACGAGGTCGCCGACGGTCTTCTCGACAGCGGCGCATATCCGGGGTCGTGGGCGCTTTTACAGATGCATTGGGGCACCGTTTTGGAAGCGGACGCCCGGTCGCGCAAAGATGTCGCCGCGATGGACGTCGCGATCAAACGTTATCAATCCGTTTCTGATACTCTAAGCCGCGATGCGAATCGTTTTGATTGGGCACGGGCCCAAGTCCGCCGTGCGATAGCGTTGTATAAGCTGGCCTCTATGGTGCCGGAAAAAACCGCAACGCATTTGAAAGCGTCGGCGTCTGCTTTTGAAGAAGCACTGACGATCTATGACCGGAGCGCGATGCCACACCGCTGGGCCGAAATCATGAGCCATTATGGCGTTACGCAAATGGCGTTGGGTGGGTATGGGTCCAGCAATGCGATGCTGCAGCAATCGATCACGACCTTTCGCAAGGTGCTCGAAGTCCGAAAGCGTGATCAGCAGCCCGAACAATGGGCGCAAACGATGAACAATTTGGGGGCGGCGTGCTTTGGATTGGCGAAACGGACCAAAGAAGAGCATCTGCTCGAAGAAGCCGCGCGCTGTTTTGAGGGTGCCGGTAAAAACTACCGTAAAATCCCTGGGAATAGAAAACGCGTGCGGGTGATCGCAAATAATTTAGCTCGTGTGCGGGCGATGCTGGAT
>CAXBEV010000038.1:0-9196 GCA_963974935.1 uncultured Rhodospirillales bacterium | reverse complement strand
GCATCAGGCTGCATTAATTCGGTGCCGAGCGACTCTATAGCAGCACCGGGCGGCACTTTATAATAGAACGGAAACGTCGCCATCGCGCGAGTCATCGGTTTTGATTTCAAGGCTTGTGCGCGAAGCGGCACAGCTAAGCCGACCACTTCTAAAACATGGCATTTTTTCAAGGTCGCAAAATCGTACGCGCCGGCAAATAACGCCTGCGCCACGTGCGCGTCGTCGCTATCGACAAACATATCGGCGACCTTGAGCCGCTTCAGCCCAATATCCGGCGCATCTTCGCGTACCAATACTACATAGCCTTTCAGCACACCGTCTTCGTCGTACCTGAGCACTCGGGTCTGATCATGGGTACCGCCGAGGCCAAAATGCCAGCGCAGCGTCGCTGCATCCCGATTTGCCAGCAACGTCGTCGGCAATTGCACGCGCCGACGCGCCCATAAATCATCAAACGCCGCATCAATGCCGCTGAGCGATACAAGCGAGAGGTTATCGAGTGATCCGTAGGGCCGCCGACCCTTTAAACGCACCGAGAAATCCAACGGCACCGAGCCCAAAAGACCCAGCAGCCAAGCCATCCCGCCACCACGCCCTTTTTTTCGGAAAGCGGCACGCAGAAAGCCCTGGGCTTCCACGACCCAATATAAGATTTCGCCGAGATCCGGTTGCGGGACAGCGCAGCCGTCGAATTGCGCGAACCGCCGCGCCGTCGGCTTAATCGCAGACGTGACCAGCAACAGATCGATGTTCGGCTGATGGAAATAGCAGTCACACAACTTTTCGACCCAGTCCCGATATGCCGGCTCGACCGCCCAGGCACTCGCGCAAGCGATCCGCACCGGCTCGGCCCCAAACACCCCTGCCATGGGTAAATTGCCGAAAAAGCCGACCATCCGGCCCGCATCTTCCAAAACCCAGCCATGTACGACAGACGGGTCGTGCTGACTTAGGGTTGGATTGCGCACCCATCGGCCCTCCCAAAACCGCGCCGCTGCGGCGCCGGGCGCCGGCATAATCAAGCCGTTCTTGCTTAGGAAATCGTTGACCGCCTCAACCTCGTCGACGCGCACGGGACGGATATATGCCATCAGGTCATCCCCAGATCGGGTCGCCGAGAAAATATCGGACTTCGTGAATCGGCGCGTTTGCCAGCATATGGTCTCGGCAAATCGCAAACGCCGAGCCGCCGGCCCGGTTCGGCCCCCGCCGCGTCGTCAAAAACGAACGATATCCCAAAGCCTTTGCCATATCCGGGTGCGTATCCACCGTAAAGTCCACGCCCGGAATGCCGAACGGGCAACAGAAGTGTTCGCAGGCCTGACCAAGCTCAGTCTCAATCATCTGTTTCGAGCGCTGCATTTCTTGACGTGCTGACTCGGCATCGATTTTCGACAAATACACATGGCCGACACTGTGCGAGCCGATGGTCATGCCGGCTGCCGCCATCTGACGGCAATCCTCCCAGCTTAAGAATGCCATCAAGCGCGCACGGTCCTCATAGAAGCTCAGCAACCGTTCACGATCACGTTCAGGATCTGTGCCGATATAGCCGGCAGCGACGAAAAATGCAGCCACCGCTTGATGCTCTATCAAAATCGGCAAAGCATTCTCAATCCAATTCTTAAACCCGTCATCGAACGTAAGGCAGAAGTAACGACCGTCTACCGGGGTCTCGCCATCGATCATCGCGACCGCATCGTCGATGCCGATGATCTCGCCGATGTTTTTGAAATATTTCAGCTGCCGGGCAAAGCCCGCACGCTCGTCATCGAACACGTGATGGTAATAAGGAAATCGCACCCATCCGGTTGTGCGGGTCGAGGATCTCGCCGGCGCCAAGGCGGCAATCGCGGTCGCGCGGGCCAAACCCCGGAGCTTTTGCCCTAAGCCCTCATTGGCACGAAATGCGCGATAGGTCCGGATCGGTGAAGACCCGACGGACATCGCCGTTGGAGTCACGAACGCTCGGTCAGCGCAGATGACGCATGACCCACGTCCGGCCCAGCAAGCGCGACGGTCGGCGTCTTTGCATCATCTTCAGCACCACCGATCATGGCGGGCATCGCTGACTTGTGCGGCGGCGTGCCCCAGGCATAGCCGTCGAAAGCACCACAGTTGCCGCATTGCGCTGTCCAGATCACCACCGCGTTGCCGCATTCGCTGCAGACCCATTTCGGATCCGCGGGTGCGCCCGCAGCACGGACCAGCCATTCGCGTGCCTTGGTGAGGTCGCCGTTTTCCTGTTCTTCCAAGTCCGCCATCATCCGGCAAATACGTGCCGGCGGCTCAAGCCCTTCGCCGGCACCTGCGTCATGCAGATGCTTGCGGGCTTCGCCCCAGAGCTTGGCGCCAAGTGCGGCGCGCGCCAGGGTGATGTGACTTTCACTGTGGTCTTTGTTGGTCGCGGCCAAACGTTCGCTCACCTTCATGCGGGCCAAGCCATCAATGGCCTTTTTAGCTTCCCAATAAGGCTCAACCAGGTCCGGATGCGGAAACAGCGCCCAGGTTTTTTCGCCAAGCGCCGCCGCCTTACGATGCCGGCCATCCGCCACATTGCGGCGCATCAGTGCAACCACGGCAGGGATCAAATCACCCGCCAAATCGACGGCCTTGCGCAAATGATTGAGCGCTTCAGGCCGTTTGCCGTTTGCATCATCATCACGCGCCATCTGATATGCGATCACCGCCCGCCTGCGTGCAGCTTCGGGTTTTTCAATCAACCGGTGGCGCGCCATATCATCGGTGATGCGGGCTGCTTCGGACCACATGCCGCTGCCGGTTTGCAGCTCGAACAACGTCGTCGATACCCATTCGCTTTTGGGGCGCAGGCGATACGCATCTTGTGCCAGCTTTAGGGCACGTTTTCGGTCACCGTTTTTAACCGCTTGCGTCAACAGACCCCGAACACCCAAAAACTTTGTCTCGGGGTCCTCGAGCATTTCGATGAAGAATTTTTCGGCCGCCGTTTCGTCACCATCCAATTGCGCAGACTGCGCCGACAACAGACGCGTCAACGGCATCTTGTCAGACAATAGTGACTCGGCACGGCGGGCACTCCGGCGCGCTTCGCTGGCATCACCCGCCGCCAACGCAACCATGCCGCCACTGAGCGCCTGATATCCCTTGTTCTGCCGACGAGTCTGCATGGCGGCACCGATGTTTGCCGGTGCGCGCCGCAAAAAACGCCAAAATCGATAAAACATCGCCGCAACCGCCGCCAACAAAAACATCGCGAAGGCGAGCACACCGACGGACGTATCCAGTCGCCAATTACGCCATTGCAACGTCACGTCACCAGGATTTTGCACCATCCAAACGACGCCGATGACGGCGACGCAAAGCACAATTAGAAAGAAGAGCCAACGCCACATGGGTATTCGTTTCCTTCTTCCTCAGCCGCCGAGACCGGCAAGTGCCGTCGCGTTCAACGCATCCAAAGCGCGCACAGCCGATGCCCGCGCTTTTGCATCAATAAGCCAATTTTCAAGAATTTTCTGCGCTTCGCCGTTAAGGTTATCCGACAGCGCACTCGCCGTTGTTACGGCGGGTGCGATATCGCCCGCAGCCATGCTGCTCTCAATGCCGGCAACCGCATCTTCAACAGGATCACCGGACTGACCGTCTGTACGCCGAAGCGCGATGAGCTGCGACAACCGGCCCGCTGCCTGTTCAACCCAATCACCGTCGCCGGACCGGGCCAACGTCACGATGTCCCCAGCGATATCGGAGAACCGGCTTTTTAACGAATCCATTGTCGGCAAGCCTGCATCGGCACGATCCCCAAGACCGATGGTCGCCGCGCGGACTTCCGGCTGTTCCGCGGCAAGGACGCTGATCGCATCCAACTGGCTTGCGAACGGGCGGCCCGAAAGCGCCGTATCGCGAAGCTGTGCGATGGCCAGCACCAAACCGCTGGCTTTAGCGCCGCCACTGCCCGCTTTGGCGACACTGTCGATCTTGCCAACCAAGTTGGATAGGTCTTCCTGCGCCGCACGGTCGGTGGCTTCCAGGGCATCAATCCGCTTCATCATCGGGCTGAGATCAACGCTGGCGCCACTTGACGAGGTCACGGCGGTAGCCATCTCGCGGACTTCAGCGAGGCGGCGTTCAAGATCATCAATCCGCGCCAACGCCGCGCTCAGTTCGGCCTGCACTTTTGTTGCATCAGCACTCGTTGATCCGCTGGCAGCGACTTTGCTCTCAAGCGCGCCAAGGCGCGCCGACAATTCGGCGACAGGACCTTGTGAAGCTGGCGCCTCGGCAGTGGCGGGGCCAAGCGCAGAGGCGGCAGACTTATACCCTGGAATTTTTGCCAGATACGGCTCGACCGACGGCAGCCAAACATCACGGGTCGCATAAGCGCCTGCACCCACCAAAGCAATGACGCCAATGATCGTGACCAGCGAACGCCCGCCGCTAGAGGTCGTCTTTGAAGCGGAAGATGTACCGGGCTTCGATGCGCCTGCACCCGGCACGGAACTGGATTTCCCGATGCTAGAGGCCGCGCTCGTTTTATCCGTGGCTTTATTTTCCATGGTCTTATCGGCAGCTTTGGCGTCCGCCTGTTTGCTCTGCGTCGTTTTGGGCGCAGTTGCCACAGTCGCAGAAGCCCCAGAAGTCTCTGGCTTTTTGCCAGCTGTTTTGTCCGAAGCCTTATCAGCAACCTTTTTATCGCTGTCTGACGGCTTTTTCGGGTCCGAAGGTTCGGCCATGCGTCTTCCCTCTATATCAAAGCGCGCGAATTTCGTATCGGTCTCTGCGAGCACCTGAACAACACACCATCAGGCAGTTACGCATCAGCAGTGGTAACACCTCAGTAGTAACAAGCCCGCACCGCATGCAGCAAGGATTCCTGATCCGGATGCCCGGCAACGATGCGCTCCGCCCATCGGCTCGTGGTGGCCGCATCGACATTCTTGCTCAATGCGAACAAGCGTAACCCGGCAAGCGCATCCGTCAAGCCAGCCTTCTCCACCAACACATCAAAAGTGCGCGCCGTGCGCGGCGAATACAACACGATGCCATCAAGAATGCCGTCTTCGAGCGCGCGCGCAGCCGCAGCGGGCAATGCATCCGGGGTTTTTGCCTCGTACAGCATTTCGCGGCGAATCTCGAAGCCGAAAGGGGCAAGCATGGCGGCTAAATCGCCGGCGATGACCGATCCCGCGGCATGGAACAGCTCGCCGTAATCCGGATTGCAGCGCTCGCGCACCAACACGGCCAAATCATCGACATCGCCACGCGCGCTCGAAATATCCGTGAAGCCCAAATCCGATGCCGTCCGTGCTGTCGCATCACCGACCGCATAGACCGGCACATCACGGCGCGCTGTCCGCATAGCCATCGCACGGGCGCCATTGGCGCTGGTCAGCAAAATGCCCTGCGTGTTGTCCAGGTTCAACGCGGGCCCCGGCACGTTCTCAACCCGTAACAGCGGCGCAATCAAGGAGGTTACGCCCATATCTGAGAGCGACGCTGCTAAGCCGGCAGAGTCTTCTTCAGATCGGGTGAGCAGTAATCGCGGCATCAATGTCCGCCGTCAAAAAACCCAGGTCCGGTCTGGCCTTTTAAATCTTCGCCGAGCGCGCGACCAAGCGCTTCTGCCTCAGAAATATGACCTTCTCGCGCACCGGAGATAATCTCCGAGCCGTCTGGTCGGGCCACGAGGCCCCGCAAATGAATGATCTCACCATCAATCTCGGCCAAGCCGGCAATCGGTGTGCGGCACGACCCGTCGAGCGCATCCAGCATCGCACGCTCACACATCACCGCAATACGGGTCGGGGCGTGATCCAGGGGGGCCAGCAATGCCAGCGTTGCCGCATCATCGACGCGGCAGGTAACGCCGACGGCACCTTGCGCGCAGGCCGGCAGCAGGACATCGGTTTCAATCACTTCGGTAGCGACTTCGGGGCAGCCCAAGCGGTCCAAACCGGCCAACGCCAAAAACGTCGCATCGAACTCCCCGGCTTTAAGCTTGGCAAGACGGGTTTGCACGTTGCCGCGGATCACATCGACATCCAAGTCCGGGCGTCGCGCCAACAACTGCGCACGGCGGCGCAACGATGCGGTACCGACCCGGGCCCCTTGAGGCAGGTCATCCATACGCGCGACCGTGGCGCCGATGAAGGCATCGCGCGGGTCGGCACGGGGCAGGATACACCCAATCGCCATACCTTCCGGCAGCCAAGTCTCAAGGTCCTTCATCGAGTGCACGGCAAGATCGATGCGTCGGTCCATCAACGCGCGGTCCAGTTCTTTGGTGAACAGCCCCTTACCGCCGATTTCCGACAGCGGTCGGTCGAGGATAATGTCGCCGGTCGTCTTCACGGCATCGATCAGCAAGCCGTTTTCGGCCAGATTGGCGTGGGTTTGCTTGAGCAACGCGGCCACGATCTCTGTCTGGACCATGGCGAGTGGACTAGAACGGGTCCCGATAATCAGCTGATCGGGGTTTTCGCGCGATGTCGTCATGATGTTTAAGCTTTGCCTCCCCCTGGCTTTGATAACTTGGCGTTCGTGCAAAGCGAGAGTAAAGTCCCGCCCCGCGAAGCGAAAGGGCTTTCCGATGATGATTTTGGGGATTGAGACGAGCTGCGACGAGACCGCTGCCGCCGTGGTCGACGACCAGCGGCGGATCCTGTCCAACGTCGTGCTGTCACAGATTGAAGACCACCGCCCGTTCGGCGGCATCGTCCCCGAAGTGGCTGCCCGCGCCCACCTAGCCAACGCAGACGCAATTATCGCACGCGCGATGCAGGACGCCGGTGTCGGCTTTGCTGATTTGAACGCCATCGCGGCGACCGCCGGGCCGGGCTTGATCGGCGGCGTGTTGGTCGGCGCGATGTCGGCCAAGGCGATTGCGATCGCTGCGAACAAACCGTTCGTCGCCGTCAATCATCTCGAAGGCCACGCGCTCACCGCCCGGCTCACCGACGACATTCCGTTTCCGTATCTGTTGCTGCTGGTCTCAGGCGGGCACTGCCAACTCCTGATTTGCGAGGGCGTCGGACGCTACACACGCCTCGGCACCACCATCGACGATGCAGCCGGGGAAGCGTTTGATAAAACCGCCAAACTGTTGGGGCTGGGCTATCCAGGCGGCCCAAAGATTGAGCGCGCGGCGCTTGATGGGGATTCGAAACGATTCGCGCTGCCGCGCCCGATGACCGGCAAACCCGGCTGTGATTTCTCGTTCTCAGGCCTGAAGACCAGCGTACGTCGCTGCGTCGAGACCTTAGGTCATATACCGGATGACAAAGACATCGCCGATATCGCGGCCTCGTTCCAGGCCGCCGTCGCCGACAGTTTGGTCGGACGCACCAAAAATGCGATCCGCACCGCGCAAGATGCGCACCCGGCATTGGCGCACCTGGTGGTCGCCGGTGGTGTCGCCGCCAACACTGCCATCGGCAGCGCGCTGCGCAAGCTCGCCGAAAACCATGGGCTGAGCTGTATCGTGCCATCGCCCGCCTTATGCACCGACAACGGCGCGATGATCGCTTGGGCCGGGTTGGAGCGCTTTCGCCTCGGCCTCACCGACCCCCTAGACTTCAAAGCCCGCCCCCGCTGGCCGCTCGACCCGGACGCTGCTCCCGCAGCCTTCGCCGGGGTGAAGGCGTAAACACGCCTAGCCATCGTCAGCCCCCGCAAGGAGAAACAATGCTGATGGACCGTGCGTTGTGATCAATGCCGATAGCAAAACGAGTGCCGTACCGCCTACCGCAAAATAGCTTGGTGCGTACGGTGCCATCAGCATTGTTTGTCGCCTTAAAGTCTACGCACCTTCAACCCAATCGGACCACGCGCAGCAATCCAACAGATGTGTGTGTTGTTTTGATCTGATTTTACAAAAGCAAGAGACTTTTTATGCACGCCAGGGCTGCTGCATCATTTTCTAAAGTTCAAGTCAGTAGAATAAAGCGTATACTCTAATATATAACATCAACACTTACCCAGAGGTTTACCATGTTGAAAATTATCACTCTATCACTCGCTATGTTGGTCATCTCGGCGCCTGCATTTGCTGGTAGCTGCCCAGGCAAGGTTAAAGCAATCGATGCGGCCTTAGCGTCCGGCACCGCCAAGCATGCCGAAGAAGTCAAAAAGATGCGCGACGAAGGCGAAGCGCTTCATAAAGCAGGCGAACACGCCGCCAGCGTTAAAGTTCTTGTCGAAGCCATGACATTGGGGCACGTAAAATAATATGCGTTCAGGCCCCGTTGGTTGGCTATCGTCAAAGCCCATCTACGGGGCCTGGATCAACAATGCAGAGAACATTCGCGCTGATTATTCTCATCTGTATCACTACGCCAAGCATAGCCGATGACCAGTTGACGGCGCGATGATCGCTTGGGCCGGGTTGGAGCGCTTTCGCCTCGGCCTCACCGACCCCCTAGACTTCAAAGCCCGCCCCCGCTGGCCGCTCGACCCCGACGCTGCCCCCGCAGCCTTCGCCGGGGTGAAGGCGTAAACGAGACCCGCCACCATCACCTCCGATCCGCGTCACCCTCACCCACCTGCGTCACCCTGAATCAAGTTCAGGATGACGCAGCTATAACGGTGGGGTGACAGCTACCAGATGATCACTTACATATAAACCCATGAGACATGTAACAGTGATCGGCGCCGGTGCCTGGGGTACGGCGCTCGCCGCCACGGCCAGACGCGCCGGGCACGATGTTAAACTTTATGCCCGCGAGAGCGAGGTCGTCGAAGCTATCAACACGACCGGCGAGAACACGGTGTTTTTACCTGGGATCAAATTGCCGGACGGCATCTTTGCGACGCCCAATCTGGAAGCCGCCGTGTACGGTGCAGACGCCGTGCTGCTGGTGGTACCGTCACAGTTTATGCGCAGCGTCGCGGAATCCTTAAATGAATTGATGCCGGATGAAATGCCGGTGATTTTGGCGTCGAAAGGGATTGAGCAAAAATCGCTTAAACTCATGAACGAGGTCGTCGAAGAAGCGATGCCGAACCATCCGCTGGCCGCTCTGGCCGGCCCGTCGTTCGCCGCCGAAGTGGCGCGAGGCCAGCCCGCCGCCTTGACGCTGGCGTGCGCCGACGAAGGTTTAGGCGCGCATTTGATGGAAAACCTGGCGAGCCCGATGTTCCGAATTTATCTCTCAAACGACGTTGTCGGGGCCGAGATCGGCGGCGCGGTGAAAAACGTTTTGGCCATCGCGTGCGG
>CAXBEV010000037.1:0-10572 GCA_963974935.1 uncultured Rhodospirillales bacterium | reverse complement strand
ATGCCGCTGTGCACGAGGAGCACCCGGACGTGATGGCGATGTGCCATGCGCACACCGTTTACGGTACAGCTTGGTGCGCCACGGGCCGCCCGTTGGATATGATCAGCCAAGATGCAGCGGCGTTCTACAATTCCCATGCCGTTATCGGTGCCTCGGCCGGTGCCGTCGCGGTGGAAGAAGACAGCGGCTGGTCGGTGGCCCGCGAAATGGGCAAGAACCGTGGCATTCTGCATCAGAACCACGGCCTTTTGACGGCGAGCCAGCACAGCATCGACGATGCAGCATTTTGGTTCATCGCCCTTGAGCGTGTATGTCAGCAACAATTGATGGTCGAGGCCACCGGCATCAAGCCGCCGCTGCTGTCAGATAAGACGGCGGAATATAGCCGCGAGCATGTTGGCAGCGACTACATTGGTTGGCTGCACTTTCAAACCATTTATAACCATATCGCGGCAGCGCAGCCGGATATATTTGAATAAAGTCTGAATAACGGCCCCGTCGTTGCGCGCATACGGCCCTGGATGCCGAAGCGCACCGACGGCGTCGCGTACGTTGATTCGGCCGTACCAGCTCAGCCGAGTGTCAGACGCTACGTCGTCTGATAGCCCCCTGGTCGGGGCAAGGGATTGTTGCCTTGCGATTTGATAGCCGTTCAAGGAGTCTGCTTCGTTATAGTCTGCGTAACGGGAATGAGCATGACAGACACTTTGTATATCGACGCGCTGCCTCCGGGCATCCGTTCCAGCTTTATTGATAATGGCAACGGCCTTTCCATGCATGTGCTTGAAGCTGGCCGTGCTGGACAGCCGCCGGTATTACTGCTGCACGGTTTTCCGGAGTTGGCCTATAGCTGGCGCAAGGTGATGCCGGCACTGGCGGATGACGGTTATCACGTGATCGCGCCTGATCAGCGCGGATACGGTCTTAGCACGGGATGGGATGCAGATTACCATGGTGATCTGGCGTCGTTCCGCTTCATCAATCTGCTGCGCGATATTCTGGGACTGTTATCTGCCATGGATATAGAGCGTATCGAGATGTTGGTCGGCCATGATTTCGGCTCGTTCGCCGCAGCGCATGCAGCATTGATCCGACCCGACATGTTTCGCAAGGTTGTGCTGATGAGCGCCCCCTTCTCCGGTCCGCCGCCGATCAGACCGCAGGGACCGACCGTCGATATCGACGCTGCCCTTGCCGCCCTCGACAGACCCCGCAAGCACTATCACCGGTATTATTCGACGCCCAAAGCCAACGCCGATATGCACCGTTGCCCGCAAGGGGTACACGATTTTATGCGCGCCTATTACCATCACAAAAGCGCCGACTGGAAACACAACCAGCCCCACATGTTGCAGGCCTGGAATGCAGACGAGCTGGCCAAGCTACCGACCTATTACGTCATGGATCTGGATAAAAACATGGCCGAGACGGTGGCACCGGAAATGCCGTCTCCAGCAGCGATCGCCGATTGCGTATGGCTGCCCGAGGACGAGCTCAGGGTTTACAGCGAAACCTATCAACAGACCGGCTTTCAGGGAGGCCTGAACTGGTATCGCTGCCGCTTTGTTGATGCCTTTACCCGCGAGCTGCAGATCTTTTCCGGGCGCACTATTGATGTCCCGGCAATGTTCATTTCCGGTAAAAGTGACTGGGGCACGTATCAGGTGCCGGGCGCCCTCGAGAAAATGGAGTCCGCGGTCTGTTCTTATTACCGGGGTACGCATCTGATCGACGGTGCCGGCCATTGGGTGCAGCAAGAACAACCCGAAGCCGTCAATCGGCTGCTGATTGATTTTGCCGCCACAACATCCTGAGGCATTGTCAGATTAAACCCCGCTTTCACCGAACCGGGTAGACTGGTTAGTCCGAAATTCCTGAGCTACGGTGTCCAGAAAGAACCACAAAGGACGGTCAGGGGACGGAAATGCCGGAAATACGAATGATGGCGACGACCAGCATGCTGGGGTATGGATATACCGAAGAAGCGTTTCAACGCGGTCTTGAGCAAAATTTAGACTTCATCGCTGCCGATAGCGGCTCTATGGACCCGGGTCCACATTATCTGGGTGAAGGCGTTCCTTTTGTGTCGCGGCAAGCGTTGAAGCGCGACTTGTCGCTGATGCTTGTAGCCGCGGTCGACAAGAAAATTCCCATGTTGATCGGGTCGGCGGGCGGCGGCGGCAGCGAACCACAATTGGCGCTTGTGCGCGAAGTGGTTGAAGAAATCGCCCTTGAGAAAAATTTGCATTTCGACATGGCGCTGATCCATTCCGAGCAATCCGCCAAATATCTTAAGGCCAAACGCGCCGATGGTAAGATAGAACCCCTAGGCCCGATCGCGGAGCTCACCGACGAAGAAATCGACCAGAGCAAACGGGTCGTCGCCATGATGGGTGTCGAACCTTTTCAAGCCGCCCTGAAAGGCGGCGCCCAAGTCGTGCTGGCGGGTCGTGCGACAGACGCCTCGATCTACTCCGCCATTCCCCTGATGCGCGGCGCCAATCCGGGCCTGTCGTGGCATTTATCAAAAATTATCGAATGCGCGGGGCAAGTAACAACGCCGCGAACAGGGCAAGATTGTGTGATCGCCAGGTTACGCGACGATCATTTTCTGGTCGAGCCAGGTCATCCCGACAAGCGCTGCACGCGAATGCGCATCGCGGCCCACACCTTGTACGAAAACCCCAGCCCGTATCATTTGGAAGAACCGGACGGCACACTGGTCACGATTGATTCCGTTTACGAACAACTCGACGAGCGGATCGTCAAAGTCAGCGGTAGTCGGTTTGAACCGTCAAATGCCTATACGGTGAAGTTGGAAGGCGTGAAGGAATCTGGATACCGCACGGTTTTTATCGCCGGAGTGCGCGACCCAATTCTAATTTCGGTGATCGACGACTTCATCGACTCCTGCCACGAACGCGTCGCGCTGGAAGCCCAAAATTTAGGCGTGGCCAAGGACTCCTATCAGCTCAATGTTCGCGTTTACGGGAAGAACGCGACCATGGGCCCACGTGAACCCGTGAAGGATTTCGTCGGCCACGAAATCGGACTTCTGGTTGATGTTCTGGCCCATGACGCAGACACCAGCAAAGCCATCATGGCCAAGGCGCGCTATGCGTTGCTGCACACCGACTTTCCAGGCCGCAAATGTATTTCCGGAAATCTAGCCATTCCGTTTTCGCCATCCGATATGCCCGTCGGCATGACATATCAGTTCAACATTTGGCACCGCATGGAAATTGACGATCCATTGGAGCCGTTCCCCATCGAATACGTATCGTTGTAAGATCTAAGGTAAGAAAAAATGGCGACTTTAGCTGAATTGACAAGCGTCCTGCGCTCTAAAAATGCGGGTGCTTTACTTTGCACACTCGACCTTATGTTCGAGACCGAGGAAACCTATAAACATGTTCGCGATAGCGGCGTCTTGCAACCTGGATTGATAGCGCAACTCTACGGCGTATCTAATAACGAGGTGTCGATCATTCCTTATGACGTCGCCTACGCCATCAAAATAACCATACCACGGTTGTATAAATCCGGCGATCCCGGCGACACCGATATTTACGGCGCGCAACAACATGCGCCGCTACTTGATATTGAGATACCGGACTGAGGTTTTCCTGTAAGGATTACGATTGCGTCACCTTCGGCACGATCAGAGTATGGCCTTATTCGCCTGATTTCTCTCGGCGCTTTTAACCAGTAATGTCAAAGTACGATTGACCGGAACGGCTAGCCCAAGTTTATCTGCCCGTCTCACAATTTCTCCATTGAGAAAATCAATCTCGGTCGGCTTGCCACGCATGAGGTCTTGAGCCGTCGATGAGTGCTGTCCAGGCATCGAGATCGGAATGGTCCGAATAGTCTCGAATATAGTGTCCGGTATGGAAATGCCCTCCGCGTGCGCAACGCTGAGCGCTTCGCGGACGATGTCGTCTATCAGCTGTGGCATGCCATCTTGCGACACCATTTCCCCATAGGGTAAGCGCGTGATTGCCGAGAGCGGATTCATGGCACAATTTACGATGAGTTTCGTCCACAGAGAGCCCATGACGTCGTCGGACACGCGTGTTTCGATGCCGGCGCCGTTAAGCAGGTCCGCAACATCGCCTGCACATTGCGCAGAGACTTCAAGATCGCCCCGCCCTTCGTGACGTACGATGCCGGGGCTCGGTACGCCGCTTGCAACATAAACCACAACTGGCTCCACTGGCCGGCCAAGGATATCGGTCAATCTTTCGGCGTTGGAAACACCGTTTTGCAGGCTGAGCACCTGACAAGAAGGCGCAAGAAAGGGCTTAATCTCTCGTCCTGCCTGTTCGGTATCCCCTGATTTCACGCAGACCAATATCATTTCGGCACCTGAAATTGCAGCGGGGTCGCTACTTACGTCCACATGCGCGACCAAGTGCTGCCGGTCTTTCTCCAAGATTAGCCCTTTTTGCGAGACCGCTTCAACAAGAGCGGCACGCCCGATCAGCACAACCTTATGGCCGGCAAGCGCGAGCATTGCGCCGTAGTAACAGCCGACTGCTCCTGCACCCATCACAGCTATTTTCACCGGCATACCCCTTCAATGTTATGCGACCGTAGTCTAGTGGCACGAGTTTAGCAGCTTGGTTACGGAAATTTAGCCTTATTGAGGTGCAAGGAATGCCGGTTGCATGTCTATTCAGCGGTTTAGACCTGACGACGCAGTGTAGAATCTTGAACAAACCCAGTCCCCGCAACCATAATAAAAGCCCTCTAGATCAATCGTCTAGAGGGCTTTTATTTGTCCGGAGTCTGGTCTGTGTATCAACTGGGTAAGCAATAGGTCAGCACCTGGAATCAAGGGATTACAACTGACCGCGCTGTTTTAGCCAACATTGAGGAATAAAAATTCAAACGCATTTCTCTTTACACGAGGCTAACAAATCGATCGCACAAAATCTCATGAGTATCGCGCTAAGCCGTTGCAGGAATGTCGGGTCTATCCGCATAACATATTGGCGCAGGATGGGGCCCGACCTCATTACGTTATTCATTTAATGTAGATTCCTTGCCCATCACGCGTGTTTGGCGCATTCGGCGCCTATATTTATCCGCATCATAACCACTTCCACGATGCAGCAAGCATCGATTATCCCAGATGACCAGATCCTGGGGGGCCCAAGCATGGGAATATATATGCTGAGGTTTTGTCGTCTGGAATAACAAATCGTCAATTAATTCTCGGCTTTCTTCAAAACCCCAGCCATCGATTATTTTCGCATGTGAGCCGATATAAATGTTTTTCTCATCCGTAAATAAATTCTTGCGTACGAGCTTTTGGCGCACCGGCGGTAAGGTTTCTGCATGAGATGATGATACCATGTTGGCGCCGATCTTGGAGCGAGAGTAGACGTAGTCGTGAATTGCAATCAAAGGATCAATGGTTTCGCGTGTATCATTTGATAGGCGCTTATAGGCGGCGCGTTGGCTAACAAACTCTGTTCTGCCGTCTTCATCAGGAACTTCGTATGCGCACATTATGGAGACATAGGTTGGGACTTCGCGAAAAGACGAGTCCGAATGCCACATGTTGTTACCCGTCAGAAAGCGCGTTCTTTGATGGTCATTGCCAAGTTTGCTTCCATCATCTTGAACGTTCCCAATGGTAATAAAATAATCAATGAGGCCCTCTTGGCCATATTTCACATGACTAGACTCTGGTTCGCCGAGCTGCCGCGTGAAAGCAATTTGCATATCATCGGATACATTTTGATCCGGAAATAATAAAAATGAATAACGGTCAATGGCCTGCTTAATTTCCTGGATTGAGTCCTGGGAGAGGGTTTTGCTCAAATCTAGGCCAGATACCCGAACCCCAAAATCGGAATGTAATGGTTCGAATCTCAGTATACTCATTTATACCCTCCATTAATTCAATAAGGCTTAGATAAGTGTTGAAATTGGCCAACTCTCACCATCAGATTAAACGATGGTACGAGCTGAAATGCCATGAAATGTTGTGAGGGATCGTTATTGCTTCGCCTCGTTCATGGTTCTGATACGAATTCCCGTTCGTCCGATACACGCGTAAATGGCTGGAGAATTGATCGTAAACGTGTGAGCGGTCAAAAATTGAACGCAGTTCCAGAAGATGGCGGTAGATTGGACAGGGGTTTTGGCTGGTGTGATCGGTATCTTGTTTGTGCTCACATGGAGTTGGTATCGTGGGATACGGGTCGCGACGAGCGTTTAATCTTTTGGTCGCGTTGGAAAAATACATTGCTGAACGATCTTAAGTTAGATGCGGACGCTTTACCCATGGATATAAAAAACTCAAACAAGCGGATTTGCAATTTCGTGAAGGGCATATAAATTTTGAGTTACCGGGGGAAGATAATAAATGGTGGAAACTAAGGCAGCCAACTTACCTTTGGCTGGCATTCGAGTGGTTGAAATTGGCAGCAGCGTCGCTGCACCTTATGCTGCCTGGATTTTGGGTGGACTCGGCGCCGATGTTATCAAGGTAGAACGGCCTGCGGGCGGTGATGACGCCAGGCAATGGGGGCGCATGTTTCCGGACGGCACTTCGTCATATTTCCACGCGCTGAACCGCGACAAGCGTGGGATCACAATTGATATGTCGAACGCCGAAGAGCGCGACTGGCTGCGCACCTTTTGCACGACCGAAGTTGACGTGGTGCTGCAAAATATGCGGCCGGGCGGGGTTGATAAATATGGGCTCGACGGTGCCAGCCTGACTGCAGAAAATCCGCGTCTGATCTATTGCAACATGGGGGCATTCGGGAACGCCGGGCCACTCAAGCACCATCCCGGCTACGATCCGCTCATGCAGGCCTATGGTGGTATCATGGGGATCACCGGCGAAGAAGGCCGGCCACCGATCCGTGTCGGCACGTCAATCGTCGACATGGGGACCGGGCTTTGGTCGGCGGTGGGCATCCTCGCGGCCCTCAAGCACCGCGACGACAGCGGTAAGGGATGCATCGTTGATGCTTCATTGTATGAAACAGCCGTTGCATGGATGACCAACTCGGTCGCCTCTACCGCTGTCGACGGGCGCAATCCGGAGCGGCAGGGGTCCGGTGCGCGCGGTATGGCACCGTATCAGGCCTATGCCTGCTCGGATGGACATTTGGTCGTCGCTGCGCCCAACGACAGTCTGTTTGGTAAACTGTCGAACGCGCTCGGCCATCCGGAATGGCCAGCTGATCCTAGATTCGACAGCAATCAGAATCGCTACGCAAATTTGGCAGAATTGAACGCATTGATCGAACCGATTATGGCGGCGCAGTCCAGGGCGCATTGGCAGGAAGTGTTGGAAGCCGCCGGAGTTCCAACAGCACCGGTACAGCAGGTCTTAGAGATGATGTCAGACCCGCAAACTCAGGCATTGGGGATTTTGCAAAGTTTGAACGGCGGTGCTTCGCTCATGGGCATGCCCCTCAGTTTCGATGGTCAACGTCCGCCGCTTACGCGTTATGCGCCGGGACTTGGTGAGCACAACGCGGAAATCAAAGGTAAGGGTTAAACATATAATGTTGCGTACAGATTACGAGACGTATGCCGTAGAACGCATCGACGATCACATTTTGATGGTGATTATGGACCGCCCTGAAGTGGCGAACGCCAAGAACACTAAAATGGGTCTTGAGCAGAAGGAAATTTTCGAGAGCCTTTATACCGACACTGAAGGTGTGCGTTGCGTGATCCTGACCGGGCGCGGTGATAAAGCGTTCTGTGCCGGTGGTGATCTCAAGGAACGCAACGGCATGACCGATGCGCAATGGCGCTATCAGCATGCCGTTTACGAACAAGGTGTGTTTGCGGTCCGCAATTGTCCGGTCCCGGTTATCGCTGCGGTTAACGGCGCTGCCTACGGTGGCGGTTGCGAGACTGCATTGAATGCGGATTTCGTTTATGCTTCCAGCACCGCACGCTTTGCCTTGACCGAGGTCACGCTCGGCATCATGCCGGGTGCGATGGGGACGCAGAACTTGCCGCACGCCGTCGGCGAACGGCGCGCCAAGGAAATCATCTTCACCGGCACACCGTTCACGGCACAGGACGGCTATGAATGGGGCTTGATCAATAAGGTCTGTGCACCGGAAGATCTGATCGCGGATACTCTTGTGACGGCCAAGAAGATCGCATCCAATGCGCCGCAGTCGATCATGCGCGCAAAGCGTTCGGTCTCCGTTGCGTCACAGGTCGACCGTAGCACCGGTTATCAGTTCGAACTTGAAGCTTATAATCGGCTTGTCGGTTCTAAAGACCGCCTTGAAGGCGTGCTTGCCTTCAATGAAAAACGCAAAGCTAATTTCACAGGCGAATAAGGAACTTCACTATGAGAGATAATATCGACGTTCTCATCCATGAGGTCGGCACCCGTGACGGCCTACAAAGTATTCAGACCATCTTCTCAACCGAAGGCAAAATGGAATGGATCCGCCGTGAGGCTGCCGCTGGTGTGCCGCAGATTCAGGTCGGCTCGTTTGTGCCACCAAAGTTGCTGCCCCAACTTGCCGATACCGCCGAGGTGGTGCGTCAATCAATTGATATCCCCGGCCTGACGGTCGCCGCGTTGGTGCCAAACTTGCGCGGCGCAGAAAATGCCATGGCTGCAGGCGTGCATCAGGTCGGCGTTGTGATGTCTGTTTCCGAAGCACACAATCAGGCTAATGTGCGCCGCTCGGTTCAGGAATCCTTGGACGAGTTTGAGAAGATCGTCGCGTATCGGGACGCCCATCCCGAATATAAGGACACTGTGATTTCCGGTGGTATGGCGACGGCGTTTGGCTGCACCATTTCCGGGACGGTGCCGGTTTCCGATGTGATGCGTGTCGCCGAGGGTCTTCTGGCACGCGGCGCTGACCGCTTGGGGGTCGCAGATACCGTCGGCTATGCCAACCCGCTTCAGGTCCGTGAGTTGTTTCGTGAACTTTACGAAACGGTCGGCAACGACGTGCCGATCGGTGCACATTTTCACGATACCCGAGGTTTAGGTTTGGCCAATGTGTTCGCCGCACTGGATGCTGGCATCCGCGAGTTCGATTCCTCGCTGGCCGGTCTCGGTGGCTGCCCATATGCACCCGGCGCCAGCGGTAATATTGTCACCGAGGACCTTGTGTTTATGCTCGAGGCGATGGGCCTTGTGACCGGCGTTGATCTCGATGGTCTGTTGGAAGCCCGCGTCATCATGGAGCGGCAGCTTAAGGGAGAACCGGTGCATGGCACCTACGTCATGGCCGGTGCACCAAAAGGCTTTGTTACTGCTTCTGCGGCCTAAGATAACTCAAACGTCAAAACCACAGAGAGGAAACACGCGTGTCCGCATCCGAACTTTCGATGTCGCTGGAAGAAGATTATCCTGAAATCCGCGAACAGGTCGCCAAATTGTGCGAGGAATTCCCGGGGGACTACTGGCGCGACCTGGAGAAGCAACCGCCATCCGGCAGTTATCCGACGGCATTCATCGAAGCATTGACCGAAGCGGGCTACCTTGCCGCATTGATTCCAGAGGAATTTGGTGGTGCCGGTTTGCCGATCCGTGGTGGCGCCGTAATTTTGGAAACCCTGAACCGTATGGGCTGCTCAGCCGCTGCTGGGCACGCGCAGATGTACACCATGGGGACCATTCTTCGGCACGGCAGCGTTGAGCAGAAAGCGCATTTTTTGCCGAAGATCGCCAGCGGCGAGCTGCGTTTGCAAGCGTTTGGCGTGACCGAACCGACGACTGGTTCGGATACAACACAGATTAAGACCCGAGCCGACAAGACCAGCGACGGTTATGTTATTAACGGACAAAAGGTGTGGACCAGCCGTGCCCAGCATTCCGATCTGATGCTGCTGCTGGCGCGCACAACACCGGCTGATCAAGTCGAGAAGAAGACACATGGTATTTCGACGTTTCTGATCGATTTGAACGAAGCGCAGAAGAACGGCTGCACCATCACGCCGATTGACGCGATGATCAATCACAACACCTGCGAGGTTTTTTTCGATAACGTGCCGATCCCAGCCAGCGCCCTGATCGGCGAGGAAGGTCGTGGTTTCCGATACATCCTCGACGGCATGAATGCGGAGCGCTGCCTGACCGCAGCGGAGGCCATCGGCAGCGGTCGCTACTTCGTCGAAAAGGCCGTTAATTATGCCAACGAGCGGGTCGTCTTCAATCGTCCGATCGGTCAAAATCAGGGTATCCAGTTTCCGATCGCGCAGGGCCATGCCCAGCTCGAAGCTGCCGATCTGATGGTGCGCAAAGCATGCGCCATGTTCGACGCTGGACTGCCTTGCGGCGGCGAGGCTAACATGGCGCGCCTGCTTGCGGCAGAAGCGTCGTGGCAATGTGCTGAGGCGTGTTTCTCGACGCATGGCGGCTTCGCTTTCGCGCGCGAATACGATATCGAGCGGAAATGGCGGGAAACGCGGCTGTCGCGCACGGCGCCGATCTCGACGAACTTGATTCTCGGCTACGTCGGTCAGCATATCCTTGGCATGCCGAAGTCGTACTAAACAGGAATACGGTCTGAACGTATTACGCAGACCCAATTGTGCAGAGTGGGAGGACATACT
>CAXBEV010000036.1:0-11033 GCA_963974935.1 uncultured Rhodospirillales bacterium | reverse complement strand
CGATGGTGGCGAAGCTGCGCGAACGCGGCGTCGAGGTCGCGATGCTCACCGGCGATAATCAGGCGACGGCTGACCGGATCGCCGCGGGGCTCGGCATCACGACGGTCCTGGCCGACGTGCTGCCTGGACAGAAGGCGGACAAGGTCAAGGAGCTGCAAGATCAGGGCAAGAGGGTCGGCATGGTCGGCGACGGCGTCAACGACGCGCCAGCCTTGACCCAGGCCGATGTGGGGTTCGCCATTGGCGCCGGCACGGACGTTGCGATCGAGAGCGCCGACGTGGTGCTGATGAAAAGCGACCCTTATGACGTGGTGGGGGCGATCGAGCTGTCGCGCGCGACCCTTCGTAAGATGCATCAGAACCTGTTCTGGGCGGTGGGTTACAACGTCATCGCCTTTCCCGCGGCAGCTGGCGTTTTCTATCCTTTTGTCATCAGCCCGGAAGTGGCCGCGCTGGCGATGTCGGGGAGTTCGGCCTTGGTGGCGGTGAACGCCATGCTGCTGAAACGAACGCGGCTGGAGGGCATTCATGCTGCGCCCCGCAAAGCCTGAAGTTGAAGAATGGCGCCCGGGCTTGTCGCCGGACGAACCGGTGACCATCGTCGGCGCCGGCCTAGCCGGGCTCGCATGCGCCGTGGTGCTGGCCCGGGCCGGTCGGCCGGTCATCGTAAGGGAATGGCACAAGACCGTCGGCAGTCGCTTTCATGGCGATTTTCAGGGTCTTGAGAACTGGAGCGACGACCAGGATGTCCTTGCCGAGCTGCGCGCCGCCGGCATTGAGACAAGCTTCGAAGCTCATCCCGTCCGCGAGGGAATCGCCTTCGACGCCTGGGGTCAGGCCTATCCGATCCTTGGCGACCGACCGCTTTACTACTTGGTGCGGCGCGGTGGCCACGGCGGCAGCCTGGAGTGCGGTCTCCTCGAACAGGCCATCGCTGCCGGCGCCGAGGTGCGGTTCGGTGACCGGGTCACGGATCCGGAGGGATCGACGGTTCTCGCGATCGGGCCGAGGACCGTCGATGCTATCGCCGCCGGGTACGTTTTCGAAACCGATCGGCCGGACGGCAACTGGATCGCCTTCAACGATCGGCTTGCACCGCTTGGCTACGCTTATCTTTTGATCCACGCCGGCCGCGGCACGGTGGCGAGCTGCATGTTCACCGGTTTTAAGCGGCAAGCGGAGTATGTCGAGCGCACGGTGGCCTTCTTCCGCGAGAAGGCGGGGCTCGAAATGTGCGACCCCAAGCCGTTCGGCGGTTTCGCCAACTTTCGCCTGCCGCGCACTGCCCTGCAGGGAGGGCATCCCGTCGTCGGCGAGCAGGCCGGGTTCCAGGACGCACTCGCCGGCTTCGGCATGCGCTATGCCCTGCGCTCGGGCATCCTCGCCGCCCGCAGCCTGCTCGAGGGAACCGACTACACGCGGCTCTGGCGTCAAGAGCTTCTGCCGCTGCTCAGGACCGGCGTCTGCAACCGCTTCATCTTCAACAGCGCCGGAGCACGAGGCCGGCGCTGGGCGCTGCGTGGGATGAGCCGCTCCGATACCGCGGCGAAGCTACGACGGCTTTATCGCCCCTCAACCCTGACCCGTCTCGTTTATCCGCTCGCACTCTGGCGCTACCGGGCGCCGCTTGGCGATCCGAGTTGCGACCACGTGGCCTGCGACTGTATCTGGTGCCGCCACGGCGTGGCTCTCACGCCGCAATGAGTCTCGCTTAACCCGTCCTGCCGGAGAAGGAGTAGATCCTACTTATAGAAATCATCGATCTGAAGGGCCGAAAAGGCCTTGTGATCGGCATCGCCAACGAGCACAGCCTTGCCTGGTCGGCGGCCCAGCATTTCCGGAATGCCGGGGCCGATCTGGCCATGACCTATCTGAACGACAAAGCAAAACCCTTCGTCGAACCGCTCGCCCGCGAGGCCGAGGTGTCGCTGTTCCTGCCTTGCGACGTTGCCGAACCCGGCCAACTGGAGGCCGTGTTCGAGGCAATAGATAACCCAGCGAACTGTGCAACCGGATCGTGTTGCACTGGAGTTTGCAGCATGCACTAACGAAATACGCTACATTTTCCTGTATTTTTAAATAGAAGTGAGAAGTAATTGGAGCTTTGTTGATATCCATTGATTATCTGCCCCTACGCAGGTCAACTGATTCTGAAGTACAAAAAGACAGATCGCTGAACTGTGCATGTTCCGCAACCGAGCCGCAGCAAACAGTGCTGAGCGACAAACCTAAAAAACATCAAGGAGACTAGAGATGAACTTCGCAGGGGCTGTCAATGAGGCGACACTGACTGTCGCGGGAGATTTTCCGATTGAAGGCGAAGGGCACCAGAAAGCCAACAATCGGCCTGGATACAACTGGATCAACCTATGAATGAATCGTTTAACCATGCTGGAACCTGGGGCATCACACTGATCGTTACCGTCTTGGTGTCTTGGTTTTTCTATCGCTATTTCGCGCCGAAAAGCTGGCGGGAATGGGTCGGCGCTGGGGTGGTTCAGGCCTTTATCATCGCGCTTTATGCAGAAATGTACGGCTTTCCGCTTACCATTTATCTGTTGGTGCGTTTTTTTGGTTTGGACAGCGAATATGTTAGCGCCAGCCTATGGTCGACCCTGGTAGGGATCAGCGAAACCGGCATGATGATCTCAATGCTGCTTGGCTATGCGCTCGCCTTTATCGGTATAGGACTCTTTATTCAGGGGTGGCGTCAGGTCCACAAGGCACGAGGCGAAAATCGTCTGATGACAGACGGTTTGTATGCGTATGTGCGGCATCCGCAGTACACAGGACTGTTCATTGCTCTGTTCGGAGAAGGAGTGGTGCATTGGCCAACGCTTTTCTCGGTCGGTCTTTTTCCAGTGATCGTGCTTGTCTACACTTGGCTGGCTCGGCGCGAGGAACAGCAGGTACTTAAGCAGTTCGGCGAGGCTTACCGCGCCTATCAGCGTCAGGTACCAATGTTCATCCCTCGTTGGGGCCGCTGGCGTCAACTCGCCACCGCTTCACGAGAAAGCAGTGATGACGAGGCCGCGTGAGGGCGTCCATACATGACAATGCCGCCCGCGCAATGCCACCAAGTTTAACCATAACGATAGCCTTGGACATTTTACCGCCAACGAATGTTACTTCGATTTTTGAGTAAAGACATTAATATACATCAATGCAGAAAGCCGTGACGTGCTTAAGACCAAAAAGATCACTTCGTTGCCAATTAGTCCTGGGGATATAATGCAAAGACAGAGAGATATACCTCTAGACCACTCAAAAAGCCGTAAAATTCTGTCAATTATATGATACCGAAAACCGCTATAGAATGTTTGCCCAAACCCGTAGTTAAAACAAACAAAGTGGAGGTTTAAATGCCTGATCATCATATCTCACGTAGAGGTTTCTTCAAATGGGCTGCCATGTGATCGACGGCACTCCCCTTGGTTATGGGAGGTGTATCGGCTTTTCCGTTCAGCGCTTTTGCGTCTCGCAACGTGGATTTCATTCCTCATGCCGATCAATATGGGCCGTTCTGGGCGATGGTAAAAGACGGGCGTTTCGTAAAGGCAATCCCCAGGACAGAGTATGATTACCGACCAACGATTATGGCCAGCGAAGGTGCCGTCAGTCGGACTTACCACTCTACACGCGTTCGCTATCCTTTCGTTCGGAAATCATATTTGGAGAATCTCAATGGTGACCGTAAACCCGAACTGCGTGGGAGAGAATCCTTTGTCCGAGTGGATTGGGATACGGCACTCGGGCTCGTTTCAAAGGCTATTTTGGATACGATCGATAGCCATGGCAACCAAGGCATTTTCTCAAGTTCTTACGGCGGATGGGCGCATGGCGGGGTGCTAACGCCAAACGTATTGCAAGGCCGGTTTTTCAATACAATCGGCGGGCAAAGTGTAACCGTTGGTGACTACTCAGGCGGCGCGTCTCAGGTCAGTCTGCCGCATATTGTTGGCGACATGGAAGTTTATTCGCGTCAAACGTCATGGTGGCAAATTCTGAAAGAAACAGAAATCTTTGTATTGGTCGGGGTCGACATTGACAAAAATGGCCGTGTAGAGGGTCGGGTGACGGACCATGGTATGTACCCCCATTGGGAAGCGATCCAGAAAGCTGGTGTGAAATTCATCTCCATCAATCCACAATATACAACAACAGATCAGTGGATGAATGCAGAGTGGGTTAAAATTGTGCCAAACACGGATACGGCATTATTCTTGGCGATGGCGTATCACATCTACACCAAAGGTATGCATGACCAGGCATTCTTAGATAAGTATACAGTCGGTGCGCAGCGATACATTGATTATCTAGTTGGAAAAGATCCAGACGGTTCGCCGCCGAAAACCCCAGAGTGGGCGGCACAAATTACAGGTTTATCGGCAGATAAAATCCGCGAGTTAGCAGAACTTTTTATAACCAAACGCACCGAAATCGCCGGCGCATGGTCGCTTCAGCGTGCCCACCATGGCGAAATGGTGCATTGGGCAATGATCAACTTCACTTGTATGACCGGTGCATTCGGCTCACCCGGTGGCGGGGTTGGCTTCAGTTGGCATTGGGGCCAGGGTGGCACTCTTGCTTCCGGCGCCATCCTCCCTGGCGGCATCCTGCAAGGAAAAAATCCGGTTGCTGGGATTTGTCCAGCGGGCCGCATCACCGAAATGCTAGAAAACCCAGGGAAGAAATTTATGCGCAACGGCAACACATTCACTTATCCTGATGTGGGCATGATCTACAATGCCGGTAACAACGTGCTGTCGCATCAACAAGATACCAACCGGCTTCTTAAGGCGATGCAAAAAGCGAGAACATTCGTCAACCAGGACCCTTGGTGGGTCGCATCGTCACGCTTTGCCGATATTGTTTTGCCGGCAACAACGACGGTCGAACGTGACGAGGTTAGTTCCGGTAATACGTATTCAAATGACAAAGTCTTTGCGATGAAGAAAGTCATTGAACCAGTTGGCGAAAGCCTGGATGACTTTGAAATTTTCCGTCGTCTCGCCGCCATATTTGGAACCGAACAACAATTTACAGACGGCAAAGAAGTCATGGATATCGTTAAAGAATCTTATGCCAAGACTTCAGCGTCTAAAACGACTCCGTTCGAAAAATTTTGGGACGTAGGGGTCGTGCAGCTACCTGTGCCGCCGGAACAACGTGATTGGGTGCGCCACGGTGATTTTCGTACAGATCCAGAGAAGAACCCGCTGCAGACAAGGTCCGGCAAGGTTGAAATGTTCAGCCAATCAATCGACGAGATGAATATCGACGATTGCCCGGGTATGCCAAAATGGCTCGAACCGGCTGAGTATCTCGGCAACGCTAAGCCCGGGCAAGTTCATGTTGTCAGCCCGCATCCGTATAACCGAATTCACTCACAATTTGCGCAAGCAAAAATTCGCGCGGAGTTGAACATTCAAGATAGGGAATTCGTACTTATTAGTATCGAGGATGCAAGGAAACATGGCATTGAAGATGGTGATCTTGTCGAACTTTCGAACGAGCGGGGGGCTGTAATCGCCGGGGCACGCGTCACTGATAAAATCATGTAAGGCGTTGTCTCGCTTTATGAAGGTGCGTGGGTGCAGTTTGATAGCAAGGGGCGTTGTAATAGCGGCTCAATTAATACACTGACATCTGAACGCCGTTCTAGTGGGCTTAGTCAGGCTAACACGGCGAACACATGTATCGCTTTTTTGAAAAAAGCTGAAAATGTCGAAGGACCAAATCTGGCTTATGAACCACCGATTACCTTTGAATCAGAAGTCGTCAGTCTTGATGAGAATATCTATAATTTGGACCGCGCTGATGGTCTTGCAGAAAAGTTTACCGCCAATATGGAACCGGGCGAAAAAATCTTTTACCAGCGCTGTACGCTTTGTCATGTGCCCCAGGACCCTCGCTCTCACACCAAAAAAGAATGGGTGGGTTTAACAAACAGCATGTTTCCGCGGGCGGGTCTCGAAGATGAGGAGAGGAAACTGGTGCTCGAATGGCTATTCGAAAATGCCAAAGATGGCAGTTGACCAAGGGCAGAAGGAAACAAAGCGTTGTAAAACAGCATTGTCATGTATGGATGCCCCGATATTGCAAGGGGATATTGATCTGATGTGCAGGTAGGGTTTGCAGTCATGTATCAGCCTGTTGACACGGCACATGACCGCTGGCCTGATGGAATCCGAAGGAACGACACGGCTGACGCGGAAGCGATCTGCGATGCGGCAACGCATCCAACGATGCGGTTTGCACCGGTGAAGTCGGCGGAACAGCAATCGGTTTTGATGCTGCATCGGACCCGAGAGTTGCTGATGCGCCAGCGGACCATGCTGATCAACGCGCTTCGCGGTCATTGCGCCGAGTTCGGGCTGATCGCCGCACAAGGTATCTTTAAAGTGGCGGATCTGATACGTATCCTAGAGGCGACCCCCGGGGTCGGGATCATCAAGGCAACGACCCTGGTGGCGACCGATCGGCGACGGTAGCCAGTTCCACTCAGGGCAGCCGATCTCTGCCTGGCTAGGCCTTGTGCCCCGCCAGCATTCGAGTGGCGGCAAGGACAGGTTGGGGCGCATATTCAATGACCAGCCTCATCTAAGTGGTCCAGTCCCTATGAGAGACTTTGGCCGGTTTGATCATCCTTTGGTGACGACCAGTCCGCCCATCTCAATCGCCGGGGTAATTTCCGACAGCGACGGGATCACGGCGAGCATCGTTCAGCATCTGACATCAGGGCACAAATCTTTATGCACGGAATCCTCAGGGTACACACCATTTTCAAGTCAACCCTAACTCCAGGTCCAGTGATCGGCAATCGTCGGTGAATTTGCCCAACTAAAGGATAATTGGCGGGCTTGTGTTGGGTCGCAGGATGATTAGGCTTGGGTCAACATACTCACACATCCGATAGGAAAGAAATGTCGTCCACTACAGAAAAAAACGTTCTGGTCTTGCAGGGCGGCGGTGCGCTTGGCGCTTATCAGGCCGGCGCGTTCGAGGCGCTTTTTGACAGCGGGCGGCGCACCGAGTGGGTGGCGGGGGTTTCCATTGGCGCGATCAACGCCGCGCTGATTGCGGGCAACCCGCCCGAGCGCCGCACCGAAAGGCTGCGCGCCTTCTGGGATATGGTATCCTCCGACACCGCTGCCCTGCCTTTTCTCGCGGGCATGATGCCGCGCGGATTTTACAACGAACTCAGCGCCAACGCGACCATGGCGCAGGGCGTGCCGGGCTTCTTTTCGCCACGCTTTCCACCCGCAGCCCTGATGCCCGTCGGCACCAACGGTGCCAGCAGCTTTTACGATACCGCGCCGCTGCGCGACACGCTGACCGACCTAGTGGATTTCGATTATCTAAACGCTGGGTCCGTCCGCCTTTGCACCGGCGCGGTCAATGTCGAGACCGGTAACATGACCTGGTTCGACAGCGCCAGACAAACAATCACGCCCGAGCATATCTTGGCCAGTGGCGCCCTGCCGCCAGGGTTTCCGGCGGTCGAGATCGACGGACAGTTCTACTGGGACGGCGGCTTGGTATCGAACACGCCGCTGCAATATGTCTTTGACGAACGGCCCGACGAATATCTGTGCATTTTTCAGGTCGATCTGTTCAACGCCCGCGGCAAGATGCCGACGTCGATCTGGGATATCGAAGCGCGCACCAAGGACATCCGCTTTTCCAGCCGGACCCGGCTGAACACCGATATGCTCTGCGACATGTATGTTACGCGCAGGGCGGGCAGACGGCTTTACGATAAATTGCCGCCAGAGCTGCGCGACGATCCCGACGCGCGCGCGCTACTGTCCAATGACCGCGATCCCAGCATCACCATCGCGCACCTGATCTACCGGCAGGCCAAACACGAAAACCAGTCCAAGGACTACGAGTTTTCGCGGGCCTCGGTGCGCGATCACTGGCAGGCGGGCATGCAGGATGTGACCACCACGCTGAACCACCCGGACTGGAAGGCGCGCCACAAGGACACTGGCCATGTCCGGGTATTCGATCTGACAAAATCGCGGGCGAAACAACAACCGGCTGACGGAGACACCACATGAACCTGCAACAGATCCGCAATACCGCCTTCGCGATGCCGCTGACCAATCCATCCTATCCGCCGGGGCCCTATAAATTCGTCAACCGCGAATACATGATCATCAGCTATCGCACCGATATTGACGCCCTGCGCGCGGTGGTGCCCGAGCCGCTGGAAATCACCGAACCGATTGTGAAATATGAATTCATCCGGATGCCGGATTCCACCGGTTTCGGGGACTATACCGAATCCGGTCAGGTCATCCCGGTCAGCCTGCATGGCAAGAAGGGCGGATATGTCCACGCCATGTATCTCGATGACGGCAGCCCGATTGCCGGCGGGCGCGAGATCTGGGGCTTTCCCAAAAAGCTGGCAGAGCCTTGCCTGCATGTCGAAAAGGACACGCTGGTCGGCACGCTCAATGTCGGGTCGATCCAGGTCGCCAACGGAACGATGGGCTATAAGCACCGTGAGTTGGACCGCGACGCGGTTCTCAAAAGCTTGCTGGCCCCGAATTACCTGCTCAAGCTGATCCCGCATGTGGATTGTTCGCCGCGGATTTGCGAACTGGTCGAATATTATCTGGAGAACGTGACTGTCAAAGGCGCATGGAGCGGCCCGGCGGGGCTGGAATTGCACGATCACGCGCTGGCGCCAGTTGCCGAGCTTCCGGTAAGAGAAGTACTCTCGGCCGTGCATATTCTGGCCGATCTGACGCTGGGGCTCGGCAAGGTCGTACACAATTATTTGGATTGAATATCCACGCACCAAAAGCTGTCGCGACCATTCCGCTGGCTGAAGACTCGCCAAGGCATTCTTAATCTTGGAAGAAAGGATTCTCCCTATGACTCTCAACGACAAGGTATGCATCGTCACTGGCTCAGCCCGAGGCCTAGGCGAAGCGATCGCACGGCGCTATATCGCCGACGGCGCCAAGGTGGCAATTGCCGATCTTAAACTTGATGCGGCCAATGAAACCGCCGCCGCCCTTACCAGGAAGGGCCCGGGCGAGGCGATCGGGATCGAGATGAACGTGACCGACGAGGCGGCCGTGAATGCCGGCGTTCAAAAAGTGATCGATACCTGGGGCAGCGTTGATGTTCTTGTCTCGAACGCCGGAATTCAGATCGTGCATGAGTTGCAGGATTTCCCGTTTGAGGACTGGAAGAAGCTGTTGTCGATCCATCTCGATGGCGCGTTTCTGACAACCAAGGCCTGCCTGCCGCATATGTACAAGGCCGGGTCTGGCTCGATCATCCTGATGGGCTCGGTCCATTCGAAAGAAGCCTCGCCGCTGAAGTCGGCCTATGTCACCGCCAAGCATGGGCTGTTGGGACTGTCGCGCGTGATCGCCAAGGAAGGTGCAAAACATGGTGTCCGCTCAAATGTCATCTGTCCCGGTTTCGTAAAAACGCCGCTGGTGGAAAAGCAGATTCCCGAACAGGCTAGGGAGTTGGGCATATCCGAAGAGGATGTCGTCAACAAGATCATGCTGGGCGGCACGGTCGATCAAGAATTCACCACGGTCGAGGATGTTGCCGAGATCGCGCATGTTTTCGCCGCCTTCCCGACCAATGCGCTAACCGGGCAGTCCATGGTGGTTAGTCATGGTTGGTTCATGGAATAACTCCGATACACAGCCACGCCCGACCGGACTGAAAGCCGCAGGTAAAGGGAACGCAAAATGCAGATATCTCATGGCCAGTGACCTGAGACCCATCTTCCCTCCGGCTTAAGGGAGAGTCCTTGGGTTTATTGACCTGAGCCCTTTCTTTGGACCGCCGGAGGGTAGAGTTTTCCGGCTTTTTCACGATGGCGGGCTGGCTGCGCCATCGGGGTTCTGCAAGGTTATCGGGACCTTGTTCCCGATCGCCCCATGCGGGCGTTCCTCGTTATAGTATCTACGCCAATCCTCCAACTTTTCGCGTGCATCGGCAAGCGTAAGGAACCAGTGCGTGTTCAGGCACTCCGTTCTGAAGCGCCCATTGAATGCTTCAATGAAAGCATTATCCGTCGGTTTACCAGGCCTCGAGAAGTCCAGAGTAACGTCGTTTGCATATGCCCATAGGTCAAGATCGCGTGAGATGAACTCGGAGCCCTGATCAACCCTGATCGTCTTCGGATAACCGATGCTCCCGCAGACCCGTTCAAGCGTCTGCACCACATCCTCGCCGCGGTAACTGAACCGTGGGTCGAGTGCCGGCACATAGCGCGAGTAGGTGTCGACGACCGTCAAGATACGCAGCTTGCGGCCGGTTGCCAGTTGATCATGCACGAAGTCCATGGCCCACACATCGTTCGGACGTATGGCAATCTGACGGTCTTCACGTAGCTTCGCTTTCACCCGGCGCCTCGGTGTTTTGTTGCGGAGCTGCATCCCCAACTCCCTGTAAATCCTGCGTGTCTTCTTCATGTTGATGATCCAGCCCTCTCGTCTCAGCAGCACGTGGACGCGGCGGTATCCATAACGAACACGCGTCTCGCAGATCTCCTTGATGCGTCTTTCCAATCCGGCCTGACCGGTGCGACGGGATTTATAGTGATACGTCGAGGTGTCGAACTTCAGCGCCTTGCAGGCACGGCGGATCGATACGCCCCAATCAACCAACATCCCATCAACCAGCTTTCGCTTGCGGGCAGGCCTCAGAGCTTTCGGCGGATCACGTCCTGCAACATCTCGCGGTCCAACGTTAGGTCGGCAACGATCTTCTTGAGGCGTGAATTCTCATCCTCGAGCTGTTTCAATCGGCGCATCTCGTCAGGCAGCAGACCGCCGTACTTCTTCTTCCAATTGAAATATGTCGCCTGACTGATACCAGCCTTCCGGCAAATCTCAGCGACCGGCAGACCTCCTTCGCCCTGCTTCAAAATAAATGCTTTCTGGGCCTCCGAAAACTTCGATGCTTTCATTTTTCCGCTCCTTTCCCAGCCAGGAAATCTTAACGGAAAACTCTAACCAAAAACGATCCAGTTTTCAGGGGTCACATCA
>CAXBEV010000035.1:0-12364 GCA_963974935.1 uncultured Rhodospirillales bacterium | reverse complement strand
TGCAGAGTGGGAGGACATACTTATGTACGTCAGCGAACGTCTGGCCAAATGGGCGACAAGTGTCGCATCGGAGCACACGCCCGCCGCCCGTCTGTCAGCTAAGCATGCGATCCAAGACGTTGTCGGCTGCATGATCGCCGGAGCTGGTGATGAAGGGGCGGCCAAGGTTCGTGATGCCGTCAATGGTCTAGGCGACGGACGATCTGTGATCGCCGGCAGACTGGTGCAGACGTCGTCTCCCTATGCGGCTTTGGCTAACGGCATGGCAGCCCATGCGCTGGATTTTGACGACACCTTTCTGGAATCCATCACCCATGCCAGTGCCGTACTGGTGCCGGCATTGTTTGCACTCGGTGATGAAATGAACGCGAGCGGTGCGGATATCGTCGATGCCTATATTGTCGGTTTGGAACTTCATGGCGCACTCGGTAAGGCACTCAACCGTTCGCACTACGATCAGGGCTGGCACGCGACATCTACACTCGGCGTCATAGGCACGGCCGGGGCATGTGCGCGGTTGATGAAACTGGATGAAACGCGCTTTGCGCACGCCTTGAACTTGGCGGTTTCGTCGTGTGCTGGGACCAAGGTTCAGTTCGGTTCTATGGCCAAGCCGTTGCATGCCGGTCTGGCCGCCAAGAATGCCGTCGAGGCGGCCAAGCTCGCCGCCGCCGGTGTCGAAGGCCACGTCACTGCATTCGAAGGTCCAATGGGTTTGATGCAGATGTTTGGCGGCCCCTCGGCACCTGGCTGGGAAGCAGCATTTATGGTGTTAGGCGGCAAGTTGGCGATTGAACGTCAGGGACTGACGGTTAAACGCTTCCCGTGCTGCGCGGCGACGCATCGGGCACTCGATTGCGTCTTATCATTGATGGAAAAGCACGACTTCGGTGCTGATGATGTCGCCAGTGTCGACGTCCAAGTGCGCGCCGGTCATGTGCAAAATCTGCGCTATAGCAATCCGAACAATGAATTTGAAGCACGGTTTTCGATGCAATATTGCGTCGCCGTCGCGCTCCGATACGGTGCCGTCCGGCTGTTCGATTTTACCCCGGCTGCAGTTGGTCGCGCTGAAATTCGCGCGCTGTTTCCGAAAATCATCATGCGTCAACACGATCTGGAAAACGGTAGTGGTGAGGACAGCCTGACCCCCAGCATCGTCACCATTACACTGAACGATGGCCGTATCGTCAGCGCGCGCCAGGAACTGCCCAAGGGGGATGCCGGCAACCCGCTGAACGACCGTGAACGCGATGCTAAGTTTATGGATTGCAGTCAGGGCTTTCTTGCCGACGCTGACATCGCCTTACTTCGTCGCGGCATTCAAGATATGGATAATTTAGTCAGCATTCGCGAATTGACCCATCTGCTGCGATTTGAAGCAGGCTGCGATCATGGTGAACGTTTCGAACGTCGCGCCTAAATCGCCGCAGGGTCATTGGACACGAATAGTTCTCCGCCATATCCCGCTGCGAGTGGAATTCGAACCCTTTTACCTTCGTGCGTGTCGATGGTCTCTGGACGCACCGTAACGACCGGCGTTGCCTGTATTTCTTTAAGGGCATGGTCCACCGTTTTGAATGCAGCTAGTCGCTCGACATTCATACGGGTCGCAAATACCAATTTGTGCTGTCCGGCCTTGGCAGCGGTGAGCAGTTCGGCGGGTGATATCCAGATTGTCTCGGTGATCTCGCCGCCATCGTGGTCTGCTTGCTGATCTTCGGCATAGCCCGCAACAAAGAAATGCGTATCGAACCGTTTCACCCTGTTTGGCGGTGTGATCCAGTGTGCGAACGGTACGAGTTTGTTCGTGTCGGCAATCAGGTTTTCTTTGTGCAGCATTTCCCCGAACGTCAATTTACCGCTACTGATGAGGGTTCGGTATCGAGATAGCACCCTATCCACATTTATTTTAGAGACGGGGGCGCCTGTCTTAGCATGATAGGCAAGCAAGATGCCGCCCTCTTCGAAGGTTTCGCGGATAGCCGCAATCTTGAATGCATTACCTTTATCGCTGTCTGCTAAAGCATGATCTGTGGCATCAACTCGCCCGCCAGGAAAAACAACGGCACCCCCGGCAAACCTAATGTCTTGATGGCGCTTCACCATGAGTATCTGCATCGGCCGGGATGACGCCTTACGCAGCAAAATGAGAGTGGCTGCGGGGCGCGGCTCAACAGGAGTGTTCAACATTGCATTTAGTTCCTCAATTCACCCCGCAGAACGGACAATCCACGTTTAAAATGCCTGATGTTATGATCTAAGTTAAAGCCGCGAAATGAATGCTTTTGAAGCGATTATAATGGTCATAATCCTTAGGCGCCAATCCGAGCTAGGTTAACAGCTATAATCGAAATCGCCTTATTAAGCACTTTGTGGCTCAAGGATTCGACATCGGTGTAAATGGGCCACAGCGACATCTGAGAAAAGGCCGGGACAGTCTCAATGGAATTGTTTGTCACTAAAAACTCACCTTACGCTCGCCTGACTCGTGCGCTTCTACATGAACTCGGAATCAATGACCGCGTCCCTGTAACCCTCGCCGAGACCCGAACTGAAAACAGCCCATATTATGCCGTCAATCCATCTGGTCGCGTGCCATATCTGGTCTGCGACGATGGCATCGGCTTCGAAGAGTCTGATCTGATCGGCGAATACCTTTGCGCGTTGTGTAACAGCGATTTATGGGCCTTTCCGGATGGTGACGAGGGATTGGAGCTGCGCCGGCTGCACGGTCTGTGCCGGAGTTATCTCGACGGTCTCAGTGTCTGGCTGCGTGAAGCCGCTCGGCCCGTTGATGCGCAGTTTGCGACATTGATCGCGCATGAGCGGGCGCGGGCCCGGCGGCTGACCACGCTGTGGGAGCACGAGATAGAGAGTCCGTTGATGCAAGGCCCCCTCAACCGAACACAGATGACATTATTCTGCGCCCTGGAAATCGAGCAGTTGCTGCCCGGCTTCGACTGGCGGACGGGGCATCCGAACCTTTTGGCCTGGTATGAGCGGCAGTCCCTCAGGCCATCATTTTCGAAGACGGCGAGGGGGACGTTATAAACGTGGTTCGCGACGGGTACTTTGGCGTCAAAAACAAGACTGCTTTGGCATTGCCAAGCGGCGACACGCATAGGCTTGCAAGAGGGGGCAGCAGGGGGTTTGCTGTAATACAACGGTGCGGTGTTTGGCTGAGGTGCGGTGCGTAGCAATGAATACAGCAGAAATAGATATTGAATATGGAGAGATGCGCGTCGTCTCGGTCTCTGGCGTCGACCTTACAAAACCCCTTTCAGATAGTCACATAGCTGTTCTGAACGATTGTTTCTTATCGCATCATATCCTTTGTGTGCGAGGCCAGACGCTGACGCCATATCAACTCGTGGCGGCGGGCCGTGTATTTGGTGCGCCCCAGGTTCAATTGCTCGGAGACTATCGTTTAGACGATCCTCCGGAAGTATCGGTCATTTCGAACTACAACAAACTTGGTGGGGAAAAGCCCCATGTTCGGGCGACGCACTGGCATACCGATGACAGTTATTTCGCATGTCCGGCAAAAGCAACTATGCTGTTTTCTCTTGCAATACCGTCTTCCGGCGGGAGTACACAATTTATTGATACTGAGGCCGTGCTCAAGGCCATGCCGGATGCCATGCGGCGCAGCATCGAAGGTCGGCGTGCCGTGCATAAATATCATTCCAGGCGTGGTAAGGCCGTGGTTGCTGTCAGAACACCCGAGGAAGAAGCGCTTACCCCGGATGTGTCTCATCCGTTAATACGCATGCATCCAGAAACGGGCCGAGAGGCATTGTATATCAACCCGAACCGTATTGATCATATTGAAGGGTTATCCTTAGCGGAAAGCGATGCCCTGTTGGACGCGTTGTACGACTTTGCCTTCGACGCGCGCTTTCAATATAGGCATCATTGGCAGCTGGGTGATCTGATCATTTGGGATAATCGTTGTACGATGCATCGTGCGAGTACCGATTTCGATGTAAACGAACGCAGGGAATTCCATCGCCTCTTGCTTAAAGGGTCTGTGCCCATTTAATCGTGCCCTGGTGACAGGTTTGCCGGTGCTGAGAATATCTTCGTCTAACTTTTTCAGGGATTCTGGATCAACGGGTTCGTGTTTGGTTGATCTGCCCTATGTAAGACTGCAAACTTCTGAAGTTGCTCCATCGTGTGATCGTTTATCAAAATTTCAAATACTAATCCGGAAGGTGCCTAGCCAGTGAACGAAATGAGATATGAATCCCCTGAAACGATAGAGGCGGCTGTTGCGTTGCTTGCCGAAGCAGGGCAAACGGCGCGCGTATTCGCTGGCGGCACAGATTTAATTATCCAAATCAAGGAAGAGATGATCGAGCCGGGGATGCTGGTCGACATCAAGAAAATTACAGAGACTCGCGAAGTCATTGTTGGCGATGACGACGTCCGAATCGGCGCTTCAGTAACCGGTGCTGAACTCGGCGAAAATGCGGAACTGAAGAAACTATTTCCCGGCATTGTCGAGGCGGTTCAGCTTATCGGTTCGGACCAGGTTCAGGGTCGGGCGACGATCGGCGGGAATTTTTGTAATGCGTCGCCTGCGGCCGATAGCGTGCCGGCATTGATTGCTGCAGGCGCCAAGGCCGTTATCGCCGGACCAAATGGAACGCGTATGGCGCCAGTTGAAGATCTGTTGATCAAGCCTGGTCAAACATCACTGGCGCCGGGTGAACTAATTGTATCTTTTGCTTTGTCGCGACCGCCGAAAAGTTCCGGCGATGCCTATCTCAGGTTTATTCCTCGCACGGAAATGGACATTGCCGTTGTCGGGGTCGGCGTCTCGGTGACGCTCAATCCCGATGGTACGTGTGCAGCCGCCCGCGTCGCCTTGGGCGCCGTTGCGCCGACAGCGCGCCTCGTTGCCCAAGCGCCGGACATTTTGCTGGGCAAAAAGCTCGATGACGGTGTTCTGGCAGACCTGGCAGCGGCTGCAAGCGCCACCTGCCAGCCTATCGATGATAAACGCGGCACCATCAAATTCAGGACCACGGTCGCGGGCGTTCTGACATGCCGGGCGATCAAAATCGCCTGGGAACGAGCGGAGAAGAACTGATGTCGAAATATCTTGTCACGACGACGATCAACGGCGATGAGGTGGATTTCACCTGCTACGCCGATCAGACGCTATTGGAAGTTCTCCGCGAGGACCTCAACATGACGGGGACCAAAAACGGATGCGGCTCCGGTGATTGTGGTGCGTGTACAGTTATCGTCAACGGTCGCCCTGTAAATGCTTGCCTGGTACTGGGGGCGGAGCTGGACGGTGCTGAAATCGAAACGATCGAAGGCATGTCGACGGGGAACGAATTGCATCCACTGCAACAAAAATTCTTGGACCACGCAGCGCTGCAATGCGGTATTTGCACGCCCGGCTTTCTCAACATGGCCAAGGCGTTGCTCGAGAAAAATCCCGACCCGACAGAAACCGAGGTGCGTTATGCGCTGGCCGGAAACCTTTGCCGTTGCACGGGGTATGACAAAATCGTTCGCGCCGTTCTCGACGCGGCCGCTGAAATGAGGGCAAGCACGTCATGAACGAAGTTAAAACCACGGCAAAAACCAATTTCAAATGGGTCGGTAAGCGGACGCGCCGTCCTGACGGCCCCGATAAGGTGACAGGCCGGGCGCGTTATGGTGACGACATGGTTATGCCGGGGATGCTTTACGGCAAAACCCTGCGGAGCCCGCATGCCCATGCTAAGATTCTCTCCATCGACACCAGCAAGGCTGAGGCCCTAAAGGGTGTAAAAGCCGTGGTCACCCACAAAGATATTCCCGATCACCCTTTGCTGGAGCCGCCTTACGGCCCGATGATCGCCGATCTACATGATATTTCCCGGAACGTCATGGCACGCGAAAAAGTGCTGTATGATGGCCATGCAGTCGCTGCCGTAGCAGCGACCAGCGAGCGGATCGCCCGGGCAGCCATCAAATTGATTGAGGTTGAATACGAAATTCTGCCGCATGTCCTGGATCCGCTGGCGGCTGCACAGCCGGGGGCACCCATTCTGCATGATCACCAGTTTACCCATGGGATTGAACCTAAGCCGGAAAAACCCTCCAATGTATTCCGTGTGGTTTCGGCTGAACGTGGCGACCTGAAAAAAGGGTTCGCCGACGCCGATATCATCGTCGAGCGAGAGTTTCGCTCCGAGCCGGTGCACCAAGGATATATTGAGCCCCAGGCATTGATCGCCACGGCGTCGGAGGACGGTGCGGTGGAAATCTGGACCACGACCCAGGGCCATTTTGTTATCCGCGGCCTATGTGCGCGGCTATTGAATATGGATATGTCGAGTATTCGTGTTACCGCGTCTGAAATTGGCGGTGGGTTCGGCGGAAAAAATAATGTGTATTCGGAGCCGGTAGCTATTCGTTTGTCGCAAAAGACCGGTCGGCCCGTGCGTATGGTGATGACCCGATCCGAAGTTTTCCGTGGCACAGGTCCAGCGTCAGGGACGTATTCACGGGTTCGTATGGGCGCCAAGAGGGACGGCACCATTGTTGCCGCCGAAGCTGAAATCTACAATCAGGCGGGGGCTTTCAAGGGCTCTCCGGTCGGGCGCTCTACGGACTCATTTTTTTCCTCCTATAGCATCGCAAATGCAAAAGCCACGGCCTATGACGTGTGCGTCAATCGCCCTAAGGTCGCGGCGTACCGCGCCCCAGGTGCGCCCATGGCGACGATGGCAGCGGAATTGACGATCAACGAACTTGCGGAAAAGTTAGATATAGATCCCGTGGATCTGCGTATGAAAAACGCTGTCCAGGACGGTGGGCAGAGCCTTAACGGAGCAAAGTACGGGCGGATTGGCCTGACGGAGGTGCTCGAAACGGTGAAAAGCCATCCGCATTATTCCGCACCTTTAGCACCAAACCAAGGTCGCGGCTTCGCCCTTGGCTATTGGATGCACGGCGGGGGTTTGAGTAGTGTTGTCGCCAATCTCCTGGATGACGGCACCGTCGCTATCGCGACCGGTAACCCGGACATCGGCGGGTCGCGATCGTCCATGCGGGTTATGGCAGCGGAAGAATTGGGCGTCGATCTAGAGTTGATCAAACCGATTGTGGCGGACACAGGCTCCATGGGCTACAGCCACCTAACCGCCGGAAGCCGTACGACATTTGCCACCGGTATGGCCGTTATCAATTCGGTCCGCGAGATCATCGAAAAGCTCCGCGCCCTTGCCGCCAAAAAATGGGAAATCCCCGTCGACGACGTGGCGTGGGAAGCTGGCCAAGCTGTGACCCAGCGGGACGGCTTCGAAGCCCTTACGCTCAAGCAATTGGCAGGCATGGCGACGAAGATGGGCGGTGCCATTGCCGGTCACTCGGAAATCAATGCGGGCGGGGCAGGGGCTGCATTTTCGGCACAAATCGTCGATGTCGAAGTGGACCCGGAAACCGGGTTCGTTTCACTAAAGCGCTACACGATCATCCAGGATGTAGGCCGTGCGATTTCACCCGATTACGTCGAAGGCCAGATGCAGGGCGGTGCCGTCCAGGGCATCGGCTGGGCGCTGAACGAAGAATATATTTACGATGATAAGGGGTGCTTGCAGAATTTGGGCTTCCTTGATTATCGGATGCCCGTGGCTTCCGACGTGCCGATGATTGATACGGTCATTGTCGAGGTCCCAAATCCGAACCATCCCTATGGCGTCAGGGGCGTTGGCGAGCCACCGCTCGTCCCGGCGCCTGGGGCGGTCGCCAATGCGGTTGAAAATGCAATTGGCAAAAAAATGGGATCGCTGCCTTTGTCGCCACCTAAAATTTTGGAGGCTCTCGAATTAGCGCGGGCGGGAGGGGAGTAAAGCGTTCTTTGGCGAGTCAGGGCTATAATGCTTATCCTGGATAGGTTGACCTAATCTTATGTATACCGGTTTTGGTTCAAAAGTTGACGTCGCTCGGCTCTATGTAATTGATCTGGTTTGAGCGACGAAGCGGTAAAAATGTAATTTGTCGGTCGTTTCGTATCCGCGTAAAAATACAACTGAATTACAGAATAGCTTTATTGATGTCCAAATAACATCGGTTGCGGGGCTTGGACTGCGCATCAGCCCGAGTAAGCAATAGGTCATCAGCTAGGATCAAAGAGGTGCAAGGCTTTGCAATCTCGCTGCCTAAATTAAGAAGCGAAGTTAGTTATCTCATCTTTCTTGAACGCATTAGTGAACCGAATTTGATCCGACATCTGCATTCCCCTTGCTTCTAAAAGTACCAAGCAAGGCGTATATGAATCTAGGGGCACCTCAGCATCTATCATCAAAAGACAGACATTGTCGGGGATCAGCGTTGAGCATAGTGAAAATTTAAACCAGAGAGGAGCAGACCGATATGTTTGTCGCGATAATACTGGCAGTGTCGCTGGTCGTACTAACGTTTCTGTTTCATTATATAATTTTGCGTTGGTTGTCCGGCGGGATGGCGCGCATCGCAATGACCGCCAGCGTGCGTGTCTTCATCATCGTCCTTATGACGCTTGGCGCTCACCTCGTCGAGGTTGTTCTTTACGCGGTCGCTTATGCGCTCGGCGATGGTGTGCTTGGGCTCGGTAGCTTTGGCGGTCGTATGATCGCCGAGCCGCTCGACTACCTATATTTCTCGATCGTGAGCTATACCTCGCTTGGGCTTGGCGATGTCTTCCCCTTAGATCACCTCCGTTTCATCACTGGTGTTGAGGCCCTGAGCGGTCTATTGCTCATCGCCTGGTCCGGCTCCTTCATCTACAATGCGATGAATCGGCTTTGGCCTTGGCAGCCTTGCGCCGAGCCTAATCGCGCAACCGACTCTATGAAGTAGGTGAGAGCAGACAATGAAATCTGAGTACCAAGAAAACAGTATCAGCCTGATCGGTGGTATTTCGATGGGCACCGGCGTGATGATCGGGGCGGGAATTTTCGCACTCACCGGCCAGATCGCGGAGTTGGCCGGGCCATGGTTTCCGCTTTCCTTCATCGCAGGAGGGATCGTTACCGGGTTCAGTGCATACACTTATGTGAAGATGTCGAACGCCTTTCCGTCCGCTGGCGGGATCGCGATGATCCTGCAGAAGGCCTATGGGCCGGGAGCGATTGCGGCGGCGGCTTCTCTGCTGATGGCGCTTTCCATGGTGATCAGTGAGAGCCTTGTCGCGCGGACCTTCGGCAGTTACCTCCTGAGGCCTTTCGATTTGGCTGGGGACGCCATCCTCGTACCTGCGCTTGGAGTCGGGCTGATTGTCTTTGCCTATCTTGTCAATGTTTCTGGTAGTCGCTCGGTCGGCCTTTTCTCGCTCGTCATGGCGTTTCTGAAGATTAGCGGTATTGCGGTCTTCGGCATTGCGGCGCTTGCAGCCAGCGGTTTCACCTTCGAGCCCGCTTCCGGATCATCGGACAGCATCCCGCTTGCAGGCTTTACGGCATCAATCGCGCTGTCGATCCTCGCGTTCAAGGGCTTCACTACGATCACCAACAGCGGCGCCGAGATCGTTGATCCGCACCGCAATGTCGGTCGCACGATCATCTTTTCCATCGCGATCTGCGTGGTGGTCTATCTGCTCGTCGCCTTCGGGGTCGGCTCCAGCCTCTCGCTCGAAGAGATCGTCACCGCCAAGGATTATTCGCTGGCACAAGCGGCTGAGCCGGTCTTCGGTGTCTATGGCCTCTATTTCACTGTCGCGCTTGCCGTCATCGCGACCGCGTCGGGCGTGCTTGCGAGCGTCTTTGCCGTCTCGCGCATGCTGGCGATGTTGACCGAAATGGAAATGATCCCGCACAACCATTTCGGTATGTCCGGCCCGATTCGAAAACATACGCTCGTCTACACGGTGGTGATCGCGTCGGTGCTAACGGTATTCTTCGATCTCAGCCGCATCGCGTCGCTCGGCGCCTTCTTCTATCTGGTGATGGATATCGTGATCCACTGGGGCGTGTTCCGTCGCCTGCGCCACGAGATCGGCGCGAGGGGTTGGGTGCTGATCTCGGCCATCGCGCTCGACGTGCTCGTGCTCGCCGTCTTCGGCGCCATGAAGCTGCAATCCGATCCGCTGATCGTGATCATCGCGATCATCGCCATCGCTGCGGTATTCGCCTATGAGCGTGTCTTTCTGTCACGTTGGACTGCCGAGGGAGAACATGGCGGTCACTGAAGACCGGGATTCTACTTTATTTGCCAATCGGAAGATAGCGAACATCCCGGAATGGACCGACGTTACGGCAGAAGAGTCGCCTTCCCAAAGACGATAAATGCAGGCCCGGCAGCAAGCGTGACGATAACAACGGCCAACCCGCCCAGCCAGAGCGCGGCGCTGCTCCAGCCATCGAGCACGGCGACGGGCTTGCTGGCGGCGCCGAAATAGACCGGCCCTATGACCCGAGCATAATAGAACAGCGAGGCGACTGTGTTCGCCGCTGCGACTACTGCAAGCCAAGCGTAGCCGCCCTGGATCGTGGCGATAAAGAGCGTCAGTTTGCCGACGAAGCCGACCAGCGGCGGTATGCCGACCAGGGACAGGAAAGAGAGAGTGAGCACGGCTGCGGCCACTGGTCGTTCGGTGGCGAGTCCGACATAGTCTGCGAGCTTGGTGCGTCCTCTCAGATGCGTGATGACGGCGAAGGCCGCAAGATTGCTAATGGCATAGCTGCCGACGAAAGTAAGCAATGCCGGAAGGGCATGGTCGCTCAGGCCCAGCACGGTCACGGCCATCAGGATGTAGCCGGCTTGGGAAACAGAAGACCAACCGATTAGCCTTCGGACGTCTTCCTGCCAGAGCGCGGCAAGATTGCCGAGTGTCATCGTTACGACGGCCAGCACGGCAATGAGCGGACGGATGGCCAGCGTGTCCGGAGGGACAAGTTCGACGATCCGTGCTAACGCAATAGCCGCGCCGATCTTTGGAACCACGGTCAGAAAGGCTGCAGCGGGCGCGGGCGCCCCCTCCGCCACGTCCGGCACCCAGGCATGGGCAGGGGCGGCGCCAAGTTTGAAGGCGACGCCCACCGCCAGCAGTGCAAAACCGGCGTACAGAAGCGGCGAAGCCGCATTACCTTCAGCAAGACGATCCGCTATGGCATCGTACCCACTGGAGCCGAGCATCCCAAAAACCAGCACGACCCCGGTGACCAAAAGCGCATTCGCGAGTGCGCCGAGTAGAAAATACTTCATCCCGGCTTCGACCGAGAGTCCCCAATCCCGGTGGTAGGCGGCCAGCGTATAGCCGGTGACCGAGGAGAGCAGCACCCCCATGACCAGCTGCAACAGGTCCGCCGCACCCACCATCATCATGGCGCCGAGAGCCGAGAACAGCAGGATCGTGTAGAATTCTCCATGTCGGGGATCGCTGCGGAACCAGCCGGGCGAAAGGAAAACGCAAAACGCAGTACCGCCCAGAATCATCAGTTGCGCCCAGGCCCCGACCTCGTCGAGCGCGAATGTACCCGCGAAGGAGAGCCGGACTGTTCCGATCTGCGCTGTCACAAGGGCGCCGGCCACGCCGATCCCGGTAAGCGCGACAAGCGCGCAGACCCATTGCAGGCGCTGCGGCGCGGTGATTGCCCAGACCAGACTCAATACCGCCGTCAGGGTGATTGCGATCTCCGGAGAGATGTCTCCGACCGGCATGGCATCAACTCCCGATGATTGTAGACGTCGCGCTCTCGATCAGCGTCAACAGCCATCGCGGATAGACGCCAATGAGCACCACGAAGAAGAGCAGAACCGCCAATACAGCTGTTTCGCGAAAGGCGAGATCGGGAAAGCCGGACCAACGCGCCGGGAGCTCCCCGAAAAAGATGTCCTGCACCATGCGCAGGAAGAGTGCGGCTGTGATCAGAATGCCCAGAAGCCCAATTCCGGCAATCCAGGGAAAGACAGCGAACGTACCAACGAAAATTTGCACTTCCGCCACGAATCCGGCAAGCCCTGGGAGACCGAGGCTCGCGAAGGCTGCGACGATAGTCGCGGCGGTCATTCGCGGCGCGACCTTTGCGAGGCCGCCAAAATCGTCGATCTTGTATGTTTCGGCCCGCGACCAGAAACTGCCCGCGATAAGAAAAAGCGCCCCGGTAATAAGCCCGTGCGCCACCATTTCGACGACCGATCCGGTCAGCGCGAGTTGCCGCGCGGCTTCCTCTCCGGTAATCAGCGCACCCGCCGCGGCGATTCCGAGGACCGAATATCCCATATGATTGATCGAAGTATAGGCGATCCGCCGCTTCAAGCTCGTCTGGCCGAGCGCCACGATCGCACCCCAGAGGATCGAGGCGAGCGCCAATAGCGCAATCGGCAGCGCATAGGCGGCGAATGTTTCGCGCATCATCTGAAACGGGATACGGATGAT
>CAXBEV010000034.1:0-15652 GCA_963974935.1 uncultured Rhodospirillales bacterium | reverse complement strand
TGTCGTACGAAGGCAGGGACGCGTATTTATAAAACATTTGAGAATGTCCCAGGTTATTTCAATACGACTTCGTACGGTTACTGCTTCCACTGCAAGTCGCAATTTATCGAATCTGGCTATCAATTTGTCGAAACCCAGTTTCCCAAGGGTGTCTCCACCAGACATCTTGCAGATATGTACGTCACAACGCCGGGCGCGTATAGGTATTCAGCGCAATATTCCACGCATCCAGGATGCAAAAGGTATTTCGATCAGGAAAGCGGGAAGGTTCTTCATAGATCAACTGTGTCAAAGTTCGGCGCAAAAATCCCTTGTGTTGCCGTAACGCCAATCGATTCATTCATATCGAAATATCGCGTTTACCGAGAATCAATTGGAAAGATAGGCCATGGCGAGCCTGGAAAGATTGCAATGTCAAAAATAGAATTTTCAAATTTAGACGGTAGCCGCGTATACGCTGAGCATCACTGGTTCACCTATATCCCGAAGGGTGCGTTCCGAACTTTAGTTGGGAGGTATAAATATTTAGGATGCCCTGCAAAGGGTGACGCTGATTTTTTCCCGCCAAGGGTTACTGAAATATTTAAACCAAGTAAAAGCTTGGTCGTGGGGGGTGTTAAATGACCCTCGTGATCTGCCCCTGAAAACGGGATCGTTTTCAGGGGCAGATCATATTCGCAATGCGAAGGTCAGGGGAGGGGTGATTCCCTTCGGCGCCATCAATTTTTTTACGTGTAATCCACAAAAGCCATCCCCATTGATCTAGATCAAATACGTGGCTAGGGCTCGCACTTATTGTGTGCAACAATGGCGTGCCTTTGGGGGGCGCATGATTTCCATTTTGTGGGGAAGAGACGATGAGACTAATCACCTTACTGCCACTCGGACTAGGGGGCCTTTTGGGGCTCTATCTGTCTGCGGGCGCAGTCGATACGACAATTTATTTGCATGGCCTGTTATTGGCGCTGTTTTGCGGCGTTGGTATTTTTTGGGTGATGAGCCGTGACGGTGATTCCGGTCGCCCCGCAAGCCCGAACGCGCCTGTCGATTATAACGACGGCGTCATTCGTGCCGGCGTCATTGCGACGACGTTTTGGGGTGTGATCGGCTTTACGGTCGGCCTCGTGATCGCACTGCAGTTGGCGTTTCCGGTTCTTAACCTTGATCTGCAATGGACCACGTTCGGTCGGCTCCGGCCCCTCCACACGTCAGCGGTGATTTTTGCGTTCGGCGGTAACGCGCTGATGATGACGTCGTTCCACGTGGTGCAGCGGACATGCCGTGCTCGGCTTGCCGGTGGTTTCGCGCCCTGGTTCGTGTTTTGGGGCTACCAACTGTTTATTGTATTGGCGGCGACGGGCTATGTCTTCGGCGTCACCCAAGGTAAAGAATATGCCGAACCTGAATGGTACGTCGATTTATGGCTCACCATCGTTTGGGTGACCTATCTTTTGGTGTTCTTAGGCACGCTTTGGAAGCGCAAAGAGCCGCATATCTATGTTGCGAACTGGTTCTATCTGGCCTTCATCATCACCATCGCGATCTTGCACATCGTCAATAACCTGGCGCTACCGGTCAGCTGGTTCGGTGCCAAGTCATATCCTGTGTTCGCCGGCGTTCAAGATGCCCTGACGCAATGGTGGTACGGCCATAATGCGGTCGGCTTCTTCCTCACCGCAGGCTTCCTCGGCATCATGTATTACTATGTACCGAAGCAGGCGAACCGCCCGGTGTATTCGTACCGGCTGTCGATTGTGCACTTCTGGTCGCTGATCTTCCTCTACATCTGGGCCGGTCCGCACCACTTGCATTACACCGCGTTGCCGGACTGGGCGCAGACCTTGGGCATGACGTTTTCGATCATGCTGTGGATGCCGAGTTGGGGTGGCATGATCAACGGTTTGATGACGCTGTCGGGTGCTTGGGACAAGCTGCGCACCGACCCGGTGTTGCGGATGATGGCGATCTCCATCGCATTCTATGGCATGTCGACGTTCGAAGGCCCGTTGATGAGCATCAAGGCGGTCAATTCGCTCAGCCATTATACGGACTGGACCATCGGTCACGTGCACTCCGGTGCGTTGGGTTGGGTCGGTATGGTCAGCTTTGGTGCGATCTATTTCTTGGCGCCGAAAATGTGGAACCGTGAAAAATTGTATTCGCTACGCTTGGTATCGATGCACTTTTGGTTGGCGACGCTGGGCATCGCACTCTATGCGGCGGCGATGTGGGTCAGCGGTATTCTGCAGGGCTTGATGTGGCGCTCGTACGATTCGCTCGGCTTCCTCGAGTACTCGTTCGCCGAGACCGTGGACGCCATGCATCCGTTCTATGTCATCCGCGCCTTGGGCGGGGGGATGTATGTGCTGGGTGCGGTGATCATGGCCTACAACGTCTACCGCACGACGCGCGGTGATGTGCGTTCAGAAAAACCTTATGTCGAAGCTCTCGCGCACACGGCGCGGGCTTAAAGGAGATCGAGACATGTTTGATCACGGAAAATTTGAGCGTAACTCGATCTTGCTGGTTGTCGGCATCATCGTTGTCGTCTCGGTCGGCGGCATCGTTGAAATTGCGCCGCTGTTCTATCTGGAGAGCACGATTGAAAAGGTCAAAGGGATGCGGCCGTATACGCCGCTGGAGTTGGCCGGGCGGAATATTTACATCCGCGAAGGCTGCTACAACTGCCATAGCCAGATGGTGCGTCCGTTCAGAGACGAGTTGGAACGCTATGGCCACTATTCGCTGGCCGCAGAAAGTATGTACGACCACCCGTTCCAGTGGGGCTCCAAACGCACGGGGCCAGATCTCGCACGGGTCGGCGGCAAGTATTCCGACGATTGGCACCGGACGCATTTGATCAATCCGCGGGCTCTCGTGCCGGAAAGCGTTATGCCTGGCTATCCGTTCTTGTTGGATGCCGAAGCCCGCATTCATGACATTGCCGATCACCTGAAAGCCAACGCGGCGATCGGTGTGCCATACACAGCCGAGATGATTGAAGTCGCGGTGGCCGACATGAAAGCGCAAGTCGATCCGGACTCGGACGGCGCCGATGGCGTTATGGAACGTTACCCCGGTGCCAACGTCCGCGACTTTGACGGCAATCCAGGCACGCCGAGCGAGCTTGATGCGCTGATCGCTTACCTGCAGGTGCTGGGCACGATGGTCGATTTCTCGACCTACGATGCCGAAGCCAACTATCGCTAAGGAGTCGAACATGGATTACGCAACAGTCGCATCGTTCGCCCAGACGTGGGGGCTTGTCTACATGGTGGCGCTGTTTGTCGGCGTGTTGATTTACGCCTTCCGTCCGAGCGCTAAGAAAAAATTCGACGCAGCGGCGCAGATGCCGTTAAGAGAGGACTGAGAAATGGCCGATAAACACATTGATGAACTTTCCGGCATCGAGACCACCGGACACGAGTGGGACGGTATTCGCGAGCTGAACAACCCGCTACCGCGTTGGTGGCTGTATATCTTCATTGCCAGTGTGGTTTGGTCGATCGGCTACTATGTTGCCTACCCGGCGATTCCGTTGGTGTCGTCTTATACAAAAGGTATGCTCGGTTACAGCTCGCGCGCCGAAGTCGCGAAGTCGGTCACCGATGCGAAAGCAGCGCAGGCGGTCTACGTGACCCGCATCGCCGATGCGTCCTTAGAAGAAATCCGTACAGATCCGGAGTTGTTGGAGTTCGCGCTCGCCGGCGGTAAGTCTGCGTTCAATGTCAATTGTTCGCAATGTCACGGCAGCGGTGCACAGGGCTTTAAAGGCTACCCGAATCTGAACGATGACGAATGGCTGTGGGGCGGCGCGATGGAAGATATCCATTTCACCATTGCGCATGGTATTCGTAATAATCAGTCTGACGATGCGCGATTCTCGCAAATGCCTGCGTTTCTAAAAGACGGTATTTTGGAACGCGATCAGATCGACCAAGTTGCCGAGTTCGTGTTGTCGCTGTCCGGCCAAGCAAGCGATCCTGCTGCGGCCGAAGCCGGTCAGGTGCTGTTCGAAGAGAACTGCTTGGCGTGTCACGGTGAAGGTGGCGTTGGCATGGCGGCGTTGGGCGCGCCTGCATTGAACAATCAAATTTGGTTGTATGGCGGCGACAAAGAAACATTGGTGCAGACGATCTCGAACAGCCGCGCGGGTGTGATGCCGGCGTGGGGTAAAATTTTGTCCCCTGAAACCGTCAAGCAACTTGCGATCTACGTTCACTCATTGGGTGGTGGGCAGTAAGGGCCATTGTAGGAGCTAAAATGTCGAAGGCCGAGACTGCTGACTTAGCTGCGCCCGACGTCGTCCAACACGATGTCGAGCCGGTTAACAAGCCGGAAAACCGCACATTATATAAAGCGCGCGTCAAAATTCACCCGAAACGGGTTTGGGGGACATTTCGTAAACTCAAATGGTTGATTATGGCGCTGACGCTTGGCGTCTACTACATCACGCCTTGGATCCGATGGGACCGGGGTGCGGGTAATCCGGATCAAGCGGTGCTGATCGATTTTCCGCATAACCGGTTCTATTTCTTCTTCATCGAGATATGGCCACAAGAAGTCTATTACTTTGCCGGCATGCTGATCATGGCGGCGGTGGGTTTGTTCTTTATCACCAGTGTCGTCGGGCGTGCGTGGTGCGGGTATGCGTGCCCGCAAACCGTGTGGACGGATTTATTCATATGGGTTGAGCGCGTGGTTGAAGGTGATCGGGGTGCGCGCATTCGTTTGGACAAAGCGCCGATGTCTGTTTCAAAGGCGGCAAAACGGCTCACAAAATACGTGATCTGGCTTTTGATATCGGTGGCAACGGGCGGTGCGTGGATTTTCTATTTCGCCGACGCGCCGACGTTGGCATGGGATTTTGTGCATTTTGATGCACAGCCTATTGCGTATATGACCGTGGGCGTTTTGGCCTTCACGACGTTTGCGCTGGGTGGGCTGATGCGTGAGCAGGTCTGCACCTACATGTGCCCATGGCCACGCATTCAAGCCGCAATGATGGATGAAGAGTCGCTGACCGTGACCTATAAGGCGGACCGTGGTGAACCACGCGCCGCGTACCGGAAAGGCGAGACCTTCGATGGGCGCGGCGATTGTGTGGACTGCAAAGCTTGCGTCGTCGCCTGTCCGATGGGTATCGATATTCGTGACGGGCAGCAGTTGGAATGCATCACCTGCGCGCTCTGCATCGATGCCTGTGATGATGTGATGGAAAAAGTTGGACGGCCCCGCGGCCTGATCGATTACGACTCCGTCGCGGCGATGAACGCGCGGATTGAAGGGAAGCCTTCGAAACTGCGAATCTTCCGGGCTCGATCCATTGCCTATTTTGCGCTGTGGGCGGCGATTGGGCTGTTCATGCTGCTCGTGTTCGTTGGACGGACCGAACTCGACATCAATGTGCTCAGGGATCGCAATCCGATCTTTACGAAGTTGTCCGATGGTTCGATACAAAATGCATTTACGTTCAAAATTCTGAATAAGGCGCGCACGCCAAGGACGGTGATTTTGATCGCAACCGAGCCCGCCGGCGCCTCAATCAAAGTCGTCGGCGCAGATTACGTCGATTTCGCTGCGACACAGTCGTTCGACGTCAAGGCTGACACCCTGCAAAGCTTTCGGATTTTGGTGCGTATGCCTGCCGATCTGATTAAATCCGAGGCGACGGATTTAACTTTTACTCTTCGCGACGTCCTAACCAACGAAACGGCAGACTACGAAAGCGTGTTTCGCGCCCCAGAACGTTAATTAAGGAATACCGTGATGAGCCCCCAAACAGTCGTCCTGCCCGTAAAGCCGCCCCGTCAAATTACCGGACGCATGGTGCTGATCGGCTTCATTTTGTTCTTTGGCGTGATCTCGGTGGTGAATGGTATCTTTATGTATATGGCGCTGCATACCTGGCCTGGCCTGACCAACACGCAGGCCTATAAAGACGGTATAAAGTACAACGAGGTTCTGGCAGATGGGGAGCGGCAGGCGGCGCTTGGTTGGCAGTCGCGCGTCAAAATGTCTGACGGCTTATTGTTGATTGATGTGACCGCAAAAGACGGGACGCCGATGACGGGGCTCGCGTTGGACGCCGTCATAAGCCGACCGTTGGGTTCTGAAGAACGTGTGACGCTGCGTGCCACCGAAGTGACCCCTGGAAAATATCAAGCCTCGCTGGTGTCGCCGGTCGCTGGTCGCTGGATGATTGATGTGACCGCGCAAAGCCCTGATGCAACGAAGTATCGTATGCGCCACGAGGTGCTTGTGACCCCATGAATGCGGAAAGCAAAAAACAGATTGTGACAGATGCCTTGCCGCTGGGCTCGGCGGGGTGCTGTGATGCGCAGGCTTTGGCCGATATGGTTGGGGCGAAGGGGCAGCCCATTGGTAACGCCGTTTTACCGGCGGCGGATCCGAGCGCGTTTGTCCGGATTGATGACGACGGTCTCGCGCACCTTGATTTGTGGGTTGAGAATCTCTCGTGCGCGGCTTGCATCAATTTGATTGAAACGACATTGCTGGGCAGGCCCGGTGTGACCAAAGCGCGCGTCAACCTGAGCACGCGTCGCCTTGCCATTACGTGGCATCCGGATGTGGTCAATGGCATGAGTCTGGTGCGCCTCGTCACCCAGCTTGGCTATCCTGTGGCGCCATTTGACCCAACCGAAGTCGCCCGTAGCGAAGACAATGAGCACAAGCGTTTGCTTTCCGCGCTCGCCGTTGCCGGTTTTGCGGCGGCGAACGTGATGTTGCTCTCGGTCTCGATTTGGGCGGGTCATAGCGGTGGTATGGAAGCCGGCACGCGCACGCTGTTTCATTGGGTGTCTGCGATGATCGCATTGCCCGCCGTCGCTTATGCCGGCCAGCCGTTTTTCCGCTCTGCGTTGAGTGCGCTGAAGGCCGGACGATCAAATATGGATGTGCCGATCAGCTTAGCCGTGATCTTGGCCAGCGCGATGAGTATCTATCAAACGTTGCAAAGTGCCGAGCATGCGTATTTTGATGCTGCGGTGATGCTGCTGTTCTTTTTGCTGATCGGCCGCTATCTGGATCGCCGCGCGCGTGCATCGGCACGTTCTGCAGCTGCACATCTGTTGGGGCTTCGCGCCGAAGCGGCGATGGTGGTCGACGAAACCGGCAACAGGCATGCAATGCGCGCCATCGACGTTAAACCCGGAATGACGGTGATGGTCGCCCAAGGGGCGCGACTGCCGGTTGATGGCGAGGTTGTCGATGGCACGTCGGACGTCGACACGTCGTTGATCAACGGCGAGAGCATGGCGAAATGCGTTGCGCCGGGGGATGCCGTCTTTGCCGGCACCTTGAATATGTCGGCACCGATCCGCGTGCGCGCCACAAAGGACGCGGATTGTACACTGCTTGCCGACATCGTGCGGCTGATGGAAACAGCCGAGCAGGGCCGCGCGCGCTATGTGCGTCTCGCAGATCGTGTTGCCCGGGTCTATGCGCCGGTTGTGCATGTATTGGCCGCCGCGACGTTTATCGGGTGGTGGGTGTTCGTCGGCGCCGGATGGGAACCTGCAATGATGGCGGCGATCGCTGTGTTGATCATCACCTGTCCCTGTGCGCTCGGTCTCGCGGTGCCGGTGGTCCAAGTGGTCGCCTCTGGGCGATTACTGTCAGCAGGTGTGCTGGTGAAGTCCGGTGACGCGCTGGAAAAACTGGCGCAGGTCGATACCGTTGTCTTCGACAAGACCGGCACCCTGACGTTGGGTGCGCCGACACTACGAAGTGGTGTTTTTAGCAAAGACGACTTAGCCTTGGCCGCCGCGCTTGCAGATACAAGTCAGCACCCCCTGGCCCGCGCCATTGCGGCTGCCGCCGGGGGCGTGGCCCGGCCACATGTCGGCGATATTCACGAAGTGCCAGGGTTGGGGATTGAGGGGATGCTGGATGGCACGCGCATCCGCCTCGGCCGTGCGGCGTGGTGCGGTGTTCTTGAGGACGAGGATGTCGGGCAGGGCAGTGTTATTTGGCTTTCGAGGGTCGGCGCTAAGCCTGCGCGATTTGATGTTTCTGATGCGTTGCGCCCGGACGTGGCCGATATTATTCAGTTACTGCAACAGCGTGGGCTGCATATCGAAGTATTGTCAGGTGATGTGGCATCTGCCGTCGCACCTATTGCCGAAGAACTGGGTATCCCGCAGTGGCGCGCCGCATGCTTGCCGGGTGAAAAGGCGGCGCGATTGGCCGAACTTTCTGCGGCGGGTCATCATGTGTTGATGGTCGGCGACGGTCTCAACGACGCGCCGTCGCTCAGCGCCGCGCATGTCTCGATGTCACCGACCAGCGCTGCGGATATCAGCCAAACGACCGCGGATTTGGTGTTCCAGGGGCAAAGCTTAAAGCCAATTGTGGTGGCTCTTGATGTGGCCCGATTGGCGGATCGTTTGGTAAAGCAAAATTTTGTCTTGGCGATTGCTTATAACGCTGTGGCGGTGCCGCTTGCAGTGCTCGGCTTTGTTACGCCATTGCTGGCGGCGGTCGCGATGTCGTCCAGCTCAATCCTTGTCACCTTGAATGCGCTCCGTTTGCGTATTCTGAAATAGCTGGGGCCGGACCATGGATATTCTAATTTATCTTATTCCCATTGCCCTGTTGCTCGGTTTAGCTGGATTGATTGCGTTTTTGTGGTGTCTGAAAGCGGGCCAGTTCGAAGACCTCGATGGCGCGGCATCCCGTATTCTGATTGATGATGAATAAATGTATCGCTATTGACATTCATCATTTGAATTCAAATATATGACGACGTATTTTCGCCTGCGGATCGCTGATGTGCAGTTGATGTAGAACGTTCTCGCGGTGCGCGAGGGCGTGTTTTTATGACGTGAAAGAAAAAAGAAAATGTCCAGTTCGCCGAAGCTCACAGATGAAGAGACCAAGCACGCTGAATCTCTCGTCCGATCCCGTCCTGCAGTTCTTTACGAAGTTGTCCGCAAAGAAGGTGAGATTGAACTGCAGCGGTCGTTCTCGGCTCTTTGGTGGTCCGGCATTGCGGCGGGTCTGGCGATCGGCCTGTCGCCACTTGCTGCCGCCTGCATGGTTGCGATCTTCGGCGATGCGCCGACTGCGTCGCTGCTAAAGCCGCTTGGATATACGGCGGGTTTTGTGCTCGTCATCTTAGCGCGCCAGCAACTGTTTACCGAGAACACGATCACCACAGTGTTGCCGGTGATGTCGGAAAAATCCTGGTCACGATTTTTCAAACTGGCTCGTGTGTGGGTCATCGTATTGGCCGCAAACATGGTGGGTGCCGCGTTATTTGCGTTGTTCGTTAGTCATGGAGATTTCTTGTCGCCTGAAATCCATGAGAGCTTGCGCCAGATTTCACTGCACGCGGTTACAAAATCCGGCCTCGCGTTATTTATGGGAGGCATTCTCGCAGGCTGGCTGATTGCTGCGTTGGTTTGGGTGCTGCCCGAAGCAGGGGGCAGTGAATTCCTGACCGTATTGTTTTTTACTTATTTGATCGGCCTGACCGATGCCAGCCATATCGTGGCAGGTACAGTCGAGGCGTTGGTGCTTTTGCTCACCGGTGACATTGGTGTCGGCGCTGCGTTCAGCTTTGCAGTGCCGACGCTGCTTGGCAATATTGTTGGCGGCACAGTATTGTTCGCGCTTATTTCATACGCGCAGGTGCACGAAGAGAAAAAGCCGAACTAACGCACTGCCCGCAAGGTGGTCGAGCCTTGGTGCTGCCGGTAAAGCGTGCTTGGGGTCGCCGGCGGTGCACGGATTGATAGCGTTTAAACGCTCAAGCGGCATCGACGGTACTTCTCATACGATGATCTCTTGCGGGTCATATCGGGCGCCGTCGCGATACGGCCGGACTTCAGAAATGGCCTGACGCGTGATGCCTTAATCCGGAATGTCGTCTGTGTTCGCAACAACGATGGCAAAGCGATCAGCAAGGGCCGCCAATGTCGCGGTATGAATTGTTTCCGCTGAAATAACGCCGTCGCCGACCGGGGCCGGAAGATCACGCGTCGTGATGGCATCACCAACTAAGGTCGAACGATAGCCGAGATCAAGCGCCGCGCGAGTCGTTGCGCTGACACACATGTGAGTTTGAAATCCGACAATGATTAATTCCGTGACGTCGATTGATTTTAGATGCTGATCCAGCTCGGTGCCGGCAAACGAATTCGGCAGTTTTTTCCGGACGACCGTTTCGCCGTCGATGGGGGCGACCCGTGCATCAATTGCACCGCGCGGTGCATCAAGATCAAATGCTCCGCCTGCTGCGCCTTGGTGCTGAACATGTATGACTGGCCGGCCTAAGGCACGAAACCGCCCTAATAAGTTTTGGACTGCCAGCATGGCATCATCGATGCCGTTTAAGGGTAACGCACCGGTCACGTATTCATTCTGACAGTCGATTAAAATCAATGCGGATTTAGCGATTGTGCTCGGGCTCAGGTCGGCGCCGGCCATGGCGAGAAGTGTTTTAGGCATAAGAAATCCAATGCTCTAGGTAACGTCAGTTGATCGGCACCTTAGCTTTTTTTCTTATGAATTTCGAGGGCAATAACGTTACCGAAACCCATCACGCGCTCGGGTGGGAAGTTGAGCTGTATGCGCGTGCCGCGGCTGACCGCACTGGTAACCGACACGGTGCCGCCATGCAGTTCAACCAAACTTTGCACAATATGAAGACCAAGCCCCGTGCCCGTATGCTTGCGGTGCAATGCGCTCTCGACTTGATGAAACGGCTTCGTGATGTTGGCAATCTCTTCTGGTGGGATGCCAATGCCGTCGTCTTCTACCGAAATGAAGAAATGATGTCGCGGTTCAAGGCCCGCAGATACGGTGATATTGCCGCCGGGCGGCGTAAACTTAATCGCATTCGATAGCAAATTAAGTAACATCTGGCGTATTGCGCGCTCATCGGCCAGCAACTTAGGGCATCCTGACTGGATGTTGCTGTTCAGGATCAATCGGGATGCGCCGGGATAGCCGCGCACAATCCGCATGCATTCAGCGAATGCTTGATCGAGATCAATCTCTTCTTCTTCGAGTTCGACTTTGCCTGCGGCAATTTTCGAGACCTCAAGCAGATCGTTAATGATTGATAAGAGATGCGTACCGCTGGCATAGATGTCGCGCGCGTATCCGCGGTAGCTTTCGTTGGCGACGGGACCGAACATTTCCTGTTTGATGACCTCGGAAAAACCGATGATCGCGTTCAAGGGTGTGCGAAGTTCGTGGGACATGTTGGCAATGAATTCACTTTTCATGCGATCCGCTTCCATGGCGCGTTCAGCGGCATTGGCCAGAGATTTTTCGATGCGCTTGCGTTCCGCGATGTCGCGAAACGCGATGATCCGATAATGACGAATTTGGGTGCGCCGCTCAAATGGTCCGGTCGAGGGTTCAATGGTGACGCCGCTCTGAACGAGTTCAACGGGAAAATCAATGCCATCGGCCCGTCGGATGCGCGTTTCTTGCGCCTCAGGAGCCGCATTGTCTGTATCTTCGTCGGATAGGGCTTCGCCGGAAACAGAAAGCACATCATTGATCGGACGCCCAATCGCCATTTCGGCGCTCCACTTTAGGAGCCGGCACGCCGTCGGGTTAATAAGGCGGATGCGGTCCGCTTCGTCGCCGACAATAATGCCGTCAAAATTGTTCTCAACGATGGTCTCAAAAAGAGCGCGGCGTTCACGGACTTCAGACGCCCGTTTAAATAGGTCCGCTGCCTGCACATCCAGCTTTTGCGTGATGCCCCGGATAAAGCAGAGCCCGATTGCGAAAATTGGCGCACCCGTTGCAAAACTGATCGGCATGTTGGCTTGGATCAAGAAAGGAACAATAACCAGAGCGGCTGTGCCGCCGGTGAGTGCGGCAAACGCCAATCCTTTCGAGGTGTGTGCGAACCACTTTGCCGCCAAAATAATAATCAAGAGCGCGATCATGAGATCAAGCGGTATCGGCGGCGGCCTAAGGGTTCTGCCCTGGATGATTGATTCTGCGGCCAATGCCTGCAATTCGACACCGCTGAGCGCACCGTAAATCGGCACCGCAAGTTCATCACCCAGCTCAATCGCGGTCGCACCGATGATCACGAACTTTCCTTTGATTTTATCTGCATCAAAGGTGCCGCGGACAACGTCAACGAACGGGATACGTGGGATCGTTTCCGGACGGATGCCGTAGTCGATTTCAAATGGTTCCGTGCCCATAACGGCGTGCGCCGTAACTTCGGCGGCAAATGCCGGAAGGTAGTTGTTTTGCCATGTATGCACACGATCATACTGACGCACCAAACCGTCGTCGGCCGGTCGCACGTTTACCGAGCCCAGACGCGCGTTGGCGGCCAGGGGTTTTGCCGGGCCGGTATACGTTACATCATCACCCCGCAACTCGGTCCATTGCTTAAACACCGGCAACACGACTTTGCCGTTGGCGGCCGCGATGGCTTTTTCCAGCGCTTGATCCGCTGCGTTTGTTGAGAACGCTGAAAAGTCGACGTCGACGCCGATGCGTGCTGCGCCGGCATTATCTAATTGGGTGATCGCGTCTGCGTGCAGCGTCCGTGACCAAGGCCAAGTGCCAAGCTCCCGCAGACTTTTTGGATCAATGGTAACGAGAACCACTTGATCAGATGCCGGGCGAGATAAAAGTTTGAACCGTAAGTCCAGCAGGGCACGGTCAAATCCCGTAAGGGCGTTTGAAATGTACAAGGTTAAGACAATCAGGAGTATGAGTGACAGAGACACCCATTCTGTGCGCAGCCATCGCGTTATGTAAGTTAATGCAGACGGTGGCCTAAGCGCACTCATCCGTTATTTCCGTTGCCGTTGCCACCGGCGTTGCCGTTGCCGTTGCCACCGGCGTTGCCGTTGCCGTTGCCACCGGCGTTGCCGTTGCCGTTGCCACCGGCACTGCTATTGCTGTTACCCACGCCTGCGCCGGGTGACAAAGATACGCTTTCCACGGAGACTGATCCGGCAATGGCATTGCGACCGACGCCGCCATTGCCGCGACCGCCGTTTGTATTTTTGCCACTATTGCGTTTGTCGCTCGGCGACGCGATCAGCCCGTTCGTTGCTTTCGCAATGCTGCCGATGCCGAAATCGATGGACTTGTCGATCTTCAGGCCTTTGCTCGCATTGTTTTTGTTCGCTTTTCCATCTTGATTAAGTGATCGAGACGCCGTGCGATTATTTGCGCGCCCAGTGTCGGTTTTTTTAGTGGCTGCGGCGGTTTTTTGATTCTTGGTGTTTTTCTTTTCGCTCGGCGCTTCTGATTTTTTCTTATCATCCGCTTTTGGGGTAGGTGAATTTTCTTGGCCGCGACCGTTATCGATGGTGAGTGGCGAGCCGCCTTGAGCGCTGACACGCGCGGTTTGGCCGACCCCGACAAGACCGACTTGCCCGGTCGCCGGCGACGCAACCTGGACCAAGCCTTCGGTTACGTGCAGGGCACTGCCTTCAGGCGTAACGCTAACAGAGAACACGGTGCCTTTGATGACCGCAGCCAAATACGGGGTGCGTACGCGAAAGCGGTCGATGCCAGCGCGGGAGTCTATTTTGAATAACAGCGTGCCGAGCTTCTGGATAATACTTGGTGCCTCTGCGGCATCGGCACTTTCACCATTGGGGCCGATTTCGAAGGTGCTGCCTGGGGATGCGATGACGGTGTCTTCTCCGCGCGTTAGCACCAACCGGCTGCCCGGTGCGGTTTCAATTCCCGTTCCGGCTTCGAGTGTTTGCTCGACAACCAGAACCCTCCATGACGCATCCAGTGAGCGTACACGCACATCGCCTTCAATAGACGTGACCAGCCATGCAGTATCATCTGCCCATGCCGACAGACTGGTCACTGTTAAAAAAAGGCTGACCAGCAGCGCTTTCAAAAAACTATTCAACTGCGCCGCCCGCATGATGGACATACACACCTACATTAATGAATACTTTTAGGAACCGCGGGACAAATTTATGTTCGGATCGCGTCCCGTTTATATTAACCAATAATATCATTATAATAAAAAGTGGGCGGTGAGTCCGCATTAAAAGGCCTAAACGTTCAATGTTAAACGCAATAAACCTTACGGAGCGTTATATTTCGTGCAATCTGCCAACATGGTTGTCCAAAGTAAAAATTTAATACAATTAAAGAATTTGTTATATTCTAGCGCCCTTTTATTTTTTTCTATCTTTGCGAGTATTGATACAGCCGCATTTGCACAATCAAGTGCATCCGACCCGACCCGCATTCAGGAGCGAATCGAACAAAACCCGGTAGGTCGGGCAACTGAAACTCGCACACCCACTCCATCTAAATTGCGTACCGCAGAACCCGATGCCCCAGCCGACTTTTCTCCTGATTCCGCACCGGATTCACGGTTTGTCTTGGCTGCCGTTACGTTCAGCGGCTTAACAGCGTTTTCGCCTGCAGATTTTGCTGCATATTATGAACCTTACCTTGCCGCTGAGATTGGCACGGACACGCTCCAATCCATTGCCAGCAAGATCACCGAACACTACCGCACCCACGGGTTTTTTCTCAGCCGCGCCATCATTGAGCCGCAAAATCTGCCCTTTGGCGTGTTGAATATTCGTATCGTCGAAGGGCGAATTGATCAGGTGCAATTTAAACCTGTCGAAGGTGAAGACGACGACTTCACGGTATTGCTATCACCCTATGCGGCAAAAATCACCGCGAAGGATGGCCCGGCCAATGTGAATGTGATCGAGCGTTATTTATTGCTGATGAATGATTTGCCCGGCCTTTCTGCAAAGGCAAATGTTGAAGCTTTGGACCGCGATAAAGGCAGCTATGCACTGAATATTGATATCAGCAAAACCGCGGTGAGTGGGTCTTACGGGGTAGACAATCGCGGCACGCGGGCCATTGGTCGTGACGAAGCGTCTATCGCGCTCACCGCCAATGGGTTGCTGACCGGGCGAGACAGCACACGCGCCACGATCTTCACCGTACCGTCGAGTCCCAACGAATTGAAATATGTGGAATTGATGCAGGCTTGGGCGTTGGGAACCGAGGGCACGTCGGTCTCGCTCACCGGATCGTATTCGACCATCGACGCCGGCGCGGACGAGAAAGATAACGATCTCAACAGTTCATCGACACGTGCGGTCTTGCAGATCAGACATCCGTTGATCCGAAGTCGTGAGGAAAATTTGACCTTATACGGCAACGTTGGCATGACGCGTCAGAAAGAGCGCGATTTTGGTGTGCTCAGTTTTGAAGACCGCTTGCAAGTCGCACGACTTGGCGCCGAATACTATGTCGACGATGATTTTAAGGGCTCGAATTATGGCACCCTGTGGGTAAGCCGGGGTCTCGGTATAAATGATGCGCGGGGCGACGATCCGAATCGTTCGCGCGTTGGTGCCCGACCGGTGTTTACAAAGGTTTATGCCCGTGCCGAGCGCCGGCAGTTGTTGTCGGATATGTGGGCCTTCAAAATCTCACTTGCCGGTCAGGCATCGGACCAGCGACTGCTATCGAACGAAGAATTCTCACTTGGTGGCTGGCTGTACGGACGCGGTTACGATGGCGGTGAGCTTTCCGGCACCCATGGTGCTGCGGGCGCGGCAGAGTTGCAATTCGGTGACAGTGTCGATTTAGGTGTGCTGACGTCGTATCAGTTTTACGGCTTTTACGATGG
>CAXBEV010000033.1:0-15902 GCA_963974935.1 uncultured Rhodospirillales bacterium | reverse complement strand
GATGTGATAAAGGAGTCCAAAATGGCCAATAAATCGATATCAGAGGCTACCAGCCCCGCCGTGCTTCACTTTCGCGGACAGAACCTTGAAGCAATGGTTGCCATGCAGATGCGCAGCCTTGATGTCATTCGGCGCATGACAAATCTTATGCTCGATAGCACCCAAACGATCACTGAACGTCAGACGGAATTTCTTAGATCGAGTGTTGATCAGATGAACGCGGCATACAAAAAAAATGACGCGGCCGCTGATCCGAAAGAGATATTCGAACAACAGGCGGTAGTTTATCAGGATCTTTATGAATCCCTCTCCGACCATGTCGCTGAAATTGCAAAAGTGACGTCAACATGTTGCAGCAAGATGGCCCATGAGGCTGCTGAAGTCATCAACGATCAGACGGATGACGATAATCAAAAGTCATGTTGTGCAAAAACCGATGATGCGGCCCCCAAAAAGCATACGGTCAAAAAGTAGATACGATCAATGGATTCAATCTTATATTTTTTATTTTGGGCGGCCTTTATCTTCGTGATAATGCGCTTCGGATTTGGCTCTCATATCATGGGGCATAGCGACGGCACAGCTGCCGGTGCCGGCCAATCAAGCGAAAAACTAAGATGGACGCCGCCCAAGACGGATGTCGACCCCATCTGCCAGAAAGTCATCCATACTAATAATGCCAAACCGAGTGTTCACGATGGGAACATTTATTATTTCTGCTCGCGGGAATGCCGCGAGATATTCGAAGCGGCTCCCGATTTATATGTCGGTCCTGAGTCTGAGCGTCCACGCACACAACAGGAAGAAAGCAATGTCTGATACCACCAATTTGTCATCGCGATCTGGAACGCCTCTGCCAACACGCGCCTCTGTGTGTCTCCCGATCTTTGCCCTGGGCATGAGTCTAGGATTGTTTTTAGCCCTTACGTTTGTGTTGTGCGTGGGCTTTGATCTCCTGTTCCCAGGACAAGCAATGTACGAAACTTGGCTTCGTCTGCTGCCGGGATTTACCTGGTTGAGCTGGCCGAGTTTCTTTCTCGGACTCGCAGAGAGCTTCGCCTATGGCTGGTATGTAGCTCTGGTGTTTGGGCCACTTTATAATTTCTTTGTCACACGTAGCAGTCGAGGGACTTCGGCATGACCAAAACCGCAAATCGCAACCTCCCAACGTCTACTCAGAAGAAGCGTGCACCACCGACCCTGAAGGTCGTAGGGCATAAGGATGACGTGCTAATTGAACACACGAGCGACGATGTGGTAGCCGAGCCCACCCCTCAAGACTTTGCTGATTACCAAATCGATCTCTGGCAGCGAACGATCCTTTTCTTGGATACGCTGCGGCAGCGCGGCAACAATATGCTTGAGCATGAGCGTGCCGGCTTGCCGCCGCTACTCGACTTCAAGTACGAAACCATTCTCGACGCCCGGCATTTCGAGACCCCGGTCAATTACGCTTTGTTGCGGATTACTGAAGTCGGCGACGATTGTTGGGAAGACTGTGTCGATCCAAACAAGCCGCCGGTCATTGTCATTGATCCGCGCGCCGGGCATGGACCTGGGATCGGTGGATTCAAACACGACTCCGAAGTCGGCATGGCCCTGCACGAGGGGTACCCCGTGTATTTCGTTGTTTTCTTTCCCGAGCCCTGCCCCGGTCAGACACTGGCAGACGTACTGCATGCGTTGCGGCGCTTTGTCGAAGAGGTCGCCCAGCGCCATTCTGGAACGCCGCCCATTCTATATGGTAATTGCCAAGCCGGTTGGGCGGTGACGCTGCTGGCAGCAGACTGCGAGGGGTTGGCTGGCCCGACGGTTCTCAATGGGTCTCCCCTATCCTATTGGGCTGGCGAAGCCGGCACCAACCCAATGCGCGTGAGCGGTGGCCTGTTGGGGGGTACTTGGCTCGCACATTTGACCGCCGATCTCGGCAACGGTCATTTTGACGGTGCATGGCTCGCGCAAAATTTCGAAAACCTCAAGCCAGAGAAGGCCATTTGGGAAAAATACGCCGGTCTTTTCGCCAATATAGATACCGAGAAAGAGCGCTTCCTTGAATTTGAGCGCTGGTGGAACGGCTTTTACTTCCTCAGCCGCGAAGAAATCGTCTCAATCGTCGAAAATTTATTCATCGGCAACAAGCTGGAACGCGGTGAACTACGCATTAGTCAAGGGTGCGCCACAAACCTCAGGCATATCCGAAATCCAGTTATCATTTTTGCCTCCTATGGCGATAATATTACGCCGCCGCATCAAGCTTTGGGATGGATACCTGCTGTCTACAAAGATACCAACGATCTCAAGCAAGCGGGCCAACGCATCGTCTATCTGACCAATCCTCATGTCGGCCATCTCGGCATCTTCGTTTCAGCCAAGGTCGCGCGCCTCGAACACCGGGCAATTCTTGAGAGCCTTGAAGACATCAAGGGTTTGGAACCAGGTCTCTATGAGATGAAAATTGACAACCCTAGCGGTGATCCCGATTGCGATAAATCGCAGTTCGTAGTTCAGTTCGAAGAGCGCAAAGTTGAAGATTTTAAGTTTCCACAACAAACCGAAGCCTTCGAAAGGGTGCGCGCGGTGTCGGAAGCCAGTGAATCTTTCTACGGCAGTTTTGTGAGTCCTTTTATTCAAGCCACGACTAACCCTTGGGTTAGTGAAACTCTTAAATGGCTGCATCCAATGCGGACCAGCCGTTATCTGTTCTCTGAAACGTTCAATCCATGGATGCGCGGCATTGCCAAGATGGCCGAGAGTGTCGCCGAGCACCGCCAAGCACTGCCGAAAAACCATCCATTCCGGCAGAAAGAGCAAATGCTTTTTGCTGAAATATCTGATGCGATGGAGGATGCCCGCGAACGACGCGATGCCGGCTACGAGCAGGTATTTAAATTACTTTATGATCATAATTTCCCGACCGATGCACCATGGCCAGGAGGGAAGAAATGACCGCTGATGGCGCAGTATTGATCATCAATAGTGGCTCTTCCAGCATCAAGTTCGCGATGTTCGACCTCACATCAAATGAACCAGAACGCATATGGCGAGGTGCGCTTGAACGGATCGGTTTCGATATCGGGCGTTTCGTCGTCCAAAACGTCCAAGAGGTGATTCTTAATGACCAGACTCTGGCAATTCCTGACCATGCGACCGCGCTTCATCTGTTGCTCAGCTGGGTTGAGCATTGGGTGTCGCCAAACAATCTCATTGGAATTGGCCACCGAGTAGTACATGGGGGGCCGAATTGTGATTGCTCACTGTTGGTTACGCCCGAACTTGAGACCCAGCTTACACAGTTTATTCCTTTGGCTCCACTACACTTACCGCATAATTTAGCAGGCATCGCAGCGGTTCGCTCGCGTCGACCTGATCTGCCGCAAGTAGCCTGTTTTGATACTGCGTTTCACCATAATTTGCCTCGTGTGGCCCAATTAACAAGTCTGCCCAGACGGTTTCAAAACGACGGTATCCGGCGCTATGGGTTCCACGGTTTGTCCTATGAATACATCATAGAAAATGTGCGCCAGCGCGATGGTGACGCCGCAGCAAACGCGCGTATCATCATTGCGCACCTTGGCAATGGGGCCTCAATGGCGGCAATAAAAGGCCGCCGCAGCATTGAGACCAGTATGGGTTTTAGCACCCTTGCCGGCCTACCTATGGGGACCCGCTCCGGCGATCTCGACCCTGGAATATTGCTGTATCTTTTGATTGAAAAAAAGATGTCGCCAGAACAAATTCAACACGTTCTCTATAGAGAATCGGGCCTACTCGGCTTGTCTGACCTTAGTCGAAATATGGTGGATCTTTTAGCCCATCAAAACGTCCCCGCGGTGGCTGAAGCAATAGACTATTTCTGCCATCACGCCCGTCGACACCTTGTAGGCTTAACGGCATCGCTCGGCGGCCTTGATCGGTTGGTTTTCACTGGCGGCATCGGCGCCAATTCGCCAGAAATCCGTAGTCGCATATGCGATAATCTTGATTACCTTGGTCTTGACCTCAGCGCAGAACGCAATGCCGATCAAAATGGATGCGTCTCGGCAGATGACAGCTCTGTCCTCATCGAAGCCATCAAAACAGACGAAGAAACCGTCATCGCACGGCATTCACGGGATCTGCTTGTTGGATATTCGGATACGAAAGTGCATACCAATGCCTAAGCAAATCGCCAATCTTCAAGATCTGATTAAACGCGCCCAAGCATTTGCACCAATCCGTCTCGCGGTTGTCATCGCGGAACAACAATCCGTGCTGACATCCATAAGGGATGCAGTTTCGCTCGGCCTCATCAAGCCGCACCTCATCGGAGACCCGGCGGCAATACGGGCATGTGCCCAAAGCGCCGGAGTGACAATCGAACATTTTCCGGTGATTGCAGCGCAGACCGAGTCTGAGGCGGCTAGCATTGGTGTCGAACTGATTCGCAAGGGTGATGCAGATTCCATAATGAAGGGCCACATACACACCGACGCTTTTATGCGCGCCCTGCTTGATACGGACCGTGGGCTGCGTGTACCGGGTAAACGGGTTAGTCATGTGTTTATGGTTGATATTCCGACCTACCCAAAACTCCTTGCGATCACGGATGCGGCAATCAATATCTCACCTGACCTAAATGCCAAGGCGCAGATACTCGAGAACGCCATCGCGCTCTTACAATTTCTTGGCGTTAAGACGCCCAAGGTCGCGGTGTTATCTGCGGTCGAAACAGTCAATCCGGCAATTGTATCGACACTTGACGCCGCGGCCCTTTCCGTTATGGCCAAACGCGGGCAAATCGCCGGCGCGATTGTTGATGGACCGATGGGTTTCGACAATGCAATTTCAGCAGATGCGGCACGCGAAAAAGGCATCGTTTCCGAGGTCGCCGGTGACGTTGATATATTACTTGTTCCCGATCTGGTATCCGGCAACATACTAGCTAAAAATCTTATATATCTTGCTGAATCCGTTGCAGCAGGTCTCGTGATGGGGTTGTCGGTCCCGGTCGTGCTCAGCTCGCGCGCTGATCCGCCGGCATCCCGGCTCGCAGCGCTGGCGCTTGCTGTGATGATGCACCAATCGACGCCGCCAAAATACCAGCGTATTGGCGCGCGCGATTCAGACTCCGCCATTCACTGCGCAGCCCAACCCGATGTCAACTGCTGTCCGAACGCGGCATGACATTTAATGCTTGGCGCTGCATGAGAACAAACATTGAAAATGCTGCAATCATATCCGAACGACAAACTGAGAACATAAACCCGCAATACAGCGATGAGTGTTGCCTAGAACCAAGGAGCACCCCCTATACATGGAATTGATTGATTTAAACGGTCGGAAAGGCCTTGTGGTTGGTATTGCAAATGAACATAGCCTCGCCTGGGCGGCCGCCCAACATTTCCGAAACGCCGGCGCAGATTTGGCTATCACTTATTTAAGTGAAAAGGCCAAGCCTTTCGTCGAACCGCTCGCACAAGAGGTAGAGTCTCCTCTCTTTTTGCCCTGCAATGTTTCTGTGCCAGGACAACTGGAAGCAGTATTTTCGGCGATCGAGAAAGAATGGGGTCGACTGGACTTCATCCTTCATGCCATCGCCTGGGCTCGTAAGGAAGATCTACACGGTCGATTAACTGATTGTTCCGAGGAAGGTTTTTCTGAGTCGATGCTGATTTCCTGCCATTCCTTCATTCGTATGGCGAAACTCGCTGAGCCATTGATGAACAATGGCGGCAGCCTGATGACGTTAAGCTACTATGGTGCTGAAAAGGTGGTCGATCATTATAATGTCATGGGGCCGGTTAAAGCGGCGCTTGAAGCTTCTGTCCGTTACTTAGCGCACGAGCTAGGGCGCAAGAATATCCGGGTCAATGCGATATCGGCCGGTGCCGTTGCTACTCGCGCCGCTTCGGGAATCGAGCATTTCGACGAGCTATTAAACGAAACCGTTCGCAAAGCACCGCTACGGCGTACCGTAGAAGCCTGCGAAGTGGGCCGCGCAGCATTGATACTGGCAAGTGACTATACAAGCGCCATCACCGGTGAAACCCTATACGTGGACGCTGGCTTTCACATCGAAGGAATGGTTTTTCACTGATTTGACAAGGTGGCGTACAAATTTCTGCACTGTAACGTTTAACTGTTCAAACCGTCTGTATAGTGAGGCTTGCTTCGACTAGAGCCATGAGGGGCGACGTTTCCGTGTGTTATTGGAAATCCAAATGTGACGCTTAAGTAGAATAAAATTGAAAAATTATCACCCATTGACATTCCAGCAGCTGGAATGTGTATCGTACCACATCAATCAAATGAAATACTCGGAGTACCGTTATGAACGAACATGATCACCATGATCACAGCCATCATTCAAGCCATGCACCATCATCGGCGGACGAAGCGACGGCCAAGGATCCTGTTTGCGGCATGACGGTCGCTTTGAACGCAGGCAAGCCGAGCCATGTTCACGATGACAAGACCTACCATTTCTGTTCTGAGAAATGCCATGACAAGTTTGTAGGTGATCCAGAGCATTATCTTTCTGGTGCGCACAAGAAAGATGTCAAGTCTGCACCCAAGGGAACGCAGTTCACGTGTCCGATGCATCCCGAGATCATCCGTGACGCCCCTGGTGATTGTCCAAAATGCGGCATGGCCTTGGAACCAATGGGCGTGCCGGCAGGAGATGAGGGGCCGAACCCCGAGCTGGTCGATTTTAAGCGCCGGTTTTGGATTGGCGCGGTTCTCACGGTACCGCTCCTGGTCTTGACGATGGGGCCATACGTCGGGCTGGGATTCGTCCGCGAGGTCTTTGGTGAGCGGATGACACTTTGGATTGAACTCATCTTGGGGACACCGGTTATCCTCTGGGCTGGTTGGCCGTTCTTCGTCCGTGGCGTCAAGTCCGTGATCAACCGCAGCCTCAACATGTTCACGCTGATCGGCATGGGCGTCGGCGCGGCGTACCTGTTCAGCGTTGTCGCGGTGCTCATACCCGATATTTTTCCGGACGGCTTTCGTGACTCTCAAGGCCATGTCGGTGTCTACTTCGAAGCCGGCGCGGTGATCGTGGTGCTGGTCCTACTCGGCCAAGTGATGGAACTTGGTGCCCGCGAACGTACGGGCTCGGCGATCAAGGCGCTTCTCGATCTCGCGCCCAAGACGGCCCGCATCATTCGTGATGATGGCCGCGAAGAAGAAATCCCGCTAGAGGATGTGAAAGTCGGTGATCGATTGCGTGTAAGGCCGGGCGACAAAGTTCCTATTGACGGCGTAGTCGTCGAAGGCCGCTCATCAATTGACGAGTCGATGCTTTCCGGTGAGCCAGTACCGGTCGAGAAAGTCGATGGTGATGATGTTACCGGGGCCACGATCAACGGCACCGGTAGCCTTGTGATTGAAGCCAAACGTGTCGGCAGCGACACCATGCTCAGCCAGATCGTCGAGATGGTCGCCAACGCACAACGTAGTCGCGCGCCAATTCAAAAACTCGCCGACGCAGTAGCTGGCAGCTTCGTACCTGCCGTGATCCTCATTGCGATCTTGTCGTTTATCGCTTGGGCGATTTGGGGGCCAGCGCCTGCGCTCTCTTATGGGTTGGTTGCGGCTGTCGCAGTGTTGATCATTGCCTGTCCGTGTGCCCTGGGTCTGGCAACACCGATGTCTATTATGACTGCAACGGGACGGGGTGCGCAGGTTGGCGTCTTAATTAAGAATGCCGAAGCGCTGGAGCGGTTCGCCAAAGTCGATACGCTGATCGTCGACAAGACTGGTACGTTGACCGTTGGCAAACCAAAACTGGTCGCTGTTCTTCCCCAATCGGGGCATGACGAGTCCGAAGTGTTGCGTTTGGCGGCAAGCCTTGAGCGGGGCTCTGAACATCCACTCGCCGAAGCCATCGTCAACGGGGCAGAAGACCGTGGTGTCGAGCTTGCCAAGGCCGAAGATTTTGAGGCCATTACCGGCAAGGGCGTAAAGGGCATCGTCGATGGTAAGCCAGTCGCGCTTGGTAATGCAAAACTGGTCGCCGATATGGGCCTTGATGGCGGGAAGTTTGTAGAAGCGGCCAATGCTCGACGTGACGAGGGCGAAACGGTGATGTTTATCATCATCGGCACCGAGATCGCGGGTCTTGTCTCGGTTGCTGACCCGGTTAAGGAAACCACGCCCGGTGCCCTCAAAGCGCTGCACGCGGAAGGTTTTCACATTATCATGGCGACCGGCGATAACGAGCGTACGGCGAAAGCGGTCGCGGCAAAGCTCGGCATTGATGAAATCCGCGCCGACGTCTTGCCCGAGGACAAGGCAAATATCATCAAGGAACTGCAAGCCAAAGGCCGTAAAGTTGCGATGGCGGGTGATGGTGTTAACGACGCCCCGGCGCTGGCCCAGGCGGATGTGGGCATTGCCATGGGAACCGGTGCCGATGTGGCGATCGAAAGTGCGGGCTTTACCCTTGTGAAGGGTGATCTTAACGGTATCGTCCGCGCTCGACGATTGGCCCGGGCAACGATGCGCAACATCAAGCAAAACCTGTTCTTTGCCCTGGCTTACAACGCCGCCGGTGTGCCGGTGGCGGCGGGAGTCCTCTATCCGTTCTTTGGTATTCTGATCTCACCGATCTTCGCGGCAGCGGCGATGAGCCTGTCGTCCATCTCGGTGATCAGCAACGCCCTTCGGTTGCGAGCGGCCAAAATTTAAAAAAGGGCCAACCATGATGCAACAGATCACAGATCGCAAAAAGGAGAAAATAACAATGGCAACCGCAACAATGTTTAGGCCCTTTGCTTGGGCCGCTCTGGTCGTGCTTTTGACCGGTATGCAAACGGCTCATGCCGCACCACTCGTCTATGTTCCGCTCGGTAGCGACGACAAGATCGTCATTGTTGACGCTGCGACAGACAAAATTGTCGATACGATAGGCGGCGTCGAGGCCGTTCATGGACTCGCCAAGAGCCCCGACGGGCGGTTTCTCATCGCCGGAAGTTATGCGGAGCGGGATGTTAAAGGTGCGGCGGTCGCAAAGCCTGCGGGCGTCTCCGAAGACGAACACGCCGCGCACCATACAGCCCCGGCACCCGGTGCCAGCACCGCAGGGTCTGTTGTGAGCACGGTGTCCGTCATACAAACGGCGGACGGTGCGATCATTCGACGCATAGACGTACCCGGTGCCGTGCATCACGTATCGGTCAGCCCCGATGGCCGGTTTGCGGTTGTGACACACCCGAACGAGAGTGCGATCAGCGTGATCGACCTCGCGTCCTATGCGGCGGTTACGAGCGTCTCGACGGGACCCTTACCAAATTATGCCGTGTTCAGCCCTGATAGTGGGAAGGTTTATGTCAGCAATGCGGGAAATGGCACCGTCAGTGAGGTGGACACGGAACGCTGGATCGTTCGCCGCAATTTTGTGACGGGGGCCAGCCCTGAACACATGGTGTTGTCACGCGATGGCAGGCGGCTTTATGTCGCCAATGTCAATGCCGGCACGGTATCCGAAATTATGACCGAGGGTGGATCAACGGAGCGAACCTTCGACATCGGAGGGGCCCTTCACGGTATCGACCTATCGAAAAACGGCCAGACGCTGTTCGTCAGTGCGCTAGATCGCGATAAGCTCGTGGCCATTAATCTTAGTACGTCCGAAATGCGAGAAGCACCGCTTGGCCCTGCCCCTTATCATGCGGCTGCGATTGGAAGTACGGGCAAACTTTACGTCTCAAGCGCGGATGAACCGAACGTTTGGGTGATCGACCAAGAGAGCCTTGCCGTGCGAGGGGTAATTGCGATTGGCGGCAAAGCACACCAAATAGTCATATCGCCCGGTCTGTGAAAAGTAAGATCTAATCGCGCGTGCACATGTTGGTAACCCCGCACAACGCCTCATCTGATCAAACCGCGTGTCATCTTTCTGCTTGCAACAAACAGGAGCCCTCAATGTCAGACGATAATCACCCGCCGTTCTTCCGTTCACTCCGATTTAGATATGGCCTGGGCCTTGTTTTCTTTCTGGTCGTTGGTGGATATTTTCTGTGGGCCGAACATCAGGCGCACATTATCGGTTACTTACCCCTAATTCTCATCCTTGGTCTATGCGGGGGGATGCACTTTTTTATGCATGGCGGCCACGGTGGTCACGGGAACGGAAAAGACCACGAGGACACCGAGAAATGACGTCGGACATTGCTACCAATTATGGCCTCTGGTCGCTCGTTTTCTTAAACTCGGCCATCTTCATCATATTTGCCTTCAGTTTTTTTAAACCGGCGACACCCCGTGACTGGCGGTCATTTGGTGCCTTCAGTGCTTTTCTCGTGGCATTGTTCACAGAGATGTATGGATTCCCACTCACGATCTATTTTTTCTCTGGATGGCTACAAAGTACCTATCCAGAAATAGATTGGTTTGCCCATGACTCTGGTCATCTTTTGGAAATGATGTTTGGTTGGGAGGCGAACCCGCACTTTGGCCCTTTCCACATCTTAAGTTTTATTTTTATTGGTGGTGGATTCATTTTGTTGTCGGCGGCTTGGCGGGTGCTGTACGCAGCGCAAAAGTCAGGAACCTTGGCCGTCGATGGTCCTTATGCTCGAATCCGTCATCCGCAATACGTTGGCTTTGTGTTAATCCTGATCGGGTTTTTATTCCAATGGCCGACCATTTTGACACTCGCCATGTTCCCAGTCTTGGTGTTCATGTATTGGCGGCTCGCGCTAAATGAAGAACGCGCCGTCGAGGCTGAGTTAGGCAACGTCTATCGCGCTTACGCAGCGAGTGTGCCGCGGTTTATTCCCAGGCTTGGTCAAACTATCAAAGGGTCTGCTTAAAGAATTGGCGCAACAACCGCGGCAACTTTAACCAGTAGCATACTATAGGGGGACTCATGGCGGATTCGAATCGTCTATGTGTTTACCTTGTTACTCGGTGTCATGGTTTTTCAGTCGCCGTCCCTTCTTCCGCTTACTTCAAAACAAATGCTATCTGTGCCTCTAAAAACTTCGATGCCTTCATGGAAATCTGCTTCTCTCGATCCCGAGATCATCATTGGAAAATTATCCAGTTGGGTGGTCCAAAGAAGGGGCTCAGAGCACTTGCGATAATTTCAAATTCGATAAATAGTCTCATAAGTTGTTTGATATTTTTGAAGGCCCCAAATGGACACATTGATCCCTATAGGCATTGTCAGCCTTCTCTCGCTTGTTTTCGTCCTGGGGGTTGAGCGGGCCTGCTCCCGGGGGATCGCCGTTTCCAACCCGCAAATGACACCGTTCCTGGGTGGCGCCGAGCCCAAGACCCATGCATGGCAACGCTTTCACGTTCGCTACTACACGATGACACTCCTCTTCGTCGCATTCGAGATGGAGATGATGTTCATGTATCCCTGGGCCGTCGTTTACGTCGAGGAAGGTCCGAAGGCGCTTGCCGAAATGGGAATGTTTCTGGCAATCCTTTCGATCGGGATCGTCTACGGCTGGCGCGAAGGCATCTTCCGGTGGGAATAAGCGTTCTCGACAAATTCGGGCTCGGGGCGCCGGTACCGGTATTCGCGGCGGTGGGCGCGATGAGCCTCGGGCGTGCCGAGCACCTGACGCTCGACCCCGGCGTGCGGTTGGTCGGTTCACCCCGCCATGCGGCAATCCTCCTCGTCACGGGCGACATCGGGGACAAGGCCCTCGCGAATCTGCGCCGCCTTCACGACCAATTGCCGCATCCCCGCGCGACCGTTTGGTGGTCGGCGGATCCGGCGTCGGATTGGGATGATCCGATAATCGTGACGAGCAGCGAGCGCATCGCGACCGTCCTGTCGTCCGTCTGGCGCGCGCTTCTCTCCGGCAAGCGGCAAAGCGAGGCAGATTGCCTTCCCGACGCACCGCCGAATCCCTGGCGCGGTGTCGGCCCAAACGGCCAGGGCGGCAAAGGTATGATGGGCGGCACGCCCTATGGCCGACCGATGGCGATGACCGGAGAGGATATTCGTGACGGCTTGTCACTCGACATCTATAGCGCCCCCTTCGGTCCGTTCCTGCCGTCATTGCCACACGGCCTCGTTTTGGACATGACCCTTCAAGGGGATGTGATTCAGAGGGCGGAAGTGGAGCGACCGCCCTACAAGCAGGACACGCTGGCTGCCACTCCACTTGTCGCCCTTGCCCGGATTCTGCGCCTTCTGGAACTTCCGGCACTCGCGGAACGATTCGTGCGCGCCGCAATCGGCGAGGCGGCGGGACGGAGCGCCGATGTCGCCGCGCTTCGCCGCGCTTTCCTGCGGTCCGGCGCGCTGTGGGCGATTCCGCCCGGCCTCGGCCGAACGCCCGACGACGTCGATTTACGCGACAGACTCGAGCTTTGGTGGGCAGCGGCAGCTGGCGAACCGGTCGCCGCCGCCAGTTTCGCCGGCGCCGCGATCGGCGACCTGTTGCGCGGGCTCGAATGGCAGGAAGCGATGCTGGTCCTCAACAGCTTCGATCTCGACGCGCTACGGCAAGCCTGCGTTGAGGCGATGGAGCAAGCGAAGTCGGAGGAGGCAGTTTGACATTTGCCCTGACCCTAGCGGCACTGCTGGCCTTTTTGGTGATCGGCACCTTTCTCGCCGCCGTCATGGATGTACTGGCGCCGGCCTGGATTGCTCGCCGCCCAACCGTTGGCGCCCTGACCTACCCACTCCGCTCGGCGGCGGCGGTCCTGTCGCGGCAACGGATCATGACCGAGGCGCCCGACCGCCTGAACTGGCTGCTCGCCCCGGCATGGTACATTGCCCTGGCGACCGTGGGCCTGAGCGTCGTGCCGTTTGACGAGGGGTTCGTTCTGGTCAAGCTCAGCACAGGGATTGTCCTTTGGGGTGCGGTGGAGTCGCTGACGGTTGTCGTCGTCTTCCTCCATGGCTGGTCGCCGAATGCACCGCTGCCGCTGATCGGCGCCTATCGTTATGTAGCGATCGGCTTACCGATCATGCTTCTGTCCATGTTCGTGCTGATCGCGGCGGCCATCCCCGCCGGATCGCTTGACGTCATGGCGATCGTGGAATCGCAGCAAGAGCTGTGGAACGTTCTGCGCCAACCGCTCGGACTGCCGTTGTTTCTGCTGCTGGGGCTGTCGCTGACGTTGCGCGGGCCGTTTGATTATGCGGACTCCGCCGACTTAGCGGGCGGCACTTCGGTCGAGGACAGCGGCGCCGCACGAGCGGGTTGGCAACTCGCGCGCCTGTTCATGCTTGTCTCCTTCTCGGCGATGGCCGCCACGGCATTTCTCGGCGGCTATCTCGGTCCGTTTCTACCCGGCCCGGTCTGGCTGGCTCTCAAAACGCTCGTCGTTCTCGCAATCCTCGTCACACTGACGCATCTGTTCGCCCGGATGCCGACCCCGCGGATGTTGGGCTTTTTGTGGAAAGTCCTGCTGCCTGTCGCCTTCCTCGGCCTTCTGCAGGCCGGACTGGAGGCGCTCCCATGACGGCGGTCGATGTCATTTTTTTCGTGCTTTCGGCATGCGCAGTGCTGAGCGGGTGGCGCGTCTTCTGCGTTGATTCAATGATCCGCGCGACCTTCCTGCTGCTGCTCTCCTTCATCTCGGTGGGTGGTATCGTGCTCCTACTGTCGGCGCCGTACATCGGCGTAGCGATCGTCTTCATGATGGCGGTCGAAATGATGGTCATGGGACTCTTCATGGTGATGTTCATGATGAACTCCGCCGGGCTTAACCCGATGCAGATGGTCCATCAGCATCGGTTTTCGATTGCTTCAGGGGTCGTGGCATTTCTCGCGATGACAGTCGCGGTTCTTCTAAGTGATCTGCCCTACAATCCGGTGGCGCCTGACCGGCTAGAGGTCCACGATCTGGGCATCGAGCTTCTGAACGATTCAATTTTAATCTTCGAGACCGCCGGCGTCACACTGCTTGCCACCATGCTGGGTGCGGTCATCCTGTCGAGCCGGACGGGACGTTTCGGCATTGCCGACGAAGGGGCGCAGCCGCCGGGGCTGGACCCCGGTGGCGCGCCGGCCGGAAGAGTGCCGGAAAAAAGTGGCGGGCATGGGCACCATGGCCACGACCAGAGTGACGACGATGCACATGATGGCCATAGCGGTCATGAGGACCATAGCGGTGACGGTGACCACGAAGGCCATAAAGGTCATGAAGACCACAAAACACATCGGGAAAAGGATAAAAAAACATGAGCCTCGCAGCCGTCCTTATCGTCGCCGCAGCGCTCTTCGGCATCGGCCTTTTCGGCGCCTTGTCGCAGCAATCCTTCGTCATGCTGATGATGGGGCTGGAGTTGATGCTGAACGGGTCTCTTCTGGCTGCGATGGGATTCTGGTCGATTGCGCTGGAAGGCGCCCCTAAGGGGCAACTTCTGGCGATTATCATCATGGCGGTCATGGCCGTGGAACTCGCCCTCGGATTCGCGCTGGTTGTCGCCGTCTATCGAAAACGCGAGGCCGACACAACCGAAGGGCTCGGAACGATGGCCCGCTGATGCTCTGGTCTGTTCCACTGATCCCCCTCATTGCCGGCGCGCTGCTGGCGGTCTCCCCTCCGAGGTCGCGGTTGTTTCTGGCTTGGGCAGCGGGTCTGGTCTTGGGTTTCACGCTGATTCTTGTGTTGCTCGCGATCAGCGGTGGCTGGACCGCGGAATTACCGTGGAGCGACCGGATCGCGCTGACAGCCGCGCTGATGCCTCTTTCTTCCGCCGTGGCCATGATGGTGCCGGTGATCGCTCTGCCGATCGTCCTTCATGCCGCCGGGCACGAAAACGCGCGCGGGCTGACCCGTCTCATCGGTCTCCTTCTGGCGTTTACGGGCGGCATGGAACTTGTGGTCGTCGCGAACGACCTTCTAACGGTGCTGATCGGCTGGGAAGTGATAGGCGCCTGCTCTTGGGCTTTGATCTCGCACAAGTGGTACGAGTCGGAGAACCCGCGCTCTGGGCTTTACGCCTTCGTCATGACACGCTTCGGCGATCTCGGACTATTCGCTGCTGCAATGGCCGCCTATGCCGGAACCGGGAGCTTCGCTTTTCACGACCTTGCCGCTCTGCAAGGGCCCTATCTGGGCATCGTCGCTTTCGGTTTGCTGATTTCGACGGCCTCCAAGGCGGGACAGGTGCCGTTCTCGCCCTGGCTGTTCCGTGCTATGGCCGGACCGAGTTCGGTGTCGGCGCTCTTGCATGCGGCGACGCTCGTCGCGGCGGGGGTTTATCTGCTTGCCCGTCTCCAGCCGTCGCTCGCAGCGGCGCCGGGTTTCAGCGCCACAGTAATTGCCGTCGGACTCGCAACCGCCCTCGCGGGTGGCGTCGTTGCGCTGCTGCAGGGTCACGCCAAGAAGCTTCTCGCCGCCTCCACCTCGGCGCAGCTCGGTTTCATGTTCGTCGCGGTCGGGGCCGGATATCCGGGGATCGCCGTGCTTCACCTCATCGCGCATGCCGCCTACAAAGCGCCGCTATTCCTCAGCGCCGGAATCGCCGGGGATCGGGCGGGAAGCTATCGGCTAGAAAAGATGAAATTCGGGCGAAGCCTGCCGCTCCTCGCGGGGTTGACGGCGGTCGCAGCAATTGCGCTTGCCGGTCTCCCGCCGTTGGGCGGCGGGTGGACAAAGGAACAGATCGTCACCGCGGCGGGGCATGTCGATTTCTGGCTGGCAATGGCTGTAATCCTCGGCGGCGGGCTGAGCGCTGCCTATGCGACGCGATTCCAACTGTTGGCCTACGGACGCGGCGAGAAAGCCGACGACACGCCAAGGGTCGGTTGGAAGAATATTCTGCCCATCGCCGTTCTCGCGGCAATGACCCTGGCGCTGTCGGCGCTTTGGCTTACACCGGTGTCAGAGGCGGCCGCGCCGCTCATCGGTGCGGAACTTCCCGGCGGCACAACGGTGGAGATGGTGTTGTCGCTCCTTCTTCTCGGACTCGGCGTTTTGACGGGGGTCTTCCT
>CAXBEV010000032.1:0-15967 GCA_963974935.1 uncultured Rhodospirillales bacterium | reverse complement strand
GCGAAGGCGGCCGCACCGTTGGTGCCGGCGTCGTCTCGAAGATCGTCGAGTAAAAAGGTCTAGCCGGTCTCGCTGTAAGCGGGATCGGCGGTGCCTTGTTTGGGCGCCGCTAGGGGTATAGCTCAGTTGGTAGAGCGGCGGTCTCCAAAACCGCAGGTCCCGGGTTCGAGCCCTGGTGCCCCTGCCAAGCCCAAAGTTGCAAGGGCCAAAGTCGCAAGTGAATGCTGTGCGCGGCTTGCGGAACGGCGAAGATAGACACAGTTTAGAGATACATCTTTCGGGAGTGATTCTCGAAAGTGGCTTAGGAACGGAAAACCGATGGCGAAAAACAATCCGGCACAATTTGTCCGCGAGGTGCGCCAAGAGGCATCGAAGGTCACATGGCCGACGCGCCGCGAAACCATGATCTCGACGGTCATGGTGTTCGTGTTTTCGATTATTGCAGCCTTGTTCTTCCTGTTGGTCGATAAAGTGCTGCAATTCGGTGTGAAGTTCCTTTTCGGTTTCGGAGGCTGAGATCATGGCTATGCGTTGGTATGTCGTGCACGTTTACTCGGGCTCGGAAAAGAAAGTTGCACAATCCATTGAAGAGCAGGCCCAACAGGGCGGCATGGCAGAGCTGATCGAAGAAGTACTGGTGCCGACCGAAGAAGTTGTCGAGATGCGCCGTGGCGCCAAGGTTACTGCCGACCGCAAGTTCTTCCCGGGTTATGTCTTGGTGCGTATGGAACTCACCGACGAGACCTGGCACCTGGTTAAAAATACGCCGAAGGTGACCGACTTTCTGGGCGGCAAGGGCCGCCCGTCGCCAATCCGCGATTCCGAAGCGGAGCGGATCATTCATCAGGTCAAAGAAGGCGTGGACCGACCGAAACCGTCCATCACCTTCGAGATCGGCGAGCAGGTTCGAGTCTGTGACGGCCCGTTCAATTCGTTCAGCGGCCACGTCGAGGAAGTCGACGAGGAACGCGCACGGGTCAAAGTTGCTGTCAGCATCTTTGGTCGTGCAACCCCGGTGGAGTTGGAGTATTCGCAAGTCGAAAAGCTCTAACACACCGGTTCATCGCGTGGGAGGCTCGCCAAGGCCCGACCACGCACTCAGAAACGAGGCCCTGATGACGATTGACGACCATCATGGCTTCACAAAAGGACTGAGAGACACATGGCAAAGAAAATCAAAGGCTACGTAAAGCTGCAGGTGCCGGCGGGGCAAGCAAACCCGTCGCCGCCGATCGGTCCGGCCCTCGGCCAGGCCGGCCTCAACATCATGGAATTCTGCAAGGCCTTCAACGCCGAGACGCAGAGCATGGAACCTGGGATGCCGATTCCGGTAGTGATCACCGCGTATCAGGATCGTACCTTCTCGTTCATCACCAAGACCCCGCCTGCGAGCTTCTTCTTGAAGAAAGCCGCCAAGGTGAACAAAGGGTCCGGCGTGCCGAACAAGAACAAGGTCGGCAAGGTTACCATGACGCAGGTTCGCGAAATCGCGGAACTGAAAATGAAGGATTTGAACGCCCATGACATCGACGCCGCTGCACAGATGATTGCAGGTTCGGCACGTTCGATGGGCATCGATGTGGAGGGCGCATAACATGGCGCGTAAAGGAAAACGTTATACGGCGGCTATGGCCGGCATCGACCGGGATCAGACCTACAGCATCGAAGATGCGGTAAAGATTCTGAAAGAGAATGCGAAAGCTAAGTTTGACGAGACCATTGAGGTCGCGCTCAACCTGGGCGTAGACCCGCGTCACGCCGACCAGATGGTCCGTGGCACCGTGTCGTTGCCGCACGGCACAGGCAAGTCGCTGCGTGTTGCTGTGTTCGCGAAAGACGCCAAAGCCGATGAAGCCCGCGAAGCCGGTGCCGATCTGGTGGGTGCAGAAGACCTGATGGAACAGGTCCAAGGCGGTTCTATCGATTTTGATCGCTGTATTGCGACGCCCGACATGATGGGCATCGTCGGTCGCCTGGGTAAGGTTTTGGGCCCGAAGGGCATGATGCCGAATCCGAAGCTGGGTACCGTCACGATGGACGTTGCCGGCGCAGTGAAGGCAGCGAAAGCCGGCCAGATCGAGTTCCGTGCTGAGAAAACCGGCATCGTACATGCCGGCATCGGCAAAGCCAGCTTCTCTGCCGAGCAATTGGTTGAGAATCTTTCTGCCTTCGTTTCGGCGATTCAACACGCCAAGCCGAGCGGCTCGAAAGGCACGTATATGAAGAAGGTCAGCGTCACATCGACGATGGGCCCGGGCCTTCGTTTGGACCTGAGTGCGCTTTAGGCCTTGAAGAATGCGGCGGAACGGTATAAACCCCGCCGAATAGAAGCGGCTTCGGACTCTGTCCGAGGCCGTTTCGACCTGTCCGAGACCGCAGGTATGCCGGGTTATTCCGGGATATAATTCCTGCCTAGGCAGTGTCTATGCTGATTTTTTTGAGTGTATTCTCAATCGATTAGCTTGGACTGTTGCACTGGACAGGGCGAGCCGGCCTCTATTTTTAGGCACGCCCTCGGGAAGCCTGAGATTGAGGCCATTGTGCAACGGCGGTTCAATGTCGAACCGCTTTTGACTGGAGACGATCCGTGAACCGATCGGAAAAAGCGGACCTGGTGTCTCAGCTCCACGGCACGTTCGAAAGCACCAACATCATCGTCGTCACCCATTATAGCGGGTTGACGGTCGGCGATATGGAAGAGCTTCGTACGGCCATGCGCGCTGCGGGTGCTAGTTTCAAAGTTACCAAGAATCGGCTCACACGTCTCGCCTTAGAAGGCACGCCCTACGAGCAACTCGGTGACATGTTCACCGGTCCAACGGCCATCGCATATTCCGATGATCCCGTTGCGCCGGCGAAGGTCGCCGTTGATTTCGCCAAGAAGCACGACAAGCTTGTCGTGCTCGGCGGTGCGATGGGTGACGTCCGTCTCGATGTAGACGCCGTCAAACAACTCGCCACACTGCCCTCGCTTGACGAATTGCGCGGAAAGATCATCGGAATGCTCAACACGCCAGCGACTCGCGTCGCAGGTGTCTTGCAGGCGCCGGCTGGTCAACTCGCGCGGGTGCTCAGCGCGCATGCCGAACAAGGTGAAGCGGCGTGATGCCGTCCTGATTGTCAGAAGTCTAAGCTTTAGGAGTTACCAAAATGGCTGATCTTGAAAAAATTGCCGACGAACTGTCCGCGTTGACCGTTCTTGAGGCTGCTGAGCTTTCCAAGCTCTTGGAAGAAAAGTGGGGCGTTTCCGCTGCAGCACCTGCTGCTGCCGCTGCTGCACCGGCTGCCGCCGCTGAAGCTGCAGAAGAGAAAGACGAATTCGACGTCATTCTTGCTGCTGCCGGCGATAAGAAAATCAACGTGATCAAAGAAGTTCGTACGATCACGGGTCTTGGCCTGAAAGAGGCAAAAGACCTCGTCGAAGGCGCGCCGAAACCTGTTAAGGAAGGCGTGAAGAAAGACGAAGCAGAAGCGATGAAGAAGAAGCTTGAAGAAGCGGGTGCAACCGTCGAACTCAAGTAAGACCGTTTTGAGGGGACGCGTGCGGTCTGCCGCCGCGTCCCTTCGACGACGTTTGGGCCTTATATTCGGCCTGAATTAAAGATGCGATGCGATATTTGTTTGTTGCTTTTCGGGCGGTTTCGCCGCCCAAGGGCCCAAAGTTGGGTCAGCTAAAAAAGCGTGTTTTCGCCCGAATAGGCCTTGCCGCGGCCGGGAAAGTGAAAACACCTTCGTCTAGGGTCGGGAGCGGTGGCGCGGCAAGCCGTCGAACTCCCCCCACACTGAAGCAGTCGCGGGCTGTGCATTGTGCACGTCGCGTGGCGATAGGATGATTGAGGGCGTAATGGCGAGCAGCTTTACGGGACGCAAACGCGTGCGGAAATATTTCGGTCGGCTTCAAGCCGCCGTGGACATGCCGAACCTAATCGAGGTTCAGCGCACGTCGTATGAACAATTTCTTCAGCGCGAGGTGCCGGTCAAAGAACGGACCGACACCGGCCTGCAGGAAGTCTTTAAGTCGGTGTTCCCGATCAAAGACTTCTCTGAGCGTGGCACGCTTGAATTCGTCTCGTTTGAGTTTGAATTTCCAAAATACGATGTTGAGGAATGCCAGCAACGCGGCATGACCTATGCAGCACCGCTTAAGGTGACGTTACGCCTCGTGGTCTGGGACATCGACGAAGAAACCGGTGCACGCTCGATCCGTGACGTCAAAGAGCAAGACGTGTTCATGGGCGACATGCCGCTGATGACCGACAAAGGTACGTTCGTGATCAACGGGACCGAGCGCGTGATCGTTTCGCAGATGCACCGCTCGCCGGGCGTGTTCTTCGATCATGACAAGGGCAAGACCCATTCGTCGGGCAAATACCTGTTCGCGGCACGCATCATCCCGTATCGCGGCTCGTGGCTCGACTTTGAATTCGATGCCAAGGACCTGGTGTACGTCCGTATCGACCGTCGCCGTAAGCTGCCGGTCTCGACGTTGTTGTTGGCGCTGGACTCCGACGCGACGTCGGTTAAGCGCGCGCAAGCTGCCGCCGAAGAGCGCCCGATGGCGCTCGACGAGATCGACGGCATGACGCCGGAAGATGTGCTCAACTACTTCTATGACACCGTTAACTTCGAGCGCGTGAAGCGCGGCTGGAAGACGCCGTTCAATGCTGAGCGTCTTCGTGGCGTGAAGCTGACCAACGACCTGATCAACGCTAAGACCGGTCGCGTCGCTGCCGAAGCCGGCACCAAGATGACGCCGCGCCTGCTGCGTCAATTGGGCGAAAAGGGCCTGGAAGACCAGTTGGTTGCTGACGAGGAACTGATCGGTCGCTACGTCGCCAAAGATCTGGTGAACGCGAAAACCGGCGAGATTTACGTTGAAGCCGGTGACGAGATCCTCGAAGAGACGCTGGAAATGCTGACCGAAGCCGGGATCGACAATATCGAGACCCTGTCCATCGATCATGTTAACGTAGGCCCGTATATCCGCAATACGCTGGCTGTTGATAAAAACACCTCGCGTGAAGAAGCGCTGATCGACATTTATCGTGTCATGCGTCCGGGCGAGCCGCCGACCTTGGATACGGCCGAAGCGCTGTTCCATGGTCTGTTCTTTGACCCTGAGCGTTATGACCTGTCGTCTGTCGGTCGCGTTAAGATGAACGCACGTCTGGGCTTCGAGACCGAAGACTCGGTTCGTGTGCTGCGTCGTGAAGACATCCTCTCCGTCGTTAAGACGCTGGTTGAACTCAAAGACGGCAAGGGCGAGATCGACGACATCGATCACCTCGGTAACCGTCGTGTTCGCTCGGTGGGCGAGTTGATGGAAAACCAGTACCGCGTCGGCCTTCTGCGTATGGAGCGGGCGATCCGCGAGCGTATGAGCTCGGTCGAAATCGATACCGTGATGCCGCATGACCTGATCAACGCCAAGCCTGCCGCTGCTGCGGTGCGCGAGTTCTTCGGGTCGTCGCAGTTGTCGCAGTTTATGGACCAAACCAACCCGTTGTCCGAGGTCACGCACAAGCGTCGTCTTTCGGCGTTGGGGCCGGGCGGTCTGACGCGTGAACGTGCGGGCTTTGAAGTCCGTGACGTGCACCCGACGCACTACGGTCGCATTTGCCCGATTGAAACGCCGGAAGGTCCGAACATCGGTCTGATCAACTCGTTGGCCACGTTCGCACGGGTCAACAAGTACGGCTTTATCGAAACCCCTTACCGCGAAGTCAAAGACGGCAAAGTGACGAGCGACGTCGTCTATTTGTCGGCGATGCAGGAAGGTCGCTTCACGATTGCGCAGGCCAACGCCGAGCTGGATGCCAAAGGCCAGTTCGTCGACGAGCTTGTCAGCTGCCGTGCAGCGGGCGACTTCATGCTCGCGCGTCGTGAGATCATCCAATACATCGACGTGTCGCCGAAGCAGTTGGTGTCCGTTGCAACCGCGCTGATCCCGTTCCTCGAGAACGACGATGCAAACCGCGCGTTGATGGGCTCGAACATGATGCGCCAAGCGGTGCCGTTGATCCGTGCCGAGGCGCCGTATGTCGGCACCGGTATGGAAGCACCTGTGGCCCGTGACTCCGGTGCGACGATTGTTGCCCGACGTTCGGGGGTCGTCGACCAGATCGACGGCGCACGCATCGTCGTCAACGCCACCGACGAGACGAACACCTCGGAAACCGGTGTTGATATCTACAACTTGCTGAAGTTCCAGCGTTCGAACCAGAATACCTGCCTGCACCAGCGTCCGTTGGTGAAGGTTGGTGACCGGGTCGAGCAGGGCGATACCATCGCCGACGGCCCGTCGACCGAAATGGGCGATCTGGCCTTGGGCCGGAACGTGCTGGTCGCGTTTATGCCGTGGAACGGCTACAATTTCGAAGATTCGATCTTGATCTCGGAGCGCATCGTCCGTGACGACGTGTTCACCTCGATCCACATCGAAGAATTCGAAGTCATGGCGCGTGACACCAAACTGGGTCAGGAAGAAATCACCCGTGATATTCCGAACGTCGGCGAAGAGGCCCTTAAAAACCTCGACGAAGCCGGCATCGTGTACATCGGTGCTGAAATCGAGCCGGGCGATATCCTCGTCGGTAAGGTGACGCCGAAAGGCGAAAGCCCGATGACGCCGGAAGAAAAACTGCTGCGTGCGATCTTCGGTGAAAAGGCCTCTGACGTGCGGGACACGTCGCTGCGTCTGCCGCCGGGCGTTACCGGTACGGTCGTCGAGGTGCGGGTGTTCTCGCGCCGTGGCGTCGACAAGGACGAGCGCGCAATGGCCATCGAACAGGCCGAGATCGAAAAGCTCGCTAAGGACCGCGACGACGAACGCGCGATCCTGGAGCGGTCGTTCTCGTCGCGTCTGAAAGCCTTAATCCTCAAGAAAAAGGCTGTCGGCGGCCCGAAGGGTCTGAAAGACGGTACGGTCATCACCGACGAAGTCCTCGGCGACTACACGGTCGGCCAAATGGCGCAGATCGTGGTTGCCAACGACAAGGTGATGAGCGACGTCGAAGCCCTGAAAGCTAAGTTCGAGTCCGATATCGCTCTGCTGCAAGCCCGTTTCGACGACAAAGTCGAAAAGCTGCAGCGCGGCGACGACCTGAGCCCCGGCGTGATGAAGATGGTCAAAGTCTTCGTGGCTGTGAAGCGCAAGCTGCAGTCCGGCGACAAGATGGCCGGTCGTCACGGCAACAAGGGTGTGATCTCGAAGATCATTCCGGTCGAAGACATGCCGCATACCGAAGACGGTACGGCAGTCGACATCGTGCTCAATCCGCTCGGCGTGCCGTCGCGGATGAACGTCGGACAGATTTTGGAAACCCACTTGGGTTGGGCGTGCCGTGGTCTCGGTCAGCAAATCGGCGAGATGCTGGATGCAGGCAAGGCAGCGCAAACTGTGCGTTCCAAGCTGAAAGAAATCTACGGCGAGAAGAACTATAAAGACGATATCCAGTCCCTCGATGACGACCAAGTCATGGAGTTGGCGGAAAACCTTCGTCCCGGTGTGCCGATTGCAACGCCGGTGTTCGATGGTGCCCGCGAGCCGGACATCGTTGAGATGCTTGATCTTGCCGGTCTTGATTCGTCGGGTCAGGTTACACTGTTTGACGGTCGTACCGGCGAGCAGTTCGACCGTAACGTGACGGTCGGCTACATCTACATGCTGAAACTGCACCACTTGGTGGACGACAAGATCCACGCGCGCTCCATCGGCCCGTACTCGCTGGTTACCCAGCAGCCGTTGGGTGGTAAAGCGCAGTTCGGTGGCCAGCGCTTCGGTGAGATGGAAGTCTGGGCACTCGAAGCCTACGGTGCGGCGTATACGCTGCAAGAAATGCTCACCGTGAAGTCGGACGACGTTTCCGGACGGACAAAGGTCTATGAGGCCATCGTCCGCGGCGACGACACGTTCGAGGCGGGGATACCAGAATCCTTCAACGTTCTCGTGAAGGAACTGCATGCCCTCGGCCTCAATGTCGAACTTCGCTAACCGGTACGTCCCGAATAAAGGAACAACGCTATGAACGAACTAGCCAAAATCTTCGGTCAACAGCAGGGGACGCAACGCTTTGACGAGATTAAAATCTCGATCGCGTCGCCGGAACGGATCCTGAGCTGGTCTTTTGGGGAAATTAAGAAGCCCGAAACCATCAACTATCGTACCTTCAAGCCTGAGCGTGACGGCTTGTTTTGTGCCCGTATCTTCGGCCCTGTGAAGGATTACGAGTGCTTGTGCGGCAAATATAAGCGCATGAAGTACAAGGGCATCGTCTGCGAAAAGTGCGGCGTTGAGGTGACTTTGCAGAAAGTGCGCCGCGAGCGCATGGGCCACATCGAACTGGCTTCGCCGGTTGCGCACATTTGGTTCTTGAAGTCTTTGCCGTCGCGTATCGGGCTGCTGCTCGACATGACGCTGAAGGATCTGGAGCGCGTGCTTTACTTCGAGAACTACGTCGTCGTCGAGCCTGGCACGACCGATCTCAAGCTGCACCAGTTGATGTCCGAAGAGCAGTACCTGAATGCCATCGACGAATTCGGCGAGAGCGAATTCACGGTCGGCATCGGCGCAGAAGCGATGCGTGAAATGATGTCGGCGATCGACCTCGAAGAAGAATTGGTAATCCTTAAGCAAGACCTGAAGGAAACCACCTCGGAAGCGAAACGCAAAAAGCTGGTGAAGCGTTTGAAGCTGGTTGAAGCGTTCATCGAATCCGGTGCCCGTCCGGAATGGATGATCCTGACGCAAATTCCGGTCATTCCGCCCGAGCTGCGCCCGCTGGTGCCGCTTGACGGTGGCCGTTTCGCGACGTCCGATCTGAACGATTTGTATCGTCGCGTGATCAACCGTAATAACCGCCTGAAGCGCCTGATCGAGCTGCGCGCGCCGGACATCATCATCCGAAACGAAAAGCGGATGCTGCAGGAATCCGTCGACGCATTGTTCGACAACGGTCGTCGTGGTCGCGCCATCACGGGTGCCAACAAGCGCCCGCTGAAGTCGCTGTCCGACATGCTCAAAGGTAAGCAAGGCCGCTTCCGTCAGAACCTGCTTGGTAAGCGTGTCGACTATTCCGGTCGTTCCGTGATCGTTGTGGGTCCGGAACTCAAGCTGCACCAGTGCGGCTTGCCGAAGAAAATGGCACTCGAACTGTTCAAGCCGTTCATTTATGCCAAGCTTGAGCTTTATGGTCGTGCCACGACCATCAAAGCGGCGAAAAAGATGGTCGAAAAAGAGCGCCCGGAAGTTTGGGATATCCTCGAAGAGGTGATCCGCGAGCACCCGGTGCTGTTGAACCGCGCACCGACCCTGCACCGTTTGGGGATCCAGGCGTTCGAGCCGATATTGATCGAAGGTAAGGCAATCCAACTGCATCCGCTGGTCTGCGCTGCGTTCAACGCTGACTTCGACGGTGACCAGATGGCCGTGCACGTACCGTTGAGCTTGGAAGCTCAGCTTGAGGCACGGGTCCTTATGATGTCGACCAACAACATCCTGAGCCCGGCCAACGGTAAGCCGATCATCGTGCCGTCGCAGGACATTGTGCTGGGTCTGTACTACATGACCCTGGACCGCGAAGACGAGAAGGGCGAAGGCATGGTCTTCTCTGACGTCTCGGAAATTCAGCAAGCACTGGATGCCAAGGCGGTGTCTTTGCACGCACGTGTTCAAGCGCGTTACGAGACCGTTGATGAAGAGGGTGAGCCGATTACGGTGCGGGTTGAAACCACGCCGGGCCGGATGCTGCTTTCGGAGATTTTACCGAAGCACAAAAAGGTGCCGTTCGGTCTGATCAACCAGCTTTTGACCAAAAAAGAGATCACCAACGTCATCGACGAGGTGTATCGCCACTGTGGTCAAAAAGAGACCGTTCTGTTTGCCGACCGCATGATGGGCTTGGGCTTCAAGCATGCATGCCGCGCCGGTATCTCGTTCGGTAAAGACGATCTGATCATCCCGGACTCAAAAGGTCCGCTGGTGTCCGAGACCGAAGACAAGGTCAAGGAATACGAGCAGCAGTACCAAGATGGCCTCATCACTCAGGGCGAGAAGTACAACAAGGTTGTTGATGCGTGGTCGCATTGCACCGACCGTGTCGCCGACGAGATGATGAAAGAGATTCAAAAGATCGAGACCGGCAAGCCGATTAACGCCGTTTATATGATGGCGCACTCGGGTGCTCGGGGTTCGGCCGCACAGATGAAGCAGCTTGCCGGTATGCGGGGCCTGATGGCCAAGCCGTCGGGCGAGATCATCGAAACGCCGATCATCTCGAACTTTAAAGAAGGCCTGACGGTGCTTGAGTACTTTAACTCGACTCACGGTGCCCGTAAGGGTCTGGCCGATACCGCGCTGAAGACCGCGAACTCGGGTTATTTGACTCGTCGTTTGGTCGACGTCGCACAGGACTGCATCATCCTCGAAGATGATTGCGGCACCAGCAACGGCATCACGGCAACCCCGGTGGTCGAAGGCGGCGACGTTGTGGCCAACTTGTCCGAGCGTGTGCTCGGTCGGACCGCAGCCGAAGACGTCATCAACCCGCTGAACGGTGAAGTGATCGTCAAGAAAGACGAGATGATCGAAGAAATTCACTGTGTGACCATCGAAGAGGTTGAGGTCGAAAGCATCCTCATCCGCTCGGTGTTGACCTGTGACCTCATCGAAGGCGTGTGCGCCAAGTGCTATGGTCGTGACCTGGCACGTGGTACCACCGTTAACATGGGTGAAGCGGTCGGCGTTATGGCGGCGCAATCGATTGGTGAGCCTGGCACCCAGCTGACGATGCGGACGTTCCACATCGGCGGCGCCGTGCAGCGTGGTACTGAGCGTTCGTACATCGAGTCGGTAACCGATGCGAAGGTGAAGCTGGTCAACTGCATGACCGTGAAAAACTCTCGCGGTGTGCAGATTGTCATGAGCCGTAACGCGGAAATGAGCCTGATCGACGAAAAAGGCCGTGACCGCGCGAAACACCGTATTCCGTACGGTGCGCAATTGATGGTCAAAGAAGGGGCTAAGGTGACTCGCGGCGACAAGCTTGCCGAGTGGGATCCGTACACCTTACCAGTGATCACTGAGCGTGAAGGTATCGCCAACTACGTTGACCTGCAGGAAGGCGTTTCGCTGACCGAACGGACCGACGAAGCGACCGGTATCTCGTATCGCGTGGTGACGGACTGGAAATCTCAGCCGAAAGGTTCGGATTTGCGGCCGCGTATTACGCTGCGTGACGAAAAGGGTGAAGTGCTCACCCTCGATAACGGTCACGAGGCACGCTACTTCTTGTCGGTGGACGCTATTTTGTCGGTCGAAAACGGCCAACAAGTTCACGCCGGTGACGTGTTGGCGCGTATTCCTCGTGAAAGCGCAAAGACCCGGGACATCACCGGTGGTCTGCCGCGTGTGGCAGAACTGTTCGAAGCCCGTCGTCCGAAAGACCACGCGATCATCGCCGAAAGCGAAGGCCGCGTCGAATTCGGCAAGGACTACAAGAACAAGCGCCGCGTCGTGGTGCAGCCGGTCGAAGAGGGCCAAGAAGCCACCGAATATCTGGTGCCGAAAGGTCGTCACCTGTCGGTCCAAGAAGGTGACTATGTGCAGGTCGGTGATGCGTTGATGGATGGTAACCCGGTGCCGCACGATATTCTGCGCGTGCTCGGGGTTGAGGCTTTAGCCCAATATCTGATCAACGAAATCCAAGATGTGTACCGTCTTCAGGGCGTGAAGATTAACGACAAGCACATCGAAGTGATCGTGCGTCAGATGCTGCAAAAGGTCGAGATCACCGGCGGTGGCGATACCACGCTGTTGGTCGGCGAACTGATCGACAAGATCGAGTTCGATAAGATCAACGCCAAAGCGGAATCCGGCGGCGGTCGTCCGGCAACGGCGGACGCCGTGTTGCAGGGGATCACCAAAGCCAGCCTGCAGACGCAGTCGTTCATCTCGGCGGCATCGTTCCAAGAGACCACCCGCGTCCTCACCGAGGCTGCGGTGTCCGGCAAGATCGACGATCTGGTCGGCCTTAAGGAAAACGTCATCGTCGGTCGTCCGATCCCGGCTGGTACCGGCTCTGTCATGAACGCGTTCCGCGAAATTGCGGCGAAACGTGACAAGGCCGCTGCCAAAAAGATGCCGGCAGAAACCCCCGACATGATCGAGCAGTCGTCAGAATCGGTCGACGCTGACTAACCTCTGTTGCGATCTAAGCAATACTTTGGGCGCGTACCTTCGGGTGCGCGCCCTTTGTTTTGGAGGTGGTGGTAGTGATCCTTCGAAACGGGCCTACGGCCCTCCTCAGGATGAGGGGTGTCTGAATAAATAAAGAATCCTCATGCTGAGGAGGGCCGTAGGCCCGTCTCGAAGTATTGGCGCCGTCAAGATTCGCCGTTAACAGAGTCGCGCCCCCGGTTATATGGACGAATCAACGCCCCTGAAACTCAAGATCGGGTGGCCTTCAGCGCCTAAAAGCCGGAAATAGCAACAGAATCGGGCGTTTGACCCCGTCATATTAACCAAATTCGCCACTGATTTCTGAGGGTATTCCAAGGCTTTGTGCATCCGGTGGTGCGTTCGTGATGTGGTAGGGACTAGATATAGGGGGTGGCGGGGCTATTTGCGCCAGATCATGTCTAAAATGCTGATTCTGCGAAATATTTTTTCGCAAAATTGAGGTTGACGATGCATAGGGTCCCCTATATGTTCCGCCCCACTCAAGGGATTGGTGGTAGGCATTCACTGTCTAGACGCAGTCGATGACTTGGGTGGAGACGAAAATTTAGCGACACGCTCCAGACCCGAACCCGGTCTGGAGCTACTGTTTGAGCCAACGCCGAATGCTCGGGGCGCCCCGGAAATTTGCGCGGACGGCTCAACTTATGTCGGAACGGCCCGTTGGGGCTTGGGTTCGAAGAAAGTGGATTGTACGTATGCCGACGATCAACCAATTGATCCGTAAGCCGCGCAAAAAGCCGGTAACCCGTAACAAGGTGCCTGCGCTTGAAGCGTGTCCGCAAAAGCGCGGTGTTTGCACGCGCGTTTACACGACGACCCCGAAGAAGCCGAACTCGGCACTGCGAAAAGTTGCTCGTGTGCGTCTGACCAACGGGTTTGAAGTTACCAGCTACATCCCAGGTGAAGGTCACAACCTGCAGGAGCACTCGGTCGTTATGATCCGTGGTGGCCGGGTTAAAGACCTTCCGGGCGTTCGTTATCACATCATTCGTGGTTCGCTTGACACACAAGGCGTCAGCGACCGCCGCCAGCGCCGTTCGAAGTACGGCGCTAAGCGTCCGAAATAAGGGAGACATCATATGTCCCGTCGTCACGCTGCCGAGAAACGTCAAGTCCTGCCGGACGCGAAATTCAAAGATTTGGTTGTTACCAAGTTCATGAACGCGCTCATGTATGACGGCAAAAAGTCGGCTGCCGAAACCATCGTTTACGGTGCTTTCGACATCATCTCGTCGAAGGGCGGCCAGGACCCCGTCAAGGTGTTCCATGAGGCCCTCGACAACGTAAAGCCGATGCTTGAGGTTCGCTCACGTCGTGTGGGTGGTGCCACCTATCAGGTGCCCGTTGAAGTGCGCTCTGAGCGTCGTCAGGCGTTGGCCATCCGTTGGTTGGTCGATACCGCACGCAAGCGTTCCGAGAACACCATGAAAGAGCGCCTTTCGTCTGAACTGATGGATGCCGCAAATAACCGTGGCGCTGCTGTGAAGAAGCGCGAAGACACACACCGGATGGCAGAGGCTAACAAAGCCTTCTCGCACTATCGCTGGTAATAGAAGTTTCAGGAGCGATTTAAATGTCCCGCGTCACCCCTCTTGATCGTTATCGCAACATCGGCATCATGGCTCACATTGATGCCGGAAAAACGACGACGACTGAGCGCGTTCTTTACTACACCGGCAAGTCCTACAAAATCGGCGAAGTCCACGACGGCAACGCCACCATGGACTGGATGGAGCAGGAACAAGAGCGCGGCATCACGATTACGTCCGCTGCAACCACCACGTTCTGGCGCGATCACCGCATTAACATCATCGACACGCCTGGCCACGTTGACTTCACGATTGAAGTTGAGCGTTCGCTGCGGGTCCTTGACGGTGCTGTTGCTGTGTTTGACTCGGTCGCCGGCGTTGAGCCGCAGTCCGAGACCGTTTGGCGTCAAGCCGATAAGTATCATGTGCCGCGGATGTGTTTTATCAACAAGATGGACCGCACCGGCGCTGACTTCTATCGCTGCGTCGACATGATCATTGATCGCTTGGGCGCTATTCCTTGTATCATCCAGTTGCCGATCGGTGCTGAGACCGAGTTCCTTGGTGTTATCGACCTGATCAAAATGCGCGCCGTCGTCTGGAAAGACGAAAACCTCGGTGCTGAGTTCGAATATCAGGACATCCCTGCCGATCTCGCCGATAAGGCTGCCGAATACCGCGAAAAATTGATTGAGACCATCGTCGAAGTCGACGATGTGGCGATGGAAGCTTACCTCGAGGGCAAAGAGCCTGACGAAGCAACGATCATGGCCTGTATCCGTAAGGGCTGCATCGGCAACGTGTTCGTGCCGATTCTGTGTGGCTCGGCGTTCAAAAACAAAGGCGTGCAGCCGATGTTGGATGCGGTTGTCGATTTCCTGCCGTCGCCGGTTGAAGTGCCTGACATTAAAGGCGTCGACGTCGACGATCCTGAGAAGGCGATGGTCCGCAAAAGCTCCGACGACGAGCCGTTCTCGGCTTTGGCGTTCAAAATCATGAACGACCAGCACGTCGGTACGTTGACTTTCTGCCGCGTCTACTCCGGTAGCGTAAAGCAAGGCGCGCAAGTGCAGAACACCGTCAAAGGCAAGCGCGAGCGCGTTGGCCGGATGCTGTTAATGCACGCCAACACCCGCGAGCAAATCGAAGAAGCGATGGCAGGCGATATTGTCGCTATTGCCGGCCTCAAGGATACCACGACCGGTGACACCCTGTGTGATACCGCGCATCCGGTGATCCTTGAGCGGATGGAATTCCCCGATCCCGTGATCGAGGTGGCCGTCGAGCCGAAAACCAAAGCCGACCAAGAGAAAATGGGCGTTGCCCTGCAGCGTTTGGCTGCCGAAGATCCTTCGTTCCGCGTGTCGTCGGACGAAGAGTCCGGCCAGACCGTGATCGCAGGTATGGGCGAATTGCACCTCGACATCTTGGTTGACCGCATGAAGCGGGAATTTAATGTTGAAGCGAACGTTGGTGCGCCGCAAGTGGCATACCGCGAAACCATCAGCCAGCTGTATGACTGTGATTATACCCACAAGAAGCAAACCGGTGGTTCAGGTCAGTTCGCGCGCGTTAAAATTAAGTTTGAGCCGTTGCCACCGGGCTCCGGTATCGAGTTCGAGAGCAACGTTGTCGGTGGTAACGTGCCGCGGGAATTCATTCCTGGTGTCGAAAAAGGTATTCGCAGTGCTGCTAGTAGCGGCGTGATCTGCGGCTTCCCGATGATCGACTTCAAGGCAAGCCTCTATGACGGTGCGTCACACGACGTCGACAGCTCGGTGATGGCCTTTGAAATTGCGGCGCGCGCAGCGTTCCGTGAGGGCATGGCCGCTGCAAAGCCGGTGCTGCTTGAGCCGTTGATGAAGGTCGAGGTGGTGACCCCGGAAGACTATATGGGTGACATCATCGGTGATCTGAACTCGCGTCGCGGTCAGGTTCAGGATATGGACCAACGCGGTAACGCACGGGTCGTCACCGCGATGGTGCCGCTCGCCAATATGTTCGGGTACGTCAACGAACTGCGCTCAATGTCGCAGGGTCGTGCCCAATACAGCATGCATTTTGATCATTATGCCGAAGTGCCGAACCAGGTCTCCATTGAGATCCGTGAGCGGCTCGCAGGTTAACGGAAACGGAGTGAGTTAGATGGCCAAGGAAAAGTTTGAGCGTACGAAACCGCACTGCAACGTTGGCACGATTG
>CAXBEV010000031.1:0-16225 GCA_963974935.1 uncultured Rhodospirillales bacterium | reverse complement strand
CTATGCCGGCACCGCGCCGGCTGTTGGCCCGTGTGCGCGATCTGATGGCCGGCGGAGGGGCGGCGGAAAAACGTCTGGATCGAATTGCCGAGATCGTCGCCGCTGACTTGGTCGCCGAGGTCTGCTCGATTTATGTTCGGCGCGCCGGTGATATCTTAGAATTATTTGCGACCCGGGGTTTGAAGCCGTCCGCTGTGCACAACACGCGGCTTCGGGTGGGCGAGGGTATCATTGGTGATATCGCGGCTCTGGCGCGCCCCTTTGCGCTCGCCGATGCGCAACAGCACCCGAACTTCGCCTATCGTCCGGAAACCGGTGAAGAGGCCTTCCATTCGATGATGGGCGTGCCGATCCTGCGCGGCGGGCGCGTGATCGGCGTGATGGCGGTGCAGAACCGCACGCTTCGCAATTACAACGACGAAGAAGTCGAAAGCTTACAGACGGTCGCCATGGTTTTGGCGGAGCTGGTCGCCAGTGGCGAATTGATCGATCCTAAGGAGCTGCTGCCGACCGACGGCTTGGCGTCGACGCCGCTTCGGATCGAGGGATTGCGCCTGAACGGCGGTATCGGCATCGGTGAAGCGGTTATCCATCGGCCAAACTTCCGCATCGAACGACTGGTTGCCGAAGATTCCGAGCACGAACACGAACGCCTACGCTCAGCGTTTTCGGAAATGCACGGCGCCATCGACGACATGATGACGTCTGAGACTATGCAGGACGGTGGCGAGCACCGGGATATCCTCGAAACCTATTCGATGATCGCCCGCGATCCTGGGTGGCTGAAGCGCATCGAAGAAGCGATCAGTGCCGGCCTGACGGCGGAAGCCGCTGTACAGCGCGTGTTAGATGATTTGCGCGCCCGGATGCAAAAGGTCAGCGATCCGTATCTGCGCGAGCGTGTGCACGATTTTGAAGACTTGGCATATCGCCTGTTGCAGCACTTGTTGGGTGAGCCTGCAGGGGTCGACCTGTCGGGACTTCAAGACGGCGGCATCTTGATCGCAAAGTCGTTGGGGCCGGCGCAGTTGCTGGACTTCGATACCTCGAAGTTGCGCGGTGTCGTCCTCGAAGAAGGCTCGCCGACCGCCCACGTGGCGATTATTGCGCGTGCCTTGAATCTACCGATCGTCGGCAGGCTGCGCGGGATCACGGATCGCCTGAGCGAGGGTGATCCGATTATCGTTGATGGGGACCGTGGGCAGGTCTTTCTGCGTCCGGGCGACGACGTCATGCAGACGTTTCGTGATACCGCGTTGTCTCAACTTGAACAGCGTCAGCATTACGATGCGCTGATCCCACTGCCGTCCGACACCAAAGATGGTCATCGCGTGTCGCTGCTGATCAATGCCGGTCTGATGATCGATGTCGAACAAATGATTCGCATAAATTCGGATGGGATCGGCCTGTTTCGCACCGAAATCCAATTCATGATGCAGCCCGAGCTGCCCAGCGTCGAAGACCAAACGGTGCTGTACGAGAATATTTTGAAGGCGGCGGAAGGTAAGCCTGTGACGTTCCGTACCTTGGATGTCGGTTCCGATAAAACGCTGCCGTACCTGGAAACGGACGACGAAGAAAACCCGTCTATGGGGTGGCGTGCGATCCGCATTGCGTTGGACCGGCCGATGTTGTTGCGTCGCCAGATGCGGGCCATGGTCCGGGCTGCACGGGCGACCAAAGCGGATATTTCAATCATGTTTCCGATGGTGACCGAAATTGCCGAGTTCGAAGTCGCGCGCGGTTTGTTGATGCGTGAAGTGGAAAGCGAAGGCGGCGGTATCGAGGTCAAAGCGGGGGCGATGCTTGAAGTGCCAGGTATTTTGTATCAACTCGATGGCCTTTTGCAGCGGGTGGATTTTTTATCTGTCGGCTCAAACGATCTGATGCAGTTCATGTTTGCCACAGACCGCGGCAATCCGCGCTTGTCGGACCGCTATGATACATTATCGCCTGCGGCTCTAACGATGCTGCATGGCATCGCCGAAAAGTGTAACGCAGCCGGTGTGCCGGTGACCGTGTGCGGCGAAATGGCAGGCCAGCCTTTGGACGCGATGGCGCTCATCGGGCTTGGATTTAGGCGCCTTTCCATGGCCAGCCCTGGGATCGGACCGGTCAAGGAAATGGCGCGTTCGTTGGATGTCGGCAAGCTTGGAGCCTATATGATGCCGTTGCTGGCCAGTCCGGAACACAGTTTGCGCGGCAAGCTGCGCGCCTTTGCTTTGGACAGCGGTGTTGCCGTATAAGGTGAAAGCCTGGGTTTTCCCTTGTAAATCAAAGGCGAAGTGTGACAATAACACGTATCGGCGGCACCTTGGGTGACGCGGGTTTCATCGCTATTTCTCGTCGCAGACGTTGACGGCAAACGTTGTAATTTGAAGGTGTAGACAGCCCGAATGAGCGAGAACGACAAACGCAAAAATGTTGATGACGGCGATAAGGATCGTTCGCCACAGGTCGGTTCACTGCTGCGTGCGACACGGACGCGGCTCGGTGAGGACCTTCGTGATATCGCCGATGTCTTGTGTATTCGTTACCTTTATTTGGAAGCCATTGAAGATTGTCGCTACGGCGATTTGCCGGGTGACACGTATGTCATCGGCTTTATCCGCTCGTACGCTGAGCATATGGGCTTGGATGGGGAAGAGGTCGTACGCCGCTTCCGCGCTGAGCAGATCGGTAATCGCCGCTCCAACGAACTATCATTCCCGACTCCGGTGCCGGAAAGTGGCATGCCGAAGGGTGCGATTGTTTTCATCGGCGTCGTGCTGGCGGTTCTGGTTTATGGCGGCTGGTATATGTCGACCACCGATGAAGGTATTTTGTCGGATCTGATTTCGCCGGTCCCGGATCATCTGAAAGACCTTGTGACCGGCGACGATGCAGGCACGGCGACGAGCCCAGACGCTGGGACATCCACTGAGACGCCGATTGAGACCACTCCTGAAGTGACCGTGCCGCAACCTGCATTGCCGCCTGAGACTCCCGCGAGCATGACACCTGAGACGACGCCAAGCGCAAACATCGGAGCGACGTCAGAGGTTGTGGCCGACGCGCAGACGGTTACTGAGCCGGCGGAACAGCTAAAAGAGAAAACCGAGACTGTGGTCGAGGCTGCGCCATCAACCGAGACCGCCAGTAACGCCGCCGCCACATCTGCTGAGTCTGCAGTTACCGAAACCGCGACGACAGCGGATGAGCAGGCGGATGCGGAAAAAGCCGCGGCTGAACAGATGACGCAAACGGCGAACGAAATTGCTGCTTCGATTGCTGAGCCGACGGCGGCACCTGCAGAAACCGCCGCCGGTGCGGACGCGCCTGCGACGTCCGTGACTGAGAATTCCGTTGAAACGCCGCAAACAGTTGAGACATCTGCATCTATTGAAACACCATCTGCAACTGCGACGCCGGAGGCACCCGAGACGCCGACCGCCCCCGCGAAGAAGGAATTGACGGCGGACGAGTTAAACGCGCTGAGCCTGAAGCGGGTCACGTCGGGCGGTGCCAATGTAACGGCGACCGAAACTGCATCGCCGCCGCCGGTGCCCGTATCGGCAACTGCGTCGACACCGATCAATTCAAACGTTGCGCTTTCCGGCATCGTGATCCGGGCGACGAATAGCAGTTGGGTGGAAATTCGCGACTCAGCGGATAAAATTATTTTTACCGGCCTGATGGGCGCCGGTGCGACTTATAACGTACCGGATATTGACGGGCTCTTGCTCGCGACCGGCAATGCCGGGGCGCTTGATATCATGGTTGACGGCACCAGTGTGCCGATGCTGGGTGACATCGGCGCTGTGCGCAAAGGTGTCGCTTTGGATGCCGACCGGCTAAAGGCCGGCACCGCGACAGCACGATGAGAGGCGATCTTTGATGACGGTTCCTGCCGGTATTTTGCGTCGCCCATCCGTCCCGGTCCAAGTCGGCAACGTGTTGATCGGTGGCGGCCCGGTGGTCGTGCAGTCCATGACCAATACCGATACGGCGGATATCAAAGGCACCACCCAACAGGTATTCGATCTGGCCCGCGCGGGATCGGAGATCGTGCGTATCACGGTCGATCGTGATGAGGCGGCGAAGGCTGTTCCGCACATTCGCGATGCGCTCGACAAGCTCGGCTGCACCGTGCCGTTGGTGGGGGACTTTCATTATATCGGTCACACCTTACTTCGTGAAAATCCGGCCTGCGCCGAAGCTTTGGCGAAGTACCGGATCAATCCGGGTAACGTTGGGTTCCGTGAAAAGCGGGACAAGCAATTCTCGACGATGATCGAAGTTGCAATGGAATATGACCGCCCGGTTCGTATCGGCGTGAACTGGGGCAGTCTCGATCAAGACCTCGTGGTTGGCTTGATGGATGAGAATGCCAAATTGGCGATGCCGAAATCAGCCGCCGAGGTGACAGAAGATGCATTGGTGTTGTCGGCGCTGAAAAGTGCTGCCCTCGCTGAAGAATTGGGCATGAGTCGCGACAAGATCGTGTTGTCGTGCAAGGTCTCTGACGTGCAAAGCTTGATCCGCGTATATCGCGACTTGGCCGGGCAGTGCGACTACGCGCTGCATCTCGGCCTCACCGAAGCAGGTTTGGGTTCCAAGGGGGTCGTCGCATCGACGGCGGCGCTGTCGGTATTGCTGCAAGAAGGCATCGGCGACACGATCCGCGTTTCCTTGACGCCGGCACCCGGCGGCGACCGCACCGAAGAAGTTATCGTCGCACAACAGATTTTGCAGACCATGGGTATCCGCTCGTTCATGCCGCTGGTAATTGCGTGCCCTGGCTGTGGGCGTACCACCAGCACTGTGTTCCAAGACCTTGCCGGGAAAATTCAGAGCTATCTACGCGAACGGATGCCGACGTGGCGCGAGAGCTATCCCGGCGTTGAAGACATGAACGTTGCGGTCATGGGCTGCATTGTGAACGGCCCGGGCGAGAGCAAACACGCCGACATCGGCATCTCGCTACCGGGCACTGGTGAGACGCCGTCAGCACCGGTTTTTATTGATGGTGAAAAGCGGATGACGCTCAAAGGTGTCGGCATTGCCGAAGAATTTCAGGGCATCGTCGAAGATTACGTGAAGAACCGTTATGGTCGTGACGCCTCTGCGTCCGATGCTGCAGAATAGCTGAAAGCGCGGATAAAAATGGCGACGCTTCAGCCGGTACGCGGCACCCACGACCTCTTAAGCGCGGATTTCCGCGCGCACCGACACGTGCAGGACACGGCGGCTGATATTGCTAGCCGCTACGGTTTCGAAGAAATGACGACACCGATTTTCGAGTTCACCGATGTGTTCAAGCGCACGCTCGGCGACACGTCCGACATCGTGACCAAGGAAATGTATACCTTTGAAGACCGGGGCGGCGACAGCATCACATTGCGGCCCGAATTTACCGCCGGTATCGCGCGCGCATTCATGTCGAACGGCCTTCAGCAATCGGTGCCGGTAAAGACGTTCGCACGCGGCCCCGTGTTCCGGTACGAGCGTCCGCAAAAAGGGCGTTTACGCCAGTTTCATCAGGTTGACGTTGAAATTCTCGGCGTCCCGGGCCCGCAAGCCGACATCGAAGTGATAGCGGTCGGCGCGCATTTGCTGCGCGAATTGGGCGTCACCAAGGACGTGCGGCTGGAAATCAATACGTTGGGTGACATCGAAAGCCGGCAGACGTATCGGGAAACGCTGGTCGCCTATTTGACCGCGCGCAAGGATAAGCTTTCCGACGACAGCCTGACCCGCCTTGAAAAAAACCCGCTCAGGATTTTCGATTCAAAAAACGAAGGCGACCGCGCAGTAATGGCGGAAGCGCCGTTGCTACGTGACCACTTGAACGATCACTCCCGCCAGTTTTTTGATGATGTGTTGCAGGGGCTCGCCGACATCGGGGTCGAGGCGAACATTAACCCGCGTCTAGTCCGCGGCCTGGATTATTATTCGCACACCGCATTTGAATTCGTCACCGAGACCTTGGGCGCGCAAGGGGCCGTGCTGGCCGGTGGTCGCTATGACGGACTGATGGAACAAATGGGCGGGCGGCCTACGCCGGGTATCGGTTGGGCCGCCGGGGTTGAGCGGTTGGCGATGATGGTCGGCGATGTCTCCGGTGCGCCGCAACCGATCGCCATCGTGCCGCTTGGTGCGGACGCGGCGCGGGTGGCGATGAAAGTCGCACAAGATCTTCGTGAAGGTGGTTTTTATGCCGATCTCGGCTATGCCGGGAACATGGGCAAGCGCATGAAGCGCGCGGACAAGTTGGGCGCCGTTGCGGCGGTCATCCTGGGTGACGACGAACTTGCCCGCGATGCGGCCACGGTCCGTGATATGAAATCCGGTGAACAGGCAGAGGTGCCTTTGACGTCGCTACGGGAGCACCTCGCTAAGTACCGTTAGCTGGCATGACGGCAAATCCCCAAAATTCAAAGCAACCCCTGATCGTCGGCACCAATCATCAGTCCGGCGGGCTCAGCCTACGCGACCGCTTGTTTGTCGAAGACGCCGACGTGCCTGCATTCCTAAAACGTCTCAGCGTGGCGGGTATTCCCCAAGCCGTGGTCGTTTCAACTTGTGACCGGGTCGAAGTCGGCACCATTTGTGGCGACATTGACGGTGCCGCTGACATTTTAGCCGGCGCACTCTGCGCCCACAGCGGTCTATCTTCCGATGACGTTGCGCCATCGTTGTATCGCCTAACCGGCGATGATGCGATACGCCATTTGTTTCGTGTCACCTCGTCGTTGGACAGTGTCGTCGTGGGGGAGCCTCAGGTATTGGGTCAAGTTAAAGCCTGCCACCGTTTGGCGCGGGACGCGGGCATGGTCAGCGTGCCGCTCGAAGCAATGTTTCAAGCCGCGTATACGACCGCGAAACGGGTGCGCACGGAAACCGCGATCGGCGAGCGTCCGGTATCAATCGCAGCGGTCGCGGCAGGCTTGGCCCGCGACGTGCACGGGGATTTAAAAGATGCTCATGGCTTGGTGCTAGGGGTTGGCGACATGGGCGAGGTGATCGCCGGTGAACTCATTCGCGCTGGATTGGGCACGCTTTCGGTCGCCGATTTGGGCGGGCGCTCGGCTTTAAAATTGGCTGAGAGGATGGCAGCGCGTCATGTGCCCGAAGATGCTTTGGCAGGCGGGATGGTCGATGCCGACATCATTGTAGCCGCGGTCGGCGGCAGAGGGCGCTCGTTGACCGCCGATATGGTACGTGCCGCCCTCAAGGCACGACGCTTTCGCCCGCAGTTTATCGTCGATGCCAGCCTACCGAGCGATGTCGAGGCAGCGGTCGACCGTTTGGAAGATGCCTTTTTGTATGATCTCGCCGATCTTGAACGGTTGGCCCTTGAAGGTCGGGCCAACCGTGCTTTCGAGGCCGAGGGGGCCGTGCGTATCGTCGAAGAAGAACTCGCTGCTTTCCTTAAGCGCGATCGTGAACGTTCTGCACAGCCTGCATTGGTGGCGTTGCGCAAGCATGCGGAAGCGTTGCGCGACGAAGCCCTTGTTGAAGCCGGTGGCGACGCCGCGCGAGCGACACATATTTTTCTACAACGCTTGTTGCATACACCGAGCGAACGGCTCCGCGAAATTGCCGAGCGCGGGGAAGACATCGGGTCTGCCGAGCGCCTGATTCGTGAACTGTTCAACATCCCAAAGGACGGAGAGCCCAAACTGTGAGCCTACAAGAACACCTGTCGCGGGTTACCGCGCGTTACGAAGAACTGCAACACTTGATGGGTGAAAGCGGGGTGTCGGGGGATGAGTATGCGCGCTTATCGAAAGAATTCTCGGACTTAGCACCGGTAAATGCTGCCATCGAAGCTCTGCAGGCCGCCGAAAGCGAAGCCGGTGATCTTGCGCAGATGATCGCTGACGGGAACACCGACGGTGACATGCGCGCCATGGCTGAGGGAGAGTTTGCAGCGCTGAAAGAAAAAATCCCTGATCTTGAGCGCCATGTGAAGTTGATGATGGTGCCTCGCGATGAAGTTGATGACCGAAATGCGATCTTGGAAGTGCGCGCCGGTACTGGCGGCGATGAAGCCGCGCTGTTTGCCGCTGATCTGTTTCGCATGTACCAGCGCTATGCAGATCGCATGGGCTGGAAGTTCGAGATTATTCATCTGCACGATACGGGTATCGGTGGCGCCAAGGAAGCGGTGGCCGAGATCGCCGGCAAGGAAGTGTTCCGCAGACTCAAATTTGAAAGCGGCGTGCATCGGGTGCAGCGCGTACCTGTCACGGAATCAGGTGGCCGTATTCACACGTCGGCGGCAACGGTTGCGGTGATGCCTGAAGCCGAAGACGTCGATGTGCATATTGAAGACAAAGACCTCCGCATCGATACTTTCCGTGCCCAAGGTGCCGGCGGTCAGCATGTGAACACCACCGACAGTGCGGTGCGTATTACGCACTTGCCGTCCGGGCTTGTGGTCTCGCAGCAGGACGCAAAATCACAGCATAAAAACAAAGCTAAGGCGTTAAAAATTCTGCGCGCGCGGCTGTTCGATATGGAACGCGAGCGGCAACATTCGGAGCGTGCGCAGACCCGTAAGGATCAAGTCGGCTCCGGCGACCGCTCTGAGCGCATCCGTACCTATAACTTTCCGGAACGCCGTGTGACCGATCACCGTATTGGTTTGACGCTGCATGTGCTCGATAGTTTCTTGGGTGGCGACTTGGATGAAGTGATTGATGCGCTGTTGTCCGAAGATGATGCGCATCGGCTTGCCGTTCTCGAATGAGGGTGATTCGCGATGCGCTTGAAGCGGCCGCCCGTGCACTTGAGGTCGCAGGCATTGAGGGGGCTAAGGCCGAAGCGCGTGCGCTGGCAGCGTTTGTGACGGGTCTGACGCCCGCGCAAATATTTAGCCGTGATGATATTGAACTTAGTGACGCCGATGCCGCGCAATTCGATGCCGTCATTCGCCGTCGTATCGCGGGTGAACCGGCAGCATATATCATGGGCGTGCGCGAGTTCTGGAGCTCGCCGTTCAAGGTCACGCCCGCAACACTGATTCCACGTCCGGATACGGAGTCCGTGATCGACCTCGCCATTCAATTGTTCGCAGACCGCACACCGCCTCAGCAAATCTTGGATATCGGTACCGGCAGCGGATGCTTGGTGCTGGCGCTTTTGGATATTTATGCCGATGCCCATGGGATCGGCACTGATATTTCTGTCTGCGCGCTCAGCGTCGCCGCGGAAAATGCGATGACTCTGGGGCTGTCGAATCGGGCGACAATGGTTGAAGGCGCATGGTCTGCTCAGCAAGCTGAACCGTTTGATCTGATCGTTAGCAACCCGCCATACATTCCGCGCCATGATATTGAGAACCTCGATGTGACCGTCCGCGATTTCGAGCCACTTTTGGCATTGGACGGCGGCGCCGACGGGTTGGATGCGTATCGTCACGTTTTGGCTGAGGCCGTTGATATCGTGACAGATGGTGGATGGATTGTGCTCGAAGTCGGCATTGATCAGGCGGATACGGTCACAGAAATTGCCCGTAATTTGGGCCTGCTGGCGGGGCCGCGACAGCGCGATATTGCCGGCATTGATCGGGCGTTGGCGTTTCATAAAAAAAGTGTTGGAATTCCGGGGGGCAGGGGCTAACGTCCTCTGGGTTCGGACCTTTTAGGTCAGGGGGAGCGCCGAGGGCGTTTTACGAACCTACAGATCCAAGTCGAACGTCATTTTTCCTTGGGAGAGTGACTCTCAACCCATGAAGGGATGAGCGCGATTTGGTTGACTGTTCATCATTCAGATATTGCTTCGAGAAAATGAAAAACGCACAAAATAATCGACGTCAGCGAACCAGAGGCACCGGTCGACGCTTTCCTAATCAGCGTGGCGGCTCGTTTGAGAGTAACGGGCCCGAGGTTAAAGTACGCGGCACCGCGCAGCAGGTGTTGGAAAAATACCAGTCCCTCGCCCGCGATGCATACTCCGCCGGTGATCGTATTTTGTCGGAAGGCTATTGGCAGCATGCGGAACATTACCTGCGCATTCTGAGTGAGAACAATGAAGGCCAGGGTCGCGACGGCAACAATCGACCGCGCACCCACGGCAATCGTGATGAAGATATGGATGCGGAATTTGGTGACGACGACAACAACAATGCCAACGATCAAGCTGCAGATGATCGTAATAACGGTAACGTTGATCGTAATAATGACCGCAACAATGACAGAAATAATGAGCGGGGTGGCGAAGGTCGTCCTCAGGCTAATCAAAACCGTGGCCGTGGCCGTGGTCGCCGCAACGGTGCCGGTGATGCGCCGGAGCGCAACAATGACGCACCCCGTGCCGATACGCCGCAGCCGATGATCGCTGCAGACGCGTTGCAAGAGCGTGTGGCTCCCGATGCAGCAAAGAAGCCAACGGCCCCCCCTGTCCAGCATGTTGCTGAGGTCCCGGTGCAGGTTGCCGAAGGCGAAGCCCCGGCAAAGCCGCGTGGTCGCGGTCGCCCGCGCAAGACCGTGGAGAAGCCGAGCGTCGAAGTCGCACCGGATACAACGCCCGCCGGCGACTAAGCGCGTATTAATTTACAGAACGGTGATTAGATCTCCGGCACGTATCGTGCCGCCGTTGATCACTTTTGCGAACACGCCGCAATCGATATGGCCAAAGCCGCGCTGAAGATCTTTCGGGATGTTCATATCGCGCTCGGCCGTTTCAGGGTTGACGTTGGTGGCCCCGCAGCGGTCGATTCGTTCTGTCACCTCAAGCACCACGTCACCGATGCCAAGCCGCTTACCGCATAAATCAAATTCCGCCCACGCATCGAGCCCGTCGATCAGAAAGTTGCCGCGAAAGCGCCGTGGGTCGACCGGCTTGCCGACGACACGCTCCATATCCGTGACCGACGCCAAGTTGATCAACGAGATCACTGGGTTCGGATGATCCGACATGACGTGCCCGTCCGCAGCCTCGATCAGTTTGACCCGGCCTTTTGCTTCATCACCTAAGAACGCTGTGAAGAAGTCTTCAATCATCGTGCGCCCGATCGGTTGCGACAGCACGCCTTTCGCGACTTGGCGGCCGCCCCGCTTCACGATCAAGGTTTCGCCGCCGTCGTCGAACGTCGTCTCAAGCTGCGCCAACCGCTCGTTGCGCATCAGCATCAAAAAGCTCGACTTCGCCATCCATTCGCCCAGCGAGTCGCCAAGAGATGTGGAACCTGGCGCCAACGCAAAGCGCCGGTCGTTCGGGATCGCATTGCCAGGGGTTAAGTGCACCTCAGAACGGGGTTCTGGGGTCAGGCCTTTCACCGGATAGCGATAGATTTGGCGTATCGATATTGTCATGGCGATACACTGCGGACTCATAGTGTGGAAATCAACTCTTCATAAATGCGGTTTATATACTACGCTACCCCTTGCGGGGCGTTTCTGTCAGGCCATATTTCTATTAATATGACCACAAACTGTGAGGGGTTTTCATTGCCCATATAGGGGATGCGAACGCTCGGCACATACAAAGGATTGATGTCATGGACTTTGAAAACTTCACCGACCGCGCGCGAGGCTTCATACAGACCGCGCAGACTTTGGCACTTCGCACCAACCATCAGCAGCTCACGCCGCTGCATGTTTTAAAGGTGTTGTTGGAAGATAAAGAGGGTTTGGCCGCCAATCTGGTCGACGCCGCTGGCGGTGATCAGGGCCGCGCGATTGAGGCCACCAACCGCGAATTTTACAAGATTCCCAAAGTCGAAGGGCAAGGCGCTGGGCAACTTTATTTGTCGCCCGAGTCCGCACGTCTGTTCGACCAGGCCGAGCAGTTGTCCGAAAAAGCCGGCGACAGCGTCGTCACGGTGGAGCGTCTGTTGCTCGCTATTGCACTCGCCAAGGATGGGATTGGTGCAAAAATTCTGAGCGACTCCGGTGTGACGCCGCAAAGCTTAAACCAGGCGATTAATGAATTTCGTAAGGGTCGTCCTGCGCATTCGTCGAACGCCGAAGACAACTATGACGCGTTGAATAAGTACGCCCGCGATCTGACCGCAGACGCGATGGAAGGCAAGCTTGATCCGGTGATTGGTCGCGACGAAGAAATCCGTCGTACGATCCAGGTGTTGTCGCGCCGTACCAAAAACAACCCCGTGCTGATCGGTGAACCCGGCGTTGGTAAGACCGCCATCGTTGAGGGCTTGGCGCAGCGGATTGTCGCCGGTGACGTGCCGGAGAATCTCAAGCACAAGCAACTGATGGTGCTTGATCTGGGTGCGCTCGTCGCAGGTGCGAAGTTTCGCGGTGAATTCGAAGAACGCCTAAAAGCAGTGCTTAACGAAGTGCAGGCTGCTGCCGGCCAGATCGTGTTGTTCATCGACGAAATGCACACGCTCGTTGGCGCCGGTGCTAGCGAAGGCTCGATGGATGCGTCGAACCTGTTGAAACCGGCTTTGGCGCGGGGCGAGTTACACTGCGTCGGGGCCACCACGCTGAACGAGTATCGCAAATACGTCGAAAAAGACGCCGCCCTGGCGCGACGTTTCCAGCCGGTGTTTGTGTCCGAACCGTCGGTCGAGGACACGATCTCGATTCTTCGGGGCATCCGCGAAAAGTACGAGCTGCACCACGGCGTCAACATCACCGATTCGTCGTTGGTGGCGGCTGCCACGCTGAGTGCACGCTATATTTCGGACCGGTTCTTGCCCGATAAAGCGATTGATCTGGTCGACGAATCGGCGAGCCGGCTGCGTATGCAGATCGATAGCAAACCCGAAGAGATCGACGAGTTGGATCGCCGTATCATTCAACTCAAGATCGAGCGTGAAGCTTTGTTGAAAGAAAAAGACAAAGCATCGCAAGATCGGCTGGCCAAGCTCAGCGAAGAACTGAGCGATCTCGAAAGCCAGTCTTTTGATCTCACCGCGCAGTGGGAATCGGAAAAAGCGACGCTAGCCGGCAGCACCAAGCTGAAAGAAGAAATCGACACCGCGCGGATTGCCGCTGAGCGCGCTATTCGTGAAGGTAAGTTGGATGAAGCCGGCAAGCTGACCTACTCGGTGATCCCGCATCTGGAAGAAAAACTCGCGAAAGCCGAGACTGATGACAGCGGGCACATGGTCGACGAGTCGGTTACCGCCGAACACATCGCCCAAGTGGTGTCGCGCTGGACTGGTATTCCGGTCGACAAAATGCTCGAAGGCGAGCGCGATAAACTGCTGCGTATGGAAGAATCACTCCGCAAGCGGGTCGTCGGCCAGGAAGAAGCGCTGGTTGCTGTTTCCAACGCCGTGCGCAGGGCGCGCGCGGGTCTGCAAGACCCGAACAGGCCTATCGGTTCGTTCCTGTTTTTGGGCCCGACCGGTGTCGGCAAAACCGAGCTCACTAAATCGTTGGCATCGTTCATGTTTGATGACGAGCAGGCATTGCTCAGGATCGATATGTCCGAGTACATGGAAAAGCACGCGGTCTCCCGCTTGATCGGTGCGCCGCCGGGCTACGTCGGCTATGACGAAGGCGGTGCGCTCACCGAAGCGGTGCGCCGCAGGCCGTATCAGGTGATCTTGTTCGACGAGGTCGAAAAAGCGCATCCGGACGTGTTCAATGTGCTGTTGCAAGTGCTCGACGACGGTCGTCTGACCGACGGTCAGGGCCGCACTGTCGATTTCCGCAACACGCTGATCATCATGACCTCAAACCTGGGCAGCGAGATCATCGCCCAGCAAGAAGCCGGTCACGACTTGGAAGAGGTGCGCACGCAGGTGATGGAGGTCGTGCAGATGTCGTTCAGGCCTGAATTTCTCAATCGCTTGGACGAAACCATCCTGTTTAGCCGCCTAAGCCGTGAAAACATGGACGGCATCGTCGATATCCAGTTGGAACGTCTACGCAAACGTCTGGCCGACCGGGACCTCAGTATCAAGCTGGATGGCGCAGCCCGCGGTTGGCTCGCCGACCAGGGTTATGATCCGGTGTACGGGGCAAGGCCGTTGAAGCGGATCATCCAGCGTTCGCTGGAAAACCCACTTGCCCAAGCGATCTTGGAGGGCCGCCTTGAAGACGGTGCTGAGATCAAAGTGTCCGCCGGCAAAGACGGCCTGATGATCAACGGCGAACGCGCCCAAGCCGCTTAACCTGCTTAGTTCCTCTCCCCCCATTGGGGGGAGAGGCTAGGTGAGGGGATTATTCGCCGATCCATTCAAATAGGGTTGCAACCCCCATGCCGACGCCGACGCACAGCGTGGCGAGGCCGTATTTGGCTGGGGTGCCGGCAGCGGCGCGCCGAGCCATTTCATGCATCATGGTAACGACGATACGCGCCCCCGATGCGCCGGTCGGATGGCCGAGCGCAATGGCGCCGCCGTTGACGTTCAGCTTGGCGTGATCGATGCCGAGCCGGCGCATGCAGCCGATGGTCTGCGCGGCAAAGGCTTCGTTAAGTTCGATCAGATCGATATCGTCGATGCTGAGCCCAAAACGCGCCAACAGTTTTTCTGTCGCCGGCACCGGACCATAACCCATAACGCTGGGGTCAACCCCGGCGGACGCAGTGCCGAGCCATTTGAGCTTTGGCTTTAAACCCATCTTGGCGGCGCGGTCCGCGTCCATCATCAAAAGCGCGGCGGCACCATCGTTGATTCCGGACGCATTGCCGGCGGTTACGGTACCGTCTTTAACAAAGGCCGGCTTCAGGCGGCCTAAGTCTTCAAGGTCGGTATCGACAAAAAACGTCTCGCCGTCACGTTTGGCGCGCACATGCTCATCCGTATCGATGATGATCGGATCACCGCGCCGGGTCGGCACCGTGATCGGTGCGATCTCTTCGGCAAACCTGCCGGCGTTCATGGCGGCGACCGCGCGGGTTTGGCTTTCAAGGGCGAAAGCGTCTTGTTCGGCGCGGCTGATTTGCATCTCGCGCGCGATGTTTTCCGCCGTCTCGCCGAGCGAGATGATCGGGTACAGCGCATCCATTTTCGGGTTGTTGAAGCGCCAGCCTACCGTGGTGTCCCACATTTTCGGCGCTTGGTTGGTCGGCACCCGGTCGGGTTTGCCCATCACCCAAGGCGCGCGGCTCATGCATTCAACGCCGGAGCCGAAATAGATATCGCCTTCATTGGCGCCGATGCAGCGCGCCGCTAAATTCACGGCGTCCAATGCTGACGCACAGTTGCGATTTACGGTGACGCCCGGCACATGCGCCGGAAAACCTGCCAGCAACGAGGCCATGCGGGCCACGTCGCGGTTATCTTCGCCGGCCTGGTTGCCGCAGCCGGCAAACACTTCGTCCAAATCGCCGGGGTCGATGCCGGTGCGCTTGGCCAGCGCTCGATAGACGTCGGCCAGCAGATCGTCCGGCCGGACACTTGATAGGCCGCCGCCGAACCGTCCGATGGGGCTTCTTACGCCGTCAATAATGACCACGTCGCGCATGATGATGTCTCCTGGTGATATTTTGGTCGAATAAGAAGCGAATCTAGCTTGCAGGGGCGATGACGCCGCTTTTGGTGCCGTTATTGGTCCCTCTGGGCGATACGGTAATCGTGATCTCAGAGCCGCCCAATGTCGTGCCCTTGATCTGCATCTGTAAAATGCGGTCGTCGCGTTCATAGGTCAAAACGCTGACCGGCGCGCGCACCGAGGTGATTTCATTCCAACTAAATTGCGGCAGCCTGTTCCGATAAAAATCGAACATAGATGCGGCACCATGTGGGGCTGAGAGGGCCAACTGTCCAAACCAATTGTCGGTGCCCACAACCAATGTGCGGTCGACAATCATCTCTGCGCCGTCTGGGATGGGGATGTCTGGAAAGATGCTGACATTGGCTGTCGCCCCGGGCGCACCGACGGTCCCGCCGCTTGTCGGGCCGCTCAAGCCGCCGCCCTGCAGGCTTGCGGTCTCGGTGCAGCTACTGAGCGTGCTCAGCGCCAAGACCACGAGGCAAACCGACACGCCCTGCACCATGCGCGGTCGCGAACGAAAATCAAAAACCTGCAAAATCGTCTCTCTCCCAAGCTAAAAAAGCAAAACAGCGCTTGCTAAGTTCCTGCCATCATCCTATACCACCGCTCATCGGCCAAGGCCAAACGCACGCGGTTCTATACCGCTTCGCGATTGCCCAATCGGTCGATTGAGGATATAATCCTCGCCCTCGACTGAATGGGGTTTGACAAGCCGGATGCGCGGCCTTAAAAGCGCGCTCTCCGGTCGGACACCTTCGGTCGGTTTCGCGCCTCCCAAGCTTTGGGTTATGGGCGCACGCTGATTGACATTGTTGATA
>CAXBEV010000030.1:0-16813 GCA_963974935.1 uncultured Rhodospirillales bacterium | reverse complement strand
CTCATCGGGATACTGCTGGATTACGAGGCCGAGGGGTCGTTCTCGAAACGCCCGCATTATGCACTCCGCACCGCGTATTTTGACGCCGTGTGGAAGGCTGGCGGCATGCCGGTGGGCTTGCCCTACCTAGACGCGGCCAGATCTGACTACCTAGACGCCGTCGCTGGCCTGATTGTGCCGGGCGGCTTTTATCCGTTTCCGGCCACCTTGTACGGGCGCCCGGATGACGGCACCCCCGCGCACCCGCGCTATGCGTTCGAGCGCACGCTGATGGCTGATGCGCTGACCCGCGATCTGCCGACGCTGGGTATCTGTGCGGGCATGCAGGTGATGGCCGCGGCGCGCGGTGCGACCATGTGGGGCGATATCAAATCCGAGCTCGACTGCGCCGTCGATCACCTGAATGAAAAGCCCGCCGAGCAGACTGCACACACCGTGCAAATCACCCCCGGCACCCGCTTGCATCAAATCACCGACACCGACGAGATCGCCGTCAACACGGCGCACAACGAAGCACTCCGCGACATCCCGGACAGCATCACCATCTCGGCCCGCGCGCCGGACGGCGTCATTGAAGCCATCGAACTTCCCGACCGCCGCTTCGCGCTGGGCGTCCAATGGCATCCGGAATTTTTCTTGGATGACGTTGATCCCAACTTCAAACTTTTCACCAATTTGGTCGGGGCCGCTGGACAGTCTACATGAGCGGTCACAACGACATAACCGTTGGTATCGCCGGACTCGGCACCATGGGGCTGCCGATGGCAGAGAACCTTTTGAAAGCCGGGTTCACTGTGGTCGGGTATGACGTGCGACCGCTCAAGTATTTTCCGGGCGTTGCCGATCACATGACCACCGATCCGTCGGATTTTGCGGTGCGCGCGGGCGTTTTGATTTCGGTGGTTCGCGATATCGCCGAGACCGAAGCGCTTTTGTTCGATACGCAAGCCGTGACGCGCCATCCGCAAGCGCCGAAGACGGTTATTCTGTCGTCGACGTTGTCGCCCCGCTACATCGTCGACGTGGGTGCGAGGCTGGGTAACGACGTCACGGTCATCGATGCGCCGATGTCGGGGGCGCCGTACCGGGCGCGGGCGGGCAGCTTGACCTTTATGCTGGGCGGCGCCGCGGGCGCGGTCAGCGCCTTAATGCCGATATTCAAGGCCATGGGCGATACGTGTCATCATTTGGGGCCTTTGGGCGCCGGAGCGGCGGCGAAGGTGGCCAACAATCTTTGTGCCGCAGCCGGCGTCGTCGCGGTGCGTCGTGCGTTGGCCGCCGCGCAAGCCTATGGCATCGACCAAGACGCCATGCTGAATGTCATGCGCAGCAGCTCCGGCAGCACATGGTACGGTGATAACCTCGCAGACATCGATTGGGCGCGCGAAGGCTATGCGAAAGAAAACACTATGGGGATTTTAGAAAAAGACGTGTCCAGCTTTATGGATGCACTGGGCGGCACAGACTTGATGGCGCCGGGTCCGTTCGAGGACGCCATCCTGACCGAGATCAGACGAATGGAGCCGTTATTGTGAATGCACCTGAAAGCGCCCGTGACACGCTGTTCGCCGCAGCAGCCATCGTCGCAGCCATCGCCGTCGGGCTCGGCGCCTATGGCGCGCACCGGCTGGCGGTGGAGCCGAGCATCGTGCGCATATGGGAAACTGGTGTCAGCTATCAGATGTGGCATGCCTTGGGGGCCATCGCAGCAGCGCTTTTGGCAAGGGCCCGCAGCGGCCGATACGCGATAATCGCGCGACTTGCGGGCTGGGCGTTTCTGGTCGGTGCCGGCTTGTTCGCGAGCTCACTCTATTGGTTTGTTTTGAACGGGATTGTGCCGGTGCCGGGCGCAGCACCGCTGGGCGGTATCATGATGATGGCTGGCTGGGTCGCGCTTGCGGTGGTCGCCTTGAAAGGCCATTGACGGTAAGTCGTACTATCCGAGACGGTCGCTCTATCGATGAGAAAAGGTCCGGGGGACAGATGCGTAAAAAGATCTTCATGCTTTTAGATGCCGGGCACGGCGATCAACCCATGGCGCACGCGGTCGATATGTTTCTGATCGGCTTGATCTCACTCAACGTTATCGCGGTAATTTTAGAATCGGTGCCCAGCTTAGGCGCGCTCTACGGCACCTATTTTGCGATTTTCGAAGTCTTCTCGATCACCGTTTTCACGATCGAATATATTCTGCGGGTCTGGTCCGCCGTAGAAAGCGACAACCCGCGCTATAGAACCCCGATCAAGGGGCGCTTACGCTTTATGCGCTCACCGCTCGCCGTCATCGATTTGCTGGTGATCTTGCCGTATTTCCTAAGCATGTTTATCGGCGTGGATTTGCGGATGCTGCGCGCGCTCAGGATGCTGCGGGCATTCCGCCTGACCCGTTACGCCAGCTCTATGAACATACTCTTTCAAGTATTACGGAACGAAGCGTCGGTGATCGCAGCCGCGCTGTTCGTGCTGCTGATGCTGATCTTGGTGGCGGCCAGTGTTACGTACCTTGCGGAGCACACGGTTCAACCCGAAGCGTTCGGCTCGATCCCCCACGCGCTTTGGTGGGCTGTCGTTACCATGACCACCATCGGCTACGGCGATGTGGTGCCGCAGACCGTGATCGGACGTCTGTGTGCAGCGGTGATCGGGATCATCAGTGTCGGCATCGTCGCCTTGCCCGCGGGTATTTTGGCCTCCGGTTTTAGCGATGCTTTACACCAACGCCGCAAGCAGTTCGCGCATGTCGTCGAAGACGTTCTCGGCGACGGTCACATCAACGATGCGGACCGCGAGGTCCTTCGGCATATGCAGGAAGAACTCGGCCTAAGCCCCAGGGACGCGGCATTGATGTTGAAAGCCGGCTATCGACGCACCGAGCAATCCGTCGATCGGGGTGCCGAGCCGCCGGATAAACAAGGCGGCGGTAAAACATAGGCGAAAGCTAGCCAAACGCCACTGTCGGCATTTGCTGAATCGCCTGCTTTGGCGCACTCGGCAATCTTGGCGGTGCAAGCTCTAAGCCACCCGTGGCAAACGCACGCCCAAGCTCGCCCGCCAGCGCAAGCACCGTGCCGTGGCAGTTTGGCGGCAACAGCCACGTCGCAATCGCACTCCCTTGCCCACGACGATTATGCAATACAGCCCCAATAAGGGCGAGGAGCGCGCGCTCATCGGCCGTCGCCGTCATCGCACCCGGATGACGAAGGTAAAACGTGCGCCGCGCATTCAGACCGATCACATGCGCCAGCATTTTGGTTGCCTTCGCGGCCCGCTCCGCCGCCGCAGCGCCCAGTTCGCAGGCATAGCGCCGACGGATATACGCATAATTTTCGGGATTCTGAGACCACAATCGGACGCCGTCCAACAATAAACTTTCCGGGCGACAGAACCGCACTTGGTCGGTTTCACTTGGCGCAACATAAGCTCGTTTTCGCATCATCATTGTCTATCTCCGCATCCGTAACCCAATGTCTGGATAGCACAAGCTCAATAATATGCAAATGATAATTATTCTCATTTATAACTTGATCTATGTGCTGGTGACTCGACAATCACCCATGGCGCTTCAAAACATGCCCGGCAAAATACAAAGACCCACAGATCAAAATCCGCGCCGGTGTCGATCCGGCGGCGGCATCAAGGATTGCGTGCGAGGCAGCCTCAAGACTTTCCGCCGCCGCCGCTTTAAGTCCAGCAGCTTCGGCATAGCCCACCAAATCATCGGCGCCGATTGCAGCCTTTTCGTCCGGGATCGTAATGCACTGCACGCCGGCGATATTTTTAAGAGCGCCAAAGTAGCCGGCGGGGTCCTTACTTTCGATCATACCGGCAATCAAATACAGCGGCTGGTCGGACCAATGTGATTGTGCGTACGCGTTAATCGCCCGTGCAGCATCCGGGTTATGGCCGCCATCCAACCAAACTTCCCAAGTATCGGGCACCGCATCGATAACCGGGCCCAACCTCAATCGTTGCAGACGGGCCGGCCAATCGACAGATAATAGTCCCGACGCGATGTGCGCCGGTGTGATAACAAAGTCCTGTAACGAGCGCACCGCCACTGCCGCGTGACCTGCGTTGATAATCTGATGCGCACCCGGCAATGCGGGCGCAGGTAGCACCAGCACCTCTCCGCCATGTTCGACCTCCATGCCCTCCTCGGTGGCATGTGCGCGCCAGTTGACGCCGAACATACTGAGCGGCGCCTCCTTGGCATCGGCATGCGCGGCAATAACGTCCATCGCGTCCGAATGCTGCGGCCCGACGATGCAGCGCACGTGCGGCTTGATGATGCCGGCCTTCTCGGTCGCGATTTCGGCCAAGGTATTACCCAAAAACTGTTGATGATCCATCGACACCGGCGTGATCGCCGTCAATGCCGGACGCGCGATCACATTGGTCGCATCCAACCTGCCGCCCAAGCCGTTTTCCAGCAAAAGCACATCGGCGGGCGTGCGCGCAAATGCAACGAAGGCAGCCGCCGTAGTGATTTCAAAAAAGGTGATTTCCTCGCCGGCGTTGGCGTGTTCGCATTCATCTAAAATCGTCTGCAGATGGTCTTCGCTGATCACTTCACCGGCAAGGCGGATCCGCTCATGAAAATGCACAAGATGCGGCGATGTGTAGACATGCACGCGCAGGCCCGCAGCCTCCAAAATGGCGCGCATAAGCGCCAAAACCGAACCTTTGCCGTTGGTGCCGGTCACATGGATCGCCGGCGGCACGCGCTGTTCAGGGTGGTTGAGAGCAGCTAGGATGCGATGCATCCGGCCCAACGATAGATCAACGAGTTTTGGGTGCAGCGTCAGCAGGCGCTGCAACGTCTGCCCGCTACCGGGTTCAGTCCCGGGCGGGCTCATCAACGTCGCCAGCCGCGGTGCTGGATGACTTTTCAACCGTTGTATCTTTGGCCTTCGGAGGCGGCAGCACTTCAACTTTTGCGTCGGTGGCCACGGCCGACAGCGGCTTTGTGCCCATCAACAGATCAATCACGCGCGCCAGCGTTTCGCGCAACTCTGCACGCGGCACCACCATATCGACCATGCCGTGCTCATAAAGATACTCGGCGCGCTGGAAGCCTTCAGGCAAGGTTTCGCGGATGGTTTGTTCGATCACGCGCTGCCCGGCGAAACCGATCACGGCGCCGGGCTCTGCGATATGGATATCGCCCAGCATCGCTAAAGACGCGGAAACACCACCCGTGGTCGGATCACAAAGAATAACGATATACGGCAACCCCGCATCACGGACTTCTTCAACGGCAATGGTCGTGCGCGCAAGCTGCATCAACGAATGAATGCCTTCTTGCATGCGCGCACCGCCGCTCGACGTCAGCACGACCAGCGGGGCTTTTGCCTCAATCGCGGCCCTGGCTGCGGTCACGACACCCTCACCGACGGCGATCCCCATAGAACCACCCATAAACGAAAAATCAAATGCCGCCATGACCGTGGTCCGGCCACCGACAGCACCTTTACCGACGACGATGGCATCGGTCATTTTGGTTTTCGTCTGCGATTCCTTGAGACGGTCAGAATATTTTTTGATGTCACGAAACTTCAGCGGATCGACGACGGCGCGAGGCACATTGATCTGCTCGAACTTTTCGTCATCGAACAGCATGCCTAAACGATGGTGCGCACCCAACCGCATGTGGTGACCGCAGTGCTGGCAAACGTGCAGGTTCTTCGCGAGGTCGCGATGGAATATCATTTGTCCGCAGCCAGGGCACTTGTGCCACAGATTGTCGGGGACGTCTTTACGACCCCCGACCCATTCGCGGAGTTTCGGGCGTACGAAATTGGCGATCCAGCTCAAGAAGCGATCTCCGTTTTTGTGGTGCGCGCATCGCGCACACCTTTGGCAAGGTCACTGACAAGGCCAAGAACATCAGCGACAAGGCCGGGCTTGGCCTTCCCGTTATCATCTAGGTTGGCCGTGATGCGGTCAACAAGCGCAGAGCCGACAACGGCGGCATCCGCAACCCGCGCGATGCCCGCCGCCTGGGCGGGCGTGCGGATACCAAAGCCCACAGCAACAGGCAAATCGGTATACTTTTGGATGCGCTTAACATGGCTCGCAACGTCTGTAGCTTCCGCCGACTTGGTGCCGGTGATCCCGGTGATCGAGACGAAATACACAAACCCGCTGGCGTGCTCGACGACCCGAGGTAAGCGCGCATCGTCGGTCGTCGGCGCGGTCAGATAGATAAAGTTTATCCCGGCCTTCAGCGCCGGCAGACACAATTCACCCTCTTCTTCGGGTGGCAGATCGACAACGATCAAACCATCGACACCAGCCTTCTTCGCATCGACCAAAAAGGCGTCCACACCATAGATATAAATTGGGTTGTAGTATCCCATCAACACGATCGGTGTCTCGTCATCAGCTTTGCGGAACTCAGTCACCATTGCCAGCACTTTACGGAGCGTCATGCCGGCCTTGATGGCACGCAGTGAACTCGCCTGGATCGCCGGGCCGTCAGCCATCGGATCAGAAAACGGCACGCCGATTTCGATCAGATCGGCGCCGGCTTTGGCGATGCCGTGCAGAATCTCGGCAGACGTCGCCGGGTCAGGGTCGCCGGCGGTGGTGAAGGTCACCAAGCCGGCGCGGTTTTCCGCCTTGAGGGCCGCAAAGCGGCGGGCGATACGTGTTTCAGGTTGCGGGCTCATATCCGGATCACATCTCAAAGCCAAGACGTTCGGCAATCGCGAACACGTCTTTATCGCCACGCCCGCACAGGTTCATCACCAACAGATGATCGCTCGGCAGATCGGGCGCAATTTTGGTCACGTACGCCAATGCGTGCGCAGGCTCAAGGGCTGGAATGATGCCTTCCTTCGCAGTGCAGAGCTTAAACGCTTCCATCGCCTCGTCATCGGTCACCGACACATACTCGACCCGCCCAATGTCGCGGAGCCATGCATGCTCGGGCCCGATCCCAGGGTAATCGAGGCCGGCAGAAATCGAATAGCCGTCTTTGATTTGGCCGTCGTCGTCTTGCAGCAAATACGTCCGGTTGCCGTGTAAAACGCCCGGCCTACCGCCGTTCAGCGACGCGCAATGTTCACCACTTTCGATGCCGTGACCGGCCGCCTCAACGCCGATAATCTTGACGCTGTCGTCATCCAAGAACGGATGGAACATGCCGATGGCGTTGGAGCCACCACCGATGCAGGCCACCAACGAATCCGGCAAGCGGCCTTCGCGCTCCTGCATTTGTTCGCGAATTTCGTTGCCGATCACGCATTGGAAATCACGCACCATCATCGGATACGGATGCGGCCCGGCGGCGGTACCGATCAAATAATAGGTGTCATCGACGTTTGAGACCCAATCGCGCAGCGCTTCGTTCATGGCGTCTTTGAGCGTTCCTGTGCCCGCCGTCACGGGAATAATCTCAGCGCCTAAAAGACGCATCCGAAAAACGTTCGGCTTTTGCCGGATAACGTCGGTTGAGCCCATGTAGACGACGCACTTCATGCCGAATAACGCGCACACCGTCGCCGTCGCCACGCCGTGCTGACCGGCGCCGGTCTCGGCGATGATCCGCTCTTTACCCATGCGTCGGGCCAAAAGGATCTGGCCGATGGTGTTGTTAATCTTGTGCGCACCGGTGTGATTGAGCTCGTCGCGCTTGAAATAGACTTTCGCGCCGCCAAAATGCTCGGTCATGCGCTTGGCAAAATACAGCGGCGACGGACGGCCCACGTAATGGGTCATCAGATCATTGAATTCAGCCCAAAAATCGTCGTCATTGCGCGCAGCTTCCCAGGCCTTTTCGACCTCTAAGATCAACGGCATCAAAGTTTCTGCGACGAAACGGCCGCCGAAAATGCCAAAGTGCCCGTTTTCGTCGACACCGCTGCGCAATGTATTGAGCTTGTTCATGAACGTAACCCTTCTCTTAAGGGCCGCAACTTAACGCCTCAAAGCCCTGATTAACAGGTTTTTTCCCATTAAAGCGCAACCTGTTCGTATGATTTAGGTGCCGTGCGCGGCCTTGATGAAGGCACGAATTTTCTCAGCACTTTTATGTCCCGGCGTCTTTTCGACACCGCTGGACACGTCCACCATGGCGGCATCCGTGCTGCGAATCGCGTCGGCAACATTTTCCGGTGTGAGCCCGCCCGCAAGCAGCCACGGCACCTGAAAATCCGCGCCCTTCAAAAGATCCCAATCGAACGTCAGCGCATTGCCGCCGGGGCGCGTTGCGTCGGCAGGCGGCTTCGCGTCAAACAGCAACATATCGGCGACGTCGGCATAAGCATGCGCGGAGGCGACATCTTCGGCAGATGATACCGACAACGCCTTGATCACCGGCAAGCCGAACGTCGCGCGGACCGCACGGATGCGCGCCAAATCTTCGTCGCCATGCAATTGCAGGGTATCGATCCCCGCCGCTGCGACGATCTGAGCCAAAAGCACGTCATCGGCGTTCACCGTCAGCGCGACTTTGCGCACACCCTCGGGCACGCGCGCGGTCAGCGCGGCGGCTTGCTCAATCGTCACGTTTCGGGGTGAGCGAGGAAAAAACACGAACCCCGTCAACGTCGCGCCGGAATCAACGGCAACGTCAACGTGCGCAGCCTCACTGAGACCGCAGATTTTGACATCAACAGACATCGCGACTTACAGCCCGTCCAGCTCTTCGGCGATTTTCTCGGCAGCTCTCACCGGGTCATCGGCGCCGGTGATCGGACGCCCGATGACGAGGTAGTCTGCGCCCGCTTTGATCGCGTCGGCAGGCGTGGTAATCCGCTTTTGATCGCCACTGGCCGCCCACGCGGGCCGAATGCCCGGCACAATCAGTTTAAAATCCGGACCGCAGACAGCGCGGATCGATTTGATTTCGCGGGGGCTACAGACCACACCGTCCAAGCCACATGCCTTGGTCAGCGCGGCCAAATGCACAACCTGGTCTTCGGCAGATTTTTCAATGCCGAGCTCGGCCAAGTCTTCATCGCCGAGCGAGGTCAGCACGGTCACGGCGATCAGCATTGGGCGCGCATGGGAGGCGCCGTCGAGGGCGCCTTTCGCAGCGCGCATCATCGCAGCGCCGCCGCTTGCATGCACATTCAAGATTGCCGGTGCCAGCGGTAAAGCCGAACGAATCGCGCCTGCGACGGTATTCGGAATATCGTGAAATTTGAGATCGAGAAAGATCGGCATGCCGACATCAGCAACGGCACGCACACCCGCAGGGCCATTTGCGACAAAGAATTCCTTGCCCAGCTTTACGCCTCCGACGTGCCCCGCCAAGTTGTGCGCAAGCGTGACCGCGCGCGCCTGATCCGGCGTATCGATGGCCACATAAATGCGTTGTGTTGGGCTCAAGGTCATATTCTGGCTCATAATCTGGACGTTTTATGCGCCGACGCGCCGATAGGCAAGCATGGCGGCGGCTAAGTCCTCGATCGCAGTGCCGGCAGATTTGAACAGCGTGATATCATCAGGGTTACGCTGCACGGTGACACGCCCTTGCGCCAAATCAAACAGATCGGCCTCGATATCCCCTTCCGAAATCGCACCCCGCGCCAAAGGATCGCACAGATCGCCGGCTTCTTTCATAGCCCCGGCACGGGTGTCGCAGAAAATCCGTGCACGCCCGAGCACCGCATCGTCGGCTTCGCGCATATCCGGGCGGAACGCGCCGACCAAATCAATATGCTGCCCGGGCCTGAGCCACGCGCCCTGCAAAATCGGCGTTTTTGACAATGTCGCCGTGGAAATCACGTCGGCCCACGCGACCGCTTCCGCTAAATCCCCTACGGGTGTTGCAGATAGGCCTTGCGCCGTAAGCGTTTGCGCCAACGCCGCCGCCTTCCCTGAATCGCGTCCCCAGACCCTCACCTGCTTGATCGGTCGCACCGAAGCGTGCGCCATCGGCAGATGCTGCGCGAGCACGCCGGTGCCGATCATCAACAATTTTTCCGCCCCTTCGGGGGCTAAATAACGGGCGGCCAACGCAGACGCCGCTGCGGTACGACGCGCCGTCAACTCGGGCCCATCAATCAGCGCCAACGGCACGCCGGTATCCCGATCAAACAATTGCACGGTCGCCTGCACGGCCGGCATTCCCTTAGCCGCGTTCTCAGGCGCCACGATCACAGTCTTCACACTAACGAAGCCATCGTCCGACCACGCCGGCATCAAAAGCACCGTCGAGTCTTGGCCATCTTCGACCGGAACATTATGATGCGCGCGGACGGGCACGGTGCAGCCGCCTTTAAACGCCGCATCAATCGCATCGACGAGCGCTGCATACGGCAGAGCGGCCGCCGTTTTGGCTGCATCAATTAAAAGCATAAGAGTCGCCCGGTAACGGCGTTAGCCACCGTTGGTCGTGACCGGCAGTTTGGATGCAGACGCATCGTCGCGCTGTGCATTGCGGAGTTCCCGCTCGCGATCATCGAGTTTGTTGCTGAGGGAACGCAATTCGCGCTCGGCCTTGTCAGCCCGCCATTGTGCATTGCGCGCATGACGTCGGGTACTTCCCGCAGACACCCAAGCCACAATACCGCCCCACAAAAAGCCGACAATGAAGACGGCCAGAACCAGTGTAAACACCGGCACCGTGATTTCATTGGGCAGCGGCCACAAATCAAGGGTCACCAGTTCCCGATTGACGGCAGAGAACACGATCACCACCAGGGCGAACGGAATCATTATCAGCCATGTAAGAAAGCGCTTCACGCTTAGACCTCCGGCCTTAGCCGAGCCGCCGTCCCTAGCGGGTACGGCCGACCCGAGATTATTGACCGCCGTTCAACCGTTCACGCAGTTGCTTGCCGGTCTTGAAGTAAGGAATAAATTTTTCATCCACACGAACAGAATCGCCGGTCCTTGGATTGCGACCCACCCGTGACGGACGCGCCTTCACGGAAAATGCGCCAAAGCCACGCAACTCAACCCGATCGCCCCGTGACAGGGCTGAGGTGATTTCCTCGAAGATGGTTGAGACAATACGCTCGACCTCGCGGTGATAGAGTCGCGGATTGTCCGCTGCCAATTTGGCGATTAACTCAGATTTCGTCATGGCCGACAATCCTTCCAAAATATGCAACGGACCTGCATCAGCGTCCGCTACCATCGGAAGGTTGCCAAAGGGCTAGAACGCCGTCAAGTCTAAGGCGTTCTGTCCAAAGCGATATTCCAAAAATTGACGAGAGCGCCGACTGCGCTCCATCGCGCCACCAGTACAGCGGATCATCAAGTTGCCAATCAACAACCGGCAAATCCGTGCTGATTTCATGCGCGGTGGCGAGCCACGTGCGAGCGTCCGTGTAGCCGCCGATCTCGTCGATCAAATTGGCTTCAAGCGCCCGGGAGCCGGTCATGATACGCCCGTCACCGGTTCGTTGCAGCACGGCGTCTAAGCTCATGCCGCGCCGATCCGCAACCATCTGTGCGAAACGCGTATGTAACTCGTTGACCACTTCTTGGAGCTGCTGACGTGCGTCCGGCTGCAGTTTCTCGGCCGGGTTCGGCGTCGCTTTCAAGGCGCCGCTTTTAATGGTCTCGGGCTTGATCCCGACCTTGTCCAACAAGTCCGTGACGTCCGCAGACTGCATAATCACACCAATCGACGCCGTAATCGTCCCGTAGCTGGCAAAAATCCTGTCGGCGCCAATCGCCGTCATATAGGCACCGCTGGTCGCGATCCCGCCCATCACGGCGACGACCGGCTTTTCGGCAGCGACCCGACGCAACGCGCCGTACATCGCCTCGCCCCCATCAAAGGTACCGCCGGGGCTGGTGATATCGACGATCAAGGCTTTCGCGGTGGGGTCATCTGCAATTTGATCGAACAGATCAATCATCTCTGAATCAGCGAGGATGACACCTTCAATCGTGACCCGGGCCACATGATCATCGCCATCAAGGCCGCCAAACCCATTCCGCTCGCCGATCAACAACAAGACCGCCAGCGTAAAACCGATAACCGCCAAAAGTCGCCACACCGTCAAATGACGCCGCAAACGACGAATGGCCATCAATGCATCACTGTCGAGACGCGAGCCCATAACGTTCTCCGTGATCTAAATGAACGAGTCGCCAAAAACAAAAACGGGCGGCTCCAAGAGCCGCCCGTCTGTCACAGACTATATCAGTCTTCGGTCTTGTCGCCATCGGCGTCGTCGCCGGCTGCGGCTTCGACTTCTGCCTCATCCGCTTTCGCGGCTTTCTTTTTGGCGGGTGCCTTTTTCGGCTTTTCTTCGGCTGCCGGCTCTTCGGCTGCTTCCTGGGTGCCGGCAAGTGCCGCGCCCAAAATGTCGCCGAGCGTTGCGCCGGAGTCGGTGGAACCGTATTCGGCCATCGCCTTCTTCTCGTCCTCGACTTCGCGTGCTTTGATCGAGAGCGTAAGCTTGCGGCCCGACTTGTCGACCTGCGTCACTTTTGCGTCGACCTTTTCGCCGGCGGCGAAACGATCTGGACGCTGTTCCGAGCGGTCACGCGACAGGTCACCCTTACGGATGAAGCCCGGGATCGAGTCATTGACCATAACCTCGATACCGTTGTCGGTGATTTGCGTCACCGTACAAGTCACAACCGCGCCCTTCTTGACGCCGTCCATGGCACCGCCGATAGGATCGCTGGACAGTTGTTTCACGCCGAGCGAGATACGCTCTTTCTCGACGTCCACATCCAGCACCTTAGCTTTGACCATGTCGCCTTTGTTGTACGCGGCCAAAGCTTCTTCGCCCGACTGATCCCAGCTGAGGTCGGATAAGTGCGCCATACCATCGATCTCGCCATCCAAACCGATGAACAGACCAAACTCGGTGATGTTACGCACTTCGCCTTCGACTTCGGCGCCGATCGGGTGATGTGCGAGGAAGTCCGACCATGGATTTTCCATGCACTGCTTGAGGCCCAGCGAAATACGACGCTTGTCGGGATCGGTGTCGAGCACCATGACTTCGACCTCTTGCGAGGTGGAAACGATTTTGCCCGGATGCACGTTTTTCTTGGTCCAGCTCATCTCGGAGACGTGTACCAAACCTTCGACACCGGCTTCGAGTTCAACGAAAGCGCCATAATCGGTGATGTTGGTAACGCGACCTTTGAGCTTGGCACCGTTCGGGTATTTGCCTTCGACGCCTTCCCAAGGATCGGACTCGAGCTGCTTCATACCCAGCGAGATACGCTGCGTTTCAGCATTGAAGCGGATCACTTGGACTTTCACCGTCTCGCCGACCTGCAGGGCCTCGGACGGGTGGTTGATGCGCTTCCATGCAATGTCGGTGACGTGCAACAAGCCGTCGACGCCGCCCAGGTCCACGAACGCACCGTAATCGGTGATGTTCTTGACCACACCCTCGAGGATCTGACCCTCTTCGAGGTTCTGCATCAGTTCCGAACGGGCTTCCGAGCGGGTCTCTTCAAGCACCGCACGGCGCGACACAACGATGTTGTTGCGCGCCTGGTCCATCTTGAGGATTTGGAACGGCTGCGGGGTGCCCATCAGCGGCGAGATATCGCGCACCGGACGGATGTCGACCTGGCTGCCCGGCAAGAAGGCCACGGCGCCAGAAAGATCGACGATGAAGCCGCCTTTGACGCGACCAAAGATCACGCCGTTGACGCGCTCTTGCTTGTTGAAAGCTTTCTCCAACTCGGCCCATGCCTCTTCGCGGCGGGCTTTTTCACGGCTCAACCGGATCACACCGTCGCGATCTTCATAACGCTCGACGAACACATCGACTTCGTCGCCCGGCTTGATCGCGAGGTCCTGACCTGGGACGCCAAATTCTTTAACCGGCACGCGACCTTCGGATTTGAGGCCTACGTCGACAACGACGGAATCGCCGTCAATCGAGATCACCGTGCCTTTTAAGACGCGGCCTTCAAAGCCGTCGTCTTCTGCGCCAAGTTGTTCATCCAACATGGCGGCGAAATCTTCAGTAATCTTAGGGGCTTCTTCTACTGCTGCTTTAGCCATTATCAAGTCTATCCTTTATTTACGTTCCTGGCCGGCCGGTTGGTTCCAGCGGTCTTGAAACACTCGGTTTACCCATGCCCCGTTTCGGCGCATGAGCGGTTCAATTCGCCATCCTTAAGCGGACGGTCTGATCATTGGGAAAAGCTTAAGGCCGCTTGGCGCGCACCGTTTCCAAAGCTTTTTCGAACGCGGCATCCGCGTCCAACGCTGAGGTATCGATGATCACCGCGTCGTCGGCCGGCTTGAGGGGTGCAACGGACCGGGATTGATCCCGGGCGTCACGCTCCTTCATCTCTTCCAAAACGCGCGCGTATATAGCGTTTTGGCCGCCATCGTGCAACTCTTTATGGCGGCGACGTGCACGTTCCTCAGCGGATGCGGTGATGAAAAGCTTCACATCCGCGTCCGGGCATACCACCGTGCCGACGTCGCGACCATCCAAAACGGCCCCAAGCTTACCACCCGGCGGCGTGCGCGCAAAATCACGTTGGAAATCCAAAAGGGCGGCCCGGACATCCGGAATCGCCGAGACTTTGGACGCAGCCTGGCCGACCGTTTCGTCGCGCAGGCCATCTGCATGCAGGTCCGCCGGCTGCAGTTGGCGGGCGGCTTCGGTGCAGGCTGCCGCGTCATCCATATCAATGCCGAGATCCAAGACCTTCTTTGCGGTCGCGCGGTAAATCGCGCCGGTATCCAAATGTGCGAAATCAAACGCCTCGGCCAAATGCCGCGCCAAAGTGCCTTTACCAGCCGCCGCCGGGCCATCGATCGCGATAATCATGCGCTTGTTGCTCCGATCTGCGTGCCGAGGCCGTTCATCAAATCAACAAAACCTGGAAAGCTGGTGCCGATGGCATCGGCATCATCGATCACCACCGGATTTTCGGTGACGCAGCCCAGCACGAGGAAACTCATCGCAATGCGGTGGTCCAAGTCGACGGCGATCTCGGCGCCGCCCTTTGGCGGGCCGGCCAAGCCATCGACTTCCATCCAGTCTTCGCCGCTGCGCACGACCACGCCGCACGCGGTCAGCCCGTCGACCATCGCCGCCAGGCGATCGGATTCCTTGACCCGAAGCTCGCCGATACCGGTCATCCGCGTGGTGCCTGTGGCAAGCGCGGCGGCGACCGACAACACCGGGTATTCATCGATCATCGAGGCAGCGCGTCCCGGCGGCACATCGATGCCCCGGAGAGCGCTGGTCCGCGCCACCAAATCGCCGACCGGCTCACCGCCTTCGATGCGGCGATTTTCAATGGTGATATCGGCGCCCATATCAATCAGCGTTTCCACCAAGCCGGCACGCAGCGGATTAAGCCCGACCGCTTCGATCCGAACCGCGCTGTCCGGCACCAAAAGGGCAGCGACCAGCGGGAAAGCGGCGGACGAAATATCTGCGGGCACCAAAATGTCTGCGGCTTTCAACTCGGGCTGTCCGGTCAAGCGCACCGAAATACCGCCGTCCGGCAACGCGTCGGTGATCACCTCGGCGCCGAAATGGCGAAGCATGTTTTCAGTGTGGTCGCGGGTCGCCACATGCTCGATCACCGAGGTTTCGCCGGGCGTGTTGAGCCCGGCCAGCAACACGGCGGACTTGACCTGCGCCGACGCCACCGTCATCTCGGCGGCGACCGGCACCGGGTCGGCGGCGCCTTCGACGGTGATCGGCAAAAGCCCGCCGTCGCGCGCCGTAAAACGGGTCCCGAATGCCCGCAGCGGCCCCATCACGCGTTCCATCGGGCGCCTAGACAACGACGCATCGCCGGTGAACACACAGGTGATCGGATGCGTCGCCACCAAACCCATCAACAACCGCACGCCGGTGCCGGCATTGCCCATGTCGATCACAGCCGTGGGCGCCTGCAAAGCACCGATGCCGCGCCCGGCCACAGTCCAGGTGCCGTCGTCATGACGGGTGACCTCGGCGCCCAATGCGCGCATCGCGGCGGCGGTGGCCAGCACGTCGGCGCCTTCCAGCAAACCGGTGATTCGGGTTTCGCCAACCGCCAACGCGCCCAGCATCAAGGAACGGTGCGAGACCGATTTATCGCCGGGCACGCGGATTGATCCACGAAGGCTTTTTGCCGCTTGGGCGCGAAGTGCAGGCACGCGTTTAACCTCTTAAACTGTTGCTGGACGCGGCATCATCGCGCCTGTCCGGGAAATTCGATGCGGGCCATAGCATGAAGTTGCCATGTGTGCGAGCCTAAGACATCGTCGGGCTCGGCATTTTTGACTTTGACAGCGGACAAGGATCATGGCAAATGCCGCAAAACCCTGGCGTTTATTGAAGTAGTAGGAGTCAAAACGTGGCGAAACCTGATTTGGGAAAAAAGTTAACGTGCCCGAGCTGCGGCGCACGTTTTTACGACCTACACAAAACCCCGGCGACGTGCCCGAAGTGCGAGGCCGAGGTCGAGGTGCAACCGTTGCTGAAGCCGAAGCGCTCGGCGCCCGAACCGGTAAAACCGAAAAAGCCGGTTCCGGTTGTGAAAGAGGTCGAAGAAGACGATGACGATGACGACGATCTCGAAATCGACGACGATGACGATGATCTGATCGAAGACACGTCCGACCTGGATGACGATGACGACGACGACGTCGCCGAAGTGAAAGAACACATCGAAGTCGACACCGACACCGACCGTTAAGCGCGACGACATAGGTTTACGCCGGGGCCGGCGGCACTTTTCGCTTGCTAGCCCCGGATCGCCTCCGTATCTTCCGCCGCGATCACAAGATCACAGCCACCGTCGCCCCCAAAGCGACAACGCCGTGGCAAAACACCCTTAGGGGCCATAGCTCAGTTGGGAGAGCGCTACAATGGCATTGTAGAGGTCGTCGGTTCGATTCCGTCTGGCTCCACCA
>CAXBEV010000029.1:0-17485 GCA_963974935.1 uncultured Rhodospirillales bacterium | reverse complement strand
CAACATGCGCTGCCCCATGATGCCAAGTCCGATGATACCGACGCGAATTGTCATGGTTGATCCTTTTAAGCTACCGATTGTGAAGGAACCATAAGCATCAAACCAGCAAACTTTCCGCATTTTGTCACCACTCGCCCATATGAAAGGCGGATTTGGTGCATGGAAGGAGAAAAAGTTTCTGTATTGTACGGTTGATCCGGCAACCGGTGCGCCGGTCACGAAGCCTTGATATGATTTTTTATGGCGGAGCAGGTAATCACGATTGACCTGTCGCGAGGGTCACCATGAAGAACCAACTGTGCTCGTTTTCGTTTAAGCCTTGAAGCAGTTGTCGCGGTGCCATCCAAGAAAGTGCGGATGAGGCCGGTCTGCGGGATGTGCCGGCAGGATTGCGCGGCCATTTTTGTTTACGAAGGCTCTCACACTGTCGGTATCGTTGACCTGTCGAGAGATAAGTATTTCAAAGTTGTCTGACAAACTAATGAGACCGCGATCGAACATCCAGTGAGCTGTGCCGGACAGGGCGATGCCGTTGTTTATGATATCGGGGCCATTGTGTTGCACCGGTCGGATATGTGCTGCATCGACCTCGGCTCGTCCACCGCCGTTGATGAACTTATGGCCTGTGACAGCGCAGCGTTCGTCATAAGCGCGAAGCACGACTCGTCTAAATACCCTGTCGCGTATGACGCGGCTCGTCATCTGCTGGAGACGCTGCCGTCCTGTTTCAGGGGTGTATATTGCTTGATCTTCAGAAAATCCTGGCATGTGTTCGGCAGGGTTCAGGCGCGGCGGTATCTGCCCAGTCTCGTCGAGTCCCTTTTCAAGGATATGCAGAAAGTCCGCTGGCGAGATCGGCCTGACGGCGGATTGGGTGCGACCCGACAGTCGGTTGTGTTCATTAAGCAACCCGAGTTCGATCGGCCCATTTCGATCACTGAATGGAACCGGGCGGGCAAAGTCGAGATAGCTTCCCGGCTCAATCACCGCGAGGAACATGCCAGGTGCTTTTGGGTCAGGAATGATCTTCTGAATGCGCGCGATAGCAAAATAGCCGCGCGAATTGAGAACTTTCTTCGGTTCTAAATAAACGATCCAGTCGCCGGTCGCACCCCGCGCCCGGGCGAGATACTGTTTTGGAAACTGGTATTGCTCTGCCGGACTGTCGTCGTAGACCGAATCTGGACGAAGCATGAATACGCAATAACCCATTCGGCGAATTTAGACGAGGGTCGTTCTTCTGCCAATCACTGTTTGGTTGAAGGTCGTAATGCTAGTTCGGCTGACCCCATACTTGGAATCACTGGGGGATCGAGCGTAATGGCGGAGGGAGAGGGATTCGAACCCTCGATACGGTTTCCCGCATACACGCTTTCCAAGCGTGCGCCTTCAGCCACTCGGCCACCCCTCCTGGAACCGGGCGGAACCTAGCCGAGCCGGGGCGCCGTAGCAAGTATGATTGGTGTTTTTTGCATCACGTATTGAGTGCCGGGCGGACAGGCCTAAAGTAGCGCCTATGGTAAATGACTTCTTAACCATTCAACGTGATGATAGCCGGATGCGTTTTGCCTTTTTTACAAGTTGGATTTTGTTGTTGGCCGCGTTCGCTGCAGCGGCGGCGGAAACCATTGCGCGCACGCTGCCCGGCGGCAGCGGCTGGGTTTTGTCGTCCGCCGAGCTTTGGCGCGCGCTGTGGCCCGGCGCGTTCTTGCTGTCTGAAGTGCAGATCGTCGCCATCGCACCTTGGCTCTGGGACCCGGTGATTTCGAGTGTGCTCACACTGCCGGCGTGGCTGTTGCTCGGCCTGCCGGGTGTCGCCTTGGCCTGGGCCTGCCGCCCCGGTCGGGACTTGTCGCCGGAGGCCGAAGAAGAACTGCACGAACACGAAGTCTCATTGTTCTTTTACGACGACCTCGCCCGCGAGGCGCGACAGTGGGCGCGCGACAGCGGTGAAGACACCGACATCGACGACCGCCTGCCGACCCATGACCTGATTGATCTCATCGACGGCCGGGATTATGACGAAGACGACGATCTCGCCAACCACCCGGTGCCGGAATTCGTCCGACCGTCAAAGCATTAGATTTTTCAAGATTGCACACGTAGGGGAGGTTAATCGCTGCCCGTCTTAAGCGCTGCCAAGAACGCCGACTGCGGGATTTCCACGTTGCCGATCTGGCGCATGCGTTTTTTGCCCTTTTTCTGCTTTTCCAGCAGCTTCTTTTTACGCGTGATGTCGCCGCCGTAGCATTTGGCGGTGACGTCTTTACGCATGGCGCCGACGGTTTCCCGCGCGATTACCTTGCCGCCGATGGCAGCCTGAATGGCGATCTTGAACAGTTGCCGCGGAATCAGGTCTTTTAGTTTTTCGCAAACTTGCCGACCGCGCCCTTCGGCGTGGCTGCGGTGCGCGATGAACGCCAGCGCGTCGACCGGCTCGGCATTCACCATGATCGAAACTTTGACCAGATCGCTTTCGGCGTAGCCGGTGACTTCGTAATCGAAGCTGGCATAGCCGCGTGACACCGATTTCAATCGGTCGTAAAAATCGAACACGACCTCGTTCAAGGGCAGTTTGTAGACCACCATGGCGCGGGAGCCGACGTAGGTCAGCTCTTCTTGGATGCCGCGACGTTCTTCGCACAGCGCCAGTACCGAGCCCAGATATTCATCCGGCACCAACACCGACGCCCGGATCCACGGCTCTTCGACGTAATCGATGTGGACGGTGTCGGGCATGTCGACCGGGTTGTGCAATTCGACCATGTTGCCGTTTGTCTTATAGACCTTGTAGACCACGCTTGGGCTGGTGGTGATCAGATCCAGATCGAATTCCCGTTCCAGCCGCTCTTGCACGATTTCCAGGTGCAGCAGGCCTAAGAACCCGCAGCGGAAGCCAAAGCCGAGCGCCGCAGAGCTTTCGGCTTCAAAATGGAAGCTGGCGTCGTTCAGATGTAGCTTGGCGAGCGCGTCGCGCAGATCTTCGTAATCGGACGCATCGACCGGGAACAGACCGCAAAACACCACCGGGATCGACGGCTTAAAGCCGGTCAGCGCTTTGGCGGTGCGGCGCTTGTCTTCGGTAATGGTATCACCGACCGAGGTATCGGAAACCGCTTTGATGGCCGCAGTGAAATAGCCGACACTGCCGGGCGTCAGGCTGTCGACGCGGGTCGGTTTGGGCGTGAAAACGCCGACTTGGTCGACCTGATGCACTTGTTCTTCCTGCATCATGCGGATTTTCATGCCGCGCTTGAGTTCGCCGTCATAGACGCGGACAAGAGTCATGACGCCGAGATAGGAGTCGTACCAACTGTCGACCAGCAAAGCTTTCAGCGGGTCTTCGATTTTGCCGACCGGCGGCGGCATCCGCTTGATGATCGCTTCTAGCACAGACGGCACACCGAAGCCGGTTTTCGCCGAGATCATCAGCGCGTCAGACGCGTCCAAGCCGATCACTTCTTCGATTTGTTCTTTGACCTTGTCGGGCTCGGCGGCGGGCAGGTCGACTTTGTTCAGCACCGGGATGATCTCAAGATCGTTGTCCAGCGCCAAATACACGTTGGCGAGCGTCTGCGCCTCGACCCCCTGCGTCGCGTCAACGACCAGTAACGCGCCTTCACAGGCGGCGAGGGAACGGCTGACTTCGTAGGAAAAGTCCACGTGGCCCGGGGTGTCGATCAGATTGAGCACATATTCCTGGCCGTCTTCGGCGGTGTAGTTCAGGCGCACCGACTGCGCTTTGATGGTAATGCCGCGCTCGCGCTCTAACTCCATGTTGTCGAGTACTTGCTCTTTCATCTCGCGGTTGGTTAAGCCGCCGCATTCCTGAATCAACCGATCAGCAAGCGTCGACTTGCCGTGGTCGATGTGGGCGATGATGGCAAAGTTGCGAATGTTGGCGGTGTTGCTCATGGCGCGGGTATGTATCATCAGACCGCTTGCTTTTCCAACCTTATCGTCAGGTTGCAGGCGGCGGGGTTATGGGCTGTCAGTTGGCGCGGGCTTTGGGGTCGATGCCGGCGCTGTCCAACTCGGCACGCCGCTCAATCGACAATTGCAGATATTCGGCCGGCTCAAAGGCGTGACCGCACACCATGCAGCCGATCCGCGCGCCCGGTGCCATAGGGTCGGTGGCGCCGTCCAGGGTATTTTGCGCTTCGCCGCACACCGGGCAGCGCACGGGGACGATGTCCAAGGACATTAAGTTGTCAGCTGCGTTGCTCATTTGGGTTACTCCACACCGCAGGCTTTGGACGCAGCTTTGTAGGCTGCGGTGAAGCCTGTCAGCGAAAACGTGTCGGTCGTCAAGGTGCCGCGGCTTGATGTGCCTTGGATCACCATATCTGCCCCACGGATCATCCCGTCGACGAAAGGCTTGTCTTGGTAGGCAAAGGCAAGACCGCCGTCGGCAAACATCGAAAACGTATTGCTGCCGATTTTGGCGGTAATTTTGGCCTTTGGATCATACGTATAGCCGGCTTCCAAGCTGATAAAGCCGAACATTTTGTCTGCCGGGCGGTGCGAGACCAGCAAAAAGATATCGCCGCGCTTGGTGTAGTCGCCGGCGGATTTCTGCGGCACGCTGGCGGCGTAGCAGACCTTGGTGCCGCCATCCGAACGCGCGTGTGCTTCCCAATCACCGAACTTCCCCAGGAAGTTGGCGTGCGCCGGCGAAGCGGCAATCAGCGTTATCGCCATCGCGGCGGTCGCGGTGCAAAATCGTGCGATGTTGATATGTGTTTTCATGTAGTTCGTGATATACCGGACCCTATCCGTTCCGCAAGGCCTGATCGCCGCTGCGGCACCCGCGTATAAGCTCGCAAGGGCGTCTTATCATATCCGATGATTGATCGGGCGTGCGTCTTATTTTGGAGAAACTGATGTCGAACGATCCGCTGATTTGTGAAGTCACCCGCGGCACTATGGTCGAAAGCCGCCATCGCGTGCATGCAATGATTGCGGATGCTGACGGTGTGCGGGCGGTCTGGGGGGCGCCTGATCTGATGTTCTATCCTCGCTCGGCTATTAAGTTCATGCAGGCTTTGCCGTTGATCGAAAGTGGTGCTGCCGACAAGTTCGCGGTCACGGGGCCGGAAACGGCGCTGGCCAGCGCGTCGCATTCAGGCGCCTCGGAACACGTTGACGGGGTTGCGGCTTTCTTAAAACGGCTTGGGTTGGGTGCGGATGCACTCGGCTGCGGGGCGCATCTGCCTTATGATATGGAAGCGGCACATGCGCTGATTAGGCAAGGTATCGCGCCAACCCGCCTGCACAACAATTGCTCGGGTAAGCACGCTGGCTTTTTGGCGACGGCCTTGACCTTGGGCGAGACCACCCAGGGCTATCTTGATCCGGATCACCCAGTACAAAAGCGGCTCTATGATATTTTGACCGATCTTGGCGGTGAAGACTTGGCTGGCACGGGGCGCGGAATCGATGGATGCGGCATTCCGGTTTATGGGATGACGCTGCGCGCCTTGGTGCGGGCAGCACAGCGGATGGCGGACCCGCACAGCTTAGGCGCAGTCAGGGGGGCCGCGGCAGATCGCGTGCTGGATGCGGTCTCAACCCATCCTTATTTAGTCGCCGGGCGCGGTCGCTTCGATACCGACGTGATGACGGCCTTTGGCGGCGAGATTGCCACCAAAGGCGGGGCCGAAGGCGTGCATGTGGCGATTTTGCGTAAGCACAAGATCGGCATCGCGCTCAAGACCGAAGACGGCGAAAAGCGCGCTGGCGATGTGGCCATGGCGTGGCTGCTTGAACAAGTCGGTGTGTTTAACGATGCCAGGCGCAAAAAATTGCAAGCGCATATAAGTCCTCAGATCGTTAATGCCGCAGGAACCGAGGCCGGCACGATCCGCGTTGCTGCGCCAGTATAATTCAGCGACACTATATCCTTAGAGTCAAAAAATAAGGTCACCAAAGATCATTATAATGGCCGTGCTTTGAGGGGAAGAACGTGCGGGTCGGATTCATCCGTCTAATCCTATATGGCGTTGCCTGTGTAGCGATCGTCATCTTGATTGAATTTATGATCGAGTTGCGGAGTGTCGCCGATAATGAACGCGACAGCGCGCTATTTGCTGCGTCATCGTCGTTTACGGATCGTGTCGAAAACGAAGTCCGCACCATGATTGATCGCACCCAAGCGGTCGCAGCCCTGTTTGAGTCCAGTACCGTTGTCGATGAGCGGGAATATGCACGGTTCATCAATCGTGCAGGTATTTTATCGCAACTTAGTCAATTGCGCGCCATCGGGGCGATACCGATGCTCAAACGCGATGAGGTGCCGAAATTTTTGGCAGAGTTGAAAACTCGCCGCAAAATCCGAGAGATTTTGGGGTATCCGGAAACAAAAATAACCATAGACCCTCATCGCGATATTCATGCGCCGGTGATTTATGTGGAATCGGCGGAAAGCCGAATAGACATTGTTGGGTTCGATATTGCCAGCAGTCCGGACCGATGGCGCGCCGCGCAAGCATCACTCACGTCGTCGCAAGCGCATATGACTTCGCCTATCCGTTTGTCGCAAGACACGGGGCGAGACCTGTTGAGCGTGTTGTTTATCGTCGGTGTTAAAAGCGGCGGGAACATGGGCCTTCGAAATTATAAAGACGCGAATGCAGACCGCACTCTTTTTATCGCGGCCAGTTATTCTCCGTATATCGCCATCGACACTTTGATGACGAAATTCACGGGACCCATTCAATTTTGGGCACGTGTCACAGATGTCACTGATACGGAACAGACCGTGATTTTTTCGAGCCCGGGTGTGCCCAGCGAACTTGAGGCGTCGATCATTAATCATCTGGTCCTTGGCAATCGGGTCTGGGCGCTCGAATTTTTTCCAAGGACCGGAGACACATTATCCTTTTTTGACGACCGTTATATGGTTTTGGGTGTAATGGGCGTACTGATGATCTTGGCGCTGACGTTTACGTTAGACCGGGTGATTAAAATCCGCAGTGCCCTCGAAGATGACGTCCAGGAGCGAACGGAGCAGTTGAGTTCGATGAACGCCGTTTTGGTGGAAACGGCGCGCAAGGCCAGCGCTGAAAGTGAAGCAAAGTCGGCGTTTTTGGCGCAGATGAGCCACGAATTGCGCACGCCGCTTAATGCGGTGATCGGCTATGCACAAATGTTGGCTTCAGAAGTGTTCGGTAAACTCGGCAATCCGCATTATCACGAGTACGCGAAGACCATCGAAGAAGCGGGCAAAATTCAATTGCAGTTGGTCGAGGACATTCTGTCACTGACCGCGTTGCAGGGTGGCCAGCGCGAGTTGGACACGGCCCCGTTAGACCTTGAAGCGATCGCGCAGCAATCCATGGACTTTGTCCGTAAGCGCGCCGAAGAATCTGGTATATCTCTTAAATTTGTCTCGCTGTTGGGAGATTATGAATTTTTAGGTGATTCCCGCTCAATGCAGCAAATTCTTTTGAACCTGTTGTCGAACGCAGTGAAATTCACGCGCACTGGCGGCACCATCACCGTCCGCATGGCCCGCGACCAAAACGGTACGGTGTCGATGGCCGTTGAAGATACCGGCATCGGTATTGCACTGGAAAATATTGACAAGGTCATGCAACCGTTCGGCCAAGCCACCAATAGCCCATACAATGCACGCGAAGGCGTGGGGCTTGGTCTGTCGATTGTGACAAGTCTCGCCGAAGCGAACGGCGGTACGGTCCGCCTTGAGAGTGAGCCCGGGAAAGGCACCATCGTGACGGTCTTGTTTCCGGCGCGCCCCGACTCTGACGCCGATTCTCAGTCGTTATAATTTAGCGGCGGTCGCGCGCGAAATTTTTCCGCTTCGGTACGGAATTTTGGCCCGCCGTGGCGCGCGCGAACGTGCGGTGTGTCCGGCCCACCCGGTCGTGTCGGGCGTGGCGCAAAGCGGCCCATCGATAGAATGCGATCATACATGACGATGGCACCGGCAATGCCGACGTTAACGCAGAACTTGGTCGGAATTTTCAAGACATGGTCGCACTTTTCGACCAGGCCCGGCGATAGCTCGCCGCGTTCCGGTCCCAAAATATAGGCAGCTTGGGCTGGGTGGTGGAAACTCGGCAACTCAATGCTTTCATCCAGCAATTCGATGCCGACGACTTTACACCCCTTCGGCAACGACATTGAGTCCATGTCGGGAAATTCATAAAACGGCATGTGCCCGAGTGCATCGGATGTGTCTGCGCGACCGCCGATCCGCTTGGAATAATTGGCACCAAGCGTAAACACGAAACTTGCGTCGAACGCGTGCGCGGTTCGGAATAAGTTGCCGACATTCATTTCTTTGGAAATGCCTTCGGCGCCGATACCGAAATAACCACGCATCTATGTTCTCCTGAGCGGTGCTGAAAATAGTCATTACCTGGAATTCGTTTTGTCTTCCAGGAGTGAGTGTGCAGAATTCCAGACCGACACACTAATTTCAAGGAGGAGCCGACATGCGCGCCGTGGTTTGTTCGAAATTCGAAGGTCCCGATGCGTTGCAGATCGGTGATCTGCCGTCGCCGGATTTGCCGGCGGGCTATGTGCGCATTGCGGTGCGGGCGGCGGGTGTGAACTTCGCAGACACGTTAATGGCGGCCGGCAAGTACCAGGTAAAACCGCAGCTGCCGTTTGCGCCAGGCTTGGAAGTCGCCGGCTTCATCAGCGAAGTCTCGAGCGACGTTGCTGGCTTCGCGGTCGGTGACCGCGTGATGGCGTGCGTGGACTATGGCGGATTCGCTGAAGACGCGGTCGCGCGTGCGTCTGACACCTATGTTATTCCAGACAGCATGACGTTCGTTGAAGCGGCGGGATTTCCGATTGTCTATGGCACATCGCATATCGGCCTTAAGCACAAATTGAAATTACAGGCGGGTGAAACGCTTTTGGTGCATGGCGCTGCCGGCGGCGTTGGCCTAACGGCGGTCGAGATCGGCAAGGCTTTGGGCGCAAAGGTGATTGCAACAGCAGGCGGCCCGGACAAGCTTGCCGTCGCCGAGCGTTACGGCGCAGATGCGTTGATCGATTATCGCACCGAAGATATCCGCGAGCGCGTCAAGGCATTGACCGATGGGCGCGGCGCCGATGCGGTGTATGACCCGGTCGGCGGCTCGGCGTTTGATGCGAGCCTTCGCGCGACGGTGCAGCTTGGGCGGATATTGGTCGTCGGCTTTGCCAGCGGCACGGTGCCGCAGATACCGGCGAACATTTTGCTGGTCAAGAATCTCACCATCATCGGGTATTATTGGGGTGCGCACCGCAAGCTCGACCCGACGCTCGTGAACGAGTCGTTTGCTGAACTGCTGGCGTGGTTTAAAGCCGGTAAGATTAAGCCGCATGTCTCGCATGTGTTTGGGATGGACGAAATCGGCGAGGCCATGTCGACCATCTTGCAACGTAAATCCACTGGCAAAGTTGTGGTGGTGACGGAAAGCGGCGCCAAAGAGGCTTAGCGTCGACATCCGGGCGATTTCGCCGTAAATAACGTGGTATGAAATTCGGCCCAAAACTCGCGGTTTGGTTTGTTGTCCTGGCAGTGCTGCCTTTGGGTGCGGCATCGGTTGTCTATTTGGCGTCGACGGCTGAGTTCGGGCGCGAGATGGCGCAGCAAGGCAAAACATTGCTAACCCAGCGTCTTATACAAAATCTTCGACGTGCGACTGAAGGCGGCGCCATTGCGCTGGCCCAGACGGCGCGCGACCTGCGTCGTGATGCCGTGTTCATCGCCGGTGACGTGGCGGCGCGCTTGGCGGCGCCGGAACAGACCACTGAACGTGCCTGGGATGATCAAACGTTCAAGCTTTTAGATACGGGTAAGACAACAAGCGATCTGGACCGCATCGGCGTGCGCATCGCAGCCGATGCGACCCGCGATGATCTGGCCGGCATGTTGTCCAAGCTGAACGGTATCAACGAGGTCGCCCGGACCGTGTATGCGCGCAACGTGCCGCTGATCCGGGATATGGCCATCGTGCTGGAAGACGGGGCCACGTTATCTTATCCAATTGGCGTATCGGACGATGACGCCGGGCGTGATCCTCGCGAACAGAATTGGTATCTAGAAACGATGCTGAGCGGAGAAAGTGCGCTGTTCACCGAAGTGGCAAGCGCGGCCCCAGGCGTCTCCATCGTTGCTGCGCCGATTACCTTTGCCGATGACCGGCGCGCCGGTGTGGTGCGTTTTAGCGTTCATCTTCGCGATGCCCTGGCTTCGGCGTTGGACTCAACCCGGATGCCGCCCGAAGCCACGGCGTACTTGATCAGCATCCCCGACGATGCCCCACAACTGCTGCCTCACGAAGTGGCTACACTGAAGCCTGGGGCAACAGCATGGACATCAGCTCCGGCGCCAATACCGTTTTTCTTGGATGGCGATGACGGATGGCTCAAGGTCGTTAGTGATCTTCGTACCGGTGTGCCGGGCGTGGAATTCGTCACTCGGCTCGGTGTGCCCGAGGTTTGGGCGTTCGGCCCGGTTGGGCGGGCGGCTGATTCGGCTTGGAACATTGCTACCGTGTTTCCGCAAGCCATTATTGATCAAGCGCATGCGACCGCCGAGCAAACCGTCAAGAATGCATACGAAGCGCAAGCGCGTAATGCGATTGCGTTCTCGCTATTGGCCGCTTTGTTGGCGGCTGGGCTTGGGCTGTTTGCCGCGCGTACGATGACCCGGCCTATTTTGCAACTCCACCAAGCTGCGGCAAAGTTGGCGGCGGGGGATTTTTCGGTCCGTGTCGTCAATCCATCTGCCGACGAATTGGGAGATTTGGGGCGCGACTTCAACAACATGGTGCCGTCGTTAGAAGAACAATTGCGTGTGCGCCGTGAATTGGACGCGGCCCGCGAGATCCAACAGCATCTGATTCCGGATTCGGCGCCGACCATTGCAGGTTTTGATCTTGCAGGCGAGACTGTGTATTGCGACGAAACCGGGGGCGATTATCAGGATTATATCCCGCTTGGTGCCGATGGTGCGCGGGGCCTTGGGGTCGCAATTGGCGACATTACCGGGCATGGATTGGGTGCGGCTTTGCTGATGACCAGTGCGCGCGCAGCGCTTCGCGCCGCGGCCGGTCAGTTTAGTGATGCGGCGTCCATGATGAACGCGGTTAATGAGCGCCTTGCCGAAGATGCCGGCGGTGGGCGTTTTTTGACGCTGCTGTATCTGCATATCCACCCCTCGACACCTGAAATCACATGGATCTCGGCAGGACATGAGCCGGCGCTGATTTATGACCCGAAAAATGACACGTTTTCACAGTTAGAAGGTGAAGGGATTCCGTTGGGCGTCGATGCAGATTGGGCGTACGGCGCAGATACCACGAAGATTCCTGAGGGTGGTATGCTCGTGGCGGTAACCGACGGGATACGCGAAACCGTCAATGGCAACGGCGAGCAGTACGGCCTGCAGCGCTTAAAAGCGGCAATCAGGGCGGCTCACGGGCACGGCAGTGCGACCGTGTGTGAAAATATTCTGGCCGATATCAAAGCATTTCAAGGAGATGCCAAGACCCGCGACGATGTTTCCATACTGGTGCTCCGCACGACGACGTAGCGGTCATTTTAGCCTTGGTAATGGCGCTTCCCGTCTGCTCATAATTCCGTTATCAGTGGTGCGTCATTTAATGGGAGAATTTTTATGCCAAAACACATTTCACGCTTTTTCACGCTGGCGCTGGTCATCGTTGCGTTTGGCGCGCTCAGCGCGTGTTCGCCGGAGGTTGGCTCCGATGAATGGTGTGCATCCTTGAAAGAAAAGCCGAAAGGTGATTGGTCGGCCAACGAAGCAGCCGACTTTGCCAAGCATTGCGTATTTTAAGCGGTCTCTATATCGCGCAGGTAAATCATCAGATCTAGTGGCGGCGGGTCGCTCGGCACCTGTGAGAGCAGGCCGTGCACCTGGCCGCGATGGTGCGTCGCATGGTTAAACATGTGCGCCAAAATGACGCTGACTTGATCTTCGCCTGAAAAGCCAACCAAGCTTTTGTACGATATCTTTTGTGCGAGGCTTTCGGCATCGAAGCCGTCGGTAAACTGAATCAGGATATCGTCTTCGACGGCGCGCAGTTGGAGCAAGGCGCCCCGGCTATCGGCGACGGTTTCACCTAGGCTATCGGCTGGATAAGGCTTGTCTTCCACGCGGCCCCGCCAAAGCCGGTCTACCAAAAGCAAATGATTAAGCGCGCCATGTATCGAGCCAAAGAAAGCACCGCGCTCGGCCATGTATTCGGTTTCGCTGATGGCCATTGCCGCCGCGCTTAGCCGTGCGTTCGCCCATTTATTGTAGCGCGCCATCGTGCGCAAATGATCCAGCATCATCGACATAACAGCCTCCGTTGTTTTGATCTACATATCATGCGTGAAAATGTCACTGCGCCGCAAGCAGCGGGGCCGCGACATTCGACATCGGCCCCGCTGTCGGCTGTTCGAACAACTTGGGAACACGCGGTTTGCTTAGGCTTGCCAAAACGGCTTTGCAGCTTCCCGCGCAGCGTCTTCAGGGCTTATCCCCATGTCGTTCAGCAGATATGGCTCCATGCGTGTTAGCGCGTGGCGCATAGCAAGGCGATGCTGCCATATGATCAGGACTTCCCACATGCGCTCCGGCAATGCGAAGACGTTAAGCGCCACACCTTTAACGCCGGTGCGCTTGAAGGGGGATGCCAACGAAATCGTGCTTTTGAAGGTGCTCATTGTAGGTACTCCTGATTTACAGTGGCGCCGACAGTCAGCGGCCTGTTTACGCATCATGAGTACGTCGGCCCGGAAATTTCCACAAACGACATATTCTTATTTAAACATTACTTATGCTAATCTGAATGTCTTGGTAACAATTTAAAAATAACGTTTAATCAATATGTTATGGATAACATGGGATCTAATCCGTAATATATAGATAATAGATATTAATGAAAATTTTTACAGAAAAGCGACACGGCTATGACCCGACGTTTACCGTCTTTGAATGCGCTTCGTGCGTTTGAGGCTGCGGCCCGCCACCTCAGTTTCACGCGTGCTGCCGACGAGTTGAACGTAACCCAGGCCGCGATCTCGCATCAGGTAAAAGCACTCGAAGAGCAGATCGGTTTGACGTTGTTCCAACGTCGCAACCGAAATTTGATTTTAACCGATGTGGGGCAGGCGTTGTTGCCGGATATGTCCGATGCGTTTGATCGGATGGATGCCGCCTTGGCGCGAGTTAAGCGGCGCGACCAAGCGGGCGTTTTGACGGTCGCCACCATGGATAGCTTGGCGGCCACGTGGTTGATGCCACGCCTTACCCGTTTTCGGGACGCGCATCCGGATATCGATGTACGTTTGGCGACATCCGATGCGATTATGGATTATGACCGTGACGGTATCGACATCGGCATTCGCTATGGTCTGGGCGAGTGGTCGGGATTACAAGCGGAAGAATTGATGCGCGAAGAAATCTTTCCGGTCTGTGCACCCGAGATGATCAATGGCGACATCCCTCTTAAGGTGCCGAGCGACCTGCGTCACTTCACGCTGATCCACGACGACATGATGGAAGACTGGAAAATGTGGCTGAAGGCCGCAGGTGTTTCGGATATCGACCCGATGCGGGGCCCCGGCTATTCCCATTCAAATCTGGTGATCCAAGCCGCAATCAACGGTGAGGGGATCGCGCTCGGCCGTGGCATCTTGGTTGCCGATGCGCTTCAGGCCGGGTTTTTGGTAAAGCCGTTTGATCTCGCGTTGACGGCGCGCTACCGATATTACGTGGCGTCCACGCCCGCGAATGTGGACCGCCCGAAGGTCAACGCGTTTCGACAGTGGCTGATGAGTGAGGCCGCAATGACGGCGACGCATTTGGCAACATCAAAGCTTCGTGCGACGGGAGAAGAATAGATGAGCAACCCATTTATCATGGCAATCCGCACTAACCCGGGACAATTCCTGGGTGAACTTGAAACGTCCGAGTTGAAGGCTGTCGCCGAAGCCTGCGTGGCCGAATTGGAAGCCCGCGCCAAGCGTGCCGACGGCGATGCGCCGAGTGCATTGCAAGCGCTTTATCGCGCCGTCGCCAACATCGAAATTTAAGCCTTACGTCGCAAGCGCGGGCAGGTCGACGAACAAATCTAATGCTTCGGGGTTGGCCAAAGCTTCTTTGTTTTTGACAGCCCGTCCATGCACGATATCACGCACCGCAAGCTCGGTAATTTTGCCGGATTTGGTGCGGGGGATGTCGGTGACCTGGATGATTTTCGCCGGTACATGGCGGGGCGTACAGTTGTCGCGGATCTGTTGGCGGATACGCTGAGATAAGTCGTCGTCCAGCGTCGCACCCGGTTTCAGCACCACGAACAACACGACACGCACGTCGTGATCCCATTCTTGGCCGATGACGATGCTTTCTTGAATGTCGTCCAGCTTTTCGACCTGGCGGTAAATCTCCGCCGTGCCGATGCGCACGCCCCCCGGATTCAGCGTCGCGTCGGAGCGGCCAAAAATAATGATGCCGTCATGTTCGGTCAGCATGATGTAGTCGCCGTGCGTCCAGATGTTCGGAAACATTTCGAAGTATGCATTTTTGAAGCGTGCATCGTCCGGATCGTTCAAAAAACCCAACGGCACGGACGGAAACGGCTTTGTGCAGACAAGCTCGCCCTTGGTGCCCTGCATGGGGTGGCCTTCATCGTCGAAGACCTCGACCGCCATGCCTAAGAACCGCGCTTGGATTTCGCCCCGCCACACGGCCCGGGTCGGATCACCACCGCAGAAACATCCCATCAAATCGGTGCCGCCGGAAAACGATACCAAATGCACGTCCGGCTTGATCGCGTCATAGACGTAATCAAAACCCTCGGGCGCCAACGGCGACCCGGTGGATACGAATGCACGGAGACTCGAAAGATCATGCGTATCGCCGGGCCTGAGTTCGGCCTTGTTGAGCGCATCGATGAATTTTGCAGACGTGCCGAAGAAAGTGAATTTTTCGCGCTCAGCCAAGGCAAATAATGCGTTGCCCGACGGATAAAACGGCGAGCCGTCGTACAGTATCAACGTCGCCCCCCAGGCGATGTTGGTGACCAGCCAGTTCCACATCATCCACCCGCACGTGGTGAAAAAGAACACCCGGTCGCTGTCGCGGACGTCGCAATGGATCGGCTGCTCGGACGCGTGCTTTAACAGTGTGCCGCCCTGGCTGTGCACGATGCATTTCGGTGCGCCGGTGGTGCCGCTCGAAAACATAATATACAGCGGATGCGCGAACGGCAGGTGTTGGAAGTCGATCTCGGTCGGCTGCAGGTCTTTGGTCGCCTCGCCGATGGTGACGGCATTTTGCAGCGGCCCGGTGTCGGCGTCTTGGTCGCCATACGGCAGCAGCACGCATGTCACCAAGCTTGGGATTTGTCGGGCGATGACATCTGTCTTAGCGCGCACATCGTGGCGCTTGCCGTTGTACCAATAGCCATCTGTGCAAAACAGCACCTTCGGCTCGATCTGACCGAAGCGGTCGAGCACCCCTTGCTCGCCGAAGTCCGGTGAGCACGAAGACCACACGGCGCCGAGCGAGCTTGTCGCCAGCATCGCGATCACCGTTTCCGGCATGTTCGGCAAATATCCCGCGACCCGGTCGCCGACGCCGACGCCCAGGCCTTTCAGCATTTGCGCGTACAGCGATACTTGATCGTAAACGTCTTTGAAGCTGAGACGGCGCGTCACTTTGTCTTCGCCCTGAAATACCATCGCCTCGCCGTCGTCGCGGCGTCGCAAAAGGTTTTCCGCGAAGTTCAGCCGTGCGTCCGGATACCATTTCGCGCCCGGCATCTTGTCGCCGTCCACGAGCACGCGGTCGCCTTTGGTTTCGGCAATAATCTCGGCATAGTCCCAGACCGAGTCCCAGAACTTTTCCAGCTCGGTCACCGAGAACTGCCAAAGTGCCTGGGTGTCGTCGAGGGTGACGCCCCAATCCGCTTCGACCTTGTGTTTGAATTCGGTGATCCGCGCTTCGTTGATCATCGCCGCGCTGGGTTGCCAAAGTGGCTGCGTTTTTGTGCTCACCTGTTCCTCCTCATGTTTATCAATCGGGCGCGTCTTTTGTGCGCGGCCCTTGGTCGTTGTTGTCTTTTTGCCAAAACAGCTTGGCTTTGTCGCGGTGATCGGTGGTGACGTAGGCTGAAATCGTCCGCCACGCGATCCAGAACACGGCAGCATCATCCGTGAAGCCGAGCATGGCAATGAAATCGGGGATCGCATCGGTGGGGATCACGAAATATGCCAGCGCGGCCATCACAGTGACCTTTACAGACGTCGGCGTCATTGGGTCTTTGGCGCAATAATAGGCGGCCACCGCTTCGTCCGAAAACGGCACGCGGCCCAAGGTGCGGCGCGCCTTGTCGACAAAGCCCTCTTTGACGATGTGTTCGTTTTCTTCGGGTGTTCGGCTCACGTTGTCGCCACCTCGGTCTCTTGGTAAAATAGATGCATCGTTTTATGGAGGATACTGATATGGACGTCACGGGTCACGCGGCGATCGTTACCGGCGCAGCATCGGGGCTGGGGGCGGCGACAGCGCGGGCGCTGGCGGCGGCGGGCGCCAAAGTGGCGTTGCTGGACCTCAACGCCGAAGACGCCGGCACGCTTGCCGACGAACTCGGCGGGGTTGCCATCGGCTGCGATGTCGCCAGCGCAGAAAGCGCCGAAGAAGCGATTGAAGCCGCCCGCGCCACCCACGGTCCGGCGCGGATTTTGGTCAGCTGCGCCGGGATCGCACCGCCGAAAAAGATCGTCGGCCGCGACGGCGCACAGCCGCTGGATACCTTCGCCCGGGTCATCAACATCAACCTGATCGGCACGTTTAACGTGATGCGCTTGGCCGCCGCCGACATGGTCGGATTGGATGCATTGGAGACGGGTGAGCGCGGCGTGATCATCAACACATCGTCGATCGCCGCCTTTGAGGGTCAAATTGGCCAAGCGGCCTATGCGGCGTCGAAAGGTGGTGTCGCGTCGATGACGTTACCGGCGGCGCGTGAGCTGGCGAAAAGCGGGGTGCGTGTGCTGGCCATCGCACCGGGTATCTTTGGCACGCCGATGTTGTTCGGGCTGCCCGAAGAGGTGCAGAAATCACTGGGCGAGGGCGTGCCGTTTCCGTCGCGCCTGGGGGATCCCGCCGAATATGCCAAGCTCGCCATGCACATGATCGACAACGTCATGCTGAACGGCGAGGTCGTGCGCCTGGACGGCGCGCTCCGGATGCAACCGATATGACGCGTGTGCTGTTTGCCGTCGCCCTCGCGCTGATCTGCGGGGCCATGGCGACACTGCCGATGCCGGCGGCCATGGCGCAAACCACCGACTATACCTATCGCCCGAAAAGCGTGTTCGGCGCCAGCGATGTGCGCGTCAAAGCGAACTCCCGGGTCTATCCATGGACCGCCGTCGGCCGCTTCAACAAAGCCGGGCGCGGGCACTGCACGGCGACCGTGGTTGCGCCCAGGATCGTCGTCACCGC
>CAXBEV010000028.1:0-17875 GCA_963974935.1 uncultured Rhodospirillales bacterium | reverse complement strand
ATTTACGGTTCAGGATGTCTTGGTGGACCCACCTTTCTCGCGTATTGATTTGATTTCGTGTCGAAATGTGCTGATTTATTTGTTGCCGGATGCGCAAGCCAAAGTCATTTCTCTGTTCGATTTTTCTCTCAACGACCGGGGCCTCTTGTTGCTCGGTGCATCGGAAACGCTCGGCGCGCGCGAAGAACGTTTTGTGCCTGTTTTTAAAAGAGAATGGGTCTATCGGCAATCTGGCGAACGCGCTAAACGGTTCCCAGATGTGTCATCCATCACCAACCGCGAGTTACGCTCCCATCCGCGCACCGACGTCGTGCGGACCCTGCCGCGACAGACTTTTCTGGCAGATATATGTCGTCGATTGGTGTTGGAGTCCTTCGCGCCGTCATCGGTTCTCATCAACGAAAAGCAAGAATGCATCTTCACGTTAGGGGAGATCGCACATTATCTTCGCGTCGTTTCCGGTCATCCCACCAACGATATTATGGCGATGGCCCACGATGACGTGCGCAGCTATCTTCGCGAGGCTATCTCGCGTGGGGCGATGATCAATGATCGGATCAAGGTCGAGGGTGGCCGGATCAACCGAGAAGGCAGAGAAATATCATTTCATATATCTGTCCAGCCAGTTCAAAGCGATGGTGAAAATTTTCTTTTGATTTGTTTTGTCGAGACGCCGGATCCGACGGAGCAACAGGCCAACGGTGTGGTGCACTATGATCCATTGCGGATCGCGGCGTTGGAAAAGGAACTTGCGGCAAAGAAAATCGAAATCGCAACGGCGCGATATAATGTCGAGACTCTTACCGAATCACAGATGATCATTCACGACGAAGCGTTGTCGGCGAACGAAGAATTTCAGGCAACGAACGAAGAACTTCTGACGTCGAAAGAGGAACTGCAATCGCTCAACGAGGAATTGTCGGCGCTCAACACGCAACTCCAGGAGACGTTGGAGCAGCAGCGACGCACCTCGAATGATCTTCAGAACGTACTCTTTAGTACCGACGTGCCAACCATCTTTCTCGACACCCACTTCAATATTCGCTTCTTCACCCCGACAACCCGGGCCGTATTCAATATTATTCAAGGGGATATAGGGCGCCCGCTTTCGGACCTAAGCCCGCTTTCCGCCGATGCGGAGTTGTTGGATGATGCGAAATCCGTCCTCAAGGATTGGTCGCCGAGGCAACGAGAGATCAAGGCGCTCCATGGAAAATGGTTCAACCGCCGAATCCTACCGTATCGTACCAAAGACAATAAAATCGACGGGATCGTGATTACATATCACGACATTTCCCAGCAAATGCATGCCGCTGGCGCCCTTGAGACCGCATGCAAACTCGCTGAGATGTCGAATGCTACAAAGTCGAACTTTCTTGCCGCTGCCAGCCACGACCTTCGCCAACCATTGCAAACCCTGATGCTGCTTCATGGCATGCTGGAACCGACCATAAATAACAGCGATGCTAAAAAGCTGGTAGCACGCATCGGCACGACGCTCGCCTCCGTGTCCGGTATGCTGAACTCTCTATTGGATATAAATCGGATAGATGCAGGCATCATTCCGGTTGAAAAGATAGACTTCGAGATCAGCGACCTTCTCAAGCGGCTGAGCGACGAATTCAGCTATCATGCGGAGGCAAAAGACCTTGAACTGCGGGTCGTGCACTGTCGGCGGCAAATCTTCAGCGATCCGCCCTTACTCGAACAGATACTCAGGAACTTATTGGCAAACGCCATTAAATTTACGACCGAAGGTAAGATACTGTTCGGTTGCCGCCGTCACGAGAACGCGCTACGGATCGAAATCTGGGATACCGGCGTCGGCATTGCCAGAGAAGACATAAAGTTGATCTTCAACGAGTACCATCAACTCGCTGGCGCTTCGACCAATGCGGAGGGGCTCGGGCTTGGACTCGCTATTGTTGATCGTATGGCACGCTTGCTAGAGCATCGCATCAATGTCGTGTCCCGTCCGGGCAGAGGAACAGTGTTTGCCGTTGAGGTCGAGTTGGCCGCTGACAATGCCAGCCGATCGCTGATGGCGCCTATCAAAAGCGGTGTTGCCGCAGACGCTGATCACGCCGCCACATCATATAACGTCGTGCTGATAGAAGATGAACCGGATCTTCTGGAACTTTTCGGGCGTGCCTTCAACAATGCAGGACATACCGTGCGAACGGCGCGAAGCAGTGCGTCATTGAACCGAATACTCACTGCGGCAACAACGCCGCCGGACATCATTATTGCCGATTTCAATTTGACGGGCAGCACAAACGGGCTGCAACTCGCCATCAAGTTCCGGAAAAAATTCAATCATGATGTGCCGATCATTGTTCTGACCGGTGATATTTCGCCGGATATTCTCCGGCGGATTACGCAAGAGAATTGCCAGTACATACACAAACCGATCTCGCCGCAAGAGCTGGAAAAGGCCATGAGTCGGCTTATCGACAAAGCCAAGCCATGGCCGCAGCCGAGCAAAAATTCACGGCAGACGGACGAAGTGATCGTCAATGTCATTGATGACGACTCCATCCTGCGCAAAAAACTGAGTGTCGAGTTGGAACAGGACGGACGCATCGTGAAATTGTATGCGACGTCCGAGACGTTCCTTGAGGATTATCAGCCCCGCGGCACGCAGTGTCTTATACTTGATGCCTATCTGCCGGGGATGAGCGGACTTAAATTACTCCAACATCTGGCTGATATTGGCAGTCGATTGCCGACAATCATGATAACGGGACTCAGCGATACGGAGATCGCCGTCGATGCGATGAAGGCCGGGGCACTGGACTTCATCGAAAAGCCGATCAAAATTGACGAGTTGCGAAAGAGTATTACGATGGCCCTCGAAAAATCCGCAGATGGGGCTGCGCGCGATACGTGTTTGGCAGGTATCGCTGATCGTTATAAGCGCCTGACGCCCCGGCAGAGACAAGTGATGGAACTTGTCCTGCGCGGTCATCCTAGTAAAAACATTGCGGCGGATCTCGGCATCAGTCAACGCACGGTCGAAAATCACCGCGCCGCCGTGATGGCGAAAACGGCCTCTGCATCCCTACCGGCACTGGCGCGGTTCGCCGGTGCGCTCGCCCGAGCTCAACATCGACTTCCCAGCAACCTGCACGGCTTGCGCCGCGTCAAAGACGTCAAGTAGGTAAAATCCGAATCTATCACGCCGTCCATTTCATCCTGTATCATTCGATATTGAAATACTTGGGCCGGTCCATTCGTCGCGCGCGGGGGAACGGCTCAAGACATGGTCGGCCTTAATATATAACAAGGCGTCGAATCACGGCGCTAACGGAGTAACGTCGATGTCACTTGGCACCATTCTTCTCATTGTTCTGGTCATCTTTCTTCTCGGTGGATTCAGCGGCCGACTCGGTGGTTATGGTTATGGGTTCGGCCACGGCGGTATGGGTGTCATCGGCACCATTTTGATCATCGTTGTCGTGCTCATGGTGATCGGCCGAATTTAGCGCTTAAAGGCGCATGCATGCATCGACTGCGTGCCAACCTCCTCCGCCTGCTTCAAAAAAACGCTATCTGTGGCTCTGAAAACGTCAATGCCTTCATGGAAATCTGCTTCTTTCGATCCCGGGATCATAATTGGAAAATTCCAGCCATATATGGTCCGATTTTTTGGGAGCAGATCGGTCTGGCGGACATCTTCTAGAGCACGCTTGCTTAGCGGTGGTCTGACGCCAAGCATAAAAACCGCTGCAATGCATCTGCAAGGTCTGGCACATCGATTTAGCCCATCAGCGCCTTCAAATGACTGACAACGCTTCGCGCAAGCGCGCCGTATTCGTAGCCGCCCTCTAGCATTGAGACGATACGTCCGTTGGCGTGGCGATTGGCGGCATCGACGATGCGCCGTGTAATCCACGCGTAGTCATCTTCTCGAAGGGCGAAGCCCGACATGTCGTCGTATTCATGACCATCGAAACCCGCTGAGACGCAAATGAGTTGAGGTTTGAACGCGTCCAAGGCGGGAAGACATTTTATTTTGACGGCGTCTCGAAATGAACCGCCGCTCGTGCCGGCTGGTAACGGGATATTGATGATGTTACTGGATTTCGAAGAGAGACCCGTATGGGGATAAAATGGGTACTGAAAAATCGAACATACCAGCACGCGCGGGTCATCTGCGAAAATGTCCTCGGTGCCGTTACCGTGATGAACGTCAAAATCGACGACGGCCACGCGCGTCAGGCCGTATTCTTCCATGGCATGAGCGACGGCGACGGCGACGTTGTTGAAAATGCAAAATCCCATGGCCTTGCCGCGTTCCGCATGATGACCGGGTGGCCTTACCGCGCAAAACACGCTGTCCACGTCCCCTTGCATGACGAGATCGACACCCTGAACGCCCGCGCCAGCAGCCCTCAACGCAGCGTTTAACGTGTCAGGCGACAATACCGTGTCATCATCAAGCGCAACCGAGCCGGATGCCGAAGAGGCCTTGAAGATGGTGTCGATGTACGCGTCGTCGTGTACCCGTGCGAGATCTTTTCGCTCGGCCATCTCCGCATCGAAAAACCGCATCACGGTACTTAATCCGCTTGCAATCAGGGCGTCATCGATGACGTCTAGGCGCTTAGGCGTATCGGGATGACCGGCGCCAGGGTCGTGCAGTTTGCATTCGGCGTGAGAAATAAAACCAAGCATTTTTGATCTACAAGCAAAGCTCAACAGCAACCACGGTTGGATCGTCGGGTAGCTTTCTTTGTGAGAACCCGAGTTCCCGGGTGAGGTCCAGCATCGGATGATTGTCGTGCAGGACGGTACCTTCCATTTTCTTCAATCGGTGATGGCGGGCGGCTTCGATGAGTGCCTCCATCAGACGAGTCCCGATCCCTTGTTTGCGCAGGGAATCCGACACGACAACGGCAAATTCGCATGAGATGTTGTCGGGATTAATCACATAGCGCGCAACGCCATGTTGTTCCAATTTATCACCGCGCTTGGCAATCGCGACCAAGGCCATTTCTCGGCGATAGTCGATTTGCGTGAAACGGACAAGCATCTCGCGCGAGAGTTCGTTGATAGTTCCCATGAAGCGGAACCGCTTGGCGCCTGGGGACAAATTTTCAACGAAGTTGGCTTCGCTTTCGGCGTCTTCTGGTCGGATCGGTCGGATCGTAAGGGGCGTCCCGTCGGTCAAGTATTCTTGCAAAACGAGGTGGCGCGGATAAGGGTGAATTGCGACGTGCGCGTAGCGATCTTGGTTTGCCGGGGGGCGGGCGATGCTGATGCGGGCATCGACGGCAAGGACTCCCGTCGATCCGGCGAATAGTGGATTGATATCGAGCTCGATGACTTCGGGCAATTCGCATACTAAATCTGAGACCTTCATGAGAACGTCAACGATCTCATCACGATCAACGGCGGTTCTGTCGCGAAATGCGCCAAGGAGACGTGAGACGCGCGTCCGATCCATAAGCCGGTTGGCGATAACGGTGTTCAGCGGCGGTAGTGCGACGGCGCTATCGCGCAGCAATTCTACCATTGTACCGCCAGCCCCAAACATCATCACCGGACCGAATACGGGATCCCTGCTGACGCCGACGACAAGTTCGCGGGCATCTTCGATTTGCGCTTGTGGCTCGATGGTTACGCCGTCGATTTTGGCTTCCGGCTTTGCGTCTTTGACGCGATCCATCATCTCTCGAAACGCGATTTTTACGTCCGCCGCATTCATAATGCCGGTCCGTACGCCGCCGATATCTGATTTATGAGAAATGTCCGGCGATGCAATTTTCATCACGACGGGAAAGCCGACGGACTCTGCCGCAATGAGTGCGTCGGAAGCGTCTTCCGCGCGTATCGTCATGTTCACGGGAATGCGGAAGGCTCTCAAGAGCGCTTTTGATTCGATGTCCGAAAGCATATGCCGTCCCTCCGCGAGGGCCGCATCAATAATCATTTGAGCGCCCTGCAAGTCAGGCGGATGGTCCTCTGACAAGGGGCCTGGGACTTCAAGCGCCAACTCTCGATTCCGACGATGCTCCGCAAGATACGAAAATGCCTCGACGGCGCGCTCCGGTGTCGTGAAATCGGGAATGCCGGCCGCGGACAACTTTTGCCGCGCGGCTGTTACCGAACTTTCACCCATCCAACAGGCCAGAACCGGCTTCTTATTTCGCTTGGGAATAGCATTGATAAGCGCGTCGGCCACGTCGGTCGCCTCCGTCATCGCTTGCGGCGTTAACATCACGAGAATACCGTCGAAGTTTTTATCCGCGAGTGCGGCTTCGATGGCGCGTGCGTAACGTTCCGGTGTTGCATCACCGAGGATGTCGATCGGATTGCCGTGCGACCAGTAACGCGGCAGAAAGCTGTTAAGAATTTCCACTGTTGCCGCCGATGGCTCAGCAAGATCGACTCCCAGGTCACCGGCGCGGTCTCCCGCAAGAACGCCCGCGCCACCACCGTTCGTCACGATACCAAGCCGATTGCCGTCTGCGTGCACATCCGCCGACAGAATTTCACTTGCTGCGAAAAGTTGACCGAATGTCCCCGCGCGAACGGCACCTGCACGGCTCAGTGCGGCGTCGAACACGGCGTCGTCGCCAATCAACGCGCCGGTATGTGTGTGTGCCGCTTTGGAACTTTGATTGTGACGACCCGTTTTGAGTACGATGATTGGTTTCGTCCGTGCGGCGGCACGTAGAAATGACAGGAATGCGGGCGCGTCCCGGACACCCTCAATATACAGCAGGATGGCCTCGGTCTTTGGATCGCTTGCAAGAAAATGCAGAATATCGCCAAAATCAAGATCGGTGGCGTTGCCAAGCGACACGATGGCTGAGAATCCAAGATGATGCGGTTCTGCCCAATCGGAAATCGCTGAGCACAACGCACCGGACTGCGAGACTAGGGCAAGGCGGCCCCTCGGTGTATTGGCACGCAAGAAAGTCGCATCCAGGCCGTGCCACGGTCGGACGATGCCGACGCAATTTGGTCCCAAAAACCTGACACCGGAGCGATGAGCAGCGTCGATCAGCTCCGCTTTGAGGGAATTGCTGGAATCCCCGGCTTCGTCGAATCCCGCAGAGAGAACAATCGCCGCCTTGGTCCCGGCTTCGCCGCATTCGCGGATGATTTTAGGGACTGTAGCCGCAGGTGTCGCGATGACCGCCAAATCGATCGGTGTTTGCGTGGCTTCGATCGACGGATAGCACTTCAGCCCGCCGACTTTTTTGTATTTGGGGTTGATGGGCACGACTCGACCATCGAACGCCCCCGAGTTCAATTTGGCGAACACCCTTGCGCCGACGCTGTCCGACAACTCGGTCGCGCCAAAGACGGCCACCGATCGCGGATCGAATAGTGGGGTGAGAGGGTGAGCGAAAGTGTCTGAGGTCATTGAGGATGCCTGACTCCATTTTTTCATTTACACAAATTTCTGGACGTTGGTGTTTCTTATTAGACGATTTTCTAGCTTATTGAATTGATCTAAAACAAATGCGTGAATTTTTTACACGTGAATGAAGGTTTTCTCATTCGCGGTGTCTGAAACGTGAATTAGATTTATCATTTAATCATTATATGGTGTCGAGTATGGAAAAGCTGCTGAATGATTTTGGCGATCACGTGTCCCGGAGTCTTGCAGATATTCATGATGTGCCGCAGGCGGGTTTTTTGGCTGCGAAACAGATGGCGAATGTCTTACAGCGTACGCCGATGCACCTTCGAAGCGTTCGGCGTGAAAACCCGCTTAGCGATGAACTGGAAGCGGCGCTTGGGTTGGCCTGCCAATTGGATGAGCCCGTCTCGAAGTTTGTACCAAGTTTTTCTAAGTTTGCAGATCAGTTGCCATGGTATCGGCGCGCAGCACGCGGGGACGTCGTCTTCGAACACGGGTATATAAATGCTGAAGTTATCGGCCCGAAGGGCATCGTCTTTAGCGATGAGATCACGGTCGGTGTCACTCTGATGCGCCCAGATATCGTTTATCCGGATCACCACCATCCGCCCGAGGAAGTGTACATCGTTTTAAGCCCAGGCTTTTGGCGACAAAAGGATGAAGAATGGTGGGCCCCAGGTCCAGGTGGCTACGTTTATAACGTGCCAGATATCTTGCATGCGATGAAATCCGACGCGGACCCGCTGTTCGCCATTTGGTGTTTGAATTTATCGCCGGAGATTTGAGTTCTAATCTGCCGGGATCAATGGGACGTTTTCGCGCAGTGCTAAAAACGTCCAAATTTTCCGCGTTAATTCATTGGTGTTAGAATTGGTTCGGTGGATCAATATCTGCAGGTTAATGTGCCAACTCTGCTTGCCGGCAATGGTCAGAATGCCTGTATCAAGATCCGGCTGAACAAGGCTTTGCGGCAGCCAAGCGATGCCGGCGCCGTCTCGTGCACGGATGCGTAGCGCACCAGCCATAGAGTTTTCATAAACAACGGATAGTTTCTGGTGCAGGCCGCCGGCCTTGAGAAGCGGTTCGACATGACGCCCGATGGGTGCCGTGTGGCCAAATTGTAAATATGGAATGGCGGAGAGGTTTGGGTCATCGATGTCGAACAGTGGTGTGCCGGACGGCGTCGCCTTGCTGACCGGAATCAGTTTATCCTGTCCAATCTCTAATGATTCCAGCGATGGAAATTTCGGCATGCTGGGCGAATAGTTGCTCTGATAGGCGATGACATAATCGACGTGGCCTTTCTTTAGATCGTCGATACAGTTCGGCAGATCATCGGCGCGAAGGCGTGACATGATCGCCCCAAACGATTTTTCGAACGCCTGGAGCCACGACGGATAAAATCGCCAGCCAATAGAGTGTTGTGTCGAAAACGAGACAACGTATTTATCGGGTTGCGCCAAAAGGGCCCGCACTTGATCTCGCTCGGTCTCAATCCGTGCAATGGCTTGCTCGCCGGCTTCAAGCATTTGTCGGCCGGAACCGGTTAACTTCGCTGGATGCGAAGATCGATCTACAAGCGTCACGCCGACCCACGTTTCTAAGGCTTTAATTCGGCGACTAAAGGCGGGTTGGCTGAGATTTGATAACTCCGCCGCCCGGGAAAAATTCCCGGTCCGTGAGAGATGTGCGAGATCTTTGAAGAGTGAAAAATCCATGTTGCCTAGCATTATGCAAAATTTGCATAATGCTAGGCAAACATAGAATTGGCCATATGACGAAAACTCGAACACCCTGATTGCATAACAAATATGGCATTGGGAGCAGCGAAGCATGGACGTTTTGACGGATAAGGGGAGCGATCTGCTTGAGCTTAATCGTTTTCCGCGGGTTTCGCTCTGCCATCAACCGACGCCGATTGAACAGATGCTGCGTTTAAGCGAGCATCTTGCGGGTCCCAGTTTTTATATTAAGCGCGACGACTGCACCGGGCTCGCCAGCGGTGGTAATAAAACACGTAAGCTTGAATTCTTGGTCGGCGACGCACTCCAACAAGGTGCGGATATGCTCGTGACGCAAGGCGCCGTGCAGTCGAACCATGTGCGCCAAACGGCGGCAGCGGCTTGCCGTGTCGGTTTGAAATGTCATGCGCTGTTGGAGCGCCGGGTTCCTGATCGTGCCCCAGACTACGAAAAAACCGGCAACGTTTTTCTGGATAAACTATTTGGCACAACGATTGAGTTTCGGCCGTCCGGCTTAGACATGAATGCCGAGGCCGAGGCCGCCGCAGAAAAGCTGCGGGCTGAAGGGCATCGCCCGTATTTCATACCCGGTGGCGGGTCCAACGCAATAGGCGCGCTGGGTTATGTATCGTGTGCTCAGGAAATTATCGTGCAATCCAAAGCCATGGCGATCAATTTTGATTGGATTGTGATGGCGACGGGGAGCACCGGCACCCAAGCCGGGCTGGTCGCGGGCCTCCATGCGTTGGGCAGTAGCCTGCCTGTGATGGGTGTCAGTGTCCGCCAAAAACATGATCACCAAGTAAAAGCTGTGTCTGCGCTCGTTGAACGCACGCTGACCAAGTTGGGCGTGGACGGTAACGCTGGCACGAAGGTTCTTGTCGATGACGGGTATGTCGGCGAAGGCTACGGCTTGCCCGCGCCGTCGACATTAGCCGCGATTGATCTCGCGGCGAAGCGCGAAGGCCTTTTGCTTGACCCGGTTTATTCTGCAAAAGGCTTTGCCGGCATGGTCGGACTAACCAAGGCCGGTTTTTTTAAGCCCACCGATAAGGTCTTGTTTCTTCATACCGGCGGATCGGTCGCACTCTTTGCTTATGAGGAGATGCTCGTCCCGTCTTAAGGGAGTGCTTATGCGCGATTAAGGGAACACCGCATTCAAATAACAAGAAGCGTCATACGCTCGAAAATTTGCATTATGGATCACTCAAAGGAGGCGAAAGTGAAAAAAGCTATACTCAGTATATTTGTTGCAGGTGCCATTGGTATGGCGTCGGCGCCGGCGTTCAGTGCCGAAAAAGTTATGATCGGCAAACCGACATGGACCGGTGCGCAGGCCATTGCAGCGTTGCTGCAAGCGGTGGTTGTTCAGCGGATCGGTGGCGAAGCCGAACTGGTTCCGGGTAACAATGCGACGATTTTCCAAGCCATGGATCAAGGCAAGGGCGATATCGATGTACACCCGGATGTCTGGCTACCGAACCAAGAAAGCTTCACAAAGAAATATGTCGATGGTGAAGGCACTGTTCAGCTCAGCAAAAACCCTTACGAAGGAAACCAAGGCTTCTGCGTTTCGCAGGACTTCGCCAAAGCCAACCAGATCACCGATATCGCCGACCTCGGCCGTCCGGACGTTGCCATCAAGATGGACAGCGACGGCAACGGTAAAGGTGAAATGTGGATCGGTGCGCCGGGCTGGGCCTCGGCCAACGTCAACGAAGTAAAAGTTCGCGACTATAACTTGTCGCCGTTTATTGATGCGGTCCGCGCCGAAGAAAGCGTGAAAACCGCACGCGTAAAGGACTCCATCGCCAAAGGTGAAGGCTATGCGTTCTATTGCTATAAGCCGCACGCAATTTGGTACATGTTCGACGTGATGATGCTGACCGAACCAAAATACGATCCTGCCAAATACAAGATGGTTCAGCCGTCGGATTCACCTGATTGGTTTAAAAACTCACATGTAGAGACCAAGGATGCGCTGAAACAGGTTCAGATTGCTTGGTCGAAGTCTTTGAAGGCGCGTTCGCCGGCGATTGTCGAGTTCTTCGAGCGGTTTTCTCTGACGGCCGACGATGTGTCGAGCTTTGCCTACGAGATTTCCGGCAAAGGTCGCGATCCCTATGAAGTTGCTACTGATTGGATCAAGGCGAACCCAAAGCGCGTTGATGCGTGGTTGGGGCTTTAATCGTCCGCTAAGTAACAAAGGGCTGTCGTCGTATAGATATTTCGGCGGCAGCCCCGTTACATATGCTTCTGAAACAATGCATGCATCGGAGCGCAACATGTCAGCAGATTTTTCAGGCGATATGTCAGACAGCGCGGCGGCACCGGTCGTCATCATTGAAAATGTCTGGAAAATATTTGGCGCCAATGCGGATGCTGCAATGCAGGCGATTCACGATGAAGGCCTGACGAAATCGCAAGTGCTTGAACGCTTCAATGCGGTGGTCGGCGTTGCGGACGTCAGCTTGACCGTCAACAAAGGTGAAATCTTCTGCGTCATGGGACTGTCGGGGAGCGGCAAGTCGACGCTGGTTCGCCACTTCAACCGCCTGTTAGAGCCGACGTTCGGCAAAATTATCATTGAAGGCACGGATGTCATGGCGCTTGGTTCGCATGCGCTGCAGGAGTTTCGTAACCGAAAAATCAGTATGGTTTTCCAAAACTTCGCTCTGCTGCCGCATCGGTCCGTGATCGATAATGTGGCGATGCCGCTTGAAATTCGCAACGTCAACAAAAACGACAGGCTCCGCCAAGCTCAGGATATTCTTAAGATTGTCGAGCTTGAAGCCTGGGGCAATAAGTTTGCACATGAGTTATCCGGTGGTATGCAGCAGCGCGTCGGTTTGGCGCGTGCCTTGGCTGCCGACCCCGACGTATTGCTGATGGACGAGCCGTTCAGCGCGCTTGATCCACTCATCCGTCGCCAACTTCAAGACGAGTTCATCAAGCTTTCGGGGGTGATGAAAAAGACCACCATTTTTATCACCCATGACCTTGATGAAGCGGTGCGGATCGGCGACCGGATCGCCATTATGCGGGATGGTCGGATCGTACAAATCGGGACCGCCGAAGATATTGTTATGCATCCCGCCGACGATTACGTGGCAGATTTTGTCGCCGGCATCTCGCGCCTTAAGGTCGTGCGCGCACACGCGGTCATGAAGCCCATCGACGCATTTATTCAGCAGAACGGCGCAATTCCAGCCGATGCGCCAAGAATTGCCGAAAACGACTCGCTGAGCACACTCATCCATCTCGCCATAAAAGAAGAAAAACCCATCATCGTCGTCGATAACGGCGTTGATGTCGGCGTCATTACCCGCAGCAGCATTCTTCAAACGGTCATCGAAGGGACGGAGGTATCATGAGCGATCATCAAAGCCAGAACCCTGAGATTCAGATGGTTTCGTCTGCTGATCTTGCCGCGCAGGAACTTGTGGATCGGCGCGCGCAAATCACGAAGTTTGTTCGCACCAATGCCGATTATTATATCACTCAGTTTGATCGCATCGGCAGCGAAGCCAAGTTTGTTTGGACCATTAATCTGTGGGCCGGCCTATTAGGGCCGATCTGGTTTTCCGCGCGCGGTCTTTGGAACTGGGGATTGTCATTTCTGATTGTTGAGATTTTTGCGTTCGTTCAGATTGCACGCGGCTTATTTGGGGATCTCGCAAGCAGCGCCTGGGACCGGATCGCGCAGATTGAGGGTACCTTGGATTTGCGCCGTCAACAGCTTCAGTCGGCGATTGAAAGTGGCTCAGATAAAATGGATGTTTATCGACGGTCGGTCGAGTCCTTAGAGGGTGCCATCGGCGGCATTCGTCTTGAAGCACAGCAATTAGAAGACTCAGGCTTAATGATCGCGCTTGGCGGATTTTCTATATTGGCCGCTATCAAGGTCGTGCAGGCCTTTTATGCGAACACCGTCCTCGAAAAACGTTTCTCGGAATGGCTCTCTGATCAGAGCATACCTGCGGGTATGCCGATGCGTCATATTTTGCTCAGCGCCGTTTTCGTCTGCATTACGGTGACCGCCACGGTGCTGCATTATAGTTTTCCGGGCGTCTATCCGATGTTGATCGATTTTCCGACGGACCCGCAGATCCGGCTGTCGAGCATCGAGTGGGTTGAGCAGTTCTTCGCTTTTGCAGTATCCAACGGCGAGGCGTTATTCGATTTTATCACGCTCGGTATTCGACTGATGCTGGATGGCCTCGAATTGGTTTTCGTGAAAACGCCTTGGCTGGTGATCGCGAGTTTCATCATTTTGTTGACCGGGCTGGCAGCCGGGGTTCGCACTGCAATTTTTTCCGGCGCGTTTCTGTCCTACATGGGGTTTCTCGGTTTTTGGGAGAAGGCGATGACGACGCTCGCGCTGCTGGGGACGGCGGCGTGTCTGTCGATCATCATCGGTATCCCCTTGGGTATGTTTTGCGCCCGTCGGCCGAAGTTCTATTCGTTTATTCAGCCGATTATGGATTTCATGCAGACCATGCCGGCGTTCGTTTTCATGATCCCGGTGATTGCGTTTTTCGGGACGGGTAAGCCCGCAGCGGTCGTGACAACGATGATTTTTGGCGGCACCCCGGTGGTACGCCTGACCGTATTAGGTTTGCGGGGTGTGCCTGAAAGCGTGCGCGAGGCGGCGATCTCGTTTGGGGCAAGCAAATGGTATTTGCTGTCACGGGTCGATTTGCCGTTGGCGAGCCCGTCAATTCGGGCCGGGATCAATCAAACGATTATGCTGAGCCTGGCGATGGTCGTGGTCGCATCCCTGATCGGCGCAAAAGGTTTGGGTGAAGACGTTCTTGAAGCGCTGCAATATGCCAACGTCGGACAGGGGATATTGGCAGGGTTTGCGATCCTTTTCTGCGCCATGATTCTGGATCGAATTGTGCAAGGTCGACGTAAATAGATCGCGAAGGTTGCGTGTCGTCACGCCAACATACCTACATCTCCTGATTATCGTTCAGGCAGAGTTTGTAAGTGTGCGGTTACGCGGGCAGTGCAAAGCCAAGTCCTAAGGTGATCAAGGTGGCGATTTTGATGTCATCTGCCGTGTAATGCGGTGATATATCGAGCAGGTTCATCGTCCCAATGACAGTGCCCAACCGTTTAATCGGGACGTTCATGACGGCGCAAAGCCCGAGGCCGATGATGACTTTATGATCGTCGAAAAAGCGGCGAATATCATCTTCGCTGCTGCCGATGATGGGTTGGCCTTGCGTTAGCACATGCCGTCCCCAGTCCGTATCACGTTTCTTTTTGCGTCCGCCGACCGGATAGCTATCTGGGTCGCTGCTGTAACATCGCTGCACTTCCATGCGGTCCTGATCGAAGGCCATGACTGTAAATAGATTGTGACCGATGGTCACCTTCGTTGTGTTCTCGGCCAATTTAAAGAGGGTCTCCGGCGTTGGCGCGTTGGCCGCACGTTCGGCGAAATTCTGAAGCTCGGAAAGTACGTCGGCGTCATTCATTTTTGGATGCATGACGTTATCGTCCCTGGGCCGTGCCGGCACGTCGCGGGTCCGCGCCGGCCTTAAGGCGGCTTTGTTTTTGATCGAATTGCACCGCCAGGACACTTCCCGCCTTATAGATGCCGTCCGGCCAGCGCTCGGCCTTGTGGCCACGGGTGATAAGGTCATCAAACACGTCATCCGGCACGCTTTCTTCGATCATCAATAAGCCCGGATGGTAGGTGTTGGGCGCAAACGAGGAGGGGAAGCTGTAGGTCGCGAACCTCGGCGCCTCGACGGCCGATTGGATATCCATATCGAAGGCATAGGCATTCAAGAACACTTGGATCATCGCCTGGATCTGGACATCGCCACCGGGTGTCCCGAACGCCATCAACGGTTTGTCGTCTTTGATCGCCAACGCAGGGTTCGGTGTCAGGCGGGGGCGTTTGCCGGGCGCCACGGCATTGATCGAGTCACGCGTGCCGCGTGATTGTGAGCCCCTAGACGATGGGCATATGCCGGTGCCGGGGATGACCACGGCGTCGGCGGAGGTGTCACTGGGCGTCGCCGAAAACATGTTGCCGGCACTGTCGATCACCGCAACGTAAGATGTATCGGCGGACCCTGGGTCCGACAAATGTTTTGCGTCACGGGGCAGGGTGTCGTGCGGATCATCGGCTGAGGGATTTCCTGGCTGCGCCCGGAGTGCCGACGCTGAACCCGCACCGGTACTTTTCAACTCACCCGCCGGCGGCATTTCTGCGTAAGCACGTGTGGGATCAATCTGTTGGCGGCGCTTCGCCAGATAGTCATCGCTTAACATTTCTTTGACAGGCACGTCGACGAACGCTGGGTCTGCCACGTAGGCTTCCCGGTCCGCAAACGTCAACTTAAACACTTCTGTCAGGGTATGGATATAGTCCGCCGAGTTGTGGCGTAAGTCAGCGGTGTCCATGCCATCCAGCATCTGCACCGCTTGTGCCAGCGATATGCCCTGACACCATGCGCCGCATGCATAAACATCAATGTCGCCGAACGGCGCCTTGAGTGGCGCTTCGAAACGGACATCATAAGCTGCGAGGTCATCTCGCGTCAGAAATCCCTCGTTTTGGGCGTGATAGTCCGCAATCTTAGCGGCGATATCGCCTTTATAGAACGCGTCCCGCGCGGCCCGAAGCCCGGCGCGTCGATCCCCTTTTGTCGCTGCTTCTTGATCGATCATGTACTGGATCGTGGCAGCCAAGTCCTTTTGAACGAAGGTATCGCCGACCAGGGGCAGCTTACCGTTCGGCAAATAGATTTCCGCGTTGGCAGGCCGTTGTTGATAGGCGTCCATATTCGTTTTGATAAAATTGGCAAAGACGGGGAATACCGGAAAGCCCTCACGCGCATACTGGAGCGCATATTTCGCAACGTCGCCATAGCGCATGGTGCCGAAGCGATCCAAGGCGGCGATCCATGCCGCCGGGGCGGCTGGAACGACGGTCCGGTGAATGCCCGTTGGCATATCTCCACCGTAGTGCGTTTCGAAAAATTCAACACTTGCCGCTTTTGGCCAGACGCCGAGACCATCAATGGTGACGACCTCGCCGGTATCGGCCATGCGGATCATGATCGGTGCGACGCCTGCAAAATTGACCAAGTCGCTGTGCAAGACGCCGAGCGCGATCCCAGCTGCAACGCCGGCATCGACGGCATTGCCGCCGTTATCTAAAACGTCCAAGCCAGCCTGCGTTGCCAGCTCGTGGCCGGCGGAAATGGCGTATTTTTCTGCCTCAATCATGGCGCGATGTTCGATCATATAAGCGGTCCTTCAGTCGATGCGATGTGGATAGCTGACATCCAGAGACAATACCATCAGGTCACGGCCGATGATGATATTGCCGGAGAAGACGGTTTTCATTTCTGTGACCAACTGCTCAAGGACACCTGGGCTATCCAACAAATGAATGAAGTGAGTCAGCACCACCGTTTTTACCCCGGCACGCTTTGCGATCTCGGCGATATCCATGTGGCTGCCGCTGGCTTTGCGATACGCGGCGGTGGGTTCCATGCCGGTGGCAAAATGGCACATGTGAATTAACATGTCGGCGTCTTTTGCGAGTTCAATCATACTGTCGGGCACACCACCGCTGTCGCCGGAATACACCAACACGCCTGCGTCTGACTCCAGTCGGTAGCCGACGCAATCAAGGATAGGCTGAAAGTGATCGGCTTCGCCGACGATGGCGCGCCATCCGTTGCCTTCAATAACGTCGCCGGGTGCGATCTCGCGGATAACCGGGTGCGGTTTTTGCCGAGGCAAAACGCCGCCCCGCGATACATACACGTCTTTGCTCGCCTGATGGCTTACTCGGGATTCGATGTCTAGTCCAAACGCGCCGTCCTCGCCGATCAGCTTTTCGGTGATGGCGGCAATCGGTTGCGGCCCAAAGACCTGCAGTTCTGGGATTTTACCGGCACCCATATCCCAGCGCTGCAAAAGCAAACGTGGGTAATCCATGATGTGGTCGTAATGCATGTGACTGAGGAAGCAATGCGTCACTTTGGTGGGGTGGCATCCCGCCTCCAGCAATCGATGTGCCGCGCCGGGGCCGTGATCCATGACGATCACATCGTCGCCGATTTCGATCAAATAGCCCGAGCTTTGCCGGGTCAGCGACGGTGCCGGGGTGCCCGTGCCTAATAGGGTGATTTTCATCTGGCGCTCTCCCAAAAAACCAGAAATTCGTTTATTGACGTCTTACCGTTGTTATATACTATAGAGTATATAATCCAAAACTATAGGGTTAAATTGTGATCGCAACCACGCAAATTACCGTTGATGCACTGATCGCTTCGGCAGACGGCTTTGCGGCTGATGCCGATAAGCCCAAGTACGCACGGCTTGTGGATGCGTTTGCGGATTGTATCATTTCCGGTCGGTTTAAGCCTGGTCAACGCGTGCCGACTGAAATGGATCTGGCGCGCGAGCTGCCCTTAAGCGTTGGCACGGTTCAACGCGCGCTCAGTAAACTCGCGGCAACGGGTCTGATTGTGCGACACCGCAAGACAGGCACCTTTATCGCCGATCGCCGATCGCAAGTGAATGAGGTTTTCGTTTATCGTTTTAAGGACCCCGTTTCCGGCAAGGTCATGTTGCCGTTTGTCCGGACCTTAACCGTGGAAGTCGACGAAACCGATGGCCCTTGGCGTTCCGCGCTGGATGCAGATCAGCTTGTACGCGTCGACCGACTTGTATGGTTCGACCAGCAACCGCCTGCGTTTTCGAGTGTTTACTTTACGTA
>CAXBEV010000027.1:0-22420 GCA_963974935.1 uncultured Rhodospirillales bacterium | reverse complement strand
TTATTGCTCTGAGCCCATTCTCTGGACCGCCGGTGAAATCGCATCTAAGGGAAATACTATGTTCCATGAAAAACACCTTTGTTTTCCATGTTGAATCAGCAATGCCCTAACAAGACCTTATGGAGTCGCTCTTTCTGCAAGTTGGTATTAAGGACCTTGTGTGGCGGGCGGCCGCCTGACCCCAGCTCAGAATGTACCAAACAAGGAAGCAGCCGCAATTGCCACCACCAATGAGACAAGCGGGAAAATGACCGCCACCATCGCAAGATCGCCGTAGGACTCGCGGTGAGTCAGCCCGCAGATTGCCAGCAGCGTCACCACCGCGCCATTATGCGGCAGAGCATCCAGCCCACCCGTGGCAATCGCGGTGATCCGGTGTAGGACGTCCGGCGCAATACCTGCCGCTTGCCCCATCTCAAGGTAGGTATCGCCTAGAGTGGACAGCGCGATGCTCATCCCGCCCGAAGCCGACCCGGTGACCCCGGCAAGAATGTTGACTGCGACCGCCAGCGAGATCAAAGGGTTATCGCCCCCCAGGTCCAAAACGACCTCGCGCAGCATCGCGAAGGCGGGCAATGCGGCCACGACGGCTCCGAAGCCCACTAGCGACGCGGTATTGAAGATCGGCAGAACCGAAGCGTTGGCCCCGGCATCCAGCGATGTTCGCAAGGACGCGAGACGCGTCCAATTCAGGGCAACCAGCACCAGAATGGCCGTACAAAGCGCCAGAATGATCGACCACAGCCCGAGCACATTCGGCAGGCCGACGGCGCCGTAAAGTGGCTCTGACAGATAATCGATGTTCCAGGACGGGATCACGATGCCCGAGAACACATAGTTGGCGGCGATCACCACGACGACGGGCAGCACCGCGAGCAAAAATCCTGGCACGGCAGAAACCGGTGCCGCCGCCGTATCGGTCGTGCTGATTTCCGCAAGGTCATAGCCTTCGCCAGCCGAGCGTTGCCGCATCGCGCAGTCTGGCGTGGCACTCGCGTCGTCATGCGTCCCATAGCCTTCTTCCCGCACCTGCGCCCGCGCCGCGCGGTGCATCAGCCACCACTGGCCAGTCCCGAACATGACCAAAGCGGCCAGAATACCGATGCCGGGGGCGGCAAAGGGGGTTGTGCCGAAATAGGGCATCGGGATCGCGTTCTGGATCGCCGGTGTGCCCGGCAGTGCCGTCATGGTAAATGTGAACGCCCCCAGCGCAATCGCGGCGGGGATCAACCGTTTGGGGATGTCGGCCTCGCGAAACAACGAGGCGGCGATCGGATAGATCGCAAAAGCCACGACAAACAGCGACACACCGCCATAGGTCAGAATCGCGCAGGCCAGCACCACGGCCAAGATCGCCTGTCTGCCCCCAAGCCGCATCACCAAGCCGGCAGCGATGGACTTTGCTGCGCCGCTGTCGTCCATCAACCGGCCAAAGATCGCGCCCAGCAAGAACAGCGGAAAGAACGAGATGACAAAGCCGCCTGCCGAAGTCATGAAGACCTGAGTGTAAAGCCCCAGCAAGGGTGCGGCGGCAAAGCTGGCGGCGACCATCGCCAGCAGCGGCGCCAGGAGCAATATCGACACGCCGCGATAGGCCAGAAAAATCAGCAATCCCAGCGCCAGAAGAATGCCGACAAGCCCCGTCATGTGGCACCTTTGTTTTTGCGTTTTGGGGCACATGGAAGACGAAAAGATTCCTCGAAGAGCGTTTCAGGATCGAAGGTCGACCGCTGTCCCAGTGCCGCGAAGTTGGCCTTGATCCAATTTTCGGCAGATTCGTGTCCTAGATCACGCAAATGCAGCAGGAAATCCAATCCGGAGTTCATTTTGGAAGAAGCCGACAAATGCTCGAGCCCTTCGCCACCGATGCGATGCAGACGCATGTCACGATAGCGTTCGTCCTCTAGCCCCTCGGTGTCGATGATGCGATTCAGTAATGCGATTGAGCGCAATTCCTTGATCAGGCTGGAATTGAAAGTGATTTCGTTCATCCGGTCGCGAATCTCTGCGGCGGTGGCCGGCACTTTGTCGCGCCGGATGGGGTTGATCTGGACGATTACCATGTCGCGGCAATCACTTTCGTCGACCAGCGGAGACAGCGCCGGATTGCCGGTAAAGCCACCGTCCCAATAGGCCTCGCCATCAATCTCGACTGCCTTGAACATATCGGGAAGACAGGCCGAAGCCATGACTACATCCAGGGTAATTTCACCCTGACGGAATACCCTCGGCAAGCCAGTGCGGACATTGGTGGCTGTCACGAATACATTGGTGGCCGAGCACGCGTTTACTTGATCAAAATCAATCTGTTTTTCAAGCACATCGCGTAGCGGGTTCAGGTCGAACGGGTTCAATTGATACGGCGAGGCCAGGCGCGCCAGCGTGTTCATCCCGATGTAGCCGGGCGAGGCATCAAGGCTCCAGCGGCTAAACATCTGGTCCATCGGTCCGGGTTTGATCGGGCTGAACCGGGCCGCGTCGCTGACCGCGCGCCAAAACCCATCCAGTGCTACACGCGCTGCGTCGCGCCCGCCACGGGTCAGACCGTCGGCCAGCGCAATGGCATTCATCGCACCGGCGCTGGTGCCACTGATTGCTGTGATATCAATTCGGTCATCCTGCAGAATCCGATCCAGAACGCCCCAAGTGAAGGCGCCGTGGGAACCACCGCCCTGAAGGGCCAGGTCGATCTTTTTGGTTGCGGTCAATTCGGGAACCCCTTTTCTTGCCCACTTGACGCCATAGCCGGACCAGCAACGGCAGCGCTTATTCCATTTACTCTACATGCCGATTCCAGTATAGACTACATGCCGATTCCAGTATAGAAAAGCTACCCCATTGGGGATTGACGTTGCGAAATGGGTCGAGTCTTCTGCTCCGACTCTTTAGCCAGGAAAGTCAGAGATCAGATCTGCCTTTCATCTGCAAAATTTAAAACTCAATCGCGCGACAGCTTTGGCCGATTGGCAACAACTGGCTGCCTAGTAACTGTTAATTCTAGGCGTCTTGGTTAAGGTCATTTTGCTCTCACAATGCCGCGCGCCGCCGTAAAATATTACAGTATTATTGCTATATCACACATATTTTTCGGAGAAATCTAGAAATTCTCGAATTGACAGCGTAAGTCATTCAAGATTGAAATACTCACCCGAATAAATTGGACCTAGGCCGGAACGATCAAACGACAAATTTCACGGAGCGCGGGCCGACTGGGCGAAGTCGCTCCGGCGATGAGTACGCCGCTGGCCTCGATTTTCGGTAGCGGGTTTCTGGTGGTGGTCCCGGTCCTGGCAAGCGCGGTCGGGCCCTGGGCACCGCTGGCGATGATCGTCGTGGCGCTGCTTGCCCATCAGGTCGGGGTGATCGTACGCCACAACATCCTATGCGCCGAACCGGTACTGGCAGTACAAGGCAAGCGGTTGACGGTTCTGGCCGAACAAGTTTCGGATGTCGCGCTGGTCGGGGCCTATGTGATTTCGGTCTGCCTTTATGTGCATATCCTGTCGTCCTTTATCCTTGCAGGAGTCGGGCTGGATACGGATTTCAACAAAAGCCTGATGACAACCGTGGTGATCGCGGCAATCACGGTGATTGGGCTATTGGGCGGGCTGAAGCCGCTAGAGCGGCTGGAAAGCTGGGCGCTTTATCTGACGATCATCCTTCTCGGCGTGTTGCTGATCGGTTTTGCAGCCTTCGATGCTAGGCAGCTGTTGCTGTCAGGGGCATTCACGCTGCCTGACTGGCCACAGCGTAGCCCTTGGGCGATTGCCACTATCGTCGCAGGCACCCTGATCATCGTGCAGGGGTTCGAAACCACCCGTTATCTGGGCAGCCAGTTCGACACCGGCACCCGCATCCGCGCATCGCGGTGGTCACAGTATTTTTCGTTATCGGTCTATGTGCTGTTCGTGACGCTGGCGCAGCCGCTAGTGCCGGTGTTGAACGGGGAATACGGGGACAACAGTCTGATCGCGCTGGCGCGCGCGGCGTCGGTGCTGCTGCCGATCCCGCTGATCATCGCCGCCGGGTTGTCGCAGTTTTCGGCCGCGGTCGCCGATACGTTGGCTGCCGCCGCCAACTTGAGCGAGACCAGCCGAGGCCGCATCGCCCCGCGCTGGGGCTATCTTGCGGTCGGACTGGCGGCGATGGCCCTGGCCTGGACTGGATCAACCTTCACGATCATCGCGCTCGCCTCACGCGCCTTTGCCTTCTATTACCTGATGCAATGCATCGTGGCCTATAGCGTCTGCCGCAACAATTACGAGCGGGCGCGTTTTGTTGCCATCGGCATCGTTCTGGCGTTCGTGCTGATCTTTGCAGTGCCGGCAGGCTGAGCGTGTCACGTTGGCATTGTCACGTTAACGGCCAGTTCAAAGCCCGTGATAAGCTATGAGGATGAAACATATCTCATGCCGCCGCCACTGTTTCCCGCCGATTATCATCCAGCATGCAGTTTGGCTGTATTTCCGGTTTTCTCTCAGTTACCGAGATGTTGAAGAGCTGCTGCCGAGCGTGGGATCGAAACGATCCGCCGTTTGCTCTCCGGGAGGGCTTTCAACGTCGGCAGCGAAAACGACCGTCGAAGAAGCGATCAAAATGCCAACTACAGTCGCAAAGTAAGTAGAGAAGCGCATAAGAGTCCTCCATTTTTCCAGTTTGCCGGCTCAGAGCGCCAGGCCATGGCGCACCGGAACTTCCGAACCGAATCGGTATATAGACGGCCCAAAGGAGCGTTCGTTACAGTTTGGGCGTGTCTTGCCTGATATGGTCGCGCAGATGCGTACCATAATCGCAGTCACAATCCAGATAGCCATGGATTGGGCATGTCCGGCAAGCTTCTTCCAGCCGCTGCCGCAGGGCTTGGCGGGCACGGTGTAACCGCACCCGCAGATTGCTCTCGGAGATATTAAGCGCTGCCGCAACTCTTTCGCGCGATTCGCCGATCAGATCCGCGCGCCATAGAACGTCCGCATATTCAGGCTTCAACGTCGGCAGGAGTTTGTAGAGGCACATGCAGACGATGAGATCAAGGTCGTCCTTACCTTCGCCATTCAGCACCGATTCCAGATACTGGTAGTCCGTCTCGGATTGACGTCTTTTTCCCTGGGCGCGGTAGTAGTCGATCAAGGTGGTCTCAAGCACCCGGCGCATCCAGGCCCGAAGTTTGTTCGTGTCGCGAAGGTCGGCAATCCGGGTGAGCACCTTGACGTAGAAATCGTGTAGGACGTCGGCGGCCTCGTCCTGATTACCGAGCCGGCGCGTGAGGAAACGCAGCAGGTCTTGGTTAACCTCCACCATGACCGCATGAACGGCGTCTCCCGGCAATTTGCTGTCTTGATCATTCGTCATAGCGGCTCCCGGCACCGGTCCAATGCGCCCATGCAAGTTGGTTCAATGATTTCTCTGACCCCATTCCCGCTCGCCTCATTGAGCCCTCCAGGCGGGATTGTAAGACTGTAACGAATGACTTGCCTCGCCGTCTTTAAGGGTGATCTTTTAAGGAACGGCGAAGCGCCAGTGAGGCAATTTCAGCATCGCAATCCAAGATCAAATTGTGCGAGGAAGTAATTCTTGTAAAGACCTAACGATCTAAAAGAGGAGAAAAGACAATGTGGGCTCGATTTCTGTCATTCTTTTTATCCCGTCTCGTCAAACGAGGCGCATTGATCGCGATTTACCCCGATGGGCGCTCGATGCGGTACGGCGAAGCCTCATCGTTGCCGGTTACCGTGCGGTTTCATGCGCGATCGCTGTCGCGCAAGCTCCTGATTAACCCCGACCTTGCACTGGGCGAGGCCTATATGGACGGGACGATGACCGTCGACGAAGACGATCTCTACCGTTTGATCGAATTGCTTATGATCAATCTGGCTCATCAGCGCGACGTGTGGCACTATCGCTGGCTCGCGCGCCTCCGGCAGCTTTACCGCGGCCTCGCGCAGTTCAATCCGACCGAGCGAGCGCGGCGCAACGTGGCGCATCATTACGACTTGTCCGATGCTCTTTACGACCTGTTCTTGGATGCCGACCGTCAGTATTCCTGCGCCTATTTTCGTAAGCCCGAAGACGGTCTGGAAGTTGCACAGGAAAACAAGAAAGCGCTTATCGCTGCCAAGCTCCTACTGGAGCCGGACCAGCGGGTCCTCGACATCGGCTGCGGCTGGGGCGGACTTGGGCTTCATCTGGCTCGTGAGCATGACGCCCGGGTCACTGGGGTTACGCTCTCACAGGAACAGCACCGGATCGCCGAAGAGCGTGCGCACGCGACGGGTCTCGCCGGAAGGGCCGACTTCCACTTGCAGGACTACCGGCAGGTCGATGGCACTTTTGATCGGGTCGTGTCGGTCGGCATGTTCGAACATGTCGGCATACCCCATTACCGGGAATTCTTCGCCACGCTGCACAACCGTCTTGCGGATGACGGCGTCGCGCTGCTGCACACGATCGGCCGAGCCGACGGCCCAGGAGCGACCAATCCCTGGATAGCCAAATATATCTTTCCCGGCGGCTACAGCCCGGCCCTATCCGAGGTCCTCGCCGTCATCGAGAAGGCCGGTCTCTATGTCACCGATGTCGAGGTGTGGCGCCTTCACTATGCAGAGACGCTCAAGGCTTGGCGAGAGCGGTTCGAAGCTAATCTGGACCAGATACAGGAAATCTATGACGAACGCTTCTGCCGTATGTGGCGATTTTACCTCATCCTGAGCGAACTGGCGTTCCGGCACAACGGCCATGTCGTCTTCCAGATCCAGCTTGCCAAAAAGCAGGACGCCGTGCCATTGACCAGAGAATACCTAACCGCCGGAGAGACGCAGAGCGCACTGGTCACGTCCGCAGCGTAGCAATCACCCGGCAACCCCAGCGATATCGTGCCGTGATCTTACACTTTTCTGGTGGGCGGCAAAACCATTCAAGTCGGCCCGAATCCATCACAAAACTGTAACGAAACGTCGGTGGGGCCGTCTCTATTAACAAAGCAGGAAGACTTAGCGGTCGCGCTTGGTCAATGCCGCTGTTGAAAATTCGCAGTGCAAGTCGATATGTCGGATCAAAACATGGAGGTTGCCAGATGCCTAAATTGGAAGATGAGCGCCCAGGTCGTCAAATCACAACGGCCTACGCGCCGATCTTCAGAGACAAACTCAAGAAGCTCGAACGGCGTGGACAGGAGCATTGCGCGGAAGCGGTCAGACTTCGGAAAACCCTCGCGCTCATAGACAGCGCACAGGCTCGACCCCACTTTGAAGGCGGCGGTCCGCCATTTCTCGCCGCGGCCGAATAACGATGTGTAATTTCCTGTTCAAATTGAGAAGGGTAAGTGCACCATGTCGGTAAATCGCGAGATTGAACTGAAGGGAACGATCCGCCCGGAGCATCTCGACCGGGTCAAGGGGCTTTCGGCAATCAAGAAATGCGCGGTCGGCCGGGCCAGATCGCGAAAGCTCGTAACGGTCTATTTCGACACGCCGGATCATGAGTTGCGTCGGCTGGGTCTGTCACTGCGGGTACGCAAGGTCGGTCGTGCCTATGTGCAGTGTGTCAAAGGGGCACACAAGAAACTGGGGGGCATCCTTGTGCGGACCGAGTGGGAAGGGCCGGTCCCGAGCCAGGACCCGGCTATTTCCGTCATTGAGGACAAAAGACTTCGTCAGCTGATACGGCGCGTCGGCGTCAAGCACTTACAACCGGTTTTTCGAACAGATATTCAGCGTAGCTCGCGAACACTCAAATTCGACGACGGCAGCACGGTTTCACTCGATATCGACGTCGGCGAGATCGTGGCCGGTGACGTCTCCGAACCGATCGGCGAGTTCGAGTTGGAGCTCGAAAGCGGCGCGCCTGAACGACTGTTCGATCTGGCCTCTGAGATTCGCAAGGACGTACCTTTCAGGCTCGCCACTTTGAGCAAGGCTTCGCGCGGCTACGCGCTTTTGACCCAAGACGGACCCAAGCCGCAAAAATACGTCAAACTCACTCTCGAGAAAGACGCAACAGTCGAACAAGTTCTGACCGAGTTGGTTCAACACTGTCTCGATCATCTTCAGGCGAACGAAGCCGTCGTATTGAAAACCGATGACACCGAAGGCGTTCACCAAATGCGTGTCGCTTTGAGGCGGTTGCGCGCCGCCCTGCGGCTTTTCAAACCGTCCCTTCCCGAGGATCAGTATGGGTGGGCCGTCACTGAGGCGAAATGGTTGACGGATGAGCTGTCGGCGGCGCGTGCATGGGATGTCTTTGCCGATGAGTTCGTGGCGCCCGTGGCGCGGCTCCACGAAGAGGACCAAGGCTTTGATGCCCTAAGGACAGCAGTCGAGCAGGCAAGACAGCAGAGCCGACAGCGGGCCCGCGATGCCATAGGGACGGAGCGGTACACGGAGTTTCTGTTGCGCTTCAGCGCATGGCTGTCCAGTCAGGCTTGGCGCGAGCAGCCGGTTACGGAACGGACGACACGTCTTCTCGATCCCATCGGCGACCATTGCGTGAAGCTGCTGCAGAAGCGTGACCGAGACGTCCGAAGGCAGGGACGGGACGTTGCAAATCTATCCGAGGCCGCCCTTCATGAACTGCGCCTCGCCGTCAAGAGATTGCGCTATGCGGTGGATTTCTTCGAGAGTCTCTATCCAAAAAAGCAGACGAAAGCCTACCGGAAGCATCTCGCCGGACTTCAAGATGGGCTTGGGTATCTGAACGACGTCGCCGCTGCGGACACGCTCCTCCGCGAGCTGGGCGACGGCGATGGTAATCAAGCACCTCCGGCCTGGGCATATACCGGCGGCGTCACGGTCGGCTGGCATCGTCACGCCGCGATCGCTACCAGGCAGAGCCTCGTCAAAGACATAGCCGCGTTCCTGCGCACCAAGCCGTTCTGGCATGGCGCATGAGGCCCTGGAAATGACAGGTTGCGGCACAACACGTTCGGCTTATTCGAATCTGCTGGCTGCCCGATGACCGGGGCCATGGCCCTCATGATCGCTGGCGTGCTCATCGTCCTCGTGTTCGACTATACGAACGGTCTGCAGGACGCGGCAAACATGCTGGCGACGATCGTGGCCTCACGGGCCACGACGCCGATTCAGGCGGCGATACTTGTCTCGTTCTTCACCTTTCTCGGACCCATCTTGGGCGGCACGGCAGTCGCCAATACGATAGGCAATTTCGTCGACGTGACCGAACTCGAGACTGTCGCGTCACTGACGGTCGTCCTTGCCGGCATTACCGGCGCCATCGCGTGGAATTTGATCACCTGGTGGTTTGGTCTGCCGGCGTCGTCGTCTCAGGCGCTCGTCGGCGGCCTGGTTGGCGCCGTCGTCGTTGCCGCAGGTCTTGAGCACGTTGTTTGGGGTTTCAGCGAGCTCGGAGCCGGTCGGTTAACGGGTGTCACCAAAGTTTTGGGTGCCCTTCTTATTTCGCCGATTCTTGGATTCCTCTTTGGCTGGGTGATCCATCGGATCATGGGATTCGCCCTGCGCGGTGCGCGTCCCATCGCCAATCGATATCTTCGCGGATTTCAATGGCTGACCACGGCAGCGCTGGCCTTCTCCCATGGCACCAACGACGGGCAAAAAGGCATGGGCATCATCGCCATGTTGCTGGTCCTCGGCGGCGTCAGCGCCGAATTCTATGTGCCTTTTTGGGTCATCCTCGCGAGCGCGACGGCGATCACTTTAGGCACGCTCACCGGCGGCTGGCGGATCGTCCGCACACTGGGTTTTGGCATCTACAAGGTGCGGCCCATCCACGCCCTGGATGCCCAGATTACGTCGGCGGGCGTGATCCTGGCTGCATCCGCCATTGGGGGACCTGTATCGACCACCCAGGTGGTCAGCACCGCCATCATGGGCATCGGCGCCTCGGAACGACCGAAGTCTGTCCGCTGGGGCACAGCTCAGCACATCGTCGGTACGTGGCTTATCACCATGCCGGGGGCCGCCGCCGTGTCGATCGGGATCTATCTCCTGATCCAACTGCTGTCCGGCATTGTCTAGGTGGAAGGAAGGCTTTTGATGGGAAAAGGAAGATGAGATGACGAACGAATCCGAATCGTGGCTCTCAAAACTTTTGAACGCAATGTTTCCCCGCATGCCCGACTTTTATCGGCTACTCGATGACCAATGCAGTTTGGTCGTCTGCGCGATGGATGTCTTCGTCGCTTTCATGGAGACCGGAGACGCTGCCAAGGCGAAGGAAGTGCGGCGGCTTGAACACGAAGGCGACAAGCTAAAGGCAAGAAACATCGACGTGCTTAACCGGTCTTTTTCAACGCCCTTCGACCGCGAGGACATCTACCGGGCGATAACGGCCATCGACGAGGGACTCAACTACGCCAAAACCACAGTGCGCGAGATGGAGGTTCTTGGCGTCGAACCCGACAGACACATGCTCGAGATGACTAAGTTTCTCAATCAAGGCGCAAAAGCACTGCAGGCGGGTTTCATGAAAGTGAAGACGGACCCGTCCGATGCAGAACGCGAGGCGGCCGCCGTCCGCAAGACCGAACGCCAAGCCGAAAAGGTCTATCGCAGGGCGATCGCCGAGTTATTTGACCCGGAACATTATGTTCAGGATCTCACCTTGCGGCGCAAAGACCCGGGAGACGACCTGGCGCCGTTGCTCGAGCCAATGGAGAAACAAGAGTGTGCCGCAGTCGTCAGGGGGCTCTCCTTCGTCATGGAGGCGTTAAAACGACGGGAAGTCTACCGTCACCTCTCCAACGCTTCCGACCACATGGCGCACGCTGGAGACATCTTGCACGACATCGTCGTGAAGACCGCCTAAGGAGATTAGGCGACACATCAAACCCTTAAGGAGTTTTGTCATGAACAAGAAAAGCAAACAACTTGAGCCAAAGAGCTATAAGAAGACCCTGCGGCAGCTTCAAGTTGAATTGGTCAAACTACAACGGCATCTGATTAAGAACGACCTTCAGATTCTCATTCTTTTCGAAGGCCGCGACGCAGCCGGAAAGGATGGCGTCATCAAGCGGATCACGCAGCACCTGAGTCCGCGCGAAACCCGCGTCGTGGCGCTCGGCAAGCCGTCGGAACGTGATCGCCATTCCTGGTATTTTCAGCGCTACGCCTCACATCTGCCCGCAGCCGAAGAAATGGTCCTGATGAACCGGAGTTGGTATAACCGCGCAGGCGTTGAACGGGTCATGGGATACTGCACAGACGCGGAATATGAAGAATTCATGCAATCGGTGCTGCCATTCGAACACATGCTCGTGGATTCTGGCGTTCAGCTATTCAAATACTATCTGGATATTTCAAAAGAGGAGCAGAAGCGCCGTCTCGAGGACCGTCGCATCAATCCTCTAAAGCAGTGGAAGATTAGTCCTATCGACAAGGTCGCGATCAAACACTGGGACGATTACAGCGCCGCGCGCAACGAGATGTTCGCCCGCACGCACAACCCGATAACGCCGTGGCAAGTGGTTCTGGCGGACGACAAAAAGTTGGCCCGCCTCAATGTCATTCGTCATCTGATGTCGCTTGTCGACTGTCCCGACAAAGATAAGCACGCCGCTAACCCCAATCCAGAGATCGTCTTCACCTATGATGAAAAGCATCTGAGCAGCGGCGCAATTTCGCTATGATCAGCGTCGCCAATGGACGTGGGCGAGATGCCTCAGTACCGGTTAATTGTGGATCGATTTTCGTCGGCCTCAAAGAGAATGACACGGTAGGGTTCCCCAACGATTACCTGCACTTCATCACCGGCGTCGAAGCCTTGAACGGCCTGTTGCTGATCGCCTCTGGCCCAGCTCCTTCATCTACATCGCCATGGGACGCCTCTGGCCCTGGCAGGCCTGTGCCGAACCCGCTCGCGTCGCGCCGAAGAAGAGTGTCGGAGGGGCAGCGATATGAAACACAGACGCGGTAGAGTAGGCGAAAGCACACGATGAAATCTGACTATCAAGCGAACAGCATCACCCTGATCGGCGCTATCTCGATGGGCACTGGTGTGATGATCGGGGCGGGAATCTTCGCGCTCACCGGGCAGATCGCGGAGCTGGCGGGGCCATGGTTCCCGCTCTCTTTCATCGCCGGCGGGATCGTGACCGGGTTCAGCGCCTACACCTATGTGAAGATGTCAAACACCTTTCCGTCCGCCGGCGGGATCGCGATGATCTTGCAGAAGGCCTACGGGTCGGGGGCGATCGCGGCGGCGGCGTCCTTGCTGATGACGCTCTCGATGGTGATCAGCGAAAGCCTTGTCGCGCGGACCTTCGGCACCTACGTCCTCAGGCCGTTCTATTTGAGCGCGGACAGTATTCTCGTGCCCGTGCTCAGCGTCGGGCTGATCGTCTTCGCCTATCTTGTCAACATCTCGGGCAACCGCTCCGTCGGCCTGTTCTCGATCGTCATGGCGTTCCTGAAGATCGGCGGCATCGCCATCTTCGGCATTGCGGCGCTCGCGGCCAGCGGGTTTACGTTCGCGCCCGCGTCCGGAGGGTCGGAGCTGATCCCGCTCGCCGGCTTCACGGCGTCGATCGCGCTGTCGATCCTCGCCTTCAAGGGCTTCACCACGATCACCAACAGCGGCGCCGAGATGGTCGATCCGCGCCGTAATGTCGGCCGCACGATCATCTTTTCCATCGTTATCTGCGTGGTCGTCTATCTGCTCGTCGCCTTCGCGGTCGGTTCCAGCCTTTCGCTCGAAGAGATCGTCGCGGCCAAGGATTATTCGCTGGCCGAGGCGGCCAAGCCGGCGTTCGGTCCCTTCGGCTTCTATTTCACCATCGCGCTTGCGGTCGTCGCCACCGCTTCGGGTCTGCTCGCGAGCGTCTTTGCCGTCTCGCGCATGCTGGCGATGCTGACCGACATGGAGATGATCCCGCACAGCCATTTTGGCATGTCCGGCCCGATCCGCGAGCATACGCTGGTCTACACGGTGGTGATCGCGTCGGTTCTGGCCGTGTTCTTCGATCTCAGCCGCATCGCGTCGCTTGGCGCCTTCTTCTACCTGGTGATGGATATCCTGATTCATTGGGGCGTGTTCCGCCGCCTGCGCCGCGAGATCGGCGCCAGGGGTTGGGTGTTGATCACGGCGATCGCCCTAGATACCCTGGTGCTCGGCGTCTTCGGCACCATGAAGCTGCAATCCGATCCGCTCATCGTGGTCATCGCGGTCGTCGCCATTGCCGCGGTGTTCGCTTACGAGCGCGTCTTTCTGTCGCGCTGGACCACTGGTAGAGAGCATGGCGGTCACTGAAGGCCGGGGGTAGAGAGGCACTTGCCGGGCAAGAGCGGCTAATAGGGAATTTTCCATGAGCGACCACGATCATTCAGTGCAGTACCCCTCTCAGCCGGAGAACTTCTGGAAGTCGTGCTCGGGCGTGGTCTTGATAACATTCTTCGCTGCCGCGGGCCTGCTACTGGCCTACGACCACCGCAACTCTGTTTTCACAATAAACCGTTGTAAGCCGGGTCTACGGCGGACAGTCGATGACCTCGCTAGGGGAACCCGCAATGCGGCAGATCTCGTTATCTTAGTTCTTTGATCATGCAGATCACCCGAGAAAAAAGAAACGTTGCGGTACTCGCCGCCAGCCAAGCGTTGTTCATGACCGGCGCAACCATGCTGGTCATTCTCAGCGGCTTGGTTGGACTGGACCTTGCGGAGGACAAGGCACTCGCAACCTTACCGGTCTCGGCAGTAATGATTGGCAATGCGTTGACTATGGTCCCCGCCTCGCTGTTGATGGGAAAGATCGGTCGCCGACCTGGATTCATCCTCGGCGCGCTCATTGGTGCCGGCGGCGCGGCAGTCGCGGTCGCCGCTATCCTTGATCGGGATTTTCGTCTGTTCGTCCTAGGCACCTTCATCATCGGAATCTACGCTGGATTTGCGCAGTATTATCGATTCGCCGCCGCCGATGCGGCCAGCACTGGCTTCAAGAGCAAGGCGATCTCGCTGGTCGTGGCGGGCGGGGTCATTGCCGCGCTGGTTGGGCCCGAGTTGACGAAATGGTCGAGCGGACTGCTCGCCCCGGACGGCTTCCTCGGCTCCTACCTGGTGGTCGCGGGCTTGGCGCTGGCGGCGGCGGCCTTGCTTGGGCTTCTCGATGTTCCTCTTCCGCGGACGGAAGAAATTTGCCAGCCCGGCCGGCCGCTGCGGTTGATCATGTGCCAGCCGGTATTCCTCGTGGCCGTGTTTGTCGGAATGATGGGCTACGGGGTGACGAGCCTGATGATGACGGCGACGCCGCTGGCGATGGCCGCATACACACATGGCCTCGACGATACCGCGTTCGTTATTCAGTGGCACACGCTCGCCATGTTTGCGCCCGCCTTTTTCACTGGCAGCCTGATCCAAAGATTCGGCGTCTGCAATGTCATGCTCGTCGGTGTCGCATTGCTGGGGGGATGCGTGGTGGCGGCGCTTGTCGGGGTCAATCTCGTCCAATTCTGGCTCGGTCTGGTCGCCCTTGGCTTGGGTTGGAACTTCACGTTCATCGGCGCCTCGACCCTTTTGACTGAAGCTTACCTACCAGCGGAACAGGCGAAAGTACACAGGCCGCCAACGACTTCCTAGTATTCACCGCAGTGGCAACGGCGTCGTTGTCTTCGGGGGTACTCCTCTATTACGTTGATTGGCAGACCGTTAACTACGTCGCCATACCCTTCCTGATCGCGGCCGGCGCCGCGATCATGTGGTTTGCGGCATACCACCGTGCCATTCAACCGCCAGCGGACAAAGTGAATGCCGTGACGGGTAAGGTTGGTTCCATTTGCGAGAACGACATCAGAGAAGCTGGACCATGATGCTAGGATCTGGTTTCCGGGTTGCCGGACGGGTGCTTCACGAGGCGCAGTGTCGCAGCGCCTTGGCAGCGACCGGTCCCTAAGCTCATCTGCGCCATTCCCAGTACGCCGGGTTCATCCTGACCACGCTTGGCTTACAGTTTTTGTTGACGGCTTTTAGGTCGGCCATACGCTGAATTTAATTTGGCACGTCCGCTTAAAAAAGGAGGCGAATACCATTTGTCGCCGATACAAAGCGTGAGATCGCACAAGCGATGCAGATCAAGATGGATGAATTCCAGCGCGAAGTGGCAAACAAGGAACAACATGAGGCCAAGGAAGCGGAAGCTAAACGAACTGCGCTCAAGGAACGTCAAAGAGGCCAAAGAGAGGCGTTTCAAGAGGCTGCACGGCTACGTCAGCAAGCCGAAGAACGCGAGAGGCTATCACGCTTACGCGGGGGCTTGATGGGCCTCTGGGATCGATTGAGAGGGGCGCATAAACGCACGCTTGAACGTAATGCTCAGGAAGCTGAAGCCGCCAAGGTGCGTGATGCCAACAAACGCGATCAGGTGACTGCTGCACAGCTTGCCCAGCGCCGTGAAGTCGTCAAGGAACGGGCTAAGCAACGCGAAGAAAACAAAACGCTCACACGTGATCTGACAAAAGACGCGAAGGTCTTCCAGAAAATGGAAACCGATGCAGACGCGGAACGCGATACGCGACGAGAGGCTTTCAAAGAAAAACGACGATCAAACGAGCGCCCACGCCGCCGTTCCCGTTCGCGGGATGGTCCTGACCTGTCGCACTGACGCTCAACGCTCTCGACCTTTGCGCTTGGCGGTGGATTTACGTCTTTTATCTTTGAAGTCCTGCGCCCGGTCAACGTCCTCACGCGGGACATGGCGGGCCAGATCACGGGAATCATGAAGGACACGGCTGACAACGATCTCATTTTCCTTGGGAAGAAAATAAAGAATGAAATGCCGGGGAGATTTTATGTCCGACTCTGCGCGAATTTTGCTAAGGGATATATGAAAGCTGCGCACATTCGCGCCGATCTCAGGCCGCTCGCGGCTGCCCAGCCTGAACGGATCGTCACGGATATCCTTGAAGGCTTGACGCAAAAGCGCGTTATAGGCCTTTGCTGCCTCGGGGCCGTGAGTCTTGATCGTGTAGTCGCGGATTTCCTTGAGGTCGGACTCGGCTTTAGTCGTGCGAACAAGATTATAGGAAATGCCGGGCATCGTTTAAGAGGCCCGCTCGATCTCCGCGTCCATCGCGTCAAAGAACTGGTCGATCTCCGCTTCGCTGTTCATGGCAACGAAGTCGCCGCGCTCATAGGCATCCTGACCTTCTTTGAAGGCATCGCGCAGCGCTTCGATCTTGGCCTCTTCTTCACGATCGTGATATTCAAGCAATCGTAAGCCTGCGCGTATCACTTCGCTGGCGTTTCGAAACCGCCCGGAGTCCAAAAGCTGGGACACAAGAGTGTCGTAATGATCGGTCAGGTTGATGTTACGGGTCGGCATTTAGCGAATCTCCTCTTATCTTTTAATTTTACGCGAAACACCCCTAATTGTCAAAAATTGCCAATTCTTATTTTGTCTGATCTGTAGGCTTTGAACAGGGTTGCGCCTGCAACCCCTGACACTCTGGCGAAGAGCGGGGTAGCAAGGGCAAGGAGGCTCCGAACGAGGGCTCCCTTTGGGAGACGTTTGGATGCCTTGCCCGCGCAAGGGCAGCGCCCATATCGAAGCGAGGTGATGGTTATATCCGGCGTCTGCTCGACACGGTGCCAGAACAGTATTGCGCTGGCGCCGGGCCAAGCCAGATAACAAGGCGGGATGGACAGAACAGCTGTGGGCGCGGAGGCCAACCAATGTCATCCTCGCCGCCATGACCAACAAAACGGACCGCGTTGCTTGGGCGCTGCTCAGACATCAACGCAACTAACAGCCGATGTGGGCGTCGTTCCTTCGGATTCCATCAGGACCAGTGGTCATGCACCGCGTCAACAGGCCGGATACATGACTGCAAACCCGACACGCACATCAGATCAATATCCCCCTGCAAGACCGGGGGCTTCCATGCATGACGATACTCTATCGATGAATACGGCCACGGCGTGACAATTTCCTCTTATCATTTTATAATTGGTTCTCTAAATAAGGGCCGAAGGGAAGGTCGGGGAAGGAACAATAATATGTGCCGAATGTTTGCGGGCCAGAACCCGAACAACTACGCATCAGAAACACGCAGCTTGAGATTAAATGGTCAAAGCACCAGTATTCGCATGGAAAATGCATTCTGGTCGATCCTCGACAAGATGGCAGAAGATGAGAATGTATCGACGCCCGTATTCATTTCTATGCTCCACAGCGAAGTTCTACTGCTGCACGGTGAGGCCAAAAACTTTACGTCTTTACTCCGTTCCGCATGCTTGATCCGACTACAAAAAAAGAATTCTGACGAGATCGCAACCGTGGCTGCAGAATAATCCGCCTAGCCTATCTGGCGTGTCAAAAAACGGATGCCGCTGTAGTATGCCACTACTACCAGCGGCATTGTTTTGCGCTCTAACCTGATTTCGTACCGGGCCCATCAAGAGTTCTGGTCGCATATATAAAATCAAATCAGGGAACTCGCATGGCAAAACTCATCCATACGATGATTCGAGTATTAGAAGAAAAACGTTCAGTCGACTTTTACGTGAATGCCTTCGGAATGAAGGTGTCACGCCGTCTCGACAAAGAGACTTTCACGCTGGTCTATCTTCGCGGCGACGAAACCGATCAAGAAATTGAACTGACAATCAACAAAGACCAGATAGAGCCGTATTCACACGGTGATGGTTACGGGCACGTGGCGTTTGTCGTTGATAACCTGGAAACTGAACATAAGCGCTTCGAAGCGGAGGGTTTTAACCCGCGCAAACTCGTCGAGTTTAAGGAGGATGGAAAACTCATTGCAAAGTTCTTTTTCGTTGAAGACCCAGATGGCTATCAAATTGAGGTCCTGCAGCGCTACGGGCATTATCAGTAATAAAAAACGAGACCGTTCTTCGGCACGGCAAAAACAACTCAACCATATTCTGTAATTGGGAGATGACATCATGGACATGGTATTGGATCGCAAAGCGCTGACGCGGCGATCACTTCTTAAGAAGAGCGTCACACTCGGGGCTGCATTCGTGGTTGGGACCCACTGGGTTGCATCCTACAATGCCGCCTGGGCACTTAAGCTTGCCCATGTGAGCCCTGAATCAATGGCAACACTGATCCAATTGGCACGTGACATTTACCCGCACGACCACATCGGAGATGAATTTTATGCCGCAGCCGTTAAGGGCTATGACAGCGGCGAGAGCGCAAAGATGATCGAAGATGGGATCGCCGGCCTAAATGCCGCTGCGCGTGGCAAAGGGTTCGCGAATTACCTCGACGCCGGTTGGGAGCGTGACCGCATTGATATCTTGCGGGGCATGGAGAATTCAGAATTCTTCCAAACTATTCGCGGCGGCCTCGTCACAGGCCTCTACAACCAGAAAGCTGTGTGGCCGTTGTTCGGCTACGAAGGTGAGAGTTACAGCAAGGGTGGCTACATCGACCGCGGCTTTGACGATATCAACTGGCTTTGAGAGGGCTGACAAATGACTGCACCTTTTAACAAAAATGACGACAGCGTCGTCGTCGTAATTGGCACAGGCGCCGGTGGTGGCGTCCTTGCAAACGAGCTTGCCCAAAGGGGCGTGAGCGTCGTTGCACTTGAAGCTGGCGGTCGCTACTTGCCAGAAGATTACGTCAACGACGAATGGGACAGTTTTGGCCAACTAGCCTGGCTGGACCCGCGGACCACCAGCGGTGATTGGCGCGTTGCAAAAGATTTTTCTGGTCTGCCTGCGTGGATCGTGAAAGCCGTCGGTGGAACCACAACCCATTGGGCTGGCGCATCTATCCGTTTTCAAGATCACGAATGGAAAGGCAAAACGAACTATGGCGAAGTTCAGGGCGCAAATCTTCTTGATTGGCCGATCAATGGCAAAGAAATGGCCCCTTGGTACGACAAAGCAGAAGCAAAACTTGGTGTGACTCGCACCGGTGACATGCAGGGCCTGCCTGGAAGCAACAACTACAAAGTCTTCGAGGCGGGTGCCAAAAAGCTGGGTTACAAAGAAGTCCATACCGGGCGCATGGCGATCAATTCGAAAGACTACGATGGCCGCCAAGCCTGTCAGCAGACCGGTTTCTGTTTCCAGGGGTGCAAATGGGGTGCAAAGTGGTCCGCCGCTTACACCGACATTCCGCGTGGCGAAGCCACCGGCAACCTCGAAGTCCGCGAACACGCTCATGTTCTCAGGATTGAACATGACAAGGCAGGCAAAGTAACGGGTGTTGTTTACGCCGATAAAGATGGCAAGCAGCACATGCAAAAAGCACGCATCGTGTGCGTTGCTGGTAACTCCTTCGAGAGCCCCCGGATGCTGTTGAACTCTGCATCAAACATGTTCCCCGATGGCCTCGCGAACTCTTCCGGCCAAGTCGGGCGCAATTACATGCGCCACACGACCGGCTCAGTTTATGCGACATTCGAAAAACCTGTGAGAATGTGGCGCGGTACAACGATGGCCGGAATCATCCAGGATGAGTCGCGCCATGATCCATCTCGTGGCTTTGTCGGTGGTTATGAGCTTGAAACGCTCTCCCTTGGTCTGCCGTTCATGGCAGCTTTCCTTGATCCAGGTGGGTGGGGCCGTGAGTTCACCACAGCACTCGATAGCTATGAGAACATGGCGGGGATGTGGATTGTCGGCGAAGATATGCCGCAAGAAACCAATCGGGTGACATTGAACCACGATGTCAAAGACCAGTTCGGCATGCCGGTCCCGAACGTCCACTTTGATGACCATCCGAATGACATCGCAATGCGGAACCACGCCTATAAACAAGGCATCGCGATTTACGACGCGGTCGGGGCCACGCGAACATTCCCAACACCACCGTATCCGTCGACCCACAACCTAGGAACGAATCGAATGTCAGAGAAAGCGCGGGATGGCGTTGTCAACAAATGGGGCCAAACCCACGATATTGACAACCTGTTCGTATCTGACGGCAGTGTATTTACAACCGGTGCCGCAGAAAACCCAACTTTGACGATTGTCGCGTTAGCTATTCGCCAAGCCGATCACATCGCTGGTGAAATGAGTAAAGGTAACCTTTAAGACGGAAATTGGCGGAGTGTTTGTTTTTGGTGGTTGTTTTATCACTCTGACAAACATCCCGCCTTTTTTTGTGGTTTTCGTTCCGAGGGTTGTCAACGTCTGAGTAAAAACACACCACTAGCCGGAGTAAAAACAGATCACCTTTGGATGCGAATAATGGACCAATTCAGTGGGGGAGAATCACTTTCTCACGCAACAGGCCCCTAAGAAAGGCGTCAAGTTCAGGCTTTGCGTGGCGCAGCATGAATGCCCTCCAGCCGTGTCCGTTTCAACAGCATGGCATTCACTGCCACCAAGGCGGAACTCCCCGACATGGCAAGCGCGGCTACTTCCGGGCTGATGACAAAGGGATAGAAAACGCCAGCCGCCGCTGGAAAAGCGACAACGTTATAGCCTACCGCCCAGAATAGATTCTGATGCATCTTGCGAAGCGTGGCGCGCGACAACTCGATCGCGCCCACCACGTCATAGGGATCGCTTTTCATCAGTACGACGTCGGCGCTCTCGATGGCGACGTCCGTACCGGCGCCAATAGCAAACCCCACGTCGGCCTGCGTGAGAGCCGGTGCGTCGTTGACGCCGTCGCCGACCATGCCCACCCTTTTGCCTTGGCTTTGCAGTTCCTTGACCTTGTCTGCCTTCTGGCCCGGCAATACGTTCGCCAATACCGTGGTAATGCCAAGGCCCACAGCAATTCTGTCGGCCGTCGCTTGATTGTCACCGGTGAGCATCACCACCTCGACGCCGCGTTCGCGCAGCTTCTCCACCATAGGAGCGGCCGTCGGGCGAGGCGCATCGGCGATAGCGATCAGGCCGACCAGCCGGCCCGCCTCCGCGATATGTACCACTGTCTGACCGGCGCCCTGCAACCGTTGCGCCTCGGTCTCCAATTCACCCATCACGACGTTGCGTTCGTCCATCAGGCGGCGGTTGCCGAGCAGGATTTCCTGGCCTCCGATCTCGGCCTGCGCGCCTTTACCTTCAATATTCTGAAAGCCGGACAATGGCTGCTTTTGGAGGTCAACTGCGCGCTTCGTAATGGCTTGCGCCAGCGGGTGGTCGGACCCTTGCTCCACCGTGGCCGCCAAGGAGAGAACCTCGTCCATCGACATCTCCTCAGATGTAACCACTTCGACCACTTCCGGTGCGCCCATCGTCAGCGTCCCGGTCTTGTCAAAGACAATCATGTCGAGCTTAGTCGCCTCCTCCAGGGCGCCAGCGTTCTTGAATAGAATTCCGTTCATCGCTCCCAAACCTGTGCCCACCATCACCGCCATCGGCGTGGCCAGCCCAAGGGCGTCCGGACAGGCAATGACGAAGACGGTGATCGTCAGCGTCAACGCAAACAGCAAGGGCTCACCGATCCACCAGAACCATATAGCGAAGGTCGCAAGGCCAATGGCCACCGCAATCAGCACAAGCCATTGGGAAGCCTTATCGGCAAGGAGCTGCGCCGGAGCCTTGGAGTTCTGCGCCTCCTGCACCAGCTTGACGATCTGGGCGAGCGCCGTGTCGGCGCCGACTTTTGTCGCACGATATTTGAAACTGCCGCTTTTGTTGATCGTCGCGCCGATTACCGCATCGCCAGGTTTCTTCCCCACAGGCATGGACTCGCCGGTCAGCATGGATTCATCGACTTGCGACTCACCTTCAAGGATTTCGCCGTCGACAGGAATCTTATTGCCGGGCCGGATCACGATGACATCGTCTTTCAGAACTTCCGCGGTAGAAATCTCAAGCTCCCTACCGTCGCGCAGCACCGTTGCCATGGGCGGCGCCAAGTCCATCAGCGTGCGAATAGCGTCGGAAGCCCCGGCGCGGGCGCGCATCTCCAGCCAATGGCCGAGCAGGATGAAGACCAGAAGCACCGCGACTGCCTCATAGAACTGCACACCGGGGAAAAAGAAAGTGGCGCCAACACTGAATATGTACCCGGTGCCCACGGACAACACGACCAGCACCGCCATATTGAGCACGCCGTTGCGAAGCGCGCGCCAGGCGGCGACAAAGAACGGCCAGCTCGGATAGAGCACGGCGGCACTCGCCAGGACGAACAGCCAGATGTCTAGGCGGAGGCCAAACGGTGGCGCCGGCGGGGTAAACAACCCGCCCATTGGCGAGTAGACAAAGATCGGCACACTGAAAACCAATGCAATCCAGAAGCGGTTGCGCATGTCGCGCGCCATGGATTCCATACTCATGCCGCCGCCATGTGTCTGACGTCAGCGCCCATGGGACACAATAAGGTCTTCGAAGATTCCCCGTGGATACAAGTTATTCAGGTCACGATTTAAAAGAGATTTCGGACTGCCTCGCGGAAGAGCTTATGAAGAGACTGCCGTATACGCCTATGAACGGGCCGCCGATGGATCGAATTTCTCCTGTGGTTCGGACAATTGCGCCCGACGAATTGGCGCGGATACACCCCTTTCGGCGAACCTCAAAATTA
>CAXBEV010000026.1:0-22527 GCA_963974935.1 uncultured Rhodospirillales bacterium | reverse complement strand
TGACGCTGTCGCGTAATCCACGCGATCAAGAAACCTATGAGGCCGATGTTGAGCGGGTCGAAGTTATCTCCACCGAAGGCCTGATCAGCTGGAAGCCCGGCGACAGCGATTAATGCCGAACGCTTTATGCCGACGCCGCGAAACCTGCCGATTGTGCGGCAGTGACGACTTAGCCTTGGCGATCGCGCTGGCACCGACGCCGCCCGCTAATGCATTTGTCGACGATCCGGCGACCCAACAATCGACCTATCCGCTCGACGTCTTTTTTTGTAATGCGTGCACGCATGTGCAGCTTCTTGATGTCGTCGATCCCCGCGAATTATTTGAAAACTACGTTTATGTGTCCGGCACGTCGCCGGTCTTTGTCGCGCATTTCCGGCGCTACGCTGAGCATGTCATAGAATCGTATGCGCCGACCCACAGTGGACCTGCACGTGTTCTCGATATCGGCTCGAACGATGGCACGCTGTTGAGTTGCTTCAAGGACTTAGGCTGCACCGTGCTGGGCGTCGACCCAGCCCGAGACATCGCCGAAGCGGCAACGGCACGCGGCATCGAAACCGTGACCGACTTCTTCAGCCCAGATGTCGCGGCAAAATTGCGCACAGCGCAGGGTGCTTTTGACGTGATTACCGCGAACAACGTGTTTGCGCACGCGGACGACCTGGACGGCATTGCGGCGGGGATCGCTACGCTGTTAGCGGACGACGGCGTCTTTGTTTTCGAAGTGTCTTATCTGTTGGACGTGATCGAACACTGCTTGTTCGACACCATCTATCACGAGCACGTTGCCTACCATGCGCTGACCCCGCTGGTCGGCTTTTTCAAAAAGCACGGCCTGCATTTGATTGATGCCGAGCGCGTCGATACTCACGGCGGTAGCCTGCGCGGCACGGTGGCGCGCATAGGATCGTCGCACGACGTTAAGGGCAGGGTTGCCGAGATGGTCGCCTTGGAGCATACGTGCGGCCTAAACACGCTCGAAACCTATCACGCGTTTGCCGGTAAAATTGACAGCCTCCGAGACGCATTGACCGGATTGCTGACCGAATTGAAAGCCGGCGGTGCAAAGATTGCCGCCTTTGGCGCGCCGGCCAAGGCGACAACGCTGATGTATCATTTCGCCATCGGGCCTGAGCTTATCGACTTCGTGGTCGACGACAGTACCTTGAAGCAAGGACTGTTCACGCCCGGCTTGCATATACCCGTCGTGCCGTCGGATCATATGTATGATCAAAACCCGGATTATGTGGTCGTCTTGGCATGGAATTTTGCCGACGCGATCATTGCCAAACATCAAAAGTTCCGCGACAACGGCGGCAAGTTCATCGTTCCGATCCCCAAGTTGAAAGTGGTGTAATTCAATGGCCGACTATTTTATCGACAGCGATTTCGACGAAATCATTGAGGGGCTCGGCGCCGAAGTGCAGAAATTCGCCGGCAAAACCGTATTACTGACCGGCGGACGCGGCTTTTTGGGTCGCTATTTCTCAGAAGTTTTCCACCGCCTAAACAACACCGTGCTGGATAAGCCGGTGCGCGTGGTCGCGCTGGACAACCTGATCACCGCCGGGGAAGAAGGCGCGCAAATCCCCGATCTGAACGGTGTTGAGTTTATCAATCACGACGTCATCCAGCCATTCGATTGGAACGATGATGTCGACTATGTGATCCACGCCGCCGGCATCGCCAGCCCGTATTATTATCGCGCATACCCGCTACAGACGCTTGAAGTTGCAATCACCGGCACGCGCTTGATGCTCGAATTAGCTGAGCGGCACGGCGCCCGCTTCTCATTCTTTTCGTCATCGGAAATTTATGGCGACCCGGACCCGAAACACGTGCCGATGTCAGAAAGCTATCGCGGCAACGTCAGCTGTCAGGGACCGCGCGCATGCTATGACGAAAGCAAGCGGGTCGGCGAAACATTATGCTACATCTATCATACGCAGCAGGGCACACACACCAACACCATTCGTCCGTTCAACGTGTTCGGCCCGGGCATGCAGGAAACCGATTATCGGGTACTGCCGAATTTCGCCGCCCGCATCAAAGCCGGCCAGCCTTTGCAGGTGTACGGCACCGGCAACCAAACCCGCACGTTCTGCTATATCACCGATGCCATCGTCGGGTTTTTGCGGGTCGTGCTGATGGGGGTCGCAGGCGAGGCGTATAACATCGGCAATCCGCGTCCGGAAATCACCATGCTGGAGTTGGTCGAGCGCATCAAAAACATCCGCGGCGGCGATTTGGCCTACAACGTCATTGAATACCCCGACAGCTACCCCGCCGACGAGCCGAATCGGCGCGCCCCAGATATCCGCAAAGCACAGTTGCAACTGAAGTTTGCACCAAAAGTTGAGCTGGACGACGGCTTGAACCGCTTCCTGACCTGGTCCGATCAGGTCTATACCGGCCTCGCATGAGCGCAAACCCCGTGCGCATACCGGCTCTCCGCATCGGTGTGATCGGGGCTGGGCGCTGGGGGCGCAATGTTATTCGGACAATTCAATCCCTTCCCGGCACGCAGCTGGACGCCGTCGTTTCCAACAATCCAAACACTGCAGAGCTTGTCGGCGACAACTGCCGAGTGCATCAAGACGTCCAAAGCCTGCTGAACGGCGAAAAGCTGGATGGGATCGCCATCTGTACACCGCCGGCCACGCATTTTGATATCGCCCACGATATCTTAGATGCCGGCATTCCGATTTTTATCGAAAAACCGCTGACGTTTGACCCGACCCAAGCTGACACTCTGGTCCGCTTGGCGGCGGCAGTCGGCACATGGGGCATGGTCGATCATATCCATTTGTTCTCCGGCGCCTTCCAAAAGCTACTGACCGCGCTGCCGGATATCGGCGAGGTCACAGCAATAAAATCCATTGCCGGGAATGCCGGCCCGGTGCGCGCCGATGCCGATGTGCTGTGGGACTGGGGCCCGCACGATGTCGCCATGATGCTGAGCATCCTAAACGAACCCGTGCGCGCCGACAGCGAAACCAAATCGCTGCCGGGCGGTGCCGCCGAAGTCACTCTACGCATCATGTTTCCGGGTGATATTCATGCGACAGCCGTGCTCAGCAACGGACGAGAAAACCGAATTCGGGAATTCTCCGTCGAAGGCACCAAGGGCACGCTGCGCTATATCGACGGTGGGCCTGAACGCCGCTGTGTGTTAGAAACCCGCGAAAAGTCCAAAACATTGCTGGTTGAGGCCGCGAAGCCGCTGACAACAGCGCTGGGATCGTTTGTAGCTTGCATCCAAAACGTCACCCCACCCCTCAGCAACTTAGCCTTTGGCGCCGAAGTGGTAAGGATTCTAGCGGTCGCCGATGGCCGGGAAGCGCTTTAAACTTAGGCCCGGGCGCGATATACCCAAGGCCACGCATTAACTGCAACGTCGTTTGCCCGGCAAAGTGAACCCACGTCCATGAAAACGCTCAGTGTCGTCATCCCCTGTTTTAACGAAGAGGCCACCATCGCCACCGTGGTCGCCCGAGTCCGCGACGCCGACACGATGGGCTTGAAGCGTGAACTGGTCATCATTGATGATTGTTCGACCGACGGCACGCTGGCGGTGATCGAAGGCCTGGCGGCGGCCAGCGACGACATCAAACTGTGTCGCCATCATACCAACCAAGGCAAGGGGGCCGCACTGCGCACTGGCTTTGCTGAGGCCGGCGGCGATATTGTGCTGATCCAAGACGCCGACCTGGAATACGACCCGTCGGAATATGTCCGCCTATTAAAGCCGATCCTCGAACAAAATGCCGACGTTGTGTACGGCTCGCGCTTTAAAGGTGGCAGCAGTACGCGGGTTTTGTATTTTTGGCACAGCGTCGGCAATAAGTTCCTGACGTTGTTGTCGAACATGTTTACCGACCTCAACCTCACAGATATGGAGACCTGCTATAAGGTTTTCCGGGGCGAGATTGTGAAGCAAATCCAGATCGAAGAAAATCGTTTCGGATTCGAGCCTGAAATCACCGCGAAAATCGCCCATATGGAGCCGCTGCCCCGCATTTACGAGGTCGGCATCAGCTATCAAGGCCGCACCTATGCGGAAGGCAAAAAAATCGGCTGGCGTGATGGCGTACGCGCGATTTACTGCATCATCCGCTACAATATGTTCCGCTGATTGTTATCAAGGGGGCTTCCGGCCGATGCGGCTGACTGATCGATCCGCACCGAACACCATATCCAAGACGATGCCATGACGATGGATGCCTGGATCGGCGCTATGATCGCTTTGCTGTGCGCCGGGCTCGGCACGCCTTATGTCCGCCGCCGTCTTTTGGCAAAAGGTGTGCTGGACCAGCCCAACGAACGCAGCTCACACGCAACGCCAACACCCAGAGGCGGCGGCATCGCCGTGGTTGCAGCACTGACGCTGGCTGGCGGATGGCTGGTCTTCCGGGGTGCCGCGCCCACGGGCACCGTCTATATGATCATTGCCATCCTGATATTGGGCGGTGTGTCGTGGCGGGACGATATCAAAAGCCTCTCGGCGCGGATCCGGCTTGGCGCACAGATTGCCGTCGTCGCGTCAATAATCGTGATAGAGCCCGGCTTAATCCGAGATGCCCTCCCGTTTCTGCCAAGCTGGCTCGCGATCCCCGTCGGCGCCCTGGCGTGGCTTTGGTTCATAAATCTGTTCAACTTCATGGACGGCATCGACGGTATTTCGGGAATCGAAGCGATCAGCATCGCCGGCGGCATTGCCGTACTATGTATGATCGGCCAGGCGCCGATCGACGTGTTCGGCCCCGCCTTAATGATCGGTGCCGCCGCGCTTGGGTTCTTGGCCTGGAACTGGCATCCGGCGAAGATATTCCTGGGCGATGTCGGCTCGGTGCCGCTGGGCTTTGCGCTGGGGTGGCTGTTGTTCGAACTTGCCCGCGCAGGACAGTGGCCTGCGGCTTTGATCCTGCCCGGCTACTACATCGCCGATGCAACGATCACACTTTTACGCCGCCTGGTCCGGGGTGAAAAAGTTTGGGAAGCACATAAAAGCCATTTTTATCAGCGCGCGCATCAGCGCGGTCTTTCTCATGATCAAATCTCGACCCGTGTGCTTTATGCAAACATGGGTTTGATTGGCTTGGCCGTATTCGCCGCAATGGGTCATCCAGCATCAGCTGGGGTCGGCGCCGTGATCCTTATCGGCGTGCTGCTATGGCATTTCAGCACGACGCGCGGCAACACCGTAAAGGACGGTGCATGAAAATCCTTTTCTTCACCGAAAACTTCCCCCCCGAGACCAACGCGGCTGCGACGCGGGTTTATGAACGCGCATTGTATTGGGTGAAATGGGGACACGACGTCACCGTCATCACCTGTCAGCCAAATTTTCCGCAAGGCCGCGTTTTCGACGGCTACCAGAACCGCTTTTCCACCGAGATGATGGACGGCATGCGGATCATCCGAGTGCGCACATATATCGCGCCAAACCGGGCAGTGATAAAACGTGTGCTCGATTTTCTCAGCTACATGGTCACTGCGTATATTGCGGCAAAGCGCGAACCGGTGCCGGACGTGGTGGTCTCGACATCGCCGCAATTCTTTGCCGCCGTCGCCGCCTGGCGCTATGCAGCACAAGCAAAATGTCGCTATGTGTTTGAGCTTGGCGACCTGTGGCCGGCATCGATTGCAGCCGTCGGCGTCCTGCGAACAAACTTTTTGCTGCGCCTGATTGAGCGGTTGGAGCTTCGCATGTATCGCGACGCCGATACCGTCGTGGCGCTCACACAAGCATTTAAAGATAATTTGGTCGCCCGCAACATTCCCGCCAACAAAATTGCCGTCGTCATCAATGGAGTCGATCTGTGGCGTTATGCGCCAAGTCCCCGCGATCAAAACCTGGCAAATGAGCTCGGCATCAAAACGGACGATGTCGTTATCGGCTATATCGGCACCCACGGGATGGCGCACGCGCTCGGCAATATTTTAGATGCCGCCGCCAAACTGCGCGATCACAAGAATATCAAATTCCTGTTCGCCGGCGCCGGCGCCGAACGGGATGCACTAATGACGCGGGCAAAAACCGAGAAGTTAGAAAATGTAATTTTTCTGGCCTCGCAACCAAAATCACGAATGCCGGCTGTTTGGTCGCAATGCGATGTCGCCTTTGTGCACTTAAAAAATTCCCCGATATTTGCCGGTGTCATCCCATCAAAAATCTTTGAAGCCATGGCGATGGGCTTGCCTGTGTTGTTTGCAGGGCCGACGGGTGAGGGCAGCGAGATCGTCAAAGCCGCCGACGCCGGACCTGTGATTGGCGCTGAGAACCCCGATGCCCTTGCCACAAGTATCCTAGACTTGGCCACACACTCAGACGTGCGACGCAGATTTGCCGCGAACAGCTTGGCCGCCGCCCCAGCCTATAGCCGTGAGGCCCAAGCGCGAAAAATGATCGACGTGCTGGCCCATGTAGTTGGCGAAGGCGCCAAGTCATGAGGGTCGGCGTCACCGGTGCTAGCGGCTTTATCGGGCAGCATGCCACCAAGGCACTGCGCGACGCGGGCCATCACGTCCGCGCGCTGGTACGACGCGCGCCGGAAAGTGACATCCCTGGCGTTGACGATATCCGCCTGATCCCGAGCTTAGGCGCGAAGACGGATCACACCGCATTGTCGGCGGCGCTGGGTGGTCTCGACGTGATTGTCCATCTCGCCGCCCGCGTGCACATCATGCAGGGTGGCGACGAGACATCGTTTATGGACACTAATGTCGGTGGCAGCGTGGCGCTGATCGAAGCCGCCGCGCGCGCAGGCGTGCCCCGATTTATCTTCATGAGTTCGGTCAAAGCCGCCGGGGAGCGATCCGGCACGACGCCGCTCAGCGCATCTTCAACGCCGGCACCCGAAGACGCTTACGGACGCTCAAAACTCGCCGCCGAGCGGGCATTGCTTGAGATTGCACGAGCGCAAAACCTGCACCTTACGATCCTGCGCCCGACGTTCGTTTATGGTTGGCCTGCTGTAGGCAACTTGGGCGCGGTTGTCCGCGCACTGATGAGAGGCATACCACTCCCCTTGGCAGGTATTGATAACCGACGTGACATGATCTACGTCGGCAACTTGGCAGACGCCGTGACCGCTGCCGTCAGCGCCAAAACAATGGGCGACACGCCATATTTCCTGAGCGACGGTGACGCGATTTCGACACCGACGTTTTTTCGCCGCGTAGGGGTGGCATTTGCAAAACCGGCGCGGCTGTTTTATGTGCCGGTATGGATGTTGCGGGCACTCGGCACGCTGAGCGGCAGATCGGGTATGATCGACCGTTTGACCGAGTCGCTTGAGGTCGATTCCGGCCCGTTCCGCCGTGACGCGGGGTGGCAACCGGCCTATAACATGGATCAAGGCTTAGCCGCATTGGCGACCGACTATCGCAAGCATAATCAGGACGGAGATTAAAACGGCGTGACGGTGTTTCATCGCATATCGGGACGAGGTTTGATCGCATTCGGTCACGATATCATCATGGCCGGCCTGTCGTACCTGATCGCGGTATATCTCCGCGTCGGCGCCACAGATTATCACATCGGCACGGACGCTCTGATTGAAGGTGCGCTCGGGCTTGCGGCCATTGCCGCCATCGTACTTTGGATTTCAGGGCTTTACCGAGGTGTTTGGCGCTACGCATCGATCGACGATCTTGTCGCCATCACGCGCGCTGTCTCAATTACAATCCTGTTGTTCTTGGTCGTAATGTTCGCATGGTCGCGGATGGATATGGTGCCGCGCTCGGTCCCGTTCATCAATTGGTTCGTGTTGATGGCGATGTTGGGTGGGCCACGCTTTATCTATCGATTTTGGAAAGATCGCCGACTCAATCTGGCAACGTCGGGCGTTAGCGCCAACCGTGTCCCGGTATTGCTGATCGGCGCCAGCGACGGGGCCGATCAATTTATCCGTGGCCTGCGGCAAAGCGGTGACGCGATGTATCATGTGGTCGGCATTTTGTCGGATCAACTCGACCGGGTCGGGCGCACCATTCGTGGCGTGGACGTGATCGGGACCGTCGCAGATTTAGAAACTGTGATTGGCCAGCTCCGGCGCGAAGGTATCCAGCCGCAGCGCTTGATTTTAACCAAAGATGAAATCAAAGGCGCGCCGGTACGCGATTTATTGGACCGTGCCGCCGCACTGGGCATGACATTGGCACGGGTGCCAAAGCTGACAGACTTTCATGCGGCAGATAGCGACCGCGTGGCCGTGAAGCCGGTCGCCATCGAAGACTTATTGGGGCGCCCGCAAACGCCGTTAAGTTTGGGTGCACTGAAGGCCTTGATCGCCGGACGCCGTGTCGTCATCACCGGCGCAGGCGGCAGTATCGGCGCCGAATTGGTCCGTCAGATTGCTGCACTTACGCCGCAAAGTGTCTGCCTTATCGAGAATAATGAATTCGCGCTCTATACCATCGACCGTGAAATCGCTGAGGATTTTCCGACCCTTAAACGTCATGCGGTGATCGCAGATGTTCGAGACCGGACCCGAATTGATCAGGTGTTTACGGATCACAAGCCTGAGTTGGTGTTTCACGCCGCCGCCCTTAAGCATGTGCCGCTGGTCGAAGACAACCCCGCCGAAGGCGCGCGTACCAATGTTGCCGGCACAATGAACGTCGCCGATGCCTGTCAACAATGCGGCGTGCTGGCGATGGTATTGATTTCCACCGATAAAGCCATAAACCCAACCAGCGTCATGGGCGCAACCAAGCGTGCCGCCGAGATGTATTGCCAATCACTTGATCTCCAAAGCGGCGACGGATGCCGTTACGTAACGGTCCGATTCGGTAACGTCTTGGGCTCAACCGGATCCGTCGTGCCGCTGTTTCAGCGTCAGCTCGCAAAGGGCGGACCGCTAACGGTCACACATCCGGACATGACGCGTTATTTCATGACCATTCGTGAAGCCGTCGAATTGGTGTTACAAGCCTCCGCAACCGGCATTACCGAAAAACCGACGGACGGGCGGATTTTTGTGCTCGATATGGGCGAGCCGGTAAAGATCGTCGATCTTGCACGGCAGATGATTCGCTTGGCCGGTCTGGAGCCGGATAAAGACATCAAAATCACCTTCACCGGCATACGACCCGGCGAAAAGATGTTCGAAGAAATATTTCATGGTGGCGAGCCGACGGTTAAAACCGAACACCAGGGGCTATTGCTCGCGACCCCGCGGGTCGTTGCCCACGATACACTGGTTGACGCAATCACACCACTGCTTGACGCCGCCAAGGCCAGCGACAATGTGGGCGTCCGCCAAGAACTGCACAGCATCATCCCGGAATTTTCATTCCAATCCGAGGCGCCGCAAAAGCACGCGCAATCCTCTTAGCACAATTGATAGAATGACGATTTGAAAGGACCGACCACCCCCATGAGCGAGCCAAAAATCACCCGCGCTTTGATCAGTGTTTCCGACAAGACCGGCATGGTCGAGCTCGGCCAAGCCCTCGTCGATGCCGGGGTTGAAATTCTCTCCACCGGCGGATCAGCGAAGGCCTTAAAGGATGCCGGCGTGCCCGTGGTCGAAGTCAGCGAATACACCGGATTTCCAGAAATCATGGATGGTCGCGTCAAAACTCTGCAGCCGAAAATTCATGGCGGCCTATTGGCCGTGCGTGGGAACACCTCGCACGAAGCCGCGATGCAAACGCACGGCATTCAGCAAATTGATCTGTTAGTTGTGAACTTATATCCGTTCGAAGAGACCGTCACCAAAGGCGCTGCATTCGACGAGTGTATCGAAAACATCGATATCGGTGGGCCGGCGATGATCCGGGCGGCGGCAAAGAACCACGCCTTTGTGTCGGTCGTCGTCGATCCCAGTGACTACGGTCGCTTGATAGAAGAAATGACCACAGGTGGCGGCACGACGAGCGCCGCATTCCGGCGCGAGCTGGCCGCCAAGGCGTATGCGCGCACCGGCGCCTATGACGCCGCAATTTCAAGCTGGTTCGCAAGCGAACTTGGGGAAACCTTCCCAACCCGTACCGTGATGGCCGGCACCCTGAAACAAGTCCTGCGCTATGGCGAGAACCCACATCAAAAAGCTGCGTTTTATACCTCAAGCGAACAGCGCCCCGGCGTCGCGACCGCGGCACAGCTGCAAGGCAAAGAGCTTAGCTTCAACAATCTAAACGATACCGACGCTGCGTTTGAACTGGCCGGCGAATTCAAAAACGGCCCTGCCTGCGTAATCGTTAAACACGCAAACCCCTGCGGTGTCGCGACGGGTGCGGATTTGCAGACTGCCTATGCCCGCGCGCTCGCCTGCGACACGGAAAGTGCATTCGGCGGGATTATCGCGTTTAACGACACCCTCGACGCCGCCACCGCAAAAGACGTCGCCGAGTTGTTCGCCGAAGTGATCATTGCGCCGGCCATCAGCGATGAAGCAAAAGCGATTTTGGGCGCCAAAAAGAACCTCCGCGTGCTCGTCACTGGCGCAATGCCGGACCCAACCAGCGAAGGCATGACCGTGCGTTCGCTCGCGGGCGGCTATCTTTTACAAAACCGCGATGCGCTTTTGACGTCGGCAGACCTGAAGGTCGTCACCAAGCGTCAACCGACCGACGCTGAGATGGCAGACCTGATGTTCGCATTTACGGTCTGCAAGCATGTGAAGTCCAACGCCATCATCTATGCTAAAGACGGTGCCACGGTCGGTGTCGGCGCAGGGCAAATGAGCCGCGTAAACTCGTCCAGGATTGCCGCCTGGAAGGCCGCCGACGCCGCCAAGGTTGCCGGTGACAGTGACAGCTGGGCGATTGGGTCGGTGGTCGCGTCGGACGCATTCTTCCCGTTCGCCGACGGCTTGATTGCAGCCGCTGACGCAGGGGCTACGGCTGTCATTCAGCCCGGCGGCAGCATGCGCGACGACGAAGTCATCAAAGCCGCTGACGATAAAGGCCTAGCTATGGTGATGACCGGCATGCGGCATTTTCGGCACTAAGTGATATCCGTGCGACGCACCACCGAACAATCTATCCTCGCCATCGCCGACGCCGTAAAAAGGGACGGCGGTGATGGGGCGGCGTCGTCGCATTGGCGAAACGAGGGGGGTCTGTCTGATCACCCGATGGTCCAAGATCCTTTGAACTTCGATATGAGAACGGCTGACTCAACTGCGTTCGGGCCGCTCGGAGGCATTTCAGCAAAAACCAAATTGCACCACCGAATCGTTCATTGGTTGTTACAAATTCCGTTACGTGCGCTGGGTATCGGCCTTTCAGGCTTTGCCGGTGCGGATAAAATAGCGGCCAAGATCGCCCACGCACAAGGCCGAGCCTACGACAAAGATCTGCTCCGCCACACACTGACATTGGCGTTGCTGCAGCGCCATTTAGGCGGCGCATTGGAGCATGGCACCATTGCCGTCATCGGCGACGGCTTTGCCAATATGAGTGCACTTTTGCTGAGCACACATCCAAACGCCAAAGTGATCTTAATCAACCTACATAAAAGTCTTTTGTTTGATTGCGTGTTTTTACGAAAAGCGTTGCCCGACGTAAATATCAGCTTGGTGCAAACCGAGGGCGAGATAGCCGACGCTCTGGCGGCATCGGATGTGCAATGTATCGCCGTAGCGGCCGAAAATGCGCACCTGTTGGGCGCAGCACCGATTACACTCGGCATCAATATTTTATCAATGATGGAAATGGACCCGCCGGTGACCGCGGCTTATTTCAATCTTCTGCGCCGCGCACCAAGCGACAAGACGGCATTCTATTGCTGCAATCGAATTGAGAAAACTTTGCCGGACGGTACGGTGACACGCTTCGATACGTATCCGTGGGATGCAGACGACGAAATCATGGTCGATGCCATGTGTCACTGGACGCGCCTAGCCTACCATGGGCGCCCGCCGTTTTATTATCTCAGCAACCCGGTTCGTCATCGGCTGGTTTATCTGAAAAAATCAGACGCTTAGAGTTTGCCGGCGCCGCGCAGATGGCGCACGACGGAAGCCACGGCGCGCGCATCGCCTAGCGCATCATGGCTTGTAAAATCGACATCAATACCGAAAACCGTCGGCAAGTCTGCACTGAAGACATAGTCTTCGAGCAAGCCAATCTTAAGCATATACTGTCTTAGGTTTTCTTCGGGCGGCAGCACTGCCGGATGATCGACGCCGTTGATGTCGCAATTTTCAACGATCACCTCCCCATCACGCCCGAACGAAAGCAGCATGTCCGTATCGTCGCCGATGAACGCCACAAAACTGTCGAGAGCCTGTGCAAAGGTGACCGCATTTTGATCGAGGTTTTTCTGGGAAATACCTGTGAGGTCTTGGATATAATCGCTTAAGTCTGAGTTTATTTTCGGTCGCACCAAGCAGCAAAAGCTCTCGACTTCGTTTAAATCCGACCCCACGCCCGCATCTAATTTCACCGCACCGATCTGAATGATTTCGCGGTAGCGACCTGGCGCTTGGAACTTTTGCTCCAAAAAACCTTCCCAACTTGTGAATTCAGTGTCGTAGAGGACGAACTTGCCGCGGGTTGGAATCAGCGACATTGTTCCTCGCGTCGCTGGATCGAAAACAGCGGTGCCATAATTTTAGAACTTTCGATCACGGATCGTCTCGGGTGTCATTTTTTGCATTCGAAGGGATTGCGCCAGCATATGCATAATCGATTGGTGAGCATCTTCGATAACGCCGTAATTATCGCCGACAACGTGCACGTTCACATCCGCCATGGACGCACTCCGTCCACCAGAAAACCCGGTCAACGCCAACACTTTGATCCCATTATCTTTGGCCCAAGCCACCGCACGCACGACGTTTTCACTATCTCCCGACGACGACACCGTGATCAAAACGTCATCGGCATCGGCGAGCGTGCGTAACTGATAAACAAACACGTCCGCATACGAGATATCGTTGGCAATCGCGGTAATCGTTTCCATCCCAGACACCAACGAGACCACGCGCGGCTTCACGTCGGTATCGGTCTGAATGCCCTTGAGGTGATCACAGTGCAGGTGATTGGCAATCGCTGCAGACCCGCCGTTGCCACACACATAGACCGTACGGCCGGCATCATACGCAGCAGCTAACAGCATTGCTGCCGCCGTAAATTGTGTGCGGTCTATGGACGCTAAAGCATCGCTGACGGCAGACGCGTATGCGTCCACAAAGCCGGCGGCATCTTTGAACGGGGTATCTGGAAATGTCATGGGCTTGCTATATCCCCTTTGCGCGCCGGGGGCAACCAAGCCGGCGAGCGCGGCGGGTCCGACTCAGCGCGCGTCCGGTGCAGCACGCATCGCCCACGCCAATAATATGGCACCCACAACAAAGAAAATAGGGATGACCGCCATACCGGCGCGTTGCGAGCCCGCCCACGCCGTCAACGCACCGACCAACATCGGTCCTAGAAATGCCGTCGCCTTGCCGGATAAGGCATAAAGCCCAAACATTTCATTGCGCACATCTGCCGGCGCAATCCGTGCCATCAAAGATCGGCTGGCCGATTGAGCGGGACCCACAAAGAAGCCCAGCATCAAGCCGGCAATCCAAAAGTACGTCACATCTTCGATCAACAAAACCGCAATGCCCAACACCGTCAGCGCGGCGAGCGAGATATAAATCACCCGCACCGGCCCCCATCGATCATCCAGCCATGCAAAGCCGAAAGCGCCCAAACCTGCAGTCACATTCATACCGATCCCAAAAACGATCAAATCGGCAAATGTCATACCGAATGTGCCGGCCGCATAAATCCCACCGAACGCAAACAGCGTATTCAATCCATCCGTATAGATCATACGGGCCAGCAAATATTTAAAAACGCCGGCGTGCCTGCGTGCATCTCTGAAGGTCTGGATCAACTCGTCCAATCCTTCACGGACCGCCGTGATCGTGGAAAGGCCCCGCGACGGCATATCACGTGTCAGCAAAAACAGCGGCAGGCTGAACAACGCCATCCATCCTGCGACAAACGGGCCGACAACCCGCAGATGTTCAGCGGCGTCTTTATCAAGGCCGAACATTGGCGTGTCGGTCTGCACAAACAACACCAACACTAAGGCCAGACATACTAAGCCACCAACGTATCCGGTACCCCATCCCCAACCGGATACACGACCCAAAAATTTGCTGGCAACCATGTCGGCAAGCATGGCGTTGTAAAAAACCATACCCAATTCAAAGGCAACGTTCGCACACGCCACCAAAACCAAGGCGGTCAACGCCATGCTGGGGTCGGGCAGAATAGTCCAAAGGGATACGCTGAAGGCGACACACGCGCACGTGGCAACAAACAGCCATGGTTTACGCCGTCCGCCACGATCTGCAATCGCCCCTAAAATCGGGCTCATCACCGCGACGGCAAGCGCGGAAAGACCCATCGCTTGACCCCACAACGCAGTGCCGGTCACAGAATCCTCGGCCACGCCTTCGGTGAAATAAGCCGCGAAGACAAACGTTATAATCACCGTCGGAAATGCGGAATTTGCCCAATCGTACAAACACCACGCCGCCACGCCTAAGCGCGAAGCTTCAGCGCCCGGCAAAAGATCCTGCTGTTTAGCCGGCGGCACCGTCGACCATCGTTCGCAATTGTCGGCTAGCAACCTGAATCATCGAGAGATCATTGACCTCAATATTCCAAAGCTCACCCAACATTTGATCGGTCGGCTGCACAAGTGCCGTATTTGCCGTGATCCAATCTTCGACCGCTTTTTTCGGCGTGGTTCCTTTTTTCGCCGCATCCAGTGCACGTTCGGCAAGGCGAAGCTGGTGACTGTAGATTTCCTCAACCAAGGCGGCGATGGCCAACTGCTGCCAGTGGCTATCGGCTTCCATGGATTCCGCCGCCGCGCGCAAACGGCCCATGCGGAACCGGGTACCAACCGCGAAGTACGCTTTTGCGATATTCAAAACATCCATCTTACGGCGCGTCGCTAAGCGTACAACATCGCAACCGGAATACAGGTTCACTAAGTTAGCGACCCGCAGCGCTAAGGCTTCCGGCACACCGTGATCGATATAAGGTCGACCGCGGGTTTTCACGTCATCGACATAATGCGCCGGCAACGTCGAAGACAGATCACCCGCCAACGTACGCATGCCATCGCGAAAAGCATCCACATGGGTACCAATATCCAAGCCCGGCTCACCATGACGCAGGAACCACAGCGTCACCCATTCTAACAAGTGATGACTGTCCAACATCATCGATGTTTGCGTTTCCGCCGGAACTTTGTTGTCGAGCTGCTCAATCGCAGACCACAGGGCCGGCATTTCAAAAACTTCATGCGCGATGAACCAAGCGCGGGTGATTTCCGCAACGCCCTTGCCGGTTTTCTCGCGCACCTCGTTGATGAAGCTACCGCCCATGCGATTGATCATCGCGTTGGTCAGTCGCGTTGCAATGATCTCGCGACGTAGGCGATGCTTGGAAATGTCATCGCGGTACGCTTCACGCAGCGGCGTCGGGAAATAATGCAGCAAGTCGTTAAACAGGTATTTGTCATCCGGCACGTCCGACGCCAGCAATTCGTCATACGTCCAAAGTTTAGCGTACGACATCAGCACGGCGATTTCAGGTCGATACAGACCGTGCTTACTGGTCGTGCGTTCGGCCATCGTCTCGTCGTCCGGCAGATATTCAACGGCGCGATCCAGTCGACCCGCACGCTCTAGGCTTTTCATCAAACGATGCTGGTTATCGAGCGCATGCGTACCACGCGAACGAATAATCGTGATCGCCTGACTTTGGTCATAGTTGTGACGCAGCACCAAGCCCGCGACCTCGTCGGTCATTTTCGCCAACAGCTTATTGCGCATCGGCTCTTTCAGGCGGCCTGATTTCACAGCCTGACCCAGTAGGATTTTGATGTTCACTTCATGGTCCGACGAATCGACACCCGCTGAATTATCGATAGAGTCGCTGTTGAGCCTGCCACCGGCTGCGGCGAAGTCGATACGACCCAATTGTGTCGCGCCCAAGTTGGCACCTTCGCCGATCACACGCGCACGTACGTCGCCACCGTTGATGCGGATCGCATCATTGGCCCGATCACCGACATCAGCCGCGGACTCGTTTGCCGCTTTGATGTAGGTGCCGATCCCACCGAACCACAACAAATCACATTCGTGTTTCAAGATTGCCTTCAACAAAACATTCGGCGCCACGGTATCGCTTTCAAGAGCAAACATCTCTTTGACTTGCGCAGACACCTTCAGCGATTTCGCGCTGCGGTCATAGATGTCGCCACCCTTGGACAGCAGGCGCTTGTCATAGTCGGTCCATGAAGAGCGGCCCATATCGAACAGACGCTTCCGCTCGACCCATGTTTTCGCCGGGTTGGGATCTGGATCGACAAAGATATGCATGTGGTTAAAAGCAGCAACTAACTTAATGTGCTTCGACAACAACATGCCGTTACCGAACACGTCGCCCGACATGTCACCAACGCCGACGCAGGTAAAGTCTTCGGTCTGTGTATTCACACCGATTTCGCGGAAGTGCCGCTTGACCGATTCCCAAGCACCCTTTGCGGTGATGCCCATTTTCTTGTGGTCATAGCCTTGGCTGCCGCCCGATGCGAACGCGTCGCCGAGCCAATGGCCGTACTTGATCGACACCGAGTTGGCGATATCCGAGAACGTCGCCGTACCTTTGTCCGCTGCGACCACCAAATACGGATCATCATCATCGCGACGCACGACATTCTTGCGCTGCGTAACGCGGTTGCCATCAATATTGTCGGTGATATCCAAAAGCCCAGACAAGAAAATTTTATAGCATGCAATGCCTTCTTCGAAGAACGCATCACGCCCACCGTCCGCCGGTGGGCGTTTGCAGACAAAACCACCTTTTGAGCCGACCGGCACGATGACCGCATTTTTGACCTGCTGCGCTTTCACCAAGCCAAGCACTTCGGTGCGGAAATCTTCCGGGCGATCAGACCAACGCAGGCCGCCTCGCGCCACCAACCCGAAACGTAGGTGCACGCCCTCGACCCTGGGGCTATAAACCCAGATCTCCCGAAACGGGCGCGGCAAAGGCATCTCTTCGACTTTGCGGGAATCAATTTTGAACGACACATACGATTTCCTATTGCCGTCTTCATCGGGCTGGAAATAGTTCGTTCGGAGGGTCGCGTCGATCATATTCAGAAAGCGACTGAGGATGCGATCTTCATCCGCGCTGGCGACGCCATCGAGTTTTTCTTTGTAGCGCGCGCGCAGTTTTTCCAGATCAGTGGCTTTTTTGCCCTTTGCCGGATCAAAACCAGCCATGAACATTTGCACCAACAACCTGGCAAATTCCGGATGCCGCGCAAGGGTTTGTTCCATGTAAGTCTGCGAATACGTGATACCGACTTGACGCAAATATTTGCAGTATGCACGCAGCACGACGATCTGACGCCACGCCAATCCGGCGCCAACGATCAATGCGTTAAAGCCATCGCTTTCCGCGTCCCCATGCCAAACACGGGCGAACGCGTCTTCAAAGACATCACGGCTGGCGGCTAAATCGATGTCGGCACCACTGCGGCTCTCAAGTCCAAAGTCGTGAATGACCAAGCGCTCAAAGCTGGCATCGAGCACGTGAACAACATGAGGACCACCTTCGTTGATGACCTTAAAGCCCATGTGTTCAAACACCGGCAAAACGTCGGAAAGCGCAATTTGCGTTTCTTGATTATAAAGCTTGAAACGCACGGTGTTGGCCGCGGTACCTTCGGGGCGATACAGGTTGAATCCGACCTCGCCTGATTTGTCGATGGCTTCGATCTTATCCAAATCGAACAACGCTTCGTCGGTGGTATATTGCGCTTGATAGGCTGGGCCAAATGCACGACCAAACCTGGCCTGCAATTCATGCGCGCGCGCTTCACCTTCACGGGGTACCAGCGCGTCCAACAATTTGTCGGCCCAAGATCGGGCAGCTTCGGCAATTTCAGATTCCAGAGCCTTAAGGTCAAGCTTCGGCACTTTACGGTCGGTCAACTTGACGATCATATGGACGCGCGCCAACGGCGAGTCACCCAGCTGCGTAAAGAATGCCGCCGCCTGACCGTTGCAGCCCGTCGCAAGAATATCTTGAATAACCCGCCGCAATTCCGTGCTGTAGCGATCGCGCGGCACAAAAACCAAGAACGACAAATAACGTTTAAAAGCGTCCGTGCGCACAAACAACGCGGTGCGTTGGCGTTCTTGCAGATGCAAAATACCGGTCGCGGTTTCTAGCAACGTATCTTCATCGACCTGGAACAATTCGTCGCGCGGATAGTTTTCGAGAATATTCAAGAGTGCTTTGCCATCGTGACTGTCACGGGTAAAGCCGGCGCGGTCGATGATGTTTTGCAAGCGTCGACGCAACAGCGGAATGTTACGCGGTGAAAGATTATAGGCGACCGATGTAAACAGGCCGACGAACAATCGGTGCGCAACGACCCGGCCTTTAGCATCGATCTTGTTGATACCGACCGCATCCATATGCACCGAGCGATGCACCACGGAGCGCTGATTGGTTTTCGTCACCGTCAACAGCGCGCCACGGGTCAGAGAGTCTGCGATTTCCGGAGACAGTGTGTCTTTCGCCTGAAATGATTCGAACACCGAGACGTCGGCATCACGTAATATCCCGAGACCGGAATCCCGGTCAACGGTGACCCGTGTCTTTTTGCCGGTACCGCTGACTTTATATTCGCGAAAGCCCAAGAATGTGAAGTGGTTGTCGTGCAGCCAGCGCAAAAGCTCGCGCACTTCCTGGGCTTCTTCGAGCAGAATACCCTTAGGCTCAATGTTTAAATCATCGATCACGGTTTCCATACGTTCGCGCATGGGGCGCCAATCAACGACGGAATACTGAACGTCACGGAGCACGTCGTGCAGCGCGGCTTCAATTTCTTTCAGCGCCGCGTCCGGTTGCTGCGTGATCTGAAAATGCATAAAGCTTTCCGACCGCGCATCGATATCAACATGGCCACGTTCGAGGATATCGATCACTTTGCCGGCCTTGTCGCGCCGGACTTTTAAGATCGGGTGAATGACCAGATGTATCGGCAGCTCGCGGCGCGTCAATTCAGACGAGATCGAGTCCACCAAAAACGGCATGTCATCGGTGACGATTTCAATCACGCTGTGTTCGGTCGACCAACCGTCACGTTTTTTCTGTGGCGTGTAGACGCGAATTTTGGCCTTGCCGGGTTTGCGCACGTCGCCCGTCGCCAGATGTGCGGCAATCAGACCGGCGATTTCAGTCCCGTCCATACCGCTGAGATCATGGTGGGGCACATGTTGCAGATAGTCCGAAACCGCGCCCGCAAGCCGCTTGCCTTTTTTGCCTTTGATCGATTTTTGCGCTGCTTTTTCGGCGGCCGCAATTAACGCCGCACCGCCACCGTTGCTTTTAGACATATTATCCTCCCGTCCCGGCTCCCCCCGGTCGTACCTGAAAGGCTAACGCATTCAGTGAACAAGGGGAAGGCAAGGCTTTATAACGCCTGAAAGGCAAGCAATGCAGGTCAAAAATGGACCGATAGGCTGATTGCGCCAAATCGGTCGCTGTCCGGTTGTTGATCAAACTCACGGGATCGCATGACATGGGTGAAGGCTATGCGCGCGGGCCCGTATATGAACGCAACGCCCGCATAGAAATCGCCGACAAAGGTTTTCTTATCGACGCTGTGGCTGTCGCGAAACGTATTACCGTCTAGGAATATGTTGCGCGCCACGGCGCGACCGTCGACGCCGGCAAACATGTACCAGGCAAGACCATCGGCCGGATTGATCGCACCAAACCCAGATGCGTTGGGCCTGATCAACGGCGGTCCGTAATCGATATCGAGCTGTTGGCCAAATCGGACCGTCGCGCCACCATTGGCATGCGTATATACATTGCCGAGCGTGGCGCCGAGATGAGGAATAGCATCAACCTCAAAACCTGAGAGTTTATAGGCTCGGTGCCGCCATTTACGCTCGCCGATCAGGTTGATGCCGGGCTCATCCTTAAGCTGATTGTCCCAACCCTTATTGGTCGCGACGTTGATCAGCTTGTGAAATCCGTTTTGCACCTGCCGACCCAAAGCCGACGGCCCGACGACCCCAAACTCTACCGCCATGGTGTCCAAGGTTTCAGTGTAATGTTCACCGAACCCTTCACCGGTTTCTGCGTTCAAGGATGCCGACAAGTAAAGCCAGCCCGCATACGGCCTATCATCTTGTATCAATGTGCGCCGTTCGGTATCGGCCGGCGTGTAAACATTATGTCCGAGTGCGAGCCCAAGACGGCCATTACGCACATCAGCCAGCGGATAGAGAAATTGCAACGTATCGCGCAGCATCGGAATATCGGAGCCGTCCTCAGCATCCGAAACCCAGCCAAGCCTAAATCCGTTCGAATAATTCCGATCGGTGTTGGCGATACGGTCGTTCTCGACGTTCACCGTCCAAGTGCCGGCAACGGCAGCGAACGGCGTGCACATCAGCACACCGAAAACCGTAATCAAGAATTTAAGAGGCTTATGCTTCATCATACGCTTTCATAGCGCGGATCTGTGCAACACGGAAGAGGTGCGTTAGCCTGCGGCTAAAATTTCCGCAACCGGCATTGGCCGTGCAAAATAATATCCCTGCATACGGTCAACGCCACAATCGGTCACAATGCGGGCGTTTTCTTCGGTTTCGATGCCTTCGGCGATGACTTTGATGCCGGCGCCATGAAAAGTACGCGTAACGGCTTTGACCATTGCTAATCGATCGTCATTGGGCGTTAAGTTTGATGTTAAAACTTTATCTAGCTTCACAAAGTCAGGGTTCAACGCAATAAACGTTTCAAGATTGCTATGTCCAGCGCCGAAATCATCAAGCGCGATACGGAACCCGGCATCGCGATAAAAATTTACGATGCCCCGCAGATGGTTCAGATCATCAATACGCTGGCTTTCGACGATCTCAAACACCACCCGCTCGGGGGCGAGATTGTTTTCCTTGGCAGCTTGCACGGTGGTGCGCAGACACACCGCAGGGTCATAGATCGAGCCCGGCATAAAATTGATAAAAACATCTGTCCCGGCAGGCAATTGCGCAGCCGCTTCAACGGCACAGATCCGCGCAGCACGATCAAGATTAAAGAACACCCGAGGGTCTTGCGCAGACTCAAATAAAATGTCGGGCGAGATTAATTTACCGTCCTCATCAAGACCGCGAAACAAGAATTCATGCGCGACCGTTTGACGTCCGCGATCAACCGAAACAATCGGCTGTGCATACGAGACGTATCTTTTCTGATCCAAAATATCGATCAGCCAATCGCTATGCACCCGTTGTAGTGCACTGGCAACGGTCATTACATTGCCGAAATCACCAAGCGAGGGGTTCTCAGCTGTGGTGATCAAGATACGCGTATCGCCGACTTCAAGCTTGGTCAAAAGACCGCTCAGCTTTACCAGAAGGCTTGATGCATCATCTGTTTCCAAGCGCAGGCAATTTTCCGCAGAAAGATTTTCAAACGCGATTTTTTGCGCGTCAAAATACTTTGCGATTTTCTGCAATGTATGTCCTTGCGGCGGCCATATAAAAATAAAGTCTTGAGAAGATAGTTTGTCGGGAAGGGTGCAATATTGGCAGGCCATAATTACGATTATTCACTTTTCTGGTGGCCGATCAAACTAAACGTTAAAATATATCATAATCAATTTAATTCGCGTTATGCGGAATCATATATTCCATGTTCGCGAGCAGACGCTGCACCATCATTTTGGTCAAATATAGACCGAATTCGGGGTTGGCCGCGTACAATTCAAACACTTTGTCTTCAGTCAAAATCATGAATGTACAATTGTCGACACACCGCACAGTCTGCGTTCTTTTTTTATCCGGCGTAAAAAGCGCAATTTCACCAACCAGATGTCCAGGCGTGACATCGACATTTAACTCAGTGATCCGCGCATGCCCTTCCAATAAAAAATAAATCGCTGTCGCCTCATCACCGGTTTGAAACAGCACACTTCCTTTGGGGTAGAACGTCCGCGTCATAAAAGGCAAAAGCCCATGCGGATCAAACGATGCATGGGCCAATGCATGCAGGCGCCGCTTAAGTATAATCGCTTGATACAATCGAAAAGCGTTCAACGGCAAAAGCGCGCCGTGCAACAGCGCAATGTTTCCGAGATCCGCGCTCAGGCCATAGCTAAGAAAGGCAACGTTGCCGACAATACCGACCAAGCGAAGCGCGGTGATCGTCTTCATCCAAAAAGTCGCGAAGATAATCCCCGACGCAACGTAGCCTAAGACTTCAATCCAATGCAGAACAATCCAATCCACGTGTTTTACTCGCGTCGTCGAAATGCTTTGATCATAAAAATCTACGCCAAACGCATAAGGGGGGATTATTGCGGCCTAAAAGGTGATGTGCCTTTTAGGTAACACAACAGAAATTGACAATTGCACTATTCTTTTTGATCAGCCCCGAATGGGGCCGAAAAGAATGGAGCGGGCGATGAGATTCGAACTCACGACTTCAACCTTGGCAAGGTTGCGCTCTACCCCTGAG
>CAXBEV010000025.1:0-26645 GCA_963974935.1 uncultured Rhodospirillales bacterium | reverse complement strand
AACCTGGGACATTCTCAAATGTTTTATAAATACGCGTCCCTGCCTTCGTACGACAAAGCTCTTTAAACTCTAAATAAGTCGAATCTGTATCGTCGACATTAAGCGCGCCACACGCGGCATTTAACGAAACCATGGCGATTACGAGTGCAATCTTCATGAGCGTGCGCGATGAAACCATTGCAAGACCAGTCAATGTGTTCGGGCGCGTATTGTCGGATGACGTCGGGGTCGTAGTCAATGAACGGCTATATTTGACTAAAAACTGAAGATGAAAGATTGGACCGCATGCGCTGCGAATGGCCTTGGCGTGCCCTCGATTAAAAGGCGCAGGTTCGCGCGGCTGTTTTTATATTAAGCCCATACGTTTTCTGCAGCGTTTTTCCGGGTGTTTTCCTGAGACTTTGAAAACAGTTCCCATTCTTTTTGCGGAAGAAAGCGCTGCGCAAGGAAACGATAGGTTTCCTGCAAAAGGATTTCACATTGCCTTGAGCGCTTTGCCGGCGTGCGTGTCCAGCTTTCAGCAATGTCGTTCCATGCCCAAATACGTCTAAAAAGCTCGTTCCTGACGTTTCTGATATATTTCACTTGTGATGCCATATTCTTAAGGACCGCAATAATCTCACCCGTTTGAGCATCTATTTCATCAAACTGGTTCCTAAATTGAGTCATCGGAATGCTACACAGCTTTTGCACTTGAGTAATGGTCTCCGTCATCGCTTGATCTGATCGATAGATTTCACGAAGGTCTGCGATACGCGCCTCGACAACCGAAATATACTCAAACTTCTCTCGAAGTGCCTCGACGTAAGACAACTCGGTGCCGATGCCATCAAGTAAACTGACAACCTCTTCACGGTTTTCGCGGTCAATGCCAAGTTTTTCAGCCGCTTCACCGAAAGCAGCATTGATCTTTTCTTTCATCGACGGATCATTTGAAATCATTTGCAACTGTGTTGCATCATGAACGACTTCTTCATCCCCTGACATCCACGAGACCAGTTGAAGCGATAGTCGCGCTTTCGCAACGGCTAAATGTTTTTCACTCACTTCCCACGAAGCTGTACCGGTTTTCATTTCGCTTGGAAATTCGTCGCCGACTTTTAAGGATTGCACATATTCAAGTGCGTCTTGCACAAGGCATAACATTTTTACATCGGGTGCATCGTCAGATAACTGCAGCTCACCCTTTAAAGTCGAAAGTGTGATATTCGCTTTTTTATTACCCAAAGGCATAGACATCAAGGCGTCTCCATTGATGTCATCTTTAAAAAAGTAGATGCCATCAACAGAAGTAAATAATTTACTTTGAAAAACTATTTGGTCTGGGATTTCGCTCTCGTTGTCCGACATCTCGAATCCTGAAGTTTTAAAATGTTATGCGGCTGCTTGAATATCGCGAATGCGATCCAAGCCCTCTTTCATTTCAGACATGATAAATTCTGAGCGTCTCGTCGGCCCGCCGACATCCCTATTTGGGAATTGATAAGACCAAGCATCCATCTTGACGGTGAGCGCGCAAAGTGACCCACCAATTACCTTGTGATAACTCTGGATGTGATTTTTAACTTCATTGAATTTTTCTGCGCTCAAGTCCTCCCACATATGCTCGGTATTTCGCTCAAATGTCTCTAAACGCCCTCCAATAGCGGTGAGGAGATTTATGATTGAAGTTTCAATAGCATCACATGTGCTCATCAATGAGGCATTGTTTTTGAACTGATAGCTTTTTTTCAAATCTTCAATTGATTCTGAAAATTCATCGACAATAGGCTCAACTTGATCCATGCAGCTGCGATAATATGAGAGCGACAAAAAGACATCTCCAAAATCCTCTAGGAAATGTGGAACATCCATTAAACCTATTTTGAGTTCCTTCGCCAACGCGTCGAGGCGCGCACGAACTTTTGTGACGTCCGGATCGGAGAACAAAGATAATACGTCATCAAAACTGTCGAGTTGTAAATTTTCGCCACCATAAATTTTTGCAATTAAAGGCTCGGTGAAAGCCTTCATGTATTTACCCAATTCAGCTTTCTTTTGGTCTGAAAGCTGAAGAGCAGATAAATCATTTACTTCAATGCCCAACTCTCGAAGCGATATACGCAAGCTATAAACATCGAAGCTTGGCAGTGGCGCAAGCTTTCGAAAGAGCACCAAATCGCGCGGCGGGTCTGCAACATTCCATCCAAATTCGGAGTGCAGATGTTCAATTTCCATTTGCCCACTACCGATATCGTCACCGCGAAATAATTCAACGGTTGTTCTAATTCGATTGTTCTTTATGAGGCGAGCGTCCCTTAAGGCTTTAGTATCTATATTGAGCGCGGAAAGAGGAAGAACGTGCAGGGAATCGCGATCATCTACCTTAGACTTAGTATTGCTTTGTAAATTTTGACTCATTTCGCCACCTGATTATGAATTCGAATACTTTAGTTTTAGTTCGCACCCTCAAATTAAAATATCACGAAGTTGGCACCTTCAATTGGATTAGGTTCAGTCATTTAATACGTGTAGTGAATATTTCCTAGTCCAATTGAGTTCAAAATTGCTCCTATTGTGGATTGAGTTCAGTTCCTCCAAGAAGGATTCAGTGACGATTGAGCATGAGTATTAGAGGCGCACTTACTATTTATCAGCGAACACTGAGCCTTGGCACAAAACCCCAACGCCGCTTATTTTCAAAACATCAATGTAAACACACTATTTTCTAACCGATCCACGCGTATTCGGTGCAAGGGGTCACCCACTTGCAGTTCAGCTTTCCGCCCAAAGAGAAAATTATGCCGCAGCGAAGAAAATAGTGAAGCCGAGGGGAATCGAACCCCTGGCCTTTGCATTGCGAACGCGACCCTCTCCCAACTGAGCTAAGGCCTCGCATCAAACCGTATCGGCGTTTTAGGTTGGAAGCCCGGCTGGAATACTCAATTTGGCCGTGCGCGCTGTCATCATGATTGCGGGTAGGCGTTCAGATCCCCGACGCTTGCGCCCGGCGCCACACGCAATTACTTTGAAGATACGATTACATCGCTTTTCTGCGTGCCGGGCACGCGTGTCGTTTAAGGAGTCATCATGGACGTTGTTGCCGGTCCGGCGCTGAGGTTGCTTTACCATCTGATTGATCTTTATACGTGGGTTCTGATCATCGGCGTGATCATGAGCTGGTTGATCGCGTTCAATGTGGTCAACCTGTCCAACCAATTCGTGCGCATGATCTATGAGGTCATAACGCGCCTGACGGAGCCGCTGTTGGGGCGGATTCGCCGCGTCTTACCGGACCTTGGCGGCGTCGATATCTCGCCCGTGATTCTGATCTTGCTGCTGTGGTTCGTGAAGGATGTGATTGCCAGGCTCGCGATCCGGCTTGGCTGATCTGCCGAGCTTTTTTTCGCTCGTTGACGACGGCCTCCACCTGCAAACTCGGGTCACGCCGAAAGCTGCCCGCAACGCTATCGGCGATGTGGTCGCTGACGGGCAAGGAAGCGGCGTCTTGAAGGTGGCAGTCACGGCCGTTCCCGAGAAAGGTAATGCCAACGCCGCCGTGATCGCGCTGTTGGCGAAATCATGGAAGCTTCGCAAATCGGATATCGAGGTCGTGCGGGGTGCGACACAACGCACCAAGACGATTCTGATCCGGGGCGGCGATCAAGACTTAGCGACCCGTCTGGGCGAAATATTGACGCAAAAATAATTGGGAGAGAACGGCATGAGCGAAGCACACATCATCGACGGAAAAGCCTTTGCAGCTGATCTTCGCACCCGCGTCGGCGCAGAAGTCGCCCGCATCAAAGCCGCCCACGGTCTGACGCCGACGCTGACCGTGATCTTGGTCGGCGAAGACCCGGCGAGCCAGGTTTATGTTCGCAACAAAGGTACACAGACCGAAGAAGCCGGCATGAATTCAGTAACCCACCGCTTAGACGCGGGCACGCCCGAAGCCGAGCTTTTAACGCTGATCGAAAGCCTGAACGCGGATTCCGCCTGCAACGGCATTTTGGTGCAACTGCCGCTGCCGAAGCATATCGATGAGAGTAAAGTGCTGGCCACGATTGATCCGGACAAAGACGTCGACGGGTTTCACGTGATCAATGTCGGCCGGCTTTGGACCGGTCAAACCGCGCTGGTGCCGTGTACGCCCTACGGCTGCATCTTGATGCTGAAAGATTATTTGGGATCGCTGTCGGGCAAACGGGCACTGGTGCTCGGGCGCTCCAACATTGTCGGTAAGCCGATGGCGGCATTGCTTTTGGCCGAAAGCTGCACCGTCAGCATTGCCCATTCACGCACCGAAGACTTGGCTCAGCGTTGCAGCGAAGCCGATATCCTGGTCGCCGCCGTCGGTCGCCCCGAAATGGTCAAAGGCGATTGGATCAAGCCGGGCGCCGTCGTCATCGACGTCGGCATCAACCGCGTGCCGGCACCCGAAAAAGGCGACGGCAAAACCAAGCTGGTCGGCGATGTCGATTTTGCCGAAGCCAAAGCGGTCGCCGGCGCCATCACACCGGTACCGGGCGGCGTCGGCCCGATGACCATTGCATGCTTACTGCGCAACACTTTGGTCGCCACGTGCCTGCAAAACGGCATCGACGCGCCCGATATCTAACGCTCTTGTGGCTGCGTAGACGCGCAGCCAAGATATACATATTATATCGCGCTAGCTCTCGCGCATGATCGGCGGGTGATTGTTGTCCCTTCTCGCATTCTCGCTCGTCTTGGCTGCCGCGTTCTGTCATGCAACGTGGAATTTCTACGTCAAAAAAATCAACGGTGGACCAGAGCTTGTCTGGCTGTTCTCACTCGTTGCCTGTGTGCTTTATCTGCCCGCCGCGATCTATATTTTCATTCAAGAAGCCCCCAGTTTTGGCTGGATCGAGCTTGTCTTTATTGTCGGTAGCTCGGTGCTGCACATCGGCTATTTCTTGCTGCTGCAAGCAGGCTACCGCAACGGTGATTTGTCTTTGGTTTATCCGACGGCACGCGCCACCGGACCGGTGCTCTCGGTGTCATTCGCAGTCCTCTTTTTAGGCGAACTTATCACCCTACAGGTTGCCTTGGGTGCTGCTTTGATCATTTTCGGTGTGGTCAGCCTGACCGGGGGCTTTTCGAAACGCGCCAGCAATCTAAAAAGCTCGCTGGCGTTCGGATTAGGGTCCGGGACTTTTATCGGTGCCTATACGGTGTGGGATGCGCATGCGGTCGCCACCATCATGATCCCACCGCTGTTGTTGGATTACGCATCGATCTTTATTCGCATGATCATCATGACCCCGGTTGCCATCAAACGTGCCGATCAGGTCAAAATGCATTGGCGCGATCATCGACTTCCCGTGTTTGTTGTCGCAGCACTCAGCCCGCTCGCCTATATCTTGGTGTTGTATGCGATGACGTTTACGCCGGTCGTCTATATCGCACCGTTACGCGAAAGCAGCGTTCTGCTGACCGTGTTGATGGGCAGCATTATTTTGGGCGAAGGCGATCTGAAGCGAAGGCTTGGCTGGGCCGTCATCATCATGGGCGGGGTCGCGATATTGGCGACGGGATAAACGTCACCGATGGCCGTTCGCGAGTTTTAAACTTGCCGGATGTGCGCGCAGCCGCGCCATTGCCAAGACACCCAAGAACGGGCCGATGGCCAACGGCACCAACGCCCACTGCCAGCCGACGTGGGCGGCGAACGCCGGCACCAAATGGATCGTCAATAACGTCAGCAAAAACCCGGTCGAGGTTTGGATGGTCAACATGGTGCCGACGTAATTGGGATCGGAGAGCTCGATTACACACGATGAAAATTGCGCCGAATCCGCAACCACGGTGACGCCCCAAACCAAACAAATCACGATCACCAGCACCGGCGCTGCACCGAAATAAAACCCGCTGGTTGCCGCACATATACCGCTGATGCCCATCGCCAATATGGTCAAGGTGGTGCGGCCCAGTCGGTCGGCAAAAATGCCGCCGAGTAGCGAGCCGACACCGCCGGATGCGATCACCGCAAATGTTGCGAGCCCGGCCCACAACACAGGGTCGGATGCACCGGCGACGATAAAGCTTTGCGTCAAAAAGACGCCGATCCAGGCCCACATCGCATAAAGTTCCCACATGTGGCCGAGGTAGCCGAAGTTGGCGAGCCTGAGCGGTTTGTTGCGAAACGCTTCGAGAGCCGCTTGCGGGCGAAACGGTGCCGCTGGGGCCAAGTTCGGTCCCGGTCGCATGAACAACACGAACATCGCCGCCAGCAATTCAGCCGCCGACGCCGCGGCAATGGTGAAGCGCCAATCAATGCCGCCTAAAACATTAAAAAGATGCGGCAGCGCCGAGCCAAAGGTCAACGCGCCGACCAACAGACCGACCAAGAACCCCATATCGCCTTTGGCCCAACTGGACGCCAGCTTCATGCCGACCGGATACACGCCTGCAAGCGACGCACCAGTGATGAAACGCAACACCACGACCGCAGCCGATGTCGGCTCCACCACCAAAATCAACGCATTCGCCGCCGCCCCGACCACGGCACAGATGGCAAACAGCCGCGTCGGCGCCATTCGGTCGGCCAATGTCAGAATGGCGCTAACCAATGTGCCGACCACGAAGCCGACCGAAACCGCGCTGGTGAACAACGCGGCGTGGTCTTCGCTCAGGCCGTAGGCCGCTTTGAGGCTCGGCACCACGGCACTGGCGGAAAACCAGACCGACAGCGCAAAAACCTGCGCCAAACCGAGCAAGCCGACGTTGAACCACTTGTGTGTGCGGATATCCATCTTTACGCCTTACACGGCAGCTCTGGAAAAGTCCATCTGGGGGCAACATCTGACTGCCCCCTTGGCCTCGGCGGCGTTTGGGTGTACACCCCGCGGCCATGAACGAGATGTTTTTCAACGAGCCCGATACCCGCGTCGAGCTGTGCGGCCTCAGCCGTGACGAGCTGGCGGCTGAACTTGTGCGCATGAACGAAAAGCCGTTCCGCGCCAAACAGCTTTGGCATTGGATCTATCACCAGGGCGCCACCGACTTTGCCGAGATGACGACACTCGCCAAAGACTTCCGCGCGGGCCTCGCAGAGACGCATAAAGTCACCCGCCCCGGCGTCGCCACCGAGCAGACGTCCGAAGACGGAACACGTAAGTGGCTGTTTCGGCTGCATGACGGCAAAGAGGTCGAGACCGTCTATATTCCTGAATCCGATCGGGGCGCCGTTTGCGTATCCAGTCAGGTCGGCTGCACCCTGACATGTAGCTTCTGCCACACCGGCACGCAGCCGATGGTGCGCAACCTGACCGCCGGCGAGATCGTCGGCCAATTCATGGCGGCGCGCGACAGCTACGGCGAATGGCCGACCCCGATGGACGGCGGGCGTATGCTGTCGAACATCGTCATGATGGGCATGGGCGAGCCGTTATTTAACTACGAGAACGTCGCCAAAGCGCTGAAGATCGTGATGGACCACGAAGGCATCGCACTATCGAAGCGCCGGATCACACTGTCGACGTCGGGCATCGTTCCGGAAATTGAGCGTTGCGGCGAAGAGTTGGGTGTCAATCTTGCCATCAGCCTGCATGCGGTGCGCGATGATTTGCGCGACGAATTAGTGCCGATCAACAAAAAATGGCCGATCCACGAATTGCTTGAGGCGTGCCGCAACTATCCATCGTCATCGAACGCCCGGCGCATCACGTTTGAATATGTAATGCTGGCAGGCATCAACGATTCCGATGCCGAAGCGCACGAACTGGTGCGGCTCGTCAAAGGCATTCCTGCGAAGATCAACCTGATCCCGTTCAACCCGTGGCCGGGCGCGATCTATGAGTGTTCGTCGAACAACCGCATTCGTAAGTTCGCCGAGATCGTCAACGACGCCGGTTATTCATCGCCCGTACGCACGCCCCGTGGCCGCGACATCATGGCCGCATGTGGCCAGTTGAAGTCGGCGAGTGAACGGGCGCGCAAGTTTTCTGATAAGGCCGAAGATAAGGCGATTGAAGCATGATCATGGAAACCCGTATCTCAATCCAGCAACACCCGGGGACGGTGACCATCGCGTCCGGCGACACGGTGCTGGCGGAAAGCGCACACGCTGTGATCTTGCACGAACAAGGCTATCCGTCCCGCACGTATTTTCCGGCCGCCGACGTGCGGATCGAACGATTGCAGGCATCCGAGACCGAAACCTATTGCCCGTTCAAAGGCCACGCCGAATATTTTCACGCCGAGGCCGGTGATAAGACGCTAACCGATATCGCCTGGTCCTATCCCGAGCCGATTGAAGGCGTCGCCGAAATTTCCGGGCACATCGCGTTTTACGAAGAAAAGCTCAGCGTCAGCATCAACGACTGAGGCATCGCACCTCACCTATATCGCCCCATTCCAAAAAAGTGAGTCCGAACTGGTGTGCTTTTTGCTTCGATATATTCAGGCATCAAAGCAGGAGACGTCATTATGGACAACAAATTCGGCGGCACGATGGCACCGCCAGCTCCCACGGCCGGGCAATTCACGCAAAAGATGATGACGCCGACGGCATCGCAGGCGGACATCGAATCATCGGTTAAGATGGACGAAGAACCCGCCTGGAAAAGTGACTTTCGCAAAACCTTGGACGAGATCAACGAACTAGGTTTCGGTGCTTACGCCGAAGATATCCATGCCAAAAAAATGGAAGAGCTCCGCGAAAAAATCCTGGCAGCAATGGGACTTGGCGAAGATGAATTGTCCAACATGCCGCCCGATCAACGCAATCGCATTGAAAAAATGATCGCCCAGGAAATCCAGAAGCGCCTTGCCGCTGAAGACGCAATGGAGGTTTCCGAACACGCGGACGGCGCGCTCTCGAACGCCAATCCGTCCGGCTTGGCCGGCCTAATGCGTGCCATGCCGGGGGGCCTCGGAGAGGGTGTTGTGTTGATGCAGGCGTTGGATCAAGCGTCCCAGCAGACCGATGATACGTCGACCACCACTGGGCACAAAAAGGACGAAACTGGGTAAAGTTTGCCGCATTTTAAATGATACGGACCAGCCCGCATCATGGAGTTCGTCTCGCATTAACCGGATATAAACCGCCGTCAGGCTCAATAAAGCTCCATCCAACAGGATATGGAGCGTGAAATGTCCACGACGGTTTATATCGGCGGCACCCCCAAATCCGAAGCCCCCGTGCTTAGTGATGCGCGGCGCGAGCTATTGTTGGACATGGGCCTGACCGAACACGATCTCGCTTTCATGGGCGCGCGCCAACGCCAGATGGTCGAAGAGGTCTTGGCCGGCACTGAGCGCATCCAGGCGAAGAACGCCGCAACCGCTTAAGTCAAAAAGTCGCTCGCCGCTTTACGTTGCGGGACGTATGCCTATACTGCCCGCGCTTTGGCTCCCTTACCGATGAAAGCGCGCACCCATGAGCAAAAAAATCAATAAAGTCGTTCTCGCCTATTCCGGTGGTTTGGATACGTCCGTCATTCTGCGTTGGCTGCAAGATGCCTACGATTGCGAAGTGGTGACGTTTACCGCGGATTTGGGCCAAGGCGAAGAACTGGAGCCGGCGCGCAAAAAAGCCGAGATGATGGGGATCAAAGACATTTATGTCGAAGACCTCCGCGAAGAATTCGTTCGCGATTATGTCTTCCCGGTGTTTCGTGCCGGGGCGATTTATGAAGGCACTTACTTGCTGGGCACCTCAGTCGCACGGCCACTGATTTCAAAGCGCCAGATTGAGATCGCGAGGGAAACCGGCGCAGACGCCGTTGCCCACGGCGCCACCGGCAAAGGCAACGATCAAGTCCGTTTCGAGCTCGCGTATTATGCGCTAGAGCCGAACATCAAAATCATCGCACCTTGGCGGGAATGGGACTTGAACTCCCGCACCAAGCTAATCGCGTATGCCGAACAGCATCAAATCCCGGTCCCGAAAGACAAGCGCGGCGAAGCACCGTTCAGCCAGGACGCCAACCTGTTGCACATCTCGTCCGAAGGTAAAATCCTCGAAGACCCTTGGGTAGAGCCGGACTATGACCTGATCTTGACGCGGATGGTGACGCCAATGGCGGCGCCGGATACCCCCGAAGAGGCCACCATTGATTTCGAACACGGCAATCCGGTCGCGGTGAACGGCGAAAAGATGAGCCCGGCCACGTTGTTGGAAAAACTCAACGTGTTGGGCGGACGCAACGGCATCGGCTGTATCGACATCGTCGAGAACCGCTTTATCGGCATGAAATCGCGCGGCGTCTATGAGACGCCCGGCGGCACTGTGCTGTTCCATGCGCACCGCGCCATGGAGAGCATCACGCTGGAGCGTGGTGCCATGCACACCAAAGACGAATTGATGCCGCGCTACGCCGAGCTCGTCTACAACGGCTTTTGGTTCGCGCCTGAGCGTGAAATGCTTCAAGCCGCCATTGACCATGCGTCTAAGCGGGTGACCGGCACTGTCCGGCTCAAGCTGTATAAGGGTAACGTCATCATCACCGGTCGGAAATCGCCGCATTCGTTGTATGACGAAGCCATGGTGACGTTCGAAGAAGACGATGTTTATGACCAGCGCGACGCCGCCGGCTTCATCCGCCTGAACGCGCTGCGACTTAGACTGCTCGGACGAGAGAAATAAAATCCACCATTAGAATCTGGATAAAAGTCCATAAATCATTCACAAACAACGGATTAGCCATACAGATTGACCTCTGAACCTATCTACGCCATGCTTCTATTAACCAAAAAATTGGGAGCGTGTGGTGGCCATTTTTAAGGGTGTCATTTACTTCGTATCTGGGCTGTTGCTGATTGGCGCCATTAGCTGCGCCGTGCTCTTTTCATTGAACGCTAGTGTCGCCGCCATTGGGGGCGCTTTGATGTTTCTTTGCTTTGGGGTTGCCGGGTTTGTGCTTGGCATTAACGCCGAACAAATCGTTGCCCTGTTCAAGCCGCAGTCTAATGCAGGGCGTGGTCGCGCCGCCTAATCCCGTTTCAAAAATCGATTTTGATTACGCGACGGCCTTGTGGAATGCGCGCAGAGTCGGGTCGCGCTCGATCCAATACGTATAAAGCGCGATCGGTGCCAACGTCATGTCGACACCTTTCATGCTCGCAGTTCTGGCTGAGCTGCCGGTCAATACGTACGCCGTGGCAGCCGGGTTATTTTCCTTCACAAAATTTACCATCTGGTCTGGGCGTTTGTCGGTGCGGACATACGTGTTCTGCCAATCCAAGTCATAGACGTGATCGGGCTTGCCGGTCTCCGGATGCAAGCTGAGTAAATCCACCGTCCCATTCCGCCAACTCGCGTAATACAAATTATCTATCGCCCGCGAGCCCAGCCACTGCGACACCAACGCGGTTTCGGCCAAGCGCTGGAATAACTGATCGGACGGCGGTACCGGTGCGAACAGCGCCGCGTACAAACACGGGCTGGTCAAATACGCTTTGAAAAACACTTGCCGCTGGAACCGTTGACCGTCCCGGTCAACGCGATTGATACGCCGAATCAAAAACGCCTGTTCGAGATAATCGAGATATTTCCGCAGCGTGTTCTTCGCAATGCTGGTGGCTTTGGCGAGGTCGTCCATCGACAACTCACGCGCCGTGTTGAAAGCCAGCAAGCTGAACAATCGATTCAGTTCTTGGGAATCATTGACGCCGGCAAGCGAGGCCAAATCTTTATGCAGTACCCGGTCTGCAACACCGTCCCGCACGAACGCTGGTGCCGGCACACCGTCCTTGCCGGATAAAATGCCTTCCAAGAACCCGCCGAAATTAACATAGCGTTGGAATTCTTGATTGAGCGCCGGCAACGCACCTTGCTGCAAGGTCATTGCGCCTTTTGTGACGTCTTCGCCAGGTGCGCCGAACAGTTTTTCTTCGGAACCTCGAAAGCGCAGGAATTCCAAAAACGTCAGTGGCGGCAGCACGAAGGTTTCGATCTTGCCGTCCATAGTTTTGCCGCCGCTGGTGATCGCCGGGGCTGACGACGATACGGCGCCGACGATTTTCGCGTACGGGCGCATCTTCGCCAGCGTCAATAACTGCTTTTCCCAATCACGGGCGTACTGCACTTCGTCAAAAAATACATAAAGCTCGGCGTCCGGGCCATGCCGGTAGCGGCGGCAGAACATCTCGAACAATGTTGACAGATCGGCGGCGGTGTAGCTGGGCGTGGTCAGCGAGCAATACAAAACATTGGTCGGCTTAACGCCCCGCTCGATAAGTTGTGCGACCATTTGCCGGAGCATGACGGTCTTGCCGGCCCGAAGCGGACCCGCAAGCACCAACACATTACCCAACCCTGCCCCCATAACGCGGGAAAAAAAGGCCGGGAAAAACACACGTTTCGGCGGGTTTTTGAAGGCGACGCGCGTCGTCTCCTTAAACTCCCACCACGGGTTATCAAAGGCAAGACGGTGAAACAAATCATTGTCGGTGATGATATGCATAGCGCCCCCCGGCTCAAACTTGGGTCTTATACCTGATTTTCATACCCGCCGACGGCGACACTCCAAAAGCGCGGCGAACCCACGCCTGATGCTCAAAATCCATGATCCAAAAAGTTATAAAAAACATCATGATCATTTGCATGAGCTTATTTGACGCAACTTTCAGGCCGTATGGTGGCGCTGTCAAGTATTACCGGTGGCCAAAACCGCATGGATACGGGTTTTCAGCGCCGGCAACACCTCGGCCTCAAACCACGGGTTCTTGCGCGCCCAATGCAGGGCCCGCCAACTTGGATGAGGTAAAGGCAGAATATTCGGCTGAAACGACCGCCACGCGCGGATTGTTTCCGTCATAGTGCGAAGCATTTTTGGACCGAGCACGGTCTTTTGCGCATACATACCGACCAATAAGGTCAATTCAACGTTCTTAAGGTGCGAAAAGATCGGCGCATGCCACATTGGCGCACATTCAGGTCTGGGCGGCATGTCCCCGCCCTTCAGATCGCGGCCCGGATAACAAAACCCGGTCGGTACGATCGCAATATTCGCGACGTCATAAAATTCAGCGGCGCTTAAATCCAGCCAGTCACGCAGACGCACCCCAGATTGATCGTTCCAAGGAATACCCGTTTCGTGCACCTTGGTGCCGGGCGCTTGGCCGATGATCAGCACCTTCGCCGAGATCGCAGCGCGGACCACCGGGCGCGGTCCCAGCGGCAAATGCTGCGCACACACGTCGCATTGGCGCACCCGCGTTAACAACGCCGATAATGTCTCGACGGTTTGAATCATAGCCGCGCGTCCCCATATAATTGACACAACATGAAACAATAAACTGGAAGTTCGTGCTCATGGAGTCTCACGATGACGGATCACGCGTCAAACGCACTTATACGGTAATCGGCATCACCGGTGCGATTGTCATCGCGATTGCTCTTTATTTCTCACTGATCAACGGCGATGGCGTTGAAACCACTAATGCGTCGATTGAAACCGCATCTTTGCCACCATTAGCGGCGAAGGAAATTCATCGCGGTCTGGATTATTCATTGGCTGAAGTGGCAGACCAAAAACTGGTGCCCCGCATCTTCGTCAAAGCGATAAGGGTCGATCTTGGGCGCATCCAAGACGTCGACAAGAAAAAAGCCACCTTCTTCAAAATTCTGCTGCCGATCATTGCCCGAGAGAATGACCGTATTCGTGCAGATCGCGAGAAAATTATCAAAGATCCAGGAGATATCTCAGCGGCGCTCTATGAAAAATACGATGTCGAAGTCGGCGACATAGACACTCTTCTCAAGCACGTGGATATCGTGCCGGCATCGTTGGTATTGGCGCAAGCCGCCCTTGAAAGTGGCTGGGGTTCGTCGCGGTTTGCGCGCAGGGGCAACAATTATTTCGGCATGCGCACCTACGATCCTGACGTGCCGGGCATTGAGCCGCGGCACGCCGAAGGTTTCAAAGTCATGACTTTCAAAAATATTAGCCATAGCGTGCGCGTGTACATCGCAAATTTGAACACCCACGGCGCTTATAAAAAACTCCGCGATGCCCGTGCAAAAATGCGCGCAGACGGTGGGCTTCCCGCCGGACGCCCGCTGACAAATTATCTATCGTCGTACTCGGAGATTCCCGGCAAATACGAAAAGCGACTGCGCGCGATGATCGATCAAAACGGCCTCAGCCGGTATGACGGCGTGCGCCTGGCGTCTTAACCTCTATAACTGAGCCATCAAGTCTTCCACATAAGCAGGAACGATTTCGCTCGCGGGACCGTACTTGGCTTCATCGAACGCGCTTGCACCCACCGACGGCTCCAAGTTCAACTCGATACTGCGTCCGATACCAGATTGACGCACCGTTTCAACAAAGCCCGCCGCCGGATAGACATTGCCGGACGTGCCGATGGAGATAAACAAGCCGCACCCCATCAGCGCATCTTCGATACGGTCCAGCTCAAGCGGCATCTCTCCGAACCACACCACGTGCGGACGCAACTGGCCAAGCACGTCACATGCGATACATCGGTCCGCGCGCGAAAGATCACCCCGACACGTCATAATGTCGCCGCACGCACCACAGCGCGCCTTCAATAACTCACCATGCATATGAATCAGAAATCGGCTGCCGGCACGTTCGTGCAGATCATCAATATTTTGTGTCACCAGTAACACGCCGGCAGGCCAATGCCGTTCCAACGTGGCCAGTGCTTCATGCGCCGAGTTCGCCGCCACGTTGGCATCCGAAAGGCCCTGACGTCTGGCATTATAAAATGCCTGCACCCGATCCGGATCGCGAGCGAAGGCTTCGGGCGTCGCCACATCCTCAATCTGTACCTTCGACCAAATCCCATCGGCATCGCGAAACGTATCCAACCCGGATTCCTTGGAAATGCCGGCGCCGGTCAACACCACAATCGGCTTTGATGTGTCGATACCCTGCATCGCCTGCGTTCCTTTTCGCTTCGCCGCTTGCCCCCCGGCCATGAGGTCATGATAATCAAAGTCTAAGGAAGTCACAAAAACCCAGGTCCTATCAAGGGAAGCCCGATGATCCGCGTGCTGTTCGTTTGTCTTGGCAACATCTGTCGCTCGCCAACTGCGGAAGGCGTGTTCCGCGACTTGGTACAGCGGGAGGGTCTTGACGACGTAATCGAGACCGATTCGTGCGGCACCGGCAGTTGGCATATCGGCAAACCGCCTGATAGCCGCGCGCGTTCCGAGGCAAAACGTCGCGGTATCGTTTTAGACGACTTGCGCGGGCGCGCCGTTGACCCTGATGATTTCGCGGCCTTTGATTACATCCTCGCCATGGATCGGCAAAACATAGCCGATCTACAGCGGATGTGCCCAGCCCCGCATTTGGACAAAATGCATCTGTTCCTCAAATTCGCGCCCGAAGAAGGACGTAGCGAAGTACCCGATCCGTACTATGGCGGCCCCGACGGATTTAACGACGTCTTCGATCTGGTGACGGCCGGCGCCAAAGGATTACTTGGACACATTCGCTATCATCATCCAAACATCGACACATGACCGACCGCGCATCCCACCGCGCACCTGACTCCTCCCTGCATACATAAAGACAATTCAAATGCTGATCATTTTCGACTGCGACGGCGTTTTAGTGGATAGCGAGATCATCGCCAATCGTGTGCTGGCCGCCCACCTCAGCCGATTTGGCTATCCCGTCACGGCTGCAGAAAGTCGCGCTCAGTTTTTGGGCCGCACGATCCCAGGCGTGATCAAAATGGTCCAAGACGCCGGCGTCGACTTACCCGAAGATTTCGAAGCGACGCTCCGCGCGCGCGACATCGAAGCGTTTAAGAATGACCTGAAGCCCGTCCCCGGCATCGCCGAGACCTTGATTCACTTGCAAGACATCGAAAAATGCGTGGCGTCTTCAGGCAGCCCCGATAAGATCAAACGCAACCTTCAGACGACCGGGCTGATCCATCATTTTGATGGCCGCATGTTTTCGGCGGTCGATGTCGATAAACCAAAACCGGCACCGGATTTATTTTTTCTGGCGGCCGCGCGCATGAACGTCGAGTCGAGCGCGTGCGTCGTCATCGAAGATACCGCGCTCGGCATCGAAGCCGCGAAACGCGCCGGCATGCGTGCGATTGCTTACATAGGCGCGTCGCATTGCTCCCCAGCCGATGCCGAGCCGCTGCGCAAAGCAGGGGCGGATATCGTCATCGATGACATGACGCAATTGCCGAGTGTACTAAAGTACACTTAAGCCCGCGGAATTTAACGCAAGAGATAATCGACCATCGGTTCATACATCGCGCCTTCACGGGCCAGGTGAGATTGATACAGCGTGAACGCATCAACCACAAACGGCGGCAGCAGCACCGGATCGTGCGCACCGATCCAAGGCCCAACATCTTCGGCGCGGCCATGCTTTAGGCGAGCCAATGTAATGTGCGGCTTATACTTACGGGTTTCGCGCGCGAGCCCTGCCCGCACCGCCGCCGCTTCAACCCTGTCCTGCAGATAGATCAGCGCGTCTGAGGACTCGATACCGGCCCACACCGATTTGATTCGCTGGCCGCGCTCAAAATACCCAAGCGAGCGGCACTCAAGCTCGAACGGCAGCATGTGCACGGACTCAAGCTCTGCATCCAAGTCGTTTGCCTGCGCGCGGTCGACCTCCCCCGCGAAGAACAATGTGATATGCATACCTTCTGGCCGCACCCAGCGCGCACCGCGAATTCCCGACGAAATCGACAGCAACGACGTACGAATATTTTCAGGGACAGGTATAGCGACAAATAGTCTCATCGGACCCTCGTCAAAGACCGCGTGCGGTCTTTCCTGCGGCCTTACGGGGCCGGGTTCGGAATATCTGCGTGGATCTCGTCGATCTCACTCAGGATATCGTCTTCCAACGTTACGGCTTCTGCACTCAAATTCGTCAAAAGTTGCTGTTCCGTGGTCGCACCGATAATGTTCGACGTCAAGAACGGCCTTGAATTGACGAACGCAATCGCCATCACGGCGGGGTCCAGATCGTAGCTGCGCGCCAAATCCACATAACGGCGTGTCGCCTCAACCCCGCGTGGCTTAAAGTGGCGCAGGAAATCCGGGAACAAGTCCAAGCGACTGTTGGCGGGCGCCAAGCCGTCCAGATATTTTCCGGTCAACGCGCCAAAACCCAACGGCGAATAGGCGAACAAGCCGACATTTTCGCGAATCGCTACCTCGGCCAATCCGACCTCGAACGTGCGGTTTAAAAGATTGTAAGGATTTTGAATTGTGGCGACACGGGCCGGGCCGTTGCCTGCAGCCTCAAGATGCTTCATCACGCCCCAAGGCGTTTCATTGGACAGCCCGAATGCCCGCACTTTACCGGCCTCGATGACGTCCTCCATGCCGCGCACAACTTCATCCAAAGGCGTCCAGTCAGTGTCCGCCGGGTCATGCGAGTAGCCGAGCTTGCCGAAATAGTTGGCGCTCCGCTCCGGCCAATGAGTTTGATACAGATCGATGTGATCGATGCCCATGCGGGCCAGGCTGCTATCGACGGCCGCGACGATTTGCGCGCGCGTAAACTTCAGATCCCCGCCCCGAATATGTTGAAAGCGCCCGCCGGGTCCGGTGATCTTGGTCGCGACGACCGCGTCCGATTTCCGGCCACGTGCATTGATCCACGCCCCCAAGTATTGCTCGCTCAAACCTTGGGTTTCGGACTCGGCCGGAAATGCGTACATCTCGGCGGAATCGAAAAAGTTGACGCCGTGCTCCCAAGCGATATCCATCATACGAAATGCTTCGGCTTCGGTATTTTGACACCCGAACGTCATGGTGCCGAGGCTGATCCGGCTCACACGGATTTCGGTGCGGCCAAGGGTATTCATCTGCATGGGAAGTCCTTTCGGGCGGCGGGAATTGTTTGTGCGGTTTTCATCATCTTACTGTCAAGACAGCAGACAGGGTCGTTCAACCAAACACCATCAGCACGCCGGTATAGCCATATAGCCGGTTATTTGAGATTTCGCCGGCGGCGTAAAAACCAATTATCGGCACATCGCCCAACGCCGCGGCGACTGCTTTGGCTTCGGCGGACTCATCGCCGAACATGTAGGGGCCGCGCGCCACGCACGATACGTAAACAGCACCCCGCGCCGGACCTGGCATGCGGCTTTTGACATCGCGTAACATGCGTTCCAAATCAGCCTGTGCCGTCATCGGATCTCGCCGCACGAACATGATACGTTCTCCCGGCGCGACCTCGGTACCGACGCCGATCCAACCGTTTTCGCGGTCCACGGCCATCAGGTTGCGCACCAGGTAATCCGCCGTGTCGGCGCCGCTGACCGGAAATGCGACGTGAACATATCCCGCAACCCGTTGCAGGTCGCGGGCCAGAATCTCACCGATGTCTTCGCTCAAGACCTCAAGGGCCGGACGGTCATCAATTGAGGTAACCACGTTACCTTCGCCGCCGGTGATCTCGTGGCTCGGGCCCAGCGGCGTACAGCCTTGGGTCAAGCCGACAGTAACCGGCACGTCCGGCGAAAACAGCGCCCCGGAAAGACCGCCGATGCCAAGCTCGCCGGCAATCTGATGCTGGGCGCCCCGAGAACACGTAAGCCCTCCCACCAAATACGCACCGGACCGCGCGGCCAATGTCTCGATCATGTCGGCCAGCGACGGCGTCGTCGCGTCGCCGTGCACGATGCCGCTGCTCGGACAGACGGTTTCCGCCCAGTGCATGACCTCGTCCGGCCAGCGGCCCGGAATCGGCGAAATCGGCAGCAAGCGATAGCGATCGCTCGGCACGTCCAACACCATAGCGGCGGCGGCCGGACGCTCAAACGCGGCGTTCATGCCGGCAACGACACCGAGCCCAAGGGTGCCGATCCAAGTCTCAATCTCGGTGGTTTGGCGCAAAAACGTAACGATAGAGCGAAGATCATCTGCAAGCCCGTCGCTGGCATATAGCAGCCCGATGCCACCGCCGCGCACGCGCCCGTCACTCAGCTCAGCGTTCAAAGATTCGCTGATATCCTTGGCGATGTGCGCCCAATCCTCGGCGTCTGAATATCCCATCGGAAAGGGACGAAGATGCGGGCTCACGTTATGATCCATCTTGCTTGGTTCGCGCCAATAGTTGTTCGACCGCAGGCAGAATATTGTCGATGACGACCGCAACACCGTCGGCATTCGGATGAATGCCGTCATCTTGATTAAGCGCCGGGTTGGCCGCAACACCCTCTAAAAAAAACGGATAAAACACCACATCGAACGCCTGGTCTAGGCGTGTGTACACATCATCGAATGCCTGGGCATAGTCCTCGCCCATATTCGGCGGTGCATGCATGCCCGCCAGCAACACCGGAATGCGCTTCGCCTGCAACGCCGTCAGTATCGCCTTGAGGTTTTCATAGGCCTGCTCGGGCTCAAGGCCCCGCAGCGCATCGTTCGCACCAAGTTCAAGCAGCACGGCATCCGGGTTGTCACCCAATGCCCATCCGAGCCTTGCGCGCCCGCCCGTTGTGGTGTCCCCGGACACGCCCGAATTGACGACACGAATGTCATAGCCTTCGCCGCGCAAACGGCGTTCCAATTGCGTCGGAAAGGCATCTTCCTTAGGCAATCCATAGCCGGCGCTGAGACTATCGCCGATAATCACCAAAGTGATCGACGCCGCGTCCGCGCGCGTACCACCTATAGACAAGGCGAGCACACCTGCGGCCAGCAGCATTGTAAATGCGGCGCGGCGGCACATATCCAACGGGCGGCATTTTGCCGTACATGATTTTATAAATTGCATTCCCGCACGAAAGCCGACAAATGGACGATGAACAAGCCCCGAATTTTTTGATTACCTTGAACAACGTATCTTTGACGTTGCCCAGCGACGCCGGCCCGGTGGAAATCCTCCGCGATGTTGACTTAAATATCGCCCGTGGTGAGACCGTCGGCATCGTCGGGCCATCGGGATCGGGCAAGACATCGCTACTGATGGTGATCGCCGGGCTGGAGCGCGCGAGCGGCGGCGATGTTGCCATCGATGCGACGTCATATGCCCAGCTTTCCGAAGACGCCATGGCCGAGGTACGCGGCGCCAACATCGGCATCGTGTTTCAAGACTTTCACCTGATCGCCAACATGACGGCGCTTGAAAACGTCGCCTTGCCGCTGGAACTAGCCGGCAGCGCGAAGCCCTTTGAACGCGCCCGTGAGACCCTCGAAGACGTTGGACTGGGGCATCGGGTCGGGCATTACCCGGGCCAACTTTCGGGCGGTGAGCAGCAACGGGTCGCGCTTGCCCGCGCCATGGCGCCGGGGCCGAAACTGATCCTCGCCGACGAGCCCACCGGCAATCTGGACCTTGAGACCGGCGAAAAAATTATCGAATTGATGTTTGGACTGCACCAACGAACCGGCACCACGCTGTTACTGGTTACCCACGAAGACCGCTTGGCGAAACGTTGCAATCGGCAAGTCGCCATTTCGGATGGTCGCATTGCATCCGACAGCCATGCAGCCCCGACGGCAGCGCGCGCATGAGCGCAACCGGACTTGGGTTGGCGTGGCGCTTGGCCAAACGCGAACTGCGGGGCGGGCTCGCAGGGTTCCGGGTATTTGTGATCTGCCTCGCCTTAGGCGTCGCCGCTATCGCGGCCGTCGGCTGGACCAGTTCGGCGATCCTGGGCGGCCTCAAAGCCGACGCCAGCAAATTGTTGGGCGGCGACTTTGAATTACGCCTCATTTATCGCGAAGCCAATGACGCGCAAATGCGTTATCTTTTGGGCAACAGCCGCGCGCTTTCAAACACCATCGAGATGCGCGCCATGGCAACATCGGCGACGGATCGGAAAAAGCGCACACTGGTTCAGCTTAAAGCCGTCGACGGGGTGTATCCGCTGACCGGCGACATCGTATTGAGCGCTGACGCCTCGCTCGACGACGCGCTTGCGCTTAAAGACGGCATGCCGGGAGCGGTCGTCGATCCCAATTTGTTGGATAAGCTTGGGCTTCGACTGGGCGACGACGTCAAGATCGGCAAAACCTTGTTCCAGGTGCGCGCCACCATCACTCGTGAACCCGACCGGGTCACCAGCATGATCAATTTCGGGCCGCGCCTGATGATCGCCAAGAGCGCTTTGGCGGCAACCGGGTTAATTCAGCCGGGCAGCCTTGTGCAGTATTATTATCGTCTGACATTGGACCCCGGCGTCGACCGGGCTTTGTGGCGCAAACAACTGAGTGATGAATTTCCGAACGCCGGTTGGCGCGTGCGCGGCACCGACGAGGCAGCACCGGGGGTGCGTCGGTTTATCGACCGGCTGACGTTGTTTATGAGCTTTGTCGGCTACACCGTGCTGCTGGTCGGCGGCGTCGGGATCACGCGGGCGGTCAGCGCGTATTTGGAAAGCAAGGCCCGCACCATTGCGACGCTAAAATGCCTGGGTGCACGCGCCGGGCTGATCGTGCAGATATATTTATTGCAAATCATGGTGTTGAGCTTGGTCGGAATCGCGCTCGGCATCGTGGTGGGTATCGCACTGCCGGCAGCAACATTGAGCATCCTTGCCGACGTACTACCGGTCCGTCCGGCTTTGGATTTCTATCCGGCGCCGATATTGGCAGCCCTTACATTCGGCTTGCTGATCGCGGTCACCGCTGCACTTTGGCCGATTGGGCGTGCCCGCGAAGTGCCTGCACGCGATTTATTCCGTGCCGTCGCCCAGCCACTGACGAAACGGCCACGGGGCGCATTTTTGGCATGGCTGGGGCTGGGCACGACAGCACTGGCATTAATGGTGTTTCTGACCGCCACCGACAAAATGTTCGCGCTGTTTTTCGTCATCGGCGCCGCGTTGACGTTTGGTTTGTTATGGATGGTCGGGGCAGCCCTGATCGCCGTGTGCCGACGCGTGCAGCCCCGCAATGCGATCTTACGATTGGTGATCGCCAATGTGCACCGCCCAGGCTCGGCAGCATCGGGCGTGATCTTGTCGTTGGGCTTGGGTTTATCGGTGCTGGTCGCCGTGGTGCAGATCGAAGGCAATGTCACCCGGCAAATTGCCGAACGCCTCCCCGAGCAGGCACCCGCATACTTCTTTATCGATATTCAGCCGGATCAAGTCACCGAATTTGATCGCATCGTCACCGGCATCGACGGTGTCTCGGGCCTTCGCCGTGAGCCGGTGATCCGAGGACGTATCGTGGAGATCGACGGCGTGCCGGTCCGCGATGTCACGATTGCACCGGAAAGCCAATGGGCGGTGCGTGGGGACCGGGCACTGACGTCTGCGGCTGAGCTGAAGCCGGACACTGAGATCGTCGCCGGCGAATGGTGGCCCAGTGATTATGCCGGCCCGCCGTTAATCTCGTTGGATGACGGCTTGGCAAAAGGCTTCGGGGTCGGCCTTGGGGATACCCTGACGTTGAACGTCTTGGGACGCGAGATTACCGGCACCATCACATCACTCCGCGAAATAGACTGGCAATCGCTGCGCTTCGATTTTGCCGTCGTTTTTTCACCAGGGGTGCTCGAAGGCGCGCCGCACACACATATCGCCGCCGTCCGCGCCACCGAAGCCGCCGAAAAGCCGCTGGAAAACGCGGTCGCAGACGCGTTTGATAATGTATCCAGCGTCCGGGTCCGCGAAGCCCTCGAAGCCGCAAGCGGTCTTTTGGAATCCATCAGCATTGCGATCCGCGCCATCGCCGCCGTGACCGTCGTCGCAGGCGCCGTAGTGCTGGCCGGTGCCCTGGCCGCCGGTCAGCAGCGACGCCTTTTCGACGCCGTTATTTTTAAGGTGCTAGGCGCCACACGCCGCCGTATTGCCGCGACGTTCGTGTTGGAATACGGCCTTTTGGGACTGATCACCGGCATCGCCGCCATCGGAGTCGGCACATTGACGGCCTGGGCCGTGATCCATTTCCTGATGCACATGGAATGGACGTGGCTGCCGTTGCAAGCAGGGGCGACCGTGTTAATCGCGCTGGTCGCGACCGTGGGCATGGGTTTGGCCGGTTCTTGGCGGATTTTGGGCTTAAAAACCGCACCCTATCTTAGAAATGACTAGGCACGAGATAATGCCCATGTGCCTGTTGCATGAAATTTTCGTAAGAATACCGACGATCCGTTGCAATTTGCGCGCAAAATGACATATTTGGGGTAGAGATTTAACTGCCCTTTACACAGGAGTGTGACATGGCTCTCGGACAGAATAACCGCTTTGGCGCCCGTACCGAACGGATGACGCCCGCACAGGCACACGATGCCTCGATTGATATGGGCCTGCGCAAATATATGCTGGGGGTCTACAACTACATGACCGCCGGTGTTGCGATCACCGGCCTCACGGCATATCTGATTTCAACACAACCGGCGCTGATGCAAACGCTGTTCGGCACCGGTCTTTCTTGGGTTGTGATGCTGGCGCCGCTAGCGTTTGTCATGGTGCTGAGCTTCGGCATCAACCGCTTAAGCGCATCTGCGACCCAGCTGCTCTTCTGGGCCTTCGCAGCCGTGATGGGCGTGTCGTTGTCGACCATTTTTGTGGTCTATACGGATACGAGTATCGCGCGCGTGTTCTTCATCACGTCCGGTGCCTTTGCGGCGCTGAGCCTATACGGTTATACGACGAAGCGTGACCTAACCGGGTTCGGTTCGTTCCTGATCATGGGCCTGTTCGGGATCATTTTGGCGAGCATCGTCAATCTGTTCCTCGAAAGCTCGGCGCTTCAGTTCATGATTTCCGTGCTCGGCGTGCTGATTTTTGCCGGCCTGACTGCCTATGATACGCAGCGCATCAAATCGATGTACTACGAAGGCGATGGCCACGAAGCCACAACCAAGAAAAGCGTGATGGGTGCATTGTCGCTGTATCTCGACTTTATCAACATGTTCATGATGTTGCTGTACTTGTTCGGTAACCGCGAATAAGCGTTGCGGATAGACATTAAAAACCCCGGCTAATCCGCCGGGGTTTTTTTGTGCTTAAAGTACGTGGTGCGATCTTCACGCAATCGCATCATTTTCTAAGTTGGATTAGAAAACCACGTTTAAGCGGCCACCGGACGCAAGATATCCATGGCCGCATTCAACTGCGCCATGCGGCGATGGTCGCCAACGTCACCATCGGGATGATGAATGGCTGCGAGCATTCTGAATCGCATACGCAACGAACTTCGATCCGGTCGGGCACTGGGATGAAAGCCGAAAACGTACAAGGCGTCGGCATGAGTCTGAACGCCACCCTCCAAGACATCCAAAGACAACGTTTGCACGGCGGCACGCAAACGATCGGCCTCTTCATTGCGGCGCACCTGCGTATCCGGGCGCTCAAGGCGCACCGTCAGGTGCCGCTTATCCATCGATAACGCGAGGCCCAGCGCCTTTCGTATCGTTGTCGCATCAAATCCCGCGGGCAAGCGTACCTGCAGACGTGGCTTACGTTGCCACAACTTACCAACCGCCGGCCCCGACTTAAGGGTGATCGTTTCACGATCGCGCTCATCCGGCTCACCAGGGTCATCGAAGTCATCGATGGTCTCGGTCGGCAGCATCAACAGAACTGACCGGGCGAGGTCAGCTGGATTGACATGACGCCGGGTTGCCAGCGCCATGATGTCATCACGAAACTGTGCCGCGCACGAAATGGTATAAGAGATTTTTTTCATGCACCCCCCCAAATGCTTCCACATCAACAAGCAACCATATCTGCCTGTTAACGAAATTACCGGCTCTAAGCATTGGGTCAACTGCGATTGTTGTTTTTGTAATGCCGCAAAAGATAAAATCTTGCGACTGCTGCCAAAATGCTTGGTTTTTCAGGCGGGTTTTCTATTCAAGTCACTGATTTAATTATGTAAATTGTGGTAAAAATTCTATTAATTAATATCTCTCTTTTTACTTAATATATTCGATATAAAAACTGGCAAAGCGGGCCGCCATAGTGTTTAGCTTCAGCGCTTGGAAAAATATGTATAACCGATTCGCGCTTACGGAAGCTCCACAAGGCGCCAGTAGTGATCCAAAAGATTAATAGCTTGGCGGAACGTGCCGATCGGGTCTTCTTTGACGATATAGCCGGCCACATTCAGCGCATAAGCGGCGCGCTTATCTTCTTCGTTGCGTGATGTGGTCATTATAAACACGATAGAGTCAGCTAACTCCGGGTCTTTGCGCAGTTCTTCAAGGAACTCCCGTCCATCCATCCGCGGCATGTTGAGGTCGAGCAAGATAAGATATGGCCTGGAGATCTTCTCCCGCCCATTTTCCCCGCGCAATGCCTCAAACGCCTCGATCCCGTCACGCGCAATATGCAAAACATTGGCGATTTTTAGAACGGCCAATGCACGGCGGACGGCGGTGGCATCAATTTCATCGTCTTCAACAAGAAGCAACGAAACTGGTCGAGCTTCACTACGATACGATGTCGACATTCTCTTCCTCACTTGGGTACCAGGTGAATTCAAAAGTACTATTTCGACCTTCGTCACTGATCACGTCAACAGTTCCGTGATAACTTTGAACTAGTCGTTTCGAGATGGCCAGCCCCATACCACTGCCCTCAACCTCGTCACGGGGACGCAGTGTTTGAAACATCTCAAATATGCGTTGGCGAAATTTTTCCGGAATACCAGGGCCGTCGTCGGCAACCCGAAACTTGTATCCGTTTTTAAATGGTTCGCCATCAACCCGAATCAAAACGTCGGACCGGTCATGATGCTTAATCGCGTTTGCGATCAGGTTAAAGAACACATGCCCTAACGGCGCGCGCGGCGATACAATAACCGGCATGTTGGGGTCGATCTCTACCCGCACCCCGTCAGGCGGTCCAATATCGGACACGACCATTTTAACCAATTCGCTCGTGTCCACGGTTTCCGGCTCAATTTTAACACGACCCGCACGTGAATAGGCGAGCAGGTCGTCCAGCAATACTTCCAGACGCGTTACCCGACGCCGCAACATTTGAAGATGCTCGCGTGCTTCAGCGTTTAAGCTCTCGCCGGCATCTTCTTCAATCCATGTCGCGAGATTATCAATACCGCGAAGTGGTGCCTTAAAATCGTGGGACGCCACATAGACGAAATGATCTAAATCAGCGCGTTCCTGTTCCAAATGCTTAATAGCCCTGGAAAGGCGAACTCGGGTTTGTTCGAGGGCGCGGAACGGTTCATTAAAATCAGAGTCGGCCGTTTGTTGAATGGGCTCATCCAAACTGCCTTCACCAAGACGCAGCACGGCATCGGACAATGCATGCACTTGCTGCGTCAGGCGCGACAATATACTGAAATACAAGATGGCCATCACCGCCACACTGATAATCAGCACGCTCGCGACAATCACCACTGTCCACTGCTCAAACGACTGCTGGTGTTGACGAACACTGACGACGATACGCTCATTCAAAGATGCCAATGCCAGGCTCTGAGTTAATAACCTTGAGACAATGGCCCGCTCAGCCAACGCCGCCCGGTCCGCAGGCAGGCCTTGTAGATCAAGACCGATGAGTTTTTTGAACAACGAACCCATCACGTCATGACGTGTGATGATCTCCGGCAGCAAAGCTCTAACATCATCATCCTGAATTTGTGCGTTGTCGATAAGTTCGCCCAATCGCGCGTGGCGCGATTCCCACTGTCTGAGTGCACGTACATTTCGAGTCGTCAGATACTCGGTGGTCAGAAATTGAAGGTCGCCAAGGCCTGAGCTGAGTTCGCTTGAAAGCGTGCTCTCGGTGCGCAATTGATCAAC
>CAXBEV010000024.1:0-30316 GCA_963974935.1 uncultured Rhodospirillales bacterium | reverse complement strand
AGCGGATCGTGGTACGGATCGCATCGGGCCCGTACCCACAAACGCAGAAATTCCTTATCGAGGTTTTCCGGCTCTTCGCCGGCTGCGTGGCGGTCGGCATAGGTTTCAGTGCGCCAATATCGGCTGGAATCCGGGGTGTGTATTTCGTCAGCGATGGTGACGATGCCGTTTTCATCAAGGCCGAATTCATATTTTGTATCAGCAAGAATAAGTCCGTTCGCCGCCGCAATTTCGCGGCCCCGTGCGAACAGTGCCAAACTTTTCTGCGCCGCCTCGTCCCATTGGGCTTGCGTTAGAAGCCCTTGGCTGACGATGTCCTCTGCGGTGATCGGATGGTCGTGACCGCCGACAGCACCTTTTGTAGTCGGCGTGATAATCGTGCCTGGCAACTTGTCGTTTTTCACCAAGCCGTCCGGCAGGGTTTGTCCGTAAACGGTGCGAGCACCCTTTGCGTACATGGTCCAGATGCTGGTATCGGTGGTGCCGGTAATGTAATCGCGCACCACCATTTCGACCGGCAACATGTTCAGCTCCTTGGCGATGATCACGTTGGGGTCGGGATAGTCGATGACATGGTTTGGGCAAATGTCGGCGGTGTGCTCAAACCAAAAAGCCGCGGTTGCGGTCAACACATGGCCCTTGTCGGGGACGGCGGCGAGGACATGATCAAATGCGGATTGGCGGTCGGTGGCAATCATCAGCCGCCGTCCGTCGCCCAAATCATAGCTTTCGCGCACTTTGCCGCGTTGAAATCCCGGTAATTCAGGAAATTCCGCCTCGGTCAGTACGCCAGCTAGGCGTTTTTGATCAAAATCGCTCAATGTCATGGCCGCGAGTATACGGACCGAGCCCGCGTTGACCAGATGAAAGAAACCGTTTTGGCCTGCATTTTTGGCGTCAATGTACGAAAAGGATTAGTAAGATACCGGCGATCACCAATAAGATGCCGACGACCTCTAGCGGTGCACTTTTTTCGCGAAAAATCATCACCGAGGCCATAAAAGTGAACACCAACTCGATCTGGCCGACGGCGCGCACCAAGGCGGCATTTTCAAGGGTAAACGCGGTGAACCAAGCGATCGAGCCCAACACACCGGCAACCCCGACGGCGCCGGCCCAGACCCAGTTTTTCAGCACGGCCGTCATTTGGCCGGGTTCGCGCCAGAGCAGATAAATCCCCATCAGGATAGTTTGAATAACAACGGAAATGGCGAGCGTATAAGCCGCCGCCATGATGTAGCCGTCATAGTTTAGCGACAACGCCGCGCCCCGGAAGAACACCACCGATGCGCCCAAAAACAATCCGGACGCCAAGCCGATGAGGGTGGATTTCTCGGTCAGACCTTTCAGCAGAGCTTTCGGCGAGATATTGGTTTGTGCGACTGACATCGCCATCACGCCGATGACGCTGATAATGATCGCTAAAATAGCTCCGGTCGACAGCGTGTCGCCCAGCAATATGAAGCCGATCAAAGCGACCTGCACGGTCTCCGTCTTCGAAAACGTCGTGCCGACGGCAAAGTTCCGAAACGAGAACAGCCACACCAAAAGACCGGTGAAAATAATCTGAGACGTACCGCCGAGCACGCAATACAGTAGGAATTTCGGGTTTATGTCCGGGTACGGCATACCGCCCCATTCATTCAAACCCAGCACATACAGCACCGCAAACGGCCAAGCGTAGAAAAACCGTACATAGGTGGCGCCACCGGTCGACAGACGGCCTTTTAGGTGCTTTTGCAGGGCCGAGCGCAAGTTTTGAAAGAACGCCGCTGCGATGGTGATCGGAATCCACAATTCCATGATTGAGCTTCCCCCCGGAATGTTCCGCCATTATGGCGATCAGCGGCACGGCGAACAACACACGGTTATCCGCGAAAAGGGTCTTGGCGTTGGTGGCCTCCGGGCCCATTTACAGACTATGGGCAGCGCAAAATTCATCGGCAGCGAGATTTATCGTGATAGCTCGTACGGGCGCGGGCACCCGCTGGCCATTCCTCGGGTATCGTTGGCGATCGACGTGATGCGGGCCGAGGGATGGTTTAACGATCAAAACTATATTGATAGTCCCGAGGCCGATGCGGCCTATCTGCAGCGCTTTCATACGCCGGCATACGTCACTGCCGTCATCAATGCCGAGCGGGATCAGGATGCAGATCCGGCAGTGCGCGCTCGCCACAACATCGGCATCAACGGCAATCCGATCTTTCCGGAAATGTTTCGGCGTCCGGCAACAGCCGTCGGCGGCGGTGCGTTAGCTGCAGACCTCGTGCGGGATGGCGGCGTGATTTATAACCTGGGTGGTGGACAGCATCATGGCCGTCCGGATCGGGCCAGTGGCTTTTGCTATTTCAACGAGCCCGCGCTGACCATCGGTAAATTATTGCAAGGCGGCGTTCAGCGGATTTTCTATTTGGATTTGGACGCGCATCACGGCGATGGTGTGCAGGACGCATTCCACGATGATGCGCGGGTTTTTACGCTGTCGGTGCATGAAGCGGGTCGATGGCCGATGACACGCGGCAATGCGGATGATACGCAGCCGGGGGGTTCTGACGACCGGGCCGGCGGCACTGCGTGCAATTTACCGGTACCGCCGGGCTTTAACGACGATGAACTTGCCGCACTCATCGATGCTGTGATCTTGCCGCTGATCAGTGCGTTTAAGCCGGATGCGCTCTACGTGCAATGCGGCGCTGATGCGCTTGGGGATGATCCGCAAAGCAAGTTGGTGCTTTCCAACATTGCACTTTGGCGTGCCGTTCATGCCGTGCGCGATCTGGCGCCTCGCGTGATTGTCGGCGGCGGCGGTGGGTATAATCCGTTCAGTGTCGCTCGGTGTTGGGCCGGGGTTTGGGCGGTCTTGTCGGAACAAGATATTCCCGATAGATTATCGGCGTCGACACAGACACTTTTGCGCGATGTCGTCTGGCATCACCGACGGGCCCGTGAAGCGCCGACCCGCTGGTTTGAAACCCTCGCCGATCCACCAAACCACGGTCCGATCAGCGATGAGGTAAAATCGCTTATTCGTCTGGCTTCGACGACATACTAGATGGGAGACGGCGACATCACTGTTAGTTTCAACCTACGGGCGCGTGCACACGCCGGTCTTGGATGAATACGATGCTAGCTGTCTCACAAATTGATACTTTGCGGTCTAATTTGCACTCTTTAGCGGCGATAAAACGCGTTTGCAGAAGCGTTCTATGCGCGCTTATGTGAGATGGTGCTACGACCGGCGCGAATACTTTGAGTCTGAATTCCTCACCCCTATCAAAGTCGGCTCTAACTCAAAAGCCGGCGCAGGAGCCTAAACTTATGACGACCAGCGATAATGCTCTTCAAATTCGTGACGAAATCGCGCTGCTGCATGAAGAAATTGAACGCGTTGGCAAAGTTGCCGCAGAGATTGACAAGATTGCTAAGCAAACCAACCTATTGGCCTTGAACGCAACCATTGAAGCTGCGCGCGCGGGAGAGGCGGGCAAGGGCTTTGCCGTTGTTGCCGGCGAGGTTAAGACCTTATCCGAGCAGACAGCTCGGGCGACGGCCGAAGTGTCCGACGTCGTTACGGATTTGAAAAGTCGTGTCGAGAGGATTTCCAAGATTGTTTAGTTGTTTCGTTTTATGACGACTTCCACGCCCGCCCCGCCCAAGGCACCCCAGCACGTTGCAGAAACCACGTATCATGGACATACGCGGGTCGATGATTTTGCATGGTTGAAGGACGAGAATTGGCAACGCGTGATGCACGAGCCGGATGTCTTGAACAAAGACATCCGCGCTTACCTTGATGCCGAAAACGCCTATACCTCGGCCTGGATGAACGATACCGGGGAGCTGCAAAAGACCCTTTTCGACGAAATGCGGGCCCGCATTCAAGAAGAGGATTCCACCGTACCCGATCCGGATGGTGCCTATGCGTATTACGTGCGCTATGTCGAAGGCGGGCAGCATCCGAAATTTTGTCGTATCGCATCTGATGGCAGCGGCGACGAGCAAATCCTTTTAGACGGTGACGGTGAAGGCGCGGACCAGACTTTTTATAAGATCGGCGCGTTTTCCCATAGCTCGTCCCACGATTATGCGGCGTTTTGTGAAGACCGCAGCGGTGCCGAGATTTATCAGGTGCGTTTTCGTGATCTGACGACCGGCCAAGATCTTGATGACCGTATCGGCAATGCCAGCCCGGACATCGAATGGGCCGAAGACGGCAAGACGCTGTTCTATACCGTATTGGATGACAGCCATCGCCCATCCAAAGTGATGCGCCATACGCTCGGCGATGACCCGGCAAACGACGTTGTTGTGTTCGAAGAGAAGGATCCGGGATTCTTCGTCGGCTTATCAAAGACGGAAAGCCGCCGCTTAATTGTTATCGACAGTCATGACCACGTGACGTCCGAAGTGCATTTGGTGCCGGCAGTCACGCCGCAAGATGCCCCTATCATGGTCGCACCCCGAGACCCAGGCGTCGAATATAGCGTTGCCGAGCAGGGCGGTCGTTTGATCATCCTGACCAACGCCGATGGTGCCGTTGACTTCAAGATCGTGACAGCGTCGATTGAGGCGCCGGGCCGTGCATCCTGGCAGGACTTGATCCCGGAGATACCGGGCGCCCTGATCGTCGAGACTGAGGTTTTCCAAAATTATTTGGTCCGCCTGGAGCGTGTCGATGCGTTAAGCCGCATTGTCGTGCGCAACTGGGAAAGCGCGCAGGAATTCACCATTCGCTTTGATGAAGAGGCGTATTCGCTGGGTCTTCAAGGTGGGTTTGAATTCGATACGGATATTCTGCGGTTCGCGTATTCGTCACCGACGACGCCTAGGCGAATCATTGATTTTAATATGCGTACCCAGGCGCGTACGTTGCGTAAAGAAGATGTTGTCCCGTCCGGACACGATCCCGCAAATTATGTGACACGGCGCATTCATGCGGTGGCGGGCGATGGTGCGTTGGTGCCGATTACCGTGTTGTACCGCGCTGATTTGGTTTTGGATGGGTCGGCGCCGGTACTGCTTTACGGATACGGCAGCTACGGGATGTCCATGCCCGCATCTTTCGTCACGCCGCGGCTCAGTTTGGTGGATCGCGGATTTGTTTACGCCATTGCGCATATTCGTGGTGGTATGGAGAAGGGATACGCCTGGTATACTGCCGGCAAGACGACGCAGAAGAAAAACACCTTCACCGATTTTATCGCCGCCGCCGAATGCTTGATCGACGAAAATCTGGCGCGTCCCGGCAATATTGCGATTCATGGCGGCAGTGCCGGCGGGATGCTAATGGGGGTGTGCGTCAATATGCGCCCGGACCTTTGGCGCGCCGTCATTGCCGATGTCCCGTTCGTCGATGTATTGAACACCATGTGCGATACCTCGTTGCCACTGACGCCGATTGAGTGGCCGGAATGGGGCAACCCCATCGAAGACGAGGTCGCATATCACTACATGCTGTCGTATTCCCCCTATGAGAATGTCGAGGCCAAGGACTATCCAGCCTTGCTGGCGACCGCAGGCCTCACCGACCCAAGGGTGACATATTGGGAGCCCGCAAAATGGGTTGCGCAGCTCCGCAGGCGCAAAACCGACGATAACCCGTTGTTGTTGAAAACCAATATGTCGGCGGGACACGCCGGTGCATCGGGTCGTTTCGATCGATTAGAAGAACTTGCGTTCAACTATGCATTTGTTTTGAAGGCGTTTGGGATCTCGGCCTGAATACTCGCTTAGTAATGCGGTGGTGGGGGCTCTGATTGGCCGTTTTGGCTGTGCTCATCTTCCGCATCCGCTTTGGTCGCTTGAAGGCGGCTGATCTCTGACTTCAGGCGATCAATGGCATCCCATTGACGGGTCACCACATCGCTCAGTTCATGCAGGGCCTGTTCCTGGTGGGCCAAGGCGGTCTCCATTTCGGTGAGGCGGATTTCGGTATTATCGGACATTGTCGATTTCTCGCTTCAACGAATGGCGCCGCGCGCGGTGATTTCCCAAAGATCGACAACCCGACCGCTTTGCACGACCACGAACCAATCGTAAAGATTGACGGTCGGATCGCAGTGCCCGGGGATCAAACGCAGCTTCTCGCCCAACACCACATCGCGCGCGGCATCTTGCAGCGCCAGCGTGCCATGATCGTCGGACGGGCCTTGATAGCGTGCGCCCGGGATATCCGCGACCCACGGCATACCTTGATCGTTGCCAAGTGCTTTGTGGCCGGCGTCGACCACGGCAAAACCAGGTTTGGTCGCACTCATCACCGTTACCAAGACATGTAGGCTATGGCGGAAATCGGCAAATGGATTGCCGACACGGTCTTGGTTTTGTGCGTAATCGGCATCCATAAAAATATATGAGCCGCACTGCATTTCTTGATAAAGCCCGCTTGCAGCCTCGAACTCAAAGCTGCCGGTGCCGGCGCCGGTGACGGTCTTGGCCGATAGTCCGATGCGATCTAGCGCGGCCAGGGTCGCCTTCACGTGATCACACGCGGCGCCGATGGCCGCACCCCGTTCGTTGATGGCGCGGATGTGTTGGGCGGAGCCGTGATATGCTTGTAGCCCGGCAAAGTTGAGCCCGTCATGATCGACGATGGTTTGCGCCAAGTTCGCTGCCGGGTCGCCGGGTGCGATGCCACAGCGACCGGCCCCTACATCAATTTCGACATATACGTCCAGCGTGACGCCGGCGGCGACGGCTGCTGCTGAAAGATCGGCGACGTTTTGCGCGTCATCAACGCAGATACCGATGCGCGCGGTCTTCGCAAGTTCGGCCACGCGGGCGAGCTTTTTTGCACCCCAGATCTGATTGGTGATCAGCACGTCTTCGATGCCGCCTGCGACCATCGCTTCAGCTTCGCCGACTTTCTGGCAGCATACGCCAATGGCGCCTGCGGCAACCTGGCGCCGCGCGATTTCAGGGCATTTGTGGGTTTTTGAATGGGCGCGAAGCCGGACACCGGCAGTGCGGCAGGTCTCGGCCATCACGGCTATGTTATGCTCAAACGCATCTAAATCGATCATCAAGGCAGGCGTGTCTACCTGATCAAGATCATCGCCGATGGCGGCGGGGGTGATTTGGCTGATGGATGGGTTCATGAAAGGTATTATTGCGCTATGGGACTGCAGGGCAAGCCCCACTTGACTCTGGCGCGAAGCATGCCAAATCATGGGGGTAGCGTGAAGCTTTCATGAAAGTCGTTTGCGCACATCGTGTCGGCGTAATGGGTGCCACTGGGCCCACTATCCGCCTCGCCCGCAAGGGGAGGCATGGAGCAGAAAATGACGGTTTTTAACAATCCTCACCTTTTGGGCTTTGATCATTTTGAACGTATTCTCGACCGTGCTGCGAAAGCGTCGGCCGAAGGCTATCCGCCCTACAACATCGAGCAGACCGGCGAAAACAATATCCGCATCACGCTGGCCGTGGCCGGATTCACGATGGACGACCTTCAAGTCTCCGTCGAAGATAATCAGTTGGTGATCCGCGGCAAACAGCAAGATGACAGCCATCAACGGGTTTTTGTGCATCGCGGCATTGCGTCTCGACAATTCCAGCGCGCCTTTGTCTTGGCCGAGGGGATCGAAATCGTCGGCGCGACGCTGGACAACGGTCTGTTGCATGTGGACCTGGACCGGATCGTCCCGGAGCCCGAAGTTAAAACCATCAAAATTCAGCAGGGTGGTACACGCTCACAAACCATCGATATGGACGGCGAATAGCCAAGCATTCACTGCATCGGGCGTGATGCATTTCGCACATTGACAGGCGTGCCACGTGTGAGCGCCGATAAGGAGGGTCGATATGACCGACTTTGAATTCGAACAAGACCTTGAAATGATGATTGAGCCGGAAGGCGACCCGAGCGCATTTGCGAACGCCGGCTTGAATTTAGTCGCCTACATTCGCCCGGTTTACACAGATCACGGGCGCGTGTTTGCGATTCACGCCGCGAATGGCGAGCAATATGCACTGGCCGACAACGCGAACGCCGCGGTCGGCTTTATCAAACAGCAAGACTTGGAGCCGGTCGGTCTACACTGACCTTGAGTGCCCCCGCACTAAATCAGGCGGCGCGGGTTTCCTGGGATTCCGATAAAATGGCGAACAGCGCATCCGCATCGGCGGTGCCGCGCAGCTTGTCTGTCGTCACTTGATCGCGGAGCAGCCGAGATACGCGGGCCAGCGCCTTTAGATGGTCTGCTCCAGCTTCTTCGGGCGCCAACAGCACGAAAATCAAATCCACCGGACGGTCATCGATGGATTGGAAATCCACCGGCTTTTCGAGCCGGGCAAACACGCCGTAAAGCCGCGTCAATTCGGCAAGTTTGCCGTGCGGAATGGCGATACCGCTGCCGACCCCGGTTGTGCCGAGGCGTTCGCGATCCATCAACACATCGAAAATTTTTCGCTCGTCAATTTTAGTGACTACAGCCGCACGGCGCGCCAATTCCTGTAGCGCCTGCTTTTTGCTGGTCGCACGCAAGTTGGCAACGATGCCATCGGTATCGAGCAAATCAATTAGTTCCATAAACTCTTCCTGTCCTTCCGTTCGACTCGCGCCGGACACCCATTTAGGGCAGGTGTGCTTTTAACGGTTGCTTCTAGTCTTTCTTTTCACTGGGCGAAGGGTCAATCCAACCGATGTTTCCATCTTTGCGGTGATACACCACGCTCAGCGTGTCGGTTTTAATGTTCCTAAACATCAGCAGAGGCAAATCTGCAAGATCCATTCTCATCACAGCTTCGCTGACCGACAACGTTGCGATATCCGTTTGCATCTCAGCGACGATGATCGGTTGTGCGTCCGCTTCGACTTCATCATCCGCTGCTTCGGATTGGATAACATATTGCTGGGCCGGAAGTACATCATCATTGTTGTGGCCCCGGCGTCGATGATCGTCGACGAGGCGGCGTTTATAGCGGCGTAATTGTTTGCGAATGCGCTCAAGCGCTAAATCAAAGGCCGGATACGCTTCGGCTGCTTGGCCGCCACCTTGTACGACCATGCCGCGCGGGCCCGGATGCACAGAAATATCGACATGCATCATGGCCCCTTCGCGGGACAACGTGACGTGTGCATCAATCGCGTTTTCAAAATATTTAAAGACCGACTCGGCCAGCTCACCTTCTGCGTGAGACCGGAACGAATCGCCAACATCGACGTGTTTCCCAGTGACTGAGATTTCCATGCTATCTACCTGTAATTAGTTGATTATTATTATTTTTTTTGACGAACGACCGCGCTGCATTCGTAGCTATGCGTACGCGCCGCTGCCAAGGTCGGCGGACCCTAGTGGTGGGTCGAAGTGGAGTCAACTCTAGAAGCAATGACATACCTGTATGCTACGCCAATTTGTGGCAAATGTCATTAAGTCCGATAGAAAAATCGGTCGCATCTAGAACCTATATATAGGTCTATTTTGGTGGCGCTTTTTCCCGGCGACGTTCGACGGACGAGCCGATGCGCATGGCTTCGCGGTATTTCGCCACCGTACGCCTGGCGATGTCATAGCCTTCGCCGGTCAATAATTTCACGATTTTATCGTCGGACAGAATGCGTTTTGGGTCTTCGGCGTCGATCATTTCCTTGATTCGGTGGCGGACCGATTCGGCGGAATGGGCATCGCTGCCGTCCGTCGCCCCGATGGATGACGAGAAAAAGTACTTAAGCTCGAACAGACCGCGTGGTGTTGAGATGTATTTATTCGACGTCACCCGGCTGACGGTACTCTCATGCATCTCAATGACATCGGCGACATCGCGTAACACCATCGGGCGCAGATGCTTGACGCCCTTTTTAAAGAACCCGTCTTGTTGGCGGACGATTTCACTGGAAACTTTCAAGATCGTCGTTGCGCGCTGATGCAGAGCGCGTACCAGCCAGTTCGCGGTTTGGAACTGCTCCGCAAGGTATTGCCGGTCGACTTTACTCATCGGGGTTTTTTGCACCCGCGCGTGATAGGTTGTGTTGATCAACACCCGGGGCAGCGTGTCGCTGTTCAATTCCACAAACCATCCGCCTTTCGGATGCTCGACCATCATCACGTCGGGGATCACGGGGGCGGCGGCGTTAATTGAAAAAGCCAATCCGGGCTTTGGATCAAGGGTTCTGAGTTCCAACAGCATATCGGGGATTTCGTCGGCATCCAGGCCACACAACTGGGCAACTTTGCTGAACTGTTTTGCTGCAACCAGATCAAGGTTTTCGATAAACACCTGCATTGCCGGATCATAGCGGTCACGTTCACGCAGTTGCAGGGCCAGGCACTCAGCAAGATTACGGGCGAATACGCCGGTCGGCTCAAAGGCCTGTATAACGGTGAGCACGCGCTCGACCTCGTCCAATGTTGCGCCCAGCATGTCGGCGCACTCTTCAAGCGCGGTGTTCAAGTATCCGGCGTCGTCGACTTGGTCGATAAGATAGGCGCCGATCACCAATGTTTGCGGGTCGGTCGTGGCGGTGCCGAGTTGCCCGGTTAAGTGATCGCGGAGAGACCGGGCCTCGGCCAAGGTTTCTTCCAGGCCCGGTAAATCATCGTCATAACCGCCGCCGGCCCCCGTGGCGCCAGCTTCGGCGACCGATACCGTGACGTTGCCGTCTTCGAAGGCATCGGTCATGTCGGCGTCCAACTCGCGCGCCGTGGTTATTTCGGAATCGATGGGTTCGCCTAAGGATAGATCCTCAAGCGGCGCCTGCGGCTCGGCATCGCCATCGGTGCCGAGTTCATTGTGGGTGCTGTCGTCGCGCTCAGGGGTGTCGAGCGGCGCGTTTTCGTCACGCTCCAAAAGCGGATTGCGTTCAAGCTCGGTTTCAATGAATTCGGAAAGCTCAAGGTTCGACAGCTGCAACAGCTTGATTGCCTGTTGCAACTGCGGCGTCATGACCAGCGACTGGCCGAGCCGCTGTTCTAAGCGGGGTGCAATCACCATGGCGATCCCCCGGTCAATACATCAAAGCGAGAAACGGTCACCCAAATAGACGCGCCGGACGTCTTCGTTGCCGACGATGTCCGAGGGTACGCCCTCCATCAGCATCATACCGTCATGAATAATGTAGGCGCGGTCGATCACATCCAGGGTTTCACGCACATTGTGATCGGTGATCAGCACGCCGATCCCGCGATCTTTTAAGTGTGCCACAAGCTCGCGAATATCACCGACCGCGATCGGGTCGATGCCGGCGAACGGCTCGTCGAGCAAAACGAAATGTGGGTTTGATGCCAGCGCACGGGCAATTTCGACGCGCCGGCGCTCACCACCCGACAGCGCCAACGCCGGCGCGCGTCTAAGATGGGTGATGGAAAATTCCGCCAAAAGCGCATCCAAGATCGCTTCGCGCCGCTCACGATTGGACTCGGTGACTTCAAGCACGGCACGGATATTGTTTTCCACGGACAACCCGCGAAAGATCGAGGCTTCTTGCGGCAGATACCCGATACCGAGCCGGGCGCGTCGGTACATCGGTAAATCGGTGATGTCGTTGCCGTCTAAAATGATGGATCCGGTGTCGGGCTGAATCAGGCCGGTAATCATATAAAAACACGTTGTCTTGCCGGCGCCGTTCGGGCCCAACAAGCCGACCACTTCACCGCGGTGCACTTCTAAGGTGACACTACGGACGACCGGGCGCTTTTTGAATCGCTTGCCGAGGTTCATCGCATAGAGACCCCGTTGGTTCTCAGCAATCAGTCGGGGCTTTTTGCGTTTGGCTGCCGGCTTACCGCGTCCGGCGGCAAGTTGTTGGCCCATTTCCTCGAAGTCATCGCTCATTTTTATCGTTTCCGGTCGTTCTGCGTGACGCGTTGATCAGTTGTTGCTTCGATTGTTCGGTGTGAAGGTGCCTTGTACTCTGCTAGCCCCGGGGCATGGGAACAAGCGGCTTATGCCTGAGTTCAAATTCACTTCCGCTTTGCAGCCGCGCAACTCGTTATCGTCTCGGATCAGTTTAACCTCTCCGGTAAGGGTCGCGATACCGCTTTCCACATTATAGACGCCCCGGTCCCCCGTTGCCGTTTCCTGTTTTGTACGGATACGAACGTTATCATAGGCGTCGACTCGATACACGCGGGTGTCGCCTTTGGCATCGGTTTTCATGTGCGCGACCAAGATATCGGCACGCACCTGTTTGTCTTCGCGGGTTGCAATCGCGTCGCCGCGCGCCACTGCGAAGCGCTTCACTTCCCAATATTCAAGCTGCTGGGTCGCGGTCAGGATGTCGTCGCCGGATACAAGGCGCGGCTTTTTACCATCGATGACCAAGACTTTTTGATCGGCGTTGTAGATCGCACGGTCGCCGTACGCGGTCTCGCTATTTGAGATGATCCGCACGTTGCCAATTGCGTCCAGACGCCAGATTTCCGATTTTCCCTGCACATTTTTGCGATAGTACGCGCGGAGTTCCTCGCTTAGGACTTCAACCTCACCGCGCAGCGCGCGTGCATTGCCGCGTGCGACAAAAACTTCTTTATCCTGCTGCCACTCTATCCCGTTGTCGGCGGTTACTTCAATCGGCTTGTCGCCGCCAGCCCCGCCCAGGCTCAGACTTTGTGCATGCACAGAGCCCGCCACTAAGATAGCGCTTAAAAAGACCTGCAATGTCAGCCATGGCGATGTGGTCATCTTAGTTTCCGGCTCCCGGATACATAACCAGCTTACTTTTGCCGGTGAAATAAATGGTCTTCCCCTTGTCGACAAGACGGAAGCCTTCGGCTTGCAAATTACCGAACGGCCCTTGACCGCTGATGGGTTGATCTCCCTCGGCAGCACTTGTCTCTAGGTTAATGTTGGCCTTCTCGGTTAAGAATTCGTATCCAGTGTCGTGATAAAGGACGACAGAGCCGACAAGGTCCAAGGTTTCTGCGGTGCGTCCATAGATGCCGCGCGCCGCGGTCAGCACCAGCCAAGTGCCGTCTTCCAAGGAAATATCTGCTTTCGGCTCATCCAATTCGATGATTTTACCGCTCTCAGAAAGGCGTCTCGCGATCTCTGCAGTGACCGAATACGGCTGGTTCTCATCGTCACTGCCCACATAACGCGGGTTCACCATGCTGGGATCGCCGGCTTCTTTGACCGTTAAATCGGCAAAGCCGATGCGAAAACGCGAATCGGGCACATTAATGTAGGGCCATGCAACGATCAGTAAGATAAGCAGCAACGCGACCGTCGGCAGCAAGAACTTCATGGCGCGGACGAATGTCGAATACCATGCCGTATGACGGCGTGGCCCGGGTTCATTGATGGAATAGCCGGATTGATAGCCCGAGCCATTTCCCATCGAACGATCTTTACGGCGGGCCGGTCGCGGCGGTGGTGTTTTGCTGTTGTCCACAGACGGTGGGGTCATGTTTTGTGCCCAGGCGCGATCAGGCGACGCCGGCCCTGAGGCAGTCGTGGATGTGCAGCACGCCGACCGCGCGCTTATCGGCGACTACGAATACGTTGGTGATTTTATTTTCGTTCATGAAGTGCACGGCTTCACTCGCCAGCGTGTCCGGGTGTAGGGTCTTGGCACCCGACGTCATGATGTCGACCACCGCGCGCGTGGTCAGATCGGCACTCATACGGCGACGCAAATCGCCATCGGTGACGATACCGGCCAGCAGACCGTCTTCGCCGACCACACCGACACAGCCGAAACCTTTGCGGGTCATCTCGATCAACGCTTCCGACATCACCGTTTCGGTGCCGATGATCGGCAGTTCCGGGCCACCGTGCATAATGTCACGGACTTTTAAAAGTCGCCGCCCCAATTTGCCGCCCGGATGCAGCGCATGGAAATCGTCGCTGGAAAAACCTTTACGCTCTAGCAATGCGACCGCAATTGCATCACCAAGTGCCAGCATCACCGTCGTCGATGTGGTCGGCGCCAAGCCCATCGGGCAAGCTTCGGTGGCCGCCGGGATCACCAACGATGCGTTCGCGGCCATCGCCAAGGTGCTGTCGGCGCGCGCCGTCATCGAGATCAGCGGAATTTCAAAGCGTTTGCAGTATTCCACCAAGTCCGCGAGTTCCGTCGTCTCGCCGGAATTAGATAGAGCGAATACCGCGTCCGCCGCCGTGATCATGCCTAAGTCCCCGTGGGATGCTTCGGCGGGATGGACGAACAGTGCCGGCGTGCCGGTTGATGCTAATGTGGCGGCAAGCTTGCGCGCGATATGGCCGCTCTTGCCCATGCCGCTGACGACCACCCGACCGGTGACACCGGCGAGGATGCTGATAGCGTCGGTGACGGGGCCGTCGATGCTATCGATCAGCGCTTTTAAGCCGGCGATCTCAAGATCAATAACACGCCTGACGGCGGCCAGATCACGATCTGCGACGGCTTCGCTTTTATTATCGGTGGCGGGGAGGCCGCTCATCGTGTCTCCGTCATATATACTGGCCGGGCCGGTCACGGCATGGCCACGGTTTTTGGGTCAAAATATCAAGATGCGTAGTATGCGCCGGGCCGGGGCTGGGTTCAACAACAGCCAAGCAAATGGGTCGACGTGTCAACCTATCAGCATATGATACGCAATGGTTATGCGTGCGAGAAAATATCTGTGTCCGGCCAACCAGATAAATCCAGATCCGCGCGCGTCGCCAGGAAATCGAAGCACGCATTGGCGATCTCGGTCCGGCCTTCGCGTGCAAGCATCATCTGCAGTCGTTCGTGGATCGCGTTCAGGTTCAAAACATCTGACGCGGCATAGGTGAGTTGCTCGGGACTTAGAGTCTCAGCTGCCCAATCGGAGGATTGCTGCGCTTTCGACAAATCGATGCCCAGCAATTCTTTGGTCACATCTTTGAGACCGTGTCGGTCGGTGTAAGTGCGCACCAGCTTTGACGCGATCTTGGTGCAGAATACCGGGTTGATCTGAATATCCAACCAGCGCTTCATGATCGCCACATCGAAGCGGGCGAAATGGAAAATTTTGGTGACGTTTGGATTGGTCATCAAGGCTTTGAGGTTCGGCGCGGCATAGGACTTGCCGGTCATCTGCACTAAATGGCAAACGCCGTCACCTTTCGAGAGTTGTACCACGCACAAGCGATCACGCATTAGGTTCAGGCCTTGGGTTTCCGTATCGACGGCAACAGCCGTTCCGAAATCAAGACCGTCCGGCAAATCATCCGTATGCAGATGCATGTCGACGGGGACGTTGTATGTTTCTCGGGACAATCGATACCCTTTCGTCCTGTCCCGATCAGCGGGACGGCGATGGTGCCCAGGAGAAGACTCGAACTTCCACGACCTTGCGGCCACAGGCACCTGAAGCCTGCGCGTCTACCAATTCCGCCACCTGGGCTCAAGCACGCGAAATGGTGCGCACCGGAGCAGAGGGATTAATCCTCACGTGCCCGATTGTCAACCGGTCTTGCTTACGAAACGCCGCAGATATCCAGCGAAAAAGGCTGAAATGGGGTGCAGCGTTCTGTTGACCCTTCGTTGAACCCGGTATAAGCCATTAAGGGCCCATTTTTGGGTTTAGCTAGCGAGGGCATTCATGGCCAATACCACGCGTCGACGTATCATCACCGTATTCGGGGCTTCGGGCTTTATCGGCAGACATTTGGTGCGCCGTTTGGCAAAGGCCGGGTGGGTCGTGCGTGCCGCATGCCGTGACCCAGAAGATGCGAGTTTTTTGCGCACTATGGGCGATGTCGGCCAAGTCATTCCTTGGGGTGCCAACGTGACCGATCCGATCAGCGTTCACGTGGCGCTCAACGGTGCGGAAGCGGCGGTCAATTTGGTCGGTATTTTATATGAAAGCGGCAACGCGACGTTTCAGCGCATGCATGTTGATGCAGCAAAGCTGGTTGCTGAAAAAGCGACAGAGCTTGGCTTGAAGCATTTTGTGCACATGTCTGCGCTCGGTGCGGACGCGGAGTCGGATGCTGAATACGCGCGCACCAAAGCTGCCGGTGAGGCTGCGGTGATGGCGGCATTCCCGCGCGCATCAATCGTGCGCCCAAGTGTCGTTTTCGGGCCTGAAGACAACTTCTTTAATATGTTTGCCGGTCTGTGCCGCCTGTCGCCGTTTTTGCCGGTAATGGGTGCGCCGACGTTCCCGCGTGTGCGGTTGGGCGGTGAGGCCGGGTTCGGCGTCGACTTTTTGGGCGACGGCGGGCCGAAGTTCCAGCCGGTCTATGTCGGCGACGTGGCGGACGCGATTGTAACGTGTCTGCAAGGTGCCGACGCCGCCGGGCAGGTGTATGAACTTGCAGGCCCTCGAGTCTATACTTTTGCCGATATTATGCGGTTGTTGTTGGCGACCACGCGTCGGCGTCGCTTGCTGATACCGGTGCCGTTCTGGGTTGCTGAAATTCAGGCGTTCTTTATGGAAAAGCTGCCAAAGCCGCTGTTGACCCGCGATCAAATTCGCCTGATGCAGACCGACAATGTTGCGTCCGGCAACGCCAAGGGTCTTGCGGATTTAGGGATTGCGGCAACGCCGGCGGAAGCCATTCTGCCGACATATCTTAATCGGTTCAGGACACAAACCGGCCAACCACGGCCTGCCAACGGCTAAGATAAATCAGTATCTTGGCGGCAGACCGCTGCCATCGCCGGGGTCGTCCGACGCGGCGGCAGAGACGATCAATTCGCCAAATTCCCGAAGAAACACCGAGCCTTTGACGGTCCGCTGCAACAGCACGCTGCGGCGGTCATTCTCGTCGATCTTGCGGCGAATCAAGCCAAGATCGGTCAGGCGATCAACGGCCCGGGTGATGGCAGGTTTGGAAACTTTCAAAAGTTCAGACAAGCCCCTTACCGTATGCGGGGCTGGTGTCAAATAGACGCTCAGCAACAACGCCATTTGCCGCGCTGACAGGTCGGGGGCGTCGCGCCGGACGCTACCGACCGCCGTGCGCCGCCAAATATCCAACGCTTGTAGTTCAGAAACGTTGAAGCCCATGTCGCTCGCCAATTATTTCGTTCTCGAAACTTTTAACCGAGTTCATGACGGTTTCGCAATAAAAATCGTTGCGTTCTAGGTTAGGCGCGGCCGTAGCGTTCCGCCAAAGCGGCGACAAAGGCCCGCAGTCCCATGGCTTCGCCGCCTTCAGGACGCCCTGGCTTTGACGATACATTCCAGGCCATCACGTCGATGTGTGCCCAGGCCGCGTCCTTTGGTGCGAATCGCTCCAAAAATAATGCTGCTGTGATCGCACCGGCGTAGCCGCCTTCGGCTGAATTGGTAATCTCGGCGACTTTGCCTTCGATCATTTTACGATAACCGGGCCAGAGCGGCATGCGCCACAATGCATCCTCAGCGTTGGTGCCGGCCACCAGCACGGCGTTCGCCAACGTATCATCGTTGCAAAAAAGCGCCGGCAATTCGGTGCCGAGCGCAACCCGGGCAGCGCCGGTTAAGGTTGCAAAGTCGATCACCACTTCCGGGTTGGACTCGCCGGCGCGGGTCAACGCGTCGGCCAAGATCACGCGGCCTTCGGCGTCGGTGTTGCCGATCTCGATGCTGATGCCGGCGCGCGTGCGCACGACGTCCATCGGCCGCATGGCGTCGCCGGAAATGGCGTTCTCGACAGCGGGAATCAATACTTTGAGGTAGACCTTGAGCTTCAAAGCCATCACCGCCAGTGCAATCCCCAGCACATGCGCGGCGCCGCCCATGTCCTTTTTCATCCACTTCATGCCGGTTGCCGATTTGATATCAAGTCCGCCGCTGTCAAAGCAGACGCCTTTGCCAACCAGCGCGACGGTCGGGTGGTCGGGGTCACCCCAAGTCATCTCGATCAGACGTGGCGAATCTTTGGCGGCGCGGCCGACGGCGTGGATAGCCGGGTAATTGTCATCCAATAGTGCGTCGCCGATGGTTACGTCGAAGCTGGCATCGAATCGGTCAGCCAAACCTTTGGCGGCGGCGGCCAACTCAGTTGGACCCATATCGTTGGCCGGCGTATTGACGAGATCGCGCACCGTATAGATCGCTTCCGCCAAGGCTTCGACGCGCGCCGAATCAACGCCCGTCGGCGGTGTCAGTTTTGCAGGTTGGGGGGCGGCGTCCCGATACTTGTCGAACGTATATGACCCCAAGATCCACCCCAACATCAGGGCTTCTGCTTTATCCGCATCGCTGACGGCGGGCGTCGGCGCGAGGGCATAGGTGCCGCTCGGCAAGGTTTTCGCCAAACTGGCTAAATCCCACAGCGACGTCGGCTCGCTCAGTCCCGCCAGCACGCCGGCAATGCCGCCACCGGTCTCCGGCACCACCAAGTGCGTGCCCGGCTTGGCTTTGAAGTCGTGCGCAGCAACCCAGGCCCGGACCTCGGATGGCGCGCCTTCGAGCCATGCGGCAAGATCGTTGGATGCAAGGGCGTGGATCGGAATTGCGGCATCGGTCACGGAATGTCTCCAGTCTCTATGTGTGGACGCAGATCATACTTGGCAGTCCGCAAACGAAAACCCTAAACTCCGTCGGCAATCGGAGGACACCATGCCCACATCCCTAAAACTTGTTATCGGCAACCGGAATTATTCATCGTGGTCGATGCGGGGCGGGTTGGCGGCGCGCCAAAGCGGACTCTCGTTCGAAGAAATTTTTATCCCGTTGGACCGCCCGGAAACTAAGGCGGCGCTGAAACAATATTCGCCGAGCGGCCTTGTGCCGGTGCTGATGATGGACGACACCATAATCTGGGATAGTTTGGCCATTATCGAAGCTTTCAACGACCTGGCTCCTAGTGCCGGTATTTGGCCGGCAGACGCAACCGCCCGCGCCGTCGCCCGTGCCGTCTGTGCCGAAATGCATGCGGGCTTTTATCGGCTACGGCGCGATATGCCGATGAATCTCCGTGCCAGCAATCCTGGAACGCGCCATACAAAAGGCGCGCTCGCGGACGCTGCGCTGATTTGTGCGCGCTGGCATGAATGTCGCGCGAAATATGGCGATGCCGGCCCGTATTTATTCGGTACCTGGTCTGCGGCAGATATGATGTATGCCCCGGTTGTCGGTCGCTTCCGGACGTATGGCGTGCCGGTTCCGGGCGATATCGCGGCGTATATGGATGCGGTGTGGGCACACCCGGATGTTGCGACTTGGGTCGCCGGTGCCATCGACGAGCCCTACGTCATTGAAATTTGACCCGCAGGGCGGTTCATCCGTCCGCGTGCCTTGTTTCGACGGACGCAGTCAGAAACAATGGCCAAAATTTATAGGAACGATCACATGTTTAAAGCATTGATGACGGCCATTGGTCTTGGTGGTCCCGAGTACGAAGCTAAAACCCTTACGCGCGATGTTCGGTCTTTGATCGATATGCTGTATGGTCAGCATGGTGCCGCGTCGATGCAGAAGATCGCTGCCGAGGCACGCAAACAGATCGATGAAGTGCATCGCCGGGGCATCAATGATCCGCAGTTCTATGCTCGTGGCGTGTTGGAGCTGACCGAATTGAACCGCGCGGCGCGGGCACGGCGCGACAACATCGCATGGTCAGGGGTCACGCTCGCCATCATCTATATTAAAAGTGAGATTTTGGGGGACGTCGCGCTGCCGGCCCGAAACGCGGTCGATGGTTTTATCGATAAATGGTCACACGCGTTGCCCGAAAGCGCCTCTTCCGAGGTTGAAAGCCCTTAGCTGCCGGCAATCGTGGCGTCAGCGGTTGGAGTTCCGACGGGGACAATAATGTCGCTGGCGCTGATCAAGCCATTTTGCGCGGTCGCAAAAAACACCACCGTGATTACCAAGAACAGTACCGCAACGCCAATCCGCAGCACATTGCCCAATCGGTCCCACGGACCTGCTTCGGCGTATGCGCGTCGATCTTCGGCGATGTCGTTCATAGTCTTCTCCTTTGCCGCTCGACCGCGCACAGAATCGTGCTAAGCCGACGTCAGGCGTCAATAAGCACCGCCATTAAGGCTAAAAAAGGGCAAAGGAAAGGTTAATGTGTGCCAATTTAAATTCGGCCCGTCAGTTCTCCAGTTTGCTTTTTATGCCGGGCCAATTCTTGTCGCCTTTGGTGATGTTGCCCGGCGGGTCGGCCGCCCACATTTCGCGGACACCGATTGAATAGTTTAGATAAAGCGCACCATTGACGATGCTCCAGGCGTCCGGGTCTGTCTTTGCCGTATAGCCTTGTGATACGGCCCAGGCACAAAAGCCGCCGTACTTGGGCGCATATTTTTCGGGGGCTGACGTGAATTTTGCTTTCGATTCGGCACTGGCAAATCGCCACGTTGCCCCATCCCATTGATAGGTGTGCGCAGCCTTGCCGATGACGGGTCTGCCGTCGGTAAAATAAGCGACCGGGTCATAGCCGCCGATGGCTAAGCCGTTTTTTTGAAAAACGGTATCGGCCTGCACGGCACTCGCTGATATCAGGACTGCAACAATAACAGCCACAATGGAAAAAATTGATCTCGCGCGCTGGCGCATGATGAACCTCCGGGTTATGCAATTTCTGAAACCCTAACCGAGATGCCGGCTCATCGTCGCTTCACAAGTGCGTTAGATCGATCAGCGCACGGCTTGACGCCACGCCTGAAATCGATCCTCAAGGCTCGCGCCCATTTCGGCCCAAAAGCCGGCGTCGACCATAAGTGCGTCATGAAATTGTCCGCGCGCGGTGGGTAGGTCTTCGCGCGCGTTTGCAGGTACCAAGTCCATCGCGGATTTGCGTGCTGGTCCAAAGCGGAGTCGCGCCGCGAGCCGTGCCAAGCGCTCAGCGTCGGTGGCGAAGCTGATGAAGCGTTGCGCATGCGCAAGTTCTCCGCTGCCAGACGGGATCGCCCAATAGCTGGTGCGCCAAAGTTGGTTCGCCCACATTAAGCTGACCGGTCGCCGAGCGCCGCTGCGGGGACGTTGAAATCGCCCAGCGTAGGCGGTCGACATGATCACCTTGCCCTCGTTCAGCAACCGCTCCGGTCCATCGCCCTGCGACCAAAACACAGCAGCATCGGACAACGTGATCAGCTTCGCGAACGCGCGCTCAAGTCCTTCGGTCGTGCGGAGCATGTCATACACGTCTTCTGGGGGGATGCCGTCGGCCATCAACGCGATCTCAAGATTTCCCTCGGCCCGGCTATAAAGGCCTCGTTTGCCGGGATAGCGCGCAAGATCAAAAAAGTCCGCCAAGCTGCGGGGTGGTGATGTCGAAAGTTGGGTCGCGTCATAGGCAACGACTTGCGACCAGATCAACTGTCCGATGCCGCACGGATGCAGTGTGCCGGGGATGAAATCGGCCAGCGCCGCTTTACCCAGCAGGGCCGCATGATCAAGTTTCTCGAACCGACCTTCCGCGCAGCCGCGTGTCAGCGGCGCGTGTTCGATGTCTGTGACCTGCCAAGGCGCGGCATTGCCGGATGATTTGATCAGCGGAAGCAGGTCGCCGTCGTTACGCGCAATGCGGACCGTGATGCCGGTCTCGCGGGTGAACGGCTTGAAAACCTCAATCTCTTGTGCGGTGCCATAGGGGCCGCTCCAAGTCGCAATGGTAATCAATGGCGGCTGGGCCGCTGCAACGTTCGCCAGCAAACAGATGAGTGGGGTCAGAAATAACGTGCGCATGCCACATGATAGGGCATCGCGGCGGGGTTCGGAACGCAGAATCGGGGCCGCCGATGAAACCCACACAGAAAAACGCCTTGGGCGTTTTCAGCACCCAAGGCGTCAGGTCAAAGATGGCGTCATGATCACGCCATCAGGTAGCTGTAGTTCGCGATGAACGCGATGCCGACCATGGCGGTAATCAAGATGGTATCGATAAGTTGGTCAGACATTTGATGTACTCCTTGTTTCTGTTGTTCGATGGCGGGACATTAGGCCTTGGTATAATTAAACTCAAATAATATATATTTGATATTAAATTAAGATTAGATTACTTTAAGCGCTATGAACCTACAGCAACTTCGCACCCTCGTCGCCATTCACGATCACAACGGTTTTGCCGATGCGGCGGCTTCCGTGTTCCTCACACCGGCCGCGATCAGTCAGCAGATGCGGGGTCTTGAAGATGAATTGCAGGTTGCACTTTTTGATCGCTCGACTCGACCGCCCCGGCTAACACCCCATGCGGTGACTCTGGTCGACGCGGCGCGTGACGTTTTGGCCAGATTTGATGCATTTACGGCCAAGGCCCGGGCAGAGGGTGAGATCGCAGGTACGCTGACGCTGGGCTCTGCGACCGGCATCACCAGCGCGCTGGTGCCGAAAGCACTGGCGGCGCTCCGTGAAAAATATCCCCGTATGCAGGTCCGCATTGAAGAAGGGCTAACCGATCATTTGATCAGCCGCGTGCGCCGCCGTGCCATTGACGCCGCCATCATCACCGAGCCGTTGGTCCCTGAGTCAGGCATGGAAGTGTTACCGATTACTACCGAGCCGTTGATGGTCGTGGCACCGAAAAGCATCAAAGATCGGGGCTGGAAAAACGTGCTCACGGGTCGCCCGTTCTTGCGCCTGAACCGTAAATCCGGCGTCGGCGTGCTCATCGACGTGACGTTGCGGCGTGCCGGTGTGGTCGTTGACGAGGCGATGGAATTGGATAGTTCAGAATCCATTGTCGGGTTGGTCGCCGCCGGTCTTGGCGTCGGCGTCGTCCCTGCGGGACGTCTGAAAAATTTGAACCTTACCCGACTCCGCACACTTGCGTTCGGCACCCCACACGTGCATCGCAGGGTCGTGCTGATCGAACGGAATGACGAAACCCGATCCGAGTTGGCGGCAATTCTTTATCGACAGATGACGGACCTGACCGACGCCTAAATGGTTTTAAGGTGCGCTTTGTCGCGCGCGGATAAAGTCGAGTAAGTCGGCAAAGTCGTCAAAAATAAAATGCGTGCGAAGCTCAGCCACAGGGGTCTTTCGATAGCCGCCGGCGAATAGGGCAAAGTCGCGCGCCGCCGCACCCGCGGTTTCCGCATCGACCTCGCTGTCGCCGACATATAGTCCATCTGCACCGCTCTCTCCCAGTTGCTCGAACGCAAGGTGCAGTGGATCGGGTGCCGGTTTTCGGACGGGTAACGTATCGCCACCGACCACCACATCAAAATAGCCGTCAAGGCCGAGTCCACGCAAAACCTCGGTCGTCATGCCGTCTGATTTGTTGGTGCAGACCCCTAAACTGAAGCCTTCGTCTTTTAACGCGGTTAGCATGTCGATGACGCCCGGATAGGGCGTGGTGAGGGAAATGGGGTCCGCGAGATAATGGATTCTGAATCGCGCCAAGGCGTCGTCAAAAATTGCCGTGTCGCCACCTGCAGCACCTACGCAGCGCTCAACCAATGTCGGCACACCGTTGCCGATGAATGAAATCACTTGATCCAGCGTCAGCGTCGGCAGATCAAAATCTTCCAGCATCCTGCACGCAGACGCGTGCAAGTCGGGGGCGCTATGAATCAGCGTGCCATCAAGGTCAAAGACAATAGATTTCATAGATTTTCTTTCAACATTTGATTGATCATCCACATTTCTACACGCGATGACCAGGGCTCAAATAATGTGATGGATGGCGATCTCTTCGTGAGTTCGCGCCGCCAATATCGCATGCTAGAAGTTATAATATTTTTTAAGAGGATATCACCATGACCGTTGAACTAGAGATGCTGACTTGGACCGCCATTGCAACGTTGCTGATGTGGCCACCTTACATTCTCGCGCACATCGCCAATGTGGGCATGGTCGAGGCGCTTACGTATCGTGCAGACGGTGCAGCGCTTCCGGGCTGGGCGGCGCGGGCGAAAAAAGCCCATTATAATGCGATCGAAAACCTGCTGCCGTTCGCCGTGCTCATTTTAGTCGCGCATGCGGTCGGTGTATCGAATGCGGCGACGCAAAGTGCTGCGATGGCGTTCTTCGGTTTGCGACTCGCACACTACGCCGTTTATGTGTTCGGCGTGCCTTTCGGACGGACCCTGACGTTCGTCGGTAGTTGGCTGGCGCAGCTATGCATCGTCTATCAGTTGTTGGTATAGCGGCGTCGCCTAAAGCCCGCGTCTACTTGCTTTGAATCTCCAGCGGGTTACACCACGTGTTGCCGAAGGCGGCGCGCAATTCGACACAGGCGTCCGATGCCTTGTCGCGGTTCTCGAACGGCAAGGCATATAGATTGACGGTTTTATCGCCGGTTGGCGTCGTCGCCGGAGCATACTCAGGCGTGATATTCGCGAACATGATCGGCAGCCCCAGCTTGATCTCCGCCCAAGCGGCTTCGGCATCTGTGCGATCTTCGAAGGCGGCGAGGAGCACGCGGAAGGTGGTCTCGCCGTTTTGCTTGCCGCCGATGACAAAATCTTCACCGCCCAAAATGGTGCCGTCGTTTGCAATCTCGACCGTGCGCGCCGGCACCTCAGGCAGGTTTAGGCGTGTCAGTTGTTCCGGTGCGATTCGCAACGCATAGGCGCCAGGGCGGATGAAATCAATCAGGTAAAAACCATCATATTGGGATCGGACTTCTTTGACGACCTCGCCTTCGTCATCAAGCAACTGCATACGGACATCCGATACAGGCTCCGACCAGTCGCCGTCCTGTTTGTAGATCACGCCGTCAATTTCGCCCGTCGATACCACGGCAAAGGCGATTTCACCCGGCACGCCTGGGCGTAAGGTGATTTGCTGCGCGCCTGGCATTGCGATCCAGAACGGGTCTTCCAGGCTCGCTGGGTCGACTTCGAAGGTGATCGGTTGAAACACATCCAGTGACGTAATGTATGCACGGCCTTGGTCATTGGTCGCTTGCGGCTTACGGCTGCGCCCAGCACGGAACTGTACGCCTTTCAACGGCTCATCGACGCCTGTCGTGAAGGCGCCGTCGCCATCTAAGTCACGGAACACATGCGCGGCAATCGCGCCTTGTGCGGCAGTGGGTTTCGACGACACACGCAGCCCGCCATCGGCTTCGTCTTTGCCCCATGAAAACGTCAGGCGTAGCTTCGCTGAATAATTTTCTTGATCGTCATACTGAGCATCGATGCCGGCTGCGACATACGTGAGGTCGGTGCTAATGCCCGTTGAATAGGTGGTCAGTTGTGTGCCGGTGAGTTCTTTGCTGATGCCGGCACGGGCGTTGAAGTCTCTGGTCAAACGCCAGTCGCCGGATAAAGCGAGGGAATTTACGCTGGCATCAGGGTCGACGATGTAGCCGGCCTGACCCCTGACACGGACCGTGCCGATCTGTCCGCCGATCTGTGCCGTGCCACTGATGGTTCGGCTGTCGTCCGTTTCGGCAGGGTCGTTGAAGTCAAAGCTCAACGTATTCGAAACAGACGCCCGCCCAATCGCCGTTGAAAGCCTGTTTTGGATGGATGTTGATCGATCTCGTGATTTATTGACGTCATGGGTGACGTTCACAGCATAGGGAATGTGCGGTAAAAAGCCGGTCCGAAGCACACCATCGACACGTAGTCGTGTCTCGGACTCAAGCGGATCCGTTGCATTGTTATAGGTTTCGCTCAGGAAATCGTTGAGTGCCGTGTGCTCGGCCAGCACCGTGGCCCCGAATATCTTTGTCTGCGCCGATAAAGTGCCGGCCCATCCGCCATAAATATCTTTGGTGAGGTCAACGCGCGAATATACCGGCCCAAGCGAGGTCACGGCGCTGGTGCCGATATATGTCTTATGACCGCCCTCGAACGGAATCGTGACAAAATTGGCGCCGAGCGACAGGGTTTTGCTGACACCATATTTATATTGCGCCGTCATACGGGTCTTGCCTTGAAAACCGTCGGTATCAAAAGTGTCGATGTCGCCCAAAAGCAACAAACGATCCTGTTGGTTTACCGCAAACGTGTAGCTGTGCTCGCCCGGCTTGATTTGATCGGCCCCGACACGTAATTGCTGAATTTCCTCGCGGCGCTGTCCTTGGGGGCCATAAAATACCAACTTGATGACGTTGACGCCAAACAGCAGCGGTACATCTTCAAACAGATAGCGACCGTCCGATTGTGACTGGCGGAAATCGAGCAGAATTTCGTTTCGGTACAGCTCGACCTCCCAACCGAGTTGCAGATCCCCTTGCAGCGTGATCCGGTCAAACTCTGTCTCTTGGCCAAGCGGTGCATTCGAAAACGTGACGCCGCGCCCGATATCGGTCCTGGCAACATGTGTCACCTGGGGCGTGTAAATATCGCCGAGGGCAAACTTCGTGGCATTTAGATCGCCGAGCAAATTACCCTTGGGGTCTTGCCGTCCGAGCTTAACGCGGGCGAGGGTAAGATTATCGGTATTGTCGCCGGACAGAAATATATCGGCATTGAGCTTGCCTACGTCGGCTGTTGCCAGCGTTGTATAGCTGCGCTGAAACTCGGGGTTCTCGTCACCGGAACTGATGGTGAAATCGATGTTGGTGTCGATCACCGGCCACGATATCCATTGGTAGGGGACGCGCACCTCGGGCAGATCGCGGCGCTGGGTTCGGCGTTGCGATAAGACTTTTTCACGTCGTTGATCGCGCAGCAGGCGCGCTTCGAGCGGCAGTGGTTCACGCGATTTGATGTCCACGATCAGATTCGGTAGATCGAATTCAATGTCGATCGGGAACCAGCGCGCGAGGGTACGCACATCGACATAAATATCGTCTGGCAACTGTTCGATGAAAGCTGGATCAAGCTGGCGCTGTTCGCCGGCAATGATCACCTGTGCCGCAGATAGGTCGAGTGAAAAAAGCCGATTCTCGTCAATGAACCAGCCTTGCGCTCGACCATTTTCGGGATCGACTTCAATCGGAAAATCGAGCGCGTTGACGACATCGGTCAATGGTAGAATTAGACTGCCTTGTTTGGGGTAACCGAAAATCGCCTCGTTGAGCACATTCTTGCCGAGGGTCATTTTTAAGATCAGCAGTTCTTCGTCGGTCCGTTGGCCAACCGTGAACGCGGTTGATGTCACGGGTGGTGCTTGGGCGAGCGACGGTGCTTTGTTCGTGATTGCCTTGGCATCCTGTGCGGCCACGGGCAGCGCAACCAGACATGCCAATACAGATCCGAGTTTTATGGCGTGAACCAGTAAGGCGATTCGGCATCGCAGCTTTTGAGGTTCGTGGGCCACTCGCACTTATATGCTTCTCCGAAGAAGGAAACAGAGAGACTCTCCAAGGCGTAAGCATGGCGAGTTGCTGATCTCGTCTACAACATGTGGCGGGTATAGTTAAGACCGAATTAACGGAAAAACCAAATCTGTCAGCATTCTGTAAGGTTATGATTTTATTTGCTTTTTTTGTATTTCGTCATGTTTTCGTAAGGAATGGCATTTATACCCGTCACAATGACGGGCGGCACTATCTACGACGCTTCGTTAACGCAACACCTCCCGTTGAGCGGGTTGTCAACACCAAGAAAGGTTATATCGATGAACGTCAAAAAAATTATCCTGGTTGCCGCAGTTTTCGCCGTTATTGGTAGCCCTGCAGTGGTGAAAGCCGCTGACGCCACGGCGAGTGCCGCCGCCACCATCGCAGCACCGATCTCGATCTCGAAAGTCTCGGATCTGGAATTCGGCCTGATCGCCCCGACCGCTTCGGCTGGTACGGTGACCGTGTCGACCGCCGGCTCGCGTACGGGTGATGCCAACGTCGACCTGCTTTCGGGCGACACTGAGTCCGCAGCGTCGTTCTCGGTCAGCGGTGAGGCCGATCAGACGTTTGCGTTGGTGGTGCCAACTTCGGCCGTGCTGTCGGCGACCGGCAGCTCCGGCGGGTCTGATATGACCGCAACCTTGAGCGATGATGCCGCTGCGACGCCGACTTTGGACGGCTCCGGGGCAGCGACGGTCAACGTGGGTGCAGCCCTTGCTGTTGGCGCCAACCAGGCGGCCGACGCATATTCGGGTAGCTTCACAGTGACGGTTTCCTATAACTAATGTTTTTTGAAACCAAGATTGTTTGATTAAAAAAAGCCGTCGGCAGTTTTTGCCGACGGCTTTTGTTTTTGCGCCCTGCGTGCGATCTAAATGCGCGGTGCAAATCGTAGCGATAATTGGTGTTAAGGGGAAAACCGTGTATCGTCGCGACCAATTGTAGGAAGTGGGTTATATGACGGCCTCGTGCTGGCGAATTATTGGATGTCTATGCGTTTCTGGCGTCATCTATATGGCGGCAGGTGTTGCTATGACGAACGCCGATTCTGCGCAAGCCACCGCTTTTGCCGGCGTACAAATTCAGGCGGCCGGCAGCGTTGGCACCAGTCCGGCGATCGTCGCGACAGCACGACCTAGGCAAACCAATACGACGATCCGGAACGTGCCGATCAGCACCACATCGAATATCGGCTTTGGTGATGTTGCCGCTGCGGCGGCGGCAAGCGATACGAACGCCGCTATTGTTGCAGCCTCTTCCGGGGGCGGCGGAAATGCGACTTCTTCCGCTGCGCGCCCCTTCCGCGACCAACGCATGGTACCAATGCAAATCGGCCAAAGCGCTGCTGTCGCCGTCGCCGGCGCGCCGAACCAGACGTATGCCGTAATATTACCGCAGCGCACGGTTTATGCGAACAGCGGGGCGATCGTCAGTATGACCGGATTTCAGCATAATGCAGGTGCAACGCCGTCGTTGAACGCGGGCGGCGCCGACACATTTAGCATCGGCGCGACCGTCGAGATCCAACAAATGATTGAAGCTGCTCTGGTCCAAAGCGCCCCCACTAATGCTGCGGGCGGCGCAATCATCGGCGGCACCGATGGCGGGACGAGCCCCGCAGCCGCCATCGACCGTAAACGGCGCATCTTGCTTCAGGCGTTTGCGCCACGCTCACCATTCGTCAATATTGTCGTGTCGTACAATTAACAAACATCCTCCCGTGACCATCGAATATCGACCGTGAAGGGACCGAAAGTTATGCTCGGAGTTGCCAAAATGAAGTTTAAGCCTGCTACAAAGTCTGTCCTTTGGACCGCCATCGCGGGTGCATTCTTCGCAACCCTGGTCAACGCTTTGCCGCAACCCGCATCTGCGCAAGGTGCGGGTGATTTGGTTGTTGCGCCGACCCGCGTGGTCTTGGAAGGGCGAACCCGATCTGCGCAGCTCGGTCTGGTGAATAAAGGCTCAACAAGCGCGACCTATCGGATTTCAGTGATCAACATGCGGATGGGACAAGACGGCGGTATGGTCGAAATCGCGCAGCCGGACGAAGGGCAAGCGTTCGCGGACAAGCTTTTCCGCTATTCGCCGCGCCAAATCACCTTGGCGCCCGGGGCGTCGCAGGCAATCCGGATTTTGCTCCGCAAACCAAAAGATCTCGCACCGGGCGAATATCGTTCGCACCTGATGATGCGTGCCGTGCCCGATGTTGAATCGCAGAGCGTTGAGACGCCGGCGACCGGTGCCGCCGTGCGGCTGATCCCGGTTTTCGGCATCGCCATTCCCGTTATCGTCCGCCATGGCGAGCCGTCATTTGACGTTGCCGTGAGCGAATTGACGTATTTGCCGAAATCTGAAGACGCGCCGCTGCCGCGGGTGAAATTCAATTTAGACCGTACCGGTGACCGATCTGCGTTTGGTGATTTGACCGCGTCAATTCAGGCCGACGGCAAAGACATCGTTGTCGCGCGCGTGATGCGCCTTGCCGTCTATACGCCGAATAATAGCCGCACGATTGAGATGCCGCTTCGCGTCCCAGAAGGCGTGTCGTTGAACGGGAAAACCCTGAAGATCACATACCGCTCGACCGCGGACGAGGGCGAGAAACTGATCGCTGAAGGTAATCTGCAACTGCCGTGATCGGCGTCTGCGTTAAAACCGGCGCTTAATCAGGGTCGAGAATACGCTCGATTATCTGCTGCACAGAAAGCGCGGCCCGAAAATCCGGTAATTCATGGGCCTCACCGCGCATGAATTGTGCGAGGTTGTCCAATTGGCGGACGCGCCCGGCTTGCCGGATATCTCCCTTGAGGTCGTCGCTCTCCGTCACCGCCGGGCGCCAAGCCTGGCCGTCGGAAAGATACGCCGTATACCAGTCATCAAGCCGGCAGGATTGTTTTTGTCCCCAGACCGTAAATTCGATGCGATCCGGCCCGGTGCCGCCGACGCCGCCCGCGACCGAAACCGGCACACCGTTGCAGGTTAAATCGGCGTAGACGTGACTTTCTGCCGCCTCTCCGTCGATCCCGTCGGGATAGCGGACCATAGCTTGTTCCAGGCTCAGCGGCCCGAATACGCTCTCGGTCAAATAGACGAAATGCGACAGCACTTCGCGCACATAGCCGCCTTGTCGGCGTTTGCCGAGCCACGCCGCCGTCTCTTGCCAGCCGCGTGGCCACGTCGCGAAATGTAAGCGGATGTCGATGGCGTCAATCGTCCCAAAGGCGCCGTCGGCAAGCTGTGATCGTAAAAATGCCCGGCTCGGGCTCGCCGCAAACGAAAAATTCACCGCGTT
>CAXBEV010000023.1:0-30942 GCA_963974935.1 uncultured Rhodospirillales bacterium | reverse complement strand
TCGACAGGCGGATCACCAGGTACGCGGGTTCTTTCGCGCTGAGGAATTTCAATCAATTCGAAGCGTTCCGCCGTGACGTTCAAGATCAACCAGCCGTCAAACGATTCCGCGCGGCGCATCACGAAGCAATGCCGAAAGCCCGGCTTTAAACACTTGTTCAGCATCCAGTGCACCGCCCGATGACGCCACCGCGTGCCCTCGTCTAGCGGGTCCAGATCACAGAATATCACCTGCACGTGCTCACCCAGCATCATCAAACCTCAAAATCTGTGTTGGCCTTGAACGTTTGCCCGGAAGTTTTCGACGTCGGCTGGATTTGCGGCATCAGGTACGACACCAACCACACCCCGGCATCGACCCGATCCGGCGAACCTTCGCCCTCGTAGCCGGCCGCCGTCATTTGGCAAAACTGATCTTCCAATTTCTCGAACGTGCCGACGTGGTGAACCCGGCCAAGCGCGTACAGCGATGCCACGGGCGCGGCCCGTACTTGCTTGCCCTTGGTTGCGGTGACTTCGATGATCGGCAGCCCACGACGCACGCTGTTGAGCGTATGGCGGATCATATCGCCGCCCTGGTTGCGCTCGATAATGATCGCGTTCGCATCGTAGCGATCAAACGCATGCACCACCCGTTCGGCCCACACAAGCGGCGAGCCTTTGATGGTCAGGTCATCCAGGATATACGCGTGCTTTTGTGCCAGGTTGACGCCGCCGACGATGATGCCGTGTTCGTTGGAATCGTCTTCTGCCGACGTCGCATGATCCAGCGCAACGGCGATGCGGTCCAGCTTCGGCGCGGCTTCGACGCGATGATCGTGAAAGTCCGCCCGGTTAAAGATTGCCCCTTCAATTTCGGGCTCATAGTCACCAAGCCAGATATGCGCATACCGCTTTGGATTGTGGATGCGGTCGTATTCCCGCTCCTCTTCGAGTACACGGGGAAACCAGGGGTTGTCGGTATAGTTTGCCCTGACAACAACAGATCGCGGCGGCGGGTTCGAGCCACGCAACAGCATATCAATCGGATCACGCTTATTGCGCGGGTTCCACGGAAACCACAATTCAGAATTTTCAGCGCGGATGGTCGGGCGCAGCATTTCAAGCGAGCGTTTGCTTGCGGTCTGCGCTTCCTCAAAAAGTGCCGCATGATAGCCCTCGTATGATTTCACGGTATCTGCGGTGTGATCTTGCATACCGATAAACGTGAACACGCCATCCCCCGGCGTGACGATCCGATCATCTAGCACATTGAAATTGCCCCGCAAACCGTGCGCCGCAATCTTGTCTTCGATCAAGCGTTTCACGGATTGCTTAAGTGATTTCTGCACTTCACGCGCACACAGCAACCGAAAGCCAGGAATCATCATTGCTTGTTCGACGCCAAGATCAGCGAAGAATTGTGACTTTCCAGATCCCCGCCCGCCCCATGCGCCCTTGTAGCGCGCAGGCTGCAGCAACGGCTTGAAAACCTCGGCTGTTTCAATCCTTAGTTTCACTGCCGCTCCCAACGATTACCCGTTCAATCTTTGTCACTTGCACCGCACCCGTAAGGTGGCTCTCAAAACGCTCGCGGTATTTTTCAGGCGATAAAGCCTTCAATCGGAAAATCAACAGCGTGTCGGAAAAGTCCGTGACTTTGGCAATCCGCTTGCCTTTGAAAAATACACCCCTATCGACTCCTTTAACGGCGCGCCGGTCGGCTTCCGCTTCCAGCTTTTCGACGTGCTCGGCAATCGCATCGTCCCAACGTTCGCCGAATGCCTCGTCCTCGTCTTTCCAGACGTAGACCTGCGAGCGTTTGTATCCAGACGTCTTGCACGCCTTGGTCACAAACCCGTGCGCCGAAAGCGCTTCGAAAAACGCATCATCCAGTTTTTGGGTGCGTTTCTTTCGGTTTGCCATCACGTTTGCTCCTTTTTTTCATTTTGGCGTTCGCCCCGGCGCGCTTCGATATGCGCCAACCGCCGTTCGCGTTCGACTTCCCATGCCGACTTCGCAGACGGTGGCAAAGGTGGTGCAGGCGGTCGGAAGAACAGCAATCGACCGACAACGCTTCCCAGGGTCATCGGCTCGGCTCCCGGTTTGCGCGGCGGCGGGCGATGGTGAGCGCTTCGGCAGCAATTTTACCCACAGACTTTGCGTCACCCGAATCAATGAACATCAAAACATCAGCCAGCATATCCGCATCCGCGCTCGCATCTTTCGCGTCTTGCGTGGCCTCTTGGGCTTCGGTGTTTAGCTCTTCGATGATATCGGCAGCTTGCCCTAACCTTTCACGCAAAACATCTGCTGGTGGCATAGGCGAACTTGGGTACGCGTTATCCGCAATCGAACGCAGCCAACCCACAATTTCCTTGATATCACTCATCACGACCCCTATGCCGGCACGAACAGGCAGAACGTCAACGGCTCGCCTAAATCCGTGTGGTAGTTACAAAACCAAAACTGTTGATCGATAGACGCATGCACGTCCGGGCTGCGATACGCGAAGGTGTAGACCTGCCCATCCCAAGCGACGTGATAACCCTCGCTGGTCATCGTCACGGCCTCGTCAGGGATCGGTCGGCAGTCGTCAGGGCCGCAGCAATACGCGGTGCTAGGGTTCGCCTCGATCCAGAACGCGTTACCGTGCGCGAAAGATGCGACGACACCCGCCAAGGTGAGCGCAATCACGAGCAAAAGAATACGCCCCCATCGATCTATGGAATTCAGCAGTTCGTCGAACATCCGTGCATCGCTATCAAAATCCTCAAACTTCATGACCACCCTTCCTTTTCCGCTTTCTCCGCGTCGTCTTTGATGGCCTTGGCGATGGTCGCCTTGACCGCGTCTATGCCGTCGGCGGAATTGACGGGCGCACCCAGCGCGCCTTCCCAATCCGCTGTTGGCCGCGCATCGATCACCAGCAAACCGTCAACCATGGCGCCGCCGAACACGCGGCCAAGATCGCGCAGGTTGCCGGTCTTAACGCCCCACAGCGTCAGCTTGTCATCAACCAAACCGCGCCCGTGCACATCGCGCATTTTCAGCGCAGCCAGCGGGTGTTTGTCCCGTTCGTGCAGCCTGATCGCTTCCCAACGCGCCTGCGCTTCACGGCGTTGGCGGGCTTGCGGTGATTCGATCAAGCGGTCGCGGCGTTCACGTTCCGATGCCCACGCCTTGGCGGTTGCCAGCGCCAAATGCCAGCGCGCAAGATTGCGATTGATCGCGTCCGCTAATTGCTTCGGCTTCGGCAAATAATCACAGGTCTCCTCAAGCTCGTGCACCACCGCAAACCCGACGCACAAAGGCACGCCCTGAAGCCGACGTTCCGCCATCGACAGGAACACCCGATCATCCCCCAACGACCCAAGCTGATACGGCCCCATGATCATCGCCGCCAATTCTGCCGCTTCACTCATCCCAGTTTGCGGATTGGTGCCCGGCATGCGTCGCAACGCAGCGTCGAACGAGTCGACCAGGGCCCGGACCTCGTCCAACGCCGGCAACGTGGTTTGCGCGTCCACCGGCATTGTTTCCAACTCCCCGGCCAGGTCTTCAAACACCAGCCGCCCGAAGTGCCGATCGATCAGCGCGCGCCGTGTCATCCGTGGCGAGACCACCGCTTGCCCGCCGTCCATTTCCCCGACCTGCACCGCTAACGCGTCCGTCATGACAAACTCCCCCGCCCCGTTGCATCCAACGCCGCTTGCACGCGGCTAACCCCGACACGCGCGCCGCCGACGGTGCGTTGCCGATCCGCCCGCTCAATCGCAAACTTGACCGCGTTCATGTACCAAGTTTTCCAGGCCGCATCCCAATCGACGAACTTTGAACCGAGCTTGTGATGATGCGCCTCGAACTTCGCCCACTCGTCCGACCAGTCGATAGCGCTGATCGCATCAACGGCGATTCCCTGCACGGTTTTCGTGGTGCCGTAATCGACCGCTTTGCCCCGACGCTCCGGGCTCAGATCGAAGCCGTCCGGCCACCCCGATTTGTTGGCCGATTTCTTCGCCGAAGGTTTCCCGTCTTTTTTTGAAGTGTCCGTTTTGTTGCCTGATCCCATCGACGAATGATCGACATCACCATCACCGATTTGTTGATTTTGATTTGGGGGACTACAGGGGGATATACCTTTAGGTATATATCTCTTTTCACTATTCGCATCCGAACACGCATCTAAACACGCATCCGTTGACGCATCCTGACACGCATCGCCCGTTTCATTGTTTTTATTGGATAATTCAGGATTTTTTAGGGTGTTTTTCTCGTCTTTTTCGGCGGAAAAACCATCTGAAAACTCGCTAGAAACTCCGGCTTTTTCCGCTAGTTTTCGGCTATTTTTCTCGGTGTTTTTCCGGGCGTTTTGCGAATTGGCCCTATTTTGGTGTCCCTGCCAGCGCTTGTCGGCACGCAGTTTTGCACCCTCAGATATGCCCTTTACCTTCTCGATTTCTTCGGCGCAACGCTCGTTCCAAAGCAGCCCGTCGCGGACTTCAAACTTGCCGAGATCAAGCAAAATTTCTTTGTGCTTGCGATAGGTGCGTGTCGACATCCGACAGCGCCGCGCGTTCGCCTGATCAGCGTCAGCGACGACAAGACCGTCCAAATCGTACAGGTGCATACACAGCCGAAAATAGACGTATTCGGTCTCAGGCTCCATGACCTCGACACCGGCCAACCAACGCCACGGGCTCCACATCACGCCGTCCATTACGCTGCCCCCACGTCGTCGTAATCGCCATCGCGTTCAAGCGCCTTGCGGCACGGTGGTATCCAGATGCTTGGTAAGCGTTCGGCATTCTTGCGCCATACAAACCACGAATAGGCCGTTGCCGTGGATGCCTTGGGATCACACCGGCCTTTGACCATTGGCACGCGTTCAGCGTAATGAACTTCAACATTTGGCGGGTTCGGCCCGTAAATCTCGTTGTACCGATTGATGCCCTCGCTAAATTGCGAACGTACAATGACCGCCATGCCGTCTCGCGCAACTGATAGTCCTCGTTGAATAAACTGTTGCGCCAATCTAAAAGGTGGATTGGTGATAACCCAATCTATCGGCCCCGACGGCTCGCTATCCGGCCAAAGAAAATCACAGGTGCGTTGCTGTCCTTGCCATCCGTAATCAAATATATCGCTGGTATGAACGTGCTTAAAATATTCAGCCAGCGGACGCGCCATAAAGCCACGATTGCATGCTGGCTCCCAAGCCGTCAGGTTTTGCGGATCAACGCCGATTGCTTTTAGTACATGCTCAACGAACGCCCGCGTTGCCCAAGGCTGCGTTGGAAAATCATCAAGACTGTCATGCGCCTCGATACGCTGAGACATCACCGCATGAGATGTATTTTGCCCCATCACATCGGCCCCATTAAATTAAAATCCACCGACTGCGCGGCGATCAAAAACCCCAAGATAATGGCCAGGGGTACGATGAAATTGACGAACCCGTTACGCATGCCTGCCCCCGCTTTCCGCGTCCGCTTGGCAATCGATGCAGAGCCGCACACCGGGGATCGCAGCCCGCCGCGCAGGTGTAATCGGCCCATCGCAATCGTCGCAGGTGGTGGCGTCGATCACGTTTCGCGATGCCTCGGCAAAGCGCGCTTTACGCGCCCGCTCCAATGCCCGCGCACGGTCCATGGTTTCAAGCTCTTGGGCATGATCAAACGCGTCCATCAATGGATCTCCTGGTGATTGTCTGAGGTGTGTGCGCCGGCAACCGCCCGGCCCTGCAACGCGGCCAAATAATGGCGATATTTGGGCGGCAGCGGATAAACCGTGACCAGCGTGCCGACCGGCGAAAAGAAATATAGATGCGCGTGGTATAACCGTGCGCGGGATTTGTGCGCATGCTCTTTAACCGCGCAGTATCGGCGCAGGTGCACCGGCAACGCGTCAGCCTGGATGCCTTCGGACCACGCCCGCGCCGCCTCGCGTTGCGCCGCCTTTTTCGGCAACCCCAACCGCTGCCGCATCATCTTGATTGCGTGATCCGTGACGCGCATCAGAACACCCCCGGACCTTGTGGGATATCGAGCGCGTACTTTGAAAGGCCGGCGGCGAGCACCGCCAAGGCATCGGCTGCGTTATCGTCCGGCGGCTCATATCCGCGCCGTCTACATTCGGCGATCACGTCGAGTTTCTTCGCCCGGCCCGACCCGACAAACGCCTTGCGGCACGTGGACGGTGCAAAACTTTCAACAGGAATGCCACGCATCACCCGGCACCAGCGCAGCAAATGCGCCTCAAACCCAAACTTGATACGTACGTTTTGAATGCTGGGGCCGATTGAATTGCCGTCACCGTCCTTGTTGCTGACCAAAAAGTCAGTGGCCTCGTAAAAAACCCCGGCAAATCCGCCTTCGCGTTCATCGGTCCGCGTTAACCAGGTTGCGAATCGGTGCCATCGATCCCCAGGATGCCCGCCCTTTAGATCGCGGAACGCTTGCGTTGAAATCGACACACGACCGTCGGCATGCCAGATCGCAACACCGGTCTTTGTGGCTAAATCCAAGGCCAAGACTGGCCCTGGATAGCCCGGAAAACGCGACGCAACCGTTTCTGGCTTTGCCGCGCCTTCCGTTTGAACAGATGCCGCGTGCATCATGCGTTCCCGACGGCGTTCATGTTTTGCGATGAATTGGACGTCGAACCATCAACGCCGGCCGCAGCCTTTTCGCTGGCCATCGCATCGGCATCGTCAATCGCTTGTTGCGGCACATGATCGCTTTCAAGCACATCAACGAAATCGAGCATGCCGCCCTTTTGCAGCGCGGCAAACATCGTCTTCATGTTGTCGGAAATGCGATATTGATCGCCTTCGTCATCAAGCTGTTTTGCGATTTCCTGGCGTTTCCAGACCTTGTAAAACGCCTTTGCATCGGCGGACTCGATATCAACCTTTGCTTTAAGCCCGCGCCACAATTCGGTCACCTCGTCTTTATGCGGCTTCACGTGCTTTTTGATCATCGCGTCGGCTTCGTTTTCTTCGATAAGCACCTGCTTAAATGTGTGAATGATCGCATCGTTGATATCGGCAACGTTCGAGAGCGTCTGGACGTCGTTTGACATGGCTTTGGCCTCCTCGTCATGACTGGCCCGGTCAGTGCGCCCCGGACCATGGCGCTTAAAAACTAAATCGCGGCGGCAAATGCGGGCCGTGCACCAGATACGGGCACACCCCCAAAGTGTTGTGGTTTTGCGCGCGCCGGGCACAAACCGCGAAAAAGGCAAAAAAAATGGACGCCGGCATGTTCAGTGCCGACGCCGAGGTGCCGCGGAGGGAACGCGGATATCTGTGGATGTCCCGGATAGCCGCAGCCGGAAATGGTAGCAGGGATGGGATTTGAACCCATGACCTCTTGGTTATGAGCCAAGCGAGCTGCCACTGCTCTACCCTGCATCAGATTTTGTCGGCTGCGTTTATTCATCGCCATAATCTCAATATTTAGTGTCTACTTATCGTTATCCACAGCGTTACTTGGTCAATTTATCTTTATTCTTCCCGTCGTCTTCAAAAATGTATTAACTGCCCCGGCGCTGCGCCAACAGCGCGAAGGCAAATTACGCGGCGACTTCTTGAAAGAAGTCTTCCGGCAAGACCGGCGGATCAATTCGCTGGCCGACGGCTAAAACGTCGTCGTGGTGCTTTGCTGGGATTAAGCCGCTGTCTTTCCAACCTTGGACGGTCGACTTTGGAACGGTCTGTCCATGGTACTCCGAAAGGGTTTCCGCCAGCTTGGCGATTCCCCCTAAGCGCATGATGATCTGCTGGTGCGGCGTCATCCGATTTCTCTCGTCTGCTTCAGTCCGTGAAATCGTACGGTCATTTCGTACGATTTGTCAACGGTTTTATCGTACGCGTACGAAACGCGTGTGTGGACGAGTTGCGGGGGGTGCGCAATATGCACGGCATGGCAGGCCCAATAGGTAAGGTTTTGAAGACGTTACGGCAGCGCACGGATACATCCGTCGCCGATGTTGCCCGCGCCCTCAAAAAAACCAAAAGCACCTATCAGTATTATGAAGACGACTACAAAAAGACCAGCTTGCCGCGTGAGCTCGAAATTCCGCTGGTCGATTTCTTCACATCGCATGGCATGGATTCGACCGAGGTCTTGGCCATACTGCACAGCGGCATGGATCAAGACGAAAAATCGGATAGCCGGTTGCGGAAGCCACCGGAAGCATCAAAAAACACAGTTGATTATCAGGGGGTGCGGCCCGCCAATCTGCCGCCGCCATCAAATGGCTACAACATCCCGCATGATATCCCGGTCTATGGAACCGCCGCCGGCAGCTTGGGTGATGGCGCCGTGCAGCTCGTGCCGGGCGCGATCAACTATCTAAGCCGCCCGCCGGGCATCGCACACGAACGCGACGTCTACGGCCTATTCATCGAAGGCGAAAGTATGATACCGCGCTTTCATCCCGGCGATCCGATCTGGGTCAGCGTGCACCGACCGGTGCGCATCGACGACTACGTGATCATCCAAGAACAACGCGGAGAGCACGAGCCGATTATGGTCTATGTGAAGATGTTAACGCGGCGCACCGGCAAAACGCTCTTTGTGCGACAACACAATCCCGACTGCATTATCGAAATTCCCATGAAAAACGTGAAAGACATTCATCGGATCTTGACCACCGCCGAGCTTATGGGCGTTTGATCAACGCGGGTTCTCGCGGCGCCAATCCCACGGGCGTTGACATTCGCCGCGCCATACCCCGCGCCCCGATGCCCTCGCCTCGGCTTCGCTGGCTTGATAGCGTCCGTCTGAATATTTCGGATAATCATACGCCCACCCAAGGCCGACGATAAGCTCGCCAAGGTCTTGCCCATCTAAAAAACATCGCCCGATCACCCTGCGATAGCTTCGCGCCTTCGTGTCTTCGCAAATGACGGTGCGATCAGCAAGCAGGCTCGCCACGGCGCGCTTTGCATCACGGCCGGCATACCAATCTTTGCCGTTTCGTTTGCAAACCTGTTTCCATTCCGGCGCATCAATACCGGTCAGTCTCAGCTCGCGCGCACCCACGTACAGGCTATCACCATCAATCACTTGGGCCTGCCCGGAAATATCAGACGGTGGTTTGCTCGCGCCGTGAGCGGCAACGGTTATAAAAGCAAAAGCCGCAATCCCGCTTAGTAAACGTCTGGACATTGATACCACGTCGAACGGTATTCCTTAATCTTGGAATCCCTAAAGCTGCTGACCCCGCCGCCTATGACAAATAGCCGCCGATTTTTATGCTTATCGATGCCGACAATAACTTTAGCACTAAAATTATATAAACCCTGAATTTGGACGCATTTTGTATGCTCAAACTTAAAAAAGTTTTGCGGCCAGGTATCACAGTCTATCCGTTCGTCATAATACGGACAGTCGTATTTCTGCACATCGCCGACGTCGGTGATATACACGCCGACCAATTTTCTATCGTCATCAAATATTGACGCGTCCGCGCTCACCAAGGTCCAGTACACAAAAATGATGAAAAAACTCAGCCCCAAGACTTTTCTCATTTCATCACCCAAAAATTAACATAAGCGGCGTGCCGATAATGATCGCCCCACCAACAAACGCGGCAACTGCCCCTTGTATCCAATGATTTTCGCGCCAAATCAAAAACTCCCGCACTGGATTTACGAGAAAGCCCTTAAGCGAAAGTAACAAACTCACGCCGCCGCCGATCACAAACCACCAATACCATTCCATAAATTTCGATCCTTGATCTATCTGCAGACTCAAATACCCAACGCCCATGCATACGTGTATTTCCGCCGATTTTAACGATGCATTAGCGATTGCGCTGAAATAAAATCCGTACGTACGATTTTATCGTTTGACAATCGTACGGTTATTTCGTACGGTCTCTCCATCAACAACGGAGAGGCCAGTCATGAGCTTTCAATCTAAAGACCTAAGCGTCCTCAGCTATGCCAACGGGTTCACTTTATGGCACTACTGTAGCAAAGATGCAGTCGCAGACGTTGATGCAGGGTATTTCAATGATGCCAGCGACATGATTCGTCGCGGTGATCTTCTTTTCTGCAATTTCAGTTACGGTGCAAGCAGCCCTGAATTTGTGATGTTGGTTTGTGCTGACAACACGGGCGGGCATTTGACGATGGTCCAGCCTCCGATGGTTAATCAGCCTGTCCCGGTGGCGGCAGATACCGGGGCCGGTCAATGACCCGCCACAATCAAATCTTCGCACGCATCAAGATCAAGGGTCTGGTCGGCATGTTGACCGATGCCGCAGACGATCTTGCGGCCCGGTGCGTGGTTGCGGAACGGATCGCACAGGCGAACACGGCACACGCTACCGGCTACGGGATGCAGGGTTGCCGCGACACATTTCAGCGCCTCGACAGCCCCGAGCATTTCAAGCGTCAGGCCGCGCAAGCAATCATCGGGCTTCGTCGCAACCGCGCGGCCCTGAAAAGAATGGGGCGCAACCATTACGGCAGCGATGCACGGCTGCTGGCCAAGGCGTCTGGCTTTCGACGCGATGCGCAAGCCCGATTGCAGCACACCCCCGTTGCACACCCCCAAGCCCAAGCTGCGGAGTGACCGATATGACTTCACCACATCTTTACCGCATGGCCGCAAACGCCGATGCCTTGATGGCGCAAGCTGATTTCTGGCAGCGCCAATGGGTTGGCAAAAACCGCGTCTTGTCGACGCTGGACGAAGACCCGTTCAACGATATGCCCGGCGCGTATTGCGAGCGCAACCGCATCGCCACCGAGGCCGATCACGCCGCCCGTCAACTTGAAGGAATGGGCGTTAAGCCGTTGCCGGCGTTCGGTGATCGCGCCAATGCGTTGATGGCCCAGGAGTGCGCGGCATGAACACACAGAGCCCCCGCGACTTGCTGCACGACCTGGACGACGTGATCGCGCCGCAGGAGCCGCGCACCAACACGCCCACCGCGTACATGGTGCCGAGCGAGCTTGTCGAGCGTGTGAAAGATTATCTGTATGCCGAACAGCGCGCCGCCAAGCACACGCAATGCCGCGTGATCCCGATTCACGCCGCCAAGCACACCCCGGACGGTGCAGCATGACGCAAGCCTTTCCCCTGCATTGGCCCGAGGGCTGGCCACGAACCGCACCGCATCGCCGACAGGCTTCTAAATTCAAGCCCGGTGGCACAACCCAGGAAGCGCAATACGTGCGTGATGAATTGGCCCGGCTTGGCGCGCGCCACGTCGTTATTTCCAGCAATATTAGTTTGCGCAACGACGGGCTTCCGTACTCAAACCAACGACGTGTCACAGATACCGGTGTTGCCGTTTATTTTGAGCGCGAGGGTCAGTCACAGTGCATCCCATGTGATCGCTGGTCGACGGTCGAAGAAAACTTGCGCGCCGTCTGGAAGTCGATTGAAGCCCTGCGCGGCATGGACCGTTGGGGCGCCAAGAATTTCGTCGACGCTGCGTTTAAAGGGTTTCAGGCCCTACCGCCCCCAGGTGGTAAGCCTTGGAAGCAGGTTTTACGCGAACACGGCGTCATCCCTGAAACCCCGGAACAGGTTAACGCCATGTATCGGCGCCTTGCCGCCGCACGTCACCCCGACAAAGTAGGCGGGTCAGAGTCCGCAATGGCTGAATTGAACGCCGCCCGCGAACAGGCGTTGAAGGAATTGCAGCCATGATGACCCTGGACCAAGCCCTTGAGACCGAGCGCCAAGAGCGCAAATCGTGCGAAGAATTCCGCTGCCAAGCCCGCGCGGCCCGCAAGGCCAATGACCGTGACGCCGCCCGCGAGTTCGGCCAAGCCGCCGCCACCGCACAACGCCAAGCCGAGAAAGCCGCGATGGCGGCAGCGGCGATGATGCAAGAAAGGATTGCGTCGTGAGTGAAGAACAAACACCGCAATACGCACCGATCACTGAGCCCGGCGTCTATGACATCGACGAAACCCGCTATCATGCCGACCCGGCGTTATCGTCCAGCGGCGCGCGTACCTTGCTGGCAACCTGCCCGGCAAAATTCCGTTGGCAGATGACAAACCCTTCGCCGCCGAACACAAACTTTGATTTCGGCCACGTCGCACACAAGCTCGTGCTAGGCCGGGGCGGCATAGTCAAGGTGATCGGCGCCAAAGACTTCCGAACGAAAATCGCACAGACCGAGCGCGATCAAGCATACGCCGACAACAAAATTCCCATCCTGATTGCCGATTTCGAGCGTGCGCAGTGGATGGAGGACGCGATTCGCAAACACCCGTATGCCGGCGATCTTTTCAAGAACGGATCTGGTGAACAATCGTTGTTTTGGCGTGATGCCGAGTCCGGCGTGATGTGCCGGGCAAGGCCCGACTGGCTGCCCGCACCCGGCAGCGCGATCTTTGCTGATTATAAGACCTGCGCATCTGCCGATCCTGACTTTCTACAACGCCAGATTGCCAACTTCGGATATCACCGTCAGGCAGCGTGGTACATGGACGGTATTCAAATGCTGAAATTATGCGACAACCCGCGCTTTCTTTTTGTGTTCCAAGAAAAAGACCCGCCCCATTTGATTACCGTGATCGAGCTAACGCTTGAAGACATCGATCGTGCCGCCGTGGAAAACCGCAAAGCCCGCGCCGTGTTTGCAAACTGTCAGGCAAAAAACGATTGGCCCGGATACACCGATGACAAGGTGCTGTCTTTGGGGCTGCCATATTGGGCGCGCTCTCGCCATGATGATAACGCCATCATGGGCGTTTACGAAATTTCGCAACTCCTGCATGCGCCGCTTTCCGGCGCAGCGGCAGAATAACCAGAGGATAAAACGCCATGACTGACCTTTCCGAAACGATCACACCAAAAAGCGACCAGCTTAACGCGGACGATCTTAACATTGGGCCACGAACGATCACTGTCACCAAAATCACCGCACAACCATCATCGACGGATCAACCGGTCTCGGTTTACTTTGAAGGTGACAACGGCAAGCCCTTTAAACCCTGTAAATCCATGCGCCGTGTGCTTGTTCATTTATGGGGAAACGACGGCAACAGATATGTTGGCCAAAGCATGACCTTATATCGTGACCCCGACGTAATGTTCGGCGGCATAAAGGTCGGCGGCATCCGGATTTCGCACGCGTCAGGTATCGACGCCCCCGTAACGATGCCGCTTACAGCGTCCAGAACAAAGCGCGTTGCTTACACCGTGAAGCCGCTATCGTCTCAGCAGCGGACAGGTGCAGCGCAAACGAGTATGGAGCCCGCGCAGCGTAACTCCGTTCTCGCCAACGCCCGCGATATCGCAAAACAAGGGTTACAGGCTTTGCGCGAACACTTCGGCACACTTGATGCGGCAAGCCGTGAAGCGTTTAAATCCATCCAGCCCGAGCTTCTTAAAATCGCCGAAGATGCAGACAACGCAAATGATGAAGATCCGTTCGGCGCCGATGTTCTTAACGAGCAAGAAAACCCGCCGGCAACGTCTGTTGATGCGATCAAGGCCCAGGCAAGCGGCAACCCGGCGACACCGCCACACACTGACACCACGCCCGAGCCCGATCAGGTCACGGCGTTCATCGATCGCATGAAAGCGGCCACAACTCAGGCTGATCTGGACAGCGTTTGGGGCGAGGTCCAGCAGGTGATTGACGACTTGCCCGCGGCGAAAGTGACAGACCTCAGCATCATCTACGGACGACGTGAGGACATCTTGAGCGAAACCCAGGCGGCGGAGTGAACGATGGAAATCAATTTTAATACCACGTTTTTCGTTATTTGGTTTGCTATCGGTATGTGGCTGATCGTGCAGGGCACACACAACGCACTTAGAGTGAAGGAAGCCCTGAAAGACGGATACAACATCAAAGAAGCAAATGAATACGGTCGCAAGGGTGCGCTAAAATCGCTGCTGATCGGAGGCCCGGTGGTCGTGATTTTATGGGGCGGCTCGGGCGTATTCGTTCTAGCAATTTGGCAAATGTTCTAAGGCGAGGATCAGAAACCAATGGCAAAAGACTGGAAATGCTCGCGGTGCGGAAAACGCTGGAACAAGCAAGAGCATGTTGAGCGACACATTAAAGACTTTCACACCAAACGCGGTGGCGAGGCCATCTATAAACCCCGCGAGCCTGAAGAGCCGAGCATGGCTGATTTGATGATTGATGCACAAATAGCGCAAGCGTGTGGCGAACCGGTCGAAGATTGGCTTGCCGACATGCTGCCGGATGATTGACTCATGCTCACAGTAACCGCCACACAAGCCGCAGAGAAGATCGGCATCAGCGCAGCGTCATTTAGACGCGCCGTTGAGCGTGGCGAGTTGCCCGAGGCTGCAATTAAGACCCGCCCATATCGTTGGTATTGGGCATCAATTGAACGCGCACTTGAAAAATCTGGCGAAACCGCCGCACCATTGGCCGACAAGGATTGGCTTATGGAGAGGATTCGGGGATGCGCATCACGATGAAATACGTCATTAAAATCAAGCGCAAGGGCCGCGTGTACCACTATTATCGCCGCGATGGTCGCGTGCATGGACGGCTGCACGGCAAGCCTGGATCGGCGCAATTCCTTGCAGACTACGCACGTATCGACGGCACATATAACGGATGGCGCGGCGACGATGCGCAGAATAGTTTTGCGGACGCATGCGCCCGTTACATGGCGGGGCCTGAGTTTAAAGCGCTGGCACCATCGACGCAGACACTATATCGAGGCCGCATTGACGCCATGCGCCGGGTGTTCGGTCCTGCCCAAGTTTCCGAGATAACTCGCGCGCATATCAAGGCATACCGTGACGGGCTTTCCGAGACGCCTGCAATGGCAAACGTATCAATGGCCGTGATGCGCGTTGTAATGCAATGGGCGCTGGATGCGGACTTAATTACCGTCAACCCGGCAACGAAGATTAAATCATTTAAGGGCGGGTCACATGATCCATGGCCCGAAGCCATCATTGCCAAGGTGCTTGAGAACGCACCCGCACACATAGCCTTTGCCGTGGCCCTAGGTCTCTACACCGGACAGCGAAAGGGCGACATACTCAAGGCCCGCTGGTCTGACGTGCAAGACGGTTGGCTGATATTCAAACAGGAAAAGACCTGCGCAGACGTTGCCGTTCCCCTGCACCCTCAACTCAAGGCGCTACTGGCACGGATACCAAAACGCGCCGTGAACATTCTCACGACGAAGAATGGCCGCGTCTGGACCGCGAGCAACTTCAATACCGGCATGGCAAACGCTATGCAGTCGATGGGCTTGCAGGGTTGGGTGTTCCACGGCCTACGCGCAAACGCGGCATCCAGGCTGCGTGATGTCGGGTGCAGCGATGCGGAAATAGCGTCGATCACCGGCCACAAGTCTATGAAAATGATCCAGCATTACACACGCGGCGCAGATCAAAGACGGCTTGCCGAGGCGGCGATGATGAAACTAACCGGGAACAGTTTTCAATGAAAAGTGCAAAACAGTGTAAAACTTTGGCAAAAAAGCCAATAAAATCAAAGGGTGCAATTAATGGTTAATAAATTACCATATGTCGTGGGTATTACTGTATTTAGCGGGTCGTTTTTTGGATATCGGCGACGGCGGCAAATACCTGCTCCCCTTGTCTGCAGCATTGATCTAGACTTTTCACCATGCGAATTGGGATTGATCTTGGGGGCACCAAAATCGAAGCCGTCGTCCTAGGCGACGACGGCACCGAACGCGCACGCCGTCGGATAGACAGCCCGCAAGGCAGCTACCACGGCACCATCGAAGCGATCTCGGGTCTGGTGTCCGCCATCGCCGACGAGACCGATTGCAGCAAAGACCAAGGTGTCGGGGTCGGCATTCCAGGCGCCACTTCGCCGATCACCGGCAACGTGAAGAACGCCAATTCAACGTGGTTGATCGGCCATCCGCTCGACCGCGACTTGACCGACGCGTTGGCACGCCCGGTGCGAATCGCCAATGACGCTAACTGTTTCGCGGTTTCCGAAGCCACCGATGGCGCTGCTGCCGGTTATGGGATGGTGTTCGGCATCATTTTAGGGACCGGCGTCGGCGGCGGCATCGCCATCGACGGCCGCACCCATACCGGCATCAATTCGATCGCCGGCGAGTGGGGACACAATCCCCTGCCCTGGCCGCAAAACGGCGATGGCCTAAATGAACATTCGGGTCCGACCTGCTATTGCGGCAAACAAGGCTGCATTGAAACGTTCCTCTCGGGCCCTGCCTTCAGCCGTGATTACGCGGCGGCGGGCGGCGCGGCATTATCCGCCATCGATATTGCGGCACGCGCAGACACAGGCGACGCCCTAGCAACTGCGGCCATCGATCGCTACGCACATCGCCTTGCCCGTGCGCTGTCTTCTGTGATCAATATTTTAGATCCCGATGTGATCGTTGTCGGGGGTGGGCTGTCAAATCTCAGTGAAATTTACAAGGTCGTACCGGAAATGCTCAATCGATTCGTTTTTTCTGACGTCTGCACGACGCCGTTTTTGCAGAACAAACACGGCGACAGTTCGGGCGTACGCGGCGCCGCCTGGTTATTCCCCCCGACCACATCGGTGTCAGCATGACCGCCCGCATCCATAGCCCAAAGTCGGGCGTTGCCGAGATCATTATTGATCGCGACATCAAGCGAAACGCGCTGAATACTGCGACCATTCAGGCGATCACCACCGCTGCGACGCATTTACAAAGCGATCCAGAGCTTCACGTCGTCGTGCTGAAGAGCGAGGGCACACAGGCCTTTTCAGCCGGCGCCGACATTGGCGAATTGTCGGCCCTGGATGCCACCACCGCGTATGATTTTATCGATGCGTTGCGGGGTGCCATTCAAGCCGTCGCCGACATCCCTGTGCCGGTGGTCTGCCGTATCCAAGGGGCGTGTATCGGCGGCGCCATGGAATTGGCCGCAGCCTGTGATCTTCGGATTGCATCGGACACCGCAACATTTTGTATGCCCGAAGTCTTGGTCGGTATCCCGTCCGTGATCCAAGCCGCCCTGCTGCCGCGCCTGATGGGCCGGGGCCGCGCCGGCTGGCTGGTGTTGTCGGGTGAGGTCATCGATGCGACTGTCGCGGAAAATTGGGGCTTCGTTGAACGTCGCGTTTTAACCAGCGATTTAGACGCTGCGGTTTCAGATGCTGTCGCCGCCATCCTCAAAGCGGCGCCGGGTGCTGTGCGTGCACAGAAACGCTTGCTGAAGGACTGGGACACGCTGCCCCTCGACCAAGCCATCACCGCCAGCATGCGCCCGTTTGCCGACTCCTATAATACCGACGAGCCGGCCACGTATCTCCGCAATCACCGCAAGTGACCCCCTACCCCATTGCGTCATCCTGAACTTGATTCAGGATCTATCGCGGTGCAAACGCGGCTCATGGGTGTTTCGCGCAGCCGTGGATCCTGAATCAAGTTCAGGATGACGCGAGGGAGGGCGATGCTTTTTATAACGTGCCGACTGACAGTGTAAAAAGCAGCACTGCGCCAAGCACAGCTGCGCACACACGCTGCCATATCGGGCGGTCTGCGATCACGGCCAAACTCACCAGCCACAGACCCGCGCCGACTTTGACCATCGCCGCCAGCGCCATCAGCGGATCGTCCTTCAAGCCGATCAAAGCCGGGTTGGCGACGAACGCGAGCGGGATCAGATAGAGCCCAATGCCCAGCCGCATGGCGACGCCGGCAACCCGCAACCACGGCGCCCCGGTCATACCAGCGGCAATAAACACAGTGCCGCAGACGGGGGGCGTAATCGTGGACAGCAGCGCAAACCAGAACACGAACAAATGTGCATGCAATAACGGAAGGCCAAGTTCCTGCAACGCAGGGCCGGTGACAGATACAGAAATCACATAAGCCGCCGTCGTTGGCACTTCCATCCCTAAGATCAGACATGCGAGGGCGGTCAGCAAAAGGGCGGCCCACAGCTCGCCCCCCGATAACGAGATGATCGCCGACGTCACCTTCACGCCGAGCCCGGTCATCTGCAGCACGCCGATCACGATGCCGGCGCACAAAATAATCGAGGCGATGGTGGCGATCTGCGATGCGGCATTGATCAACGCATCACGAACCCGCGTCGCCCACCGGGGTATGGAAAATTCACCCGCCACATTGAACGCGAGCAGCAGGGTCGAAACTAAAATCGCAACGGCGGACGCGTATTGCGGGGTGTAGCCGCCGTTGAACAAACGCTCCAACAGCACCGCGAACGGGACCGCGAAGAACAGACTGGTGATGATCAACGTGCGTCGGTCAGGATGCGCCGATGCGTCCATCGGTTTCAGGTCGAGTTTTTTAGCAAAGCCGTCAACGCCAACCCAAACCGCAAAAAAGAACAGCACCGACGGCAACAGGGCGGCTGCCATAATGTCGGTGTAGGGCACACCCACCAGTTCGACCATCACGAATGCACCGGCCCCCATCAACGGTGGCATGATCTGTCCGCCGCTAGATGCGACGGCTTCGACGGCCGCGGCGAGTGACGGTGGATAGCCTAAACGCTTCATTGCCGGCAACGTGATGGCACCGGTCGACGCCACGTTCGCCGACGCCGAGCCCGACAACGAACCAAACAACGCGGACGCCAGCACCGAGACCTTGGCCGCACCGGCGCGCAGCTTGCCGGCGACGGCGATGGCGAGGTTCATAAACCCCTGTCCGGCTTCGCCCGCGTTCAGCACCGCGCCCAAGATTACGAACACGGCGACAACGTTGACCGACACCCCGGTCAGGGGCCCCCAGAATCCGGCTTCTGCAATCGTTAGGTTGCCGAGCAGGCTGGCCACCGGCAACCCCGGATGGCCGAACTCTCCAGGGATAAACTCGCCGAACAGGCCATAGCAAAGCACGATCACCGCGACCAACGGTAGCGGCCAACTGATCGCGCGGCGCGCCATTTCCAACACCGTGACGATCAACGCGATGGCCAGAAACATCTGCCACCCGCCAGTCAAATAGCCGTATTGATCACTCAGCGAATCTTCAAAGATCGCAACGTACGCGCACGCGGCCACGCCTACGATACACAGCACATAGCCGACCCAGCGTTCCAGCGGATTTTCCGTGCGCGCAAACACGAACACCCACGGCAACGCCATCGCCATGTGCACCGGGCGGCTGATCAAATTCGGGATCAGGCCGGAAAAAATCAGATAAATGTGAAACGCCACCGTGACGGCAGCGAGCCCGAGAACAATCAGTTCCCGGGCTCGACCATGGCTGCCGCTTTCGGCGTCTCTGGTGGGTGCCAGCACCGTCTTACTTAAGTGCGTCAGGCACGCTCATGCCGGCTTCGGTGTAATACTTAACGGCGCCCGGGTGCAACTTGCCCTTCATGTCGACGAGCATATCTGCGTTGACCGCATGCCACCACTTGTTGTCGGTGCCCATGCGCGCTTTTTCCAACCAGTACGTTTTGGTCAGCGCATAGGCGGCGTCGTCGCTCATATTGGTGGTGGTATAGGCCATCACCGACAGCGATGTCGTCGTCACGTCTTGATCGACCCCCGGATATGTACCGGCTGGAATAACCAGCTTCGTACGCTTGCTTTGCGCAACCTGTTCGTCGGTCATCGAGATCAAACGAATTTCCGTGCCCGCCGCCGCTTCCATCACGTTTGGGGCCGGGTATGATCCTGCGGTGGCGAAGCCGTCCACCTGTTTGTTTTTGAGCGCCGACACGGCTGCATTCAGCTCAACGTCGACCAAGTTCACGTTATCTTTGACGCCGAACAGCTCAAAATACTTTGCCGCTTCGCGTGCGCCAAAACTGCCTTTACCGATCAAATAGGTCTTGCCGGCCAAGTCGGCGAACGTATTCACACCGCTGTCGGCGCGAACCACGAAGTGCATGGTCAACGACGGGATCGGGAACAGGCCGCGAATGGAATCGAACTTATCGTTCTTCGGCTCGAACATCTTTTTGCCGGCTTGGGCGAGGCTCACCAGCGACGGCGGCGTGGTGAAGACATAATTGCCCGGACGTACAGCGGCTTCTTTAACATTCTGCACCGAGCCCTGGCTTTCTTCGACGGTCAGAATCATCGCGCCGTTGCTGCCGCGTTTCACGGCTTCGGCCAACTGCACCGCCATTTGATAATAAGACGATGTGGATTTTGCAGATTTATAGGTGACCCGCGTTTCCGCGTGGGCCCCTAAAAAGGTAATTGGGGCGGCGAATACGGCAAGCGCCGCGCCCACGAGAATAAGGGATTTCATGTTCATGATGCTTCCTCAGATTTTTGTTGTTGTGGCGATATCATAGCGATCCAGGCGTCCGCTTCAATCAAGACTGAAGCGCGTGCTAATCTTTTGTGTCGTCGGCTTCGTCCAAGTCGTCATAGGGAAAATCATCAGCATTAAACGGCCAACTCATACGATACACACTCTCGCCGCCCTGCTCGTCAATTTCGCCTGCATCGAACTTTGCCAAGGCTTGAGCTGCGGTCTCCGCAACGAACTCACCAACAACCGGTTTGATCAAATCTCGATCCGTTAAATAGCGGGGGTCGAATACTGTTTTGAAGATGCGATGCTCGTTGCGCTCCACAAATGCGATCAAACGCCCAATGAAATCGACCTTGGGCAGCTGCGTTGTCAGGTAGGGCGCGGCTGCGGCTAAGAACGCAAACACCAAATTGCTGTTTCGTTCGATGCGTTCATCGTCGCTCAGGCTGCGCGCCACGTCATCGAAATAGAGACTTTGCGCTGCATCCATGCGCGCCAGTACGGAATCCATCAGGCGTTTATGCATCGCTGAGCCGACCGATTAATGCGCCATCAACATCGGGATTTGCGCGTGCCCCAACACATGTTTGGTGACGCCACCCAAGATGAACTGCCGCATACGGCTATGGGTATAGGCGCCGGTTACCAAAAGATCGGCACCGAAGTTGCTGCATTCTTCAAGCAGCCTCGGCCCAACGCTGCCGGCGGGCGACTCGAACACTTTGGTGTCAGGCTGAATACCGTGCCATTCAAGATATGTGGCAAGCTCCGGCCCGCGTGTACCGGACGTGCGAGAACTATCGGCAGTCAATACCATCACCGCTTCGGCTTGTTCTAATATCTTGATCGCAAACGAGACGGCTCGGGCGGATTGCTGGCTGCCGTTCCATGAAATCGCAACCCGCTTTCGGGCGAGGCTTTCACTTTTCGGCGGCACCACCATCACCGGACGCCCGGTTTCAAAAAGTGCGGCATTCAAGACCATCGGCGTCAGCACGTCTTCGGAGTCGCCGGGCCGACCGACGACGATCAGATCACTAAGCCGGCCACGCCAAGCAATCACCTCGTCCTCACGCCCATGTTCTTTGAGCCACGCCACGCTAGCCCCCGATGCCTCAGATCCGCGTTCAGCGATCGGCAAGCCATGACGTCCAACGCTGGCGTCGAACATCTGCCGTGCCCGCTTGGTACGCTCTGTAGCTTCGGTTTCGGCGATGCGGATCATGTCTTCGACCATCGCCACCGACATCCCTTCGCCCATCAACGGAATGGATTCCTTGGCTTCTGGCTGCACATGCAAAACATCGAGATGGCTGTTGAGGTCCTTCGCCACCGCATAGGCCATATCCAGGACCGGTTCATTTTCCGGTGCCCCGCTAATCGGACATAAAATCACGTTGACCATAAAACAACTCCCTCAAAAGATCAGAAAACACTTAGAGACTATGATGCGCCTTTCCGGCGTTTATGGCTAGGTGTGGTGTTGTTATGGCCGCCATCATCCTCATCCCGGAAAGGCGCAGACCTTATCCGGGACCTCCCTCGCAATGGGGAGGTCCCGGGTCTCGCAAAGGGCTCACCCGGGATGACGAAAATTTAGGCGTGTTCTACCAAAACCCCCAACACCGCCAAACCCTGGCGGACGGTGTCTTCTTTAGTGCCGCTGCTGTCGACAGTGTCCCATGTCACGGCGCCGACATCGTAGTCGGATTGACCGCGCGCGATATCGGGGGTGACGTCGGAAACGTTGCGTTCGCGGGCCATAACACGGTTCACACGGACCTCTTCGGGCGCATTCACCCAGACGCCCGTGAACGGCACACCTAATGTTTTCGCAAGGGCTTCTGCCTGGGCGCGCTGATCCGGCATGGCGAAGACGGCGTCTAACACGGCGCACTGTCCGGCACGGATCGCCGATGCGGCTTCGTCGAAGAATGCGGCGTAGGTGCGTTCGGTCATCTCCGCCGAGTAACCATCGACGCTCAAGGTTTCGTTCGGATGAATGCCGGCCAAGCGCTTGCGTTTGACGTCGGTGCGCACAACCCGTGCGCCGGGCGGCTGGCCTAAGTAGTTTGCAACCTCGCGGGCCAATCTGGATTTACCGGACCCGGACAGGCCGCCGACCGCCACCAGGCGCGGCGGCGCAGACGCCAGATAGTCAGCCGCCAATGCGAGATAAGCGCGCGCTTTGTCGGTCATCGCCTGGCGCGCCTGTGCGTCCGCTTGCCCAGCCACAGCGGCAGCACTGACGTGGGCGCGGATTTGTGCACGCATACTTAAGAAGATCGGCAGCACGCGAAACAACTCAGGCGTATCGTCGGCCACATCCAGATAGCGGTTCATCAGCATCGATGCCAATCGCCGGTGCCCCCGAAATTGCGCGTCCATCAATACAAACGCCAAATCATAGCCGGTGTCGATAATCGCGAAATCGTCGGAAAACTCGATGCCGTCGAACAGCGTCGGCTTACCGTGCCACAGGCAAATATTGCGAAGATGCAGGTCCCCATGACAATGCCGGACATGCCCGGCGGCGCGTCGCCCATCCAGCAACGCGCGCGCCGTATCAATGCGGGCCAACGTCTCGGTGGTCACCCGTTCAACCAAGGCGGCGTCAAACATATCGCCATTCAGCGCGCCGAAGGACTGCACGTTGTTTTCGGCGATCATCCGAATCCCGGCGTAGCCACCGCGCGTCGTCGAAGGTTCGCCCTCTGCGTGCAGGCGCGCGATCTCGTCCGCCAAGCCCTCAATCATCGGGCGGCGCAGGCCACGCGGGGTATCCGCCAAATGATCAAACAGCGTTGCTTCATCGAAGCGCTGCATTTCGACCACGTAGTCGACGACCTCGCCATCGCCATCCAAGGCCAGCGAACCATCGGCGGCCTGCGTGATCGCGACCACACCTTTATATAAGTCAGGGGCGAACCGACTGTTGATGGCGACCTCGGCTAAGCAGGCTTTGTGGCGGGCGGCGAGGCTGCGAAAATCCAAAAACGGAAACCGTACCGCGCGCTTCAATTTGAGCACGCGGTCTTTGCCTAAAAACACTTTTGATAAATGGGTGACGATGACCTTCGCAGGCCCGCCCGCCTCGCCGAGCGCGTCGGTTAAAAAAGCAGTGACGACGTCGTCAAATGGCGGCTGAGCGCGTGTCACCGAAATGTGGCCCGTGCCTCTTCGACCCCTTCCGGGTCTTCGTGGATAATGACCTCGGCGTTCGGGAACGCGTCCATCAATTCCAGTTCGACCTGTTCGGAAATTTCGTGCGCGTCGCGCAGCTTCATCTCGCCGTCGAGTTCCAGATGGAATTGAATAAAGCTGTTGATACCCGAAGAGCGCGTCCGCAGATCGTGCAGGCCTTTAACCTCGCTGTGCGCCATCACGATGTCGCGGATTTTTTGGCGATCATCATCTTCGAGTTCACGGTCCATCAAGATCGCCAACGCCGTGTTGCCGATGCCCCAAGCACCTTTAACAATGTAAAACGCAATCAGCACAGCGATCAGCGGATCGGCGTATAACCAGCCGAGCGAGCTTGAAAGGAACAACGACACCATCACGCCCAAGTTGATCAGTACGTCGGTCTGATAATGCAGGCTATCGGCATTGATCGCGATGGAGCCGGATTTTTTGACCACGTAACGCTGGAAGCCGACTAAGATCACCGTGAGGACAATCGAAAACACCATCACCGCATACCCGATATCGGTGTTGGCGATGTCACGGGGATGGGCAATCCGTTGGCCGGCTTCGATCAGCAAAAACACCGCAGAGCCGCAAATAAACGCAGACTGCGCCAAGCTTGCCAGCGGCTCGGCTTTGCCGTGACCAAAACGATGTTCCCGGTCGGCCGGTTGCAGCGCGTGGTGCACCGCGATCAAGTTCAAAATCGAGGCCGCCGCATCCAAAAACGAGTCGATCAGCGTCGAGAGCAAACTGACAGAGTCCGTCAAAATCCAGGCCGCAAACTTGGTCGCGATCAACACCACTGCGACCGACACCGACGCAATAGCTGCAATCCGCATCAAGCCGCCGCTGGCGATCATCGCCTGCGCGCCACCGGCGGAACCTACATCTGGACTGGGCGGGGTGTGGGTAACACTCACGGGAATAAGCGCTCCGTCGTCCAGCCGCCGTCGGCGCGGTGATAGACAATCCGTTCGTGCAGGCGAAACTTGCCGTCGGACCAGAACTCAATGGTCTGGGGCACGACTCGAAAGCCCGACCAATGCGGCGGACGCGGGACTTCGCCGATGGCGTACTTCGCGGTAAACTCAACGACCCGGCGTTCCAGCACGAACATACCTTCCATCGGGCGCGATTGCTCCGACGCCCAGGCGCCGATCCGACTGCCCCTTGCGCGCGATTGATAGTAAGCGTCTGCCTCAGCGTCCGAGACCGGCTCGGCGACACCTTCTACCCGCACTTGGCGGCGCAGGATTTTCCAGTGGAAATTCAGCGCCACGTTGCTGTTGCCGGCAAGTTCGCGGCCTTTACGGCTTTCCAAGTTGGTATAAAAAACAAAGCCGTTTGCGTCAAAATCCTTCAGCAAAACCATGCGCGACGACGGACGCCCTTCAGCATCCACGGTCGCCAGGTTCATGGCGTTCGGATCGTTCGGCTCGCTTTCTTGCGCCTTGGCGAACCATTCTTGAAAAAAGGCAAATGGGTCTTTGGGTTCGGTCATTTTATCTCACACTGTTCACTGTGCCACCATCCCCCCGCTTGATACCCCGCCCACGCCGGAGAGTCGATGCTTTGAAATATGTTGAGGTGCCACGCGCCATTTTCAAGATTGCACCCGGCCACGGTTCATGGTGATCTAATGCTATGACGATATCTCGCCCCTTGATGATTTTAAGCCTGTGCGCGGCCTTGGCGGCGTGTAGCCAAACGCCCGAGCAGCCCTCGCTGCAGACCACCTACCCGGATGATAGTACTGAAGTCGCAGCGCTGGCGGCGAGCACGGTTTCCGGCAAGTGGGATGCGAACGACCTCAAAGACGCATTGAACGCCGACGACCGACTGTATGCACAGCGCACCGTACAAGACGCGCTCGAATACAACAAAACCGGCCAGATCGCGACCTGGCGCAACCCCGCCAGCGGCAATTCCGGCACCGTGGCGCCAGACCGCACCTTTAAAAACGCGGCCGGAAGCGATTGTCGCACATTCTCGACCGCCGTGTTTGCGGATGGCGAGCGCTATACCAGTTCCGGGACTGCGTGCCGGGACCGCTCTGGACAATGGCGCGTACCGGGATGACGCCTTTTCGGCGTCGGCTTATCTGCTGCGCCGCGCTGTTCACGGTAATATTTTACATTCCAGGCCCGGCCACGGCAGACGAAATGCAGGTCACGTTTCCGAGCCTCAATGGCGACACGTTGCAGGCCATATACCTGCCGCCGACAAGCGCTCCCCCGGCGCCCGCGATCATTATCATGCATGGCTGCGGCGGGCTTTTGACGAAGTCCGGCAAAATTAAAAGCCGCGAGAGGGCTTGGCTTGCGTTATTTCAAGCTGAAGGTTGGGCCGTGCTGTTGCCGGACAGTTTTGGATCTCGCGGTCAAACCGGTAGCCAATGTAAAATCAAAAACCGTGTGGCCAATGAAAACGACCTGCGTCCTCTTGATGCTGCCGGTGCCCGGCACTTTTTAAGCACCCGGGCCGAGATCGACGCAAAGCGGATCGTGCTTGCCGGCTGGTCGAATGGCGCCATGAGTACGCTGTATGCGATCCGTGACGGCAGCCCGGCGGCATCTGCACCCGGCGCGCCGGATTTCCGTGCGGCCCTGATGTTTTATCCGGGCTGCAGCGTGATCAACAAAACGTTCCCTGACTACCGCAGCCGCATCCCAGCGTTGATCCAGCACGGTGCTGCGGACGATTGGACGCTGGCCGCGCCATGCAATGACCTGGTCCGGATGGCCAACAGGGGCGGCGGCGCGCTGATTGAAATTGATACCTACGACGACGCGTATCACAATTTCGATCATCCGACGGCCCGCGTGCACGAGGTCGAGACCCGTTCGAGCTCGAGCGCCATGGGACTCAGGACCGTGCACACAGGCGGCAACCCGGAAGCCCGTGCAAAAGCGATCACTCGGACCATGGCGTGGCTGCGTGCGCGGTTGTCACAATAACACCAAAAATTCTCGCGATCCGTTTCTTGAGGCGCGAGGATTTGCAGCCTAACCTTTTCGAAATTACGGAGGACAGCATGACAGATCCGATCATAAACGACTGCATCAACCCGACCTGCCCGTTTTCCGGCGAGCCCGTCGAAGCCGGCAGCCTGATGCAATATCGCGGTCATACCGTCGGCTTTTGCAATCCGGACTGCCGTGACAAATTCGCCGCCAATCCGGATGGCTACAAAGACGCCAAGGCGTTGTTCGATGAGCGCATCGACGATTTGGAGACATAATCATGGCCGACCACATCATCGACAGCATCGACGCTTTGGAAGCGGTTTATGACGCGCCGCCGTCCGAGGCATCTTTGACTAAAGAAAGCGCGGTGGTGACGGACACCTATCGTCGCCTGATCGAAGTCGCGCCCTTCGTCGCGTTGGCGTCAAGCGGGCCGGAGGGGTTGGATTGCTCGCCCCGCGGGGACGTTGCGGGCTTCGTGCGTATTTTTGATCCGAAAACCTTGATGATCCCGGACCGGCGCGGCAACAACCGTATCGATACCTTGCGCAACATCGTTCGCGATCCACGCATCGCCCTGTTGTTCTTGATCCCGGGCTCGGGCACCACGCTGCGCATCAACGGCACCGCACAGTTGAGCACCACGCCCGCATTGCTGGAAAGCTTCGCCGAACAAGGCAAATCGCCGCGCTCGGTCATCGTTATCCATATTGAGACAATTTACTTCCAATGCGCGCGGGCCATCATGCGCGCCAAACTCTGGGACCCGGCCAGCCAGCTCGACCCGAAATCGCTACCGACCGCCGGCGACATCCTCAGCGAGCAATCCATGGCGCGCGATGAAAACACCTTTGACGGCACCGCCTACGACGCCGAGTGGCCGGGCCGGGCGGCAAAGACGTTGTGGTGACACTCTCGCTCAAAGATCCCGGATCGCTGCGCGCCCGGGAAGTCGCAGTGGTTTGATTTTTTCGAATTTATAAGTCATCGCGACTTCCCGGAAAGCCCGCAGGGCTTATCCGGGATCTTAGAGACCAACAGTGCCCTTCAAACATCATTTTTTTGAATACATAAAACTTTATCTAAATTACCTGTAAATACTTCGTAAATAATTGTTTTTTATATTGAATTTTATTCTTGCGTCGGACTCCAGTTCGACCACATAGTGCACGGCTGCGTTGCAGCATATATTTGGTTTTTGTTGGCCTGGGAATTAGGTAACATGAAAAAAATCGCGGCCCCAGTACTGAGTGTGATGCTGTTGAGCGGATGCGCCGTGCCGGTCGCCGTCACCGTGGCGTCGTTGGTCGTCGATGGGATCTCTTACGTCACCACGGAAAAATCGCTAACCGATCATGGCCTGTCTGCCTTGTCTGACAGCGATTGCGCGATGTATCGCCTTATCACCACGGGCTATGTCTGCCATCCTCACGACATTGAGGACACTGTCGTCGCTGAAAACTCTCAAGCACCTATCCCCCCGATACAGCGAACGCAAAATCGCTACACCACGTCGGCGTATCAAAGCGTCACCGATGTTGTCAGCGTCCGTGATACTTCGCAACAAAGCGTCGACACCCCTGCGCCCGGTGTCTACATGGTCATCGTGTCGGGGCGCGATCACCGTGCCGCCGAGGACGTCGCCAAGCAGTTTGCGGAAATCTCACCCCGCGTATTCGCGCAGTCAGCCGGCCCCGGCCAAGATATCTTCCGCGTCGTCGCCGGCCCAATCACGCAGGCGCAATACCCAGCGGCGCAGGCCTATGCATCGAAACACGGCTTGTTCAAAGTGTGGGCGCTGATGATTGAAGATCACGATTGGCGCCAAGGCGAGATCATCCTCGCCAACGCTCGCCAAACGACAACGGAAACCGCATTTAATCAATAAGCGGTTATACCTCCAAATCTTATCCTCACGAAACCTTGAGCGCGCTTGATGTGCGGACTTTTAACATTGCGCGTATTATTTAGATGTTCGGAATGCTTGAGTTCGCATTTCTCAACACCTAACGCTGAGGAGACGCAAGATGAAAAACATCCAGAACAATCTTGTTCCGGTCGTCGCGCTGATCCTCGCACTCGGGATCAGCGGGTCGGCTTTAGCCGACCGATACGAAGATCCGGAGGCGACGATCATTGTGGTCGAGCCGACGCTAGAAACCAGCACAAACCAAGCCGTCTTATTCGAAGTCTGCATCTAACTCGAAGCAAGCGGCCATCCACGAAATACCGGCGCCCAACGAGGACGCCGGTGTTTCATATTTATGGCGCTCAAGCTTGCTCACGAAAAAAAGATGAGCCCGGAGCGGTTTGTGAGAGGTCCGTGAGCACGTCGAAATTAAAAACTTACTCCATTGATATTATTATACTTTCTAGTCACGACAGCGTGACGTGACTTTAAATGCGCGGATGACAATCGCGGGCTAGATTGGATGGTGAGAGGACGAAGTGTTCTCAATCAACAACCCGGGCAGCTGCCCAACGAAAAATGAGAGGAAACGATAATGTTTACGAAAAACCTACTTTCCGCATTTGCACTTCTTCTGGCCCTCGGCGTCGCTGCACCGGCGTTGGCAGATCGCTTCGATGATCCGATGGACTACGGCGTCGGCTTTGAAGACGGTACCAATGTAATGACGGGTGAGCAAAATCTTGAGGATCTTGTAAGCACGCGTGCTTAATCATCCAAGCCCACACGACCTCCGAAAACCGGTACTGCATGACAGTACCGGTTTTTCGTTTGGCAGAAGGCGCGCCAGAGCCTCAGCCCGCTTTGAGGCGTTGTTCGAGATACGGCATCAAGCCACCGGCTTCGATGATACCCATCAGATGGTCCGGGATCGCCTGGCATTGGTAGGTCGCAGCTTGCGTTTCGTTGATGATCTTACCTGACGCCGGATCAATCTTCAGAACATCGCCCATATTGATCTGCCCCGCCTCGGCACAGACCAACGCCGGCAGGCCGATGTTGAAGCAGTTACGATAAAATATCCGCGCGAACGAGTGCGCGACAACGCAACGAATACCCAGCGCGCGCAAAAACATCGGCGCCGTTTCCCGGGACGAGCCGATGCCCATATTATCGGTAGCAACAAACACGTCACCTTCGACAACGCTTTTGGCGAAGTTCGGGTCGAGGTCGCGTAAACATTGCCCGGCACCAGCCGACAGATCCCCGGTCCCCGAATATGAGCCGATCGGCGCCAGCGCGTCGGTATCGATGTTGGCGCCATAGGCCCAGGCCCGTCCTTCAATGGTCTTCATGATTAAGCGCCCTCCCCTAAGAATTCCCGTGGATCGGCAATCTCGCCTTTGAGTGCCGAGGCCGCGACCGTGTACGGCGAGCCTAAAAACAATTTTGACGACTTCGGCCCGGCGCGACCGACGAAGTTCCGGTTGGTCGATGAAATGCCGACCGCATTTTCTTCGAGCCTTGCCGCCCCCAAACCGATGCAGCCACCGCAGCCGACCGGCAGCACTTGACCGCCGGCATCTTCGATGATGCCGAGTGTGCCCTCGGCCCGCGCCTGCTCGCCCATCGGAATCGACGACGGTGCGACCATGAATTTAAAGCCAGATGGCACCTTGCGGCCCTTCAGGACTTCGGCGGCCATCCGTAGGTCGTCCAACTTCGCGCCGGTGCAGGCCCCCAGATATGCTTGATCCAGCTTGGTACCGATGTGATCTTCGACCGGGCTCGCATTTTCCGGGCTTGATGGGGCTGCGACCTGCGGGCTCAGCGTGTCACCATCAATCGCCACGGTTTTTTTGTATGTCGCATCCGTGTCGGACCGCCAGGTATCGATATCGATCTCCGTCGCGCCCCAGGCGTCGAGTTGGGCGCGGGTTTTCTCGTCGGGCTGGCAATAGCCGGCTTTGGCGCCCAACTCGGCAGCCATGTTGGCGAGCGTCATACGCTCTTGCACCGACATCGCATCGACGGCAGTGCCTGCGTATTCGAGCGCTTGATAGTTAAAGCCCATAATCCCGTATTCGCCACAGAGCTTGAGGATAATGTCCTTTGCGGAAACTCCAGGCCGCAGCGCGCCCCGCACATCGATCCGCACGGTCTCGGGCACGCGGACCCAAATTTCGCCGGTCGCCAACACGCCCGCCATCTCCGTCGCACCGATGCCGACCATGAACGTGCCGAATGCGCCGCCGGTGCATGAATGGCTATCGCCGCCGACGATGAACTGGCCCGGCTTCACGTGCCCGCTTTCCGGCAGCACGATGTGGCAGATGCCCTGTTCTTTGATGAAGTTCTTCACGTCGTGATCTTTGACCCAGCTTTGCGCATGGCTCTGGATCGCATTGAACGCCTCATCATCGCTGTTGATGTAGTGATCGGTGATCACCACCAGCTTATCCAAATCCCACACAGGCACACCGAGGCCATCCAGATACTTACCCGCACTTCTGGGCCCGGCGCTGTCGTGCATCATCGCGAGATCAACATTGCACGTCACGATTTCGCCCGGCGTCAGGCTGTTGCGCCCGGACGCTTTCGCGATAATTTTTTCGGCAAGTGTTAGCGGCATATTGTTATTCTCCTGAATTTGCGTTGCGCAACCTGTTTTATCTTGCTCGTCTCGCCGAACGG
>CAXBEV010000022.1:0-32698 GCA_963974935.1 uncultured Rhodospirillales bacterium | reverse complement strand
ATGTGATTGTGCGGGCCCCACATCAAGCACGACTTTCTCAGCCTTTCCTTGCATGGCGGAGATAGTCGCTCGAATTTCTTCGTTCGGATCAATAATCGTGATGAACTCTGGCAAGCGGTGGAAGCTATATTGCCAAGTCTCGCCTTGGATGTTCGCAAAGACAGCGATTTGATCCGTGAGTATTCTCGCCTGGAAGGACAGAGTACCTTGCAGCGCATTGTAATCGTAAAGCGCCAGGAAAGCGGGGGCCCCCAAAGCGAAAATGACACCTGCAGCTATCGCAAAGTAAAGCAGTAGGTGTTCAAAACTTTTTAGTCTCTCTCGCTGTGGCATGTGGTCTACTCTCTAATCTATATCTATGGTTCGACCGGAACAGCGCCATAGCTCTCCAAAAGAGAGGCGGTGGTGGGGTGTTTCAAGTGACCGAGCAGTATCTCGATATCGACCGACAGCTTGCCCTTTTTTGCGATAACGCAGACTTTGATCGGAAATGGATAACGGCCTGAACGTAATGTCTCCACACTGGCCTCGATGCCGTCGAGGGAGACCGGGGACAATTCCTTCTTCTCCGACCGGATCTGCAGAAGCGTCGTGATCGCGAGCACCCCGTCCATCTGCTCGGCAATGTCCAAGTTCATATGGTCCGTTATCCCGACCGGCACGCCAGGACGTTTCCGAGCCGTCGCGATGGCGGCCTCAAATCCGGGAACTTTCTTCGTCAGATATGGAATCTCGGAACCTGACGATGGGCGGAGGACGACCTTGAGGGGGGTGCCGTTCGGCCAAGTGGGGGAAGGATCACTGTAGAGTTTCGCTAACTCGCTCAAATTAATATTGCTGACATGTGGCGGATTTGTCGCGAGCACCAAGGCGGTCACGAAACAGAACACTTCCTGCAGGCTTTCAGCCTCCTTTTCCTTCAGGCGCCGTGCCGACAAAGAGACGTCAAGCACCCCGTCGAGAAGTGCCTTGATCCCGCCGCCGCTGCCCATGCTCGGCAGAACTTTTAAGCTGATTTCAGGATTTTCGCTATTGAGAGTCTTCCCGGCTTCGCTCATCAATGTGAGGGACATACCTGTGCCGCCAGCGATGATTTTTCCGGCGTGTGCGGGGGTGGTCTGGGCAAGAGAAACTGCTGTAACAATCATGCTCGGGAAAACGAAGCGAAATGCTTTTCCAATCTTGCTCAGACGCACTGACTCATCCTCCTAGTGAATTGACGTTACCACATATACACGTCAGATGCATCGTGGCGATAATGTTCGGGTCAGTCGTTACACCTAATTTCTGGGCCGTTTTGGTCGAGAAATATATGTCATTTCAAAGCTGGCGACTAAATCCACCGGCGTGAAATCCACGAAACGACTGCAACGTTTCATCTGCAAATATGATCAATATCATAATATTTATATATTATACTTATTTATCATAAAGCGTATCGTGATCTTCATGAGATGACTCTATGAAGCCCCCTAGGATCGCGTTGCGTATACCTGTTTCCATTTTACGCCACGTCGAAGTGATCAATTTTATTTGGGAGACTCAAAATGAACGAGATGAAATGTCCGATACACAATCACGCAGCCGGCGGCGGCACATCGAACAATGATTGGTGGCCGAGCCGTTTGAAGCTCAACATCCTGCGCCAGCACACGTCGGTGTCTGATCCGATGGATCCGGACTTCGATTATGCCGAAGCGTTTAAAAAGCTCGATTTGGGTGCGGTCAAAAAAGACCTCTACGCGCTGATGACGGAGTCCCAGGAATGGTGGCCGGCGGACTACGGTCACTACGGCGGCTTGTTTATTCGTATGGCTTGGCACAGCGCCGGCACCTACCGCACCGGTGATGGCCGTGGCGGTTCGGGCACGGGTGCGCAACGCTTCGCGCCGCTCAACAGCTGGCCCGACAACGGCAACCTCGACAAAGCGCGGCTGTTGTTGTGGCCGATCAAACAGAAATACGGCAAACAAATTTCTTGGGCCGATCTGATGATCTTGGCGGGGAATTGTGCGCTCGAATCCATGGGCTTTAAAACTTTCGGCTTTGCTGGCGGTCGCAAAGACGTTTGGCATCCCGAAGAAGACATCTATTGGGGGGCTGAAAAGGAATGGCTGGGCGATAAACGTTATGCCGGTGACCGCGAACTGGAAAACACGCTGGCCGCGGTGCAGATGGGGCTGATCTACGTGAACCCAGAAGGGCCGAACGGTGAGCCCGACCCCCTCGCATCTGGGCGGGATATTCGTGAAACCTTCCGCCGCATGGCGATGAATGACGAAGAAACTGTGGCACTGACAGCCGGCGGACACACGTTTGGCAAAGCGCACGGTGCCGGCGATGCCGCGAACGTGGGACCCGAGCCCGAAGCGGCACCTATCGAAGCCCAGGGCCAAGGTTGGCTCAGCACGCACGGCACCGGCAAAGGTGGCGACGCGATCACCAGCGGCATTGAAGGTGCGTGGACGCCAAACCCCACTCAATGGGATAACGGCTATTTCGATATGCTGTTCGGCTATGAGTGGGAATTGACCAAAAGTCCCGCCGGCGCCTGGCAATGGGCGCCTAAGGATGTGGCCGAAAAAGACATGGCGCCTGCGGCGAACGACCCGTCGAAAAAAGTGCCGACCATGATGACCACGGCCGATATGGCGATGCGGATGGACCCGATCTATGAGCCGATCTCGCGGCATTTCCATGCCAATCCGGACGAGCTTGCGGATGCGTTTGCGCGCGCTTGGTTCAAGCTTACGCACCGCGATATGGGACCGAAAACGCGCTATCTCGGTAAAGAAGCACCTGCCGAGGATCTCATTTGGCAAGACCCGATCCCCGACGTCGATCACCCCTTGATTGACGACGCCGACATCGCGTCGTTGAAGGAAACCATTTTGGGTGCCGGCCTGCCGATGTCCGAATTGGTGTCGACCGCGTGGGCATCGGCCTCGACGTATCGTGGTTCCGACATGCGCGGTGGTGCCAACGGTGCGCACATTCGATTGGCGCCGCAAAAAGATTGGGACGTCAATCAACCGACGCAATTGGCACGCGTGCTCGATGTTCTGGAAACCATCCAAAAAGACTTCAACGGGTCGCAATCCAACGGTAAAAAGGTCTCGCTTGCCGACCTAATCGTGTTAGCCGGCTCTGCTGCGGTAGAGCATGCCGCAAAAAATGCGGGCCACGTCATCACGGTGCCGTTCACCCCTGGCCGTATGGATGCTTCCCAGGACCAGACAGACGTCGAAGGCTTTGCTTTCCTTGAGCCGGAAGCCGATGGTTTCCGTAACTATCAAAAAGCCAAGTTCCGCGTTTCGGCCGAGGAAATGCTGGTCGACAAGGCGCAGTTGCTGACGCTGAGTGCGCCAGAGATGACGGTTCTTGTTGGTGGACTTCGGGTGTTGGGCGCCAACGTTGACGGCCTGAAACACGGTGCCTTTACGGACAAACCGGGCACGCTCAGCAATGACTTCTTTGCTAACTTGTTGGATATGGGTGTCACATGGTGTGCCGTCGACGACGGTGATGATGTCTTTGAAGGGCGTGACCGGAAAACCGGTGATGTAAAGTGGACCGGTACCCGCGTCGATCTGATCTTCGGATCAAACTCCGAGCTTCGTGCCCTCGCAGAGGTCTATGCAAGCAGTGATGCGCAGACGAAATTCATTGATGATTTCGTCGCCGCGTGGACCAAGGTGATGGAACTCGATCACTTTGATCTGACGTAAACGCGTATCATGGGATTGCCGAAAGAACGGCGTGCCAAAACATCAAAAGGGCGGACATGTGCCGTCAAATTCAGAAAGGGGTGCCGAGAGGCACCCCTTTCGACCGTTTGATCCAGGTCATCGTTCGAGATTCAATAGACAAACTTCATGTGACAAAAGAATAATTAGCTTCCCTCTTGGGTGTGGACGACAGGTATGCCCGAGAAATCTCTGATGATCATGGGCGTCGCCTGCCCATTAGCGATTGCGTTTTCATCCACTTCCACAGGCACTTCATTCTCATCAACAAATAGGCATCCGGCATAGGTAATGGGTGCCACGTTTTCACAGTAATCCGCAGCAGCGTCTAGCGCCACGTTGAGTATATCACGCACCCGCCCCCATTCCGGCTTTGAACCGTCCTCCATCCGGACTGTTTCGATTTCCTTCTGCGAATATCCGAAGGCGTTGGCTCGCATGCCTCGCAGGACCACCGGCGGAGTCAAGTCAGCGGTCTTGCCAGTGACCGCCCAGACTAATGGGCCCAGCGGCGCGTAACGCTCTGAGATGGTTACTAAGTCCACCGCGTCCCGAGGAGCCGAGTGCCGTCGTGAGGCGCATAGCACCTTGTTAACGGCGTTGTCCGCGTCGTGTAGACGAAACCCAAAATCAGGATCATCCATTGCCGGAAAGAAACGTCGGCAAGTCTCAATGTCGTCCATCCACTGGACCATGGTTTCTTCACCATACTTCCGCAGGATCGCCTCGACTGTCATATCCGTTTCGACTGTCACTTCGACAGAAAATCCAGCCTGCCTTAAGGCCTCAAGTTCCGGTTCAACGAAACGAGGCAGGCGGTCCCTGATGTCGTGGAAGATGTCCATGTCATCCGACAACCTTGGCCATTCGCGATTCAACGCGGCCCCGCCCGCGACAAAGGTGTGTTCAGAACGATGCAGCTTAAGAACCTTGATGACGGATCGCTGGATCGCCGTAAGAGGCATTACCGAGCCAACCGATTCAACTGTTGTCCGAGCTTGTAGGCTTCCGCATCGCCCCGATGCATGAGCGCAGCAGCGACAACGGCAGCATCTGAAAGGCTCGCGCTTTGCGGATCAACAGAAATATTGTCCAGATACCGAGAACGGTACTTCTTGTACGCCCTGGCAATCAGCTTCCGCGCCTCATTCATCAGCTCGGATTGCGATCCTTCTCTGAGGTCGGCAGCGTAGGCCTTTAGTTGATCTTCTTTACCTTTAGGCACGAAAACCTCGACACGCTTCAGCCCCGCCCGACGACGACGCTCGCGAGATTGCTGGACTCGTTCGCTGATAGATTCCATTGCCGATGACATTTGAAGACAACCTATTCTTAAAATTGTTACCGGAAACAATATCAGAATATGTTACCGGTAACAATTCTTAACTTATTACCGGTAACAAGTTTTCTAAAACCCTTTGCTTTTATCTTCTCGATAATTCTTCCTGAGGTTTGCAGTCACTTCCTCGGGAAAGTTGTGTGGCGCTTTTTTTCTCTTTTCAAGTAGATAAAGATGCCAATAGATTTTCGTGTATCCACAAACGATTAGGAGGTCATCTGGCCCTCCAGACTATGTCTGGATTGCGAATGACCTCCTAAAGAAGCGAATGCGTCGGACATGTGTCCGCCCTTTTTTTGTATTATCTCTTGGGCATCGTCCAGTCGCTTTCAACGGACTTTCGTCTGCTCAGCCGAATCGCGAGGCCGAGCGACACACCGACGCCGATGGCCACCGTCAGATCGACAACGACCGTGAGGACGAGCGTGATCACCAATAAGACTTTATCGCTTACGCGTGCGTTAAGGTGTTCGCGCCATTTGTGCGGCTCAGTCATATTCCAAGCGGTGGCGATCAGAATAGCCGCCAAGGCCGGCATCGCGAGATATGCTGCCAGGGGGGCTGCGACCAGCATCGTCAGATAAATGACCACAGCGTGAACAATCCCCGCCACGGGGGTTTTACCGCCGGCTTTGATGTTCGTTGCGGTTCTTGCAATAGCACCGGTGGCGGGTAGGCCCATGAAAAGCGCTGAGGTGATATTGGCGACACCCTGGGCCGTTAACTCGGCATTCGGTCGATGATGCCCGGCGATCATTTTATCGGCGACCATGGCGGACAAAAGCGATTCAACACCCGCCAAGAACGCGATCACAAGGGCTGACGGAAAGAGTTCGACCAGACGAGAAATTGAGAGATCGGGCAGTTGCGGCCATGGCAAATGGTCCGGGAGTTCACCGAAGCGCGAACCAAGGGTGTCGACCGGCAAGGCCATCACGGCAACCAGCGCAGAGCCTACGCCGACCGCCACGATAAGCCCCGGAAATCTTGGTGCAATTCGGCGTAAAAATAGGATCAAGACAAGTGTGACAAGCGCGATAACAATGGTCGGCATGTTCAATGTGTCACGGGCCTGCCAAAGAGCCGGGACTTTTTCCAGGAAGTCGGCAGGGACTTTATCGACGGCGAGCCCAAGAACATCCTTTAACTGGCTTGTCGCCAGGATAATGCCGATGCCGATGGTGAAGCCGTTGACGACGGCTTCGGGTACAAAAGCGATGAGATTGCCTGCGCGGAAATAGCCAGCAATAAGCAAAATAAAGCCGGCCATGAGTGTCGCCAAAACAAGGCCGTCATAGCCATGTTGGGCGATGACGCCAAAAATGACGACGATAAATGCGCCGGTCGGCCCGCCGATTTGAACGCGGCTGCCGCCGAGTAATGAAATGACAAATCCCGCGACAATCGCTGTGACGAGTCCCTTTGCAGGGTCAGTGCCGGAAGCGATGGCAATCGCGAGACTCAACGGCAGCGCGATCATCGCCACCGTCGCCCCTGCAAGAAGGTCTGCCAAAAACAGGGGCCAAGTGTAAGTCTGGATTGTGGTGAAAATTTTTGGTGTGCGCATGGACATGCATAACACCACGGGCGGCAAACTTCACTCTAAATGCGGATCGCAAGATTTGTAGGCGCGTCGAAAGCTAGCTCTGGAACTTATCCGGCATCGCTTTTTTAAACGCGTCTCGGGCTTTAACGGCTTTCGCGTAGCCTTGGTTTGCGGCGCGTTCGATCCAGGCGAAGGCGGTGTCGATATCGCGGGCCACACCTTTGCCCTCGTAATACAGGAAACCCAGGTTGTACTGCGCTTGCGCGTGGCCGGTGCTGGCGGCTTTTTCAAACCACTTGGCGGCGTTTGCGAAGTCTTGGCCGCCGGTTTGGCCGATGTAATTCATGATTCCTAAGTTGTACTGAGCACCGGCGTGACCTGCGTCTGCGGCCTTGATGAACAGTTGCGCGGCGCGACCGAAATCACGTTCGACGCCATCGCCGTTGTAATAACGAAGCCCTTCTTGGTAGTCGGCTTCGCCGGGCTTAGCTTGTTCCGGCATGGCGGCGGGCGGCGGTGCGTCGGTCGGCGCCTGAGCGTCCGGCAACGCGGCTTGTTCGCTGCTGAGGGCCGGGGCGGGTGATGCGGGCTCGACGGACTCCACCGGCACGGCGGGCGGCGTCGGCGCAGGATTTGGGTCGGTAGGCGGGGGCGCCATGGTTTCTGTGGTAGGCATCGGGGCCGATTCCGGAGCAGGTTCAGGTTTTGGTGCCGACGTAGTTTCAGGCGACTTTTCTGGCGGCGCCTCTGTCATGGGCATCGCATCTGTTGCCGGCGCGGGTTCCGGTTCTGGTTCCGGCGCGGGCATGGTTTCGTTCATTGATGCCGCAGATTCTGGTGCTATCTCCGCTGCGGCGTTAGGCTCCGCGCTTGTCTCCGGCATCGCGCTGGATCCCGATTTCGTCGCGCGACCGCTTTCCAGCGGCGGCGGCATGCGCAGCGTGACCGATGGCGTGCGGTTGCCGGGATCAAACGTCATGATGTTGTGGGCGGTTGTGCTGATCCAATATACAAATGAGCTGGCTTTGTCGCCGATGGCATCCAGCGTGCCGTGCTTGATGTCCAACAACGTGGGGGCGAGTGGTCCCGCCGTGTCTTCGACAGTCTCATCGCTCAGCACAAACGTTACCGCCAAGACCAACACCGTAAGGGTGATCAGCGATAAAATTAGGTATTTGGCGATCTTCTCGACCACGGCACTCCCGCCCTAACAGTTAGCGAATCAACACAAAAGCCTACCCGCCTTTGGCGTGGGATTCCATAGCGCCGATGCATCCAGAATCCTACAGCGGGACTTGTGCTGCTGGGACCGATCCTGTAGGCAAAACGAAACCCCGGACATACTTTGACCGGTGAGCGTTAACGAGCGATGAATGGAGAGACCCATGGCTGATCAAATCCGCGCTGCACACATTCTTATTTCCACCGACCGGCGTGATAAAGCCGAAGCCCTCGAAGTGATTACGGCATTGAAAGCCGACATCGACGGCGGCGCTGAATTTGCTGAGAAAGCACAGGAAGCTTCAGATTGCCCGTCGGGTACGCGCGGTGGTGACCTGGGTATGTTCGGCAAGGGCATGATGGTGCCGGAATTCGAACAGGCCGCGTTTGCGCTTGAGCCGAACGGCTTAAGCGATGTCGTCGAAACCGATTTCGGCTATCACCTGATCATGCGCACCGAATAAACGGCGGCGCCGTCTACGAGACCACCGGTGCGTCCGGCTCGTAGCGACCGTTCCGGTCTTCGATTTCTAAGACCCAAATATCCGGGTCCGCTTGAATGCGCCGCGTGATGTAGGCCTCTGCGTTGGCGTCAGGCACATAGTCGGGGCCGGTCGCGCGGAGCCAATTGCGGGCCCCCGTGGCGTCGCGAATCTGCGACAGCACCATCGACGTGCCGTCTAACCGGTCCAAGCGCAAAAGAATCGATCCCGCGTCCGCGTCGCCACGCCTGCGTACCATCGCCGGCATCGACATCGTGTCGCACAATCTGACTTGGGCCGAGACCCAAATGCCAGCCTTAAGGGCGGGTTCTGACACGCGTGATTCTCCGATTCATAAGATAAGCGCGCTGCATGCGCGATAATTAAAAAATCATTATGTCATTGCGCACACTGAGTTAGCATAACTTTATAAGTAAGGTCTATGATGAGGCGTGATGTTGGCGAGTATGAGTGCTTGATCGTCACGTTAAATGTTCCCATCGAATGTGAGGGCGACGAAGGTTATGGCAAACCGATCTGATCAAACGCCCGGTCTGATGCGCTATGGTGCCGACGATGTCGCGCGCTTTCGTGACTATGCGGATGCCGAGGCGGATTGGTTTTGGGAGTTGGACCCGAATTTTCACTTTACCATCGTTTCATGCCGCCACGAAGGCCGTTCCAGCATTCGAGAAAACGACCTGTTGGGTAAAACCCTCTGGGCATTTGCCGATGCCGATCCGGACAGTGACCCGGTGTGGGCGGATTTTGTCGGCAGGCTAAAACGCCGCGTGGCGTTCCGGGAATTTCGTATTTGTGTTCGAGTCGACGGTGAGGCGCCGCTGTACTGGCGGCTCAGCGGCAAACCCGTGGTCGGCGATGACGGCACGTTTTTCGGTTATCGAGGCATCGCCACGGACGAAACCGTTGAAGCGCTTAGGCGCGGCCAACTCGAAGCGTTGGCGGCGGACTATCAATCCGTATTGCAGGGTTTCGGGGCTGGCGTCGCATATTTCAACAGTCGTGCGCGATTGGCGTTCACCAATACTCAGTTTCGCGATTTGATGCCGGTGCGTGCAGAGTCGCTCAAGCTGGAAAGCAAATTTACCGACGTCATCGCTGCTATTGCCGACGTTTTGAGGCCGGGTACGCCGGTCGCAATGCTGCCCAACGTGCCGGCACGGCAAACTGTGACGTGGACACGCAAAGATGGGACGGAGGTGCTCTGCGAAATACGTCCGCTGCCGTCGGGTGGACATGCGCTGATCGTGTCGGCGCTGCAGCCGATGGATATCCCGGGAATGGCAAAGTTCCATGGGTTGATGAAAAGCTCGCTGCAGGCGTTCATCACTCATGTGGAGGGCCGAATTGTCTTCGCCAACAGTGCGGCGGCCGATATCTTCGGCTCTACACCAAGCGAAATGTTGGAATTGACGGTCTGGGATTTTATGTCGCCCAGCGAAGTGCCGCGCCTAAAAGCCTATGGTCACGCTCGCATGGAAGGCGACCCGGCACCCGAACGATATCAGGTGCAGGCGCGGCGCTTGGACGGGACACCCATGGAGTTGGAATTTTTAGTCTGTACCGAAAACAGCGAAGGCCGACGTGCATTCCACGTTTTTGTACAAGACCGCACCAACGAACATCAAGCGCAACGCCTTTTGGCGCATAGCGAGCGTAAGTTTCGCGACTTAGTCGAAGGCTCGATCCAAGGCCTGTTCGTGCACCGCGATTGGAAGATCATTTATGCGAATGCCGCTGCGGCGACGATTTTTGGCTATGATTCGGTAAATTTTGAAGAGGCTGATGTTCGCGATTTGGTGTCGACCGACGATATAGGGTTGATTGAAGACATGCGTAATCGCCGCATCGCCGGCGATGTAAACGTCCCCGAACGGTATGAATTGCAGGGCGTGCGCGCCGATGGTTCGCAGATTTGGGTGGAACTGTTTTCGCGGGTCGTCGAGTGGGACGGCGCGCCGGCAATCCAAACCACCATCATGGATATCACCCAACGTAAAAAAATTGAAGGTTCGCTGATCAATGCGAAAGACCGGGCCGAGCATGCAGACCGTGCGAAGACAGAATTTCTCGGTAACATGTCGCATGAACTCAGGACGCCGTTGAACGCGGTCATCGGTTTTTCGCAATTGATCCGCGATCAAATTATGGGAGAGATCAGTCCGCAATACATCGATTATGCCGCCTCCATCCATACCTCCGGTCAACATTTGCTTGAAGTCGTCAATGATCTGTTGGATGTGGCGTCGATCGAATCGGGCTCCATGGCGCTTCACGAAGAGCCGGTCGATCTGAGCGAAATTGCCCGGACCTGTGAGCGGATGCTGCGGGGCCGTGCGCTTCGGGCCAGCTTGTTGATTTCGGTTGAACGCCCTGACACACCGGTGCGGGTCACAGCTGATGCGCGCCGCCTCAAGCAGGTGTTTATCAATTTGGTGGGCAATGCGATCAAATTCACCGAGCAGGGCGGCAGCATAATTATTCGGGTCGAGGCATTGGACGATGGCTGCGCGCGGATGTCAGTGGTCGATACCGGGATCGGTATTCCGAAAGAGCATCAAAAAGACGTTTTTGATGCGTTCTTCCGCGTCGATAGTTCGTTTGTCAGCAAACGCGAAGGCACAGGATTGGGCTTGCCGTTGGTGCGTGCCTTGTCCGATCTGCATCAAGCTGAAATCGGCCTAGAAAGTGATGTCGGAGTCGGCACGACGGTTTCATTAACCTTCCCAGAGGCAAGGACGTGCCATGATTCAGATGGCGAGTCGGATATCTAACTCATTGCACTAAAATGATTTTTAAAAAATAATTCGTTGTGATGATCGTCACTGCGGCCGAGTGAGCGTCGGCATATGGTAAATGCAGATGTTCAATCTTTCTTCTTCGCCGGCCCGACGGGGCCGGCTTTTTTTTGTCTGTTGATCTGAAATATTTGCCTGACACATAAACATTCTCATAAACATTTTCGAGGCCGTGTTCTGCGTGATAGCCTGCCTGGCAACGACCAATCGTGCCTATGGGCTCATGAAAAAATATCATTGAGGGAACGCCAATATGACTGACTATACCGGACCGCTGTCACGTTTTACCGTCTTAGATCTGACGCGGGTACGCTCTGGCCCGACGGCGGTGCGTCAACTCGCCGACTGGGGCGCCGACGTGATCAAGATCGAAGCGCCACTCGCCGTCGATACCGGCAAAGGCATGGGCGGCGCACGTTCGGGACCGGACTTCCAGAGCATCCATCGCAACAAGCGCTCAATGACCTTGAATCTGAAAGAGCCTGCGGCCAAAGACATCTTTATGAAGATGGTCGCCGACGCCGACGTGGTGGTCGAAAACTTTCGCCCCGACGTCAAAGGACGGCTCGGCATTGCTTATGAAGATCTGAAGGCGGTCAACAAAGGTATCGTTTTGTTGTCAATTTCCGGCTTCGGTCAAGATGGTCCGTATGCGCGCCGCCCGGGCTTCGACCAGATTGCACAGGGCATGGGCGGCTTGATGTCGATCACCGGTGCACCGGGCCAAGGGCCGATGCGTGTCGGCATCCCGGTTGCGGATTTGACCGCCGGCATGTACGGCGCCATTGGCGTTTTGATCGCGTTGTTGGAGCGTGAGCAGTCGGGCGAGGGGCAGTGGGTGCAGACCTCGTTGTTGCAGGCGATGGTCTCGATGCTCGATTTTCAGGCCGCGCGTTACTTGGTCAAAGGCGAGGTCGCGCCGCAGGCCGGGAACAATCATCCGACCTCAATCCCGACCGGCGTGTTCAAGACGCAGGATGGCTATATCAACATTGCCGCTGCCGGTGATCAGATGTGGAACCGCATCTGCGAGTTGTTGGGCGATGACGAGATCACCAACAATCCCAACTTCAAATCCGGCGAGCTGCGTTCGGAACATCGCGATGCGGTGAATGCGGCTCTGGAAAAGCATACCCAGACCTTTACCTCATCGGATTTGATCGATGCGCTCAACAAGGCCGGTGTGCCGTGCGGGCCGATCAACACCATCGATCAGGTGTTCGCCGATGAGCAGGTCAAGCACATGGGTCTGCGCCATCCGGTCGAGAGCAAGACGCTTGGCAAGATGGATTTGTTGCCTCAAGCGGTGCAGTTTGATCGCTACGAGCCCCGCACGGGTATGGCGACGCCGGAACGCGGCGAGCACACAGACGAGGTCTTGAAGGCGCTGGGCTACAGCGACGCCGACATCGCCGCCTTCCGTGACAGCGTGGTGATCTGACGTTTGATGGCGACGGACAACACCCCCATTGATCTGACGTGGGATTTAACCCGGCGTGAAAGCTTCGATGCGTTCACGCCGGTGACGATCCGCTTTTCCGATCAAGACAGCATGGGCCACGTTAACAACGTGTCGTTCGCGCAGTATGTCGAGGCGGCGCGGACAATGTTGATCCAAGGCCTGCTGGATCGCTTTGATCACGCCGGCTTAGATTTCATCCTGGCCCGTGTCGTCATTGATTATAAGCGCGAGCTGCACTACCCAGGCACGGTCGAGGTCGGCGGGCGGCTGATCCGAATGGGCTCCAAGTCGTTGACGTCAGGCTATGGCATATTCCTGGGCGATACTTGTGTGGCCACGGCCGAAAGCGTCAACGTGTTCTACGACATGACCACACGCACATCGGTGGCGCCGCCGGATGATGTGCGTGCGGCGATTGTCGAAAAAATTCGTGCATGACGTGAAATAATCGGCCCTCCTGTTGCTTAAGACGTGGCAGAATACGCTATCGACAGGATGACGACGGAGCCTGCATGGCCAGCAGCTTGCATAATTTGAACCTCGAAGAAGGCAAAAGCGATGCGCTCCGTGAAGCGCTGGCGTGCTTAGCTGAGGCAAGCGCCGCTGACGGCGGCCCGCGCTATACCGATCGCGTGATCCGGCAGTTGGCGCGCGTCGTAGTGTGCCGCACCTATGCGCGCCCGATCCTTGAGTTGTCGCACTTGCTGGTCGCAGCCTCGGCCCGCGATGGTCGTTACGAAGACTTGTTTTGGGGCATGGACCGGGCAAGTGTCGGCGCGTTCCGGCGTGCGTTTGATGCGGTGGCGGCGGATATCGGCCGGCTGCGGCTTAGCAATGATGCGGTGCGCCACAGCGATGCCCCTGATGCGTTCGAAGTCTCGTTCTCGCGGATGCCGTTTTTAGCCGCGTTGCTGGAATTTCTGATCACCACGCTGGGCTATGACGAGGTCGACGACCTGACACACCCGCTGCGCGACGGCGTCGCCAGTGATGGGCGGGTCGAGGAGACCGCCCGTGCCTTGCAGCGTCGCTTTTATGCGTATCTGAAAGATCATCTGCCACCGGTGCAGCGGCAACGGCGCGAGCGGCATTTTTTGGATTACGTGACGGCGGGCGCTGGCAACCGCACTAGGTCTGACGCCATCGATGATGCGTGTGTGCTCGGCTATTGGCAGGCCTATGCGGCCAGTGACGAAGTGTCGGCGCGCACGTACCGAGGCGTTTATCGAAGCGCGCTCAAGTTGATTATGGCGTTGGACGCGGCTGAAGTGCGGCTCGAAGGCGCGCATGCGAAATCGATCGGCAATGATTACGAGGCGGGCGAAGTCGATCCTGCCGATGTCGAGGCCGTGGCCGTAGCGTTGGACGATGCGACAGGCCCTTTGCCAGATTTGTTGGCTGCATCCGGCGAGCGGGTAAAATTCATCAATGCCCGCGAAGTCGAGCGGGTGGTCGATTTGCCGTTGGCGCCGGCAGCGGCTTTGGCGGCACGGCGGATCCCGGTCTCGGTGATGCGCGATAGTGTGTTCGGTGCGTATCAAACCCGGCTCAGCGCCGCTGAACGCGGCGATGGTATCACGGTAGATTTACTACAAGGCTTGGACGGACCAATGGATGGTTCGGTGTATGACGCCTGCTTTGGCGGCTTTATCGAGATTGCGGAAACCCTTGAACGCGCGTCGATGGCCGCGCTGTCGTTGTTGCACGGGGCCGGGCGCATCGAAGCGGTGGAGATTGCGCTGACCCTTGCCCCTGATCTGGATTGGGGGGCACTCGCCGAAACGCCGCATTCACCCGACGACAACGTGGTACCGATCAGCGTGCATTCGGCAGCCGCCCAGTTCTTTGCGACCAAGCCCGACCCCCACGGTGATGAACTCCCGGGCCTACTCGCCGAGGCACGGCGCGCCCTTCGGGCGTTTAATCGGATCGGCTTTAAAGGTGACGTTGATGCAGCGACCTTGGATGCGATGGCGGCGGCTGCGCCTTATGCATTGCGGCTCATCGACGCGATTCGCCGGTTTGTCGAACGCGATTCTCGAGACCAGGATTGGCCGACGCTGGCGCAGCGTGACCTAGTTGTGTTTATGAATATGTTCAAGGCGTTGTATCGTGCGGACAAGCACCTAGAGACGGAGGTTTTTGATGGCGAACGTTGACGCGATTACCGAATTGGCGCTGGCCGTCATCGATGCAGAAGCGCAGGCACAGGCGTTGTTGACCCCACTAACCGCGCGTGCTCGCCTGCCGTTCAGTATGCTGCACGCCTATGCCAGCGATGCGTCGTACGAGGCGAGCGACTCGTTTCATATGCGCTTGGCCGCCGATGCTCGTGCGCAAGATGACCTGAGCAGACTTATGGCTCGCACCGCGTTCGCGTACATGCCGCGCCAAGCGGCAGCGGCCAGTACTGATGTTGTGCGTCGCGAGACCGCGCAGGCGATGGTCACCCTCACACCGTCTAGGGCCGACGATGCACAGGTATTTGTGATCATCACGCTGAGCGATGCTGATGCTAAAGCACCGACGCGCCTGACCTTGAAAGATCGCACGGGCGCATTTGCGGACTTTGACCTTGGGCCGTTCAGCGCCGGTCGGGTGCAGCTTTTGCTGAGGGATGACGACCCGATAGTGGCGGCGCTCCGCGACGCTGAGACCGAGGTGTTTCTGCGCTGATGCCGATCCCCGTCTACATCCTGACCACTGAGGGCCCGGTGCGCATTCAACGCATCACCCGCGAAGACCCGATGGTGCATTCCGTGATCTGTTTGGATGGACGTGCCGAGGCGCTTCCGGTGAGTGCTGCCTATGAAGCTTTTGTGCGCAGCCCTACCGGTGTTGTCGAACGCCTGACCGGGCACGGCGCGTATCGCATGGACGTGGACGGCAAGGTTGACGAGGGATCATCTTGGCAACTCGCCGCCGTGCTGGCGCACGCGGCGGAACGTGAGGCTCAAGCATCTGATATCCAAGTGCTGTTCGCCACCGGTGAGGTCGACCGCGATCTTGTGGTGCGGCCCGTTCAACAGGTCGGGCGTAAGCTCGCACGCCTAGAAGACGCGATTGAAACGTTAGCGGCTGACATGGATTTTGATCCGTCGCGGGCACGGGTACTCGTACCTGCCGATACCCCTGACCTGCCGATTGATGTGGGTGGTGTGCCGGTGATTTCGGTGAAAGATATTCCGACGGCTTTATCGGTGGCGGGGATCGCATTGCTTGAACCCTCAGTCGACGAGCCGCCCCGCAGTATGGCGCCACCACCGCAGCGGCGTGACTTACTAAAACCGGGCCTGGCTGTGATCGCCGTGGCGACGTTGATGTTTTGGCTCGGCATTGATCTGGCACGCTGGTCGGCGCTTTCGGGTGAGGGCCAACTGTTGGCGTTGGAAGAAGAACTCAGCCGGGCCGAGCAGGGTGCATTGGGCGCGTTGCAGGTTGGCGTTTATCGTCAATGGCTTGGGTTGAAAAAGCCCGCGCCTGGCGCTGCCAGCAGCGAGGGCACCTTGCTTTTGGCAGAGGCGCCGGGCGATTGCATAGATGCGGCAAAGACCAGACGCGTTGCATTGACCGACACCTTTGATGGCGCCCAGACCGTGTGCGCGATGGAAATACGCGGCTTTATATCTGATGCGTCGCGCACACTGGTTGGCCGATTGGCGTATTGGCCGGCGGGCTTGGATGCGGACCGGGCGGCACGCACGATGCGCGGCAGTGCCGAGGCTGCAGGTCGGACTTGGACAATCGATTTTGAGGGCTATCCGGCGCCGGGCGCGCGGGTCCGTTTGGTGACGATTCATGGCGCAGCCGAGGTTTCCGGATCGCAGCCATGGTATCGGGATCTGTTGTCGGCGCCCATCGATAGCGGCGCATTCATCGCCGCCCGGGATCGTTTGGCACGGCTCGGCTATAGCGTCGCGGTCAGGGATTGGCAGCGCAACTGATCTAACGGCAGACCGGTTGCGTAAGCTTTGTATGAGCACACGCAGCGTCGATACCATCCGCCTGATATTTGGAGATCAACTCAGCCACACCTTAGCCACGCTCAACGATATTGATCCCGCGCGCGATATTGTGTTGATGGCCGAGGTGATGGATGAGTGCACCTACGTGCCGCATCACCCGAAAAAGATCGCCCTCATTTTGTCGGCGATGCGCCACTTTGCAGCGGCGCTTCGTGATAAAGGGGTAGAGGTCCGCTACGTCACGTTGGATGATGATGCCAACACCGGCACGCTTGAGGGTGAGGTGGCGCGTGCCGTCAAAGATTTGGGCGCCACGCGCGTGGTTGTTACCGAGCCCGGCGAGTGGCGCTTGTTTGATGCTATGCAGAGTTGGGCGGATACGCTGGGCATCAGCGTTGATATTCGCGCTGATGATCGTTTTATTGTCTCGAAAGAACGCTTCGCTGCATGGGCGGATGGGCGAAAACTTATGCGGATGGAAGATTTTTATCGCGAAGTACGCAAATCAACCGGTTTATTGATGCAAGACGGCGACCCCGAAGGTGGGCGCTGGAATTTTGATAAAGAAAACCGCAAACCCCTCAAAGACGGCGTGACGCCGCCGCAACCGCATCGGGTTCCGCCGGATCAGACTACTGAAGCCGTATTGGCTTTGGTCGAAGACCGTTTCGACCATCACTTCGGCACTTTGCGTCCGTTTCATTTTGCGGTGACGTACCAAGAGGCCGAACGCGCGTTCGAACATTTTATTGAAAAGGCGTTGCCGAACTTCGGCGACTACCAAGACGCCATGGTAGCCGGTGAGCCGACATTATTCCATGCGGTGTGCGGGCTGTATTTGAATATCGGTCTGCTGGATCCGCTGGCGATGTGTCAGGCTGCGGAAAAAGCTTATGGCGACGGTCATGCGCCGCTGAATGCGGTCGAGGGTTTTATCCGTCAGGTCATCGGCTGGCGCGAATATGTGCGGGGTATTTATTGGCATCACATGCCGAGTTACGGCGACAGCAACGCGCTGGGTGCGACGCGCGATCTGCCGGATATGTATTGGGGTGCCGAGACCGAATTGGCGTGTATGCGGGCCTGCGTCGAACAAACCCGTGATGAAGCCTACGCCCATCACATTCAACGCCTGATGGTGACCGGCAACTTTGCGATGTTGGCGGGCATTGAGCCGAGTCAGGTACAAGCGTGGTATCTGGCGGTGTATGCGGATGCCTTCGAATGGGTCGAGATGCCGAACACGCACGGCATGGCGATCTATGCCGACGGCGGCATCATGGCGACCAAGCCGTATGCCGCAGGGGGGCGCTATATCCAAAAGATGTCCAACTACTGTAAAGGCTGCCGGTTTGATCCAACCGACGCGGTGGGCGATGATGCATGTCCGTTCAGCTATTTGTATTGGGATTTCTTGATACGAAATCGGGATGTCCTTGGCGACAATCACCGATTGCGCACGATATACAGTTCACTGGACCGCATGACGCAAGATCGTGTCACGGCTATGCAAGCAAACGCCACGAGGTTTCTAGATGCCCTCTGATACAGCAGATATTACACCTCGCCGTTGGGACGATCTGCCGCGTCGCGCCTGGGTGACAGGCGCCGGCAAGGGGATTGGCCGCGCGCTGGTGAAACGTCTGGTCAGCGAGGGCTGGACGGTGTTCGCGTCTGCCCGTACCGAAGACGATCTGACCAGCCTTGCTGCCGAGGCCGAAACCATGATCGGCAAAGTCTGCCCGCTGCCACTCGACACCACTGACGAGGCCGCATGCACAAAAGCCGTTGATACGATCATGGCCAAAGAGGAACCCATAGGCCTTATCGTGCTCAACGCCGGCACGCATACGGAAACCCCGATCGATGATTTTGACCTGAAGGTCGTGCATAAAATTTTTGATGTGAACGTCGGCGGTACGGTCAATTGTCTGGCCCCCGCGATGCAGGCGCTGCGCGCGCAGGGGTTCGGCAAGATCGCGGTGACGGCGTCGGTGGCAGGCTATAAAGGGCTGCCGAAAGCAGCCGCGTATTGCGGATCGAAGGCCGGCGTGATCGCCATGTGCGAAGCGCTGTATCCGGAACTCCGCCGGGTAGGCGTTTCGCTGGCCGTGATTAATCCGGGCTTTGTGAAAACCCCGCTGACCGACAAAAATTCGTTCGACATGCCGTTCTTGATGGAGGTCGACGCCGCCGTCGATGCGATTGCCAAAGGCCTCGCTCGCGATACGTTCGAGATCGCGTTCCCGACCCGCTTTGTGTTGATCTTAAAGACGCTGCGGCTGTTGCCGGACTGGCTGTATTTCAAGCTGACCGGTAAACTGCTGGATTGACCACTGTTTTTGTCTGCACTCGGCACACACCCTTCGAGACGCGGCTATGCCGTTGAGAGGTTCATAATAAGTGTATCCTCTCCTGAGGAGGCCCGCAGGGCCGTCTCGAAGGATTTTTAAGCCCGCTTTAGCAAGAAATGCCCGACGTCGATGCCGCCGGTTTGAAAGCCGGCGCGGCAGTAGGCGAGATAATAATCCCAGATGCGGCGGAAGGTTTGGTCGAAGCCGTGCCGCTCAATCATCGGCCAGGCTTCGGTGAAACGGCCCTGCCACTCGGCCAAGGTCTTGGCATAGCTGAGCCCGAAAAAATGCGTGTCGTGCAAGGCCAGGCCGGAGCCTTCAGCGTGGCTGCGAAAGACGCTCGGCGACGGCAGCATCCCGCCCGGGAACACATAGCGCTGAATGAAGTCGGCGCTTTTACGGTAGCCGTGATAGCGCGATTCTTCGATGGTGATGACCTGTAAAGCGGCGTGGGCGTCCGGCTTTAAGCGCTCGGCAACGGTCGAGAAAAATTGCGGCCAATTCCGCTCCCCCACCGCTTCGAACATTTCGATCGACGCGATGCCGTCATAGGTCCCCTGCACATCGCGGTAGTCTTGCAGGCGGATATCGATTTTGTCGGCCAGACCTTCGTTAAACGCACGCTCGCGCGCGAAGTCGTGCTGTTCCTGCGACAACGTGATTCCGGTCACCTTGCAGCCGTATTCGCGCGCCGCATAGGTCGCAAAGCCGCCCCAGCCGCAGCCGATTTCCAACAGATGGCTGTCCGGGCCCGGGGTCAATTGCTCGGCAATGCGTTTGTATTTGCGAAGCTGGGCGACTTCCAACGGGTCGTTCGGGCAGTCATACAGCGCCGACGAATAGGTCATCGTCGGGTCCAACCATTCCCGGTAAAAGCCATTCCCAAGGTCATAGTGTTCGCTGATATTGCGCTTTGAGCCTTTTTTGGTGTTGGGGCGCATCAGATGACGGACCCGGTCTATCGCGCGTACCAAAAATGTACCTTCGACTTTCGATTCCAGACTTTCATTGTTGATCGCTGCGAGTTCCAGCAATGCGGTCAGATCATCGGTGTGCCATTCTTCGGCGATGTAGCCTTCCGCAAAGCCGACGTCGCCCCCCAGCATCATCCGCCAAAGTCCACGCCATTGATAAATGGTGACGGCGGCGACGGGGCCCTCTAAGTGGCCGCTAAAGGTGCGTGAATCGCCGTTCGGCAAGGTCACCGACAAGGTGCCGGCTTCGAGGCCGCCTGCGACCTTGAAGGCCCAGCGGGCGGCAAGGGCGGCGAGCGGGCCGCCGTGGCGCGTGGATTTTTGTCCGGATGCGCCACGCAAGGTCTTGGAGTCGGTGCTCATGCTGGTTCCGTTTGTTCTTTTGAAGTCTCAAGTGAAGTCGGTGGCAAGATGATGCTGATCTCGCCACGGGATTGCGGCTCGAAACGAAACATCGGCACGCCTTTGCGCCAAAGATGAAACGCCTCGTAATGGATGCCGGCGATGACTTTGAGCGTCATCAGCGGATGCTTGGCCAGCGACGCCCAAAGGTTCGCAGGCGTAAGCGCTTGGCGCTTGCCGGTGAAGCTCGCATTCAGGATATGACCCTCGTCGCCGTCCTGACGGATGCTGATGCACACTCCGTCGCCGGGCGGCACGATGTTGAAGCTGTATCGGCTTTGCATGGGTGTGAACGGTGATACGTACATCGCCTTGTCGCAAGTTTGTCGGAACGGCGGCGTGTCGCCGCTGCTGACCGGAATCACATAGGTATGCCGCTCGCCCATGGTGTTATTGACTTGATATAAAATAGCCGCCGTTTCGCCATCTGTACGGGTCGCGAAGTACACCGTGATCGGGTTGAACGCGTATCCCAGAATGCGTGGATAACAAAGCACGTGCAGGCTGAGATGATCCGGCGTGATACCGGCTTCGCGGAGTCGGGTGCGCACCCAGCCCTTAAGGTCGCCGCTGCCGTCGCCGTGGTCGCGTTCGTAAAATGTCAAAAGACCCGGACGGTTGATGTGCAGCGGGCCGATGTCTTCGAGCCGGTCCAGATCCAGCAATAAGTTAAACACGCGATAATTAAGCAGATGCGCCTTCGGCTGCACCCGTCGGTGCACGACGGTGCCGCTGTAAAGGGCCGGAGAGAGGTGCGTGCCCAGACCGGTCATGCGGCTTTGTCCTGGGCGGGGCCTAAGTGAATCCGGCTGGACTCGTTCTCTACATCCCAAGGTCTGCGCACGTCTGCGGCGGCTTCGGCGGCGGCGAGACCTGATTGTAGGCCGTCTTCATGGAAGCCGGCGCCGAAATAGCTGCCGCAATACCATGTCCGTCGATGCCCTTGCAGGCGCCACAACTCGCGCTGGGCGGCGTCGGTGTCATTGTCGAACAGCGGATGGTCGTATTGATAGGTGCCGAGGATGTGCGCTTGCTCAGGCGGCGTGATCGGGTTCAGCGTCACGAATAGATCATCGCGCGTCGGCAGGTCTTGCAGGTTGTTCATCCAGTACGTCACGCATAGCCCCGTTTCATCGGTGCCCGCCGTGTCCTTTGTATGCATGCGTGGGCGGGCCAGGTAATTCCAGCTCGACCACACGCGGCGGCGGACTGGCATCAGCTTAGGGTCGGTGTGCAGCACCGCCAAGTTTTTCTGGTACGTAAACGGTTTTAAAAGCTTCCGTTCCATATCGTCTGCGTCGACCATCATGGCTAAGGTCTGATCTGCATGGGCGGCCATGATGACGCCGTCGAAGCGGTCATCATGGCCGTTTTGATCGGTGACAGTGACCCCGTCTGGCGCCCGATGGATGGCGCGAACGCCGGCGCTGGTGCGCACATCGAGCCCTTTGGAAATCTTTGTGACATAGCTTTTGCTGCCGCCGATCACCGAACGCCATTGCGGCCTGCCGGTATATTTGAACAATCCGTGATTGACGAAAAACCGCACGAAGGCAGCGGCCGGATACTCGCGCATGCCGTCAACCGTGCCCGACCAGATCGCAGCCGCCATCGGCAACAAATGATCGGTCTGGAATGACGGCGCATAGCCGTCTCGGTCCAGCACAGCACCCAACGAGATGTCTTCGAGTGCGCCCGTGCGCAACTTTTCCGGCATGGTCGAGTAAAACCGATGCAGATCGCGCATCATTCGCCAAAATCGGGGGCGAACGATATTCCCCGGCTGCCCGAACAGGCCGCCGAGGGTGCCGCCGGAATACTCAAACCCGCCGTTATCTGCGGAGACCGCAAACCCCATATCCGATGCATGCGTGGCCACACCCAAATACTCGAACAACGCGATCAAGTTGGGATACGTCCAGTCGTTGAAGACGATAAACCCTGTGTCCACGGGGGTCGGCCCGTCGCTGGTATCGGCCATGACGGTATTGGAATGGCCGCCCAATCGAGGCTCACGTTCGTACAAGACTACGTCATAGCGCTTTGACAGCAACCATGCCGCCGATAGCCCGGATATACCTGATCCAATAACAGCAAAACGTTGGCGGGCGGGTTCCCGCATGGGCGTGCTCCTTATAATATGCGACGGATGGGCCTTTTTTGGACCGGTGCGCGCACAAAATTTGTTACTAATACAGTACGTCTACGCCAAGCCTTCGGATCATATTTAGAGTGATTCGCTGTCGCGTTACCGATAATTACCCATGATTTGGAATGATCCATTGCGGGGACAGGGGCGTACTCCATAGTATGATGTATGGTTTGCATTCACCGGTCCGTCGTCGTTCGGTTTTACATAATCCTGCCATCGTTGCTGCAGGGGTGCCGACCGTGACGGAACGCATACTCAGCGCCGAAACCCCTGAAGATGCCACGCACTTGATGACGCAAATTGCCGCAAATCAAGACCGCGATGCGTTCGAAGCCTTGTTTCGTCATTATGCGCCCAGGGTGAAGGCATACATGCTGAAACTCGGTACCGATGGCGCGCTGGCAGACGAATTGGCGCAAGAAACATTGCTGATGGTTTGGCGCAAGGCGGTGCAGTTTGATCGCGCAAAAGCGTCACCCTCGACATGGATTTTTACGATTGCACGTAATCTAAGGATCGATGTGTTTCGTAAGAACAATAGACCCGAGCTTGATCCGAATGATCCGGCTTTGGTGCCTGAGGCCGAAGAACCTGCCGATGAACAGATGGATCGGGTGCAGCGGGCAAGGCTGATCCGGGCGGCTATGCAATCGTTAACCGAAGAACAGGCCGAGGTGATCCGGCTATCGTTTTTTGAAGACAAGTCACACAGCGTGATCGCCGGAGAATTGGATCTGCCGCTAGGCACCGTTAAATCGCGGTTACGGTTGGCGTTCGGGCGGATCCGTAAGGAACTTGGAGAAGACGTACTATGACGATCAAATATCATGTCCTTGAAGAAACCTTGCTGGCCTATGCCGCGGGTGAGTTGGACAATGCCTCATCGCTTCTGGTTGCGACGCACTTGGCGCTTTGCCCAAGATGCCGGCACGCGGCCGGCATCGGTGATGAGATCGGTGGCGCGTTGATTGAAGCCGTGGCCCCGGCAAAAATGGGCAATGACGCGCTCGATAACGTCATGGCGCGACTCGAAGAATTTGCCCCTGAAGGAACTTTGAAACCCGTGGCTGCGCCGAAGGGCGGGGCGACACCCGTGTTGCCTGAACCACTGCGCAGCCGGGTCGGTGGTGACATTGATACGTTGCGTTGGCGGCGTTTGGGGCCGGGTGTGCAGCAAGTTCGCCTCGACGATAAGTCGGGCGGGCCGTCGATGAGGCTTCTCAAAATCACCGGTGGTCGCAGCGTGCCTGAACACGGGCACGAGGGTGCGGAAATGACCATGGTGCTGGCGGGTGGGTTTAGCGATGCCGGACGCTCTTTTGCGCGCGGGGATATCGAATGGGCTGACGCCGATGTTGTGCACCAACCGGTCGCCGACGACGGTGAAGACTGTATCTGCCTAGCGGTAACAGACGGCCCACTCAAATTCTTTGACGTCATTGGCCGATTGGCACAGCCGTTCGTCGGTATCTAAATAGCCGAAGACCGCAGGAATGAACGGCTATTAAGACACCATCCTTACCATCTTTATTAAGCGCTTAAACTTGCCGCGTGCGTGTTGTGCGGCGGGGTCTGCGGTATTGATTGGCGACATAAAACCGGTACCTGCGTCACTTTCGACCTTTGCCGGCGAGGTTGTCCTTCAAGCGATAAAAATTCATCATCAAAGGCAAGAACCAAGGCGTGCCATTGTAAAGCGGGATGGTCGGGAACGGGTCTTCGGCGAACACGGTCTTGTCATCCAAGCCCATCACCAGCGATGCCGCTTTAGCGCCCATCCAGCGCGCCCAAACTACGCCCGAGCCACAAAATCCGGCAGCATAAATCACCCCATCGTGGACGCTCAGCTTCGGCAGTTGATCCATCGGAAACGCGACGAAACCAAACCAATGATGGCTCAGTTGAGTGTCGGCGACATCCGGGAAGATCGAGACAAGCGCCGTGCGTAAACGTTCGCGCGCGGCGCCGGGGTCGTTGTGATAGCGCCGACCGCCCAATAAAATCCGCGTGCCGTCGGGTGACGGGCGATAGTAATGACCAAGCGCCGCCGTCTCGCTGTGCATCTGGCGTTTCGGCATCAAGGTTTGCATCAAATTCGGACTTATGGGCGTGGTTGCGATCATTTCGGAAATCACCGGCACCACGTGCTTGCGCAGCCACGGCACGCCTTTGTCGGAATAGCCGTTGGTGGCGACGATGACTTGTTTTGCCCGGATCGTGCCGCGTGACGTCGTGATGTCGAACTCGGCGCCGACGCGCTGGATGTCGATCACTGCCGTACGACCGTAAAGCTTGGCACCGGCGGCCTCGGCCAAACGGCGCAATTCACGATGCAGCTTGCCAGGATGTATGCCACCGATATCGGGACGCCGGGTGCCGCCGTGGTACAGATCCGAGCCGATCTCCGCCGATTGATCTGCGCGCTGTACGATCTCGGTCTCAATCCCGATATGACGATGCAGCAGATCGGCGGTGCGCCTGAGCCCGTCAAAGTTGCCGGGCGTCATCGCGCCGCTGAAACGCCCGACGTTTTGATAATCACAATCCAGTTTTTCGGCTTCGATGAAGGCGTACAGGTCCGCTCGTGCGGTCACGCCCTCGGCGTAAAACGCCTTGGCTTTGTCCATGCCGAATTTTGAGACAAGTTCCGAAAACGACAAGCGCAGATTGCCGCTGGTGATGCCGCCGTTGCGGCTCGACGCGCCGTCGCCCGGGCGATCACGCTCAATCACCGCAACCTGACGACCGGCGCGGGCCAACGGGATTGCGGCGCCCATGCCGGTGTAGCCGCCGCCGATGATGGCGACGTCGATGATGTCGGGCAGGCTTTCGTATTCGGCGGCTTGCGGCTCGGCTGCGTCCCACCAAAATGGCCGGTCCATCGTTTCAGGCATCGGGTTCTCCGCATAAGAAAATAAAATTAGTTTATTAATTGTGCCTGCAAGGTGCGGGCGGAGCAATTCACACTATGATTTTTCTGCAGAAAATCGCAAAATAGAGCCATAAAAAACGAACAAGAAGGAGATGTCCTGTGGGTATTCAGCGTTCGGCTTCGGTCTTAAGTTCAATTGTTTCGGTGATCTGCGTGATGTCGGTGGGCGTGCTGACGGCGGATCGTGCGGTCGCTGCCGACGTCAAAGTGACGCCGCTCGGCAGCCACGACGGTGAATTTTGCCGCTTTGATCGCGCGATGGTTTTTGAAGACCCGGACGGCACGCGGATTCTTTATGACGCCGGGCGCACCGTGGCGGGGCCCGATGATCCTAGGCTCGGTAACATTGACGTGTTGTTGGTCAGTCATATGCATGGGGATCATGTTGGTGATCGTCACCTGACCGCGCCGAACGCCGGCACCTGCAGCGATCCTGACGTGTCGGTCAAAGTGACGCCGAACACAAACACCGTCAATTTGGCACTGGCGACAGGTGCCGTAATCATTACCGGCAGTGAAATGCCCCGGTTCTTTGCCGGCAAGCTGAAAGCGCTCGGTGGCGACCCCAAGAAATCCAAGCTGGTGCGGTTCGGTGCATCGACCAAAGTCGGTGGTGTGACGTTGACGACGGTGCCTGCCGTGCATTCGAACGGTGTCAGCGGCGCGTTCATTGAAGGCGACCTCGGTGAGATGTTAAACGCGGCAGGTTTGACCGCCTATGCGGGGCCGCCGACCGGCTATGTGCTGACGTTCTCGAACGGCTTGGTGGTCTATCTGTCGGGCGATACCGGCGTCACCGCCGAGCAGCAGACCGTGGTGGGGCGTCAGTACAAGGCCAAGCTTGTGGTGATGAACATCGGTGATACCTTTACCACCGGTCCGACCGAGGCGGCGTTTGTCGTTAACGGCTTGATCAAGCCGCAATCCGTCATCGCGTCTCACGCAAACGAAGTTGCCACCAAAGACGGCATGGTCATCGCCGGCACGAAAACCGCCGCCTTTATCGATGCGGTCGAAGTCCCCGTGCATCTGCCGCTCAGCGGTCGCACGATGTCGTTTGATGAATTCGGCAACTGCAGGGCAGGGTGCTGATTGCGGCTAAGGTGCGACGATCTGTAATCGATCAAAGCCGCTGACGTCGGCATTGACGCGGAATGCGCCGAGGTCTTGGGCGCCGGCTGATGTGGATGCACAGATCAGCCAGATGAATGCCGGCTCATAGACCATGGCGAGATCGGTCTTCGACGGCTCTGCCGGATGGCCCGGGTGGGAATGATAGTGGCCGACGATCTCGGTGCCGTCGGCTTGCGCTTCTAATGCACGCATCACATCAAAGCGCAACTTCGGGTCAACTTCGAAACCCCGGGTCGGATCGCCCTGGGTGACGTTATCGCTCGGGTGCACGTAGGTGATGGTCGCGGTATCGGCATCCAGGTGCCCGGCCAGCAGCCCGCAGCATTCGTGCGGATAGGCGCGGGCCGCGTGATCGCGGATGGACTGGGTCAGATCGGCGGCAAGCACAACGCGCATGATTGGCCTTAGTTCGGCTGAATGCGGCCAAGCACGCGGCCGTCTTCGACATCGATCACGATGACCTCGGCGCAAGGCGCGTCTGGGCCGATGCTCAAAAAAACGCGTCTGCCGTCGGCGCTGACGTCGGTGATGCGGCATCCGGCTTTGAGGCCGAGTGTTAACGTCTCGAAACTGCCGGGCTCTGGGTCTGCCGGCGCAATCGCCGGGGCCGGGGCCGTGGTGGTGCCGAACAAGCGCCATGTCGGGTCGACGGACTTTTTGTATAGTCCGAACACCAACATCACGATGGCGAGAACGATCAGCGCGCCCATGCCGATCACAATGGCTTTTAACGCCCGCATGTGTACGATCCTCCGTGCTACGTCTGGTCTTCATCGACGGGACGGGTATGCTTGTCAAGCTGTCGCCGATCAGGAGATTTTATTTTGGGCCCGCCCGCATCATGACACCCGCACAAACACTGACCTTACAAGTTGATGCCGTCGGCGCCGGCAGCCGCCTAGATCGCTGGCTGGCAGAGGCCGCGGACGGGCTGTCCAGGAGCCGTGTGCAGGCACTTATTCAAGACGGCAAGTTGCAGGGTCCGGGTGGGGATGTGGTTTCGGATGCGTCGCGCAAAGTACGGGACGGGGAGACCTTTGTGCTGCATATTCCGGCACCCACGCCGGCAAGACCGCAGGCCGAAGATATTCCGCTCGACGTTTTGTACGAAGATGCGGACCTGATCGTGATCAATAAGCCGCCGGGTCTGGTGGTGCATCCGGCGCCGGGCCATTACACGGGCACGCTGGTGAATGCGTTGCTGCACCATTGCCGGGGCTCATTGTCAGGGATCGGCGGTGTAACTCGTCCCGGTATCGTACATCGATTAGACAAAGATACTGCCGGCGTCATGGTGTGTGCGAAGTCCGACATCGCGCACCGAGGCTTGGTCGAACAGTTTCAAGTGCACAGTATCGAACGCGCCTATCAAGCCGTCGTCTGGGGCCTGCCGCAGCCGACCAAAGGGCGGGTTGAAAATCGAATTGGACGGGACCCCCGAAATCGAAAACGCATGGCCGTGGTCAACAGCGGCGGCAAAGAGGCGATCACTGATTATAAGGTCATCCGCAAAATTGGTTCCGTGGCGTCACTTGTGGATTGCCACCTGTTCACGGGCCGGACCCACCAGATACGTGTACATTTAACCAGCTTAGGACATCCCTTGGTGGGCGATGTCACGTATCAGGGGCGCGCCAGCGCAAAACGAAATCGCGATCCAGTGATCCAAAGCGCGCTGCAAACGTATCCTTATCAAGCGCTGCAAGCGTATCTGCTGGGGTTCAAACACCCGGCGACAGGGAAGCAAATCAGGATTGAGATTAAACTATCAAATGAAATCAATGAACTCATTGATAGTTTAGAAGAGTTATAAAAAATATACTATACCTGAGCATTCTTGTCGGATATGATGTGTGGCACACGAAGACGTTGGTGCTTTGACGGTATCCCCGCGCACCTAAGCGTCGCAACACTGATTAGAGGTGAGCACGCATGGCCAGGTTGGCGAACGATTTCAATCCGACCCCAGAAGACAACCTTTCGCGGTATTTGCAGGTGATCCGTCGCTACCCAATGCTGACCCATGACGAAGAAATGGATTTGGCACGGCGTTGGCGCAACGATGAAGATCTGGATGCTGCGCATCAGATGGTCAACAGCCACCTGCGCTTGGTCGCAAAAATAGCTATGGGTTATCGCGGCTATGGTTTGCCGGTGGGTGAGCTGATTTCCGAAGGCAACATCGGCATGATGCAGGCGGTGAAACGATTTGATCCGGAACGTGGTTTCCGTCTTGCGACTTATGCCATGTGGTGGATTCGCGCCGCGATCCAGGAATACATTCTGCATTCTTGGTCGCTCGTGAAGATGGGCACCACGGCTGCGCAGAAGAAACTGTTTTTCAATTTGCGTCGCATCAAAGGTGAAATCGACGCCATTGATGACGGTGATCTGACGCCCGAGCAGACCAAAATCGTCGCCGACCGCTTGAAAGTTTCGCACGAAGAAGTCATCAACATGAACCGCCGCTTGGCCGGCCCGGACCACTCGCTCAATGCACCTTTGCGTGAAGAGGGAGAGGGTGAATGGATTGATTGGCTCGTTGACCACGGCGAGAGCCATGAAACCACCATTGGCAATGCGCAGGAATTCGACAATCGCCATGACATGTTGAAGGGCGCGATGAAATGCCTGACTGATCGCGAACGTCACATCCTGACTGAACGCCGCTTGAAGGACGATCCGATGACGTTGCAAGACCTCAGCAACGTGTACGGGATCAGCCGCGAGCGGGTCCGCCAGATCGAGGTCCGGGCGTTCGAGAAAATCCGGAAATCCGTGCGCACCGCAGCGATCCGCGAACACAGCGTTAACTAAGCCGGAGCACTACGGTTCTGCTTTTGGGCGATGTTCGGGAAAATCTGCCTCGACCGGTGCCTCGCCTTGGCAGAGCTTTCGAAACCGTCGACCGACCCCGCTGCCCAATTGTGCCGTCACGCGTTGCTGTAGATGTGAGGTGAGGCTTGGTACTTGATGATCCAGCTCTTGGAAAAAATCTCGAACATTGACGAAGCCTTGCTTGCCGTCTTAGATCAGCGATTGCGCGAGTACGACCTCAAGACCCGGAATAGCACCCCCGTCCTTGAGCGCCTGCACCAATCGGCGGTTGGTGAGAAAAGCTTGTTTCGACATGCTGGGCAGAACCGCGCGGCGATAGCGGGCATCGATGGCAACCGTCTTCGCCTCAATTGTGGCCAACTTCTTGCGTGCACGATTGGCGCCGCCCGACACCAGGGCGTGGATGCCGGGTTTGACGGCGGATTGATGCGCGGCGCGATGCGAAATTGGAAAACGACCGCTGGCCACGGCGCGGCGAAATACGCGCTCTGTCGTGCCCGCTGGTGACAGGTGACTGGGGGCATCAGGCGGCCCACCGTCGCCGCCAACGTCACTTAAAGTGCGCGCCACATGATGGATTGCCTTGAAGACTTGATGACGCACATCGCTTAAAGGTGCCGACGCATCCAGTAAACCGGCTGTTTCGAGCGCACGCGCAATCAAGGATAGGTCCGCCGGCACATTCGGCGCATCCGGCCCGACCGCATCGCTGAGCACCGAGCGGCCACTGCTGGGCAACTTGGTTGCGATCGCCATGTGTTCATAGTTCCCCATTGTGTATCCTCCGTGGATTCTGTTTCATCGCACAATGCCACCCGGGCATGACAGACGCGGACACGCATAGCGCGTTAAATTTTACGACATATGGATAATGAGTGTGTGCGGGCAAACGTGGCAGCAGTATGGCGATGCCACTTATCTGTTGCGGACGGGTATTTTGCCGTGGGCAACTTGAGGGGGCTAGCTGATATCGTAGCCGCTGCGTTTTATATAGGCGGCGAACGATAGACGGTCGGTATTTGCGGTCTGGCGCGCCTTGTCGTGGGACCAGCCATAATCATCGACCTCGCCGAACCGCGCCGGGTCGCGCTGTTTCAAATGCGGGTTCACCGCGTCCCGTCTGGCGTCATAGGATGCAAGCTCGCTTTCCAAATTACTGTCGTCGTAATGGTCCGTGTGTACGGTGACGCGCATCGGCAGCCGCACGCTGACCCATGGCTCGTCGGCGGGGTAGCCGACGCAAAGCCCGGCAAACGGGAACACGCCGTCCGGTAACTGTGCCAGGGCGACAATGTCATCGGTGGCCTCACGGACGGCACTGATCGGACAGCAGCCGAGCCCGGCGGCTTCGGCGGCGACAATAAAATTCTGCATCACGATGGCGGCATCGCAGGCTGCGTTCATGAAGGCATCCAACGGCTCGTGCGCGAAAGTGGTGCCGCGCAGATCGGCGATCCGGCGGATCCGCCGACCGTCGCCGCAAAACAGTAAAAACACCGGTGCTTGCTTAATCCATGGCATGTCGGGGATCAAATCCGTGACGGCGGCGCGTTTATCGGGATCGGCAAAGTTAATGATCGCAACTTGTTGCAGGTCGGATTTCGCCGGCGCCGACAGCGCGCACGCCAAAAGCAGGTTCAAAAGTTCAGGCTGGACCGGGGTTTCCTTGTAGCGACGGCGTACCCGGTGGCGCAGCAGTTGCGCGTGGACCGTGTTGGCGGGGCCATCTGGAAGCGCCCCTTCCGGCGGCTCATTGAAGCGGGTTTGCACCAGGTCTTTGAGGGAAGGATGATCATGCTCGGCCATATTCGATCTCCACGCTTAAAGTCTAAATTAAGGTCTCTTGGCATTAAACACCGCCAATCCGGTCATACCGATCATCACGATAGGAAAGGCGATTTCGGGTGTCGAATCAAAGAATGCGACGACCGCACTGGCGGCGGCGCCTGCGGACATCTGCATGGCGCCCAGCATCGCCGTGGCAGCGCCGGCGCGGGCTTTGAACGGGCTGAGCGCACCGGCGACGCCCAGCGGCAGCGTGGCGCCCAGGCCGAAACCGAATGCTACCATTAGGGCTGTGATGGGCACCACCTGCGCGTTACCGCTGAGCCCCAACGCCAGCATCGCAATGGCGGACGCCAACATGCCGCTGACCGCCCAGGCCATGGCGCGCCGGGTATCGGTGAGGCGCGGGCCAAATCGTGTAATCATCGCTGCGCCCCCCATGTAGGCGCTGGAATGCAGCAATGCGACGATTCCGTAGGCCGACGCGCTGATGCCTTGTTGGGCGATCATCAACTCGGGCCCGCCGGCGTGAAACGCATAGAGCGACCCCAGCGCCAGCGCATTGGTGCCGGAAAAGCGCATGAACGTCGGGTCTTTTAAGATCGAGATATAGCTGATTACGACGCCCGAAGGCGCGAATTCGACGTCGGACCGGGTCCCCGTCTCCGGCAGAATGAAAAAGCATAGCGCGAAGATCAGGGTGCCGGCGGCAGCGGTGATCAGCATGTTGACCTCCCACCCGGCGCTGTCTTGGATCAGTCCGCCGAGCACAGGCGCGACCCCCGGTACGATCCCCATGGTCAGCGTCAGCAGCCCGAAGATGCGGACCAACGCGGGGCCTTCGAACACATCGCGCGCGATGGCGCGTGCGATGACAAACCCGGCGGCAGCGCCCAGCCCCTGGATCAAACGTGCCGCCAACAACCATTCCAGCGACGCGGTCATTGCCGCAGCCCCGCCCAGCACCGCATAAAGCGCGAGGCCCGGTAGCAGGATCACCCTTCGCCCAAAGCGGTCCGACAGCGGCCCGACCAGCAATTGTCCACCGGCAAAGCCGATCAGAAACACCGACAGCACCAGCCGCTCGGCGCCGGGTGCGGTCTGCAACTCAACCCCGATGGCGGGCAGCGACGGCAGCACGATGTTTAGCGCCAACTGTCCGAGCGTGCCCAGCGTCATCAACAACACCACGGCTGTGGTGCTGAGACGGCTGGTCGGATTTTCAGGACTGGAAGGCGAAGTTTGAGGCAGGGATCGAGTTCCTTGAACGGTGAAAAATGCGGGCCTGTATGTGCGGGCGAGTATGATGTCCGCGTGCCGCTGCTTCGGCAAGCCGCCCCGCGTCACAGGTGATGTGATAAAAGCCTGGATCAAGCTCTCCGCGCGGTTGACGCTGGCACGCCTAACCCGTACATTCCCGCCGTCTTAGGAGGGCACCCATTGCCCCCAATCCCTGCGGAGGGGTGGCCGAGTGGCTGAAGGCGCTGGTTTGCTAAACCAGTATACGGGAAACTGTATCGAGGGTTCGAATCCCTTCCCCTCCGCCA
>CAXBEV010000021.1:0-34025 GCA_963974935.1 uncultured Rhodospirillales bacterium | reverse complement strand
ACTGCTAGATTGTCTCCGTCATCGTCAGCAGCGGACATTGCAGTTAAAGCGCCAGCACCAATTCCATAGGTCGATGTATTTAATTTTTTAGCATCACTCAGACCATTAATATCTGTAGCCCCACCGGCAGCAGCAGCTTGGAACGTAGGCGCACTTCCGCTACCGTTGCTGGTTAATATCTGCCCACTGGTGCCAACAGCAGTAGCCGTAACAGCACCTGTGCCGTTGCCTACGAGCAAACCGTTTGCGGTAAACGTACCTGCGCCTGTGCCACCCTGTGCAACTGTTAGATCAGTTGTCAGTCCTGTGAGAGATGTTATGTCAGAGTTAGCACCTGATGCTGCTGCACCTAATGCAACTCTGGCTGCACTAGCTGACGTTGCATTTGTACCGCCATTAGCAATAGGCAAGGTGCCTGATATATCAGTTGTAAGAACAACGGCTCCACGGGTAATGGTCTGCCCACTAATAGTAATATAATCAGGTGTTCCAGCCAGCGTTACATTTGTCGAGTTGTCAGTCCCGGCAGGGTCTACACCTAATGCAGTCCTAGCTGCACTAGCCGACGAGGCACCAGTACCACCGTCTGCAATAGCAAGATCAGTCGTAAGAGCTAAAGAAGAGGCTGTAATTGCTCCTGCTGTAACTGCTCCTGCATCCGATACCGTAACCGTGCTGTTCTGGAGCAGTTTACCCGTCGTTGCATCAAAACGCGCAACAGCATTGTCAGTTGCTGACGCCGGACCTGTAACGTCGCCAGAGCCTGTTCCTGCCGCGCCCTGTGGTATGGCAAAGTTAAATGTGGCCGCAGATGACGAACCAACGTTTGTAACTGTGGCAGACGATCCTGCCGCACCCGTGGTAACCGACCCAACTGCTATCGTTGCTGCTGTACCCGTTGATCCGGTAGCTCCAGCCGGGATGCCAAAGTTAAACGTAGCAGCCGAGCTAGACCCACTGTTTGTAACAGTCGGAGACGCACCTGTTGCAAGGCCCGTTGCTGAACCAGCAGCAATGGTTGCCGCTGTGCCAGTAGTTCCGGTGTCACCTTTGGGAATTGTAAAATTAAAAGTTGCTGCGCTTGAAGAACCACTATTTGCAACACTTGCAGAACTACCAGCAGCGCCTGTCGTGGTTGAACCAACTGCTATAGTAGCAGCACTACCCGTTGATCCAGTGGCTCCAGCAGGGATGCCAAAATTGAATGTTGCGGCACTCGACGATCCACTGTTTGTAACAGTAGGCGATGCTCCAGCAGAAAGACCTGTTGCGCTACCGGCAGCAATAGTTGCAGCGGTGCCTGTTGATCCGGTGGAGCCAGTGTTCCCGGTATCACCTTTAGGAATTGTAAAATTAAACGTGGCCGCAGATGACGAACCACCATTGACGACGGTTGCGCTACTTCCTGCCGCGCCGGTTGTGACCGTGCCAACAGCAATTGTCGCTGCGGTGCCGGTTACGCCTTGGTCGCCTTTTGGAATTGTAAAATTAAAGTTTGCCGCGCTGGATGACCCGCTGTTTACAACCGATGCGTTGGTCCCAGCGTTTCCGGTCGTCGTAGACCCTACAGTAATCGTCGCTGCGGCCCCTGTCGCACCCTGCGATCCCGTCGCACCGTCATCACCCTGCGGGATCGTGAACGACAGGACGCCGCCAGACGTGATCGAGGCCGCTGCACTACTGCCAGCCGCGCCCGTGGTTACCGTACCGATTGACGGATCGACGCCAATCGACTGCGTGGACAGGTGCATCACCTCGACATTTCCGGTGGCGGACGGCGGGGCAGTCGAGAACGTCAGCGTTGTGCCGGATAGGGAATATGTGTCCTTTTGCTGATACACGCCAGCCACATAGACTGATGTATTGTTTTCGGTCGCCGGGGCTGATGACAACGTGAACGCAGTTTGGCTACCCGTGCCGTTAAAACGGTCAACATTCTGAGTTCCTGCCGCCCCCTCCGCTGATGCCGCCGATGTTGCTGCTGCCGTGGCCGACGACGCCGAAGCAGTTGCGCTATTAGCTGATGCGGTCGCGCTGGCTGCTGCTGCGGTGGCCGAACTCGCTGCTTCCGTCGAACCGGCCTCCATCGCCGCCAGCGTCAAGGTCGAAACGACAGGATTGCCATTTGAATCAAAACCCATAGCTTTCGTCGCGCGGGTTGTCTTCAGAGGCAGCGTCATATCGATGCTCGTCGGATCTGTAACCGGCGCCTTGATTGCGCGGTCGGCATCCTCGGACGTTTGCTGAGCGAATATCGTTTGACTGTCGAGCTCAGTGTTGAGGCTTGATGCCAGGAAATCGCCAGCCGTCACGAAGTCCGTGGTCCGCTGGATGGCCCTGGCGCCGACGATGGTAATATTATTTGACACTGTTGCAGCGACGGCCAGGGTAATTGACCCCGTACCGGCCACGCCAATGCTCACCGTGTAATCGTTGGTCAACGTCAGCTTAGTGTCGTCTTTATATACATCAAGATCGGTTTGCGTGAGCACCGGGAAGTTGAAAGCATACGGCCCAGTGCCAGCGCTGCCAGAGAGAACGGTGCGGCGATCAACCGCCGTAATAGGATAATCAGCCATCGATAGCCCCCTTATGGGTATTGTAAAACGAAATTAAAACAAAATCAGTCATTGTCCGAGCGCATTCTCAAAATTTGGTGCGCGGCTGGGCAGGTTCTCGTTGGGCGCCCACCACATTCCCTGACCATATTTCTTGGCGTACATCTGTTCTTGGCGCCGGAACTTCTTTGCCGCATCTGGATCCACCCAATCCTGGAGCCGGTCGAATAACTGTCGCTCGAGCCCGGCGCGCAAATACCAAATCGATGATCCTGGCGTGTATCTCGAGGCGAATTTTACCAGCTCCGGGCCGAATTTCGTATCCTCACCCTGGCTAAGTTGCGTCAGATTTCCGAGTGTCAAATTTCTGAAATCGTCCAACATACCAACACTCGGCCCGGCAATGGCCCCCTTTAATCCGGTGTTCATCCGATTAACCTGGCTGAACATGAAATCGCCAAATATGCCGAGCCCACCACCCTGGAGCATTGCCGCAGACCAGAATGCCGGGTTATCCATTGGCCTTGGATCTCGGCCCTTTGCCATGTCTTTAAGTTGCAGCGCCAGGGCGCCCATGACGGTCGTTCCGATGACGAAATTCATCATGTACTTCGCCTTGCTCGCGCCGCTTTCCATAAGGAAATACCGATGAATATGTTCGTGAAAAATGGTCACGGGAAAGTTTTTGAATTGCGCGAAACTGCGCATAATTTCCCCCGACAGCGAACCGCCTTTCGTTGTGCCGACAAGTGAAGCTCGAGCCCGTGTAGAGCTCATCGGTACGGCAAGGTCCGTCAGAACTTTGACCAGGGACATTCCCTGCGTAGATATTTCCCTGGCAAGACCTGGCGCCAAGTCGGTGCGCTTTTCGACATCCAAGAACCGGAGAAGCGTCATGCCGCTATCGGCATCTTTGTACAGCGGGGTTGAACGAATGATATCCCATCGATCAGCGCCGATACCTTGCTGGCGCATCATATCTTGCAAGCCGCTGTCGAGCTCGTCAAAGCGCCGTTTGATGTTATCAGTCAGATAGCCAGTGAATTCGATTCCGAACGCCTGGCGCCCGGCCTGGGTCCAGGGAGACAGGCCTGACACCCGCATAACCGTGTCGCTGATCCGGCGCGTCACCTCCGGGCCTGTTACCTCCCCGAAGATCCGCGCTTGGGCGTAAGCAGTCGAAATCCAGTTATCGGCGCCCAGGCCGAGGCGAACTGCAAGGCGACCGCGTTCCTCGATGTTGAGCGGGGAGAATTCTGCGATAATTTTGCTGAGCAGTTTTGTCTGCGGCATTCCGACCATCATCGCGGCCATGCGCTGGGTACCGAGATCCGATAACGCTGACAGGAACGCGCCACCGAGTAATGACGAATTTATGATATTGCGAGTGCCAGCGCCCCAATCTGCATATAACTGATTATCGGCGACGTTGGCGGCTCCGCTGAATGAATCAAACATCGCGTCGAATTTACTTAAATCGCCCTGGAGACTTTTTTCGCCGCCAGTGTTTACGACCATTTTCTTGGCGCGCATTTTCAGTGCTGTGACCATCGCAGCCGGATTAGGCCCAAAAACCTCAAGCGTCGCAATGTCGCGGCTCATGCTTTCGACATGCCGGATCATTGTCGCAAACGGATCAGGTTCGCCAAATTTCTGCTGATACTCGAGCCAAGAGTCCGCGTCTTTAAAAACCAGGAATCGATGATCAGTGCGGCGGTTAGCCAGTGACTTGCCAACGGCATGAAACTGCGGCTCGTTGATCTTGTTTAGTCCGCCCGTGGTAATTGTCTCGTAGATCTCAGTTAGCGCGAGCTCAAGGGTTTCCGGTGTCATGGGAAGCCCGGTGTTTTCGTCAATCATTTTTCCCGGATCAAGGCGCCCGCGAATATATTCTTTCCATTCGTCCGAGCTGGCTTTTCTGACCAGGAGCATATCGTGTGATTGCGGCAAACCCCAATCGGTGCGCTTCGGGATCCGCATTCCTGCGGCGTTCGCGCGCTTCCGCAGTGTATCCGACACCATCCGCCACGCCTCTGCCATCTCGCGGGCGGGAACGTTTCCGGTGCTTTCGCCAAATACTTCTTTGACTAGGGCAGGGAGCTCGGCTGAATACCTGGTTTGGCCAACGACGCCCTTTCGATACCGGCCCAGGATTTGATCCATTTCCGCAAATACTGCTTTGCGCGTGCCGTCATAGACCCCATCAAGGTTTTGATAATTTGCGCGCGGATCTTCAGAGATGAGTGCCTGGAGCGCTTTGCCTGGCTTGTCGCTCTCAAACTCATTCATGCTGCGCTCGAGAGAACGATAGCGCTGGATCTGCATTAGCTTTGTGCGCTTTTTATGCGCTGCGTCAGCGGCAAGCTGGTCAAACGTTTGACGCGCTGCGCTGTTCGATGCGGCTTCTGGACCCATGCGGTCGGTCAACGCATCGCGTATATCCTCAAACATATCGCTGGCTGCGCGGCCCTGTTCTGGTGTGATCGATCCCTCGGTGATGCCGTTGGCGATGCAAGTTAATAAATCGGTCATACGCAATCTTTCAGTCGGTCGAGCATGGATTTGTCATTGTCTATTTCGGTCAGGATATCGCGCACGGTTTGCGTCTCGGAAACGAGCTCACCAGCATCATCGATACGCTGGCCGACAGGTATCGCCATGTCCAGGAGATCCATCTGCGCGCGCGATCCAGTGTCGAATAGACCTTCATCCATAGGCCGAGCGCCGCCTGACATGGGTGCATCAACACCGGCCTGGGCGCGTGTGGCAGATGTAATAGGGGCAACGCCCTCGATTAAGGCTTGTTTGCCTTGGGCAGTGGTTTCGACGTTGCGGACACGGGCTGGATCGCCTATATTTACGTCGGAGGTTCCCGTGAGATTTTTTGCACTCGAAGGCTCAATCCCAGCGGTTCTTTCAGATGACGGCAATGCGTTTATTTGGCGCGCTTCTGAAGGCGATTGGGGTGAAATTAAATCATCCGAGCTGCTGTCTGACACGCGCACGGTCGAAGAAACAGGCGCAGAATTTGCAGCAACGCTCGAAAGCTGGGGCGGATCATTAAGCAAGTTGCCCGTTAGCTGAACAAACTCTGGGTCCATTCTTGCGTGGGCTGTTTCATATAAATTAGTGCCTTCTAGTCGTGCCGCTGCTCGCACTGCCTCGTCGTCTCCGAGCAATGCTTGAAGGCGTTTTTTGATCGGGCCATCTGGAATTTTATTTAGCGTAATGTCGATATCTGAGCCGCGTTGTATCTTGTAAAGCTGGTGTCCAATACCTTTTTTTGCCTCGAACAAATTGCGCTCGATAATTATGACCTCGCCGATCAACCCCTCTGAGTTAATCACCATCAGCTTTTTATCATAATAACCACTGTAACCGTCTGAGCCCCTACGAGGTCCGGCATACCCTTCATCGACAACATGAAAAGAACCGCTCAATGTACGGATAAAGTCATCAGCTTCGCCAGGTTTCGTTATGGTGACGGTGGCCCGTGAAACGTCAGTGATGTAATTCAACTGCCCGTTATATTTTCCTTCTATTTTTTCGACTATGCGTGCGCGTTCTTTCGCCTTGCCAGCGACGTAAACAATTTGGTGTTTTCCTGCCGCCGCACGCACCGCATCATTTAGCTCCGAATTGAAAACATTATTGCGGTCGATGATATCGTCGATGCTTTGATAATTCTGCCCACCGCGTAATTCTTGGTTTAGTCGCCTTATGTCTGCGGGGACTAAATCTTGCGCTAGAACTAATTGTTTTTCTTGCGCTTCAACTCCATCATCAAACAAACGCTCCAGGGCTTGCTGGCTTTGTGTCTGCTGCGTCTGTACTGGCGTCGTTTCCTCGCGCAGCGTCGTTTCTGACGCATCGGCCTGGTCCTGAGATCCTTTGCCGTTTGGCTCGTCAAATTCGTCTAGCCGTTCTGGACCTGCCGCGAGGCGATCCCCTTCCGCTTCAACATCGATACCGCGTCCTTGAAGACGTACAGTTGAGCCATCGATATCGCCGTCGTCAATTGCTCGTCTGACAGCATCGGCAACGTTGCGGCTGACTTCTGTGAGGGGTCTGCCATCGGCGAGCTCACGCGCTGCGAGGTTGAGGGCGTCGGCGATGCCGCCTTTGCGGTCTGCTTGCGCCGCGATGATTTCGAGCGCTTGGCCATCTGTCATGCTCCTGGAGATATTTGAGTCGGCGTCGAGTTGATTACCCTCGGCCTCGATGCGGTTCTGGTTTTCGACCAGGCTGTTGAATACTTTTTTATCAGTCCGCAGCCGCTTCAGTGTGGCGTCGAGAACTTTGGCGCGCTCGGCAAATAACGATTGTGTGAATTCTTCAGTGCCAAATAGACCGTCCTGGGTCGCTTCACGAAATTCAATTTGACGCGCCTGGCGAACAATGGCCTCGGCCTGGGTAACGTTAGCTGGGTTCGTTTCTACCAGGATCCGCAGGATCGCGTTCTGTTTGCCCGGATCATCGACTAGTCGCCCAACAATTGCCGCATAGTTTGCTGGCACGATTTCATTAACGACCATGCCGAAATTTTCGTCGGACAGATTTACCAGGTCACGGGCCGTCCGTATTAAACTCGTGCCAACTGGTAAAGAAGGATCGTCCAACGCACCAGGCACCGATCTCTCGAGTTTGGCCGCATCTATGACTTTGTTGCCTGGGGCGTCGATTGCCTCGGTGATGTTTTTTCTCGCCGCAATCACCATTGCCATCTCAGGCGTTATTCCGTCCTGCTCGCGCAAAACACTACCGTACAGAATGACCTTCTGAGATGGATCTGCGGCCTTAATCCGCTTTGCCATGCCAAGACGTTGATGACCGTCAGCGATCACTTTCCGCCCATCAGCGTATTCGTAAACAAGAATTTGACCCGCCTTGAACGGATCCCAGACTGTTGTTGCGCGGTACTTGTCGGTCACGCCCTGTTGATCGCCACCGCTTTTATATTGGAATGTCTTCGCATCGACCCCGATGTCGTCGGGTTTAAAACGGAAAACAGTATCATCGAGATTGTCGTAATGATTGATGTCGTCAGGAACCTTCGGCGGGATTGCTGGCTTGTCCGTCAGCACCGGGATCTCGTCGGCGTCCAGTGCGAGCTCTACGGCTAACTGGCGCTCGAGGTGCTCAGCCTGGGCATCGAGGCCGTCACCGAGCAACGGGTTTTCGTCAGCGTCATCGTTTGCCACCTGGCGCATAAGCGCAGCGGCTTCATTGTTGATCGGGACGCCAGCCTTCTCGAGTGCCTTCAGACCGGCAATCGCATCCTTTTCGCTCATGTTTCGGAGCGCCTGATCGACCTCGAATAGACTTGTTTCGTCTACCTGCTTCGATATCTCGCGACCGAGCGCACCTTTCTTATCAAGGTTATCTCGAGCAATTGGCGCAAATTTAATGACGCTTTTAATCAAACCACCGAACGCAGCGCCGCCCGCAAACGCGCCAAGCACGTTGCGCTGAAAATCCGCAGAGGTGTATTTAAGGCCGAGCTCGCCGTACCATTTTTTGACATCGGGCTGTGCCAGTGCCTCATAACTCGCGCCGATGACACCCTCGACTAATGCCGTATAGAAAATACCAGCTTTAACTGACGCGCCAGCAGCTAAACTGAAAGCTGCCGGGGAACGGATCTGCGCTCGAGCCGCTGCGCCAGCGCCACCTAAAAGATCGCCTATATCGCCCATTGTGGTTGAGCGCGAGGATATATCCTGCTGGTCAGAGCGCGCCTTCAACGCTATTTCACGCGCCTTTTTGTTGACCTGCTCCTCGGAAATTGTTGGCTTGCCTTGGGCCTCGAGCGCGGCGTTCATCTTTTGCAACCGCATACGATATTCGTAAAACGGCGCCTCCGGCATCGAGGCTTCATCAATCTCATCGAATTGCCGCAGTCTGCCCGTGGCGCGCGGACGGGACGAACCGTTTAGAGCATCGAAGAAAAAACCAGGGTTGTGATCAATCCCCGCATTTTTGACAAACGGCTCTAAAACTTTGATCGTGGCATCTTGATTGGCTCGATGTGTATTAAAAACTTTATCAGCGTCGTAGCTTGCGGTCAGGTTCTCAAAAAACCCGGTTTCATAACCCTCGGCAGGGGTCAGCGATGCCTCGGATATGGCGCGGATTTCATCTGTGCGGGAGAGAAACATCAGTACCCCGCGTTGCGAACGTTCATCAAGGCATCGAGGTCGATCAGCGCAAATGTACCGTCTGCGTTCTGTAGCGCCTGGTCGGTGTTGCCGATGGTCAGATAGACAGATTTGCCGTCGAAGGTTTTCGGCATGATGGATTGGCGAAACTTGTCATCGATGGCGATAGGCTTGCCGCGCATATATAGAACGATGCCTATATCGGCTAATTCTTCAGCGGTGATGCCGCCTTGATAATCCGTAACACCCCGAGAGAATCCCGAAGTCCCCGTCTGTCGCCCTCGCATTGGCGCGTTGACACGTCTTCCCTTGATCAGATCCTCGAGCCCACCCTCTGCGCGGACGGAATTGGGAACCATCACGGAGCGACCGCTATAATTAGCTGCGCCGCCGAATTGCTCACCGTTGACATACTTCGCGCCGAGCGTCTGGTTCACCAGTTTTTCAACTACGTCGGGTTTACCAACATCGAGCGGCGCCTTAGCAATTCGCGATCCAATTACGGCAGCTTCGGCTGTACGCAACACTCTGGCATATTCGTCACCAGGCATATTCGGCATAACCCTGGCGATCTCCGCTTCTATGACATCACTGTTTTCTTTTTCTAATGTTTGGCCCGGTAATCCAGGTCCAGGGCTCATCGCGTTAAAACCGTTGAGTGTTTGACGAGCAAAGTCCACGTCGCCGCTGGCATACGTCATCCCACCGATCCGCGCCGCAATAGGATTGGATTTGGCAATCTGCTGCATGACTGTCGGCGTTGCCTTGCCGAACCCGGCGTATAGCTGAGTAAATATCGCGATCTGTTCATTAGTGTCTGAATCGGCCAACCGATCACCATAAAAATTCGCTTCGCCGGTCGTGAGATATGTCTGAGCTCGTTGCAGCCCCATCGAAACAGCAAAATCGTCCGCCGCTTCGACGCGCGATTGCATTGAACGGGAGTCCGGTGTGATGGGCGCGAACGGCGCCTCGGGATTTACTTCGTTATGGTAATCAGCGGTTTTGCTGAGCCCTGCCTCGGCGGCTTCTGCCATTTTCCGCAGCATCGTGATCCGGGAGGCTTCATATGGATTTACGTCACGATCCGCGTTTGCTTGCTTCTCGAATGCTGTTGCTGCTGCGCGAATCGCCATAGGCGAGGCTTTGCGAAAGTACGACATGGTTGCCACATTTGCTTGCAGCGCGAGGGCGTCTCTTTCTAATTCTTTATCGCCTGTGTCGGTGGCGCGCTTCACCAGCCTTGCAATTTTTTCACGACCTTGCTCGAAATTCTGGCCTACAAGTTTGTTGATCTCGCGAACATCGCTTCCGGTATCTCTAATGTCAGCCCGAAGCCGCGCTTTATCCTCTGTCGCTGCGCGTTTTTTCGCTGCCAGGTCGCCACGCATCCAGGTCAGTTGCTCGTTGCCCAAAGTTTTCTTGTCGCCCTCGAACAAACCGCGCGCCAGGCCCGTGCCTTTGTCCAGGTCGTCGCGGAATTCTTCGATAAACTTCTCTTTATCATTCGATTTTTCAAACGCACCACGAACGCGAGCAATATGAAAATCGTTTTTGATTGTCTCGATGCCGCGCGCAAATGCCGGTGTGCCGGTTTGGCCGAGTTGCTCAGCACTGTCGGTGTAATATGCGAGCATCGTTGCCAGGTCGTCATCGGATCCGGTTTGGCGCCCCAGGATATCGGCTTGGCGTTTAGCATCAGCATATAGTGTCACGCCCTGCGCTTGGCGCTCTTTTTCCTGCACACGCAGATCATCAGCGGAATAGTTGAGGAATAGCGATTGACCCGCTGCCGTGAGTTTCGCGTTCAGTTTAGCGGCAGATAGCGGATCGAGATCATCAACAGCAGCGGCGTAACCCTCGCGGATGTCGTCGAGCTCCTGCTGCAAATCCTGCGGGTTGCCCTTGTCCTTCTGGTACCGCAGCATTGTCTGCTGCATCGCCACGCGCGCTTCCGTCTCGATCTCGACAGACGCCAAACCCACCGCCGCGTCGAATGCGGCCTGTTGCTCAAAATTGCTTACTGGCCGCTGACCGCCGAATTGCTCGAGGGTGCCTGTCGGATCTGCCGCACCGGATGCTGTGCCGCGAGATTTTGCTCTTTTCTCACCTTCCTTGAACGCGAAATTCATCACGCGGTCGGCGCCTTCCGCCATGCTGGCGTAACCTTTGGCCTGTTCGCGAAGAGCGGCCTGGTCGATGTTGGGCGGCGTGACAATGCTGGCGCTTAGCTGTGCCGACCGTTGATATGTGGGATACCGGGGGGCCATCAGATTGTACTGTACCCAGAGCCACCAGGACTAAACCCAGCAGGACCGCCGCCTATCGGTGCGCCGTAACCCGACACGAATTGGCTGGTTGATTGGCCAGCGCTACCCATGCCCGCACCAGCACTGCCACCAACAAACCCCTGTCCGTAATTAAAACCCGCCATCGCGACAGATGAAACCGCTTTAAACATTGCCGATTGCTTGGCTTGCTTACCTGCGGCGCGATAAATCCCGGCCTGATACTCGGCGGATTTCTGGATGATGTTCATGTTTTCGCGCGCCATGTTCGTATTGTCTTTATTGATCGAGAAATCCAAGTATCCCTGATCGAATATATTGATCTGGAGGTTGCCGGTGGATCCGCTGAATGGGTCGATGGATCCGGCTGCGCCGCGCGCGGAAACGGTTGCAATTGTCTTTCGCATTTTATCCAGGACAGCGACTCCATCCTGTTTGTATTTGAGAGCCTCACGCCGAGATTTGATCACGTTGCTGCGCGCTTGCACCATCGTTTGCGCGGCCTGGGCGTCGTACATCGCTTTCTGAGCCGAGCCCGATTTCATGGTGCCTATCGCGCTGACAACGCTCGCGGCTACTGCAAGTTCTGCCATTTAGACACCCACCGATAATTTATAATCAAGCGCCAACAAATTCAGGTCGAGTGGAACAGATTGAGACACCGTGATCGTTCCCTCATCGGTGTAGCCCAGAAGTGGGCCGACCTTTTTTATGCCTGTAAATTTTTGGACAGAACTGTCCAGCACGTCCTCGCCAAACTGCCGGAACGCGACAAGCTGGCCGTTGACCGTCATCGCCTGGCTGTCGTGGACCTCGGCATTGACCTCGAGAATCCGTTTTTTAAATCCTTTGATCGAGCCAGTTTGCAGCCTGGGCTCGACCGGCATCGTCACAATTGAGATCGCGAACGGTAGACCAATTTCGTAGTTGGACGCGCTGGCGTTGTCGAATGTTACAGTGCCGCTAGACACTGTTTTATCAGCCTGTACGTTGCCATCCACTATGATATCGAGCAGTTTACCCTCAAGCTGCGCTGCTGCTCCTGTAGCGCTCGCAGAGGCCGAATAAACGGCGCTGTCGGTGTGCAGCGTGCTATCGAATATCTCGACATAATACTTTGCCGCGCCGCCGATGGTACGTTTGACGATCACATAGGCCGTATCAATGTCTATGCCGACCGCTTCAAAGTTGCCGTCCGTTGTAAACGAGCTCGGCGCGATTACCTGTTGCGCGCGATTGAGCGAAAACACTGACATGGTTCCGTCGTCGCCGTTGACGATAAAAAGTCGGTCGGATTCCTCGGTCGATGTCGCGCGGCGGATCGACATATCGGTCGGCGATTTGAGAAGATGGCCGGATAACAGGCTGAGTGCTGCGGTCGTGTACGCGAGCTCCGCATCCGTAAACAGAAGTTCATTCAAACTTTTGCCCTGGCGCTGTACGAAGATTGTACCGGAATCCAGACCGGCAACCGGCACACCTGGCTTCGCGCCGTTTCTGGTGGCGACCTTCACCGTGAGATTACCGGGCGTGATCGGCTCACCCACGGATTGCGGTATATAAAACTCGCCGCCTGTTGTGAAGATCTGCAAATCGCGACCGCTGAAAACATCGACGATTGCGTTTAAACTGGACGTGGTGATGCTGGCCGAGACAGACTGATCGTCCAATCCTTCGCCAAGCTCAAAATCAAAAAAGTTTGAGACGACACTGGCCCAGAATGTCGTCGGCAGTGACCGGCTCCCCGCAAAATACAGACGCCCTTCGTGAAATGTCAGCGACACCGGATATCCGCGTGTCGCGCTCCAGGCATCTTCGTATCCGGTTTCGAGCTCCCAGGAATTTGCAGCAATCGCGGTTGTGTCAAACAGACCAATTTCACAAAAGCCTTTGACCTTTGTGGTGCTGACAAATTCAATTATGCGAATGCGGCCATATGTGCCGGTTACGTTAATGTACTGGTTTTCATGGGCAGCGAGAAAAACGCCAGCACTCGCAGTGATCTCAACGTTGCCAGTTGTGCCGGTGGGGGTGATGTCGGCGGCTGGATTGGATGACGTTATGGAAAACGGATATTGCGGCGGGTTCGTAAAGGTAATCGCCGATACGGTCCAATCACTATTGGTTGCGCCGCGAACAATTTTCAGAGGCGTCAGATCTTCGTGCGCCAAGATCATGGTATCGGCAGATTGCGCGTGTCTGATTTTGGAGAGCATTGCCGATGTGATGGCGCTCACCGCCAGAAAATCGTTCCCGGTGCCGTTGATATTCGTGACCAGTGCGCCAGCCCGAAAAATGTAAATTCGCTGGTTTACCAGGGCAAACATATAAGAGTCGTCAACGCTAAACTCGAACGGGATAAGCCTGACGCCACTCTGCGGATTGGCCGCAGCGGGCAGCTCGGCAATGTACTTCAGACCGTCGCGGCGCTTCACGCCTCCCTGCGGCTGCACCACCACGTTCGTCGCGGTTTGCAGGGCGTTGTAATACTGCTCGAGATCGACGCGAGCGCGTAACAGCGGATCGATTTCACCTGAACTGAAATTCGTTTGTATGCGAACAACACGGCTCATTTAGAACCGGACGGCGATAAGGTCGTAGTCGTCGATCACCATGTTCGGCGTGTTGGCGCTCTCGATCTGCATAGCCTGGCGTGTCATAGCGCCGCGCATATTTTCGCTAGGAGATCCGACGGCGAGAAGCTGGAAATATTGCGCCTTCGTGATCTGATCCGTCACCGTCTCCGCAAAATGCCAGGCAAGCCAGTATTTCAAAAGCTGCACGAAAAACGTTGGCATGATCGCTTCCGAGGGGTGGTATTGATAATCGATAAAAACAGTATCGAGGCTGGTCATTAATTTGCCGCCTGATATCTCCCAGCCATCAACAACCGCGCGGGAGCCTGGCGTCGGTGACGTGAACAGAGCCCGCGCGCCGCTGCCAATCAGGTCGGCTGGCATGACGTATTGATATTTCCATTCGGTTGCCGGGGTATCTACTTCCCTGGCAAGCTGGACCTTTTTGTAAGAGAAGCTCCAGGGATAAAGGCCGAGCACAAAATCTGTGATGTCGTCATAGAGCCGGTCGCAAATTTGTGCGGCATCGGTGCCTTCAGAAAACGACGAAAGGGGCGAAGCCCCCAACATTATTAAGCTGTCTGAACAGATCGATAATTTTGTATCGCCCGACGCCATAGACCCTCCGAGAAGTGAGAGGCGGGGAGCGCAATGCCCCCCGCCCGGTCGTCAGTTAATCGGCATCGGTTTCGACAATTGCCGTGCCGTTCGATACGTCAACGACACCAGAGGCGTTGGTCAGCACATTGACCAGATTGGTCGTTGGCGTGGCCGTATCAGTTACGATAATCACGTCGCGGATAGACACCTCATTGGAAACCTTATTGAAGTATCCCGCGGTATTTACCGTCGCGATTGCATCAGCCGAGCTATAGAACCATAGCGCGTTGCCATCGCCTTTTTTTGACTGTCCGCCAACCGGGTTCCAGCCTGTTCGTGAAAAAGCCATTTCTATGCCTCTCTGCAAGTGATTTTTACGATACCGGCGCCCTCGATGGCGACAGCACCAGCCGAGAACATTGACGCGACCAGGAACGAAGTTTTTTCGGGGATGTAATCAACGCGGCTCTGCTGATCCATCGACGTACCCATACCGAGGGCAGATTTGTGGAAAGCGAAAATCGTCCGGTCGTTATTACCGTCTTTGGCCAGACCGCCTTCGTCCATGTCGCCGAGCATGATGAAATTGAATCCCATGTACGAATTCACTTCACCATTTACGAGAGCCTTGATACTGGCGAAATCACTCGAAGTAACTTCTGTTTCACCAAGTAATGCCTCGAGACTATTCGCGTGCATAAGGAAAGTTCGACCATCAGGATCAACATTAGCTGCATCCATGATACGCTTGGTTTCACGGAGTTTTTCAATATTGAGGTCCGTGTTTGCGCCACCGATGCTGTTTGCAACAGTGCCAGTTCCAGCGGCTGCGGTCAGTGCGTCGAGCGTGACCTGATCCATGCGGCGCCCAATCGATTTACCGACAGCCTGGACGAGTTCCTGGCGTTCGGAAAAATTGACATGGGACTGATTGAAGATGTCCGAATATTCTGCGGCGATAAAGTCGGTCATCGTCGCGGTCGCCGAAGAAAAAACCAAATTCATCGGAACTACGTCGGTCATCGGGGTCCGCACGGATGCGATGCCCTTGCCGAGCGTCGGGAATTTTACAGTGCTGGCACCCTGGGCGTTCTTCTCGCGGATCAATCCGCCGAGCTTGCGTGACGCCTGGTATGCCTGCTTCACTTCCTGATCAAACAGGGTTGTGAAGGCGTTTGAGATATTGGCCATTTAGCCCTCCAGGTTAAAAACGAAAAATGTTTTCGCGGTTATCCAGTGGGCTGGGCCGACAATCATAACGACCGGCCTGACGGTTATCGGTCGCGATCAGAATACGACCGGCGCAAACGACGCGACAAACAAAGTTTTACTAAAAACTCTCACCGTGCAGGGCATAGACCTTCTTCTCTACCCTCGAGGTGTATGCCATATCCTGCCCATAGCGCGGATCGGCCATCAATTCCTGGATCTCATCCATCGTCGTCGCGCCGACATCCATTGATGCGCTTGCGGGCGGGATATCGCTTTCGCCATACGACCGCCGGATCTTGTTCATTGCGTTGATAAACGTCGCGTTGTTCGACGCATTGGCAATGGCCTCGAGCTCGTCATTGCTGAGCGTGCCAGCGGTGCCGAACTTGGTTAGCCAGGCATCCATCGATCCGATAATTTTTTCGGCGTTGCGGCCCAGCTTGCCCATTTCGTCGTCGCGGCGATATTTGATTTCCTCGTTCAGCGCGCCCTGGGACTCGAGGTAAAATTTCGTTAGTCGCTCGAATTGATCTTGAGAAAATCCTTCATCTTTCGCGATGTCCAGAAAATCGGCCAGCATAGGATCTTCAGCATCAATATCGCCGAGCTCGTCAGTAGAATATTTGCCGTCCGCAGGAGCCTTGTGCTTTCCCGCCGACATTTTCGCGCGCAATTCTCGATACGACGTTGCCAGTTTTTCGGCATCGAGCTCCCCCGTTTTTGCATTCCAAAATTGATCATCGATGTATTCCGGTTTCTCGGCTGGCTCAGCGGCAGCTTCGGGCTCATCGCCTTCAACGTGCGGCGGCGCCTCGTATTCGTCAGTCTCGGGTTCGATTGATTTGACATTCAGTAAGCTCTGATTGTCGTCGGTGGCGGCCTCTTGGTTATCGCCTTCGACGGTCAGTGTTTCGTCAGCCATCAGGTATGATCCTCGCTCTGGTTAATCGCCGCTCAATTTCGCGGACGAGTGAATTCTGGCCCTCACGCGCATAGCCGTGGCTGGCATCTTCGCCGGGGTACCAGGTCGGTTGTTCCACAGTCACGCCGCGCAGGTATCGCAGCAGTTTGGCGCCATCTTCCGTTGAGAAAACGCGGAGGTGGAGCTTGTCGATATCTTCGGCGCTGTCGCTGGTTTCGCGTGTTAGATCTGCCCAGGCGGTGCTCATGCCGGTGCGCCTTCCTGCTCGGCCTGTGCGGCCATAGCTTCCTCTGCCTGTTGCTCAATCTGCGCCAGGATTTCCTCTTTTTCCTCTTGCGTGTTGAGGATCGACATCGGCACACCGAGGCGGTCGGCGATAAACGAAATGGCCTTGTCCTGGTTAATAGCCAGTTGACCACTCGGTCCCGCCGCCTGTGCGACCTGCATGAACTGCATCACGGCCTCGAGCTCGTCGAGGTTCTGTGCCTGGGCAAGCGGGGATATCGGAACGATCTTGACCTGCTGGCCGTCAATTTTCAGCGGCAGATCGATGATCGCGGCCTGATCCATTACCGTGAGCACGCGCTTCACGATTGGCGTCATGGCCTCAGTGATCAGTCTGCCAAAAGCGGATCCAAGATTTTGCGCGAGCTCAGACATCCGGGCCGACACTTCGGTCGCTGAGCGCGCAGACATCGTGTCCGGTGGCAGCGTGTCGTCGAGCATGATCTTCTTAATGCTCACCACCAGGTCATTGATCACGATCTGTGCGGTATTGAAATCACCGGCACGGGGCAGGGGCTTGAGGCTCTCGCCCTGGGGACCGCCATTCCGCGCAACCGGGATGATCGCACCAGGCTGGATGCGGACAGTCTGCGGATTGAGCACACCATCGTCGGCTGCGGTATAGACGCCGCTGATCGACAGGCTGGCATTCTGCAAGATCAGCTTTTTAACCAGGTTCAAGGTCTTGATATCACTGATCGCGGAAATCAGAGGACCGCGCCCCATAACCTCGCCAGCGATTTTGCTGTACCTGGCAACAACCCACGGGGTGCTATCCATTTCGCGGAAAACGAGTTCCTCTTTTTTCTGCGGCCAAATGACGTGATAGCAATAATAATCTTCGTCCGGCTTGTAGATCGTGGCCTCGAGGAGCTCGATCTCGTCGGTCGGTTTTTCGTCAATCAGTTTTTGGAGCTCGGGCGTAACCGTCAGATCCGGCCAGTTTTGCGGGACGGCCTCACAGCGCATCCGCATTTTGCGGTATACGTTTTGAACCGAGCCATGCGGCCCCTCCTCGAGCGATACTAGGAATTGCGGCACACACTCAAACCGGACGGGCGTGTCCTCATCGCCAGGCTGGATAAGCATAACCGCCGTGCCGACTGCGAGATCCAGCAGAAACTCCGACATTGCCAGGTCGAAATTAGTCTGACGGATGACGGCAAACATTTTCTCGTTGTAGATATCGAGCGCGCGCTGGAGCCCTTCTTTTTGCTCGGGGTCGATATCAGTGCCAGCGGTGAGGCGACACCAGTTTCGATAAGGCGGGAATAGCGTGGATTGAAGCCTGTTCGCAAATCGCTGCGTTGAATTTATGGCTGTCGAGTCATAGACCCGTTCCATCTTCGGCTGGCCTACTGTGCCGCCTTCATAATTGCCGTCATAAAGATTGCGCTGGGGCAGGGCGAATTCGTAGCACTCGGACAACAAGCCGCGCCACAAATCCTTGCGCCGGTCAGCCGTTTCGGCGCGCTTGATTACCTGCGCGACGGATAACTTCATCAGGCGCCTAGCGTCGTTTTGAGGTCGCTGATCCCTGCCTGGGAATCGTCGCGTACTGACGATAGCAACATGCGTTGACCGCCAGACCGCAGTGCGCGCTTCCGTGACATTAGCTGATCACCGGCCAGGCGCTCTTTCTCAGCAGTCCGCTTTTCCTGCTTTTTGAGAATATCTTCCTGCTTCCGCTGGCTCGCTGCGATTGAGGGATCTGGGGCTGGAGTTTTCGGCGCAGAAAAAAGAGCACCCATTATATATCCTCGACATCTGAAAAGCATCGGAACCGCCTGGCAAAAGCTGCCGCAGCGTCCCCTCGATGTCGAAATTTAGCCACTCGGCGAAGCGGACACCGGCAAAGTTTTGTGTGTGGACCGTGAACTGGACCCGTCGCAGGTCCGGCACGGTACCCAGGGCATCAAAAAACTGTCGGGCGGAACGCAGAAAGGGGCGCCCGTGGTGCCGTAGACCGGACCCGCGCAGCATCCATAGCTCGAGGACACCGGGGAGCAGCGGCACCAGGCCGAACGACATCACACATTCGCCGCCGCGCATGGCTGTTGCGGATGGGCCGATCTGCGATTGCGCGGTCAGCCAATCAAGATAACCAGGGAACGCCGCAAATGTGGCGCGTTCGATCTCGGAATAGTCGTACAGATAGAAATGCGCGGGAGAAAACGGGATCAGGCGATAGCCGTCGGGCAGATTTATAAAGTTTTGAAAATCAATCACGGGAAGCTCGCATATAATATCGCGTTTCTTGTTCTCCTCCCGTCTCCCTGGCGGAAACTCCCCTGGCCCAGTGCCGGGGGTTTTTTTCAGAAAACACTGAATTCCGTGTTTGCGATCACCGGCTCGGTATTGATGCCAGGGCGATGCGATCCGCGCGTCAAACGCCGATGCTCACCACCACCGAGGCAGATATATCCATAGGCATCGCCGACATGAGAAGAATTATTTTTGTATGGCTTATCGCGAAAGCGCTCCTGACCGCCGCTGATTGCTTCGCGCTTGAAATAATATCCGCCGGTCAGAGCTTTGCGGAGTTGGTGGCAATCCTTGTGGATCTGCAAACCCGGCTTGCCGTTGATCAGCCTGGTCATCGGCGCAGCACCAGCCTCGCGGCGCACCTGAAAGTCATTCGTTGCCGTTGGTTTGGCGTTAAGGCCAAGGGTGCGAAGATGGTCAAACGCTGTCACCTCGAAGATCTCATCGCGCTTTGACCCGGCAGGATCGCCCCAGATCAGCGGCTCGAGCTTATCGAAACGGGTGTTCAGCTCGTACAGCAACATCTGGCCAAACCGCTCGAGGCCCATGTCTTCGGTGACGAGCTCGTAAAACATATTCCACTGCCCGGATGGATGGCGTTGGCCAAACACGGCGGCAGGGGTCAGGCCAAAATCAAGGCCGATGTGGATCGGTAACGAATAATCAATTTCCATTGAATCAACGGACATGGTGCTGTCGGTGTATTCCTGCCAGACCGCGCGGCCTTCCTGGACAAACGTATAGAGCCCTGCCGCATAGGCGTTGATCCAATCCAGATTTTTGCCCTGGAGCTGCTGCTGGTAGTAGCCAGGGGGCAGGTTGTTTGTGTTCTCGGCCTTCGGGTTGGGTACCCAGTGCTTACCCGCAGAGAATATCGCGTTCTTATCTTCGACGGATCCAGGGTGAACGCCGCCAGGTTGTCTGAAAAACTTCCATGCCCAGGCGCCTTTCCCCGGCTTTTCCTTCTCAGCCAGGCGATAATACCAATGATCATCGTCCATCGGGTTCGAGCACATCCACACACCGCGCCACGTTGCGCCACCATCCAGCTTCGACGGATATCGACCGACCCTCGAGGTCAACGCATCGATGATCGCCTTCGGGAGCTCGCGCACCTCATCAACAAACGCACCAGTGAGCTCGAGCGACAGGACGCGGCGCGTGTCCCTGGGCTGATCCAGGGCAAGGAATATCACTTCGCAATCAATCCCGGCAGCATCACCGCGCGGGGGTAATTGGATATGATGGGTGATCGGCGGGGACCAGCGCATCGCGCCCCACTTGTTCTCGGGAAAAATCTCTTGCCAGGTCTTGAGCGTCGTCGTGCGGAGCTCGGGATAGCTGTTACGGATAATGGCGAAACGGGTATGACGGATCCCGTCACGCGGGGATGGTGCCTGTTTCACGGCGCGGAGGAAGATCTCGGCGCAACAGGCGTAGGATTTCCCGGACCCAACCGGCCCCATGATCCCGCGTACAAAATTATCAGAGTTCAGGAAATCCCAGACGGTCGGCGACTGCGAGAAATCGAGCTCGAATTCGGTCAGCGCATCCGTGGTCTGTGCATCGCGTTTGCGGCGCGGAGAGCGATCAGTCGATTTCTTGCGGGGCATCGATATCCATGAGTTCAAGTTCCATGCCCAGCGCTTCGACAATCAGCGCGAGCTTGTTGTATGTGATGTTATGCGTGTTCAATTCGAGATTGCGGATCGTCGCCGCCGCAACACCCGCATCCCAGGACAGTTGTTCACGGGTCAGGCCCATCGCCAGGCGCTTGCTCGTCACCGCGGTCGCTATCCATTTCTGGCTCTGGCTCATCTTCAATCACCTCGTAATTCGTAACTGCTGGTCCCTTCAAATTGATCCCGATAACGCTTGGCTTGTTCTGATCCTGGACGCCATCGAGCATCCCGGTATGCTTTGCCAGGAGCCGCAGCGGCGCAATCTTGTCGTGCATCTCGACCTCGATGCTGGTGCCATTGCGGCCAGGCGTGACCTTCACCTTCTTGATCGCCTTGCGGACGCGGGGCTCGAGCTGGTCTGCGCTGGTCAACGTCACTCGTCCCGTTTCGTCCCAGAATAAAACGTCAGTAATTTCCGACGCCGCCAGCGCAGTTAGTTCCTGCGTCACCGCTTCACGCAGATTTTCGTCGTCATCCTTCAGCGCAGCGCGCGCCTTACGGACGGAGATCTTGTCAGTCATTTTTTTTCTTAGCCATGCAGTTTCCTTTCATCATGGTGAACGGTGTAAGCAGCGCCGCAATCAACACAGGCCAGGCGTGACTCTTGAGCGTGTGGACCGCCATAAATCCGCGCGTCATCGACATGGACAATTTGACCGCCGCAGACATAGCACTGGGGCGTCGCGGGAGCGGGGGCTAGGGGCATCGAATTGCGAAGGGCTTCGAGATACAGGATCGCGTCCATCAGCTCCTCCTGCGCGTCCTGGAGCCATTGCAAAGTGGTCTTGGGATTAGCGGCCATGCTCATGCCGTAGTGGCGCATCCCCTCATCGGACCGGGCCTCGAATTGATCGATGACGGCGTTGACGATTGGGTCGCGACTCATTTGGCGGAAAGCACTAAAATTTTGCGTGTGCCCCCCGGCAGGAGAAGCGCGGGGGTGGGGGGCAGGGGGTGGCCTCCTTCGGGCCGAGAGTGGCGGAATTCTGCGGTTTCTGGCACTTTTCCATATCCCTTAAGAACGTTTGGCATTTGTAATCTAGTCCAATCCAGCCCAGGCGGCAACCTGTTCCAAGGTCAGCGGCGCGGATCTCCCGGCTTCGAGCGATTCCCTGGTCATCTGTGTCGATACGTCTAGGATCCGCTCTGCGCTTACGTTTGAGGCGTCCAGCTTTGCCGCGATTGACAGGTTTTGGTCCGCGATCCGGTGCTGACCCGAGGCCCGAGCGACTCCGGCAACGAATGCTTGGGCTATTGCGTGGGATTGGTTATTCATCCCCCGGACCCCCTGGTCGTTAAGCCGGGCGGTGGTTGGCATCGGATCATCCTTCGCGACCTTTGCTCGAGGCGCCCAGAACTGTTCCTTGCTCGGCAGTTTGGTCTTCGCTCCCTCGAACAACACCTGATAGCGGTTCGTTGTCCAATGGTGTCCGGTTCTCCTGGTGATCGGGTACGCTTTGGGCTTCAGCTTTCGGATGTACTCGGCTTTGATCAATCGCTGCACGTGCCTCGAGATCGTGTCCGGGTGCCGCTTCACGAACTGAGCCAGGGCGATGCGACTTGGCCAGGCTATCCCGTGGCCATTCGTGTGCACGCAAATTGCCATCAATACCCGGAGCGTGGTCATGTGCATCGTGTCGTCATCCACGCAGCGGAACGGCAGAACGCAATATCGCCGTGCGTCCTCGTTAGAACGGGATTTCGTCATCGAGTGCCTCCCTATCCCGGACATCGCCGACTTCGCTCCCTGGGAACGCTTCCAGGGCGTTTACGAGCACATTGGGAATGAACTTCGCCAGATCCTCGAGCGGGAAGCTGGCATCAGCCACATCGCGGAGCTCCATCAGCGAAACGTTGCCGTTATAGATCCCGATGGTCTTGCCGGTGCCTGGATGCTTCACGGTCCAGATCGTGTCAGGCAGAGATCGATGCCCTTGCTCGCGCGCTACCTCGTCCAGCTTTTCCCAGGCACGGATCATTCCGGCGCCGATATCCGATATCCGATCCTGGTCGCCGGACTCTATCGCCACGTCGAACGCATCGCGCTGCTGCTCGAACTTCATTCGCATAAATTCCGACACCAACCTCGGAAGCCTCTCGACCCCCCATCGCGACTCCATCAGTTTTGCGATGCGATCAACGTCTGAAATATCCACCATCAGGACACCCCGGACACCGTGCCGGACAGACGGACGGACATATAGAGATATGTCCTGTCCGTCCGGGCTGCGGTTACACGCAATGCAGTGTCCGGGTGAATGTCCGGCCTATTGTAACCCATTGAATTAATTACCTTCCTGCCGGACATTTTGCTCTGTCCGGGCAATGTCCGGGCTGTCCGGCCCCATTTTGGCCATTTTCACGCTCCAGCACCGATTTTGGTCCTTTGCGACGAGCTCTTTCGCGATCAATCCGTCCGCTGCGCGCTTGAATGCCCTCTGCTGTGAGCCCTGTTTTCCGCTGCTGCTCGTCATGTCGTAAAACTCTTGGCGCCACTCATCCTCCCCGACCCAGAGCCATGAGAAGTCCGCCGAGCGCTGACCGTGACGATCTACGGCTTTGACCAGGGCGTCATAAACGCGCTTCTCGTTGTCGGTCATCCGCACGCCGGTTTCGCGCTGTCCTGTCCTGGTGAGCACCAGGCTCGTCTCGGGATCATCAAGCGCGTGTGCCTGGAACTCGACCTGATCCATCGAGAACCATTGCTCGCCGAGCTCCGTGTCATCCTTCTGCTTGTCCATTTTGAGCCGCAGATATCCGTCCTCGCCCGTGACCTGGAGCGATGAATCCAGGGCGCCCAGCAATGCCGACGAGCCGCGCAGACCTTTGTCGACGGACTTGCCGGTGTGATGCACTGCGACGACCGCGCAATCGAAGTATCGCTTGATCAGATCCATTGCCTGGATCGCTTCACCCATCGCACTGGCGTCATTTTCGTCGCCGCCGAAGCAGCGCGCTAGGGTGTCAAACACGACCGCCTGGACCTGTTGCCCTCCGCGTACCTGGTCGATGGTCTGGATCAGGTCGTCGATGGCCTGGGTGCTGTTGAGGATGACTGCCTGGCCGATCACAAAAAAGGGCGCATCGGGGTTGACCTGGTGATGCTTGTGCCAGGCATGAAGCCTTTTCCGCAGCCCTGAGACGCCTTCTCCGGCGATGTAGACCACGGCCCCCTCGCGGACATAGTTGCCCTGCCATTCGCGATCATGGGCAACGCTGAGCATCATATCGAGCGCGAGGAATGTCTTGCCGCTGCCGGATGGCCCGTAGATCGCGCTGACCGATTTCTCCGGGATCTGCCCCTCGACCAGCCATTCGTTTGGCGGCATGGACATGACCTCGAGCATCGACATGACCGGGATCGGCGTAATCGCCTGGAGCTCCTCGTGCTTAATGACCGGCACACTGTCCGCCAGGTCACGCAATTCTGTCGCCGTGTGACCGGCTTTGAACCAATCGTATGCGTCACCCTTATGCGGCAGGTCAGGGAGCTCGAGGATCCGCACACTAACGGCGAAGTCTTTGAGCGATGCCGCAACACTGGCCGCGTGAGCTCGCCCGGCGTCATCATTGTCCGGCAGTATCAGCACGTCGCGGTCGCGTAGGCTGGCCGAGTGCGTGAGATTCCAATTCTTTGAGCCTTGGTCGCAGGTCGTTGCATCGAAGCCATGATCAACGAGCGCCTGGACGGTCTTCTCGCCCTCGCCAATGATCACAGTGCCGGTCGATGCCAGGATCTCGGGCAGTCGCCACAGAACAGACCGCGCATCGAATTTTTTGGTGAGCCGCTGGCCGTCTTTTACCTGGTGTTGGCGGAATGTCTTTCGACGTTCGCCGTTCTCGATCCACTCGATGCGGTCGATTTCATACAGCACAGCGCCGCTTTCATCGCGGTATTGGTACGTCGCCACGACTGAGCGCGGCGTAGGAGGCGTTCTCAGCCCCTCTAAATCGTACCTGGCGCCGTTCTCCCGCTTCTCAAGTCCGAATTCGTTGTGTAAATAGTCGGCGATGGAGCCGGGTTCTGCCTTTGCGAGCTCGGGAACTTCTCGCAGTAACAAATCCACGACACCACCGCCGACATCGTTCTCGTGGTCGAACCAGGTACCTTTTCCCAGGTCGAGTTTTAGCGACCCGTGAGTGCCATACGCCAAGGTGACGCCGCGTCGTGAGGACGGCTCGCCCAGAAAGCGCTCAGCAATCGCTGGTAAAAGGTTCCCGATGTCGTCCATGAGATGCGATCAGAAGACGTTAGCTGATTGCGCGACAGGCTCAGGGGCCGGAGCAGGGGCCGCTTCAACCAGGCCAGGCGTATCGACCCATGCCTCGATCTTGAACACCGGCACCGTGACCGTGGCAGGACCGAATTTCTGCCCCTCGTAGCCCGTGATCTCGATGACCGCAGACTTGCCAGGGTTTTCCTTCGCACCGGAATCGATACCTGGCCAGATCGCCTTGATGGCGTGACGAGCTCCGGCCTGGTTCGTTGACCACTCGCGCCAGCCCGTGACCGGGGAGCCGTGCGCCTCGTTGAGCAGCACCATCAACTGAAACGCTGGTTTGTGCTCGTCGCTCGGCCTATCCATCGTCGTGCCAGCGATCTCTGACCACACCCAGTGCGGAGCCTCGCCGGTTGCCAGCTTGCCAAAGCCCGTCTTAAGGCTGCGCGGGTTCAGCAGAAACTTTTTGATGTCTGCCGACACGCCGTCAATTTTCCAGTGTGGCGTTTCCTGGGCTTTGTAGCTGATATATTCCGTGCCGCTACCGCCGTCGAATACTGATAAATCCATTAGTTTAACTCCTTTGCGTGTCCATTGGTTTTGATTGGGGTTGTGGGCTCCGGGTCATCGATCAGAGGCCGCAGTTTTTCGAGATCTTCTTGGGCGGCGACTAGCTCGAGATTCATTTTACCCATATCGTTTCTGATCCACGTGAGAGAACGCGCGAATGCCTCGTCGACGCTTTTTTGAACGACTTCATTTTCAAGAATATGCTTCTCCCAAAAATGAACCTGTGACTCGCAAATCCGCACGCGCTCGGTCAGATCGTTCGCCTCAATTTGTTTGTCGGGGAGCCTCCCGAAATAACGAGCTCGCGACGTGCGGATTTTGCCAGCGTTTTTGTGACCCATTTCCTCGGCGACCCGCTCGTCAGACCATCCGTCATGGAAAACGCAAATATCCTTTCCGCCCTCCACCTCAATGATGTCCGTGTGCTCAGCGAGCAGCAGGAGCATTTTTCGCATCCCGCTCCCGTCAACTCTGTCGTGTTTTCTCATTTCTCGTTCCTCATTTTGCATGATCGGTTCCGCCGATCTCGGATTCCGGTTCTGCCGGAAATTTCTTTGCGAGCTCGAGCCACTCGAGGATCAGCGCCCAGGTTTCCCAGGGCAGGACCGTGAGTGTTTTCTGGTGATCGTCCCGCAGAAATAGGATGTCGGCACCGCCCTGCTCGAGCGCCTTGTACAGGCGGGTGCATTGCTTCTTTGATCGTTTGCATTCGCCCAGGAGCCCGGCGATCTGAATGTCGCAGGGGAAACCGGCGATTGCGCCTGATCCTGGCTGGCGCCTGGACTCGATGCCGAGCGCTCGATGCGCTTTGACAACCTCAGTCTCGTATCCCGTGCCTTTGGCCTTGCTAAAGCTCATGTGATTTTACGCGCCGCATCCTGGACACGCGCCAGGTCATCATCGCGCACCGCTCGACGCAGTTCTCGCCGCAAAATCTGATCAACCAGGCTCGATTCCGAGCGCCGATCCGCCTTCGCAGCAATTTTTATTTGCTCGATAACGTCTTGAGATAGCGAGAACTTTTTCTGTTTAAGCATTTTATTCCACAAAAGGTACCGTTTAGGTCTTGTAAAAGTACCTATTGGGTTTTATATATCAACTGTAAGAGACGAGAAACATTCAAGAAGGAGACAGAGAGATGGAGATTTTTTACAACGCCAAGGACTTCGACACCGCAATTGAGGTCGCGGATTATCCCTGGGGTTACACGCTTAAAACCAAGCGGCGCTATTGGGTCGAAACCAACAAGCGCGGCGACCGGGGTGTGTATGCCACGCTCAATCCCAAGACCGGCAAATGGTGCAAGCCCAAAAAGAGGACATACGACGCCGTTGTGATCGTCACGCGAGATGATGATGGCCGGGTCGGGTTCGACGGCCTGGGTAATTACGCCAGCCTAGACCGGATCGCGGATGTCACGGAGTGGCTGGACTTCGAGAAGCTCAACGACCTCGAGAAAGCCAAGATCTGCGAGCTCAACGCGGTGGCCGAGGTCATGGAGAAAGTCACCTGGACGATTAGAGAAACCACCACCCTGACCGATGCCGAGCGCGACGAGCTCGACGCGGAGGACAAAGAGACGACCGGCAAGATCAATAAGCTGATCGCAATCAAGGCCGGGAATTGCATGGCCAAAAACGGCTTAACGAAGGAGGGATGACGATGAACATTTTGACCCCACCAACCGAATACGCCGCTGAGCTCTACGCTCTCGGGTTCAAGGCAACGAGCCGCGAGGACAGCGACGAGATTGTCACCGGGCTGCGGAAGTACCCAGGGGCGACCGGCGATTACATGCTCGAGGTGCTGAACGAGCTCGAGGAACTGGAAAACGCAAACGAGGAGGGATGACGATGACGATCTTCTTGCCGACACTACCCATGAACGGATGCGATGACTGCGCCTGGCTGACCGAGGGGTTCGAGGAGCGGACGTATTGCGAAGAATGCGCCAGGGACATCGCCGAGCTCAAAGACGCTGCCGAGTTGGCTTTCTGCGTGATGCGGGATCCTGCAATCGACAAGAACAGCGTGGAATATATCAAGGCTGAGAATAATTGGACAGCCGCCTGTGCCGAAATAAAATTCATGGAGGGATGACGATGACCAACCGAGCAACCATCAACCGCATGACTGCCGAGATCCTGGACATCGCCGAGGCGAACGGGATCGACGTTACCTGGCGGAAAGACCTGGTGCTCAAGACCGACAACCGGAAGGGCGCAAGTCGCGGCGGCATACGCAACGGCAAGCCCTACATGGGCATCGCAATGCGGAGCATCAACTGGAATTACGATGATCCCGACAAGGTGGCAGCGCGATTACGCGGTTGGCGCAAGCGGTTTGAATATGCGCTGATGCGCGATATGCGTGATCCGAAGGCCCGGAAATGGGTCAATGCTTTCGAGCGGGTCAACCTGGCCCCAGGCGACGGCGTTTGGATGGAGTACCCAGCCATCGCCAAAGACCCGGAGATCGGCAACATGTACGGCCCCGCCGACGACGAGCTCAAGCCCCTGGCTGCGCTGCTCTGCCACGAACTGGCGCACGTCATCGATTACAACAGCGGCGAGCTCCGCATCGGTGGGCGGGTATACGGCCCCAGCGGCAGCGTCCACGGCACGAAATGGCGCGAGATCTACCGGCTGCTGCGGACCAGTTACGTCGCGACCGGCAAATACAAGCCCGAGGTGATCGAGTTCAAACCCCGGACAAAACCCAGCAAAGAGCGGACGATGGACCTGATCGGTCTGCCGCTTTTCGACCTGGCAGCGTGAACGGCTTTACAAAGGCCAACAGGATCCCGCATATTGCGGCCTGTAAATCGGGAGAAGATACTATGAACGATAAATCTGGCGTACCCCACACAGGGAAATACGTCACGTATTACCGCGTCTCGACGAAAAAGCAGGGCGCCAGTGGGCTCGGCCTCGAGGCGCAGCGCGAGATTGTCCAGCAGCACTTGAACGGTGGCGCCTGGGAGATCATCGCCGAATTCACCGAGCACGAAAGCGGCAAGCGGTCAGACCGCAAACGGCCAGAGCTACGCAAGGCGCTGGATCTGTGCGAGGCGAACGGTGCCATCCTGGTCGTCGCTAAGCTGGACCGGCTCACGCGTAACGTGCCGTTTCTGTCCAGGCTCATGGAGAGCTCCGCAAAGTTCATCGCTTGCGATATCCCAGACTTCGGCAATCCGAGCCAGAACCGTTTCATGCTTAATATGATGGCGAACGTCGCTCAGTATGAGGCGGATCTGATCGGCGAGCGGACAAAGGCCGCGCTCAAGGCATCAAAGGCTCGAGGCACTGTCCTGGGATCGCCGACGCCAGAGAAAGGCGCACACCTGGGCGGCGAACAGGTGAAGGCCGACGCCGACGCACACGCTGCGGATGTGATGAAGGTCATCGAGGAGCTCCGCAAATACGGTTGCGACACGCTGCAAAAATTGGCCGACGGGCTCACGGCTCGCGGTGTCTGGACTTCGAGGGAAATTGCGAAAGGCAATCGGATCCCGCACATCACCGATAAAGGTGAGCGGATGGCCAATGCCAGGTGGTACCCGAGCAGCGTAAGTAATGTTCTGAAAAGAGGAGAAAAATAATGGCGAAAAAAATACCGCAGACGGCGGAACGGGTGCAATGGGGCAAAGGGCATGTCCCGTTGATGCAGCACAGCGACTTCGCGGAATATCGCGAGTTCATGGCCGCGTACTCAGAGGCGCGGCTGTGGTGGCTCGAAGAAGCGCAACGGCAGGGCGCTGACCCGTGTTGCCGATTTTGGTTCAATGGCCGCGCTCCCTCCATTATTTTATACGCGCTGATGGAGGCCTGGATGCGTGGGTACTGGTACACGCGGCAAGAATTGCGAGAGCATTGCTCCAGCGTCGCCGATAGCGCATTCGCGCGCGTGCTGGCATCAGCCGACTGCGCCGGTTACATTTCCCGCGATGCGGAGGACGACGACAGCCGGCAAAAATTGATCAGGCCGACGCGCGACACGATCGTCATGTTCGAGGCAATATCGACGCGCTACTTTAAGGTGATAGTCGAAAACAGTCACCGCGTGAACCAGTTCACACAAGGGCTGCAACATCGAGTTACGCAGATCGAGGCGCTTGATGATGTCCGACGTGAGCAGCTCGGCTGGTCAATTTTTGACGAGACGTGGACACCGCCTGATCAGACATAATAAAAAAATCTAGCAGCTAAACCCAAAGTGTTTGTCAAAATGCTTGTCAAAATGCTTGTCAAAATGCGTGGCAAATTGACAAACGATATTTCTTTCGGAAAACAAAAAAGGATGAAAGGGTAAGGAATGACAAAAGAACAAAAACCAGAGGCGACGATAAAACGCGGAGATGCTGCCAGGATCGTGGCAACGTTGAAACTGGAAAAACTGCCATATGTAAAGGTAGATTTTTCGCAGCACGGAACGCTCCGGGTGTCAGTGCGCCGTAACGGGAAGGCAATCCGCCTAAAATCAGAACCCATGACGCCCGCGTTTTATGTCGAGTACGGAATCGCCGTCGGTGAGCTCTCTGCCGTTTCGCCGATCAACGTCAGTTTCCGCACAGACACGCTCTCCTGGTTGATCGACGAATACACGCGCAGCAGCCGGTTTTCAGTTCTCGCGTATAAAACAAAGCAGACGCGGCTGGCGCAGCTCGGCCATATTTCAAACGAGTTCGGCGATATGAAATTTGCCACCATGAACCATCACGATATTGAAAAGATCCGAGCGAAAAAATTATTTGAGGGCAAACCTTTTGCCGCCGAGCATCGTCGCAAGGATCTGGTCCAAGTTTTCCACCACGCCAGGAAAATGGGTTTAACGGAAAACGATCCGTTCATTGGCCTGGAGCCGAAATCAGAAAATCCGGCGCTTCGCGGTCGTGCTCATATCGGGCCGGACGGCGAGACGTATTCCGGGTACTGGACATGGACCGCCGAGCAGGTAGCGCAATTCTTTGACTACTGGCCAGCCGGGACGACGCCACATATGGCGATGTCGTTGCTCTATTACCTGGGGTGCCGCATTGGCGATGTGCAGCAACTAGGGCCGCGAAATGTAATCGACGGACGCATGATCTGGACAACCCAGAAAGCGGTCGGGCGTGACCGTGTTGGTGTGCCGATGGATCTGCCAGTTTTGCCGCAGTTGCGTGATGCCATCGATGCCGCGTCCGATAGTAAAATTATTTCGCTCGATCACTTTGTGCTGACACAATTCGGTAAGCCGTTCTCTCGGAAATCCCTGGCGAGCTGGTTTAGCGAGCGCGCCAAGATGGCAGGGCTACCGAAAGAGTGCTCTGCGCATGGTGTGCGGAAATGTTTGGCGACATTGATGGCCGAATCGGGCGCGACGACCTCGGAATTGAAAGCGACATTCGGCTGGAAAACGTCACGATTGGCGGATTTGTATACCGATAAGGCGAATAAAAAAGACTTGGCGACGAGTGGACTAGAACGTATGGAAAACGTTTCTGTCTCACCCGCCGCCAAATAACTGTCTCACCTTAACGAAAAACCCCACAAAACTGGGAATCGTTGAGGAAATTGGCTCCCCGGGTCGGGGGGTTGAATGTGGCCTAATTCAATGGGTTAGGCCGAGGTGAGACAGCGAGTCCTCAACGATTTCCGCGAGGAGATTGCGATATGCGTTACTTTCTAACCCGTGCAGCCGAGGCGGCTGTGATGATCATCGGCATCGGCGTGATAATAATCACCTGGGTCGCGCTTGACGGTCTACCGCTATGACCGGCGTTGCACAGGGCAAGCTCACGCCCGATGCCCAGGCGAGCGGATCGATGCTGCCGTCATTGCTCGGGATCAACCCATATCAGACGCCGAATGATTGCCTGATCAAAGCGTTCGCGGCCATCGACAACGGTGGCAAAAGACCGGATGGGGATTGGAATTATATCGAGGCGGCGGATTGGGGCAACAAGACCGAGAACATGATCCTCGCGGAGACTGCGAAGCGCCTGGGCGTCGATGTCCAGATCGATGTGCTCGAAGCTATCCAGCACCCTACCTTGCCCCTGGCGGTCAGCCTGGACGGTATAGGGCAGGGGACCGGCGAGGTATTCACGACCGACCCGGCTCGCGGGATCTATGTCATCGGCGCCGACGAGATTGTGCTCGATGGTCCCGGCATCCTGGAGAGTAAATTGACGGGCGCGCCAGCATCGTTTGAGCCAGCGTTGTATCGCGGCCCGATCCAGGTCGAAGGTTGCATGATGTGTACCGGCTATAAATGGGCGGCTATTGGTACGCTGTATAAAGGCACCGAGCTCCGCATCTATCTGCTGCCGGCAGACCCGTCACGCCAGGCAAAGATCGCGGCTGATGTGCTCGATTTCCAGGCGCGGGTTAATGGTTATAAAAATCATGGCGACCGAGATTGGTATCCTGCGCTGACGCCGAACGATGCCGCGAATACCTGGCGCAATGTTGACCAGGGCGATCCTCCCGTCACGCTCAGCCACGAGCTCAGCCAGTTGGCGATGGAATACGACGATGCCATGCGGGCGGGCGCCGCGATCAACAAACTGAAAACAGAGATTTCGACTGCAATTATGAACGCAATGGGCAACGCCGCAGACGGGCTGGTTATGGAAGATGGCAAACAGATCGGCACTGTGACCTGGGGATTTAACAAATCGAGGGCAGGTTACACCGTCGCCGACCGGCCAGCCGCCAGGGCAAAATCAATTAAGGTGAAAATAAATGACTGAACCGCTTTTCCCGAAGGACATCGAGCTGTATCATTTTATCCGCTCAGAGATCCAGGCGAAACACTTCGCGCCGACGCTGATCGAGATGACGGCGTGGATGGGCATCAAGCCAATTTCGTTGCAGACAATTGTCACCAGGTTGCGGCGGCTTGAGGCAAACGATCTGATTGAGCGGGTGCCTGGCCGAGAGCGCGGCATCGTAATCACGGGTCACTTAGACGGTATCGGCTTTTCCGCGTGATAGATAATCGTGGTCAGTCTCTGCAACGTTGCCGGTAGCTATATCGACATACACCATCTGCACGCCGAGCGATTTTTGTAAGGCCGTCCGCTTTCGGTTGATCCGCGTTGGATGGCGCCGACCTGGATTGATCCGCTCGGAGTTCTTTTTGACCTGGATCAACCGCGTCCCGTCGGCGTTGACGATCACCAAATCAATGGGGCTCGAGCTCGAAAGTGGGGTGAACGTGAAATAACCCAACCGAATATAATGCGCCGCTGCCAGCGTCTCGGCCAGGTCGCCAGCAATGTGTGACTCAGGCCGCAAGCGCTCGGATCATCCAGCTCATGCGCTTCGCTCGGGCAGGGGTATCAATGCGAGCCCATTTGCTGTCGATCATTTCATCCGCCGCCCGGTCGTATACCCGGTCCTGGATTGCCTGGTGGAACAGCTTAAACCGGCTCAGAGATGGTAGACCCAATTGATAGGCCATCGCGCTGATCACGACGCCGACCGCCTGGGGGTGATCGTCCAGGTCAGGGTGCAGCCATCGCGCATCATTGATGCAGGTCTGAACGTCTTGCTTAAACCAGGCATCGCTTTGCTCCTGACTGATAGGTGTACCGAGCGGCGCGTCGAACAGGTCGCCATCCGCCTCGATCAGCAGGTGCCCGCAGCCAGCAGTCTTTTTGCCCAGGTGATCGTCGTATAGCGCCAAGACCTCACCTTCCTCGCGATGCAGGATCTCGGTCAGTTGCTCGAGGAAGGTCATTTACGCAGGGCTTTCGCCACACCGCCGACCAGCGCTGGCATAGTGTTCTTTAGCGCCGAAATACCCCACACACCGCCGACCATCGCGCCATACATTTCTAACCACCAGGATGGGACAGAACTCAGAGCGATTGTGAAATACGTTTCGACGCCGACAGGATCAAACAACGCCCAGACGAAAGGTGCGGAAAACATTGAAAACGAAATGCGGCGCAGCCATTTATCCTTATCGGCGAGCGATGCCATCTCCCAATCGTGGTTATTGCTTTGCTTGTCCCTCATAAGCCGGGCGCGGTTCTCCTTCTCGGCCTTTTTGATCTCTTGCCCGGTGGTAACGTAATCAACCACGCCACCAACGAGGGGTTTCACAAGTCCTGCGATCAGTCCAATCATTCGGCTGTCCTTATATCTGAAACAGGTGGGTGTTTGCCGTTGTGCATTTTATAAAGCCGGTCGCAATCAGTTTTCAATCGCTCCACAGAAGTGAGCAGCTCTGACATTTGCATATGTTCGCGACGTAGATTTTCGGGGGATGACATCTGCGCGAGGATATCGATGCGTTGCTTTTGCGTGCCGCCCTGCGCTTCAAGCGTGTCCACGCGCTTGTCCATGTCGCGCAGTCGTTTTTCCATATCTGCCAGGTTTTCCAAGATGACTTTGATCTGCATCTTGCCGACAGCAGCAGCCCCGGCGACACTAAATAAAATGCCGCCCAACGTGAGGATCAGGCGAAGGTCTATCGCGCCGTCCATGATTTATTTTTTTCTAAACGCCGCGAAAAGTAGCGTGATCATCACGACGGCTAAGATCATTATCTCGCCGTAACTCATCATAATTGCTTGGCTCATCCGCAGATCCACTTCTAAAAAGTTTCAAAAATAATTTTACCGTGATCGTTCACAGCTTTGCTGCTTGTAGTATGGCGGCCCAATACTCGTCACCACTCATCGCGTCAGAGTTGAC
>CAXBEV010000020.1:0-42296 GCA_963974935.1 uncultured Rhodospirillales bacterium | reverse complement strand
AGACGGCGGCGCCGTGAATGGTCAACTGTCGGCTGCAGATGTCGACGGCGACGATCTATCATATGCCCTGACGACGGACTCGGCGGATGGCACCGTGACGGTGAACGCCGACGGCTCGTTCAGCTTTGAGCCGAACGAGAACTTCTCGGGCGAAACCAGCTTTACGTATACCGTGACCGATCCGAGCGGCGCGACCTCGACGGAGACCGTGACGGTCAATGTCGACGGTGTCGTTGATGCGGCGGAAATCACGACGACCGATGCAACGGGCAACGAAGACAGCGCGATTGCGCTCGATATCGATGTGTCGAGTGTCGACGATATCTCGTCGATCACGCTGACCGATATTCCAGATGGTGCCGTGTTGGCGGATGCGAACGGCAACGAGATCACCGTGACCGATGGCTCAGCGAGCATCTCGCAAGACCAGCTTGAGGGGCTAACGATCACGCCGCCTGAGAACTCCAATGCTGACTTCAGCATCAGCGTGTCGGTGACCACTGAGCAGGATGGCGAAACCACGACGGTGACCAGCAGCGTTGATGTCGATGTGGTCGGCGTTGCCGATGCGCCGACGCTGACGGTGACCTTGGGTGAAGGACAGATCACGTATGTCGGCGGCGGCGGTGGCGAAGGCGGTATCGATGCGTCTGATGCCAACTTCACGTCCGGCGATGATACGGTGACCGTTAACGGTCTCAACCAAAACCAGAATATCTCGACCGCAGCCGGTGACGATACATTGATCATCAATGGTGACACCGGCGGCGGCAATAACATCAACCTCGGTTCCGGCGATGATAATGTCGTGTTCAACGGCGACATCGGCGGCAACACAGCGGTGCATGGCGCGAGTGGCAATGACGCGGTTTATTTCGGTAAAGGCCCGGATTCCTATCAAGTTCAAAACCTGACCGACAACAACGGCAAGATCAGCGCACAAGTTGTTGATCTGGATACCGGTCAAACTGTGACGATGAATAACGTTGAAGCAATTGTCTTTGGCGACGGGTCCGTGATTGGTGACGAGAACCTTGTCGACCCGGACCTCGTCAACCAAGCGTCTGCGCAAGTGACGTATGACTTGAACATCGACAGCAGTCTGACCGATACGGATGGTTCGGAAAGCCTTTCGATTACCGTCGATGGGCTGCCCGACGGTGCGGTGCTCTCGGCCGGCACGCAAAACGCCGATGGTAGCTGGACCCTGGACTCTGGCGATTTGCCGGGTTTGAAAATTACGGTGTCCGGTGACGATGCCGGCGACGCATTCAATCTGAATGTCAGTGCAACTGCGACCGAGAACGATGGCAGCACGGCAACGGTTTCGCAATCGGTGTCTTCGACGGGGACCGAGACCGACCTTACGGCCGAGGGTGCAACCATCGATGCTACGGATGCGACCGGGACCGAAGATACGGCGATTGCCCTTGATATCGATATCATGCAGCTGGATACCGACGGCTCGGAAACGATGACGATCACGCTTTCGGATATTCCGGATGGTGCGGTGCTGCGCGATGGCGACGGCAACGAAATCACCATCACGGGTGGTGCAGCCGACGTTACACCGCAGCAGCTTGACGGCCTGACGATCACGCCGCCGGAAAACTCAAATGACGACTTCTCGTTGACGGTAACGACGGTCACGACCGAGGAGTCGTCTGGCGAGACGTCGACGTCGACGGCGACGCTCGATATCGGTGTGACGGGTGTTGCGGACGATCTAGAGGTAACTGCGAACGATGTAAGTGGCGGTGAAGACACTGCAGTTGTATTGGATCTGTCAGCAGCGCTTGGTGACAACGACGGCTCCGAAACGCTTTCAGTGACGATCAGTGATATTCCTGACGGTGCTGTGCTGACCGATGCGAACGGAAATGAGATCTCCGTGACCAATGGTGCTGCGGACGTTGATCCGTCGCAACTGGCCGGCTTGACGATCACGCCGCCTGAGAACTTCAACGGCGCTATGGATCTTACGTTGACGTCAACGGCAACCGAAAATGATGGCGATATTTCAACCAACGTGTCGACGTTTACCGTCGATGTCGCTGCGGTGAATGATGGCCCGGTTGCGGAGAATGACACCGGTGCGGCCACAGAAGACGGCGGTGCGGTCGAAATTGATGTGCTGGCGAACGACTCCGATGTGGATGGCGATAGCTTGACCGTGACCAGCGCGACGCTGCCGGAAGGCGCTGAAGGTGCCGTGACGATCAATGAAGACGGCACGATCAGCTTTGATCCGGGCGAGGGCTATCAGACCCTGGCCGAAGGCGAGACCCAAGACGTTGAGATCACGTATACGATCGACGACGGCCAGGGCGGCACGTCTGAAGCGACCGTAACGGTCACAGTCACGGGCTCCAACGATGGCCCGGTTGCGCAAGCCGGCGCGATTGACGCGGTCGAAGACGGCGGCGCTGTGTCTGGTCAATTGTCGGCCAGCGATGTCGACGGGGATGACTTGACGTATGCATTGGTTGATGGTCCTGCAGAGGGCTCGGTCACGGTCAACGCAGACGGTTCATACAGCTTTGAGCCGGGCGAGGGCTTCCAGGACCTGGGTGTCGATGAGACCCGCGATGTGACGTTCACGTATTCGGTCGACGACGGCAACGGCGGCACCGCGCAGGAAACTGTGACCGTCACGATCACCGGTTCCAACGACGGTCCGGTGGCTGAAGCGCAGAGCATTGATGCGACCGAAGACGGCGGCCCGGTGACGGGTCAGCTGACGGCAACCGATGTTGATGGCGACGACCTATCCTATGCGCTGACCGAAGGGTCCTCCGACGGCACCGTAACGGTGAACGCGGACGGTTCGTTCAGCTTTGAGCCGAATGAGAACTTCGCAGGCGAGACCAGCTTCACGTACACGGTCAGCGATGGCAACGGCGGTATGTCTACCGAGACCGTGACGGTCAACGTCGACGGCGTTGTTGATGCGGCAGAGATCACGACGACGGATGCCACCGGCAACGAAGACAGCGCGATTGCACTCGATATCGATGTGTCGAGCGTGGATGATATTTCGTCGATCACGCTGACGGATATTCCGGATGGCGCCGTGTTGATGGATGCGAACGGCAACGAGATTACCGTGACTGATGGCTCGGCGAGCATTTCGCAAGACCAGCTTGAAGGCCTGACGATCACGCCGCCGGCTGATTCCAACGAAGACTTTGCGGTTGGCGTGTCGGTGACCACAGAACAGAACGGCGAGACGGTTACGGTTGAGAGCAGCGTTGATGTTGATGTGGTCGGTGTCGCAGATGCGCCGACGTTGACGGTAACGCTGGGCGAGGGTGAGGTCGAAGGCGGCACGACAGATGTCGGCGCTTCGCAAGCAACCCTTGATGCCGCTGGCACGGACGGTGCGAGCGTGACTGTGTCCGGTGTGCCCGAAGGTGCCAGCTTGTCAGCGGGCACTGACAACGGCGACGGCTCGTGGACGCTTGATGGTGGAGACCTTCAGGGTCTGACCATTACGCCGCCAGATGGCTCCAACGCGACGGACGTTGCGCTGAGCATTGAAGTGACCGGTGAAGGTGGCGGTGAAACGCTGATCACGGAAAACTTCGATGATGGCGTTACTGGCTGGGAAGGGCATATGGACCCGCGTGACGGTAAAATGGAAATCGACCATAACGACAGCGCCACTAAGACCTTTGATTTTGGCTCTGAAAATGCCGGCAAGACCGTCACCATCAGCTTTGAAAGCGAAGCTTATGGCGGCTGGGATGAGAGCGGTACCTATCAGGATAACTTCACCGTGTCGGCGAACGGCCAAGAAATGGTCGACACCAGTGAAGGGGACGCGACCAATCATTCGTTTACCGTGACTTTGGATGAAAACGGCCAAGTGCAAATCGAGATGGAAGTCGACGCGACGGCTGACGATGAGGGTGTCTATGTCGATAACTTCCAGATCGTCAGTGGCGAAGATTGGGATGCGACGTTGGCCACCGAGACTGTGGACGTCGATCTTGAACCGCAAATGGTCAGCTTCGATTTGGATATTGATAGCGCATCGACCGACAGTGACGATTCGGAGACGATATCGGTGACGATTGATGATCTACCACCGGGCACCTTGCTTTTTGCTGGCGATACGCAGATTACGATTGATGGCGGCAGCGCGACTTTGAGCGCAGATCAATTGCAAAACTTGACGGTCAAAGTGCCGGTCGGCAACGAAGACTTTGCGTTAGATGTGACGGCGACAGCGACCGAGAACGATGGCGATAGTGCAACCACATCGTCGACGATTTCGGTGACCATGCCGGAAATCGACAACAGTGCCGACGGTGCGACGATTACCGAAAACGATGCGTCGGGCTTTGAAGATACGGCCATTGCGTTGGATATCGATGTCGATATGAATGACAACGATGGATCCGAGACTTTATCGATCACGATTTCGGATATTCCGAGCGGTGCCGTGCTTCATGATGGTGACGGCAACGAGATCAGTATCACGGGCGGCAGCGCAGAATTGACTGCGGGCCAGCTCGAAGGATTGACCATTACGCCGCCGGAAAACTCGAACGTAGACTTCGATCTGACGGTGACGGCGACAACCACCGAAACCTCCACCGGTGAGACGGCGTCTTCTGAAGTTACACTGAGCGTCGATGTGACCGGTGTCGCTGATGCACCTGAATTGAGCGTCGATCTGGGTGATCCGTCGGCTTCGGGGGGCGCACCGTCGCCCGTCGCGTATTGGAATATGGACGAGACCAACGGCACCACGCTGCATGACCAAGTCGGCAACAACGATGGTCATTCGTATGAAGTTGGATCGGGTTCTGGGTCGGGGCATGGTTCCGGCTCCGGCTCCGGTGGCGCACAACTTAAGTCGCTCGACCTTGATGACGAGACGAATCTCGTGGGTTCAGGGTCTGGCGCAGGTCAACACGACGAAGTGACGGCTGACTTAAACACCGCCGCCGAGTTTAAAGACAGCGATAGGCAGTTCATCGAGGTGGATCACAGCGCGGCGTTGAAGCCGCCGAGCGGCACCATGACGATGTGGTTCAACACCGATGATGCTAAAAACGGCACGTTGGCCTCGTCGGATTCCTCAGGTTACGACAGCGGTGGGCACTTCAATTTATCGATCAATAGCTCGGGCAAGCTCGAACTGCGGATGCAGGACGAAAATTCAAGTAACACGATCTCCGGCGGTGACGTTGATAAGGGCGAGTGGAACCAGGTCACCGTGTCTTGGGGTGAAGGCGGCATGAAGATTTACCAGAACGGTGAATTGGTGGCGTCTGATCCGAGCTATACTGGCGGTTTGCAGGGCAACGAAAACCCCTGGACCTTCGGCGCATCGCAAGCATCCAGCGGTAATAATACGTCCGAAGGGGTCAATGACTTCTTCGACGGTCATATCGACGATATCGCGATCTACGATACGCCGATGACCGATCAACAGGCGCAAGACCTCTATGAAATGGGCGTCGAAGACTTTGCCGACAGTGGCGGCGACGAAGTGCTGACCTACCCTGTTGAAATCGGCGGCGGTCTGGTCGACACGGATGGCTCGGAAAGTCTTTCGTACTCGATCTCCGATTTGCCGGATGGGGCGCAGTTGCTGGTCAACGGCGAAGTCATGATAGCCGATGAAAACGGTGCATATTCGTTGTCCGATGATGACATCGGTAACGTTGAAATCAGCGTGCCGGGCGATACCGGCGATTTCGCGTTTAGTGTCAGCGCCACGGCGACCGAAGACGACGGCTCTTCGCGCACGGTGACGACCATTGGCGGGATTGATGACAGCAGCTCGGATACGTCGTTCGAACAATTGTCTGACGGCGGTGACACATGGGACAATGACGCGAACAGCACGTCGGTCGAGGCGATCTCGGGCGGTGACGGCAACGATACGGTCTGGACCGGCGGCGGCGACGACACCATTGCAGGTGGCGGTGGCGATGACCGACTCTATGGCGAAGACGGTGACGATACGCTGTATGGCGGCGATGGCGACGATACGCTTATCGGTGGTGATGGCGACGACGTCTTGGTCGGCGGTGCCGGTGATGACGTGGCGCTCGGCGGGCAGGGCGATGACCTGTTTATCTTTGGAGCCGGCGACGGTGCCGACCACTTCGATGGCGGCAACGGCTGGTCGGATACTATCCAGCTTGATGGCGTTGATGGCGGGCCCGGCGGCGAGGGCGGCTGGACGCTGCAACTTGACGACGGCAGAAGCTTTACCGCCGGCGAAGATGGTATCGACTTCGGCGACGAGGTTGCCGGCAAGATCGAATTGGCCGACGGCAGCGAACTCACCTTCGAAGGCGTCGAAAAGCTGGAGTGGTAAGAATCGTACCCATGGGGTTAAAAGGGGCCGCAGCCGTGTTGCGGCCCTTTCCTTTTGCGCCTGTGGGCTGCATTTGGCATCCTTGATGGATGGACCGGATCGGCAAATATGAAATTAACGAAAAACTCCTGACCACGGGATTTTCGGACATCTATATCGCCACTGATCCTGATCTTGAATGCACAGTCGCGGTTAAAGTCTTCCATCCCAAAGGCGACAATGTCGGCGAAAAAGCGCAATACGGTCCCGATTTCTGGCGGGCGCGTTTTATTGAAGAAGCAAAACTGCTGGCCAGATTCGACCATCCGAACATCGTCACCGTCAAAACCATGGGCGAGACTGAAGACGGAGAGCCGTTCTTCGTCATGCCGTTCTTGGAAGCGAACTTGCTGTATGAGATTGGCGAAGACGCGAAGAATGCGAAAAAGGTCGGCGACCTGCCGCCGAAATGGCGCCCGCGGCCCATCGCGCCCCGCCGCGCGACAGATGTATGGCGGCAGGTGCTGGATGCGCTTTCAGCCATTCATGATGCTGGCCTGGTGCATCGCGACATTAAGCCGCCGAACGTCTTGTTGACCTCAAAGGTCAATGGTCGGGTGAAGCTGTGTGATTTTGGCATGGTGAAGGTGCCGAACGCGAAAGGGTCCCGGAACGGAATCTGGATTGGTACCCTTGATTATATTAGCCCCGAGCAGCGTAAAAGTGCGGCGGAGGTGGACTCTCGTTCTGACGTCTATTCCGCCGGGGTGTTGATGTATCGCATGCTAAGCAGCCGCTTACCGACGGATGTGCGGGCACCGCTCCGGGGCGGGCGATTTGGCATCCCCCAAGCGCTGGCGGACCTGATTGATGACTGCCTGCGTAAACAGCGACGTGACCGCCCGACGGTCGCCGGCGATGTTTTGGCCCGCTTAGATGAAATCGTCCCGGTGATTTCTGTATTGCCTGATGTCAGTAAACTCCCGTCCCGCGCCGCCGCGACGAAGATTATCCGAGGTAAAGTTTCCTAAAAATCACATTATACTATTTAATTTTGTATTATAATATATTTCTACATATTTAATTGACATTTAAATATAATAACCCCATTTTAAACCGTAGAAAAAACCTACGCGCGTCGAGATGTTGCCGCCTGGGCCAAACTTTACGGAGTGATGGGTATGACCGCACAGATCGCCACCGCCAATCGCCTGACCGATGGGCTTGTCGTATTCTTGGGATACGACGGGGAATGGTCAAAAGATATTGAAGACGCCCGCATCGCCGAGCGTGAAGACGATCTGGCCGATCTTTTGTGTGAAGCCGAAGCGACACGTGACGTGGTCGGCGCCTACTTAATCGATATCGAGGTGCAGGTTCCCGAGACCGGTGCCCGCGTGCTCTATCCGCTGCGCTATCGTGAGCGCATTCGGGCCTATGGCCCTTCCATCCATCCGGCCTTCGCCCGTAAGCAGGTGGCCAAACATTTTGATCCCAGCACCGACGTGTCTGCGATCTTCATGAACGGGATTTGACCGATGTATCTTTATGATGAATTCGACAATGCTTTTGTCCAAGACCGCGTCGATCAGTTCCGAGGTCAGGTGCGCCGTCGTCTGTCCGGCGAGATGACCGAAGACGAGTTTAAGCCGCTCCGCCTGATGAACGGCCTTTATTTGCAACTGCATGCGTACATGCTGCGGGTCGCCATTCCGTACGGCCTCTTGTCGTCGACGCAGATGCGGAAATTGGGCCAGATCGCACGTACGTATGATCGGGGATACGGTCACTTCACGACCCGCCAGAATATTCAATTCAACTGGCCGCGCCTTGAAGATACGCCGGACATTTTGGAAGAACTGGCTAGCGTCGAAATGCACGCGATCCAGACGTCGGGGAACTGCATCCGTAACGTGACCGCCGACCAGTACGCCGGCGTTGACCCCGAAGAGGTCGATGACTCCCGTATTTGGGCGGAATTGATCCGCCAATGGTCGTCGCTGCATCCGGAATTCACCTACCTGCCGCGCAAATTCAAGATTGCCGTCACCGGCTCGCCCGAAGATCGCACTGCGGTCAAATTTCACGACATCGGCCTGATCTTAAAGCGCGGTGACGATGGCGACATCGGTTTTGAAGTATTGGTCGGTGGTGGCTTGGGGCGTACGCCGATGGTTGGCCGGACGGTTAGGAAATTCCTGCCGCAAGCGCATCTGTTGTCGTACTTGGAAGCGATCTTGCGGGTCTACAATCAGCTCGGCCGCCGCGACAACAAATACAAAGCGCGGATAAAAATTCAGGTACACGAAACCGGCATCGATAAACTGCGCGACATGATCGACGAAGAATGGGTGCACGTGAAGGCCGAAAACGTTGATCTGCCGGCGCAAGAAATCGCCCGTGTGCGCAGCTTTTTCTCGGACCCGGATTACGAAGATCTACCGGCCCACGACCACGGCTTCGAGATCAAGCGCTTTGAAGACCCATTGTTTGGCCGTTGGGCGAAAGCCAATCTGGCGACCCATAAAAAGCCGGGATACGTGATTGCCAACATCTCGCTGAAGCCGATCGGTGGCGCCCCGGGTGATGCGACGTCGGCGCAAATGGAAGCGTTGGCCGAACTTGCAGACAAATACTCAATGGGTGAAATTCGTGTGACGCATGAACAGAACCTGGTGTTCGCCGATGTGCGCAAGCGTGACGTTTATGCGCTGTGGCACGCGCTTAACGATATCCAGTTGGGCACCCCTAACAAAGGCCTGATCAGCGATATCATCGCGTGCCCGGGCTTGGATTACTGCGCCCTCGCCAACACTCGCTCGATTCCAGTGGCGCAGCGCATTCAGCGGCGTTTCGGTGATCTCAAGCGGCAGTTTGATATCGGTGAGCTAAAGCTAAAGATTTCCGGCTGCATCAACGCCTGCGGCCATCATCATGCCGGCCACATCGGCATCTTGGGTGTCGACCGTAAGGGCGAGGAATATTACCAACTCACCCTTGGCGGCAGTGGCGCCGAAGACGCCAGCATCGGCAAGATCGTCGGCCCTGCGTTTTCGAGCGCAGCGATCGTCGACGCCGTGGAAAAAACCGTCGAGCTGTATCTGAGCATCCGTCACGACGGTGAGCGTTTCTTGGACACCTACCGCCGCGTCGGCGAGGCACCGTTCAAAGAAGTTCTATACGAGGAGAAAAAACATGCCGCTGCTTAAAGATGGCAAGATAATTGAGGACATCTGGGTTCAAGTCGATGACGACGCCGATGTGCCGGCGACGGGCGGGGCGATGGTCTCGCTTGAGCGGTGGCTGTCTCAATCGGATACGTTGCGCGGGCGAAATGCGCCCGTCGGGGTACTTTTGAAAAGCGGTCAATCGCCGGCGCAATTACTGGATGCTTTGAATGATCTTGATTTGGTGGTGCTTGATTTTCCGGCGTACACCGATGGTCGTTCGTATTCGGCGGCGAAGCTGCTGCGCCAGCGCTACGGCTTTGACGGCGAAATTCGCGCCGTCGGTAATGTCCTGCGGGACCAATACGCGGCGATGTTGCGTTGCGGCTTTGACGCGTTCGAGGTCGCGGACGATATCGACCCGGCTGCTTGGGCTGCATCGGCAGCGGCGATGTCGAACGGCTACCAACACGCCGTGGATGGCGCCCAGGCCATTTGGGCAAAACGCCACGGTATTTCAGCGTAATTCTATAACCCGCCTCAGCTATATTTCCACGATTAAGCAACTGAGGGGGAGGTCCCGGGTCTCGCTGCGCTCGCTCGGGATGACGATTTTTTATTCGTCATCCCGGAAACGCCAAAGGCGTTATCCGGGATCTCCCGGACGATCCGCAATTCAAACAATCGTCGCAATATAATGCCGGCCCTCGGTGAGGCAGCGGCTAACGCGGCGCTCGACTGGGCGACCGTTTAGGGTTTCGGCGATGCGTTCAATTTCCAGCAGCGGGGTGCCCGGCATTACTTTGAGTGCGTCCGCATCATCCGGTGCGGCGGCAATGGCGCGCAGCCGTTCTACAGCACGATGCACGGTGATGCCGTAGCGTTCTTCATACATCTGATAAAGCTCGTTCGGCACTTCTTCGATGGCGCGTTTGTCGAGATCAGCGAAGCGTCCGGCTTCGACGCAGACGGTCTCGGCGATGGCGGGCGTGCCGTCCATTTCGCGGACCCGACGAATTTCGATCACGCGGGCCGATTTCGCGAGGGCGAGGGCGTCGGCTTCGGCAGGCGTGGCGCGACGACGGCGGCAGCTGAGCACACGGCTGAGCGCCGGCAACGTCCGCGTGCCGTCATCCGCAGTGATATGAAAGAAGTGAAACAGCGCCCGCTCGGGTGTATGCGCGGACACGAACGTGCCTTTGCCTTGGCGCCGCACCAATAGGTTTCTGGCGGTCAACTCGTCGAGCGCTTTGCGCACCGTGCCTTGGCTGACGCCGAACTCGACGCCCAATGCTTGTTCGCTCGGCAGCATGTCGCCGGGTGCCCACGTGCCGACGCTGATGCGCGCTTCGACGGCATCACGAACTTCGGCATAAAGCGGGCGATGTTGTGGCGCGCGGAAAGGATCTAGCACGGCGTTCTCCTCAACTCTTATATAAGAGTTATAGGAATGACTTGACACCTGCAAGCGAAATTGTAATCTCCCCGGATTGTATAATTTAACCCATGGAGGAAACAGTGCCCAAAGCACCAGATTTTCTTGTCCACGAAGTCGAAGATACCGTCGGAGTCGTGGTCGTCGAAGATGCCAAAAAGGGGAGCTCCCTTTCAGGCTGGTTGATGGCCAAGGACAGCACGCTCAAACTCAAGAGCAAAGACAGCATTCCGCTCGGCCACAAGGTGGCGCTCAACAATATCAAAAAGGGCGATACCATTGTTAAGTACGGCCATGATATTGGCAAAGCCATCGCCAACATCGCCAAGGGCGGTCATGTCCATGTCCACAACGTCAAGACAAAGAGGTGGTAATCATGGCGCCGAAAAAAACCAAAAGTATCGTAAAGAAAACCGCATCCAAGGCACCAAAAAGCCCTGTCGTCCATAAGCTGGTCGAAGATGCACCGCTGTACATTCCAGAGCCGCAGTATTTGCCGGTCCGCAGTCGCGGCAAGCCGACGTTTACGGGCTATCGCCGTGAAAACGGTCGCGTGGGTGTACGTAACCATGTCGTGCTGTTGCCTTTGGATGACCTGTCGAATGCGGCCTGCGAAGCCGTTGCCAACAACATCAAAGGCACGCTGGCAATTCCGCATCCGTACGGTCGTTTGCAGTTCGGTGAAGACCTCGAACTTCACTTCCGTACCTTGATCGGCACCGGTTGCAACCCGAACGTTGCCGCTGTGATCGTGATCGGCATTGAGTCCGCATGGACGCAGCGTGTCGTCGACGGTATTGCCAAGTCAGGCAAGCCTGTTGCCGGCTATTCGATTGAGCAGAACGGCGATCACAAGGTGATCTGGGCCGCGTCGCGTCAAGCTAAGGAATTCGTCCATTGGGCGTCAGAAAAGCAGCGCGAGACGTGCTCTGTTGACGAACTTTGGGTTTCCGTGAAGTGCGGCGAGTCCGACACCACGTCCGGATTGGCGTCAAACCCGACGGTCGGTAACTTCATCGATAAGATGGATGCTTGGGGGGCCACCACATGTTTTGGTGAGACGTCCGAGATCACCGGCGCCGAGATGGTCTGCGCCACACGCGGCAAGACCAAAGCGGCCGGTGAGAAGTTCATGAAGACCTGGCAGGCCTACATGGACGAGGTTATCGAGCCACATAAAACGTCTGACCTTTCCGACAGCCAGCCTACCAAGGGCAATATCGAGGGCGGCTTGACCACCATCGAAGAAAAAGCCTTCGGTAACATGGAAAAGATCGGCAAAAAGGCGAAGTACGTCGATGTGCTTGGCCCGGCTGAAGATCCTGCCAAGGGCAAAGGTTTGTACTTCATGGATACGTCCTCGGCTGCGGCTGAGTGCGTGACCTTGCAGGCTGCTGCTGGTTTCGTCGTTCACTTGTTCCCGACGGGCCAAGGCAACGTCGTCGGCAACCCGATTGAGCCGGTGATCAAACTGACGGCAAACCCACGCACCGTGCGTACGATGCGCGAGCACATCGACTTTGACTGCTCGGGTATTCTGCGCCGCGAGATGAACTTCGACCAAGCCGGTGACGGCCTGATCGACATCACGATGCGTACCTGTAACGGTCGCCAGACCGCTGCTGAAGCACTGGGTCATCGCCAGTTCGTGTTGACCAAGTTGTATCGAAGCGCTTAAAGCTTGATGCTCCGAGCCCGCTGCCTCGGCATTGACGAGGTGGCGGGTTTGGGTTTTTGAAAGCGAGCGCATGACCGACATTATTATCAGTGAATACATCGATCCCGCCGGCCTTGCCGGCTTAAAGGGGTTCGATATCCATTACGATCAAGACTTGTGGCAAAAGCCCGATGAATTGGCGGCACTGATGCCCGGCGTGCCGGGGATGATCGTGCGCAATCAAACCCAGGTTCGAGGCGCCGTGCTTGAGGCCGCAGACCAATTAAAGTGCGTCGGCCGGCTTGGTGTTGGCTTAGACAATATTGATACCGACGCATGTGCGGCCCGCGACATAGCGGTGTTCCCGGCGACCGGTGCGAATTCGGACTCTGTTGCCGAGCTTGCCATCGGCGGACTTTTTGTTTTGCTGCGCAATGCCTATCACGAAACTGAAAACGTTATCAGCGGCGGCTGGCCGCGTATGCAGATGATGGGCCGCGAAGTGATGGGCAAGAAGCTCGGTATCGTCGGCTTTGGGGCCATCGGTCGTGCGCTTGCGTGGCGCGCGAATGGTCTTGGGATGGAGGTCCTCGCTTGGGACCCGTATATCGATCAGAGTTCACCCCTTTGGGACAAGCATCGGGTGACCGGTATGGATAATCTCGAATCCTTGATCATCCGAAGTGACGCGATCTCTATTCATGTGCCGTTAAATGACGAGACCCGCGATATGTTCGATGCCGAGCGGCTGAACATGATGAAGCCGGATGCCGTGCTGCTCAACCTGGCGCGCGGTGGCATCGTCAACGAGGCTGATCTTGTCGCCGTGTTGCGTGCGCAAAAGCTCGCCGGCGCGTTCTTGGACTCGTTCGATATCGAGCCGTTGACCGCCGACAATATATTTAAAGACGTACCGAACCTGTTGCTGACGCCGCATATCGGTGCCCGCACCGAAGAGGCCGACCATCGCGTCTGCACGATGATCGCGGATGCGGTCGCAACCTGCTTGAAGGACACCACTTAAATTATGTCGATGATGCACCTTTCCGATTTGCACGAGCTTGCCGTTGAGGTTCTTGTGGCCTCGAAAACATCACACGAGAATGCCGCCGCCGTCGCGCGCGCACTGGTGAAGGCCGACGCAGACGGCATTCCGTCCCATGGCGTGTCGCGTTTGCCGGCTTATGCCGATCAAGCCAAAGCGGGTAAGGTCGATGGCTTTGCAACGCCCGATGTCAGCATGCCGAAGACCGCGTCGGTGCGCGTTGATGCGCGTTCCGGCTTTGCCTATCCGGCGATAGAAGCGGGCACGGAAGCGGTGTTTGGCGCCATCAAAACGACCGGCATCGTCGGCGTGGCAATCGGCAACTCGCATCATGCCGGTGTTGCCGGTCATCATGTTGAAACGTTTGCCGAGCAGGGCTATCTGGCGCTTGGCTTCAGCAATTCGCCTGCCGGCATTGCGCCCTGGGGCGGCAATCGTGCGATCTACGGCACCAACCCGGTGGCCTTTGCGTGCCCCCGCGATGGTGCGGCGCCGATTGTGGCGGATTTTTCGACGTCCAAGGTCGCGCGCGGCAAAATTAAACTGGCCGCCGACAAAGGCGAACAGATTCCCGAAGGCTGGGCGGTCGATGCAAGCGGGGCGCCGACCACGGATGCGAAGGCCGCGATGGGCGGCTCGCTGTTGCCGATGGGCGACGCCAAGGGCGCGGCTTTGGTGATGATGGTGGAAATTCTCGCGGCCAGCCTGACCGGCTCAAACCATGGATTCGAGGCATCATCGTTCTTTGACGACAAAGGTGGCCCGCCGCACATCGGTCAGTTTTTTATCGTGATCGACCCCGAAGGCTTTTCCGGCGGCCATTTCGCCGACCGCTTGTCGCTGCTGAGCGAAGCGATCTTGGACCAAGACGGCACCCGCCTGCCGGGCCAGCGCCGTTTCGACATCCGCGCGACCTCGGCTGAGGTTGGCGTTGATATTCCGGACGCACTGTTGGATGAACTCCGCACCCGGGCCGGTTAAATTTGTGGGTTAGGGGGAGATCTCGGATAACGCCTGCGGCGTTTCCGGGATGACGACATAAAAAATATTCGTCATCCCGGGCGAGCGAAGCGAGACCCGGGGCCTCCCCCATTGATCTGTTAAACTCTCACCAATACGTCAGCGCGCCTTCGAACATGGCCCGCAGGTGCTCGCGTTCGACTTTGAATGGTGCCATATCGAGGACGCGTTTTTGTGGGAGCGCGCCGTCGGCGAGCGCGTCCAGATCGTCCATGCCATAGCCGACGCCGGTCAGGCCGTTCGGTATGCCGGTTGCCTTCATCATGGAAATGAGCTGCTCGGCCACCGCGTCGCCGGCCTCGGCTGGCCCTGCGTCATGGGTGCCGCCCAGACAGGCGTAGGCTGCCAAGTGACGTTCCGGCGCGTGTGGTCCGGTCATGCGAAAGACGCTGGGCGCATTCAAGATCACCGACATGCCGTGCGGCACGATGGGCTGATGCTGGGGATAGCCCTCGGGCCTGAAATCGCGCACCAGGCCTGAGACAGCGTATGACATCCCGTGTGGGAGGTGGCAGCCGGCCTGGCCGAAGGCGACGCCGGCCAGCGAAGCGGCCCACATCAAATACTCGCGTGCTTCCAGGTTATCGGCGTCGGTGACAGCGGGGACCATGTGTTCGCCGACCAAGCGGAGTGCCTCTTTGGCGATCATGTCACTCCATGGGTTCCCGCCTTGGGAATAGGGGCGGGCGGCAGGGTTATCCGGTTTGGCGCGCGACGTGAACGGACGGGACGTCAGGCTTTCTAACGCATGCGACAACACATCAAACGCGGTCGCGGCGATCACATTTTTCGGCAGTGTATGCGTTACCAACGGATCGACCAGACCGAGTGACGGGCGCAAGTGCTGCGAGGCAATCCCGGTTTTCGCTTTCATCGCCAGCAAATCAAAGATCGCAATCCCCGTTGCTTCCGAGCCGGTGCCCGATGTCGTCGGACATGCGATGTGTGGCTTCAACGGGCCTGGGACGGGCTGGCCATCACCAACAGGCGCGTTGACGTAGGTTAGGAAGTCCGCCGGATAGGATGCGTACAGATTGGCCGCCTTGCAGGTGTCCATGACCGAGCCGCCGCCGACCGAGACAAAGCCGTCAAACTTGCCGTCCTGCGCGAACTTGGCGCCGGCTTTGAAGCTTTCGTCTGTGGGTTCGACCGCGACATCGTCATAGATCGCGACCGTGATCCCTGCTGCTTCCAGAGACGCTTTGACCTTGGCGACGTGATCGGACGCGGTGATACCCTTGTCAGTAAACAGCGCGACCCGGGTCATGCCCAAGGATTTCGCATGTGCGCCGGCTTCGCTCAGGCAGCCTGGGCCGAACACCATGGACTGCGCATCGATGCGGAACGCCTCGTCACATCCGGCAATCAGTTGATAGTGGTGACAGCAAACCATCCGTTTTCTCCCCTAAGCATGATTTTCTACATATTACGCTGATGCGTCCGAAATGAAAAATAGGGATAGCGGCGAACACTTTTTTCAATCTGCCGGCTAGGAGTTGGCGCCTTGTTCGGCTAAAGTATGCGTCCAGAACGGGAGGGTTGATATGGTGGGGTCAGTCAGAGCCACGTGCGGTGCTGTGGCAATTTTAGTTTTGGTATGGGTGCCGATGGCGCACGCGGACCAAAATGAACTGGCATCGGGGGCAAGAACATTTATCGAAGGGCTGACGGAAACCGCGATCTCGCAGTTGACCGATCCGACGTTGCCGGTAGTTGAGCAAGAAGCCCGCTTTCGTGAGATCACCCGCAAACACTTCGCGTTCAAGAGCATTGCACGTTGGGTCTTGGGCGGGCGTCATTGGAGGCAGGCCGAAGCGGCGCAGCGTGACCGTTATTTGATGCTGTTTGAGGATTTGATGGTCGCGACCTACGCGCACCGTTTTCAGGGATATTCCGGCGAGCAGCTTGAGGTCGCGAATACACGGATCATTAACGACACTGAAGCATTGGTCGAAACCCGACTGCTGCGCGCCGGCGCTGATGTGCCGTTGCGCATCGATTGGCGCGTACGCAAGACGGAGGACTCGTACAGAATAATCGATATCATGGCCGAGGGATTGAGCATGGCACAGACGCAACGTGCCGAGTTTTCATCTTTCTTGCGGGCCAACGACAATGATTTGGAAGCACTGATGAGCAACCTCGAAACGCGCCTTGAAAAGGCCCGTGCCGGTCGTGCCTCGGGCACGCAAGAGGCAGCAACAAAACCGTGACCGTAACCTCGTGAGAGACCTTGCCGTGCCGGACACCAAGAAGGTCGAAGCGCCTTCCGGTAAGGACGCGGCATATGAAAATTTCCCCGTGGGCTCATTCCTGCTGCCGCCTGCTGCGCGCCCGCATGTTGCGGTGTTCTATCATTATGCCCGCGCCATCGATGATATCGCCGACAGCCCCGACCTCGCATCCGATGAAAAAATCAGGCGCCTGGATGGTTGTGCTGCGGCTATTCGGGGTGAGGAGATTGATGCCGCCGCCTATGCGACCGCTGTCCGGATGCGCGAAAGTCTGCTGGTGTCCGGTGTGCCGTTGCAGCATTGCTTGGATCTGATCGACGCCTTCAAGCAGGACGCGGTCAAGAACCGTTATGATGATTGGGACGATCTGATGCATTACTGCATTCGCTCGGCAGCCCCGGTCGGGCGTTATCTGATTGATCTGACCGGCGGCGCCGACGGTGGATACGGCGCGTCGGATGCGCTCTGCAACGCGTTGCAGGTGATCAATCATCTGCAAGACTGCAAAGATGACTTTCTGACGCTGGACCGTGTTTATCTGCCGATGAACTGGATGCAGGCCGAAGGTGCAACGGTCGATATGCTGAACGCCGATCATGCATCACCGGCGTTGCGCCGCGTCCTGGATCGCTGTTTAGCCGAAACCCGTACCTTGATGCGCGAGGCTCGCCATTTGCCGGGGCGGGTAAAAAGTCGACGGCTTGCGATGGAATCGGCGGCGATTTGTAACATTGCCGATGCGCTGATCGAAAAGCTGGCCCGTGAAGACCCGGTGGCGGGGCGGGTGCAACTGTCGAAACCAGCCTACGTGCAGTGTATTGTGCGTGGTGCGGTTTCCGGATTTTTGAGTTAAAGGCGGAAAATGCTGACGGTCCTGGCCGCGCTTTCTCTGTTGATTTGGCTATATTTATACCTGTTTCATGGCTGTTTTTGGCATGCGGATCAGCATCTTAATTTAAATCAAGTTAATTTATCCGACGCTCCGGGTGTGGTCGCCGTTATTCCGGCCAGGGACGAGGCCGAGAGCATCAAAGACACCGTGCGCGCGCTGTTGGCGCAGGATTATCCGGGCACCTTGCAGATTATCGTCGTCGACGACAACAGCATCGACGGCACGAAGGATGCAGCGCTTGCTGCCGTCACCGGCGATACCGAGGGCGCGCGTGTGCAGGTGATCGACGGTGCCGCGCTCGCGCCCGGATGGGTCGGTAAGATCTGGGCGGTGCATCAGGGTATCGATGCAGCGGGGGCGTCGACGTACCTATTGCTGACCGATGCCGACATCATCCATGATTCCGGCAACGTGTCGCGACTGGTCGCGAAGGCCGAGGCCGAAGACCTCGGCTTGGTCTCCTTGATGGTGAAATTGAACTGTCGCGGTCTTTGGGAGCGTCTGCTGATCCCTGCGTTCGTGTACTTTTTTCAAAAGCTGTACCCGTTTCCAAAGGTGAATGATCCCAATACTAAAATTGCGGCGGCTGCGGGCGGCTGCATGCTGGTGCATCGGGCGACGTTGGATGCGGCGGGCGGTATCGAACGGATCAAAGATCGGGTCATCGACGACTGTGCCATGGCGCACCTAATCAAACCGTTGCGCCCAATTTGGCTGGGGCTCAGCACGCGCACCGAGAGCCTGCGCGGCTATCAGAATTTAGCCTCCATCTGGCGCATGGTTGTGCGCACCGCGTTTGTGCAACTGCGGTTTAGCAGGGCACTTTTATTGGGCACGGTCATTGGAATGTTGCTGCTTTATGGGGTGCCGGTGTTGGCCGTGCTCGTGGGTGCGCTATTGGGGGACATGACCTTATTGAGCCTTGGGGGCAGCGCCTGGGCGGTGATGGCGTGGACGTTTTTACCGACACTCGGCCTGTATCGGCTGTCGGCACTTTGGGCGCTGACGTTGCCGATTGCGGGTGTCTTGTACGGGATGATGACATTGGATTCTGCGCGCCGCCACTATTTTGCGGATGGCAATGCGTGGAAAGGGCGAACCTATTCGTCTTGAGCCGATGGCAACGCGATGATGACGCCCGCCCAGCCGTAGTGTATCCATTCAAACCATGAACCATATCGAGCCCCTACCGATTGCGCCGGACCTGCCGGCGGACCCGCCCGACGCCTATGTCGAGGCGATGGTGCGCCGTGCCGGCACATCGTTCTTTTGGGGGATGCGCCGACTGCCACTGGCGCGGCGTCGGGGTGTGTTCGCGGTCTATGCATTTTGTCGCGATGTGGATGATATCGCCGACGGGGACCTGCCGATTGACCGTAAGGTCGCTTTATTGGACGCCTGGCGGGCGGAAATCGGGTTGCTGTTCGGTGGGGCCGGGCATCATCCGATTGCCCAGGCTTTGAAAGGCCCGGTCGCAAGTTTCGGTTTGCGCCAAGAAGACTTTATCGCCGTGATCGATGGGATGGAGATGGATGCCCACACCCGTGTGCGCATCGCCGATATGGATGAATTGCACCTGTATTGCGACCGTGTCGCCTGTGCCGTTGGTCGCTTGTGCGTGCGGGTGTTTGGACTTGGCGAAGACGAGGGGGGGCGGCTCGCAGGGGCCATGGGGCACGCCTTGCAGTTGACCAATATCCTCCGTGATATTCGTGAAGACGCAGGCCGTGACCGGGTCTACCTGCCGGCCGATAAATTGGCCGAAGCAGGCGCCGGGGGCACCGGGATAGAAGATATTTTGACCGCGCCCGGCCTGCCTGATCTGTGTGCTGACTTGGCGGCCCGGGCCGAGCGATACTTCATCGAAGCGGACGCCATCATCGCTGCCGCCGATCCTAAGGTAGTGCGTCCGGCAGTGATGATGATGCAGGTATATCGCCGTATTTTGATTAAGCTGCAAAAACGTGGTTGGCACGATATGAGCCGTGATGTCGGTCCATCGAAGCTGGAAAAGGTTGCGATTGCCCTTCGTTACGGGCTGTTCGGGTGAGCGCGGGTAGGGTTTACGTGCTGGGCGCTGGGATGGCCGGCTTGGCGGCGGCAACCCGTTTAGCCGAGGCTGGTCGCGCCGTCACCGTCTTGGAAGCCGCCCCCCATGCCGGTGGCCGCTGTCGGACGTTTTTTGACACCACGCTGAATACTGAGATCGACAACGGCAACCATCTGGTGTTGAGCGGTAACACCGACGTTATGCGCTATCTCGGTCGTATCAAGGCAATGAACCGCATCGATATTCGAGACGCCGTGTATCCGTTCGTTGATGTATCGCGTGGGCTGTCTTGGCGGGTTGATCTGGGCCGTAGCCGCTTGCCTTGGTGGATTTTGTCGAAAAGCCGACGCGTGCCCGGCACCCATGTGATGGATTATATCCGAAGCCGCGCCTTATTGCAGGCCACGCCTGACGCGACCGTCGCGGATGTTTTGAGCGGCACCGGCCTGCTTTATGAACGATTTTGGAAACCGTTTGCGATTGCGGTATTGAATACGGCACCCGAAGAAGCTGCGGCCAGCTTACTGGCCCCGGTGATCCGAGAAACCTTGGCACACGGCGGCATGGCGTGCAGATCGGTGCTGTGCAAGCAGGGGCTTGGCGGCGCTTTCGTGGCCCCGGCACTTGAATACCTGGCATCAAAGGGTGCCGATGTGCGCTTGGGCGCCAGGGTGCGTGGGCTGAATCGTACAGACAATGGTCGCGTCATAGGTCTTGAAATCGACGCCGCGCAGGTCGGGCTGGATGACGACGATCAGGTCATCTCAGCGCTACCACCCAATGTGGCGGCGAGGCTCGTGGAAGACCTTGTCGTGCCGAACGATTTTCGGCCCATCGTGAACGCGCATTTTCGCTGCCAAGTGCCGCCGAATATGGCGCCCATCACTGGCTTGCTTGGGGGCATGGCGGAATGGTTGTTTGTGCGGGATGGCATCGCGTCGGTCACCGTATCGGCGGCGGCAGAGTCTTCAATATTGTCCGCTGACGACCTCGCCAATCGAATTTGGGCTGAGATTGCGCCGCTTTTGAGAGCGCCCGCAGATATCCTGCCGCCAGCGCGAATTATCAAAGAAAAGCGCGCTACAATTGCGCAAACCCCGGATATGGTGCGCCGTCGCCCGCCGATGCAGACGGGCATACGTAATCTGTGGCTTTGTGGGGACTGGACCGAGACCGGTCTTCCCGCCACAATCGAAGGCGCGTTGCGGTCTGGTCACAAGGCTGCCGACGCAGCCTTGAAGACATGACAAAATTTTGACACAACACTGTACGTTGACCCGTGAAACAAACTTGATATCGAGAAGATTTTGGCGCCTTTTGGTGCCGTCTCATTGAAGGATCCCTTTGACGTGTCCAACGCTGGTGCCCAACCGAAACCAGAGCAAGCTGAAACACTCCAGCGTGCTGAAGATGCGGTGCGCGATTGCCGGGATTGGATGCTGGGCGAGCAAAAGGAAGACGGTCACTGGGCGTTTGAGCTTGAGGCCGACGCCACAATCCCTGCCGAATACATCATGCTCAATCACTACTTGGGCGAGCCGAATCCTGATGTCGAACGCAAGCTCGCGGTCTATTTGCGGCGTATTCAAGCAGAAGAACACGGCGGTTGGCCCTTGTACCACGACGGTGACTTCAACATCAGCGCATCGGTAAAGGCGTATTATGCGCTGAAACTTGCCGGTGATGATCCGGACGCGCTACACATGCGGCGTGCGCGCGATGCGATTTTGGCACACGGCGGGGCTGCGAAAGCCAATGTGTTCACGCGGATCGCATTGGCGCTGTTTGGCCAGGTGCCGTGGCGCGCGGTGCCAGTGATGCGGGTCGAAGCGATGCTGATGCCACGCTGGGCGCCGTTCCATATCGACAAAGTGTCATACTGGTCGCGCACTGTGATGGTGCCGCTGCTGATTTTGGCGGTTCTCAAGCCGAAAGCCCGTAATCCTTTGCAGATCAATGTCGACGAATTGTTCTTACGCCCAGCGAACGATGAAGACGACTACATGGTCAACCCGACCGGCCACTGGTTGGGCTCGGTGTTCATGGGGATCGACCGACTGACTCGGATCATCGAGCCGTTTATTCCAGACGCGCTGGAAAAGCATGCCATTAAACGTGCGCTCGATTTTATCGGACCGCGCCTGAACGGACATGACGGCCTGGGGGCAATCTTTCCGGCCATGGCGTACACCGTGATGGCCTTTGATGCGCTGGGCTATGGCCATGATCACAAGGATTATGTGACGGCGCGCGAGTCTATCGATGAGTTGTTGGTGTTTAAAGATGACGAGGGCTATTGCCAACCGTGTCTGTCGCCGATCTGGGACACGGCGTTGGGCGGCCACGCGATGATGGAAGCGGGCCTCGATATCACCGAGCGTGCCATGCAAGCCGCCACCGATTGGTTGGCGGCGCGACAAATTCTTGAGGTCGAAGGCGATTGGGTCGGCGAGCGTCCGGGCCTAAAGCCCGGCGGCTGGGCGTTCCAATACAGCAACGATTACTATCCGGACGTCGACGATACGGCCGTCGTCGGCATGTTGTTGCACCGCGCCGACCCGGATCGCTACAAATTTGCGATTGAGCGTGCTGAAGCTTGGATTGTCGGTATGCAATCCGAAAGCGGCGGCTGGGGCGCGTTCGATATCGATAACGAGCACGATATTTTGCAGCACATTCCATTTGCCGATCATGGCGCGTTGCTGGATCCGCCGACGTCGGACGTCAGCGCGCGCTGTGTGTCATTCCTGGGGCAGTTGCGGCATGGGGTTGAGCACCCAGTGGTTGCGCGCGGTGTCGAATACCTAAAGCGCGAGCAAGAGGCCGATGGGTCTTGGTTCGGGCGTTGGGGTAATAACTATGTCTACGGCACATGGTCGGTACTATGTGCGCTCCGCGCCGTCGACGAGGACATGAATGCACCTTATGTGCGCAAAGCCGTCGAATGGCTCAAAGCGCGTCAGTGCGCCGACGGTGGTTGGGGCGAAGATTGTGCCAGCTATTGGCAGCATCGTCGTGACGAAGTGAAGACGTCTACGCCGTCGCAGACATCTTGGGCTGTGCTTGGCTTGATGGCGGCGGGCGAGAATGATAGTGCCGCAGTCGCACGTGGTGTTGAGTTCCTTTTAAATGCGCCCCGCGATGGCGGCAAATGGGACGAAGAGTATTTCAATGCCGTCGGCTTCCCTCGGGTGTTTTACCTGCGCTATCATGGGTATAGCGCTTACTTTCCGCTCTGGACCCTGGCCCGCTACGTGGATTTGACGCGCGCCAACGAACGTTTTCCCAAGTACGGCATATAAGGCCGCAATCATGCCCGGGTCTAGTGTCATCGGTGTGATTGCGGGTGTGAAATCTGAGCTCGCCGCGCTGGCCGGCATCCGAGATGCCACCCATGCGCCGAAGGTACGGTTATCGGGGGCGCGCCCCGCGTGTGCAGAGTCCGAGGTGCGTGCGCTGATCGATGCCGGATGCATAGGTATTCTGAGCTTCGGTGTTTGCGGTGCGCTCGACCCTAGGTGCCGGCCTGGCGATCTAATCGTAGCGGACGCGGTGGTTGCACCGGACGACACACGGATGGTCTGTGATCAAGCTTGGTCGGCATGTTTGGCTGCGGCATTGGATACCGTGCCGCGCACCATCCAAGGCAGTGACAGCGTCGTTGGCGCAGGCACGAAAAGCCGTGCTTTTGCGGCAACGCAGGCGGCGGCGGTGGATATGGAAAGCCATATTGCGGCGAAGCTTGCTACTCAATACGGGCTGCCGTTCGCCGTCCTGCGGGCTGTCGCCGATCCGGCCGACATGGATATCCCGGCGTGGATTTTCAAAACCGTGCAGAATGACGGCAGCATTAGTTTGCCGGCTGTACTGGGCGGCGTGTTGACTCATCCGTTGCAGATCGGTGCGTTGATCGCGCTCGGGAACGCCAATAAGCGGGCGATGGCGTCGTTAAGCGGCGCGGTGGTCCGACTTGGCCCGACGCTCGGCTTCCTCGCGCGCTAAGCGATCGGTGTTGGTTTCGACCACGTCTTCGAAGACGAACTTCGCCGGGCGCTGGTTTTCGAGCGAGATTTCAGGCGCCATCGGCTTTTCGGTATCGAGGCCGCGCAGAAATATTTTCAGCGCCTTCAGCGGATGCTTCACCGTGTCGGTGACGGCGGTCGGCTCATAGCCGCAATGCACCATGCAGTCGGCGCACTTTTCATAGTTGCCGGTGCCGTAGGTGTCCCACTCGGTCTCATCCATCAGCGCTTTGAAGCTTGATGCGTAGCCTTCGCTCAATAGATAGCATGGCTTTTGCCAGCCGAAGATGTTGCGGGTCGGGTTACCCCAAGGCGTGCAATGGTATTCCTGATTGCCGACCAAGAAATCCATGAACAGCGTCGACTGACTGAAACGCCATTTCTTGTCGCCCTTCAGGCGGAAGATATCGCGAAATAGGTTTTTGGTTTTGGTGCGGCCCAAGAAGTGGTCCTGGTCGGGCGCGCGCTCATAGGCATAGCCCGGCGACACGGTGATCCCTTCGACGTGCAACTCGTTGGTGCAGAAATCAAAGAACTCGGCGCATTCTTCAGCCGTCATTTGATCGAACAGCGTGCAGTTGACGTTGACCCGAAAGCCCTGCGCTTTGGCGGCTTTGATCGCCGACACTGCGCGCTTGAATGTGCCCGCTTGGGCAACGGCGCGATCATGGTGATGCTCAAGCCCATCCAAGTGCACCGAGAACGTGAGGTACGGCGAAGGTTCGAAATCGCCTAGGCGCTTTTCTAAAAGCAGAGCATTGGTGCACAAATAGACGAACTTCTTGCGCGCAACGATGCCATCGACGATCTGTTTGATTTCTTTGTGGATTAGCGGCTCACCGCCGGGAATCGAGACGATCGGCGCACCGCATTCATCAACCGCTTCCATACATTGTTCGAAGCTCAAGCGGCGGTTGAGGACATCGTCCTCATAGTCGATTTTGCCGCAGCCCGGGCACGCTAAATTGCAACGGAACAGGGGTTCCAGCATCAGCACCAACGGGTATTTATCACGCCTTTTCAGGCGCTGCTTCATAATGTAAGCGCCGACGCGAACCTGTTGGATGATAGGAACTGCCACATTAGTCTCCTGTCGCCCTGGCGGACGCCACATCGGCGAGCTCAGGCGGAATTTTAAAGACCACATTTTCTTTAACGCCGTCATGTTCGACGACGGTTGCACCGCGTAATTGGCTAATGCGATCAATCACGCCTTGAACCAACGCTTCAGGTGCCGACGCGCCTGCGGTCAGACCGATGGTGGCCACGCCGTCAAACCATGCATCGTCGATGGCACCTGCATCGTCGATCAAATGTGACGGCGTATCGTATTCTTTGCCGATTTCCGCCAAGCGGTTTGAATTCGAGCTGTTCTTCGCACCCACCACCAGAACCATGTCGACGATTTGCGCAAGTTCACGTACGGCCTGTTGGCGGTTTTGTGTTGCGTAGCAAATGTCTTTGACGTCCGGCCCGACAATCGACGGAAAGCGTTCTTTCAATGCATTGATCGTGGCGCGGGTCTCATCGACCGACAGCGTGGTCTGGGTGACGTAGGCTAGTTGCTCAGGGTCATCAACCTCAAGCGTGGCGACGTCGCCGGGCTCGCTGACCAAAAGAACGCCACCTGGAATGCGGCCTTGGGTGCCCTCGACCTCGGGATGACCACGATGGCCGATCAGCACCACCTGGCGTCCGCGCTTAGATTGGTTTTGGCCTTCTTTATGCACTTTAGAGACAAGCGGGCAGGTCGCGTCGATCACCGGCAGATTGCGCGCCTGCGCTGCCCCTTCGACTTTTTCGGCAACGCCGTGGGCGCTGAAAATGGTCACGGCACCATCCGGAATCTCGTCAATTTCATCGACGAACACGGCCCCTTTGGCCCGCAAGGACTCAACAACATGGCGGTTGTGTACGATTTCGTGGCGGACATAAACCGGCGGCCCGTATTTTTTTAGCGCGCGCTCGACGATTTCGATGGCACGCTCCACACCGGCGCAAAAGCCCCGCGGGTTGGCAAGAATGATCTTGATCGGCTCGCTCATGGAATAAAGTCCCAAATTCACTATGTACCTGAGATGGGGATGATCTGTGCATCCTCAATGGCTGTTTAACGTCTTTGCCCTGTATTTTCCATGGAAAACTATGTCTTACGGTGGTTCTCTGTCTGCACAAATCAGAAGCGGAGTGACGCGTGAAAATCGAAAGTGGCCCTTATTTGGTGACAGGCGCGACCGGCTTTGTCGGTGCCGCTGTTGCGCGTGCGCTGCTGGCCCGGGGCGTAGATGTGCGGGTATTAGCGCGCCCGGGTAATGATCGGCGCAACCTGCAAGGTCTTGATGTGACTGTGATCGAGGGTGATTTGATGCAGCCGGCAAGCTTGCCGGCGGCGCTTGAAGGCTGCGTCGGCTTATTTCACGTCGCCGCCGATTATCGGCTTTGGACTCGCGACCGGGCCGCGATGATGCAGGCAAACGTTGAAGGGACGCGGGCGATTCTTGAAGCCGCGCATCGAACCGGGGTTAAACGCGCCGTCTATACTTCAAGTGTTGCCGTGTTAGGCACTGAAACCAGTGGCAAGCCCGCCGATGAAGACACGCCGGTCAGCTATGGCGCGATGATCGGGGTATACAAACAATCTAAGTTTCTGGCCGAGCAGGCGGCGATGAAGGTGATCGACCAGACCGGCTTGGATTGCGTGATCGTCAATCCCTCCACGCCGATTGGCCCCCGCGATATTAAGCCGACTCCGACCGGTCGTTTGGTGGTCGAAGCTGCGTCGGGCCGGATGCCGGCATATGTCGATACCGGGCTCAATGTGGTGCACGTCGATGACGTCGCTGCGGGGCACTTGTTGGCGTATGAAAAAGGTGTTCGCGCGCGGCGCTATGTGCTGGGCGGTGATGATATGTCACTCGCTGAAATTTTGACGGCCGTCGCCCTCAAAGCCGGTGTCCGTCCGCCACGCATTAAACTACCCAGGGCACCGATCTATCCCATCGCGGCGATAGCCGAGGCGTGGTGCAGCCTCACCGGTAAAGGCGAGCCGTTCGTCACCATCGATGGTCTCAAAATGTCAAAAAAGCGGATGTATTTTGCCAGTGCCCGTGCCGAAGCCGAGCTTGGATATAAACACCGGCCCGGTGTTGCTGCGTTGGCTGATGCGGTCGACTGGTTTCGCGCGCACGGCTATTTGGGTGGCGCTTGACTTGCGCGCAGGGCGGGCAATGATGCGCGCCGTCAAGTATCCGGAGGGACCATGCGCGCGATCATTCTAGCCGCCGGCGTCGGCGGTCGTCTTTTTGGCGACAACCGCGCGCAACCGCCTAAAAGCCTGATCGAATTTGACGGCCAGACATTGATGCAGCGCCATGTCGAAACCTTACAGGCGTTGGGGATCAGCGCGCTGACCCTGGTCGTCGGCTACCGCAAGGATGAGGTCGCCGGCGAAGCGCTCAGCCACGCCGAGGATGGCTTTATCGAGATCATCGAAAACCCCATGTACCGGGGCGGCAGTTTGCTGTCCATGTGGTACGCGCGCGACACGTACCGCCGAGGCGATGACGTGTTGTTCATGGATGCCGATACGCTTTATGACACGGAAATCCTCAAACGCCTGATCGGGTCTGAGACGCCGAGCGCATTCGCCTATGACGCCGATTTGGACGATGGCGACGACCCGGTTCGGATCTGTATCCGCGACGGCGGCATCGTCGATTTCGGCAAAAGGATCGTCGGCAAGTTCGACGCCATGGGGGAGTGGCCGGGCTTCATGAAGGTTTCGGCAACAACCGGCGCGTTGTTGGCGTCTTCGCTGGAAAACCTCGTCGACGGCGGCAACTTGATGGCAGCCTACGAAGACGCGATCCGCGACGTGATCATCGGCGAGCCGGTCGGCACGTTCGGCGTTGTCGATGTGTCAGACCTAAGCTGGATTGAAATCGATTTTCCCGACGATCTTGAGCGTGCCAGACAAACGATCTTACCGAGTTTGCGTTGAGCGGCGAGGGGGAGGTCCCGGATAACGCCGTTGGCGTTTCCGGGATGACGACGTTTTATGAGTTCGTCATCCTGGGCGAGCAGAGCGAGACCCGGGACCACCCCGTCTGATCTTCAAAGCACCCCTAGACCCGAAACACGTACTCTTGGTTCGGATCGCGATCGATGTCGGGGGGGAAGTTTTTGTGTTTGTCGGCGTAGTACTGCGCCATGTGATCGCCGGCGGATGCACGGTTATAGGTCGCGTAGTAAATCCGGCGGATCGCGTCGCTCATATTCGGTTCGGACGCATGCGGGGCATAGCAATCGAAGAACACAACATCGCCGGGCTCGGTCGGCACCGGCTCAAACGACATGCCTTTCATGTCGTCCTCGTTGAGCGGCTCCCACGATTTCTTCAGGCCCTGCGTGTGATGCCCGGCAACCATTTGCAGGCATCCATTTTCAAGCGTCGCACGATCGATGCTGAGCAACGCCGAGATGAAGAAATCCGCGTACGTGTCCCAGCCGGCTTGGCTGTCTTGATGGGGGGCGAAGCCGCCGCCGCCCGGCATCTTGAAATTGATCTTTTCTTTGAACAGCACCGCGCGCTCGCCCAGTAATTGTCCGACCGGGGCGGCGAGGGCGTCGGTCAGATTTTGGAAGCCGTTATGAAACGGTGCGATCTTTTCGATACGTGATACCAGCTCGCTGCCGTCTTTACGGCTTTTCTCATGGTACACCCAATGTCGACCCGAGATTTCGGGTAGTGCCAGGACTTCATTTGTCCACGTCGCGATATTGGCCATATCTTCGGCTGAAAACGCGCCGCGCTTGACCAAAAAGCCATCGCGCTTGAAGGCCGCCAAATCGGCATCTGTGAGTTCGGGTATCTGCAACATGATGCGAAATCATATACGCTGGGTAAGGCCGTCTGTCACGCCAAGGCTCGAGGTTCTTGAGACAAATGGCCCGTCGCATTATACGATATGCGTACGCAACGCCGGATATAGGAATGCCGCTATGCCAACCGCCACGCCCTTATGCTGGATACCTGAGTCCGATCCTTTAGGCGGCGTGCATCCTTTGAGACGCCGATGATCGACGCACAAGCATTTCTGCGCCAAGCAAAGTTCAAGGGCTTTGATTTTTTTACCGGCGTGCCGTGTTCGTTTTTGACGCCGTTGATCAACGGCGTGCTGAATGACTCCGATACGCGTTATGTTGCAGCCGCCAGCGAGGGTGAGTCGGTGGCGATTGCGGCAGGCGCCTGGTTGGCCGGGCGCGAGACCGTGGTGATGTTTCAAAACTCAGGTCTTGGCAATGCGGTCAATCCGCTGACGTCGCTGAATTATCCGTTCCGTATTCCGACGCTGTTGATCTGCACATGGCGCGCAGGCCCGAGCCTGAAAGACGAGCCGCAGCACGAACTGATGGGCGAGATCACCCCCGACTTATTCGAGGTCATGCGGATTCCGCATAGCTTGTTCCCAAGCCAAGACGACGAGATCGCCGAGCGGCTCGATGACGCCAAAGCGCAAATGGTCCAAAGTGGCCTGCCGGCGGCATTCATCATGCAAAAGGGCGATGTCGCCGACCAAGACCTGAGCGATGCATCGCCGCCGATAGCCGCAGGTTCGGGCAAAGTCGATGACCGCCTCAGTGGCACGGCACCGACCAGCCGTTATAACGCGCTGGAGCGTATGCTTTCGGTATTGCCGGAGACTGCGGCGGTGATCGCGACCACGGGTAAAAGCGGGCGCGAGCTGTTTACGCTCAACGACCGGCGCCAGCACATATATCAAGTGGGCTCCATGGGGTGTGCCGCCGGGATGGGCTTGGGCGTGGCCTTGAACACGGAAAAGCCGGTGGTTGTTGTCGACGGTGACGGGGCGCTTGTGATGAAGATGGGCACGTTGGCGACGATTGGCGCCTATGCGCCGAAGAACCTTGTGCATCTCGTGCTCGACAACGGCACCTATGATTCTACGGGCGGTCAGCCGACGGTATCGGGCGGCGTCGACTTTGCAGGTGTCGCGGCGGCGGCGGGATATGCTAAGGGTGTGCGTTGCGATGATTTAGATGGTTTCGCGGCGGCACTTACTGAGGCACTCAAAGATGGAGGGCCAACGTTGATTCATCTCAAAATCGCGCCGGGGTCGCTCAAAGAATTAGGTCGTCCAACGGTGACGCCGCCCGAAGTCGCCGCGCGCTTTAAAGCCTTCTTGGCCGAGGCTTAAGATGTCGCACGATACCTGGCTCCACAAAATCGCGCGGTTCACCATTGTCCGGCCTCTCGTCCCAACCCGCGTCACGCCGAACCATCTGACGACGGTGCGCATTATCGCCGGCGTGTCGGCGGCCGTGGCACTCGGCACCGGGCAGCCGGGATGGTCGGCGGTGGGTGCGGGGTTGTTTATCCTCTCCATGCTGTTGGATCGGGCCGATGGGGATTTGGCGCGGCTGACCGGGCGCACAAGCCCCGGCGGGCATGCTTACGATTTGTTCGCGGACACGCTGTGTAATGCGTTGATATTTGTCGGTCTTGGGATTGGTCTTCGGGGCAGCGAATTCGGTTTTTGGGCGATCCCGATGGGCTTGCTGGCCGGTGCTGCGGTGGCGACGGTGTTGCTGTTGGTCGTCCGCATCGAAGCCTTACAAGGGGCGCGCGCCGCCGAGATCGGCAGTTTTATGGGGTTCGATCCTGATGACGCGATGCTTTTTGTGCCGCTCGCGATCTTGATCGGCTGGAATGAAGGGTTGCTGATTGCGGCAACCATTGGCGCGCCGGTGTTTGCGCTGTTGTTTGCGGTCTTGTTTAGGAAGGCGCTCCGCGCTGGCGCCGCATCCGGACCAGCGTAACGCAGGTCCATAGGCAGTAAATCGTCGCCCCGATGCCAGCCGCGATAAAAAACGGATACAGATACCCCAGCCACGCCACCGGCCATATTAGGTAAATGCCGTCTTCAAGTTCGAACCCGGCAAAGCCCGGATAGCCGACGCTGTCTCCGGTCTCGTCACCCCCGGTTTCGCGGTCGATGCCCAAGTTAGTGAACAGCGAAATAAGCGCAGCCCCGGCACCGCCGGCACCGAGTGCCACGGCCCACATACCGAGTTCGCTATCTCTGAAGCCCCAGCCCATGCAAAAGAATAACGCCGCATAGCTGATCGCGCCGACCAGATAGTCCAGATAATAGCCGAGCTTCGATGTCTTGCCCGATTGCCGGGCCAATTCGCCGTCAAAGTGATCAAGAAACCGCGCCAACGCGAAAAGCCCGGCCCCCCATGTCGCCTGCGAGGCGTCGCCGGTCGCGAGCATCAAGGCACCGGCGAGCGCCATGAACAACGTCAGCATGGAAATGTGGTTGGGCGTGATCGGTGTCCGCACCAATGGGCGCACCAAAACGGCGGCGATGCGCTGGTCGAACGGCGGGTCTTTCATAGCCATGCCGGAACGTATCTCAGTGTTGCGCGTAGTCAAGGTTTCGCGGTCCGGTATCCCGGCTGGTCTTGTCGGCTGTGAAGCTGCACCCTATAAGCGCCAAACAGGTACCTGAGGCTTTGTCCAGCATCCCGGAGCGGCGCGCGTGAAGCATCTAAGCGAAAACCGTCTCTCAGCGTTTTTTAGCGGTTGGGTCGATACCTGCCAGCGCCGCGCCGGTTGGGTCGTGGTTGCAGCCTTGTTGGTCAGTGGGATGGCCGGGGTGTACTTGGCCGAAAACCTCCGTATCAATACCGATACCGAGGACATGTTGTCGGCGGAGCTGTCGTTTCGCCAAGACGCCATTGCCGTTGATCAGGCGTTTCCAGCTTTAGAAGACAATTTGCTGGTGGTGCTTGAAGCCCCCAATGCGGACGCTGCCAATGCCGGCGTGGTGCGATTGGCAAACGCGTTGGCGGCACAAACGGACGTTTTTCGTGGCGTCTATGCGCCCGATGCGGACCCGTTTATCCGCCGCCACGCGCTGATGTTCATGGAAACGGATGCGTTGCAGACCTTGGCTGCCAAGCTGGCCGCCGCGCAACCGTTTTTAGGCACGTTGTGGCGCCAGCCGAACTTGGCGGGCTTAGCTGATATGACCGAGTTGCTGGCTAAGGCCGGTGACGTTGATCCGGGGATGCTGTCCGAAGCCGATGCGGTGTTGCGCGCCATGGCAGGTGTTGCGGCCAATGCGAAGGCGGGCACGCTGGATGTTTTGGTGTGGTCGGACGTTTTGTTCGGGCGCGATGCGGTGGGTGGCCCATTTCGCCGCATGATCGCCGTGCAACCGGTGCTCGATTACGGTTCCCTGCAGCCGGCGGCGCGGGCGACGGATGCGATCTATACGACGGCGCGCACGCTTGGGCTGAGCATGGGCGGCTACCAAGTCCGCCTGACCGGTTCTGCGGCCCTGGAAAGCGATGAGCTTAAAAGTGTCGAAAGCGGGATGGGGCTGGCCGGCCTGATTTCGATGGCGCTGGTGACGTTGGTGTTGCTGGCTGGATTGCGCTCGGTGGGCGCGATGGCGGCGCTGTTGGTGACGTTGATCGCCGGTTTGGTGTGGACGGCGGCATTGGCGATGGTATTCGTCGGCGCATTCAATTTAATTTCTGTCGCATTCGCGGTGCTGTTCGTCGGGCTGAGTGTCGACTTCGGGATTCATTTTACGCTCCGCGCGCGCGAGCATGTTTCCCGTGAAAACGGCTGGCAGAACGCCTTGGCCATGGGGGCTGAGCGGTCCGGGCCGTCGCTCGGGCTGTGTGCGGTGACCACTGCGATCGCATTTTTCTCGTTCCTGCCGACGTCGTATGTGGGCTTGGCCGAACTTGGCTTGATTGCAGGCATCGGCATGGGCATCGCGCTGGTCGCGAACCTGACCTTGCTGCCGGCCTTATTGCGCTTATTTGTGCGCACCCCAAAACCCGTGCCTGTCGCGGTGGGGTCCACGCTCGGCTATGATATATCCAAGACCTTGCAACGCTTTGCGTTGCCGATTGTCGTCGTCGGCGGGTTGAGTGCGCTGCTGGCTGCCTGGGTGGCGCAGGGCGCACGGTTTGATTTCGACCCGATGAATTTGCGCGATCGCACAGCGCCTTCGATGCGCACATTGGATGACTTGGCTGCGAACGGCGACGTGCACCCGTATGCCGCCGATGTTTTGGTTGCCGACCTTGAGGCTGCGCGCAACCTGAGTATGCAGCTTGAAGCGCTGCCCGCCGTCGGCGCGGTGCACAGCGTGCTGTCGTTGATCCCGAGCCAGCAAGGCGAAAAACTCAACACCATTGATGACATGGCATTGTATCTGGGCCCGGCGTTCTTTCAGGCACAGGGGGCTGTTGTGATGACGCCGCCTGAGGCCGAAACGGCGCTGAGCGCGCTTAAAGAAAACCTCTTAAGGTTAAAAAACCAGCCGGGCATAGCAGTCTCGGTCGCCGCTCTCAGCGACGTGTTTAACGACCTGGACCCCGGCAACGATGCTGTGGCGCGGATCAACCAATCTTTGTTCGCGGGCTTACCTGCAAACCTGGAGACTCTGGTTGATGCATTGGATGCAGGGCCGGTTGATGTCGCGGCGCTGCCCGCGCATCTGCGGTCTCGCTACATTGGCATCAACGGTGAAATCCGCTTGGAAGTCCGACCTCGGATCAACGTGCATGATTCAAAGGCCTTGGCCGCGTTTGTCGCCGACGTACAAAATCTCGCCCCCCATGCCAGCGGTGCGCCGGTGATCATTGTCGAAGCTGGGCGCGCCGTGTTGGGGGCCTTTGCGCAGGCGTTGGCAACGTCATTGGTGGGCATCGGGATCGTTTTGTGGCTGGTGTTGCGGAGACTTCGTGACGTCGGTCTGGTATTCGCACCGGTGTTTGTTGCCGCGCTTTGGACGTTGGCGGTGGCGGCGATCTTCGATGTGCCGTTTAACTTCGCCAACGTCATCGTGCTGCCGTTGCTGTTCGGGCTCAGCGTTGACTTCGGCATTCATTTGGTGATGCGGGCCAGAGATACCGAGATTGGGGCCGACGGGGCTGTGGTCGATCCGATGCGCACGTCGACGCCGCGCGCCGTGCTGATGAGTGCGCTGACGACACTCGGTTCGTTCGGCTCGATCATGTTGTCAGGGCACCCGGGGACCGCCAGCATGGGCCAGTTGCTGAGCATTGCCATTACACTCAGCTTGCTAGCGGTGCTGATTTTACTGCCGGCGATGCTGACGGTATCCGCGCGCTGGCAGCGGGAGCTGTAATCGAATGCGTAAAGCAAAGTTTGTATATCTGCTGGTTGGCATCGGCCTGCTGATTTGGGTTTTGGGCGACATCGACGTGTCAGCCGCCCTTGCGCGTGTCGCCGAGATCGGGGCCTTGGGGATCGCCGCGATTTTGTTCGTATATTTTCTGTCGTTCTTGGGCGATTCCATATCTTGGTCGCTGATCATCACCTCGGTGCCGATATCGCTGACCTGGTTTCGGCGGACCTTCGTGGTGCGGCTGGCGGGTGAAGCCTTCAACAATATCATTCCTGCCGGCGGCTTTGCCGGCGAGCCGGTGAAAGCGGTGATCTTAAAGCGGCGCTATGGTGTCGATTACAAGGAAGCCACTGCATCCATCGTTATGGCGCGGACCATCAACATGATCGCATTGATCGTGTTTTTGTGCGTCGGCTTCGTCTTCATCTTGCAGGCAGACAGCCTGGACGGGCCGTTAAAAATCGCGGCCAGCATTGGCCTTGGCGTGCTCAGCCTGGGGACGGTGCTGCTCTATGCGGTGCAGCGGTTTCGCGCATCATCATGGGTGTTGAGCCGGTTCGGGACGACGGGCTGGGCGGCGAAGGTCGCAGGTGCACTGGTCGTCGCCGAAGACATGGATCATCGCTTCGTCACGTTTTACACCGCGCATCGCAGGCGACTTTTGGCATCGTTGATTTTAGCGTTTCTGAATTGGGCGTTGGGGGCGGTCGAGATCTATCTGACATTCGTCTTTTTAGACGCGCCGGTGTCATGGGCGGAAGCTTGGATGATCGAGGCGTTGGCGCAGATGGTCCGCTCAGCGATGTTTTTCATTCCGCTTGCGGTGGGGGCGCAAGAAGGGGTGTTTGTGTTGACCATCACCGCGATCACCGGCGTGCCGTCGTTAGGGCTTGCGTGCGCTGTGGTGCGGCGGATCAGAGAATTGATCTTTATCGCATTTGGCTTGGCAGCCGCGGCGTTATATCCGGTATCTCTGAAAGATCAGACTTAAGGCTTTAGTAAGCCGTCGGCCTGTGCATTCAGTGTTGCCTGTAAGGCTGCTGCCCCGCCGCTCTCAAGCGTGCGTGCGTATTCCGAGGCGCGCAGCGCCAACTCGCTGATGCCACCGTCCAACAACACATCAATGATCCGCCAGCCGGCCTCGGTGTTGCGCACAACATACGTCAATGCGGCGGGGTCTTTACCGGCATTGAGCGTGCTCTCCACCAACTTCATGCGTCGGGGACCGTCTTTGACGTCTTGGATGATGAACGCTGCGTCGCTAGGAAGGTCTTTAAACCTGTTCGCATAGGTCGCAATGCTGACCCGCCGAAAGGCGTCGCGGAGGGCTTCTTGATCCGCGGCATCGGCTTTGCGCCAATGTTGTCCGGCCACGGTCTTGATCATGGTTTGAAAATCAAATGCCGCGTCCATAACCGGCGCAAACAGATCAAAGCGCCCGTTTACGCTTTTAGCATCATCGCTTTTGAGCGCATTCAATATGCCTGCGTGGTAAGCGGCGACGGTGGTTGTTGCGGGCGCAGGGTCGGCCTTCGCCGGCGTCGGCCAGCTGGTCAGCGACGTCAGTATGAGGAGAAGTGTTGTCGTGAACGCGGCGCGTCTGGATATGCTTTTCATGGGAGCGTAATGCGCTGTAAATGTGGCGCGATCAAGGCGCTAAAAGTTGTGTGGCTTTGTCTTCTAAAAGCGTGCTCAAGGCACTGATGCCACCGATTTTCAGGGTTTGAGTGTATTCGGAAATCCGCACCTTCATCTCGCTGATGCCGCCATCGACGATGACATCGATCAAGCGCCACGTCCCCTCGGACTGCCGCGCGACGTAGGAAATTTCAACACCATTTTGACGACTGGGCGAGGTCAATATCGTGATCACGAATGTGATTCCCTGGGGGCCTTGTTTTTCGCCGTTGAGCGTAAAGATTTCGCCGGAATAGCCGTCAAATAAGGTGGCCAGCGTGGCGACACTCATGCGGGTGAAGGCGCTGACAAGGCGGTTGCGTTGGGCGGTGTTGGCACCTTTCCAATATGGGCCGGCACTTAGCGCGGCCATCAAGGGCAAATTAAAGGTATCGGATATCAGCGGTTTTAATCGATCATATCGACCTTGAACACTAAGTTGCTCGGCTTCTTTCATTACTGAAATCAGCCCGTTTTGGAAGCTCTGAACATGCGCGCTCGCAGTTTCGGCTTTGGCCGACGTCGGCATAAGCAGCATCAAAGCAAAGAATAGAACAACACTGTTGAATTGAAAAAAACACGAAAATCTACTTATCATTCCGCTCATTCCGCTGATACGGTGTCTTGCCATGCTGACGCCACGCCCCTGATTATTTTTTGAGTTATTTTTGCGTATAATGCTTTAAGAACTAAGTTTTTGAAGATTTTGAAACATTATGAATCCTATTGTTAATAAACGGTTTTGCCGCATATCGACAAAAATGCCACAGTGCCGTGGAAAAGGTCACAGCCCTATTGCCGAGTAGCCTAAACTACGGGTAAAAGTTAGCGGTTACAAATTTGTTTGATCCGCATTTGCGCGCATTGAACCGACATAAGGACGACAGACTTTGATGCGCGCAGTTTATACACCGACATTTGTATCAGTGGTGGCGCTGGCTGGGACTTTGTTCTTTGCTGCACCTGCGGGTGCGGACAAGATTGACCCGCTGGACGCTTTTGGTGGTGCGCCATGGCCTGAATATTACATCGATTCCCAGTTGGCCGAAGTGCCTGCAACGGCACCGATCAAAGAGCACCACTTGTTGCTGGCGCAGGCCGATCCGGCGGATATCGATGATGTGAACGACCCGTTGGAGCCGGTGAACCGCGTGTTCTTTGCGTTTAACGAGTTAGTTTACGCGGCCTTACTTGATCCGATTGCAAAGTCATACAACTACGTGGTGCCGGCCCCGGCGCGCACGGCGCTTGGTAATTTCTTGGATTATTTGTCGTCGCCTGTGACGTTGGCCAACGATATTCTGCAGCTAGAGTTTGATCGTGCAATGACAACCATTGCACGATTTGCCGTTAATACGATCGGCGGCTTTGGCGGTTTTGTGGATCTGGCTGACGGCATCGGCCTTAAAAAACATAAAGAAGACTTTGGTCAGACTATGGGTGCCTACGGTTTGGGGGAGGGCTTTTATCTGGTGCTGCCGCTGCTCGGTCCGTCGAACCCCCGTGACGCCATCGGTAAGTACGTGGTCGACCCGTTCTTTGACCCGCTGAGCATGTATTTAGTGAATACCGAGCGTGATACAGCACGTTTTGCGCGGATCGGCGTGGCGGCGCTTGATGAGTATGCCGGCATTATCGACGAGTTGGCGCAGATCAAGAAAACCTCGGTCGATTACTATGCAGCGATCAGGAGCTTGTATCGCCAACGTCGGGCTGCTGACATTGCCAACGGCGCAGACGGCAGCCTGCCGGAAATTCCCAACTACGAGATCAATTTTGGACCAGACACCAGCGGTTCGGTCGCCGGCGTAAAATAAGCGTCACAGTGACGAAGACGCGCCGCTGATGAGCCGTGCTCACGGCTTTGTGATATTTCAATCCTCTAAACCTCTCTAAATGCATGAATTATTACCAATAATTCATTGGTTCTCGTCGCGTTTGCAGTGCACACTTTCTTGACACAAACGTTAATAGCCGAGTATATTAATAAGGTATACGAGGGTGCCCATTAGGGGCTCTCGGTCTGGCTCAAAAGACGAGTTAAAGACACGGCTACGTTGCTCAATCAGGAGGATGAGGCCCTTGAAGAAATACCTGACGACCGTTTTCCGCAAATCATAAGCGATTTAATGCGTATGCACGATGATCTCGTTTTCAATGAGGTAATCGCGCGGTAACGGTTCCGGTGCTTTGAAAAGGCCAATGTTAAACAGGTAAGAGGATCAAACACATGGCACGCAGCATGACACTTCCCACACCGACCGATGAAGGCGGACTGTCGCGATATCTGCGCGAAGTCTGGCGCTTTCCCATTCTGGAAAAACAAGTCGAACAAGACCTAGCAATTCGTCTCCGAGACCATGGTGACGTTGAGGCCGCGCATGATTTGGTGACCTCGCATCTGCGCTTGGTCGCGAAAATTGCGATGGGCTATAAGGGGTACGGCTTGCCGGTCGCAGATTTGATTTCCGAAGGCAATATCGGCTTGATGAAAGCCGTCAAAAAATTCGATCCGGATCGCGGCTTCCGTTTGTCGACCTATGCGATCTGGTGGATCAAGGCGTCGATCACGGAATACGTTTTGAAATCTTGGTCGATGGTCAAGATGGGTACGGTATCGTCGCAGAAGAAGCTGTTCTTCTCGCTACGCCGCACGAAGAACCAACTGAAAATTATCGACAGTGGTGAACTCGACGACATGCAGGCTGGCCAAATTTCCGAGGCGTTGGGCGCATCGGTACAAGAAGTCCAGCACATGAATCGTCGCCTACACGCCCGTGATTTCTCGCTGAATACGCCGATTTCTCATATGGAAGACGGTATCGAGTTCCAAGAGACCTTGGTCGACGAAGGACCAGGACCTGAGGCGCTGGTCGGCGAGCATGAGGAATTACAGTTGCGCTCCGGTATGCTCAAACGCGCGATGGCTGAATTGTCTGAGCGTGAGCGGGACATCTTAGTGCGGCGCCGGCTCAGTGATGAGCCGTTGACCCTCGAACAATTGGGTACGCACTACGGCATCAGCCGGGAGCGGATCCGACAACTTGAAAGCCGCGCCTTCGACAAAGTGCAAAAGTGCGTACAAGCCGAAGCGACCGCCGCTTAAACACTGAATAAATAGAGTGTCGTGACACGGCCCGCCGCTTGACCTGATCAGGTCGGAGGCGGGCCTGTGTGTTTTGGGTTAGTGCAGCGCGAACACGCCTGCCGCGTTACGCAATTCGCCCGGTGTAATTACCTTCACAGATGCGATTTTAACCGAGTGCAACTTGCCCTCGATCTTCCGTTCCCAGAAATTGAGAAAGCCTTTGAGTTCCGGAAAATCCGGCGCCAAGTCTAGGCGCTGCCAGATGAATTCTTGCAGCAGTTTGGGATGGTCGGGCAGGTGATAGATAATTTGCGCCGTGGTTAGCCGGTAGCCGGCCAATTGATCGCGAAACGAATTTCCACAAAGACCCTTGTTATGGTTCGACATGGTGGCTCCTTTGATCGTTTTCGACAGCTTGATTTTGCCCCTGCTTATATTTTGATGCAACAAAAAAACATTTATTTACAATGAATTAGCAGCATTTTGTTAGGAGTGCTGCTAGGGCTTTTGGGTTGTTATCATTGGAGGCATTAAAGGCCCGCTAAGGCTGTATGGAAGGAAACGCATAACGCCTGTAGTTAGATCAATACTCGACCTAAATGTTCTTCACATTGTGATTGTTTGTCTCTACCAGTCGGGGCCAGTAGCTAACATCAGCCGACGCATCGTCGCGAGTAATTATGTCCGATTGAGGAATTTAGAAAATGAAGCTCAATATCTCGAAGAAACTAGTTCTGCTTTTTGTTGTGTTCGGATTGATCCCAGCCGTTTCGATGTTTGGTATCCTCACGTATGAGGGGGGTGAATTCAAAGATGCATTAAAGGTGCGCTATGAGCAGGCGGCGGTGAAAGTTAATAAATCCATAGATGCCAATCTGTTTGAACGATATGGTGATGTGCAGGCGTTCGGTTTGAATGCGGCTGCACAAGATCCTTCGAATTGGAACAATCCGTCGCCGTATAATCCGTTAATCAATGCGATGAACGGCTATGTATCCGGGGCCGGCATCTATAAATTAATGATGTTGGTCGGATTAGACGGCGACGTTTTGGCTGTTAACTCATCAGATTTGACCGGCGAACGGCTGAATACATCTGGTTTATATCGCAAGAATATGCGCGATCAGAAATGGTTTCAAAATGCGGCTGGTGGGAACTTTCTTGTTGGTAAGGCAGGCATGACCGGTACGGCCGTCACGCAGCCGTATCATGAAGAATTGGTGAAAGAGGCTTATGGTGCCGGTGATGACGGGTATGTTATGGCGTTTTCTGCCCCGGTCTATAACCAACAGAAAGAGGTCGTTGCCGTATGGGTTAACTTCGCCGATTTCAACCTTGTTGAGGTGATTGTCGATCTTGCCTATCAGGAATTCGCTGAAAGCGGCGTGCCAAGTGCTGAAATTACACTCCTCGATCCAGATGGGAAGGTTATCGTTGATTATGATCCCCACGCATCAGGGGACAAGGGCATCGAAGGTTACAAGCGCAACCAAGACGTTATTGGTAAATTTGATCTTGCTGCCGTGTTGCCCGCTGCGAAATTGGCGATTGAAGGCAACACTGGGACGATGATTGCTATCCATTCCCGAAAGGAAATTGAACAAGCGGTCGGTTACGCAAAAAGCAAAGGGATGTATGACTATCCAGGATTGGGGTGGTCGACGCTGGTTCGTGCACCTATTGATGAAGCATACGCCGTTTGGGATAGCATTTACACCTTCATGAAAGTTGCGATCGGCGTTGCTGCTGTCACAATTGTTATTGCCGGTTATTTCATCGGCAACGTTGCCGCAGCACCGATTATCAAAATGACGGGGGCAATGCGTCAGCTTGCAGATGGTAATCTGGATGTCGAAATTCCCGCCACAGAACGCACCGATGAATTGGGTGATATGGCTGCGACTGTCGATGTCTTCAGAGAAAATGCCATTAAGGCGAAACAGCTTGAAGCCGAACAAGAAGAAAACAGACTGCGCGAAGCAGAGCGAGAGAAAAAACAGCTCGCAGCAGAGCAAGAAGCAGAGAAAAAGCGTGTCGAAGAGCAAGAAAGTTCGCGTCTTGCAAGTGAGCAAGGGCGTCGTCAAATTCTTGCGAAAATGGCGGATGATTTCGAATCACAGATTGGTTCTGTCGTTCAAGCGGTCGGTACCGCAGCGGAACAACTGCTGGCATCGGCGCAAACGATGGCTGCAAATGCAGAATCTACGAACCAGCGTTCGTTGACGGTTGCCGCAGCGGCAGAAGAAGCCTCAACGAATGTGCAAACAGTTTCCGCTGCCGCTGAAGAACTCAGTGCATCGATTTCTGAAATCAGCCGACAAGTGAGTGAATCGTCGCGTATTTCAAGTGACGCCGTAGGTGAGGTAAAAAACAGTGGCGAGACCATCGAAGGGCTTGTCCAGTCGGCAAAGCGCATTGGCGAAATCGTTGATTTGATTACGGACATTGCGGCACAAACCAACTTGTTGGCCCTTAATGCGACCATCGAAGCCGCACGTGCGGGCGAGGCCGGCAAAGGGTTTGCCGTGGTTGCAGCAGAAGTCAAAGATCTTGCCAATCAAACAGCGAAGGCGACAGAGCAGATTATCGGCCAGATTGGGACGATCCAAAATTCTACCGAAAGTGCGGCCACAGCGGTCAAAGGTATCGGTGAAACGATTGGCAGGTCACACGAGATTGCGACGGGTATCGCCAGTGCGGTCGAAGAGCAAAGTGCAGCAACCTCCGAGATTGCTCGAAATGTCGAGCAAGCGGCTGAAGGCACGGGAGAAGTCTCGAGTAATATTTCTCAAGTGACGGAAGCTTCTGCAGCAACGGGTGAAGCCGCGGGCGAAATCAAGGCAGCTGCCGAAAACTTATCGACACAATCAGAGTCGTTAAAGACCGCCGTGAACGGGTTTTTGGCAAAAATTAGAGCCGATGCCTAAAAAGCGTAGGGCTTTAAAGGTGTTATATTGAACGCTTTTAAATGATGGTTTGCTCATCTCTTTTCTGCAGTAAGCCTTGACGCCGTTACATTTTGGATTAAATACGTGTTGGCACTCATGGATCATGAGTGCCAACACTTCGTTTTAACTCGCAATGTTCGCTTTTTAGGAGGAACAAGATGAAATTTAGACCTTTGCATGACCGCGTGCTTGTTCGGCGCGTCGAGCAGGAGGAAAAGACGGCCGGGGGGATCATCATCCCTGACACCGCCCAAGAAAAACCGATGGAAGGTGAGATCATCGCCGTTGGTGCTGGGCACAAAAACGAAGACGGTAAAGTATCGCCGCTCGACGTTAAGGCCGGTGATTTCGTGCTGTTCGGCAAGTGGTCGGGCACCGAAGTAAAGGTCGACGGGCAAGACCTGTTGATCATGAAAGAATCCGACATTCTCGGTGTGATCGAGAAGTCCGCCAGCAAAAAGAAAGCTGCTTAACCTAAGGGGTTTCAAAAATGGCTGCTAAAGAAGTAAAATTTTCCGCAGACGCGCGTCAGCGCCTGCTCAA
>CAXBEV010000019.1:0-46522 GCA_963974935.1 uncultured Rhodospirillales bacterium | reverse complement strand
TGCAGCAGCCCGGTTACGGCATGGGCCAGATGGGTCCGGGCATGATGCAGCAGCCGGGTTACGGCATGGGCCAGATGAGTCCAGGCATGATGCAGCAGCTTAGGCAGGACCTTACCGCTGCCGACGTCAGGCACATGTTGGGGCACCGGCTCGAGTGGAGCGGCAATCCGAACGTCAAGCTTGGCGCAGTGGAAGAAAAGGACGACGACACGATCATCGCTGAAGTCATTGGTGAGGACGGAACGGTCTTCCAACGGTTTGAGATCAACCGTCACACCGGTTGGATGCGGCACACGCAGTAGAGAGTTGGACAAATGAAGATGCCAGTCTTCTATTTTGCGTTTCTGGTATCTGCACTGACGCCCGCCATCGCATTGCGAACGGTTTACGAGTACATGAACTAGTAAACCCGGTTAGCGGCCGGCAACGGCACCGACATCTCGGCGCTCGCAGAGGCCATCCACGCGGTACGGTGTTTGCGTACTTCGACGGCATGATGGCGAGCGCGTTTGGCGGACGGCGCCAACGCTTCGTCATAGAAGAACGCCGGCAACTCGTCGTCTTCGATGCCGAAACCGGCGGCCTCGTTGAAAGCATCTTCGTAGGCCAGCGTCTCGATGCCGATCTGCTTCAAAAACGTAATCGGCAAAGTCTCACCGATGGCATCGTTGATCGCACCGACCACAAGGTCGTGGTTAATGTTGGTGACCGAACGACCGAACAGGCAGAGCCCGACGGAATCGGCGGCAGCGCACAGCATTTGTACGGTCATGCTCTCGCCGACCAATTCTTCGGTTCCCTTGCCTGCGCATTCATGGGTCGGCAGGTTGCCGGTGGTGTGATCAGCACCTTGTGCCGTCGACATCATGGAAATGCCCGTGACTTCGATGACGCGAGGGTCATAGGCGCTGATGGCTTGGCGTTTGATCACCGGGACGCGCTTCATGTCGAAATGTGCGCCGACACGTGCCGCGCCGCCGGACAGCAATCGGCCCCGCGCGGTGCCGGTGCGAATGTCTTCGATGGCTGCGTCCATAAATGCAACATCGCCGAATTCAGCCTCACCATTTTCCATCAACAGCGCCAGCGTCGCGCCGAGTTCGATGGTGTCGATACCGAGGTCATTGGCCGTCATATTCAGACGCGCCACATCATCCGGATCCGTCAGCCCGCAATTGGTGCCGAGCAGACCGATGGTCTCGTATTCCAACGGCGAGACCAATTCTTTGCCGTCTTTGTCGACATAGATGTTGGAGCATTTGATCATGCAACCGGGCATGCAGGCGTGCGTCGGCGTGCCGCCGCGTTCCATGTTCTGCTCGCGAATAAAGTCGCCGCCCATGCGTAAGCGTTCTTTGGTGGTATCGGCCAACTGACCGCTTGAGAAGTTGCGCACCGGCAAGCCGCCCATGCTGTTCATCACGTCTGCGACCAAAGCCGTACCCTTGGCGCCGAGATTTTGCACGGCAGCGTCTTCTTTCAACTTCGCCCCATACTGCTTCACGCCCTGCATCACACCTTTACGGTCGTGATAGGTCGGCATCTTGTGCTTATCGCAGACCAGTGCTTTGACCTTTTTCGTGCCCATCACTGCACCGACGCCACCGCGCGCGGCGATCCGCACCGGACGGCCTTCGGGGTCGGAAAACGAGATGCCTGCCATCAGGCCGCCGTATTCGCCGACCGGGCCTAAGATGCCGAGGCTGACTTTCTCGCCGAACTTATCATGTAGCAGGGCGGCTGTTTCAATGACGCCTTTGCCCATGTAGGGGCTGGCATCGTGAAACGTCACGTCGCCATCTTTGGTGATATAGATAACCACCCATTCGTCGGACGCGTTCTCCAAGGTCAGACCGCAAAGCTCAGACTGGCCCAAGGCAAAACCGAAGGTGCCGCCGGCGTTGGCCTCTTTGATGCCGCCGGTCAGCGGACTTTTGCAACCGACACTGATGCGGTTGGCATTCGACATATTGGAGCCTGCAAACGGCCCGACAGAAAAGATCAGCGGGTTCTGCGGCGACATCGGATCCACGGTGGCCACGCCACGCTCATACAGCGTTTTTGCGATATGATAGCGCCCGGCCCGGGCCAGTTGCTCCCCCGCCCATTCTTCGCGGGTGATCGCTTGTGTCGCCAGATCAATGGTCAAATAGCCGCGCATCGCGGGACTCCTAAGAAAAACGTCATGAAATCTCTCGCCCGAGATAAGCTTTGGCGGCTTATATATCAAGCCAGCAACACATTTTATCAATAAAAAATGTGAAAAAAATTATTTTACAAATTAAAATGATAATATAATTCAAAAAGCAACCTCCTCACCTAGCCTCTCCCCCATGCTGGGGGAGAGGGACAATCATGCGTCAGGGTTCCTCTCCCCTACGCAGTTGGAGAGAGGACAGGTTAGGAGGGGTAACTTTTAAACGTTGGAGTCCGGAAAACTCGCCTTGCGCTCGTCCATATACGCGTTCAGCGCCTCGTCAATGCCGGGATCAATCGGCGGGGTTTCATAGTCGTTGAGCCATTGCTTCCAAAGCTTGTTGGCGCGCATCGGCATATCCTGAGCGCCCTCGGCCTCCCATTGCTCGTACGAGTTATTGTCGGCAAGGTTGGAACGAATGAACGCGGTTTCGAAATTGGCCTGAGTGTGGGCGCAGCCCAAATAGTGTGAACCCGGCCCAACTTCACGGATTGCATCCAAGGCTTGGCCGTTTTCGCTCAAATCAAAGCCTTCGGTCAGGCGCTGCATCATCGCCAACTGATCGCAGTCCATGACGAACTTTTCGTAACCTGACGATAGCCCGCCTTCGAGCCAGCCCGCCGCATGCAACGCAAAGTTCACACCGGACAACACGGTCGCGTTCAGCGTGTTGGCACTCTCATAAGCCGCCTGGGCATCGGCAACTTTCGACGCGCACAACGAACCGCCTGAGCGAAACGGCAGATTGAGCCTGCGTGCCAGACTTGCCGCCGCCGAAATCACCAACGTCGGCTCGGGCGTGCCGAAGGTCGGCGCGCCTGACTGCATCGAAATCGCGCTCACAAAGGCGCCATATATCAGCGGCGCGCCAGGCCGCACCAATTGCGTCAGTGCGCCACCGGCAAGCACTTCGGCCTGCACCTGTGCGAGCGTCCCCAATGCCGTCACCGGACTCATGGCACCCGCCAAAATAAACGGCGAGACGATGCAAGCTTGGTTGGCGCGCGCATAGACTTTCAGCGCACCCAACATGGTACCGTCGAACACCATTGGCGAGTTTGCGTTGATCAAGCTGGTCATCACCGCGTTTTGATCGACGAACTCTTTGCCGAACAAAATCTCGCACATGTTGACGGAATCCTGCGCGCGCATCGGATGCGTCACCGAGCCCATAAACGGCTTGTCGGAATATTTCATGTGCGCGTACAGCATATCGAAATGCCGCTTGTTGACCGGCAGATCGACCGGCTCACAAACCGTGCCGCCGGAATGGTGCATCGCCGGCGCAACGTAGGCGAGCTTCACGAAATTACGGAAATCTTCGATCGTGCCGTAGCGGCGACCATTGTCCAGGTCACGGACGAACGGCGGACCATAAACAGGCGCGAACACCGTATGATTGCCGCCGATCTGCACGCTGCGAGCGGGATTGCGCGCATGCTGGGTGTATTCAGCGGGCGCTGTGGCCAGCAGCGATTTGCACAGACCTTTCGGAAAGTGCACTCGCGTGCCTTTGACATCGGCGCCGGCACCTTTCAGCAGCGCCAAGGCTTCTTCGTCGTCACGAAACTCGATGCCGATTTCTTCTAAGATCAAGTCCGCATTTGCCTCGACCATCTCCAGCGCTTCAAGCGAGGCCAGTTCCAACAGCGGCACATTGCGGGTGATGAACGGCTTGCTGACGGCCCCGGATTTTTCCCGTGCTGTACGACGAGCATCCCGGCCTCTGCGCGCGCTACGATCTGACATGGCGGCATCTCCTGGCGACGGCACGACGCGCCTGCGCCATGTTCCACATCACCCCATTAATTTAATAGACCGCCGCATTGGAAACGACTTATCCGTTGCCGTCATTTTGTGGTCAATTGGCGCCTTTGTTGATACGCAGCTTATGGATTCCCGCCTGCGCGGGAATGACGGTGTGGGTAAGGTAATATCTTTCGTCATTCCCGCGCAGGCGGGAATCCATGGGCCGCGCCCTACTTCCAGATCGGCTTACCCGAACCCGGGATCCCGAGCGCATCCCACATCTGATCGACCTTTGCGACCACGTCGTCGCTCATGCGAATTTTGGTGCCCCATTCGCGGTGCGTTTCAGGCGGCAGCTTGGTGGTGGCATCGATGCCGAGCTTGCCGCCGAGACCGGATTCCGGCGACGCAAAATCAAGGTAGTCGATGGGTGTACCCTCGATCACCGTCAAATCCCGGCCCGGATCGACGTTGGTCGACAGCGCCCAGATCACGTCATTCCAATCGCGGGCGTTGATGTCGTGGTCAACCACGATCACGAACTTGGTATACATGAACTGACGCAAGTACGACCAAACCGCCATCATCACGCGCTTGGCATGACCGGGATATGCTTTTTTCATCGACACCACGGCGACACGGTACGAGCAGCCCTCGGGCGGCAACCAAAAATCGACGATTTCCGGAAATTGCTGCTGCAGCAAAGGCACGAATACGTCGTTCAATGCCTCCCCCAAGATCGCCGGCTCGTCGGGCGGACGACCGGTGTATGTCGACAGGTAAATCGGGTTTTTGCGCATGGTGATCGCGGTGACGCGGAACACCGGGAACGGCTCAACCGCATTATAATAGCCGGTGTGATCACCGTACGGGCCTTCGTCGCCGTAATCGCTGAGCGAGACCTCGCCTTCGATCACGATCTCGGCCGTCGATGGCACTTTGAGGGGCTGGCTGACGCAGTCGACAAGCTCGACTTTCTTGCCCCTGAGCAAGCCGGCGAACTGATACTCCGACAACGTATCGGGGACTGGCGTCACGGCGGCCAAAATGGTGCCGGGATCCGCGCCGAGCACGGCGGCGGCGGGCAGCGGCGCCGGATTTTCGTCTTTCCAACGCTGGTAATGTTGCGCCCCGCCCCGATGCTTCAACCAGCGCATCAGCGTGGTGTTTTTGCCGGTCACCTGCATCCGATAGATACCCAGGTTCGGCGCATCGCGCTTGTCGCCGCCGGGGCCCTTGCCAGAAGCATTACGGGGGCCTTGCGTGACCACCAGCGGCCACGTGATCAGCGGCGCCGGCTCGCCCGGCCAACAGGTTTGGATCGGGAGCTTATGAAGATCAATGTCATCACCGCGCCAAATGATTTCTTGGCAATACGGCGTCGATGCCATTTTCGGCTTCATCGCCATCACGGTTTTCAGCAGCGGCAGCATTTCCACCGCTTCGCGCCAGCCGCCCGGCGGCTCAGGCTGACGGAGAAAAGCAAGCGTTTCGCCGACTTCGCGCAACTCATGGGGCTCGCGGTTCATCCCCCATGCGACGCGCTCAACAGTGCCGAACAAATTTACCAGCACCGGCATTTCCGAGCGCTCGCCATCGGCACGGATTACATTTTCGAACAAGATCGCTGGGCCACCCTCGGCGATGACGCGGGTCTGGATTTCCGTCATTTCGAGGACACTGGAGACCGGCGTTGTGACACGGACCAGCCGTCCGGCCTTTTCAAGGCGCTCTATAAACTCGCGAAGCGACGCGTAAGCCATTAAGATTCCTTCGTAACTTGGTCGAAAACCAGCATAGAGTTGACCCCGCCAAACACGCCCGGTCAAGTCCAGGTCAAGGCGGTGACTTTTTGCGGATTTGAGGTGCATAGCATTGTCAATCCGGCCCGGAAACGTCTAGAGTCTGGATCATCGAATTAAGGAATCGCCATATCGGTACCAACCTGCGGGAATCGCAACATAATGGCTGACGGAACGACCAATTCTGAAGAAATGATCAGCGCTTCAAGTTTTCAGCGCTTGATCGACATCGGCATCGCGCTATCGGCGGAGCGCGATACCAATGTTTTGATGGAAACGATCCTTTTAGAAGCGAAAAGCCTATCCAACGCGGACGGCGGCACGTTGTATATCCGCACCCCGGACAATCGTTTGAAGTTCGAGATCATGCGCACCGACAGCCTCAACATCGCCATGGGTGGCACCACCGGCAAAGACATCAACTTCCCGCCGTTGAACCTTTTCGATCCGGAAACCGGCGAAGAAAACCACAAGAACGTTGCTTCGGCAGCAGCCCTGACGGGTAATTCGATCAACATCCCCGACGCTTACGAGAACGAAAGCTTCGACTTTTCCGGCACCAAGAAATTCGACGAAGGCACGGGATACCGTTCCAAGTCGTTCCTATGTGTGCCCCTGAAAAATTCGCAAAACCAAGTCATCGGTGTGTTGCAGCTTTTGAACGCGGTCGATGCCGATACCGGCGAGGTCATCGAATTTCGCCCGGATATCCAGCCGCTGATCGAAGCGCTCGGCTCGCAGGCTGCGGTCGCGCTCGATAATCAACAGCTTTTGGAATCACAAAAGAGACTACTCGATAGTTTTATCGAATTGATCGCCTCTGCGATTGACGCCAAATCGCCTTACACCGGCGGCCATTGTCAGCGCGTGCCGGAACTCACAAAGATGCTAGCGTCGGCTGCGTGCGAACAACAAGACGGTCCGTTCAGCGACTTCGAACTGACCGACGAGCAATGGTACGAACTGCACATCGCGGCTTGGCTGCACGATTGCGGCAAGGTGACGACGCCGGAATACGTGGTCGACAAAGCGACCAAGCTTGAGACCATCTACAACCGCATTCACGAAATCCGAAACCGCTTTGAAATCGTCAAGCGCGACCGTGTGATCGACTATCTGAAGGCCGTCATTGACGGCGGCGACGCCGAGTCGCTGCGTACCGAGCTTGAAGCGCAACTGGCCCAGATCGACGACGATTACGCCTTCATCGCGGAAAGCAACGTCGGCGGCGAGTTCATGGCGCCCGAGCGTATCGAGCGGGTCGAACAAATCGCCGCGGTCACGTGGACGCGGACGCTGTCCGATCGCATCGGTCTGTCACACGAAGAACTAAAGCGGATTGAGCGCGAACCCGAACCGGCGCTGCCGGTGCCCGAAAACCTGCTCACCGACCGCTATGACCACGTGATCTACCGCGAGAGCAAAGAACAGACGGCGGTCGACGGCAACCCATGGGGCTTCAAGCTCGATGTGCCCGAGCATCTTTATAACTTGGGAGAGGTCTATAACCTGTGCATCGCACGCGGTACGCTGACCGAAGAAGAGCGCTTCAAAATCAACGATCACATCGTACAAACGATCATCATGCTCGAAGCGCTGCCGTTCCCAAAAGATCTGGCCCGCGTCCCGGAATTCGCCGGTGGCCACCACGAAAAGATGGACGGCACCGGGTATCCGAAAAAACTCAACAAAGACAACATGTCGGTGCCGGCGCGGATCATGGCCATCGCCGATATCTTCGAGGCGCTGACCGCTGCCGACCGGCCGTACAAAGCCCCTAAGAAGCTGTCCGACAGTGTCAAGATCATGTCGTTCATGAAGAAAGACGCGCACATTGATGATGAGCTATTCGAACTGTTCCTGACGTCTGGCGTCTACAAAGAATATGCCGAACGATTCCTATTGCCCGAACAGTTGGACGAGGTCGACGTCAGCCAATATCTCCCCAAACAAGAAGAAGCCGGCGCTGGCGACGATTGATGGTCGCCGTATACGTCGATGCCGACGCCTGCCCGGTCAAAGACGAAACCGTTGCCGTGGCGACGCGCCATAACCTCAAAGTATTCATGGTCTCGGACGGCGGCATTCGCCCACATCAAAGCCCGCTGGTCGAAATGGTGTTCGTCACCCAAGGTGCCGACGCAGCCGATGACTGGATTGCCGAGCATATCGACGCGCATGACATCTGCATCACCAATGACATTCCCTTGGCAGCGCGTTGTTTGGAAAAAAACGCCGCCGCCCTGAAGCCCAACGGCGAGGCATTTTCCGAACAAAGCATCGGCATGGCGTTGGCCAACCGCGAACTCATGCAGGGGCTTCGCGAAACCGGTCAGATCACCGGCGGGCCCCGCCCGTATGCGAAATCCGATCGGTCACAATTTCTCAATCGATTGGAAACTATGGTTCAGGCGGCGTTGCGGCAATAATCCGCAGAAATTCGTGCGCCCCGCCCCGGCCATCAATTGACAAACCGATTTCACCCGGCGCATCATGTGCGGGTAAGGGTTCCCCGGGAAAGACGATAAAGTCTTGGGGACTAATAGGGAACATGGAAGGGAATTTACCCAATAGGGGATTCTCGTCCGGGCTGCCCCCGCAACTGTGAGCGGTATGCCGAAAGCCACGATGCCACTGCCCTACGGGTTTAACCCACGGGTGGGAAGGCGGCTTTAGGTACATAACCGCGAGCCAGGAGACCTGCCTTTGCACCGACGGTATTCGCCGTTGGTTTTCGCAAATCAAACTCGGAGGGAGTATGATGGACCATACTATTCAAAAGACCGCACAACGCACCGAAACCGTTTCGCTGAGCACCCAACAGCGTTTGGCAGCCGCCATGGCCGCTGCATTGCTGGGTAGTTTCTTGGTATTCGGCGTTGGCCTCGCCAATTCCGACACCTTGCACAACGCTGCCCACGACGGTCGCCACGCATTCGCATTCCCCTGCCACTGATCCTATAGGGGGATTTCATGATCACACGTTTGTTGCTGGCTGCGATTGCGGCTGGCCTGATCGCTGGCGCGCTGATTTCGGTACTGCAAGTGGTCAAAGTGACGCCGCTCATTCTCGCCGCTGAAGTCTATGAGGCCCCCGCAGGGGACATGCCTGCGCACGCCCACAGCCAAGGCGAGAGTGCCGGCGATGGGCGCGCTGCATGGGCGCCGGAAGACGGAATTGAGCGGCTGGCGTTTACCGTTCTCACCAACATTGTCACCGGCGCCGGGTTCGGCCTGTTGTTGGCCGCCGCCATCGCGTTTCGTGGCCTACGCACGACGTGGCGCGAAGGCGTGATCTGGGGCATCGGCGGCTACCTCGCGTTTTCATTGCTACCGTCGCTGGGTTTGCCGCCCGAATTGCCGGGCATGGCGGCAGGTGATCTCGGCGCCCGCCAGACCTGGTGGCTGACAGCCGTCAGCGCGTCGGCGGCGGGTTTGGCACTGATTGCGTTTGCCCCCAACTGGGCGCTACGGGCGCTCGGGCTCATCGTATTGCTGATACCCCATGCCATCGGCGCACCGCCCCCGTATGACTTTACCAACGACGTGCCTGCTGAAATGGTAGCGCAGTTCGTCACGGCATCGCTGGTAACAACTGCGCTGTTTTGGGCGGTCTTGGGCGCGTTGACCGGACACTTTGTTGGTCGTGGCTTCGAGGAAAGCGCTGCTGCATGAGCCAAGACCTTTTGGACCGCGCCCTCGGTTACCCCTACCCACTGCCAAGTGCATCCTATGTGATCGACAAAGGCGAGGTGTTTCCGCTGCATGCAAACGATGCACCGCTTCGGCGCGAGGGCCGTACGCCGGTGCTGGCGGTCGGCTCCAACCAATCGCCCGAACAGATCGCCCGCAAGTTCCCGGACCCCAGTTGGTCGGAGATCCCCTGCGAGCGATGCGTGATCCATGACTTCGATACCGTCTTTTCAGCCCACATCACAGCCTATGGCTCGGTCCCCGCAGCGCTGCACCCCTGCCCCGGCACGGCGGTAACATTGTATGTAAATTGGTTGGACGACGCGCAGCTTGTCCGCATGCACGAAACCGAGCTCGGCCATGCGAACTATGTGTACGCACGCTTAAACGGCATCCGTCTGGTGACCGAACTTGGCTTGGAGATGAACAACGTACAGTTCTATCGCTCCAACGCCGGCGCCTATGCACCAAACGGCACGCCGGTACCGCTCGCCGAAGTGACCGCACAAAACCGCCGTTGGACTGGCATGACACAACGCGACGTCCAGGCCGACGTACACCAACGCACCAGCGCCGACCACGAATTCGAGGCGTACGTTTTGTCGTCTATACAAGACACGGCTGAACGGCGCCGGCGCATCGACGCCATCAACGAAGGCGCGCACGCTTTCGAGCATCCGGATATGGAAGTGCTCAAGTCCTAGTACGACGGAACATGTTCCAAGAAACACGTCACCCCCGCGAAAGCGGGGGTCCACTGGGCCGCCATGGATTCCCGCCTGCGCGGGAAAGACGAGGGGAGGAGTAAATATGCCGAGTCTCTACCCTGGACATCTAAAAATTCCTCCCAACATCTATGGCAGGAGGACCACCCCATGAAACACCTGTTTGCTTTCGCGATAACGTTCTTGCTCGCAGCCCCTGCGTTCGCCTTTGAGGTCGAATACCTCGGCGCGAGTACAACGGATATGGAGAATCCGCACGACATCAAGTTGTCGCCGGACGGGAACGTGCTGTTCGTGTCCGACGTCGGCAACAACCGGGTGTTGGCCTTGAACCCAGACACCTTGGAACCGCTGGGGTCGTTCGGCGCCGATCATCAATCCGGCACCCATGATATCGATTTTGATCTGCGCGGCTTTATGTACGTGGCCGACACCCACAACAATCGGGTGACCGTGTATGAGATGACCGGCATCACCGGCGAGCTTATTCAGGAGATCAGTGACCGCATCCGCGGGCCTGAAGGCGTGTTGGTGCACCCCAACGGTAAACTTTATGTGGCAGGCGCGTGGTCCGGTAACGTCGTCGCCTATGATCAAGGCGTCGTCATAGGCGAGCTGACCGGGCTGTCGTCGCCGCACGATCTGGAACTTGCGCCTAACGGCGACATTTGGCTGGCCGATGCTGGTAACGACAGAATGCTGCTCTTAAGCCCCGATCTCGAAATCAAACGCGAACTCAAAGGCGCGCCTTATGATTTTAACGGTGTGCGCTATCAGGACGTTTTGGCCGACGGCACGCTGATCGCCGCCGACAAGAACAACCATCAGATAAAGGTAATCGGCCCCGACGGTGCGTTGCTGAAAGTGATCGGCGCTGAACGCGGCAAAGGCCCGGGCCTTTTCACCACGCCCGAAGGTGTCGAGATCCGGGACGATATTCTATGGCTGTCGGACTCCGGCAATGACCGCATCGTGAAGTATCGGATGGTGCGCTGAAGGCTTCTCATCCACCCATCAACACCGTCACCCCCGCATAAGCGGGGGTCATTGCGCTCCTCTTATCCCTCATACTCTCCGCGTCATCCTGAACTTGATTCAGGATCGTCCCGGCACCCACGTTGATCGGCAGCAGTGGGTCCTGAATCAAGTTCAGAATGACGCGGGAGGGAGAGGTTACAAGTGCGCCCTACTCCGCCGCTTGTACCAAACTTGGCCTACCGCCGGCGACGGTGACACGGTGCATGACACGCTTAAAGCCGTGGTAGTCGTTGATCGGGTTGTGCTGTGATGCGTAGTTGTCCCAGAAAATCAACGCCCCCGGCGTCCACGTGAACCGACACGTGAATTCCGGGCGGGTCTGGTGCGCATATAAGAACTTCAACAACGGCTCGCTTTCCTCAAGCGTCAGTTCTTTGAAGCGTTCAGTATGGCCCGCGTTGACGTATAGCGCTTTACGGCCCGTGCGCGGATGCGTGATCACCGCCGGATGCTCGGCGATCAACACTTTCGGCTTTGAGCCGTCATCTTTAATTCGATCTTCGCGGGTACGAGTCACCTCGGCCTTCGCGGAATTTTGGATCAATGTCAGGCTTTCCAAGAATCCCTGCAGTGCTGGCGACAACGTCTCATAGGCTAGGTGCATGTTGGAAAACATGGTATCCCCGCCATAGGGTGGCAGCTCCACCGCATACAACAACGCACCCATGGGCGGCTCTTGCAGATACGTGGTGTCGGCGTGCCAAATACCACCGAAATTCACGCGCTCGCCCGGGTTCTTTATCACCGGCACGACCTCGTCCGTGCCGTCAAGACCTTTGACCATCGGATACGGGATCAACGGCCCAAAGCGCGATGCGAACGCGGCTTGGCGCTGCGGTGGCAGCTCTTGGTCCCGGAACATGACGACGTGGTTTTCATCAAGGGCGGCGGTGATCTCGTCGATCACGGCGTCGGGTAAATCTTCGGCGATATTGACGCCGGATACCTCGGCCCCGATTGCACCCGCAACGCGCTTCACTTTGATATGCTGATAATCACGAAAAGATTTCGGCGGTTCCCAATCATTCAACATCGCTGTGTTTGCTCCCAATAGCATTGTGAATTTATCATTTCGTCTAGAATAGAGCGCGGTTGGGCCTCCGGCAAATCCGGTTTGGCGATATCAAGACAGGGACTGTCGGGAACCACCAAACGGGAATTTCGCTTAGGCCGTAAAGAATTTATACAACGAATCGATGTCTACACCCGGCCCCGTCCAATGCGGAGATGAAGCATATGTCGAATTTCAACAAAAGCGCAGACGCCGTCATCATTGGCGTTGGGGGAATCACCGGGGCTTCGGTCGCACATCATCTGATCGCGCGTGGCTGGGACAACATCATCGGCATCGACAAATCAGGCATTCCGACTGATATCGGTTCGACCGGCCATGCGTCTGATTTCTGTTTCAACACGATGCACGATCAGATGACGATGTTTACCACCAAGTACAGCATCGACTTTTTTGAAAAACGCGGCCGCTATTCACGGATCGGCGGCATCGAAGTTGCCCGCAAAGGCGATGACGAGCGAATGCGCGAACTTGAACGTCGCGTCAGTTCGGGTCGCGCGTTCGGCAGCCGGGTCGAGATGATTACCGCAAAACAAGCCAAAGAGCGGATGCCGTTGATCGAAGAAGACGTGATCCAAGGGGCGCTGTGGGATCCGGATGCGGGTCTGGTCATCCCCCGCTCGCAGGTCGTCGCCGGCGAGATGATCCGCGACGCCGAGGAAACCGGCAAACTGGTGACAATGCCGAACACGTCCGCGACCGGCCTCGACATTGAAAACGGGCGTATCAAAGGTGTTGAAACCGAACGCGGCTACATCGAAACCCCCCACGTTGTCGTCTGTGCCGGTCTTTGGGGCCGTCTGATCGCAGAAATGGCGGGCGAAGACCTGCCGGTGATGCCGGTTGACCATCCGCTGACGTTCTTTGGGCCTTACACCCAATTTGAAGGGACCGGCGTGGAAATCGGCTATCCGCTGCTCCGCGATCAGGGCAACTCGGCGTATCTGCGCGACACGGGCGACCCGAAGACGTCGGAAGGCGGCCAGATCGAGTGGGGCTATTACGAAGAAAAAGAACCCCGCTTGGTGCATCCGCGCGACCTGCTTGAAAAAGAGCAAGCGCGCCTGTCGCCGTCGCAACGCGACTTGGATATGGAGCAAATCATCGAGCCGCTTGAGCGCGCGATGGAGCTGACCCCGATCCTTGGCGAGCTGGGGTATAAAGACAAATGGTCGTTCAACGGCCTGCTGCAAGTCACCGCCGACGGCGGCCCGTCGATCGGTGAGTCGCCCGACGTGCGCGGCCTTTGGTACGGGGTCTCGGTCTGGGTCAAAGACGGCCCCGGCACCGGCAAAATTATCGCCGACTGGATGACCGACGGCCGGACGGAACTTGATCATCACAGTATCGACTACGCACGTTATTATCCGATCCAAAAATCCGAGACCTACATTGCCGATCGCTGCTACGAGACGGCGTTTAAAATCTACAATCCCCCGGTCCACAACCGTGAGCCCTATTCCAAGGGTCGGAATTTGCGCTCGGCGCCGTTTAACCTGCGCGAAAAAGAACTCGGCGGCTATTTCATGGAACTCGCCGGCTGGGAGCGTGCGCACGGATACGCCGCCAACGAAGAGACCCTATTGGCAAAATACGCGGATCGCGTCCCGGTGCGCGAGAACGAGTGGGATAATCGTCATTTCTGGCGCGTGTCCAATGCCGAGCATTTGGAATTGTCGGAAAACGTCGGCATGGTCAACCTGTCGCACTTCGCGATCTATGACGTCAGCGGCCGCGACGCGGCACAGCTGATGGAGTATGTGTCTTCATCCAAGGTCGCCGGCGACACGGCAGTGGGCAAAGGCGTCTACACCAATTTTCTAGATCAACTCGGCGGCGTTCGGGCTGACCTCACCGTGCTCCGCTTAGCGGAAGATCGCTTTCGCGTCATCGACGGCGCCGACGCCGGCAACCGCGACAGCACTTACTTGCGCCGCATGACCCAAGATAAGGAATGGTCGGCATATATCGAAGATCGCACCGATCACTTCGGCTGTATCGGCGTTTGGGGGCCCAATGCACGGGCGCACCTGCAACAACTGGCCGACGATCCGGTAGGACTTGATTTGGAGAACTTCGCGTTTGGCGCCTGCCGAGATTTCACGCTGCGCGGCGTTCCGGTGAAGGGCTTTCGCATTTCCTATGTCGGTGAGCAGGGTTGGGAACTTCACTTTCCGCTCAGCTACGGTTTGGCGCTGTGGGATATGTTCCGAGACATCGGCATCATCCCGATTGGGGTCGAAACCTATGCCAACAGCCGGCGCCTGGAAAAAAGCCTGCGCCTGCAGAACGCGGATCTGCTGACCGAGTACAATTTGTGCGAAGCCGGACTCACGCGCCCAAAAGTGAAAGCCGCCGATTTCCATGGCAAGGAAGCGTACGTGGCGCAGCGCGAGCGCGCGCATCAGCCCGCCTATCTGTGCACGCTGACGATGACAGATAACATCGATAAAGACGGCGTGGCACGATTCCCGGTCGGCAACTGCCCGATCATCGACCCGAAAACCAACGACGTCCTGATCGACTCGCAGGGACGTCGCTCTTACACCACCAGCATGGCCTTCGGTCCTTCCATCGGCAAAAACATCGCGCTCGGCTACCTGCCGTTCGATTACTGCGAAGAAGGCCGCCAACTTGAGATCGAGTACTTCAATCAAAAGTTCCCGATGCAGGTCGACGCCGTTGGCGCCAAACCACTCTACGATCCGGAAAACGTACGCCCGAAATCGTAAAACGCACCGAACGGGGATGTGTTTCGACGTTTTGAAAGTGAAAAAGGCGAGTTTTAGTAATCCGAGGCATGATTTGCTTCGTAAACCTGTTTAGACACAGGAGAGCGTTCATGCGGATGAAAAATCGAATCTTCGCGACGTTTCGTACGTTGTCATTGTTAGTGGCGATGCTGATTTTGAGCAATGCTATCGGTTTTAGCGCTCTGGCGAAGGCCACCGAGCGCGCTGACAACGCGGACGTCGCAGAAATTCAAACTGACATTCATGCCGGCATTCAGGCCGTGATCCTCAAACAAATTGATGCCTTTAAACAGGACGATGCGCACACCGCATTTGCCATTGCCGCACCCGAAATTCAGCAGCGTTTCGGCTCGTCGGCGATGTTCATGCAGATGGTACGCCAGGGCTATGCGACGGTTTACCGCCCCCGCTATATCGAATTTGGGCCCTTGGTGCCTTACGGCACCGCGTCCGAGAATACAGGTCGCTTCGTGCAGCACGTGGTCCTTGAGGGGGCCGATGGCGAGGTGATGATGGCGGTCTATGCGATGCAAAAAGACGAGGTCGGCAATTGGCGTATCGCCGGCTGCAACCTTACGCCATTGCAGCGGGAAAGCTTATGACCGCAAACGTCGCCCTACCCGCTCGCCGCGTACCGCGACCGATGCGGCTCAGCGTATTTTATGACGGCGCTTGCCCACTGTGCCGTCGAGAGATTGCGTTTTACCAGCGCCGCGCCGGGGCGGAGCGTATCCGCTGGATTGACGTTGCGAGATGTGACGACACGCTGCTGCCCACCGGCACAAACCGGGAAACGCTTTTGAAACGCTTTCACATTATCACCGAGTCCGGTGACCTAATGTCAGGTGGCGCCGCGTTTTCCGCGATCTGGGCACAGATGCCGATGTTCCGGCCGCTTTCGTGGTTGGCGCGCATCCCAGGGGCGACAACGGTGCTTGAGATATCTTATCGGTTTTTCCTGCAGTTTCGACCGCGTCTACAACGGTGGCTTTCGTCATGAAGCGAATTATTTATGCCTCTGCCGCTGACCCGAATATTGATGAGCCGGCGCTTGATGACATTCTGGAACAGGCACGCACGCACAATGCCGGGCGCGAGATCACCGGTATCTTGTTATTTGGCAACGGTGTGTTCATTCAGGTCTTAGAAGGCGAAGACGACATCGTTGATCGCCTCGCCATGCATATCGAACAAGACCCGCGTCACAGCAACTTCGATATCTTGTACGAAGACCACATCGAGCGGCGTGCGTTTGGTGCCTGGGACATGGCCTATAAAGTGTTGGACCAAGACAGCATTGCGTTCCTCAACGGCGCCATGGCCAAAAGCTCCGGCGAAGACCTGATTGCGTACCTACGCGAAGACGACCATTTCGCCCGTAGCTTTATCGCTGAGTGCGCGAAAAACCTCAAACTCAGCGCATAGCATCGCCCTTCGTGCCATATCCGTCTGCACATCGCATATCTCCATCTTCACGAGGCTTGACCATGCGGTCGGGGTTTGACAAAAACGCCTCTCAATGTCCCGTTTGCGACGTTTATTTGTCGCTATAGGGACATTTTATGGCTGATTTGTGCAACGTTTCGGCTGCAGACGCCGATACGCTTGTGAAGTCATGGGGAATATGGCGTGCCGAATACGCGCTTCCGGTTGCAGCATTGCTGCGTGGTGGTGAAGGCGTGCTTCGGGTACTCCGATGGGGAGATCTGAACAATGAATAAAGATGCGATCAAAACCGATTATGAGGTCGGTCAGGATAACGTCGAGATCATGGGTCTCGACATTCACAACCCGGTGTTTGTTATATCGGGCTTGATGATTATTGCCTTTGTGCTGATCACGTTGATGTTTCAAGAAACTGCGGGCCAAGCGTTTAACGAGCTGCGTCCGTGGCTGACGAAGACGTTTGATTGGCTATTTATGGGCGCTGCCAACATTTTTGTGCTGTTCTGCTTTGCCTTGATCGTGCTGCCCATGGGCAAGGTCCGGATCGGCGGCAAAGATGCCGTACCGGAATATTCTTATCCCGGCTGGTTCGCGATGCTGTTCGCCGCCGGCATGGGCATCGGCCTGATGTTCTTTGGCGTGCTCGAGCCCGTCTATCACACACTGAACCCACCGCTCGGCGTTGATCCGGCAAACATTGAAGCTGCCCGCGCCATCGGCATGTCGGCGACGATCTTCCACTGGGGCCTGCACCCATGGGCGATTTATGCCGTCGTCGCGTTATCGTTGGCGTTCTTCTGTTACAACGCAAAGCTGCCGCTGACAATTCGTTCCGCTTTCTACCCATTGCTGGGTGAGCGCATTTGGGGTTGGCCTGGACACATCATCGACATCTTAGCGGTGTTCGCAACGCTGTTCGGTCTCGCAACCTCGCTCGGCTTCGGTGCCGAGCAAGCGACGGCGGGTCTGGGCTATCTGTTCGGCACCCCTACGGGTAACGGCATGAAGGTATTTCTGATCATCGCCATCACTGGCGTTGCTTTGGTGTCCGTGCTCGCAGGCCTGGATAAAGGCGTGAAGCGGCTCAGCGAACTCAACATGATCCTGGCGCTGCTGTTGTTGGGTTTTGTCATCGCTGTCGGTCCGACGATTAACATCGTGCAGGGATTCTTTACCGGGCTTGCCGATTACGTCGTGGCCCTGCCCGCCTTGTCGAACTGGGTGGGCCGCGAAGACCTCGACTACATGCACGGTTGGACGACCTTCTATTGGGCATGGTGGATCGCATGGTCGCCGTTCGTCGGGATGTTCATCGCGCGTGTGTCCAAAGGCCGTACGGTACGCGAGTTCATTACCTGTGTGTTGATCGTCCCGACCATGGCCTGCGTCGCCTGGATGGCAGTATTCGGCGGCACGGCAATCGATCAGTACATCAATGACGGCTACCAGGGCGTTGCACAGACCGTCACCGATTGGACGCCTGAACTGTCGCTGTTCAAGATGCTCGAAGTGCTGCCGCTATCCGGTATTACATCGTTCATCGGTATTGTTCTGGTGATCGTGTTCTTCGTGACGTCGTCGGACTCCGGCTCGTTGGTGATCGACACCATCACCGCCGGCGGCAAGATGGACGCACCGGTCGCACAGCGCATCTTCTGGTGCGTTTTTGAAGGGCTGGTGGCAATCACGTTGCTGCTCGGCGGTGGCCTCGGCTCCTTGCAGGCGCTGGCGATTGCCACCGGATTCCCGTTCGCGATCATCCTGTTGGGCATGTGTATTTCATTGTTTATGGCACTGCGCAAAGCTGAACGCTGATCGAAGCGGAAACCGAACGGATGGGGCGGGTCTTTCGGGGCTCGTCCCATCTGCGTTTTAGCGCTTTTTCGAGCATGAATTCGGTACATGTCGCATCGGCTTCAAATACTGTCTACAAATGGACAGAAGCCCCAAGGCCTGTCAGTCTATTCAATGACTTAATCGACCTGATGGCGGGTCATTTTGGCTGGGAGAAATATCGTGGCCGACGAACAAGATGACATCGTCCTTTCCGAACTCAGTGATGACGAACTCGTGCCGCAAATGCACGACGACCTGTACGACGGCCTCGCCGACGAGGTGGTCGAGGGCACCAACATTCTGCTGGGCCGCGGTTGGACACCCTATGACGTCCTGACCAAAGCACTGGTCGAAGGCATGCGCATCGTTGGCGTCGATTTCCGCGATGGTATCCTGTTCGTCCCCGAAGTCCTGATGGCCGCAAACTCGATGAAAGCCGGCATGGGAATCCTACGCCCGCTGCTGGCCGAGACCGGTGCACCGAAAATGGGCAAGATGGTGATCGGCACCGTCAAAGGCGACATCCACGACATCGGTAAAAACCTGGTCGGCATGATGATGGAAGGTGCCGGTTTTGAGGTCATCGACCTCGGCATCAACATCGACGTCGATAAATACCTGGCCGCTCTTGAAGAACATCAGCCGGACATTTTGGGCATGTCGGCGCTATTGACCACGACCATGCCGTACATGAAAGTCGTCATCGACACTTTGGTCGAAAAAGGCATTCGCGGCGATTACATCGTTCTCGTCGGTGGTGCGCCGCTGAACGAAGCGTTTGCCGACAACATCGGTGCAGACGCGTATTGCCGTGACGCCGCCGTTGCCGTCGAGACCGCCAAGGAATGGATGTCGCGACGCCAAGGCTCAGCGCATGCGGCCGGCTAGCGCATCCCATGGGCGCGGCCACACAGCCCCCGCTTAAGCCACTCTTGATCATCGCCTGTGGCGCGCTGGCCCGCGAAATCGGCTGGGTGCTCGAAGCCAACGACTTAGACGACATCACGCTGACCTGCCTGCCCGCCGAGTTGCACAACACACCTGACCGAATCCCCACCGAAATGCGCCGCAAGATTGACGCCGCCGAAGGCCAATACGACCGCATTCTGGCGCTCTATGGCGATTGCGGCACCGGCGGCGAATTGGATGCATTGCTCAAAGAAAAAGGCATCGAACGGATCGACGGCGCGCATTGTTATGCATTCTATGCTGGCTTAGACGCGTTCGATACCATGCACGAAGACGAGATCGGCACGTTTTATCTGACCGATTACCTCGTACGCTTCTTTGACCGCCTGATCATCAAAGGCTTGGGCATTGATCGACATCCGGAACTCCGCGACGTGTACTTCGGCAACTACACACGAATCATGTATCTGGCGCAAAGCGACGACGACGCACTGGATGCACAAGCCCGCGCCGCCGCCGAAACATTGGGGTTAAGCTATGCACGCCGCCGTACCGGCTATGGCGGGCTCAGCGACTTCATCTTAGACCACGTGAACAAGGACACACCTGATGGCAACAGCGACGGTCGTCTATTGGCGTGACATCCCGGCGCAGGTGATCGTAAAGATTGGCCGCACCACCGCCAAGCGCGAGCTCAGCGCCCGCTTTCAAGAAGCCATCGATATGGCCGCCATGCGCAGCGGCGCCATTGGCACCGATGCGTATTTGAACGACTGGCGACGCGGCCCGGGGGTCGACTGCGACGACGACCTTGAAGCCGAAGCGGATCGCCGCCAAGCTGAAATCGAACACGCTTACGATGCCGCACGTATCGCCAGCCTCGTCAAAAACGGTGGCTCTGAGAAGGACGCAAGCTGATGAACCTGCGCCGCACGTACAAAACCCTCGCCTACCAGCCCAGCGACGTCAGCACGGTGCGCCGTCAGCGGTCGCGCTATTCGGTGCGGCTTTGGTCGGTACGCCAAGCGCGCCTGTTCGAGATCGTCTACAATGCGCTCGCCGATGTATTTTTAAAGCTACATCCCGTGTGGAACGCCATCGGCTATCATCGCGTCGAGCGCCCAGTGATCTTTATTGAAAAAACCGTCAAAAGCTTTTTGTTCGATTGCCGTATGTGTGGCCAGTGCGCGTTGTCGGATACCGGCATGTCGTGCCCGATGAACTGCCCCAAGCAGCTGCGCAACGGGCCGTGTGGTGGGGTCAGGGCAAACGGCAACTGCGAGGTCGAACCCGACATGCCATGCGTCTGGGTGCAGGCTTGGGAAGGCAGTCAGCGCATGCGATCCGGTGACAATATCATGCGTGTGCAAAAGCCGGTCGATCAAAGTCTCCGCGACAGTTCTGCATGGCTCCGCGTGACTGCCGACAAAGCCGCCCACCAGAACGAGAAAACCGAAAAGACGAGCACAAAGACATGACCGCTGACATTCACGATGATTATACGATCATTCCCGAAGGTCACGCGTCACGGGGTCGCTTGGAACGTATTCTAAGGCGCGGCGAATTCGCTGTGACGGCGGAATTGAACCCGCCCGACAGCGCCGATCCAAATGAAGTCTATGAGCGCGGCGCCGTGTTTGATGGCTGGGTCGACGGCATCAATGCCACCGATGGGTCCGGCGCCAACTGCCATATGTCGAGCGTCGGCATCTGCGCACTGCTGACTCGTGTCGGCTATGCACCGATCATGCAGATTAGTTGTCGTGACCGAAACCGCATCGCAATCCAAGGCGACGTGTTAGGGGCGGCCGCCATGGGGGTGGCGAACATCCTGTGCCTGACCGGTGACGGCGTGCAGGCCGGTGACCAGCCTGGCGCCAAGCCGGTGTTCGACTTCGACTGTATGTCGCTGCTTGAGACGATCCGTACCATGCGTGACGAAGGGAAATTCCTATCGGGCCGCAAAATTTCCGAACCGCCGCGCGTGTTTCTGGGCGCCGCCATCAACCCGTTCGCGCCGCCCTATGATTTCCGCCCGCTGCGCCTTAAGAAAAAGATTGAGGCCGGCGCACAGTTCGTGCAAAGCCAGTACTGCTATGACCTGCCGCGCCTAAAGGAATACATGAAGCGGGTCTGTGACATGGGTCTGCACGAACAATGTTTCATCATGATCGGTGTCGGTCCGCTAGCGTCGGCGAAAACGGCGCGCTGGATCCGCTCCAATGTGCCCGGCGTGCATATCCCCGACGACATCGTTAAACGCCTCGAAGGGGCTGAAAAGCAAAAGACCGAGGGTAAAAATTTGTGCATCGAATTGATGCAACAGATCCACGAGATCGAAGGCGTATCGGGTATCCATGTGATGGCCTACCGCCAGGAAGAATTCGTCGCTGAGATCGTGCACGATTCCGGCGTCCTCAAGGACCGCAAGCCCTGGCGCCGCGAGATCAATCCGGGCGATGCGGCTGCTATTCAATTTGCCGAGCGTACACAACGCAACATCGCCGCCACTGACAACTGAATGGTCGACTTTTGAACAGTCCCCGCGCCCGCTTTTGTGTACCAACAAAGCAGACCGGGACACCCGGTACGCGCCGATTATAGGAGACCGCCCGTGACCCATACCGTTGTCAGTTCCGCCACCAAAGAGGTCATCATCGGCTTTGACCAGCCGTTCGTGATCATCGGCGAGCGTATCAACCCGACCGGCCGCAAACTGCTGGCCGCCGAAATGGCCGAGGGTGACTATTCCAGAGTCGAAGCCGATGCTTTGGCGCAAATCGCCGCAGGCGCGCAGATGCTTGATGTGAACGCCGGCATCCCGTTGGCAGACGAGCCGAAAATCTTGGCTGAATGCGTGCAACTTGTGCAGCGCCTGACCGATGCGCCGCTGTCCATCGACAGCTCCATCGTTGAAGCCCTCGAAGCCGGGCTATCGGTGTATCAAGGCAAAGCCCTGGTCAACTCGGTCACAGGCGAGGAAGAACGCTTAGAGATCGTGCTGCCGTTGATCAAGAAATACGGCGCCGCCGTGGTCGCAATTTCTAACGACGAAACCGGCATTTCCGAAGACCCGGACGTCCGCTTTGAAGTCGCCAAGAAAATTGTCGAACGCGCACAGGACTTCGGCATTCCGAAAGCCGACATCGTCGTCGATCCTCTGGTGATGCCGGTCGGTGCGTTGAACGACGCCGGGCGCAAAGTCTTGCACCTAATCCGTCGATTGCGTGAAGAACTGGGTGTGAATACCACGTGTGGGGCATCGAATTTTTCCTTCGGTCTGCCAAACCGGCACGGCATGAATGCATCATTCTTAGCCATGGCGATGGGTGCGGGTATGACGTCGGCGATCACAAACCCGCTGCACGATCCGGAAATGCAGGGCATTATGGGTGGCAATGTGGTGATGGGCCACGATCCGAACTGCGCGCGCTGGATCAAAAAATTCCGCGAACCTGCGCCCGAGGGTCAAGAAGGCGACGCACGCCGTGACCGTGAAGGTCGCCGGCGGCGGCGTGGATAACGCGATCAACTTTTAAAGGGCCGACCCCAGCGTGCCGGATGGATTAAAAACAACAGCCTTTGTGGTATTCCTGCCTTCGGGTCGGCGCGGACGTTTTGATGTTGGCACGCCGATCCTTGACTGTGCACGGGCCCTAGGTGTCGACATCGACAGCGTGTGCGGTGGGCGGGGCATCTGTGGTCGCTGCCAAGTTGTCGTCGCCGACGGTGAATTCGCCAAACACGGGGTTACCAGCCGGGGTGATCATATCAGCCCGCGCGGCGAGCCGGAAAATCGCTTCGATGAACGCAAAGGCCTATCCGCTGAACGTCGACTCAGCTGTCATGCGCTGCTGTGGGACGATGTCGTCATCGACGTGCCGCCGGACAGCCAAGTGCACAAACAAGTGGTCCGCAAGCGGGCAGAAGTTCGCGACATCCAGATGGACCCGGCGATCCGCCTGCACTATTGCGCTGTCGAAGAACCGGACATGCACAATCCGTTGGGCGATTTCGAACGGCTGAGCGCGGCACTGCGCGATCAATGGGGCATCGAAAACCTCGAAGAAATCGATATCCGTGTGCTGCACAACCTGCAGACAGCGCTGCGCAAAGGGGACTGGAACGTCACCGTCGCCGTGCACCGAAGCACCCGTATCACTGCGGTATGGGCGGGTTTCTGGGACAAAGCGTATGGCATCGCCTTCGATATCGGCTCGACGACGATTGCCGCGCATCTATGCGACCTATCGAGCGGCGAGGTATTGGCGTCGGACGGGGTCATGAACCCGCAAATCCGCTTCGGCGAAGATCTGATGAGCCGGGTGTCCTACATCATGATGAACCCGGACGGCGAAGTCGATCTGACCCGTGTCGTGCGTGAGGCCGTCAGCCAACTCGCCCATGACGTGATCGAAGAGGCCGGTGTGCACCCAACCGACGTGCTCAACGTCACCGTGGTCGGCAATCCGATCATGCATCATTTGTATCTGGGCATTAACCCGATCGAGTTGGGCGGCGCGCCGTTTCCGTTGGCGACGAATTCCAGCATGACCGTGTGGGCGACCGAAGTTGACCTAAACAGCATCAATGCAGACGCGCGGGTTTATATGCTGCCATGCATCGCCGGCCATGTGGGCTCCGATACCGCCGGTGTCATCTTGTCGGAAGAGCCGCATCTTCGCGACGACATGACGCTGGTTGTCGACGTCGGCACCAATGCCGAGATCGTGCTCGGCAACCGCACCACGTTGCTGGCGGCATCCTCGCCGACCGGCCCGGCCTTCGAAGGTGCGCAAATCTCATGCGGCCAGCGTGCTGCGCCTGGCGCGATTGAGCGGCTGCGGATCAATCCCACCACGCTAGAGCCCCGCTTCAAAGTGATCGGCTCTGATCTTTGGTCGGACGAGGGCGGATTTGCCGACGAAACTGCAAATACCGGTGTCACGGGGATTTGCGGATCAGGCATTATCGAAGCGCTAGGCGAAATGCTGCTCGCAGGAATTTTGCGCACCGACGGGATCATCGACGGTGCCGCCCAGGCGCTGAGCCCGCGCATCGAAAGCGATGGGCGGACGTTTGCGTATCTGATCCATGCCGGCGACGTTTCTATCCGGGTCACGCAAAACGATATCCGCGCCATCCAATTGGCGAAAGCCGCGCTGTATGCGGGCGCTGCACTGTTGATGGACAAGCTGGGTATTGATCATGTGGACAGGGTCGTGCTCGCCGGCGCGTTTGGCACCCACATCGACCCCAAGTACGCGATGATCATCGGCATGATTCCGGATTGCGGTCTGGACCGGGTCTATGCCGCCGGCAACGCGGCGGGCACGGGCGCAAGGATCGCCCTGCTAAACCAGCAGAGCCGCGACGATATCCAACGCATCGTCAAAACCATCGCTAAGGTTGAAACCGCCGTCGAACCCCGCTTCCAAGAACACTTTGTCAAAGCTATGGCGCTGCCCCATGCCGATGCCCCGTATCCGCAGCTTGAAGCCGTGGTCCCTGAATTAACCACCCGGCGCGCCGCCCTCGCCCTTGAGACAAATGCCGAAACAGGCCGGCGCCGCCGACGGCCACGTTGAGTACATCCTTCGAAACGGCGCTTCGCGCCTCCTCAGGATGAGGCATTTTCTATTTAAACCTCATCCTGAAGAGGGCCGTAGGCCCGTCTCGAAGGATGACTCGCGGAGTGCAAATATCATCCCTTCCGGGCCACCAATCCCGCACCCTATCGTCATCCCCGCGCAGGCGGGGATCCATGGCGCCGATGGATTCCCGCCTGCGCGGGAATGACGAGGATTGTTCCCGTACGCCACCGGCGGCGTGCGCGTTAGGCGCAGCCGCATCTCTACCACCCCACAGACCAACATTGTCATTCCTCCACTTTCCCCCTACCACATCGCCATGACTGACTTTGCGATAAATTGGCACGCCAAGACGTGGCGCATTGCGGCGCCGGTGATCATTACCAATGTCTCGGTGCCGGTTCTCGGGATCGTCGATACGGCGGTAGTCGGGCGTCTGCCAGGGGCTGAGTACGTCGGTGCCGTGGCCATCGGGGCATTGATCTTTAGCTTGCTGTACCACGGCTGCAATTTCCTGCGCATGGGCACCACGGGGCTAACGGCGCAAGCCTATGGGGCCCGAAACGGCAGCGACGTCAAAACCTGGCTCGCCCGCGCGCTGTTGTTCGGCAGCCTGATCGGTGTCGCCATGGTGATGCTGCAATGGCCGCTGTTTCAGTTCGCATCCTTGCTGGTCGGGCCGAGCGACGCGGTATTGCCGCTCGCTGAAGACTATTTTTCCGTCCGCATTTGGGCGGCCCCGTTTGCGCTCGCCAACTTTGCCCTTTTGGGCTGGTTCTTCGGTGTTCAGGACGTACGCGCCGCACTGATCACACAGGTCTATATGAACGGCGTCAACGTGGTGCTCGACGTCTGGTTTGTGCTCGGCCTCGGCTGGGGTGTCGCGGGTGTCGCGTGGGCGACGGTGATCGGCGAGACCACGGCGCTGGGGCTCGGTCTGATCTTTGCTGCACGCCACCTGGCCCGTATGGGCGGCAAGATGGACCGCAGTGCCGTGTTCGAAATATCTGCGCTTAGGCGCCTAATGCAGCTCAGCCGGGATATTTTTATCCGCTCCATGTGTCTGCAAGCTGCGTTCGTCACCTTAACGGCCGTGGGTGCGCGCATGGGTGACGTGACGCTGGCCGCCAATGCGGTGCTTTTACACTTTCAGACTTTTATGGCGTATGCGCTGGACGGCTTTGCCACCGCCACCGAAGCGCTTACAGGCGAGGCTTTTGGCGCCGGCAAGCGCCGCCGCTTCAAGGCCGCCGTCAACGCATCGACGATTTGGGCGGTCGCATTTTCAGTCATCTTCGCGGCCATCTATGGCTTTTTCGGACGCGACGTCATCGACCTCATCACCACCATTCCAGAAGTCCGCGAGCGCGCGTATGCCTTTGTGGTCTGGATGATCATCCTGCCGCCGGTCTCGGTCTGGAGCTTTCAGTTGGACGGCATCTTCATCGGCTGCACGTGGTCACGCGAGATGCGGAATTCGATGATCTTATCGCTGATCGCCTACATCGGCGCCGTCGTTTTGCTGTCGAGCGCGTTCGGCAATCATGGGCTTTGGGCTTCGCTGGTGGTACTGATGGTGGCCCGTGCGGTCACGCTGTCTTGGATGATGCCGAAGCTGGTCCGGCAAATTCCCGATGGCGATTAGGCGTTACGCCTCCGGCCTGCGTTCTTCGCTGGGCGTGCGACTGAAGTGTTCACGGTAACATTTGGAAAAATGCGACGCCGAGACAAACCCGCACGCCAACGCGACGCTGAGAATCGGTAAACTGGTTTGCCGCAGCAAAAACCGCGCCCGACTGAGACGCATTGCCAGATAATACTTGGTCGGCGCGGTGCCCAGATATTTCCGAAACAAACGTTCCAACTGGCGAGTCGAGAGGCCGACACCATCGGCCAAGTCGGCACAGTTTATCGGCTCTTCCAGGTTTTTCTCCATCTCCGCGATCACTTCGAGCAGCTTCGGGTGCGAGACGCCGAGGCGCGTGCGCAGTTCCATCCGCTGCCCTTCGTCACCTTCTCGGATACGATGGTGGATCAGCATGTCGGCCACTTGCGAGGCAATGGCATTGTCATAGTGCAGCGCGATCAGCTTGAGCGACATATCCAGCGCCGCCGTGCCGCCGGCACAGGTATAGCGATTGCGGTCGATCTCGAACAACTCGGGCACCACGTCCAGGTCAGGGTACTCTTCCATGAAAGACGGAATGTTCTCCCAATGAATGGTGCAACTGTAACCATCCAGCAAGCCGGCTTGGGCCAAAGCTTCACTGCCCGTGCAGATTGCGCCCATCCCCGTGCCATGCGAGGCAACACGGCGAAGTTTCTGGACCAACGGCTTGGTCACCTGTGCCCGCGCATTTACACCGCCGCACACAAACACCGTTTCCAGGCCATCCATTTCATCAATCGCGCCATCGACATTGACAGACATACCGTTGCTCGACCGCACCGGCCCGCCGTCAATAGAATATGACGTGCAGGTATAGAATGTTTGTTCGCTGAGGTGATTGGCGAGTCGGAACGGCTCGACGCCGGCGCTAAACGCCATCATCGTAAAGTCAGGCAGCAGAAAGAACCCGATACGGTGCGGTTTAGCGCCGTTTGAGCCGCCATCCATCGGCGATATCCTTAGCTTCCCCAGGCGGATGCGCCTGTTCCTATACGAAAAAGATACTGCATCACCCGGCTCCGGAAAACATCCAAATGACATTCACGTGACAACACCGAAGAAGCGGGTTACCCATAAAAAATCTAATAATTCGGGGGACTTCATTGGATGCCGAACTTCACGAAGCAGGAATACCTCGACCGTGTGCAGCGCGTACAAAAGCGCATGGAAAAGGATGGCCTTGATGTCCTGATTACCTGCAATCCGGCCAACATGAATTACCTCACCGGCTATGACGGCTGGTCGTTTTACACGCCGCAATTGGTAGCACTCGGACTCAACGACGCAGAGCCGATCTGCATCGTGCGCGGCATCGACCGCCCGGGTGGCCTCGTGACCACGTACCTTCAAGACGAAAACATGATCGGCTATCCCGACCACTATGTGCAGTCGGACGACAAACACCCGATGGACTGGATCGGCAGCGTGCTCGTCGAACGCGGACTCGGCGACGGGCGCGTCGGCATCGACATGGATGCCTATTATTATTCGGCGCGCGCGCACGAATCGCTCCGCTCTGCGATGCCGAACGCGACAATCTCGGATGCTAAAAATCTCGTAAACTGGGCCCGCATCATCAAAAGCCCGGCAGAGATTGGGTATATGCGCGACGCAGCCAAGCTGGTCGAAATCGCGATGCAAGCCGGTATTGACGCGATTGAGCCCGGCACACGGCAATGCGATGCGGTCGCCGAAATCTACAACGCGCAGATTCGTGGCACCGACGACTTTGGCGGCGAGTACACCGCCATCGTACCGATGCTGCCCACCGGGATCGGCACCACCACGCCGCACCTGACCTGGAATTCCGAGCCATTCAAACAAGGCGAAGGCACGATCTTGGAGTTGGCCGGCTGCCGCATGCGCTATCATTGCCCGATGTCGCGGACCGTGTATTTGGGCAAGCCACCCGAACGCATGGCCGACGTCGCCAAAATCTGCGTCGAAGCTTTGAACGTCGCCATCGAAGCTGCAAGCCCCGGCACCACATGCGAAGCCGTGCATGCGGCCTGGAACAGCATCGTCAGCCGTCACGGCATCGTCAAAGAATCCCGCATGGGCTATTCTATCGGCCTCAATTACCCCCCCGATTGGGGCGAGCACACGCTGTCGATCCGCCCCGGCGACACCACCGAACTGCAACCCGGCATGACCGTGCACGTAATGCCCGGCATCTGGCTCGACGACTGGGGCATCGAAATCAGTGAAGCCATCCTGATCGGCGAAAAAGCCGCCGAACGGCTCTGTGATTTTCCGCAGGAGCTATTGGTCAAGGCGTAGGGTAAGAAGGCCCGACACAAAAAAAGGCCCACCAAACGGTGGGCCTTTTTAATAGAACGTCGACCGATCACCCCGGGCTCATACCGCGGAGTTTTTCGGAACGGCGGCGTAGGATTTCCACGGTCGCCAGCAACATGATCGAAATACAAATCAAGATCGTCGCCACCGCAAGAATGGTCGGGCTTATCGATTCACGGATACCCGCCCACATCTGACGCGGGATGGTTTGTTGTTCGACTGAGGCCACGAACAACACCACGACCACTTCGTCGAACGACGTCACAAATGCGAACAATGCGCCCGAGATCACGCCCGGCAAGATCAACGGCATGATGATCTTGAAGAACACGGTCGTTGGGTTGGCCCCCAGCATTGCACCGGCGCGGGTCAGTGAGTGGTCAAAACCACTCAGCGTCGCGGTCACCGTGATTACCACAAAAGGTGTGCCCAGCACCGCGTGCGCCAAAATGACGCCCAAGTATGTGCCGGTCAGCGGAATGTAGTCGTTCATCGTCGCATAGAAGAAGAAGATACCTGCTGCCGTGATCACCAACGGCACGATCATCGGCGAGATCAACAAGCCCATGGCTACGCCCTTATACGGCATCTCAGAGCGCGACAGGCCAAGCGCCGCAATGGTGCCCAACGTTGTTGCTAAAACCGTCGCGAGTGTGGCGATCAAGAACGAGTTGGCGATCGATGTCTGCCAGATTTCTTTCGACATGAAGTCTTCATACCATCGCATCGAATACGCCGATGCCTTAAAGGCTAACATGTCGGCGTTAAAGGTGAAGTACGGCTCCGCATTGAAGCTCAGCGGAATAATCACCAAGATCGGCGCGATCAGGAACAAAAACACCACAGCGCAGATTAAGACGAACAACCAATGCCAGATGGTTTCAATCGGCCCGGCGTGTTGTGGAAGGGATACTTGGCTCATATCAATCAACCCATCTGCAGCCGGTCGATACCGACCAGCTTATTGTACAGCCAATACAGGACGATTACGCCTGCGAGCAGAATACCACCAAGCGCGGCCGCAAGGCCCCAGTTCAGCGATTTCTGCATATGGAACGCGATCATGTTGGAGATCATCTGACCATCCTGGCCACCGACGAGCGCCGGCGTGATATAATAACCAATGGCCAAAATGAACACCAACAAGCACCCGGCACCAATGCCCGGTAGCGTGTTCGGCACGTAAACCCGCCAAAACGCCAAGAACCTGTGCGCACCCAAACTTTCAGCGGCGCGAAGATAACTCGGCGAGATCGTTTTCATGACGCTGTAAAGCGGCAGCACCATAAACGGTAGCAAGATCTGCGTCATCGCAATGACGGTCCCTTGCGCGTTGAAAATCAACTGAATCCGCTGGGCATCCTCGATAATGCCACTCCAGACCATGATATCGTTGAGCACACCTTGCGTCTGCAACAGCACGATCCACGATGTGGTCCGCACCAGCAGCGACGTCCAAAACGGCAACAGCACCAAAATCATCAATAAGTTCGAATGCCTGAGCGGTAAACTCGCCAGCAAGTATGATATCGGGAAGCCCAGCACCAAGCATGCAACCGTGACCATGATACTCATCCACATCGTACGCATGAACAAATCGACGTAGATGCGATAGTCCTCACCGACACGCGTGATTTCGCCGTTCACATCGTATTGACGATCAAGGGCTGCCAAGTAATTGACACCGGTAATGGTCGGCCCCAAACGCTTGATGGTCGCCCACGTCTCGATCTCGCTCCATTCTTTTCGGTAGTCGAGGAACTGCTCTTTGAACGGCGGCTCCCATCGCTTTGCCTTGCGACCGGAACCAGTAATAACACTGCGCAGCCCCGGCGTCTCAAAGTTTAGTCGCGTTGCGACCTTACCGATTTCACGGGATTCAGCGGCAATTTTCAGATCTTTTGCCAGGGCAGCAAAGGTATCCTCATCGGGAACATCTTTCCCGTTCCATTGCTCAAGCGCCTCAAGCGTATACGGCATGTGCTGTGCGATCAGCGGATTCTCTACCGAGCGGTAGAGCATCAACGCGATCGGATATAAAAATGAGAAAAAGATGAACACGAATAGCGGCAACACCAGCAGCACAGCGCGTGTGCGCTTACTCCGTTCGGCGCTCGCTAAGGCCGCCTTTAGGGGCCGCCCGTCGACTGTTGTAAGTGCCTCACTCATGGTCTCACCCGCTCCCTGCAGTGCCCGTGGCCGACTTAGGCGGCTCTTATGCGGACATAAATGTCTTAGTCGTATCTTTTAAGAAGGTTCGGGGGCAGCCACCGACCGCCCCCGTCCCCAATGTCGCCTTAGTTAGCCAGCCACGCGTTGAAACGGTTGTTCAACTCGTCCTGACGATCGGCCCAGAACTCGAAATCGTTCTGCAGCGCGGTCTTAAAGTTCTCAGGTGCCGTAGGCATATGCGGGCCCATCGGAATACCTGCTGTGGCATGCTTGCCGATCAGCGGGGTGGAGGACTTACGGACCGGACCGTAGGAAATCCATGCAGCCTGATTGGCGAGCTGCTCGGTTTCAGTCGAGAATGCGATGAAGTCCATCGCCGCTTTCTTGTTCGGTGCGCCTTTGACGACCACGAACAAGTCGAGGTCAAACACTTGGCCGTCCCAAACGATTTCAAAAGGCTTATCCTCCTCAGCGATCGCGTTGAAGATGCGACCGTTGTAAGCGGTGGTCATGGCGACTTCGCCGTCAGCCAAAAGCTGCGGCGGCTGTGCGCCAGCTTCCCACCAAACAACAGAATCTTTGATGGAGTCGAGCTTGGCGAACGCGCGGTCAACGCCAGCGTCGGTGGTCAGCATCTCGTAGACATCGGCATTTGCAACGCCATCAGCGATCAGCGCCATTTCCAAGTTTGCCTTCGGCGATTTACGCATGCCGCGCTTGCCCGGGAACTGCTTGATGTTGAAGAAGTCGGCCAAGGTCTTAGGCTCATTGCCTTTGAACTTGGTTTTGTCATAAGCATAGATCGTCGACCAGACGATGCTGCCAACGGCGCAATCGAAGATCGAGCCATCAATGAAGTCTTTCTCGGCTGGGGTGCCGTCGGCACCAGCGGGCAAGATCGACGGATCGATACGCTCAAGCAGACCTTCGTCGCAGCCGCGCACGGCGTCGGAAAGCTCAACGTCAACGACGTCCCACTTCACGCTGCCGGCTTCAACCTGCGCCTTAACTTCAGCCAAACCGCCCGAGTAGTTCTCGGACAGGATGTTGATACCGGTCTTCTTGGTGAACGGCTTGTGATAGGCTTCAACTTGCGACTTGGTGTATGCACCACCCCAGGACACAACGGTCAGGCTTTCGGCGGCCGAAGCCGGCGTCGCTGCCATCGCACCCAGGACGAGCGCACCTGCCGCGGCGAACGTCGTCATTTTTACTTTGAGTGTCATTCGTAACAAACTCCCTGTGTTAACGTTACTCAGTGAAAGATCGGGGCGGTCGTATGGACGACCTTTTGCCCCCCCGAAATGGGCACACAGCGGTATTTAGCCACTGCGCGTTTCCGGTGTCGATTTATACATCGAGCGCCCGGCAATCCTCTGCTTTCCAGCCAAACGTGACATCGGTGCCGACTTTGATCGCCGCCAATGCAGACGTGTTGGCGATCTTGACGACGAACTCGTCATCTCCACAAACCGACGCACGCGTCCGGATATGGTCGCCCAAATAGATCAGCTCTTCGATCTTGGCTTTGAAGTTGTTTTGGTAATCACCCTCGTTCGACGGGTTCGTGGCCACACGCTCAGGGCGGATCGACAACGTGGTTTTATCACCCACTTTGCCTTTGGCAATATTCTTTGCCTTGATCATGGAGCCGTTCACGTCGACGGTCACAACGTCACCGCTGATTTCTTTGATCGTACCCACCAGCGTGTTGTTCTCGCCGATAAACTGCGCAACGAACGCGTTATCGGGACGCTCGTAAAGCTCATCCGGTGGCGCCAATTGCTGGATCACGCCATCTTCGAAGACCGCGACCCGGTTCGACATCGTCAACGCTTCGGACTGATCATGCGTCACGTAGACTACGGTCACACCCAAATTTTCGTGGATGTGTTTGATTTCGTACTGCATCTGCTCACGCAATTGTTTGTCGAGGGCGCCCAAAGGCTCGTCCATCAGCACCAGCACAGGATCGAACACCAAGGCACGCGCAACCGCGACGCGCTGCTGCTGACCACCGGAAAGCTGCGCCGGGCGGCGATTACCGAATTCACCAAGCTGCACCATGTCGAGTGCACGCTTCACTTTAGCTTCGGTTTCACTTTTGCCGACTTTGCGCACTTCAAGCGGAAATGCCAAGTTCTCTGCCACGGTCATGTGCGGGAACAACGCGTAATTCTGAAACACCATGCCGATGCCGCGCTTGTGCGGCGGCACGTTGTTGATCGGACTGTTGTTCAGGTAAATTTCGCCGTGCGTGGCTGGCTCAAATCCCGCCAGCATCATCAAACACGTTGTTTTGCCCGAACCGGACGGGCCAAGCATGGTGAGAAACTCACCCTTTGCCACATCAAGATTTAGGTCTTTTACGACCAGCGTTTCGCCATCGTAACTTTTTTGCACACTATCGAATTTAACTAGCGGTTCATTGTTATCCGTCATACCACCCCTGCGCCATCCCTGTTTACATCTTAACGCCAGCCGTTATCGGCTTGACCATTTTTTATGCTTCCAACCAGCACTATGGCTCAACGAGGTTAAAGTGCAATGTTCGGATTGCGACCCCTTTTTGATCCATCGGCTGCGTGCGGCTAAGTTTTTCGGCACTTTATTATTTCCGCAATGCAGCAAGAGGCTAACATGATTGTTCGCGAAAATTCAAACCCGTAAATTATAGAAGACGTTCGTCTCGGTTCGTTTCGGTGCCTGCAAGCGACGCTTTAATATGCATTACGTGTTGATGCGGCAACACTTACGCGCATCAAAATAGCGATTAAAAATGCGACAGCGACCCACCAATTCTGCCACATACCAAAAGATACGTTCGCAACGAAAAGCCACATGACGGCGGGCGCCATGAGGAAACCCGCTTGCAGCGAATTGCTCCCAGCGCGTGACAGAGAAATCAGAACATAACCGACGAGGGCCGCAAAAATTACACTTCCAGGCAGTCCGAGTTCGAGGCGCGATTGCAATGAGATATTATGCGGGTGAAGCGGTAAAACATCCACACCTGCGCTGACGCTCTCCCGATCATGCGGGATCTCCCTCGATGATCGGAACCCCCAACCAAGCAAAGGTTGCTCTTCAATTTTTTTCACAACGAATGACCATATCGCCAAACGATGCCTGATCAATGTGTGAACCTCTCGCTCCAAGACTGTCGAATTTTCATTTATATCAGGCTCGAAATCCAAGGCCGAATACAGGTTCGGTATAGCGATCATAACGATCACCATCAGGGCGAGCACAGCGGCCATGAGGTTATGACGCATCACGAGTCGCAAAAGAAACACCGCACCGCCGACGACCACTGCGCAGATAGCGGCGAAGCTCGACAATAGCGCCAGCAAACCGAAGACCAACATAAAACCAAAAATTGCGAACCATCGGGAACGCCGCCAGAGAGCAGGTAACGTCGGCCACAAAAACAGGGACATAACGATTGCAGAGTCATTTAATGGCGTTAACGGATCATACGTAAAATCCCCGAATAACGACCCGCCGGTTAAACTCGAATATATCAATCCGATACACATCGCGATGAAAGCAAAGCCAAAGCCGGCAATAAGGCCGGTCTCAATGCAGTCATGGTCCAATGCATCGTCGGCCAAAAATATGACGTAACTGAAAAGCCCGAGATGAAACACAGCGAGCACACCTAGGCTTGCGCTCAACGTATTGATTTCAATGAAATTCCATACCGAAGCGATCAACACCCAGACTGAAAAAATTCCAAGCAAGAACGCGACGCCCCACACTCCCCGCATGGAAACATCTGAAATCCGTCGGCGTTGCCTGATAGATACTACAGCTGCAAAAAGCGCGCAAAGAACTAGGACGGGTACCGCAGCCTTTGGCGCGAGAATTACCCCGGCGCTCAGAACCGCAACACAACAACGATATATTTGAGCCCGGCTCATCAGGCAGGGTCAACGGCTTTTAGTATCTTCACGGTCTCATCTGCCGTCACGGCCCAGGAATATCGATGCGACCAATCCCGCGCGAGACGCCCATAATGAGTACGGAGCGCTTCATCCTTTAAAAACCTTTGCAATGCATCTCTGAATTGATCCGGCTTATCCGGGTTCACAAACAAAACGGCATCGCCTGCCACTTCGGGCATAGCAGCGGCATTCGAACAGATGACGGCGCATCCGCTGGCCATCGCCTCGACCAATGGATTCCCAAACGTCTCAACCGTCGACGGAAAAACAAAAACTTCACAAGACCCGTAAAGTTCTAAAAGGTCATCGAAATGCACATGGCCGAGAAATTCCACAGCATGCGAATTGCCCAGCGCATCGACGAGCCTCATCAAACGCTTGTGGTAATCAACATCCAACACTTGGCCTGCCAGTCTAAGAACTAAATCCGGGTTCTCTTTGAGGACCTCGGCAAAAGCCTCAATCAGGACATGCAGATTTTTCTGAACGTAGATATCGGAAACCGCTAGAATGAAAGGTCGCTCACTCGGCCTTCGTTCGACATCAAAATATTTTACATTCACCCCATGCGGGATCACATGAACTTTCTTACGCGACTCTGGGAACATTCCCTTGAAACAGGATGAACATGCATACGTCGATACAGCTATTATTCGCTGTGCGGTTAAGATCGACATCATGGTGGCGATGGTAATCGCGCCCCAATACAAAAGCTTGCCGGGGCGTTTTTCGATGATGGCAACATCCAGCGAATTCCGAATCAGTATAACTGCGTTGTTAATGAGCAACGGACCAAAATTCGCAGGCGAAAATACAACGTCGATATCTAATTTTCGCACCAACTTTCGAATGCCGAATTGCTCTTCCAGAATGACACCGAAAAGCCCCATTCGCGCGTCGGAAATATGCACTTGAGCATTGCCAAACATCTTTTCGTAAAGTGGGAATTGCTCTCGATGCAAAATGACATGCACTTCGAGTTCCGGCATGTCGGTCAAGAACGGCAGCATATTGCGCAAGTAAGTTACGCCGCCGCCGCTTTTTGCATGCAATGCATTGATTAAAAGCCTTTTTGGGCGCGCCAATTCCTGATCGACATGCTTGTTCACGGCATCCATGAAGCGCGAGACGTGGCGAGTCCAAGTGTGATGCGCAACCGCTTGCTTACGTGCGTTTGCCCCCATCAGCATCAGCGCCGGCCCAGACGAAGCGGCAAGAAGAAACGCCGACACCAACCCTTCGGTATCTCCCGCTTCGAAAAAAAGACCTAAACCACCATAAACATCCGCCTGGCTCAAAGGCTCGATGTCCCCTCCTTTGCCAAGGTGATCCATAAACTGGTTGACGGTCGGACTCCCCCGCATGATCAACTTCGCCTGTCCTACCGCACTCGTAATGACGGGTTTACCTGACGCAAAATATTCAAAAATCTTAGTAGGCGATCCGAAAAACTCCGTGCCATCCGAATTGCGGAGAGTGGGTGCCAAGCAAGCATCCGAGATGTCTATAAGTGCGGGCATTTCCTTGGGCGTTGCAGCCCCATACATCACCACCGCCCCCTTTTTGAGGTTGTCATCAAGAGCATCACGGACCGAAGGTAATTCGGGACCGGCACCGACAAACAGAAACTTACAGCGTGCCGCATTTGACGCGGGGTCGGCAACCGCCCTAGTCACCGTCTGGTTAATCGCATCGGCAAGAAACCGGGTCCCGTGCCAATATCCGAAAGACCCCGTAAACGTAAAAACAAAATCATCGTCATTAAATCCCAGCGCGGCGCGCTTTTGGCGCCGCTCCTCCGGGGATAATTGGTTTGGCTTAAATAAATTTATATCGACACCGTTGGGACATACCACGATACGACTTTCTTCGACCCCGACTGCGACAAGTTCTCGTTTCAAAGGCTCAGAAACAGCGACAACGGTATGAGCGTGGCGTAACATCGAGCGCTGCAAAAACAAAACAATGCGTCGAAATGTCAACGGCGTGCCCCAATTTTGAGCCAGCCAGTCTTCGTTTCCGTTGTATTCGAGAATAAGCGGCACACGCCAAAACCGTGACGCAGCAACACCAGCGTATGCGCCAACGGCAGCCCTTTGATAGATTATTCCATTAAAATTTTTCCCGAATTGACGCTTCAAAAGGCGCGTCACGAAGCGCTGAAAATTAAAGTAGTTCAATTCGCGAGGGATAACGAAGGAAGACTCGGAAGCGACTTTTATCGTTTCGCCCTGCCCCTTTGGTATCTCGATAAACTCTCTGTCCGCGACACATTGAACTTTATATCCAAGATCCAAAAAGCCCTGAATGACGCCACGTGCATGCGTCATCGCACCGCCAAAACTTTGCCCGTACCAATGCGACGAACGAAGATAAAGAATGCGCATCTTATCAAGAGATGCATTCGGCTTTACCAACACCCTCCCCTTGGCATTGATAACGCCGAAATACACAAGGGAAATGGCCATACCTGCAATGCCGGTTATCAAACTAAATGCCAAATTTAGAATATCGTAGATGATTCTCCACGAACGCCAACGGCACAGTCGATTGTCGTCCGTCAGCACAAACCGCTGATTGGCCATCACGAGCAGGGCCATAAACCGGAAAACCGGCAACATGCCGGCAGAGCCGAGCGAATTGCTCAGGATAACTATTTTTTCACAGCGCATACTGCGCAATTGCTGTGCTAGGTTGATATAGCCGTCGTGGACGATGTTCGATACAACTAAGGTATCGGTTTCGTCGCCGATTATTTCCGCAACCTCCTGTTTTCTCTGATTGGAAATAGGATAATGCGACATAATTATCGTTGATGGCATATTACGGGTCACCCTGGGCTTTAACGCGTTTTTTCAATCATAGCAGCGTAAGCGTCTTCGATACGAGCGACGAAAACCGCACTGTCGCTAAAGCCGCCATTTTTACCCATCATCTGGCGTAAATTTTGGCGATAAAAATCAAGCCTCCGCATATCCCTGGCCAAGTTCGCAGCCAATTCGATGTATTCTTCCGTTGTTTCTGCGACCAGTTCGTTGCACCCTGCCGCCGTTAAGATTGACGCGCCGTAAGCCGAAGCAAACCGCTCTCCTCGCAACGTGACAACCGGCACCCCCTGCCATAAGGATTCCGCGATCGTATTGCCGCCACAGTACGGTGATGTGTCTAGACTTATGTCAACTTGCCCATGATCAACAAGTATTTGCTCACGTTCAGCAGCGGGCAAAAAAATCAAACGTTGCGCATCAATATCATGTCGGGCGAAGCGTCGTATCATAAACTCCCGATTGACACGCAAAGTCATTCCGCCATTCCGTAAGAACAAACGTGAGCCTTGGACGCGATGCAAAAGGCTTGCCCAAAGCTGCACCACTGCATCGTTGATTTTCGCCGCGCTACCGAAACAACCGAACGTAATAAACCCGTTCGCATGTACCGGCGCGGGCGACGGATCAGGCGAATTACTCTGCGTATAATCGAAGCAAACAAAACACTGAGGGAGCCGCCAGATGCCCTCGGTAAAATCCACATCAATTCCCGCAGGCGCAGCAATATCGTCAGCCAGCAGCCAGTCTACGTTCGGCGTGCCGCTCGTTGCGTTATGGTTTATGTATGAAACCTGAACCGGTGCCAGGCGTGACGCCAATGCAGCGAACCGATGGCCCGGCGAAAACCCGTTCAATTCAACAAGAATATCGACCTCATCGGCCCTCACCTGCGCGGCAAAGGCCTCGTCGCTCATATTTCCGGTCCAACAAAACTTGTCGAAAGCCTCGGCACCCGCCGGACAATCCCGCAGCCCCGAATAAGCGATCACACGAAAGCGTTCGCGATCATGCCGCGACGCAAAGTTCATAACTTGATGGCGCATATATGGGCTTAGCCAGACAGATCCAACATAACCGATAGTGATTCGACCGCCCCGCAGAATTGGACTTTTGGGTGCATTAGGGGCCTCGGGAAGACAACAACGCTCTGCCCATTTAACTTGAATATCTTGTTGGTCCGCTTCTGTCGCGCCGGGCATCTTGAGCATCGTCTGGCAAGCTAGCGAGCCAGCATCGTCGTCGCCGGCATGAAAGGCATTCAAGTAATCTTTAAATGCACCTGCGAGCTGGCCGCGGTTTTCAAACAGCACGGCGGTATCGCGGTAAAAAGCCGCAAGCGAAAATGATGCATTGTCGCTACTTCGAATGGGCACCGCCGTTCGCATCAACCTTTGAAAAATCTTGCGCCCCGCCGCGCGCGACCGGGGCCCCAGAAGTTCACGTAACCAGCCCGGCGTGGCATATGCCAAACGCGACCAATGACGGTTAATCTGATCCGCCTGAGAACGGGCAGAGCGTGGGTCACCGCCTGCCCTAGCAATAATTTCATCCAGCCTTTGGCTCAGCTCAAGTGCGGCCGCTTGATGATGCTGCGCTAACAGATGATCGCGAAATACCTCTGCATGGCTATACAAGCAGAAATCCCGGAAGCTTGGGTTTTCGCCAAAGAACCCATCTAACGAAAAAACGTGTTCAATGAAGTCCAGCCGCGCACGAATATTGGTCAGGACATGCGTCGCAGAATTGGATAATTGTGCATCATGCCAAGCATAGCGAGCCATGACATGGCTGCAGATATCTATATCCCAATCAATAGCCAGGCGGAACCACAACTCGAACTCCAAGCAGTCTATGTGCCATCCATCTTCGCCAATACCTATTGAACGCAATGCCTTTGCATTGAAAAAGCTCGCGTTGAAATAAGGCATATATCGGCCGGCCATAAACTCCACCAAATCGAAGGGGGAGGATGCTATCGTTTTGATCGGTCTTAGATCGATTTCACACGCCAGTGCGTTACCGATCAAAGCGCCGGATGCCGGTTGATTTTGAAAATGCCGCACAGCGACCTCGACCGCATCGGGCTCAAGTGCTTCGTCAGCTAGGCAGGTGCCGACTATGTCGCCTCGGCATCGACACAGCGATCGCCATAATCCCTCGGACGGGCCGCTGTCCGGTTCAGATACGACACGCACGCGTGGATCCAAGGCAGCCAGCCGAGCTGCGGTCCCATCCTCCGAACAAGCGTCCTGCACCACCAGTTCGATATTTTGCCAAGTCTGCTGTAAAACGCTTTTTGCAGCCCGCTCCGCAAACGCGCCACCATTACGGACAAACATCACGATTGAAACAAGCGGCTCTCCTGAATAATTCAGCGCAATAGGATCATGCCTCATAGATTTCAGTCTTCACCCAACTCATCGCGGATCGACATAATCGGGTTCTTCACAGGCCACCAAATGTTCAATTTCGGATCGTCCCAACGCAAAGTAAATTGCCCGGCACGATTGTAGTAGCTTGTCTGCTTGTAGTGAAACATCGCCGTTTCCGACATAACAACATGGCCATTCCCGAAGCCGGCAGGGATAAGCACTTGATATCGGTTTTTATCAGAAAGCGTAAACGACTGCCATTGGCCATGCTGCGGATGGTCTTGGATATTGTTCACCACCACCAGATAGAACTTACCCAGCAAGCAAGACACAAGTTTGGTGGTCTCGTAATCGCCATGCAGACCGCGCAGAACATGACGCGAAGAAATCGATATATCGTCTTGGCGGAATTCTTGATCTATACCGGCTTCCTTGTAGATCGACTCGTTATAGATCTCGACATATTCGCCCCGAAAATCTTCGAAGTTCGTTGGCGGCTCAACCAGCAAAACACCTTCGAGATTCGTCTTATTCACCTTAAATTGGTCCATTTGACATTATCCTTTTGGTTCATTTGCAGAGAAAACCATTCATTTGCGCACGCAACACATTGTCGAGAATTTCCCCTCGGACAAAATGAAAGGTGATCAAGAGTCAAATTTGACCTGGCCGAGCGTCAACGCCTCCGCCTCATGGCGGTGAAAGATGTGGTTCTCTTATTCGAAATGATCATCGACGTTATTAGAAATAATTTTGGCACCTTCAAAGCTGAATCGAAAGGGGACGCTTAGAAGATCGTCAAGAGCATCTCGCACGGCTGCCTGATGCTCTTTAGGCACATAAAAAACCATGAACCCTGAAGATCCCGCTCCCAATAACTTTCCACCTAATGCACCAGTGGCACGGGCCTTCTCGTAAATCATATCAATTCGTGGATTCGAGATACCAGACGTCAGATTTTTTTTACACTCCCATGTTTCGTTTAACATTTCGCCAAAGTCGTCTAACGAGCGGTCGCTTTGCAGAAGGGCTAAAGCTTCGTCGACCATTTCGCGCATTCGTTTTAGCTCCTTCGTGCGCCCAGCAAGACTGGCAATGACGTTACCGGCAATTTCTGACGATAGCCGGCCAGTACCGGTATAGATCAGCATCAAATTATCTTGAAGCCGATTTAAACGATCGGGATTAATGGACACCGGCGTAACGTCGATGCTAGAATCTTCGTTGAATTTAATAAAATTAAAGCCACCGAGAGCGGTCGCGACTTGGTCTTGCGAGCCCACATTTTCCTTTAGACGCTCTTGCTCCAGCTCCAATGCCAAGTGAAACAATTGATTTTGTTCCACTTTTTCCCCATGCAAAGTTTTTAAGGCGAGCAAAAATGCATTAGCAAACGCCGAGCTGGAAGCCATCCCCGCACGTGCGGGGAGGTCGCTGTAATGATGAATTTCAAGGCCGCGACTGTCATCGAATCCAAGCATTTTCAGCCCTTCACGCACGGCTGGATGCAAAATCTCCGCGATTGATTGCACATTTTCGATGTGGGACCAGACCACCCTGTGTTTTTGCTCAAAATATGGCGGAAGATATCTGCATGAGATAAAGCAATGCTTATTAATGCTTGTCGAGAGAACAGCGCCACCATGCTCTTTATACCACAACGGATAGTCAGTGCCTCCGCCGAAAAATGAAATGCGAAATGGCGCTCTTGCCGTTATAAAAGCCATAAAAAATCCTCAGGAATTTGGCATGCCGGAATAACATGGAATGCCCTGTGAAGCCGTAAACAAATCATAATCTGTTCAGTTTTTTGGATTTTGCCCGGCTCACATAACACTACTTCTTGATATAAGGTGTTTTAATAGCAAGATAAAGTTTCTGAAGATCGATACATCATGCTAAACCTTCTTCGATTTTGCCCTCGCGAGAGGATTGGTTCAAAACGTCCAGAGAAAGTTAGCAGTGGCATATTGGAATGTCGATGACGGCAAGTGATCAAATAAAAGTTGGTTTAGTCCAGGTCAATAATAGCTTTTCTGGCCAGAATTATTTGCCTTACTCAGTGGCGTGCCTGCAGTCGTATGCGCAGGCCAACGCATCGGAGCCTTCACGTTTAGAATTTCTTGAACCGATCTACAAACGGATGGCAATCACTCAAATTGTTGAGCGCTTAATCGGCACGGATATTGCTGGCTTCAGCACATATGTATGGAATATCAACATTTCATTAGAAGTGGCGCGGCGCCTAAAAGCGATCTCGCCGAACACATTGATCGCATTTGGCGGCCCCCAGGTTCCAGATCATGCCGAGTCGTTTTTACGTGAGCACCCTCAGGTCGATCTCACCTTTCATGGTGAAGGGGAGCGTTCGTTCACAGCACTTCTCGATGCTTTCCCTGACGGAGACAGAACAAGCATTGCCGGCACAAGTTTTATCGATGCCGACGGCACCTTTGTGAACAATCCGGCAGGCCCTCGGCTCCGCGAACTTGGCGAAATCCCGTCCCCCTTCCTGAACGGGGTCTTTAACGAACTTATCGAAAACAACCCACACGAGACGTGGATTGGCCTATGGGAAACCAATCGCGGCTGTCCATTTAAATGCACGTACTGCGATTGGGGGTCGGCGGTTGCTGCAAAAGTGACAAAGTTCGACATAGAGCGCCTCTATCACGAAGCCGATTGGTTCTCCGATAATAAGATTGAATACATCTTTGTCTGCGATGCCAACTTTGGCATGCTCTCACGTGACATTGATATTGTTAAGCGAGTTGCCGAAAATCGCAAAAAAACTGGGTATCCCCAGGGGTTTTCGGTGCAAAACACGAAAAATGCGACGGATCGTGCTTACGTCACCCAGAAATTATTGTCGGATGCAGGACTGAATAAGGGCGTCGCCTTATCGATTCAAAGCCTATCAAGCGAAGCGCTGCTCAACATTAAACGAGACAACATTTCACTGGAAACGTATCTCGACCTTCAGCAACGCTTTGCAAACGATAAGGTCGAAACGTATTCGGATATCATCCTCGGTCTCCCCGGCGAAACGTACACTTCTTTCGTGGAAGGGATCGAACAATTGCTGGAATCGGGACAACATAACCGAATCCAATATAACAATTGCTCGATACTTCCGAACGCGGAAATGGCAAAACCGGATTATCGGGCCAAGTTCAAACTTGAGACTGTTGAAAACGAAATTGTTAACATACACGGCAGCAAGGAATTACTCGACGACGATGTGCCCGAGCGGCAGGAATTGATCATCGCGACATACTCGCTCCCCAGGGAAGACTGGAAGCGTAGCCGTGCATTTGCGTGGATGTCGGCGCTGTTGCACTTCAACAAGATTTTACAAATTCCGATCATCCTGCTGCATCAGGCAGCCGGCGTCAGTTACCGAACCATTTTTGATCATTTTATGGACGTGGACGACCCGAAATACCCGATGCTGACCGAAATCCGCAATTTCTTCCTTGATGAAGCCGAGCGCATCCAACAAGGCGGGACGGAGTATACCCACGCACCGGAATGGCTGAATATTTATTGGCCGGCTGATGAATACATCTTCATCAAGATGACCGCAGAAGAAACGCGTAGCCGGTTTTACGACGAAGCCAGAGCAATGTTGATGGACATTGCCAACGATGCCGGCGCGAACCAGCCGATACTCGAGGCCATCGAAGAGGCCGTCATGTTGAATGAAGCTTTGCTGCATCGCCCCTTCGTCCATGATGATCTAACCATCGAACTACGCTTTAATATCATGGAATTTTATAAAGGCGTCCTTCAGGGTGAAACGGTCAAATTGACCAAAATGCCCGCAAGCATCCTGATCGAGAGATCACGACGCCCCTATAATAATTTCCAAACGTGGTGCCAAGAAATCGTCTGGTGGGGCAATAAAAAGGGCGCCTACCTGTATACCAACTCTGCGACCAACAAAGAATTGGCAGGCCATTTCTAAGGATCACGCATATGCGTTATCGACCGCTTGGTAAGACCGGCATAACGGTTTCCGAGATCGGTTTCGGTGCATGGGGAATCGGGGGGTGGAAACCTGGACAATTGTCCTATGGTCTAACTGACGATGCCGTATCGCTTGCTGCACTGGACCGGGCCATTGAATTGGGCATCACGTTTTTTGACACTTCTTCTCTTTATGGGATGGGGCACAGCGAGACGTTGATAGGCAAGGCACTTGCCAATCGCCGCGACAAAGTCGTGATCGCGACAAAGGCCGGTCATGTAGATCATCACAATACGGATTATTCACCGGACGCACTTTGGCGCTCACTGGAAGCTAGCCTTGTGCGCCTACAAACGGACTATGTAGATGTTTTACAACTACACGGGCCAGAGATTGAAGTACTACGAGACGATCCCGCAATCATCCGATGCTTAGAGCAGATGCAAGATCAAGGCATGATCCGCACGTACGGATTGTCGGCGAACTCACCTGCATTGGCACACGCGGCCGTCCGTGAGTTCGGTTTCCCGGTGATACAGGCAAATTTCAATATGTTGGATATTCGGGCCATTGAATGCGGATTATTCGGCATCGCCCAAGAGCAAGGCGTCGGGCTTATTGCCCGGACTCCCCTTAACTTCGGCTTTCTTGCCGGCAATATTCTGCCGGATGCGATTTTTTCTGAGCAAGATCATCGAAGCCGGTTCAATGGCGAACAGGTTCAGCGCTGGGCGTCGCTAGCAAGGATAATGCTGGACATCGCAAAAGCAAATACAGTCGAATCCAGCGTTCAGACCGCTCTACGGTTTTGCCTTTCTCCGCCAGAGGTCTCGGTGGTCATTCCAGGCATTATGACGCCGGAAGAGGCAGAGACAAATGCTGCCGCCGCAGACCAAGGTCCACTTCTGCCCGAGGTTTACGAGAAAATTATCTCCATGAACAAAAATGAGAAAGCCATTGTCCGGTAATGTAATTAGGCACGTCCCATGATCCTTGGCGACACTTCAGCAACTTCACTGATCGAGTACCAAGTTTCCGATTTTGTCGATGCGTTCGGCGCGACCGAGGACGAAGTCGCGAGCATCACCGCGGATGTGGCCGCATACAACTTTCTTTACCGGCGCTTTTCACAAGAAGAACGGGACAAAGTCATTCTCGATGTCCTGAGTAAGATTGAGGGCTTCACAAAAGTCGGCGCGCATCGCAGCGGTATATGGGAGAGTTGCTGGTCAGATGCTAAGCGAACGTTCGAAAGCCATGATAAGAGCCTCGAGTCGTTAGACCCCGTATTCATGGGTGCCAATGCAATCGTCAGAATGCACGGCGATTATGCGCTCGCCGCCTCGCCGGATTTCGAAACTCATTGGTTTCGCGTGATGCGCAAATGGGTGTTCAATCGCCATCTCAAAACGAGCACAAAGCTTTTTGAATTCGGCTGCGGTTCCGGATACAACTTGGTGACCGCGGGGCAGATGTTTCCAGATATACAACTCACCGGTCTAGATTGGTCACCTTCGGCCGTAAAGCTGGTCGATGAAATCGGACAAACACACGGCTTGAACCTAAGCGGACGGCGCTTTGATTTTTTTGCCCCGGACAACGACGTACCCGTTGACGGGGACACTACCGTGATGACTGTCGCAGCCCTCGAACAATTAGGGTCGGATTTCGTCACCTTTGCTGAGTGGTTGCTCAAACGGCGTCCAAAAATGGTGTTGAGCATTGAGCCGATCGTTGAGTTCTACGATCCAAATAGCCTCGTGGATGATTTAGCCCTTCGCTTTCATAATCATCGGCAGTATTTATCGGGCTACTACAGTTGGGTCAAAGCTCAGGCCGACGCGAATAAAGTAGAAATACTGCATACCCTGCGCCCTTCCTTCGGCAGCCTTTATCATGAAGCTTATTCGGTCGTCGCCTGGCGACCGATTTGATACGTAAATTATAACAGTATGATGGGTGTATAAATAAATTGAGTAAATTAACCAAGGCTCAAAAGGTGGCTTCGATACATCGACTTTAATAGATGAACGAGTTCCACATAAGACGGATACATTATGCTATTGAATGCTCCCTATACGCACCCCGAAGTTATAAAAATAGCATTTTAAAATGAACAGGAAGGTATAAATTGGAACTTTTCTTCGAAAATACAACTTCATCGCAAATAGCCACAACGATCAAAGAACATAGCGGCGTGATATTACACAATGCTATACCAGTAAATCAGATTGAAAAAATAAAGAGCAATTTAGATACAATATATCGTTATCATCTAGATTTGCCACTTACTTCATATTTTTTGACGGCGTTCCGGAAGTTAAAGTCGAACTAGATAGCGGCAATTTGCGCCCAAGTTTTTATAACACCAAGTTTCCAGAAGATTCTATATATTCAATTCTTGACGATCCAAAAATTATATCTGCGTGCAAGCTATTTTTTAACGGTGACTATA
>CAXBEV010000018.1:0-55307 GCA_963974935.1 uncultured Rhodospirillales bacterium | reverse complement strand
AACATCTCGATATATTCAAACACATCGGCCCTTGCGTCCTCTCGCGTTGCATATGGTTTTCGCCGAATACTTTCACGTTTCAGCAGTTGGAAAAAGCTTTCAGCCACAGCGTTGTCATGACAATTGCCGCGACGGCTCATGCTGGCGTCCAGATTGTGCTGATGAAGAAACATTTGCCACTCACGACTGGTGAATTGGCTGCCCTGATCCGAATGGATCGTGACGGTGCTCTTCGGCTTTCGTCTCCATACCGCCATCAGCAGGGCCTGCAAAGCCAAGTCCGCCGTCATCCGAGACTGCATCGACCAACCGACGACACGTCACGAAAACAGCTCGATGACCACGGCCAGATACATCCATCCTTCATGCGTACAAATGTAGGTGATATCTTGTGACCCAGACTTGATTTGGAGCTGCGGCATCAAAGTTCTGCGCGACCTTGTTCTCGGTGATCATCGCCGGCTTGCCGCCATAACGGCCGGGACGGCGCTTGTAGCCAACTTGAGCTTTGATCTCAGCAAGATTGACCAACCGCGGCGCAACCCGGTTCAACAACCTGCGAAACCGCGTCCTTCTTGAACTCATCATTGAAACGAATTTGACCTGACATCTGCATTCTCCTTGCTTCTAAAATTACCAAGCAAGGGTCTACAAATCTAGGGGCACCTCAGAAATAGGGATGATTGTCTCTGACCAGGAATTCAGGCCTGATCTAATTTATTGTTCATCGTTGATATGTTCGATTGGCAATGCTTCTGATCTATGGCCCTGCAGGGGTTTTTCGAGACAAGAAAAGGAACTGGGCGAGTGTCGAGGGTGATCGATAACGGCAGAGTTGAAGTAATGTCACCGTCCAACTGCACCGGGTCGCCGCCCGGCCCGTCGATTCTAACGCTATCCCCCATGACGATGGTGACGTCGGGTTGATTGGAGAGGGTACCTCTGACGAGTGCCAAACCAAATCGAATCGCTGAGAAAAAATCATAATTCTTGAGCATAACCACGCAAAACATCGGCTCGCCGAGATGCGCCTGTGGGGCTAAAATGAATGGTCCACCATAAAATCGTCCGCAAGATACGATGACTGTACGGGCTTCGTATTCCTCGTCGCCGACCACGACCTTATAGGTGGGCGGCTTCTGCATAAGCGCCTGAACGGCAGCGATCACATATGCACCGCCTCCAAATATCCGCTTGATCGAACCGTTGACGGCGGCGACGGCCCGCGCATCTAAGCCGACGCTGGCCACCAAAAAGAAACGGTGCCCGTTGGCAATCCCTTGGTGGACGTCCAAGGTCCTCTTTTTTTCAATCAGCTTGACCATCCTCTTTGGCTTTCTTGAGGGCAGGTCCAATTCCCAAGCTAAAACATTGGCGGTCCCCAAGGGGAAAAAGGCAACAATGGGTAGGGCGTCATCGGCAGGGCGCGTTGCCAAACCGTTGACCACTTCGTTGACCGTGCCGTCGCCGCCAGCAGCGATGATGACGTCGATATTCTGGGCACTATGTGCAGCATCTCGGGCATCCCCGGCCTTGGTGGTCAGGCGGATGTGCACCCGGTGCTCTCGTTCATTAAGAATTTCAAGAAATTGTCGAAGTCTTCTGCGGCGTCGCCGGCCTGCAACGGGGTTATGGATGACCAGAACGTTGCGGATTGCGTGGCTCATTGCGAAACCCTTTGAAATTTTTTATCTGGAAATTGAGGCGAGGGCGGCGAGGAATTCCTTTGTCACGCGGCTCCACGAAAACCCCATGGCGTGTGCGCGGCAGGCATGTGCGTCTTTTTTAAGTGCGCGGTGTACGGCCTCGGCTAAATCTTCATGTAGACAACCGAAATCGGTTTCTCCGGCGTTGCGGACACCTAACACATCCAAGGGTCCGGTGACAGGAAAGGCGGCAACCGGGACACCGCACGCTAAAGATTCAAGCATTGTTAGGCCAAAGGTGTCGGTCCTGCTCGGAAACACGAAAACATCTGCGGCGGAGTAATAGCGGGCAAGTTCGTCGTCTCCGGTTGCAATATAGAAGTGGGCATCTGGATACGTTTTTATAAGTTCATTCCTTTGCGGGCCGTCGCCGACGACGACTTTGCTGCCAGGCAGATCCAGACCCAAAAATGCAGGCAAGTTTTTTTCAACGGCGGTGCGGCCGATAAAAAGATGTATCGGTCTAGGTAGGCTCAAGAAAGTTTTTTCACGAGGCCAGAAAATCTCAGCATTGACGCCATGCGCCCATTCCTTGGCATTACGAAAGCCGTGAGCGGTAAGTTCTCTATATACGGACGGGGACGGAGCAAGAACCTTCGATGACGGGCCGTGAAACCATCGGACGACCCGATACAGCCACGAGAGCGGAAGATGCGTGCGGACATGGACGTATTCCGGAAATTTGGTGTGATAGGCAGTCGTAAAGGGAACGTTGCGCCGTAGACACCACCACCGCGCCGTTAAGCCCAATGGCCCTTCGGTAGCAATATGGATGGCCGTCGGTTGCGCCTCGTTTAGTATTTTGGACATTTTACGCCCTGGAAAAAGTGCAAGCGGAATTTCCGGATAGCTAGGACAGGGAACTGTACGAAACGCGTCCGGGGTAATCATCTGGACCGAGTGACCCAGGGCGACTAATTCTTTGCGAACACTGTCCAAAACGCGAACTACGCCGTTGATTTGCGGGAACCAAGCGTCCGTGATGATGGCAATCCGTTGAATCGCGGCGTGATCGAATGGCGCGACTTTGAGGGTATCGTTTTGGATGTCGGAGTTGGTATCCATATCAGGCCTCGCTGAGGAAATGGGGCTTAATAATCGAGGCGTGGGGACACGTGAAATATCTTCAATGTCGCATGTGTCGCGGGATTAAGGCGGCTTCTTCGCGCTTTAACTCTCGGCATTGCGACTTATTCACCACGGCATCTGACTGAATGCCGTCCGTCGTTGAATACCGTATCGGATTCTCGAGGAATTTTTCCTGTGCAAATTCGCAGTAGCGCTCCAACGAAAACCACATACGAACTTCTATGTGGTTATCTGCGAGAGGAAGTGACAGCCAGATGGTCAGCAGCCAGCCCATAATGGTGTCATCCTTTCGCACCCCGGAGAGTAAATCGAGGATGCGTTGCCCGGATTCTTCGCCTGCATCCATCACTAAAGCTATAATGAATTTGATACGTTACAGATACGTTGCAGAATTTATTAAGTATTATTAAATAACACCATAACGTATTTATTTAGCATTCAAGTATAAATATTTTGTGCTAATCACTTCATGCCTAAGTGTGTTCAATTCCTTTAGAAAGGATGAGGCATGAAGATCAATTCTCCCACGGCAAAATATCGTGCGATTTGGATTTCCGATATTCACCTTGGGACGCGAGGCTGCAAAGCTGGAAAGCTTCTCGATTTTCTGAAAAAAAACGAAAGTGAATTTCTTTATCTTGTCGGTGATATCATCGACGGCTGGCGACTGAAGCGTTCCTGGTATTGGCCTCAGGAGCACAATGACGTTGTCCAAAAAATTCTTCGTAAGGTGAGAAAAGGAACGAAGGTCGTCTTCGTGCCCGGCAACCACGATGAATTTGCGCGCGAGTATGTGGATCATCATTTCGGTGGCGTCGCGGTTATGGATCATGCCGTGCACGTGACGGCGGATGGCAAAAGGCTGTTGGTTATTCATGGTGATGAATTCGATGTTGTCGTTAAGTATGCAAAATGGCTCGCGATTTTGGGCGACAGTGCCTATACGATTCTTTTGGTGATCAATAGCTGGTTTAATAAAACTCGAGAACGGTTCGGCCGGCCATATTGGTCTTTGTCGGCATACCTGAAGCTTAAGGTAAAAAACGCTGTAAAATTTATTGCGGAATATGAGACAGCCGTTGCGAAGGCTGCGGCTGTGGCAAACTTGGATGGCGTTGTCTGCGGCCACATTCACCACGCCGAGATGCGAGACATCGACGGTATTCTCTACTGTAACGACGGTGATTGGGTCGAGAGTTGTTCAGCCTTGGTCGAGCACCATGACGGTCGATTAGAACTCATTTTTTGGTTGGGATCGGAAATACTTTCCGAACCTCAACTGACGGCGGATGCCGCATGCGTATCCTGATCGTCAGTGACGCATGGTATCCGCAAATCAATGGGGTCGTTCGAACGCTGACAGCGATGCGCGACCAGCTATCCGCAAGGGGTGACGAAGTGTACATGCTTACGCCCGAGCGGTTTTGGTCTATTCCGTGTCCCACCTATTCAGAGATACGCCTAGCCTTCATCTCGTCCGGCGCCGTCGGAAAAGTCGTCAAAGAATTTATGCCTTCGGCCATTCACATTGCCACAGAAGGTCCCTTGGGACTGGCCGCGCGTCGGTTTTGTCTGAAACGAGGGCTGCCGTTTACCAGCGCGTTTCACACTCGGTTTCCTGAATACATAGAGGCCCGTTTTCGGATTCCTGCCGATTGGTCCTATCCATTGCTACGCTGGTTTCATGGCCGGTCCAGTGCCGTTATGGCACCGACGCCGACCGTGGTAGACAGCCTCGCAGCCAGGGGCTTCAAAAACGTTCGGCTTTGGGGGCGCGGCGTCGATATCGATTTATTCAAACCGGGCCATCGTCAGGGTACTGCGGATGTGCCGGGCAAGGGGCCAACGCTGTTATTCGTCGGCAGGGTGGCCATCGAAAAGAACATAACAGCGTTCCTTGATCTGAAGATTGACGGCACAAAGGTTATCGTGGGCGATGGCCCGATGATTGCTGAATTGCGCAGCCATTACCCTGATGTGGTCTTTGTCGGCGCAAAACATGGCCGGGACCTGGTTAGCTATTACAACGCGGCTGACGTCTTCGTATTTCCTAGCCTTACCGATACCTTTGGCCTGGTGATGTTGGAGGCCTTGGCCTGCGGCGTCCCGGTTGCGGCCTTTCCTGTCATGGGGCCCAAGGATGTTGTGACCGATGACAAGGTCGGTTGCTTGGATGAAGACCTTTCGGTGGCAATTGAGACTGCCCTGACGCTTTGCCCGGAAGATTGTGTGGCATTCGCGAAAAAACGTTCATGGACGGCGTGTGCCGAGACCTTCCGCTCTTACCTGCACCAGTTCGATCCAAACATGATTCACGGCGCGGATGTTTTGAGTGCGACCGCTTCGTAGATTGGTATCGGCGAATTTTCCTCAACGCCCATTGGTGGGTCGAGTTTTCGTCGCATCCCTTCGGATACAGTTTGCTCGGCCCAGATGGCCAACGCCCTGGCGTCTTTAAATTCATGGGACGCGCGGGATTCATGAAAATGTACTGAAACGATTATACCGTCTTTGAGGCCGAAAACGCCCCACAGGTGTGAGGCCAACTCCATATCGCCATACCAGGCATAGCGATCCCGGTCTTCCTGCGACAATGTATTACCCGCCTCGTCCGCAGGGCCATAGGTGATGGTGACGGGTTGCACGCGTACCGATAGATCCGGGGCTGCTTTCGCAGCCGACAGCAGACCGGGTCGGAACGGCAGAAGCTTGCTGCCATCACTACTGGATCCTTCTGGGAACAGAATGACAGATTCCCCGTCAGCCAAGCTGTTGGCGATTGTCAGGCGCTCTTTTGCGATCTTGGTCATGTTGCGCGACACAAAAACGGTTCGTGCGATCCGTGCCAGAAAACCGAACAGCGGCCAACCCTGAACCTCTGTCTTGGCCACGAACAGGCCATCGACCAGGACGGCGAGCACTGGGATGTCCAGGTAGGAAATATGGTTGGCGACGAAGAACGTGCCCGGGCCGGCTTGCGTGCCACTGACATGGAGGGAAAGACCTGTTAGAGCGATGCACGAACGATAGAAGGGCCAAGACATCGCCCGACGTGCCTCGCGGCCGAGCGGATAGCTGACCAAGTAAAAAGGCAGCAATCCGCCCGTGATCAATAAAAATATGATGAGCCGGGCAGCGGCGCGAACCTTCGAATGCATCATTCTGCTGCAATGCCCACATGGGCTGGCGGCACCAGGGCGTTCCCTTTCGCGAAATGGCGGGCGTACTTACGGGTCACATTTTCCGTTTCGACGACAACGCAAACATCGATCGTATTGAATTGGTAATCGATGACAGCGCCGTCTCCTACATAGCCGCCCAAGCGAAGATAACCCTTCAGCAAGGGCGGGAGTTTCCCCTGAACCTTTTCGATATTGATGTCATCTTTGGCGATGACGTCCATCGGCACGTAACGTGATTTGAGAGCATGTGGCCGAATATGAGACGGCGCCCGGTGATTGTGGTGCAGACAGGACAGAACATGATTGGCTTGTTGAGTATCGGTACCGTGAATACTGCCGCACCCGAACATGACCTGGACATCGTGCTCAAATATATAATCCGCAATACCTCGCCACAAAAGCTGCATTGCACCGCGTTTGCGGTATGCCGAGTCGATACATGACCTGCCAAGTTCCATGATCTCGCCGGCATAATGATGCAAGGCGCCCAATTCGAACTCGTCCTCGGAATAGAAACCCGCAGAAGTATCGGCGATGCTCCGGCGTAAAAGGCGATAGGTGCCGACTACGCACGGTTCGGATTTTTTGCTCCTGTCTAAGTCAACAACCAGAAGGTGATCGCAATCGGTGTCATACGGATCAATGTCACGGCGTAAGGCTCGCCTGCGGGGGCTGGGTTTCGCCCCCATCTCTTCATAGAAAATTCGATATCGTAGTGATTGCGCTGCATCGATCTCGGCGTCGGTGTGCGCCAGACGAATTTCAAGATTATTGAATTGCAACGGGGTCAATATCCTTCTCCTTGCCATGTCGAATTAAAGGCTCACCCGTTCCTATCGTGGCGACGTTGCAGCTACGTGTCCGCGAGGTGTTCGGAATGTTTTGATTGCGTGTCAGAAAAAAGACGTGGTTTCCCACTCCAACTTGCAGTCGAACTTAATGGCGCAGTTGCGCCGTCACCTTGTGCATTCATAAATACGTCAATTGGCAGGTGCGCTGATTTTTGTGCAGAATACTTCATGGAAAAAACCGCCGAACCAGATACAGCTTTTGATCGATATGCCGTTTTTCTTGCCCCGGATGCGCAAAGTCCGCTCGGTCGATTTGGCAATGAATGGTTAGGCCGTGACCCAAGCGGTGATGAATACCTGACGCCCCGCACGCTCGATGGGCACAATGCGGTGGAAATTTCCAATGCCACCAAAGTGCCTGCGCGTTATGGATTTCATGCGACTCTCAAGCCGCCTTTTCATTTGAAACCGGATGCTTCGGTTGCGACGTTCTATGACACATTGTCAGATATTGTTTGCCGTTTTCCGCCGGTCCGGATCGACCACTGGAAGGTGCGCGCGTTGGGAAAATTTGTCGCTTTGATTCCAGCCGCGCCGTGTCCGGAAGTAGAGTCCTTGGCGGCGGCATTGGTAGAAGGCCTGGATGGGTTTCGTTCGCCGCCCACCGCAGCAGAGTTGGCGCGGCGTCGACAGAGCGCCCTAACGCCACGCCAAGAGGCTTTGCTTGAAACGTGGGGATATCCTTATGTGATGGAGTCGTTTCGACTGCATTTTACGTTGAGCGGACCGCTTCCCGAACTGCAGTTGTCTGCTCTCGAAACGATGCTGCAGGCACGCATCGCGGATATTCCGGAGGGCCACACATTTGCGGATGTCGCGGTTTTCGCCGAGCCCAAGAGAGGTGAAAATTTCAGACTTATTCGGCGATTTCCGTTCGGCGGATAACTGATCCGAACGAATTAAGATAGTTATCCACATAATCTTCTGAACTCGTCGCCAGTGTCATTTAAGCTTCATCTTCCCAACACCTGACTGCAATGGAGTGTGTCTACCGTCCAGTCTAACAATTCTTATTCAAGTTAGGAGGTGGCGGTGAGTGCAATCAAAGTAGAGCAACTGAGCAAGACATTCGGCAAAAGCAATCGGGCGCTGTCGAATGTCACGTTTTCAATCGAACCCGGCGAAATGGTGGCGTTGATCGGGGCATCGGGCTCCGGCAAGTCGACGTTGATTCGTCACATTGCGGGATTGGTAACCAGTGACCGCAGCGGCGGCTCGGTCAAAGTCTTTGACGCCGCGATTCAGCAAGACGGCAAAATCGCCGACGGCGTGCGTCAGCGTCGCAGTGAAATCGGCGTCGTCTTTCAACAGTTTAATTTGGTGGGGCGTTTGTCGGTGCTGACGAACGTGCTGACCGGCGTTTTGGGCCGGGCGCCGTTTTGGCGGACGTGGTTCGGCATCTTTACGCGCGAAGAAAAGCAAAGCGCGATGACGGCCTTAGCACGGGTCGGGATCGCATCCCATGCCGGCAAGCGCGCCGCCGACCTTTCCGGCGGTCAACAGCAACGTGCCGCCATCGCCCGGACTATCGTGCAAGGCGCGAAGCTGATCTTGGCCGACGAGCCGATTGCCTCGCTCGACCCGGCATCCTCGGTGAAGGTCATGGACAACCTTAAGCGGGTCAATCAAGACGACGGCGTCACCGTGTTGGTGTCGCTGCATCAGGTCGATTACGCGGTCAATTATTGCCCGCGCACGATTGCAATGCGGGCTGGCAAGATCGTCTTTGACGGCCCCAGCGATCAGTTGACACCGGTACTGTTACAAGAACTCTACGGCTCAGCCAGCCTTGATCTTACCGGCGGCAGCGTCGAGCAGCCGATCAAAAAGGCGACCGAGAAAACCACCCAAAATCATCCAGCCGCAAGCCCCGCATTGGCATATGCGACTGGGTAATTGTTGTTTCGTCCACCCTACCAACAACCTTCATAAGCAAACGGAGAACGATGATGTTTCGTAAAACTATTATGTCTGCAGCCCTTGCGGTGTCCGTGGTGGCATCGGCGTCCGCTCAGGCCGACTTTAAGCCGCTCGAAGCAGATCCGACGACGATCAACTTCGGCATTATTTCGACGGAATCGACGTCCAACTTGAAAGAGCAGTGGGTGCCGTTCATCGAAGACATGTCAAAAGCACTAGGCATGCCGGTGAAGCCGTTCTTCGCACCTGATTACGCGGGCGTCATTGAAGCGATGCGCTTCGGTAAAGTGCACGTTGCATGGTTCGGCAATAAATCCGGCATGGAAGCGGTGGACCGCGCCGGTGGCGAGGTGTTCGTGCAGACCTCGAAAGCTGACGGTACGCAGGGCTATTACTCGCACATCATCACCAATGTCGCGAATAAAGACATCAACAAGTTGGATGATATCTTCAAGTGCGATAAATCGCTCAACTTCGGTATCGGTGACCCGAACTCGACGTCGGGCTTCTTGGTGCCGTCTTACTATGTGTTCGCAAAAAATGGCGTGAACCCAAAGGAATGTTTCAAGACGGTACGTAACGCCAACCACGAAACCAACCTGATGGCGACCGCTAACGACCAAGTCGATGTGGCTGCTAATAACTCCGAACAGATCGGTCGTTCCAAGCTGAAAGCACCGGATGCCGCTGCGAAGATCAAGGTTATCTGGACCTCTCCGCTGATCCCGTCCGATCCGATGGTGTACCGCAAGGACATGTCGAAGGAACTGAAGTCGCAGATCAAAGGCTTCTTTTTGTCTTACGGTCGCTTCGGTGATGCCGCGCGCGCTAAGAAAGTGCTGGCGAACATCAGCGACGGGCAGGGCTTCTTCATGGAAAGCAACAATACGCAGCTTTATCCGATCCGCCAGCTTGCGCTGTTTAAGGACAAGCTTAAGATCGAAAACAGCGAAGCCGCGTCCAAAGAAGAGAAGATGAAAAAAGTTCAAATGATCGACAAGGAATTGGCTGACCTGGATATTCTCGTCGCCAACCAATAAGCGATCCCTGCTGAAGGGGCGATGGTGTAGACCGTCGCCCCTTTCTTTTTTAAGACATTTGGAGACCGACACATGGCCATCGCACAAACCCACGACGCTGATCACACATCGGCTATTCCGCCGCACAACATTAAACGATCCGTCGTCAGCGTTATCGGCTGGGGTATTCTATTTGGCCTGCTGGCCTGGTCTTGGGAAGGCGCGGATATGCGTCCGATGTCGCTGATCAATGACGCCGCCAATATGAGTCAATTCGCGTCTGGGTTTTTTCCGCCGAACTTTCTTGAATGGCGGATGTATTTTAACGAGATTCTGATCACCATCCAGATTGCGATCTGGGGCACGGTGCTTGCGGTTGTGCTGTCGATCCCGTTTGGCATCATGTCATCGGAAAACATTGTGCCGTGGTGGATTTGTCAGCCGACCCGGCGCTTGATGGATGCGGCGCGCGCCATCAATGAAATGGTGTTTGCGATGTTGTTTGTGGTTGCGGTCGGTCTCGGGCCGTTTGCCGGTGTGCTGGCGCTCTGGATTCATACCACCGGTATCTTGGCGAAACTTTTTTCTGAAGCCGTCGAGTCGATTGACCCTCGCCCGGTCGAGGGCATCCGCGCCACCGGTGCGAACGCGTTGCATGAAGTCATCTATGGTGTGATCCCACAGGTATTGCCGCTCTGGATCTCGTATTCGCTGTATCGATTCGAGTCCAATATCCGTTCGGCGACGGTGTTGGGCATTGTCGGCGCTGGTGGAATCGGCACGGTACTGTGGGAAGCGATCCGCGGCTTCTATTACGCCGAGACAGCGGCTGTGATGATAATGATCGTCGTCACCGTTAGTCTGCTCGATATGCTCTCGCAGCGGCTCCGTAAGCTGGTCACGTGAGAGATTAAGCGGGCTTGGAAATGATCGCGCAAAAAGCGGCGAGGGCATCTTCAAAGGTCCTCGAATTGTTGATACTTTGAACATCAACGCCGCTGGGCAGTGATAGGGTGGCCCGCTCAATGCGTTTGGCGATCTCCGCGCCGGTTTCACGACCGCGCTGTTGCAGGCGGGCCGCGATAATTTCCGGCTTCGCCGTGATCGCAATCACCGTGACGTGGGAAAAGCGGGTTTGCGCTGTGGTGATGACGGTGCGCGATACGTTGATCACCACATCGCGGCCGGCATCGATGTCGGCGCAAATGTCTTTTGAAATGCCGTAGTGATAGCCGTGCGCGTGCCAACTCAGCACAAAGTCGCCGGCCGCGGCACGGCTCTGAAACGTTGCCTCATCGACCGCAATATGTACTTCGCCACCCGCATCCGCGGCGCGGGTGATGATGCGTTTTGGAAATAATACATCTGTTGAATTCTGATAATGAACACGTGCCTTATCCAAGACGGAATCCTTGCCGACGCCCGACGGGCCGACGACCAGAAAAAGTCTGCCTGCCTCAGGCTGCATGGCGCTGATAGGCATCCTCGACGTAGCCCATGAAGTGGTCCAACGGCGGTGTGGCAAGACCAGGCATCTTGGCGAGATCGTCCCATTTTCTGAGGTTGATCGCATCTTGGGCGAACGGCTCGTCAAGGAATGCGGCGGCCTCGGTGGGCGAAAATATACCGCCCTGGAGTTCCAGGCTCCGGACCGAGGCGGCAGACAGGGTGTCGAAATAACCTTTGTCGGCAAAGCACAAGTAGCGCTTGGCATCCACATGCAGGCGGATCGGCTCGGTCACGTTGAGCGAGAATATCTTGGTAAGGTAGGCCATGCCGACGATCTCGTGGCGGCGATCTATGTCGCGCTCAAGGCCCTGCTGGAAGCGCTTGTCGACCACATGGCCGATATCGTGCAGCAACGCGGCGGTAATCAGCGCGTCATCCGCATCATTTTGCTCCGCCAGCACTGCGCATTGGCACGCATGGGCCAATTGAGAGACACATTCGTTGCCGTATCGTGCCGCCCCTGCATCTTCAAGCAAGCTGCGGATATCGTCGAGCGTGGGTGTCATATCGAGGCCCTTATCTTTGCTTAGGCGACTCGTTCGCCCTCGCGCCAAACGCCGCGTACAATCGGATGATGCGGCGATCTGTGCACGCGCACAAGGTCGGCGCGTCGGCCCGGGGTGATTTCGCCCCGGTCCATCAGTCCGGCGCCTTCGGCGGGGTTCTTGGTAACGGCGCGCACGGCTGTCGGCAGATCGATATCATCGATTACATCTTCTAGAATCATCGCGGCGTGCAAAAGGCTGCTCGGCACATAGTCGCTGGAGATAATGTCCAGCACACCGGCCCCTGCCAAGTCACGGGCCGAAATATTCCCGGAGTGCGAACCGCCCCGAACCACGTTGGGCGCGCCCATCATCACTTTGATGCCGTTTTCGTGGGACGCTTTCGCGGCTTCGAATGTGGTCGGAAATTCGGCGATGATGACGCCGTCGGCAAGGGCTTCATCGACGTGCGCTTCGGTCGCATCGTCGTGGCTGGCGAGGCTGATGCCCCGTTCTTTGCACATGTCGACGATGATGCGGCGATGCTTTTCGCCGTACAGCACCTGGTCGCGGCGCCGCGCATCGATGAAGACTTCCATATCCGCATCGTTGAGTTTGAATTTGCCCTGATAATACTGGCGGTATTTATCCGGGTTCACGAACTGCCGCTGGCCGGGCGTGTGATCCATCAGCGAGGCCAAGCGAACCATCGTGTGCCGCGACAGCTCTTCAAAAACTTCGGGCAGGTTTTCGTAGGTGACTTCGCAGCGCAGGTGCAACAAATGATCTGCGCGCAAGATGCCGGCGTCGCGGGCGGTGGAAAGACTTTCGACCATCTCGTTGAGACGTTTCACGCGCACCGATGTCGTCATTACCGCGCCCAGCGCGATGGCGTCCAGTACGGTCGTAATGCCGGCGCCGGCCAGTTGGTTGTCGTGTGCGACCACGGCGGCGACCGCCGGCCAGTCCGCACCCGGGCGCGGCGTCATGTGCCCTTCAAGTGCATCGGTGTGAAGTTCGACCATGCCGGGGATCAGAAGATCGCCGTTGAAATTCAGGGCGGATGGCGCGGCGATGGTGCCTTCCGAAACATCGACGATGATGCCGTCCCGGATCAAGACGCTGCCATCGATAACGCGATCAGCAAGGACGACACGTGCGTTGGTGAAGATGGTTTCGGTCATGCTGCCCTCTCGGCGTATATCGACATATTGATTTCGCGCGTACACAGCGCGTCTCGGGCGGCTTGGTCGTGGAAAATACCGATCATCGCGGACCCGCGCGCACGGGCCTCGGCGATGATTTCGATCACGGTGGCGCGGTTTTCTATGTCGAGTGAAGCGGTCGGCTCGTCGAGCAGCATCACCGCGTAGCGGGCGGCAAAACATCGCGCCAGATTGATCCGCTGCTGTTCACCACCGGAAAACGTCATTGGCGAGAGCGACCAAAGTCGCTCCGGCACGCGGAGCCGGATCAGCAAGTCTTTCGCGCGTTGCTCGGCCTCGGCGTCCCCAACCCCTTGCGCGCGGGCAGGTTCGGTGACGATTTCCATGGTCGGCACCCGGGGTAGGACCCGCAAAAATTGACTGACATAGCCCAAGGTGTGTCGACGGATATCTAAAATTCGGTGTGGATGCGCGCGTACGATGTCGACCCACTCATCTTGATGGCGGATCAATATCTCGCCCTGTGCGCAGTGAAAGTTGCCGTAGATCATCCGCATCAGCGTGCTTTTGCCGATTCCCGACGGTCCGCTCAGCGCCATACATTCGGATGCGTCGAGATCAAAAGACAGCTGATCGAAGACCACCAATCGCGTGCCGTCTTGGGCATGCAGGGTAAAGTCTTTTGAGACATCGTTAATCTTTAAAACGGTCATAGGGTCACTTTCAAATTTCTGCCTTAGGCGCGCAGAATCGATGAGACCAGAAGCTGGCTATAGGGATGCTGCGGATCGTCTAGGATTTGGTCGGTCAGGCCGGCCTCGACGACTTCGCCGGCGCGCATCACCATCAAGCGATGCGACAAATGCCGGGCCACGGCGAGATCGTGGGTGACGATGATGCAGGCCAGGCCGAGGTCTGCGACGAGACCCCGCAGCAGATCCAAAAGACGCGCCTGCACTGATACGTCGAGCCCGCCCGTGGGTTCATCCATAAACGCCAAGCGTGGCCTGGTAACGAGGTTGCGGGCGATCTGCAGCCGCTGCTGCATGCCGCCTGAAAAAGTCTCCGGCATATGGTCGATCCGGGATGCGGACATTTCGACTTTTTCCAGCCAGTCGATGGCCGTGTTGCGAATATTACCGTAGTGCCGATCCCCGATCGCCATCAAACGCTCGCCCACGTTGCCGCCGGCGCTGACGCCCATGCGCAAGCCGTCGCGGGGGTTCTGGTGGACGAACGCCCAATCCGTGCGCATCAACATGCGTCGCTGCGCAGGCCCCATGCCGTGCACATCTGCGATCTCGCCTGTGCGCAGCGCATAGTGGACGTGGCCGCTCTGCAGCTCATGTTCACCGGACAGGCAGCGAAGCAGGGTGCTTTTGCCCGAACCCGACTCGCCGACGATGCCGAGCACTTCGCCCGGGAACAGGTCAAGGTCTACGTCACGGCACCCGAGCACAGCGCCGAACGATTTGCTGACGCCGACGGCTTTCAAGAGCGGCGTGTCTGTGGGTTCGATGCTCATGCGGCGGCGCCTGATCCGGATGATGATTGATCGCCTTGGTGGCCTTCCGCCTGGCGGTCTTGGCAGTAGTCCGAGTCTGAGCACACGTACATGCGGCTGCCGCGGTCATCGGTGATGATTTCGTCCAAGAACGTGTTGGTGGCGCCGCACAGCGCGCAGTCGTTGTCCCAAGTCTGTATGGCGAAGGGATGGTCTTCGAAATCCAGACTGACGACCTCGGTAAACGGCGGGATCGCATAGATACGCTTTTCCCGCCCGGCGCCGAACAGTTGCAGGGCCGGGCTGTTGTTCATTTTCGGATTATCGAATTTCGGCGTCGGTGATGGATCGGTCACATAGCGCCCGTTGACTTTGATCGGATAGGCATAGGTGGTCGCAATGTGACCGTGCTTGGAAATATCTTCGTACAACTTCACATGCATCAGCCCATAGTCTTCGAGCGCATGCATGCGCCGCGTTTCGGTTTCACGGGGCTCCAAAAAGCGTAACGGCTCTGGGATCGGCACCTGATACACCAATATCTGTCCTGCCGTCAGCGGCGTTTCTGGTATTCTGTGGCGGGTCTGAATAACCGATGCATCAACGGTTTTGTCGGTCGTCGCGACCCCGGTTGTCTTTACAAAGAAGCTGCGAATGCTGACCGCGTTGGTGGTGTCGTCCGAGCCTTGATCGATGACTTTCAGCACGTCATTCCGACCCAACACGGCCGCTGTCACCTGCACGCCGCCGGTGCCCCATCCGTACGGCATCGGCATTTCACGGGCCGCAAACGGCACTTGATAGCCGGGGATGGCGACGGCTTTCAAGATGGCGCGCCGGATCATCCGTTTGGTCTGTTCGTCCAGGTAAGCGAAATTGTAGGCGTCGGTCATTCTGCGGCCTCAATGTTGTCTGTCTGATTGTTTTGGGCGGCGTCGACGGCGGCGCGCATTTTACGCACCAATTCGAGCTCTGACTGGAAATCGACGTAATGCGGCAGCTTCAGGTGCTCTACAAAGCCGGTGGCCTCGACGTTATCGCTGTGCGACAGCACGAATTCCTCGTCTTGCGCCGGTGCGGTCCGCGCTTCGCCCAACTCGTCGGCGCGTAGCGAGCGATCCACAAGCGCCATCGACATGGCTTTGCGCTCAACGTGGCCGAAGCCGAGCCCATAGCCCCGCGTGAACTTTGGTTTTTCCGTGGCCGAGCCCGAGAACTGGTTAATCATCTCGCATTCGGTGATGGTAATCTCGCCGATTTCAATCGCAAAGCCGAGCTCTTCGGGAATGAATTCGACGGTCACTTCGCCGATGCGGATTTCACCGGCGAACGGGTGCGTGCGCCCATAGCCGCGTTGCGTAGAATAGCCGAGTGCCAGCAAAAACCCTTCGTCGCCGCGCGCCAAGGTTTGCAAGCGCACATCGCGATCTGCCGGGAAGGTGCGGGGCGCGCGGGTGATATCGCCAACCTCGCTGGTGTCTTCATCAGCGTCGGGTGTGGCAGCCTCGATCAATCCTTCGCGGCTTAACTGCGCGAGCACGCGCGGCATGTTGCCGGGCAGATCAACCACGTCAGCCGATGCTTGTTGCGAAGCTGACGTATCGCCGCGCTCGTCCGCCTCGGCTTCGAGTGCGAAGTCCAAAAGCCGGTGCGTATAATCGAAAGTCGGACCCAGCACTTGGCCGCCGGGGACATCTTTAAAGGTGGCCGAGATGCGGCGGCGCGCGCGCATGTTTTCAACGTCCAAAGGTGCGCTGTAACCGAACCGGGGCAGGGTGGTGCGGAACGCCCGGATCAGAAAGATCGCTTCAATCAGATCGCCGGCCGCCTGCTTGATCGCCAGCGCCGCAAGCTTGCGGTCGTACAGGGATCCTTCGGTCATCACCCGGTCAACGGCGCGGGCCAATTGTTCTTTGATCTGGTCGGTGCCGAGTTCAGGCACCGCTTTGTCGCCGCGGCGCTCTTCGGCCAGCAAGCGATGCGCGTTATCAATGGCTTTTTCGCCGCCTTTTACTGCAACGTACATTATAAGACCTCTATTCGGGTGCTGCGCGGCACCGCCAACACGCCACTTGGCGTGCTGAAGATCACATCGATCCCGAGCGGGAACAGCGCGTTGTTTTTGATCAGTGCTTCCCACAGGCCAGGCGCACAGGGGCTGACGCCAACTGTAGCTTTAGATTTAATTCCGGGGCCGCTGAGGCGGACAGCGGCGGGCGCGGACAGCGTTTTGACCTCGATGATGACGGTGGCGGCGCGGTCCGGGTATTCCGCCGTGCCGATGGAAAAAGAATCTAGGCTGAGGTGATCTTCGGTGCCCTGCAGCAGCGCAAAGGTGGCGTCGGCGCGCGCGCTGGTGATCGGCGCGCCGGTGTGAAAACCAAAGTATGCCCGCACATCCTCGCGTGCCAACGCCGGGTCCAGCCAAATCGGCGTCGTGTAGTCGGGAAGGGTCAGCAAGAACGCCGTGGCGGCGGCGGAAATGCCGTCCGGTTGCTCATTCGGGCTGGGGACGGCAATCACTTGTCCTGGCGATGACATTGCCTGCAATATCGCGCGAAAGGTTTCCTGTGCCCCGTGCACGGGGTCGTTAAACCCTTCTAAAAGCCAGGTATCGGCGGTATCGGCGGCGGATGGTGTCATTCGACATCCCCTCGCACCAGGGTGTAGAAATCAACGCGGGTCGGTGCGGATTTCTGCTGGCGCTGGATCGCGGCTTTGCTGAGCGCCTCATCGAGATTGTCGATCAACGCGTCCGCTTGGCGCGGCGAAATCTCTTGCATCACCGCGTCAAGCTTTGCCGCCAATTCGGCATGTTTTTGATTTCGACCGGCGACGTAGCCATGCCCCGTGGTGCCTGATGGGCTGCGGACGCTGCAGCGGGTCACGGTCATCTCGCCGGCGTTGAACAGGGCGCCGTTGCCGCCGGCGCGTGCACGAACCATCACCAAGCCGCGCTCAGGTGCGCGTAGGATAAGGAATTGGTGCTGGGCTATCAGGTTTGCGCCGTGCTGTTCAAGCTGATCGAGCGGTGTTCTTGCAAATATGCCGATCCAGCGTTGGCGACGCTGATCTGCGCTGCTCAGGTCATGTTGATGTGAATTGCTTTCGGGCATGGGCGTACGACAATCAGCGCAGTGCGCGCAGTAGCTGACATAATGATGATCGTCAGATTACCGCGGGCACAAACTTGCGTGCGTGACATCTAGGGTAATTCTTTGTGACTGATTCGTTACGCTCGAGTTCAGGTGAGGGCGCACGAAACAGGGTACGGCATTTTTTATTGTCTTCGCTGAAATGTCAGCTTGTCTATGTGTGAGTAAGGTCGGTCGCGTCTCCTTGCAGCGGTTAGACCCGACAACGCAATGTAGGGTCTTGAACAAATCCTATCCCCGCAACCACCGAGACTTGCACCCCCGAGGGAAACCCTCGGGGGTGTTTGTTTCTTTGGCGATAAAAAGCAGGAATAGCTTTTTCTCATCTAAAGCCGTCAAAATGCATCAAAAAAACCCCAACACTTTGGGTGCTGGGGAGACTTTTACAGGGTATGAGGTGTGGCAGTCGCGCCTCATTCTCAGGGAGAGGAAACGTATACGGTGGGCGCGGTCAGCGATACTGGGCTGCCGTGATAAATTCACCGAATGTTTCGCACCATACCACGACAGTGTTATAGGCCGTGACATCCACCCCAGGTGGTATGTCGACAATGAACCCATCGAAGGTTTTTACGTCGCCTACTTGCGCAGATTGGTACTTAACTTTTAGGAAGTCAGCTTCATCCTGAACGAACGTCGTTACCAGATAGACCTTATAATCAGGCCCCGGCGCCAACGCGCCTTGGTGTACAATCTGATTAGCGGATACACTGACGGAGCCTTCACCCCAATGCAGAAAGTCGCTTCCGTTAAGCTCTCGTGAGAACGCTGCCTCGAACATTGCCCCCCTCGCGCTATCGGCCAACATCGTGCGGTCCACGCTCGGCGGCGCAATTATGATTGGCAGAAAGTAGACCCCGAGCGCGAAGCCGATCGCCAACGCGGTCATGTGTGTTCCAAACAGAATGATCAAACGCATGACCGGTTCCAAAATTCGTAGGTTAAAAACAAATTGACTACTAGCACTGTGGAGCGCCGCCTTCAATTGGATACGCTCAATCTTGATCCACTATTGAGTGATAGGCGGACGTCATCATCCGCTCCGAAGCATCATTAAACGCATGTTCCCATCTCTGGCAGTGGATTGATGTCAAAATTACCTTCATACGCAGTTTTTATCCGTTTCATAACTGCAATAGTTACGGATTTGTTTGCTTGACGTTGCCTGAGCGAGATGAACTCAAATCGACAACGAGTTAAAAATCACATGCCATAAAATCCCTCTTCCCCGCATCCAATCATGGAGTTTTTTGTCCAATTGAAAGGAGACCTCTATACAGATTATCAACAATCTGGGAGGCATCTCGCATGCCCATTTCCAGGGATAAGCAAGACGAGTTCGCATTAGTCTGACAGCACTGGATCCCGCACACAGTACGATCACCTTCAGTTTGATTATTTATTAAGCGCATAAATTTATGCCTGATTAAATTATGTGCGGCGAATAGGTTGCCGCAGGTCAGAACATAAAGTGATACCTACTATGGTTGCGGTTATAACTTTGGCATGTATCTTGCTCAGTTCATTTTACAACTCGCGAGTTGAGGTGGCTTTTTCGGGCGGCAGTGGGGCACTTGCAAGAGTCCCAAACGTCGAAAAAATAGGTAGGGGGACTGATGGCTTCCGAAATTAAACGATATGTCGACGTCGTAAGGATCTCGACCGGGCGACGCGTCTTCTCATGAACATTCACAGTGCCATTTGGTTATTGCTCGCTGCTCTTAGGGGGGGGCAAGTATGAGTGTTTCAATGAGCAACCTCTCGAAGCTATACGGAGACATCATTGCGGTTCATGACTTAACTCTTGAATGCCCAACTGGGCAAATGCTTGGCCTGCTCGGACCGTCGGGGTGTGGCAAAAGCTCGACGTTGAAGATGATCGCCGGGATCGAAGAGGTTTCATCTGGTCAAATATGTTTTGGCGCAAAAGACGTGACATATCTGCCGCCGGGTGCCCGAAACATCGCAATGGTATTTGAGGATTACGCCCTTTATGCGCACCTGTCCGTTTTCGAGAACATCGCGTTTCCGTTAAGAATACAAAAACTGCCGAAGAAAGAAATCGAGCAACGCGTAGATGCGATGTTGGAGATGTTGAGGCTGACCGATATTCGCGATGAAAAGGTGCGACAGCTTAGCGGCGGGGCGCAGCAGCGGGTCTCAATTGGGCGAGCCCTGGTTCGCAAGCCCGAGGTCATACTATTCGATGAGCCGCTAAGTCATTTGGATGCCGATCAGAAAATTCAACTGCGTTCCGAATTAAAGCGCCTCCAGCAGATACAGGGGTTGACGTCGCTTCTGGTGACCCATGACCAGACTGAGGCGATCGCGATGTGCGATATTATTGCAGTCATGAATTTAGGTGAGTTACAGCAAGTCGGCGAGCCGCAGGCGTTGTATGACAGTCCGGCGAATACGTTCGTTGCTCAATTCATCGGTGAACCTCAGATGAATTTGCTTCCCGCTCGATTGCAACGACGGGACGAAGTGCTGTTTGTACAAGGCAAGGGTTGGACACTTAGGCTCGATGATCGCTTCGAGTTCATCCGCGATTTTCCGGAATGTGAGTTGATCTTAGGTATAAGGCCAGAGCAAATGACTTTGAGCACTGGCGATGTTGCGGATGGCATTGCAACGCTCGAAGGCGAAGTCCAGTTTCGAGAACATCGCGGCGATACTGATGTCCTTTTAGTCGATCTCGAGAGTGGTGACCCTTCGGGTACGAGAGGAGCGCGCATCTCAGCTGACATTCCCGGCCCGAGCGCTGTGCGCGAGGGGGATTGGATCAGGCTGAGCTTTGATAATAGTAAAATCATCCTTTTCGATAAGGGTTCCGGGAAAAATTTGGCACAAAAAGCGGAGACAGGTGCTTCCGTTCGTGAGGTGGCAGCATGAGCGGGGTCGGTTTGCGATTAGATTGTATTTCCCGGCAATTTTCGGAAACGACCCGAATTGGTCAGATTACACTGGATGTTGGCTCAGGCGAAATCGTTGCTTTGACTGGGCCTTCGGGTACGGGAAAGACGACCGTTTGTCGGATGATCAGTGGGCTGGAGCGTCCAGATACGGGACATATTACGTTGAACGGAGAAGCGTTAGATGTTTTGCCCGTACAAAAGCGCTGCATCGCATACATGTTTGAATCGTATGCGCTGTATCCGCATCTTTCTGTTCTTCAAAATATTGCTTTTCCTTTGCGCGCACCGAACCGTAAAAAGCTGCCCCTGCATGAAGAAAAAGCCCTCGTTCGAGATCTTATGGAAATTGCTCAAATCGCGCATCTTGGCGATCGTAAGCCTGGCGCTCTCTCCGGCGGTCAAAAACAGCGCGTCGCTCTTTGTCGCTGTTTGGTCCAGGACGCGTCAATATTCCTGCTCGACGAACCCATTTCGCACCTTGATGCAAAGCTGCGAAACGAGTTGCGGGGTTGGATTCGTCGGCGTCAAACGAAGCTGAGTGCGCCGACACTTTGGTCGACGCCCGATGCGATGGAAGCGCTCTCGGTCGCAGATAGGGTCGCGGTATTAATTGGCGGCAAAATCGCCCAGTTGGGAACGCCGGAAGAAATTTATTTCAAACCTGCTACCACAGATGTCGCTCGTTTGGTTGGCGACCCTTCTATGAACCTGATCGAGGGTAAGCTGAGCGACGTCGGCGGCCAGATAAGTTTTATCGCCAACGGTATCAGTGTCCGTCTGCCACAAGAGCTCGCGGCCCGTACAAGTAAGGTGCGTGGTCCTAAAGTGATTCTAGGCATTCGACCCTCTGCAGTCGCGCTGGGTGGCGCCGATGCTCGCTTGCGCGTTTATTCGTGGGAGCCTTTCGGCCGCCACTCAATCATTAATGCTCGGCTCGACGAGACGCCGATACGCATCAAAACGCCACCCCAGGGCCGGTTTGACGTGGATCAGATGATTGATATTTCGATCGAACCAGCGAACGTCGTTCTTTTTGATGGCACCACAAGGAAATCAATTTGATCCATTGAAAAGGCCTAACAAGAGTCAAATTCAGCATTAATAGAACAGGGAACTAAATGATGAAAACGATAGATAAAATCAGCATGAAACGAGTGCTGAGCATTATGATAATAGGGGCCATGACGTTTGTGGCATCCGCTGAGCAAGCAAACGCTTGGTCTTACGAGGAGGCTGGCGCGCCATACAAAGGTGTTGAAATCAACATTCTTGATGAGGTTACGCCGCTACAAGAGCAGTTTGCCAAGATCGTTCCGGATTTCGAAAAAGAAACGGGCATCAAGGTCAACTATCAGCTTCTGAACCACTTCGAGGTTATTAACAAAGGACAAGCGGATCTGTTGTCTGGGCGCGGCGAGTTTGATGCCGTAATGGCACACAGTCTCCAGTTGGGATTGTTGCTGGATGCTGGGGTGTTGAAGGCAATCGACCCCTACATCGCTGACAAAGCGCTAAGCAATCCGGACTTGGATATGGACGATTTGATTCAGCGTCCGTTCAAAACGGTGTCGTCTCTTGGTGGACAAACGTTTTCCTTCCTGAACTGGAACTACAATATGGTCTACTGGGGCCGCAACGACCTGTTCAGTCACCCAGGCGAGAAGGCTGCGTTTAAGTCGAAATATGGTTACGAACTGGCACCCGCAAAGACCTTTAAACAGCTTCACGATATTGCAGAATTTTTTACCCGCAAAGCCGGTGAAAAACTTGCTGGGAAAACATTGGAAAGCGATTTCTACGGTATCGTTATGGAAGGCCTGAACGGTGGCGGCACCTATACGCCGGTTTGGCAGATTTTCATTCAGAATTCAGGCGGCAAAATCTTTGACGATGAAGGGCGTCCAACGTTCGATACCCCTGCGGTTGTCAAAGGGCTTAAGACGTGGGGTGATCTTTGGGCTTTTTCACCGCCAGGTCAGGCAGAGTATTCGCTGATCGACGTGCCGACGGTCATGGGTAACGGCATCGCTGCACAGTCAATTGCCTATAGCGATTTCGTCTTGGGGATTGACCGGGAGGGTGCCTCTGCTCTGCACGGCAAATTTATCTATGGCGCACCGCCAAAAGCGGAGGACACCAAGACTTATTACAGCGCAGGTGCACCTTCTGCATATTTCATCTCTAAGCATAGCAAGCATCCGGAAGCCACTTTCCTATTCCTGCAATGGGCTGTCGAGAAGAAAACCCAAGAAAAGCTGCTGAGCAGTGGCGTTGGGGTTCCTATCCGTGACAGCTCATGGCCGCTCCTGATGAAGGAAGATAACGCGTTCAAAAACCTCTACGAGGCTATGGAGACGAGCATTGCTGGCCTCGAAGCAAAGCCAAAAATTCCGCGATTCTTTCAAGTGTCGGACGTCATGAACCGTATTTTCCAACAGGTTGGTCTCAAGCAAATAAGCGCTGAAGATGCTGCGAAAAAACTCCAGCAGGAGATTACGGCCATCTGTGATCCCTGTGTCATGAAGTGACAGGGGCGACTTTGATCGCGTGTTGGAAGCACCCGAAATGGGTGCTTCCAACTCCGACATCTCTTGTTAGTCGGCACGGCTAGGAAATCAAATGAACGACACATCCGCCCCTACCGAGACCCCAAAGGGCATAGCCTCAGACACGATGCCGTCGCGCGGGTACCAAGAAAGCAAGTGGTATCCATATACCTTAATTGCGCCGACAATGCTGACGCTAGTGATTGTCGCGCTACTTCCGTTTCTCTACATGGGCTGGATCAGCCTGCACGAGGCACGGTATGGCCAAGTCGGTGAATTCAATGGTTTCGCCAATTATGCGAAACTTCTTACCGATCCGAGGTTTTGGAATTCCATCAAGGTGGCCGGACTTTTCGTTGCCATCGCCGTCCCAATTGAATTCATGCTCGGTCTTATCGGTGCGTTGGTCCTGTCGCAGAAGATCAAAGGGCGGCGCATCTTGCTGCCGTTTCTTTTCATCCCATCCATGATGGCGCCGATCATCGTAGGGCTTGTATGGAAAACGATGTTGGCGGGTTCGTGGGGGTTCGTATCGTACAACATCTTTGAAAGGTTCGGCATTTTCTCTGGAACATCAATTTTCGGGTCGCCGGATTTCGCATTCTACGGGATCGTATTTGTCGATATTTGGAATTGGACACCGTTTATGATGCTGACCTTCTTCGCAGGTATGCAGGCATTGCCAGCAAACCCTTTTTGGGCAGCTCAGGTCGACGGTGCTAATCCGGCACAGATATTTTTTAAGTTAACGCTGCCGATGCTATCACCGCTTCTATTTGTCATAGGTCTGCTGCGCATTATTGATGCCTTTAAGATATACGACACCATCTACATTCTGACGAATGGCGGGCCGGGGATTACGACTGAAAGTCCGTCGATTCTTGGCTATAAATATACGTTCGATTTCTGGGAAATTGGCACAGCCTCGGCGCTAGCTGTCGTAATTTGGCTGGTTTTTTTCATTTTCTGTAACCTTTTCTATCAGGTCGCGAAACGGCGTTTGAATGTCTTCTGAGGTGAATCTATATGTCTAACTCTCAAAATCGTGCGCTGCTTTTTACATCGCTGGCAGTCGTCTACGCCGTATTGATTCTGTTTCCTGTCTTCTGGTTGTGGAGCCTTGCCATCAAGCCCGAGGCACAGATGTTTGCACGCCCCACCGTTTGGCTATTTTCACCGACGCTGGAGCATTTCGATTACATGCTCAAAAACGGTTACCATCACTATCTGATAAATTCGTTTATTGTTTCCACGCTTTCGACGTTATTTGTGGTGATAATTGGCACACCCGCCGCCTATGCATTTGCGCGGTATCGGGATATGAAGTTCCGAGATGATTTCTTTCTCTTCGTATTGGCGACACGCATGGCGCCGCCAGTATGTTTGGTCATTCCTTACTATCTTGTCTATGCGAAGTTTGAATTGCTCGACACCTACTTTGGTCTGATCTTAGCGTATTTAACATTCAATCTATCTTTTTACGTTTGGGTGCTTTCGAGTTTTTGTAGAGATCTGCCGCTTGAGCTTGAGGAGGCTGCACGGGTCGAAGGGTATTCCAGAACCGCTGCTCTGGTGAAGGTCCTGTTGCCGTTGTTACGGCCTGGAATTACGGCGACGGCTGTTCTTTGTTTTATCTTCGCCTGGAACGAGTTCATGTATGCTTTTCTCTTGGGAGGGCAAGCGGTCAAGACCTTGCCTGTAGCAATCCCGTCCCTCATTACGACACAAGGTGTGCGATGGGGTGAGATGGCGATCATCGGTATGGTCGGTACGATCCCCGTGATGATTGTCGTGTTTTTCCTGCAAAAGCATATCGTACGCGGCCTAACGATGGGCGCCGTGAAAGGATAGTAATGAAACATCATTATGTTCCCTCGACACCAGATAATGTCGCTTGGGGTTACTTCGATTCTACCCGTGAGTCAGTTCTCGAAATCGACAGTGGTGATTCGGTAACATTCGATACACTTTCCGGCGAACCGGAGGACATGCCTGCGTCGGATTTGGGCTTCGATATTCTGCCCGAGCACCTGTCCGTGCACGAACATTGTGATCGTGGCCGTGGCCCACATTTCCTGACTGGCCCTGTGGCCGTTCGCGGGGCCCAGCCCGGAGATGTATTGGAAGTAAGAATTCTGTCTTGTGAGTTGCGACAGAATTGGGGCTGGAATGTTGTCGAGCCTTTACTCGGGACGCTGCCCGAGGATTTTCCGGGTCGCCGGCTTTTACATTTCTCTATCGATATTGAAGCAGGTACTTGTGAGACGCCTTGGGGAAAAACTTTAAAGCTGGCTCCGTTCTTTGGTGTTATGGGGACGGCGCCGCCTTCCGCATATGGCCGAATTGGGACTGCTGAGCCGCGTGAACATGGCGGCAATATGGATAACAAAGAACTCAAGGCGGGGGTGACCCTTTATCTGCCGGTGTGGAACGAAGGCGCGCTTTTCTCAGTTGGAGACGGACATGCGATCCAAGGTGATGGCGAGGTCTGCCTTACAGCTCTGGAAACAAGTATGCGCGGCAAGTTCGAATTCCATGTTCGGAAGGACATGTCCTTAAAACTACCCCGTGCAGAGAGTGAGCGGGACATTATCACGATGGCATTTCATCCCGATCTAGACAACGCGGCAAAGACTTCATTGCGCCTAATGATCGACTTGCTGGAAAAGGACTTCGGCATGGATCGGGGAGATCCCTATACCCTTTGTTCTTTGGCTGCAGACATGCGGGTGACCCAGCTTGTTGACGGGAATAAGGGCATCCACACAGTTCTACCAAAATCGTCGATTTGACGAAACTTCGATAAGGTGAAAACCAATGAATCCAGAGAGTTATGACGAAATAGACGGGTTAAAGCATTACAAGTTATTCATTGATGGACAATGGCGCGCGTCTTCACGCAATGCGCTGCTCGATTGTATCAACCCTGCCAATGGCGAGGTCTTCGCGCGTTGCTATCAAGCCGGTGATACTGAAATAGACGACGCAATTACCTCGGCCGACCGAGCAGCTAAAGAGTGGGGCGATACACTCGTTGCTGACCGAGAGGTGATGTTGCTGAGGGTTGGTGAAGTGATTGGCGACCGGACGAGAGAAATACAAGAGCTTCTAATTGAGGAGTGCGGTTCGGTATATGGCAAGGCGCTCTGGGAAATCGGATATGTCCGTGATGCTATCCGCGCTGCTGCGGGAGATGTCAGACACGTCATGGGCGAAACCATGCCGATGTCGATGCCCGGACAGATGTCGTTGTCCGTGCGTCGCCCGCTCGGCGTCATTGCCGGCATCGCGCCCTTCAACTCTCCGTTTTTGCTGTCGATGAAAAAGATCGTGTACGCACTCGCAGTCGGTAATAGCTTCATCTTAAAACCGTCGGAAGAGACGCCGGTTTCCGGTACGATGATCGCTGACCTTTTTCAAGAAGCCGGATTGCCCGCAGGAGTCCTGAACGTCATTCCTGGCGTGCCGGCACAAGTTGGTGATAAGTTGATGTCTGACCCCCGGGTAAAGATGGTTACGTTTACCGGATCGACCCGGACTGGCCGCCACCTTGCCGTTGAGGCGGCAAAGAACCTAAAGAAATTCACTCTCGAAATGGGCGGGAAAAGCCCCTTAATAGTCCTCAAAGACGCTGACATTGATTATGCGGTGGACGCGGCTGCCTGGGGGGTATTCTTGCATCAAGGCCAAGTTTGTATGGCCAACTCGAAGGTCATCATAGAAGAAGAAATCTTCAATATTTTTAAAGATAAATTTGTCGAAAAGACCAAAGGCATTGTCGTCGGGGACCCGCGAAACCCGGATACGGTCATTGGGCCATTGATCCGTGCCAGCCAGTGCGAGTTTATCGATGGTCATATTTCTGATGCGGTCGAAAAGGGGGCTACAGTTCTCACCGGCGGTACGCACGATGGGCGAACTTACGTGCCGACAGTTCTGGAGGGTGTGACGCCGGACATGCGGATATATCATGAGGAAACCTTTGGCCCGGTTGTATCGCTCATTCCAGCGTCGAATTCGGAGGAGGCGCTTATGATTGCCAATGACACCAGCTATGGTCTATCGGCGGCGGTGATTACAAATGATATGCAAAAGGCGTTGGATCTTTCGTTGCGCCTCGAGGCGGGAATGGTCCACCTCAACAATTGTACCATTGCTGATGAACCGCACGTGCCTTTCGGTGGCGTAAAAAATAGTGGGTTCGGACGTGAGGGCGGTCGATATTCGCTAGAGGAGTTGACTGAGGTTAAGTGGGTGACAATGCAAATGGGAAAACGTGAGTTTTCATTCTAAACTCAACCCTGAAACCGTCGCTTCCAACAGAGGCGGCGGTTTCAGGTTGCGAAATCGTAATCTAAAGCTGTGCGTGTAAGGCATGTATCACCACGCCCGCCTCCCTCACAATAAGATGCGACTTTGCCAGCTTATCTGAGCAGAGGTTGGCTACTGAGCAATCTAGGTCTAGCATTTGTCCAGCTTTGGCTGTGGCCTCAATTGTTATGCGGACATTATTAGCCATTCACTTTAAGTATTCGAGTGAACCACGATATTGCTTTGCCCACTAAAAGAATGGAGGAAAACTTTGGAAGATATCTCAGTTCTTGCCCGAGAGGTTAAACTGCTCATTTTTGATCAGTATGGCACGATTGTTGATATGCAGGCGGGATTAATTGAGGCTGCAACCCCCTTTCTAAAAGGTAAAGGGTGGAAAGGAGAACCGCACCGTTTCGTAACATGGTGGCGACGAACGCATTTCGAGAATTCGATGATTGATGCGCTTTGTGACCGAGGCCATACGCCTTACCGCGAAATAGGCCATCGCTCCGTGTCTTTCGTCATGGACCGTTGCGAAATCGAGTACACGCAAGATGAGGTGCGTTGGCTTGTAAGTGAAATTGAAAACTTAAAGCCTTTCCCGGATGTCTTGGAGGCATTGCAGAAGCTCCGTGGAGGTGGTTACAAACTTGCAATTCTATCAAATGGAGATCGAGATATGCTGGAAGCGGCTAAGCCGCATATTGGTTTTGATATGGATTTCACAATCTCGGTTCAGGAGTCGGGCTACTTTAAGCCACATTGGCAAACTTATGCGTCTGTTGAACGAATCACGGGTGAGGATCGGTCCAACTGCTTGTTCGTCGCAAACCATGCGTTCGATTGCCACGGCGCCAAGGCTTTTGGCATGCGTACCGCATTTATTGATCGTCGCAAACGACCATTCGGCGAGACGCCTCATCAGCCAGATATTATCGTCAAGGACTTCAAGAGCCTCGCCGCAGCATTGGCAGACGGGCAATAAGATTAGTAAGGTAACTTAGGTTGCGGAACTGAAGCACGTTGGAGCCTGCACCTCCCGGAGATGGGGTAAGTGTGTCTTGTTCGTTCGCGGTACTTCCCGGCCATATTTCTGTAATTTTAGTGACGTTGCCCCCGTTATTTCCCCGTTTATGAGTAGAATCTGCTCTGGTTATGGTCCTGTTTGGACCGGGTTACAAACTCCATTGGTGTGAGCCCATTCAGGCTCGAGTGGGGTCTTGTGTTGTTGTAGTCAGCACGCCAAGTCTCAATGATTTGTCTGGCATGGCTGTAGCTGGTGAACAGGTGCTCATTTAGACATTCGTCGCGCAAGCGTCCGTTGAAGCTTTCGACAAATCCATTATGCATCGGCTTTCCGGGTTGAATATAGTGCCATAAGACCTGACGATCCTGGCTCCATTTGAGGATGGCGTTTGATGTCAGCTCCGTCCCGTTGTCACTGACGATCATATGTGGATGGCCTCGCGCTTCAGCGATCCGGTCCAATTCCCGAGCCACACGAATACCCGAGATCGAGTTATCGACCACCATCGCCAGACACTCCCGGCTGAAGTCGTCAATCACACATGGGATGCGGAACCGGCGGCAGTCCAGCAGAGAATCCGAGACAAAGTCCAGCGACCAGCGCTGGTTCGCTGCTTGAGGGACTGTCATCGGCCTGCGTGTTCCCAGCGCCTGTTTGCGACCGCCCCGCTTGCGCACCGTCAGACGTTCCTCCTTATAGAGCCGGTAAAGCTTCTTCCAGTTCATCTCAACGCCCTCACGCTTGAGCAGAATATGCAGACGTCGATACCCAAACCGGCGGCGCGCCCCAGCCAGTTCGCGCAGCCGTCTGCGGATACTGCTGTCATCACGGCGCTTCGGGCAGTAGCGATAGACTCGAGGGGCAATCCCGGCCAAGGCACAGGCTCGACGTTGCGAATAGTCTCTTTCGGTTATCGCCCAGTTCACGGCTTTTCTCCTCGAACCAGGCCTTAGAAGTTTTTTCCCAGCATCTCCTTCAGGGTGGAATTATCCAACACCTGTTCAGCCAGCAATTTCTTCAGCTTGCGGTTCTCATCTTCGAGAGATTTAAGCCGTCTCGCTTCAGACATTTCCATGCCACCATATTTTGATCGCCATTTTAAAAGGTCGCATCGCTGAAACCGTATTTGCGGCACAGATCAACCGCAGACATACCCGCCTGATGCTCCTTCAATATCCCGATAATCTGTTCTTCTGAAAACCTGCTGCGCTTCATCATCCGTCTCCTTCTATCGCGGAACGGATCCTAACCTAAAATCGGGGACATTTCTGGGGAGCAGGTCAACGGTGATAAGCATCCTCCCCTTTGCTTCGACGGCGCTTGCGCTCTGAGTCGAGATATTCGCAACATGTAGATAATCCAAAACGACATCTATTCATAACGGCCAACAATAGGAAAAATTTTATGTGGGTGCGAAACAGTGCGCTTGGGATCTAATTTGTTAACAACATTTTCGATAATTTTTGTCGCTTCTGCGTGATGATAGGTTCTTCATGGGGAAGCTTGTTTGGCCCCTCGGTACTTGGCATATGCACCATTGATATAGCGCGCTTAAATTAGCCTATTAATTAACCAAGTAGGTGTCGCGGTGATATAATTTTGTGCATTTTTTGGGGCTCAAATGCGACTCTTCATAATGTGATATGTACTACTGTTATGATTGCCGCTTTGGCATGTATCTTGCTGATCTGACGCTGGGATCTAACAGGTGATGCGCGTCTGTTTGGGCGTAATCAAGTAAGAATGAGCGCCGCAATAGACTGGCAACAAGCATTGACCCGTGAGAATATTTTTTTACAGAGAGGTAATCATTATGATTCTTAAAATGAAACACTGTGCCGTTGTTACAACGGCCTTGGCAGGACTTTTCATGTCTACGGCCGGTGGGCTCAATGCACATGCAGACGGTGTTTTGAAAATCGGTACCCCGCTCGCATTGACCGGCGGGCTCGCAGATGAAGGCAAGAAACAAGAAGCTGTATGGAAGCTTTGGCTTGATAAGGTCACTGCTGCTGGCGGTATCATGGTAGGCGGCGAGAAAATGTCTGTCGAGTTTGTCGAATACGATTACCAGACCGACGGCAAACGTGCAGGCCAGTTGGCCGAGAAATTGATCACTGACGATAAGGTCGATGTTTTGCTGGCACCTTTCGGTTCGGGTCATACCAAGATCGTTGCGGCTGTCGCCGAGCGTTACCAAGTGCCGCTCCTGGCATGTGTGGCGTCTTCAGTATCGGTTTACGATCAGGGGTTCAAATATTTGTTTGGCACCTTGGCGCCAAACACAGGTATGACAGAATCAATGGTCGGGTATTTCAAAGAAAAAATGCCGTCGTTGAAAAAAGTTGCCGTGTACGGACGCGACGATGTGTTCCCGAAAGCGATGGCTTCAGCTTTGGCGGACTCCGCGAAGAAAGGCGGCCTCGACGTTGTGTATAATGAATTGTATTCGGTCGGTTCCATGGACCATTCCGCCGCAGTTTCGGCCATCAAGGCAGCGTCACCGGACTGGATTTATATGACCGGTTATACCCAAGACCTCATCCTCGGCCGTAAGCAGCTGCAGGATTTGGGTGTCAAAGCACCGATCATCACTATGGTGACAGGCCCGGCATACAAAGAATTTACCGAAGGTCTTGGCCCGCTTGCTGATGGTGTTACGAGCTCCACGTGGTGGCACCATGCGACCAGCTACAACAACACGATCGGTCCTTGGACATCTACCGCAGCGTTCTACAAAGACTTTGTTGCAAAGTTCGAACGTGATCCGGATTACGTGCATGGTTCGTGCGCAGCAGCAGCAGACGTCCTCGTCAATGCGGTGCAGAAAGCAGGCTCGACGGATAAGAAAGCCGTGCGTGACGCACTGGCCGCAACGGACGTCCTGACCTTTTATGGCCCGATTGATTTCGGCGACAACGGTATGAACCAAGGCCGTGAAATGCCGATCATTCAGGTGCAGGGCGATGACATCAAAGTCCTATATCCTGCTTCGATTGCCGATGCGCAAATGAAGACGATTAACTAACGCGAAACGATAAATGGATTAGCCGGCATGCCGCACGCAGGCATGCCGGTTCGTTCTTCACAAACACGCCACGCTGAATCCTGCGTACCTTTTATTCAAAGCTGAAACGATAAATTGATATGGACTTCATACAGATTCTTTTGAGCGGTATTGTCTTGGGAACGCTGTATGCGTGTATCGCAATCGGCTTTTCTTTGGTGTGGGGTGTGTTGAACGTCATCAATATGATGCACGGTTCGTTCATTATCCTTGGCGGTTATTTAACATATTTTGCGTGGCATTATACGGGTGTGAACCCAATCCTCATATTGCCGGTTGTTGCGGCAGCGTTGTTTGGGCTGGGTTTCAGTCTGCAATACTTGTTTATCAATAAGGTCGTTACGGCACCGGTTCTCACCACCCTGACACTCACTTTCGGCCTCGATATGATCCTATACAATATGATGACGGTGATTTTTACCGCCACGCCCCGACGCGTCACGCTTGATCTTGGCAGCGTCAACTTGTTCGACATCGTGATGCCTGTAGACAGGCTTTTGGGTATGGGTTTGGCGCTGCTGTTGACTGCCGTATTGTATTTTGTGATGCGCGGCTCACGGATTGGACGGGCCATCGTTGCCGTCCGGATGGACCGCCAAGCGGCAGAGCTGATGGGCATTCGGGTCAATAAAATCTATGCCATCACCTTCGGCATTGGCGCGCTGATGGCGGGTGCTGCGGGTGCCATCTTCTCGATGGTGTTCCCGATAACGACCAATCTGACTGGCGCGTTTCTAGGAAAAGCATTTGTGATTTGCGTCATCGGCGGGCTTGGCAGTGTGCCGGGTGCCTTGGTCGGTGGCCTGGCACTTGGTATTATCGAGAGTTTCGCAGGGTTCTATTTGGGGCCGCAGCACGCAATCACCGTTGGCTTCGTGCTGATGCTGGCTCTGCTTTTGGTGCGCCCAACAGGCCTTGTTGGCGTGAAGGGGTACGAATGATGGCCCGCTTCAAGCCTTTTGGCTTTTTACTGTTGGCAGCCTGGGTTGTTCTTTTAGCGATGACGCCGCTGTTTGCCGATAACTATACAATTCGTATTGCGATCACCATGACCATGTTCGCTGCGATGGCGCTGTCATGGAACTTCATCGGCGGGTTCACAGGTTATCCATCGTTTTCCACTGCAGCATTTTTTGGACTAGGCTGTTATGTCGGCGCGTTGTCGCAACGCGCTGGGGTGCCACTGGTGTTGGCTTGGGTCATGGCCACAGTATTTGTCACCGCATTTGCGCTGATCATCGGGGCAATTATTCTGCGCTTGCGTGGGCATTATTTTGCCATCGGGTCGATTGCGCTTGTTGAATTGACGCGCCTGATTATCTCGTCATGGGGCAGCCTTACAGGCGGTGGTGACGGCCTTAATGTGCCATTGCTTCAAGGAACACCTAACGAGGTCGCAGCGCTGGTTCTTTACATCATGATTGTCATTATGCTTTGCGCCTTTGCTGTGTCGTATATCGTTGATCGTGGGCGCTTGGGCTTTGGCCTCCGGTGTATCAGCCAAAACGAAGATGCCGCCGACATGGTCGGCATCGACACGACGCGTTACAAGGTCGCTGCGTTTACGCTGTCCGCCCTTTTCTGCGGTGCAGTGGGTGCGGTTTATGCGTCTTGGGTTGGCTACATAGATCCGACGGATAGCTTCTCAATCTTGCTGACCGTGAAGGTGCCGGTGATGGTCTTGTTGGGCGGTGCGGGGACGCTGCTCGGGCCGATTGTCGGTGCTGTTGGTTTTGTATTCATTGAAGAATTCTTCTGGGCGAATTTCCTGGAATGGAACCGCGCGATCTTGGGTGTCATTATCGTCTTTTTGATCTTCTTCTTGCCGCGCGGTCTGCTTCGGCTCGATTACGCGAAGATACTTAGAAAACTATTCCCGAAAAAGGGGGCAGGGGCATGACCGAGTTATTGCGCCTTGAAAATGTCAGTAAGGCTTTTGGCGGGATTAAAGCCGTCAGTAATGTTTCGTTCGGCTTGAATGAAGGTGAAATCGTTGGCTTGATCGGTCCCAACGGGGCTGGAAAAACAACCTTGGTGAATTTGATCACCGGTGTGCACCCGCTATCTGGGGGCAAAGTTATCTTTAAAGGCAACGATGTCAGCAAGCAAAAGCCTTACCAAGCTGCCCGTGCCGGGCTCGCACGGACGTTTCAAGTCGTGCAGCCTTTCCCCGAAATGACGGTGTTTGAAAATGTGGCCGCGGGTGCGTTGTTTGGCGGCGGCGGTGACAGCATCGCCGAAGCATCCGAGCGCACACATGAAGAACTGGCTTTCGTCGGGCTGGATACGTTAAGCGATACGCCGGCTGCCTCGTTAACATTGCCGAACCGCAAACGCCTAGAACTGGCAAAAAGCCTCGCCATGCGCCCAAAGGTGCTTTTATTGGACGAGGTTAATGCCGGTCTTAATGCGTCCGAAATTGATGGCGCGTTGGCCTTGATCCGTCGGATCGCCGATCGCGGTATCACGATCTTGATTATTGAACACCTGATGAAAGTTTTGCTGACCGTTTCGCAACGTGTTCTCGTACTTCACCATGGTGAGCTTCTGGCCGAAGGGGCGCCCGAAGAAATCGTCAACGATGATCAAGTGATCGAAGCTTACTTGGGTGCCAAGTTTGTCGCGCGTTTTAAAGCAGGAGCACACGATGCCTGAGCGATTACTCGAAATTGACGGCGTGCAATCTGGCTATGGTGATGTGCAGGTCCTGTGGGACATCTCAGCCGGTGTTGAGGATGGAGAAATTGCGTGCATCGTCGGCTCGAACGGCGCTGGTAAATCGACGTTGCTTCGGACCATCTCGGGATTGTTGCCGGTCCGCGCAGGTAGTATCAAATTAGCCGGTGAGGAAATCGGTGGTTTGCAGCCTGAGCAGATTTTGATGCGCGGTATTGTGCATGTACCTGAAGGCAGGCGGTTATTTCGCGGCCTCACCGTGCGCGATAACCTTTTGCTCGGTGCGTACTTGCGCAAAGATAAGGCACAAATCGAAAAAGATTTGGATTTTGTTTTTGACCTTTTCCCGATCCTGAAGGAACGCGAATCACAAGACGCGACGACGATGTCGGGTGGCGAACAGCAGATGTGCGCCATCGGGCGGGGGTTAATGTCCAAGCCACGCCTTTTGATGATTGATGAGTTGTCGCTCGGATTGGCTCCAAGATTAGTTGAGCGCCTTAACGAGGCACTTATTGAGATCAACAAAACCGGTCTCAGTATTCTGTTGGTAGAACAAGACGTCATGACGGCGTTCGAAATCGCCAGTCATGGTTTTGTTGTTGAAACCGGTCGCGTTTCAATGGTCGGGACGACAGAAGTACTTGGCAACGACCCGCGTATTCGCGAAGCCTACATGGGGCTGTGATCGTCCGGGTGATGCAGGGTGCCCGCTTCTGGAACCCAACCACCTTCGGTGCGCAGAAACATCGGCCCCGCAATTGCGCCTTTCACGAGACCCGGTGCTTTCGCATCAAAGTCAGCCAAAGCTTGCCGCCACGCCACCCCCTGGATCATCGCGACAGAGATCGCGACAACCTCACAGTCGATACGCTGCAAAAGCCGCAGGACCGATAACAATGTCGAGCCACTGGATACAGCGTCATCGACAACGGCAATTCGTTTGCCGGCAAGTCGGGATTCGATGTTTGGATCGATATAGACAGATTTCCCAACACCCGGCGTGGTGATCGAGCGCACGGGTTCGGCAAGATCGTCGCGGTACCAAAACTTGCGCGAATAGCCGAGGGGTACGTAGTTCGAAAGGCCAAGGTTCCGCGCAACGATCGGCGCAAACGCCAGTCCGAGCGTCGGCATGCCGACGATTTGTTCCACGCCCCTGTCGCGAAGAAGGTCCGCCATGGCATCCGATAACGTATCAATCACCGAAAAGCTCGCATGGTTGGCAATTAAAGATGCCACGGCACGTTGGCCGTTCGGTAAAACACGTAGCGGCAAAATCAGATGGCTGCCATCTGCCAATGGTGCAGGATACCCAAATTGATACGGCGGCAACGTGGTTGCAGCAGCATCGCCCGGCTCCACAACTTCCTGCCAAAAACCCGTGGTTGGTTTGACAAAGTCGCCGTCAGGTACATTAGATTTCGTCATTGCCTGTTTCCATCTGAGTAAAAAAATGACCCGACAGGATGAACCGGATAGCTGGCAGTTTGCTGCACATGTCGATGACATTCCAATGAATGGATTGTTTGAGTCCGTTTTGCAGGAACAAGTTGTGGTGCTTTCGCACACGGATGCCGGTATTTGCGCATTTCAGGGGTTATGCCCCCATCAAATGGCGCGCCTTTCCAGCGGCCGTATTTCTGAAGGCTGGCTGCATTGCCCGCAACACATGGCGAAATTTCAATTAACGGATGGTGCATGCGGCCCCGGCTGGGTTTTGCCGCCGCTTCGGCGCTTCAAAACTAAAATCATTGGCGACCAGGTGATGGTGCCCAATCCATTGCTGCCACTGACTTAAGCCCAAGGTGCGACACCCCGGCCGATGATGCCGTCCACGCCACGTTCCTCGACCATGCCCAACATGATGCCAAGGCAGGTTCTTGGTCGTGTCAGATCAAGGCCGACATGAAGGCCCGGCATTTGGATATCCGGATGCGGCCCGATAAATGCCTGGTGGGCTGTATCGGTGAAGAAGGCGGTATCGATGTGACCGTCAAGCGCGCCTTCAAGGGTTGGGCAAAAGCGAAGGTTTGCGGCCCCAAAGCCCAGCGCATCAATGACAGCACTGTCACCAATCGCTGGTAAGGCGATGGATTGCGAGGCATTTGGAAACTTTGGCCCGACCGGGCGGTGCGCCGGAACGCACACCCAGGTATCTGGTGCTGACGCGAGTTTGTAGCCAAGCTGAACACCGTTTCCGCCAGCCGCAACAACCATATCGCTACCCGAAACACCTGCACCCGCACCGATCATTAGTGCCGCTGTCGCCATCACGATGTTCAAGACGAACTGATTGGCGTCGGTAACATATTTTTCTGTCGTTGCTGAAATGTCAGCGCTGAACATGTCAAATACGTGCGCTTGCAAAGCGGCAACATGGCCATGTAGGTCGTCGCCGTTCACAATGGCGTGCGCAAACATTGGCAGCAATGGGGTGCCCGATTTTACATGTTGGCTGAGGTCCGCGCCAACCGACGTACTTAACGTGCGCAACAGGGTAAGCCCGGCAGGGCGTCCCGTACCGAACCGCAATGCGTCAGGCAGCGGGCCGTCGTTGATAGGAGATAGCGCGCGCTGCGACGGCGCGTTGGCATCACAAACCTCAATGCAAAAGACGCCTGGTCCAACGACATACGCCAAGGGGGTTACCATCCCGATGTCTTGAGCCGGCATCAGATAGAGTTTTTTCTGTTCGACCAATGCCCAGGTGTCATCGGCGGTCGTTGCCCAGCCCTCGTGCACGGCTGCTGCGACAATACTGTTCTTTACCGGTGCCGGAATCTCAGCGATATCTTCAAAAGGCGGGCCAGCATGAAACAACGTCCGTGCCGGCAGGTCCGACGCCAACACATTTAATGGCGCAATACGCCCAAGCGCGGGCGTGACGGCGATAAGTTGCGCAAAGGATTGGCGAGTTTGTGGCGTGGATGTCATGGATAAATCTTTATACGGTAGGCGTTTTAGCGGTGATAATTTTGTTCATGAGGGCGAGCAGAACGGCCTGCTCGTTGGCGTTGAGATCTTCGAGGGTTCGGATGTGAGCCTCTTCGGCGCGTTTGTCGAGGCGATCTAAAAGTGCTTTCCCATTTTCAGTCAACGTTGTCAGTCGGACGCGCCGATCTTTAGTCGACTTTCGACGATGAACGTAGCCATGTTTGTGCAATCGCTCCAAAACATCGGCCATGTTGGTCTTGTCAATCGATACCGCCTGCGAAAGGGTCGATTGATCGATTGAGCCGGTCTTTGCCAGCACCGATAGAACCGAATACATGATCGGCGTCACGCCCTCGGACCCGCATTCATCATTAAAAAGGGCTGTATGAATTTGGTGCAGCCTGCGGATTAAAAATCCAGGCCGCGCCTGCAGCGGACCATCCCGCCAGTTCTGACCAAGTTCCATGTCGACAAGATTTAGTTTTGCGCGGGCCATCGTGTTTCCTTTGGTGGTTTCATTTTTGTTATTTTTTACTGCGCAGATTATAGCCTAAAAAGTCTTTTAAAGAAGCCGCGCACTGCAGTCATAAACAGCGACATTGCGCTCATTGACGAGGGTGCGCTGGTGTCACTCGGCTCGTTGCCCGTCGCGTGTGCTGCGAGCGCCGCCGTGGTATCGGTGAGGATGCGATCCGCAATGTCTTCAACCAAAGACTTGCGCCCAAATTGTGTCAGCGGCCCCTTAAGCTTATAGGTCATTTCCAGACTTAGATTGCAGGTATTGTCATCAGTTGCATCCAGCGAAAACGAGAGAGCACCGTCTACCGTCGAGCGCGTAAGCCCATCGCGTCCGCGCCCGACGACGCTGCCCGTATGCTTTTGGTCGTCCAAGTCAACGATAGCGACACCTATGAAAGACGCCTTCATCGGACCCATCGAAACAATGCATCGCCCGGTGACTTTGTCGCCCACGGGCGCCCCATCCAGGCTGGCGCCAGGAATACAGGAAACAACGGTCGGCAAATCACGCATGACCGCCCACACATCTTCAAGTGGCGCATCGACAATGAGGCTGCGCGTAAGCGTGACACCATCGGAAATGTCGCCAAGGCCCTCGTCCGATAATTGCGCGGCGTCGGCTTTGGCTTCAACAGTCCCGGCATTAGGCATCGATGTCTCCGCATCAAAAGAACGTCGCGATTTTTCTACAGGCTTAAACTGCGCTGCGGCTGGTTTGTTGTGTAGCACATCACGGATAGCATCAACGATCCCAGCGTAGCCTGTGCAGCGGCATAAGTTTCCAGAAAGTTCGCGGCGAATGCGATCATCGTCGGCGTCTGGCAAGCGTCTGACGATATCGTAGGCGGTTGCTAACATGCCGGGTGTGCAAAAACCGCATTGAAGGCCATGGTGACGGGTGAAGGCGTCGCGAATTTGTACCATCAACGGATCGTCATCGAAGCCTTCGACGGTGCGCACATCGGACCCATCGCAAGCAACGGCGAGCGTCAAACATGATCGGACGGGGCGACCATCGACCAGCAGCGTACAGGCACCACAAACACCTTGCTCGCAGCCGAGGTGCGTGCCGGTCAGCATTTTGTCCTCACGCAGAAAATCGGCAAGATGGGTGCGGGGTTCGACTTTCCCACGGACGGCGCTGCCGTTGACGGTCAATGAAAGGTCCAAGTGTTGCATACTTATAAAACGTCCTTACCGCGTGATTTTAATAATGCGCGTTCAAGCGCGGCAATATGTAAAGCTAACTCGTCTATGCGCCGGTTTGGCAGCGCCGTTTGCAAAGCCTCAGAGGGTTTGAGTGTGCCATTGATCAACGCCTCTGGATTTTCAAGAACCAGCGGCTTGCCACCCAATGCGCCCACGGCGCATCGGGTGTGATTTTTTTGCGGATCGATCAGCACGCATGCGCTTGCCTTGGCGAACTCGCCGACCTGACGGCTGAACTTCCAATAACCCCATTTTGCATCGGGGCTCGGTTTGGGGATGTCGACACCAAGCAATAATTCGCCGTCTTTTAATGTCGTCGTAAATGGTCCGGTGATGAAGTCTTCCATCAACACGCGTCTTGGCGAACTTGTGTCGCCGATCAACACACTCGCGCACAGCCCGGTTAGCACGATGACCCAATCCGCAGCCGGGTCCGCATGCGCGAGACTGCCACCGATAGTGCCTTTGTTGCGCACCGCCCGATAGGCGATATGGGCCGCTGCATCACGTATCCACCCATTGGTCGGGTCGGGGACTTCGCCGTCCTCGATCTCGGCATGGGTGATCGCCGCGCCAAGAAACACACTGTCGTTTCTCTCTTCGCTGCGGCGCAGTTCCGGCAGCATCGAAACATCAATTAACGCGCCAGTTCGAACGAGCCGCAGGTTGAGCATTGGGCCAAGCGATTGATTGCCAGCAACCGGCTTCGCGGTGCCGTGTGATTGCGTCAAATAGTCGACTGTTTCGGGCACACTGCCGACCGACGCATAGTCAAAGGGTGCCGGCTTCATGATGGATCTTCTTTTGTTTGTGCGGTTGCCAAGGCTTTTAAAATCCGTTCAGGCGTAATCGGCGTTTCGGTTATTTCCGCGCCAAGCGGCACCAACGCATCATTTACCGCGTTGGCGATGGCCGCCGGTGGGCCAATTGCACCGCTTTCACCGATGCCCTTTTGGCCATAACGGCTGAGCGGTGACGGGGTCTCCATATGAATGATCCGGATCGGTGGAATGTCGGCGCAAACCGGCAAGTGATAATCGGCCAATGTCGATGCTTGCGGTTGTCCCGCTGAATCAAACGCCATTTCCTCGAACAGTGCGGTGCCAATCCCTTGGACAGCACCGCCATAAACCTGCCCATCAACCACCATCGGATTGATCATCGTGCCGGCATCTTCAACGATCACATAATCCAGAAGTTGAACGTCGCCCAAATCAAGATCGACTGAAACAGTGACCGCGTGACACGCATATGAAAACGTTCCGGTGTCTTTGACAGTCTTATAGCCCTCGGTCGCTTCAAGACCCCTTGGGTCAACGTCATCGGGAAGCAGTTGCGGCTTTAAGTACCACGTGCGCGCCACTTCCTCGATCGAGATTTCATTGTTTCCGACGCGCGCCATGCCATCGATTAGAACCACATCATCTACTTTCGCTTGCATTAAATGCGCCGCAATTTTGCAAATCCGCTCGCCAAGTGAAGCGCTCGCCGTGGCCACGGCGCCGCCTGCCATGACGATGCATCTAGATCCCCAGGTGCCCGTCGAATAAGGCGTATATGCGGTATCGCCGTGGACGACCTTTATCTTGTCTGGGTTGATGCCAAGTTCCTCGTTCGCGATCTGTGCGAGCGTCGTCTCTAGGCCTTGACCGTGGCTGTGCACGCCGACTCGGACTTCTAGGCCGCCGTCAGGCGTCAAACGGACGGTCGATTGCTCGAACCCAGGCACCATTGGGATGCCCCAGCCATGATAAACGGACGTGCCATGCGCGCCTTGTTCGCAGAAAATCGACAAACCGAGTCCAATGCGCTTGCGACCTGTTTGATCCTTTTGGCGTTGACGGACTGCGTCGACGTCAATGGCCTCGACGGCGCGCCTCAGCGCCTCAGGATAGTCGCCGCTGTCGAAGTATTTATTGGTAATGTTGACGAACGGCATTTCTTCCGCCGTTACCAAGTTCCGCGCCCGGATTGCTTCGGGCGTGATGCCGAGGTCTCGTGCCAGCGCGTCCATCATCAATTCCATGGTAAAGCAGACGCCGGTTCTGGCGACGCCGCGAAACGGCAAAATGGGCGGTTTGTTGGTAGCCACTGACCACGTTTTGCACTTATAGCCGCGCATGCGATACGGCCCAGGCAGAATGCTGGCGACTTGCGCGGCTTCCAGGCAGGCCGAAAACGGATAGCTTGAATACGCGCCGGAATCGACGATGGCTTCGCATTCGACAGCCAGCAGTTCACCGTCTTCGGCTGCGTATCCGGTGATTTCGTAGTTGTGCTCCCGACAATTGGCGCCACCGATCAGGTGCTCGCGCCGGTCTTCGAGCCAACGAATAGGACGGTTTAACTTCATCGCCAGCCAAGCAGCGCAAACTTCTTCGGACAGCAAAATACCCTTATAGCCAAAACCGCCACCCACGTCGGGCGAGATAACGCGAATTTGGCCGTGATCCAGATCGAGGCATTCTGACAGACCGGTTCGCACGATATGCGGCATTTGCGTCGCCGAATAAATGGTCAACTGTTCAAGCTGATTATCCCAAAGTGCGACGACACCACGCCCTTCGATCGGCGCCATGCATTGGCGCGATGTTCGGAAAGTTCGGGTGACGCGGCTCGTTGCATTTTTGATCGCGTTTTCAAAATCGACTTCAACAGCAGATTCCAAAAAACAGTTTTCGTCCCAGCCGTCGTGCAAAATGGCAGCCGATGGATGCATGGCCTGCGTCATCTCGTGCACAACTGGCAATTCTTCAAAGTCGATATCAACGCTTTCCGCAAGATCTTCGGCCAAGGCGCGCGACTCGGCGAGGCATGCAACAATAGGTTCGCCGACGTGGCGGGTTTTGGGTGTGGCTAAAATCGGCTGAATAGAACTGCGAAAACCAGGCAAGCTAGAATCCGCCTTTATGCCTTTTACGCCGATCAAGTCTGCGGCGGCAAAGACCGAATCGTCGGCCCCATCGGGTTTGGTGATACTCTTGATTGATGCGTGTGCGAACGGGCTTCGAACGAAAGCCATTTCCAACATGCCAGGATAGCGAATGTCACCGACAAAGCGACCGCGTCCCATCAGATAGCGTTTGTCTTCGCGTCGCGGCAAGCGCGCGCCAACGCCTTTTCTTTCTGCTGTGATATTGTCGCTCATGTCGCCCTTAGCATTCAAAATGGTTGCAATTCTTGCGCCGTGTTGGCGTTAGGGAATGGTTGCTTTTTGATGCTCCAAGCCCTTGACAGAATGGCCACTACGGAGAAAAGTGTACATAGAACTGTTGGCATTACAACTTTGTTCTTTTGTGAATTTTTTCAATGTCTAAAATCGACACCGATTAGGCATAATTTACCCCATTGGAGGCGACAGTTCGGTGAACGGAAAACAACAATATGACACGCTGATCGTCGGTGGCACGGTGATCGATCCAGCGAGCGGATTAAAAGGTCTTTATGACGTTGGCGTCATTGACGGGCGCGTTGCTACGATTGAGCCGAACTTAAATGGCGCGGCAGCGAAACAGCGATTGGACGCCAGGGATCACATTGTTATCCCCGGCATGATAGATACCCACGGGCACGTTTATGAGCACGTGACCGGGAAGTTCGGCTTAAATCCAGATCTCGTTGGCGTCTATTCCGGTGTGACGACGGTGGTAGATCAAGGCGGCCCAAGTTGCATGACCATTGGTGGATTTCGACACTATATCCACGAAAAAAGTCACAGCCGGGCATTATGCTTTATTTCGGCCTATTTAATTGGTGGCCTGGAAGGACACCTTTATCCCGATTTGTATGGGCCAAACGGTGTTAACGCCGAACATACCATTCGTGTTGCCAGCGAAAACCTAGATATTGTTAAAGGTATCAAGGCGCATGCAGAAATTGGTGGCCAGTCGCGTTGGGGCCTTGAGGTTATAAAAGTCGGTAAGGAAATTTCCCGTGCTGTCGGGTTGCCGCTTTATATCCATTTGGGCCAACTTTGGCCGACGAAAGATTCGGTCGAGATACCTGACGCCGACGAATTGATAGATGAACTTCTGCCGCTGATGGAGCCAGGTGATATCCTCGCGCATCCGTTCACGCGGCATCCGGGTGGCTTTGTTTCGGCCACCGGTGAAATTCATCCGATTTTGCTGGAGGCCGTCAACAAAGGTGGTATTCGTGTTGATGTTGGGCACGGATCACACTTTAGTTTTGAGGTCGCGCGTACGGCTCTGGACGCCGGCGTCATGCCTTTTACGTTGGGCGCCGACATGCACGGCTATAATGTTGCCGTGCCCGGGGCAGGCGATGACGAAACGCGTCAGTCCAATCCGTTCCTTGGTGTCGCACCGTTTAACCTGACTATTGCAATGTCTGAATTGTTACATTTGGGCGTCGAATTGGGCCAGGTGCTGGCAATGGTTACCAGTAACCCGGCAACGATGCTGGGCATGGGTGACGAACTCGGATCGCTACAGGTTGGACGTGAGGCGGATATTAGTGTCCTGAAAATTGAAACTGGTCGCTTTAAATTATCTGATAATTCCGGCGCGCAAGAAATTTGCGAGCGGCTTATCACGCCGGCGTACTGTTTGCGTGCCGGCTTGCACTTCGATGTAAATTCGCCTTTCGTTCCAGATAAAATCGCCGTTGCTTAAGGCGCCGAAAACGAAATAAGACGATTATGAGCATGTTGCACGCAGCGGGCGGAGCGTTACGTCTCCGCTTATGAAATCATTCCAAGCTGTCCCGTAGTTGATGGCGTCTGACAGTCTTGGTTGTGATCGGCTGCATTTTTATGCGCACTCAAATCGGGCCATGAATGTTTCCTGCATTTGCTGTGCGAAGCGGGCAGCGGCGACTGGCAGGGTGCGGTTGTGGAGTTGGCCGAAGTATAGATTGCCATGCGGAATATCGCGGGCGTCGAGGGGGCGATCAATAATGCCGTCGTTATCGGATAAGGCGGGCAGGCCGATCGGCAATTGAAACGAAAGCACGAATTCTTCGCGAACATAGTGCCTGAGAAATTCGAAACTGTCGGATTCCAAGATCGGATTAAGCCTCAAGGACGTTCTTCGCACAGAGAGTTCCATCAAGTGGCGGATGCCGTATGGCGCCGTCGGCAACGCAATCGGATATTGTACACAGTCGCGCAAGCGCACCGTTGGCTGACTGGCAAGCGGATGGTCTGGGTGCATGACGACATGGACCGGCTGACGGATGGTGAGCAGCGTTTGAAATTCAGCCAAACGGATTGGCTCGAAGACCAGCGCGAGATCGGCGCTTAGATCAATCAATGCCTGTTCCGCCGCCGCGCGGTCCCGCACCAAAACGTCAAACGTGACAGCGGGATGGGCAGTTCGATAGGTCGAAATTTGTTCCGGTAGAAAAAACGGCATCAATGCCTGCGAGCAGGCAATGGCGACGTGTCCTCGGCGCTCCCCCGTCAAATCGGCAATTTGGCTTTTGACTCTTTCAATATCGCCGAGTTGACCGCGCACGTGATGAATAAGAATCTCGCCAGCCGCCGACAGGCGAACGCCGTGGGGAAACCGTTCAAATATCGCGACGCCAAGGTCTTCTTCCATCGCCAAAATACGGCGGTTTAGGGCGGTTGACGTGATGGCCAACGAGTCGGCGGCCTTGCGGATCGAGCCCGCCTTCGCGACCGCGTCGATATATTGTAACGGCAGTAAGTGGCGCATCTCGTCTCCAAACTGAGTGATGCAAAAAATGCATCGATAATAGCAATTTTTAGCAGCATATCGTGTCACGAATAAATGATCTAGTGCGCTTCACGGTCTAAAAAAGGTGATACGTCACGTGCAAGATCTCGCATTTAATATTGCTGCGCTGCATAGCGCATACGCTGATGGGGCGAGCCCCGTTGATGTCGTTGATGAATGTTTTCGGCGCATTGATGCGGTTGGTGACCGTGGCATTTTTTTGCATTTGATGGATAAGGTGGCGGTTGCAACTGAGGCAACTGCCCTTGGTGCTTTTGATCCCGTCGCGAAGCCGTTGTGGGGTGTCCCATTCGCAATCAAAGACAACATAGATGCGGCTGGCACCCCAACGACTGCTGCATGCCCTGACTTCACGTTTATTGCAGCGACGGACGCGTTTGTTGTTGCGGCGTTGCGTGCCGCGGGCGCGCTGTTGGTCGGTAAGACCAACTTAGATCAGTTCGCGACGGGTTTGGTCGGGGTGCGCACGCCCTATCCGGCGCCGGTCAATGCGATTGATCCGGCAATTGTGCCGGGCGGCTCTAGCTCAGGCTCTGCTGTTGCCGTCAGTCACGGATTGGTTAGTTTTGCCTTGGGGACGGATACGGCAGGGTCGGGCCGGGTGCCCGCTGCGCTTAACAATATCGTCGGCTTGAAGCCAAGCTTGGGGTCCATTTCAAATACCGGTGTGGTGCCTGCGTGTCGATCCTTGGACACGGTGTCGATTTTTGCGCTTACCGTCGAAGACGCGTATCGCGCGTTTCAGTCGGCCGCCGTATTTGATGCAATGGACAGTTATGCGCGCCCGATCATGACCCCTGATTTGGGTGCGGCACCGGAGGGCTTTGCCGCCGGCGTCCCAGATCAAGCATCCAGAGAATTTTTTGGCGATACCGTGCAGGCTGAAAGCTATGATGCCGCCCTTAAAACGATCGCTGCCATGGGCGGTGAGGTCGTAGAAATCGATTTCCAGCCCTTCTATGACATCGCGCAGATGCTTTATGGCGGCGTTTGGGTCGCCGAGCGGTACGCGGCGATTGAGCAAATGATTCAAGACGCGCCAGACTCCTTGCACCCAACCACCCGTGAAGTCATCGAAGTCGCCAATCAGTTTGATGCGGTCGATACGTTTAAGGCGTTCTACTGCCTGCAAGATTTAAAGCGGGTGGTTGAGCCTGTTTTAGCGGCTGTCGACCTTTTGTGTGTTCCCACTATCCCGACGTTTGCCTCGGTTGCGGACTTAAAGGCCGATCCGATTGGTCCGAATTCACGGCTCGGCACCTATACCAACTTTGTGAATCTTCTAGGTATGTGTGGGCTGGCGGTGCCGACATCGCCCAGAACAGATGGTCGACCGGGTAACATAACACTATTGGCCGCGTCCGGGCGGGATGTGGATATCGCCGAGATCGCCAGCGTTCTTCATCAACAAAGCGCTGCGACAATGGGGGCGACGGGTTGCATATTGCCGTCCGCCCCGGCGTCGAACCTACGGGTCCGAGACGGCGAAATTGCTGTTGCAGTTGTTGGCGCGCATATGTCGGGTCTGCCCCTGAACCATGAACTCACACGCCTTGGCGCACGGTTTTTACGCGCAGATAAAACAAGCAACGATTACCGGTTGTTCAGTCTACCGGGTGGACCGCCGACGCGGCCCGGCCTGATCCGTGCCGATGATGGGGCCGCGATCGATATTGAAGTCTGGGCGTTGCCGCTCAGCGCATTCGGCACCTTTATGGCCGGTATACCTCAACCACTTGGCATCGGTACATTGACGCTTGCTGACGGCAGCCACGTGAAAGGCTTCGTGTGTGAGCAATACGCAACAGAAGACGCCGAGGACGTCACCCACTTCGGTGGCTGGCGTTCCTTTTTGAGCAACAAATCCAAATCCTCGAACAACCTGATGGAGAGCTAACATGCGTAGACGTGACTTTATTAAAACAGCCGGCGTGATCACCGGCGTTGCGGCAATTCCGTTGTTCCGCCATTTCCCGGCGAACGCCGCCAGCCGCGATAACACGCTGATCGTCGTCACCGGCAACGGACCGAACAGCATGGACATCCAGCGTAAGGGCACCAACCGCCCGGCGTATCAGATCGCGGTGAACCTGTATGATCGTTTGGTCGGCTATTCGACCAAGACCCTCGCCAACGGCACCAAGATGTATGACTACACCACCTTGACGCCGGAAGTGGCCGAGTCATGGACGGTCGCCGATGACGGCATGTCGATTGAATTCAAAATCCGCAAAGGCTCGACGTTCTGGGATGGCACGCCGATCACGGCTGCCGACGTAAAGTGGTCGTTCGACCGCGCCGTCAGCCTGGGCGGTTTCCCGACGGTTCAGATGAAGGCCGGCTCGCTCGAAAAGCCCGAGCAGTTCGTCGCTGTCGACGATGAAACGTTTGTCATCAAGCTGCTCCGTAAAAGCAAGCTGACGCTGCCGGATCTTGGCGTGCCTGTACCGATCATCTTCAACTCCAAAGTCGCCAAGGCAAATGCTACCGACAAAGATCCGTGGGCCACGGAATATCTGCACCGCACCCCGGCCGGCAGTGGCGCCTACATGCTCGAGCGTTGGGATCCGGGCCAGCAGACCGTCTATAAGCGTTACGACGGTTGGAAGAATGGCGAACTGCCGGGTGTCGAGCGGGTCATCATCCGTGAGATTCCCTCGGCATCGACTCGGCGCGCGCTGCTTGAGCGCGGCGACGCCGACGTGTCGCTCGATCTGCCGCCGAAGGATTTTGCCGAGCTTCGCGACTCTGGTAAATTCACCATCACCGGTGTGCCGATTGAAAACTCGCTGGCGGCCATCGGTCTCAACCTGAACTTTGATCCGTTCAAAAATAAGATGGTCCGCCAGGCCGTCGCCTATGCGGTGCCGTACGATCAAATCTTCAGACAAGCAGCGTTCGAGCGCGGCATTCCGATGTGGGGCGGTAAGTCGTTCAGCCCCGAAACCATCGAATGGCCGCAGCCTTTCCCGTATGACACCGACTACGACAAGGCAAAAAGCCTGATGAAGGAAGCCGGTTTCGCCGACGGGTTCGAGGTGCCGCTGTCGTTTAACTTGGGTCTCGCCCAATGGTCGGAGCCGATGTCGCTGTTGCTTCAGGAAAGCCTCGCCAAGATCGGTATCAAAGCAACCATCGATAAGATACCGGGCGCCAACTGGCGCACCGCAGCGCTGGTCGAAAAGAAACTGCCGATGCACATCAAGAACTTCGGCGGTTGGTTGAACTACCCGGATTACTATTCATTCTGGGTCTATCAGAAGGGCCGGTTGTTTAACTCGATGAACTACCATAACCCCGAAGTCGAGGCCCTGACCGAGGCGTCGCTGCATCTTGAAGTCGACCATCCTGATTACGCACCGAACATCAAGAAGCTGCTGACGATCTTCTTCGACGAAGTGCCGTTGATCCCGATCTATCAGCCGTACTTGGACGTTGGGATGCAAAAGAATGTTACTGGCTACAAGTACTACGCACATCGGCAGTTGGACTGCCGTTCCTTCGCAAAGTCGTAACGGACGCGACGGGTCGCCGATAGGGAAGTGGGTTTAAGATGAACGGAAATGCAAAACTGAAGATCGTATTAGGACGCTTGTTGCAGGCGATCCCGTCGATCATCGGTATCGTCATCGTGACGTTCGTCTTGACCCGCGCCCTTCCCGGCGACCCCGCCGTCTATTTTGCGGGGCCGGCGGCGAACGCTGAGTCGATTCAGGAAATCCGCGTCTCGCTTGGGCTCGACAAAAGCTGGCCCGAGCAGTTTTTGATTTATGTGAAAGACCTATCGACCGGAAACCTGGGCATGTCGATCAGCACCGGTTTCCCGGTCGCCGAGGAGCTTTGGCGGCGTTTGCCGGCATCGTTGGAACTCACGCTGCTGGCGTTGCTGTTTTCCATCTCGGTCGCCATTCCGTTGGGCATTGCAGCGGCGACACGACCGAATACGTGGGTCGACCAAGCATGCCGACTTATCGTCACGGCAGGTGTATCGCTGCCGGTGTTCTTCACTGGCTTGTTCATGGTCTATATCTTTTACTATATCCTCGGGATCGCGCCGTCGCCGTTGGGGCGGATCGATATCATTTATTTGGCTCCACCCCCGGTCACCAATTTTTACACCATCGATGCGCTGCTTGACGGCAATTTAGAACTTTTTTGGGCGGCGTTCACGCAACTGATCATGCCCGCCGTTACGCTTGGGATATTTACCTTAGCACCTTTAGCGCGGATGACCCGTGGTGCCATGCTGCAAGTGTTATCGAGCGATTTTATCCGCACCGCGCGCGCGTCAGGCCTTCGGCGCTCTACGATTCTATACACGTATGCTTTCCGCAATGCCTTGCTGCCGATCCTGACCACGCTTGGCATGGTATTTTCTTTCATGCTGGGCTCGAACGTGTTGGTCGAAAAAGTTTTTGCGTGGCCGGGTATCGGCTCGTTCGCCATCGAAGCGTTGATTGTTTCGGATTACGTCGCCGTGCAGGGGTTTGTGTTGGCGATGGCGATTTTATACGTCGCGCTGAACCTCACCATCGACATTCTATATACGCTCATCGACCCGCGCGTCGGATTGGACGGATAAGTCGATGCGCGAGTTCCTTAAACATCTGTGCTATATCCTGACGGAAAACCCGGTCACGCTGATCGCCGGCAGCCTATTTATGCTGATGGTGGTGGTCGCGATCTTTGGGCATTGGCTTGTGCCCTACGGTCCGCTGGCCAGCGATGGGTCGCAAACCCTAAAGCCGCCGTCTTGGGATCATTGGTTCGGCACCGACCAGCTTGGACGCGACGTGTTTAGCCGGGTCTTGATCGCGACGCGGTTGGACCTCGCCATCGCGGTATCCGCCGTTGCGCTGTCTTTTGTGCTGGGCAGCGTGATCGGCTCGTTGGCGGGCTTCTTTGGGGGTTGGACGGACCGTCTTGTGGGTCGGTTCACCGACACCATTATGGCGTTTCCGCTGTTTGTTCTGGCGATGGGGATCGTTGCTGCGCTCGGCAATACTGTCGAAAATATTGTTTACGCGACCGCCATTATCAATCTGCCGTTTTATGCCAGGGTTGCGCGGACCGAAGTCAACGTCAGGCGTAACGCGGACTTTGTTCTGGCAGCACGCCTGGCCGGCAACTCGTCGTTGCGCTTGCTGGCGATGCATATATACCCAAATACCTTGCCGCCCATGATGGTGCAGGTGTCGCTCAATATGGGGTGGGCCATTTTGAATGCGGCGGGTCTGTCGTTTATCGGTCTCGGCGTTCGTCCGCCGACGGCCGAGTGGGGGATAATGGTCGCCGAGGGTGCTGGATATATCGTGTCCGGCGAATGGTGGCTGGCCTTGTTCCCGGGCGCGGCGCTGATGCTAGCTGTGTTCTGCTTTAATCTGTTGGGGGACGGTCTGCGCGATTTGATCGACCCTCGGCGACGGACATAGGGGGGCGATATGGAAGACCAAGTGCCCGTCCTTGATGTCGTTGACCTTAGTGTCGAGTTCCGTACCCGTAGCGGTGTCGTCCGTGCGCTCGAAAACGTGACCTTCAATGTATTCAAGGGCGAAATGGTCGGAATCGTCGGCGAAAGCGGGTCCGGTAAGTCGGTGTCGGCAATGACGGCGATGGGCATCCTCGACCCCGCAGGGCAGGTGACAAAGGGTGCGATCACGTTGGGCGGCCTGGACGTGCTGGCGGCCAGCGAAAAGACGATGCAGGAAACCCGCGGCCACGAAGCATCGATGATTTTCCAAAGCCCGCGCACCGCACTGAATCCGATCCGTAGCGTCGGCAAACAAATCGGCGACGTTTTGCGCCGGCATGGCTCAGCGAGCCGAAGTAACGTTAAAGCAAAAACCATCGCGGCGCTGGAAAGTGTGCGTATTCCTGACCCAGCGCGGCGCTATGATGCGTATCCTTTCGAGCTATCGGGCGGCATGTGCCAACGGATCATGATTGCGATGGCGCTATCGTGTCAGCCTGAATTGCTGATTGCCGACGAGCCGACGACGGGTCTCGACGTGACCACGCAGGCGGCAATTATGGACCTCGTCAAAGACCTCTCGCGCGAACGCCACATGGCGACGCTGCTGATCACCCATGATCTAGGGATGGCGGCAGATTATTGTGATCGCATCGTCGTAATGCACGCCGGGCATGTGATCGAAAGTGCGTCGACCAAAACCTTATTTGAAGCGCCGCGCCATCCGTACACCATGAAGCTGATGCAGGCGACGCCGCGGGGCAGTGGTTCGCTCGACGACATCGCATCGATCCCGGGCAGCTTGCCCGACTTACGGGGCGAATTGGCTGCGTGTCGTTTTTCCGGTCGCTGCGAACGGTATGAAACCGAATGCGATCAAGCACCGTTGCCGTTGGTTGAAGTCGCGGGCGGGCACTATGTCGCTTGTAGGAGGCCGCTATGACCGTGCTGCTCGATGTGCAGAACCTGCGAAAGCTGTATCCGTTGGCTGGTGCCGGACCTTCCGACAACCCGGCGATAAAGTGGTTCCGAAAGCGCTTTACCAGCATCGGTGATCACACACCGATTTTGCATGCGGTCGATGGTGTCAGCTTCGATATTGCCGAAGGCGAGAGCGTCGGGCTGGTGGGCGAGTCCGGATGCGGCAAGTCGACGTTGGTCGGCATGCTGGCACGTCTGTCCGACCCGACCGAAGGCAGCATCACCTTTGCCGGCAAAGACATTGGCGCCGAGCCTGCGGTGAATTTTTATGCGCGGCCCGAGCGCACGGATATCCAAATCGTGTTCCAAGACCCGCACGACAGCCTGAACCCGCGTTTTACCTCGTTCGACACCATCGCCGAGCCGTTGCGTCAATTAAAAGGGCTTCGTGATAAAGATGCGCTGCGGGCACGGGTCGAGGAAATCGCAACTCAGGTCGATCTGCCGCACCAACTGCTCGGTCGGTTTCCGCATCAGCTTTCGGGCGGCCAAAAGGCTCGCGTCAATATTGCGCGCGCGATTGCGACCTCGCCTAAGCTGCTGATTTTGGATGAGCCCACGTCCGCGCTCGATGTCTCGGTGCAGGCGGTGATTTTGAAGTTGTTGATGCGACTGAAAAAAGAACTCGGGATGAGCTATCTGTTCGTCTCACACGATTTGAATGTGGTGCGGTTGCTGTGTGACCGCGTGATCGTGATGTATCTGGGGCAGATCGTCGAGCGCGGCACCGCCGAAGAAATTTTCACGCATCCGTCACACCCTTATACGCGCGCCTTGATATCTGCTATTCCAGGCAGCAGTGCGGATGGCGTCCGCAAGGGGCGTTTAAATGGCGACCCGAAGAGCCCGATTGATCCCGACCCGAACGCGTGCCGGTTTCATGGGCGTTGTCCCGAAGGCGTCGATAAGTGTGCCCGAGAGCGGCCGCCGGTGGTCCGCATAGGCGATGGGCACAGCGCCATGTGTCACTTTGTCGAACCATGAGGTCGATTTTAAGGCCGCAAACTCACATGCGCCGAAATGATGCGCCAATCGTTCCCGCGTTTTTGCCAAACCTGGCTTTGCGCCCCCTTGCGGCCCGATGCTTTGCGTTGGTATTCGGCGTTCGCCACGGCAATGTCGTCGGCCAGCACGTTGATTTCGACGCGCAAGAGGTCGCGGTCCAGATCATCCGGCGAGCGGGCTTTTCGAAAGCTTTTGATTTGGTCATAGCCATATGCGCCGCCATCCGGGCCCAGGCGAACGCTTCTCGGATCGTCCCAAAAGAAATTGATCAAGGCTTCTACGTCGTTGCCGGTCAGCGCTTTTTCATAGGCATCGAACGCGGTGCGGACGTCGTGGGCGAGGGCGGTTTGGGTGCTGGCATCCATGACTTTATCCTTTTGAAAACGGTCTGCATTCCTAGCCTGGCGAACCATTGGCGACAAGTGCGACGAATGGACCAAAACTCCTTCAGATTGCTGGGTGTCGCATGATCTTTGATGACGATGAATTTGATATCGCGGGTTACATCGCCGGCGCATCGCGGCTGCAGAATCTCGTGATCGATCCGGCGTATCTGCCGGGCGTAGAACAGTTCATGAAGGTCGCCCAAGAAATGTCGCAGACCTTGGATAACGTGCCGCTGGAAGCAGATGAGGCGGCGTTGGCACCTGTATTCCGTTTGCTGGACGGGGATTGAGCAATGGACGCGCTGGATGCATTTGCGTCAGCCGCCCGCATCGCCGATGCGGTTGCGACGGGTGAGGTTTCGGCGGCGGCGGTCACAGAGCGCACTTTAGATCGCATCGCTGTCCAAGATTATGCCATCAACGCCTTTACCGATGTGACAGCTGCACGCGCCCGCGCCGAAGCGGCGGCGGTCGATCAAGCTGTCGCCGCCGGACAACGCCTTGGCCCGCTTGCCGGGGTGCCGTTTGCTGTCAAAAACCTGTTCGATCTGAAGGGCGAAGTCACCCGCGCCGGCTCGAAGATCAATCGCACCAATACGCCTGCGAAAACAGATGCCGAGTTGGTACAGCGGCTGACTGACGCCGGCGCTGTATGTATCGGCGCGCTGAACATGGGTGAGTTCGCATACGACTTTACCGGCGAGAACGCGCACGACGGGGCGTGTCGAAATCCGCACGACCCGAAGCGAATGACCGGCGGCTCGTCATCCGGCTCGGCGGCAGCGGTGGCAGCCGGATTTGTGCCGTTGTCGTTGGGTTCGGATACCAACGGCTCGCTCCGGGTGCCGGCGTCTTTGTGCGGTGTCTATAGCCTTAAGCCGACCTATGGGCGCTTGCCGCGCGGCGGTACGTTTCCGTTTGTCGACAGCCTGGATCATGTTGGGCCGTTCGCGCGATCCGTCGATGACCTTGCGCGCGTCTACGATGTTTTGCAGGGGCCGTCGAAGGTCGACCATGCGTGTGTTTGGATACACCCCGAACCCGTGCGCCAATCGCTGAAGGAAAACGGCGAACCGCTCCGCATAGGCGTGTTGCGGGGCTGGTTTGATGCGAACGCGACAGACGATGCCCTGACGCGCCGGGATACCGCCATCGCGCACTTCGTCGCCGGCGGCGCAAAGATCGTCGATGTGGTGCTCGATCAGGCGGAAGCTGGCCGGGCTGCGGCATACCTGATCACCAATGCCGAAAGCTCGGCCTTTCATCTGCCGACGTTGCGCGCCCGGGCTGCGGATTACGATCCCGATACCCGCGACCGATTTCTTGCCGGTGCGCTGTTGCCCGCGACGTGGGTCCAAAAGGCACAGCGGGTGCGTCAGTGGTGGCTCAATCAGGCGCTTCAGGCATTTACGGATTGCGACGTTTTGTTGGCTCCGGCAACCCCATGCGCGGCGACGTTGATAGGCCAAAAGATATTGACGTTGAACGGCGTCGAACGCCCACTCCGCCCGTTCCTTGGATTGCTGTCACAGCCATTTTCATGTATCGGCCTGCCTGTCGCGACGGCCCCGGTTTTTTCCGAAGGCGCTATGCCCATCGGCATGCAACTCATTGCGCCACCGTGGCGCGAGAATGTTGCGCTGCGTGCCGCCGCGATTATGAACCGTTGAGAGATTATTCCAGTTCAATTCAAGCTCACCTTATCGACTTGCAAGTAACGTCGGTTGCGTGTCCCCGCAACCACCGACACTTGCAACCCCGAGGCATCCCCTCGCATACAATTGAATGCAACCTTATAGGGGGGGCGGGATAGTCAGCGTTCAACCCTATTCGAACAACTTCTAGTTCAGGCCATCGCCATATATTTCTGCACGTCCGGATTTGAAAGCCGCTACTAGCAATGCACCATCGACAGACCAGCTCATGGCGGTGACGGATGAGCCGCAAGTTTGGCTCCCTACTCGCCAAAAGCGGTCGGTTTTTTCTGACCAGATAAATACATCGCCACGGTTTGTCCCAATGCCTAACGTCGATAAGCTTGGGTGCCAGATCAGTTTTACAATCCTCGCTTCTTCCGGAACATTAAGTGAAACAAAATGTTTTATTGGCATTGTCCGATCAGCGAACGACCATAGTATAATGGCAGAGCCACTGGCAGATGCGAGCCACCGGCTGTTCGCTGACCAGCATGTTTGCGCCAGGTAACCCCACTGGGAGGCCAGCAAGCCCTCGCCGTCATCTGCCGGCTGCCAAAGCATTAGATCACCTTCTTGAATAGTGCCGCAAAGATACCGCCCATCGGGGCGCCAAGCGAGTGACCGGATCACCCCCCGCAATATATGTTCCGCTAACACGTGACCGCTCTTGTCATAGATCGTAAAGCCTTTTCTATGACTGATGGCGATTGCACCGCCATCATGGCGCAGCGCCATGCCGGTCGGCGCGCCGGGTAAATTGTTTGCGGACCAGACGGTCCCATCTTCAAGGCTGAAGGCGGAGAGGGTTCGGGCCGATGCAGCAAAACCGACCCCTTTGGTTTGATCAAGCTGGAGGTAGTCCGTCCAACCTTGGGTGCGGGCGACGGGTGATCTGGCTGAGCCGGCGCCGAAACGCTCGATTAAACCTGAGTCCCCGGCGGCCAAACATCCGTCCCCCAAGCCTTCCATTGTGAGGATTACGGCGTTATTGCTCTCATATGTGTTCAGTTGCTGCGCACGATCTATGTAACCTACCGAGCCGTCAGAGAATCCGAACCAGGGCGAGCCTTGTCCGTCGAAAACGACGGTTGTGGCCGCTGCATGAAAGGTCCACGCGTGCCGCAAAGGATCGAGGCTCCCATTTGCATCTAAAGTGTTTATATTGTCTGTCATCGGCTGTTCAGGTTATGGTGCGACCTCAACCGGTCAACGCAACACATGCATTAAATCTCTCAGCGGGCGTTTC
>CAXBEV010000017.1:0-67646 GCA_963974935.1 uncultured Rhodospirillales bacterium | reverse complement strand
GAATTACTATTTTTGCTGGCCGATTTTGCCGAAGCGGTTGAGGTTGCCCATCAACTGCTCGATTACGGTGAGTTTTTTACCGACCGTGGGGGTCGTGCGCTCAACCGGCTCGACGGTGCGTGATGCCTCTAGGCCATGGCTTTCCACGTCTTCGACGATGCCGTCTTTGTTAAAACGGATGATCAGCACGCTGCGCTCGTTGATGTCGCGCTCAAGAAACGCCAGCTGCTCGGTCTCTTCGCCGATGTACATCCAGGTTTCTTCGCCGAACAGATTGACGCTCGACGGCGAGCCCAACGCACGTTCGACATCGGCGCGGGTGCTTTTTTGCGGCTGGATCGCGGCGATCACGTCAACGTCGGGCATCGCACCGCGTTGCGCGGTGCGTGGCTCGCACGCAGAAAGGGACAGCGCCACGGTTAAAACCGCGACCGGCAGAAAAGCTCTTGTGATAACCGGCGTCGGCATCCTACATCATGCTCCGAAAGTGGGCCGGATCGGTATCTGGACACTGCCGCCGCCGAGGCCCATTGTCAATGTTGTGTGCAAGGGCAGGGCACGTAAAATGCCCTCATCGTGTAAGGAATATACCTCCGTGCTGAACCTAAAAAAGCTGTTTAAGCCGAATGCCGAATGGAACGCCGCACACGCGCTGTATGCCGCCTCCGTGTCGGCAGGGCGCGACCCGGTGTTTTTCGGTGTCTGGGGTGTGCCGGACAGCGCGGAAGGGCGTTTTGAAGCGCTCTCGATGGTCGCGTTCTTAGCGCTGCGGCGCCTGAAACAGCCGCCGCTGCCGTCGTCACTGAGCCAAGCATACTTCGACATCATGTTTGACGACATCGATTCGAACCTACGCGAGATGGGCGTCGGCGACATCACCGTCGGCAAAAAAGTAAAAAAACTGGCAGAAAGCTTCTATGGGCGCATCAAAGCCTATGAAGCAGGCATTGACGCAAACGACGACACGGCGCTGACGGTGGCGTTGGGAAAATTCCTGTTTCGAGGCGTTACCCCCAGCGTTGAGACGTTGGTCGCCGCGTGCGGGTACATGCGCGCCCAGGCGCAGCATCTCGCCGATCAACACGATGCCCAGCTTTCCACGGGCACGATCTCCTTCGCACCGGCAGGAAGCATGAGCCCGTCATGAGTAAGCGCCCCACCTCAAGCACCCCACCGGAAGACGCGATCCCCGAGATCGCACCTGAACTGTCCCGGCCGGTCGATGTGACGCGACTCAGCGCATCGGGCACAATGGTCAATCTCGCCCCGTCTGCAGACGAGTTGACGGCCATCGCCAAGCGTCTCGACCTGGTTTCCGTCGATCAGCTGAGCGGCAAGATTCGCGTACGCCCGACAATGGGCCGGGAAATCACCGCAGAAGGCATGGTCAGTGCCCAAGTTCAGCAAACCTGCGTGGTCACCGGTGATGCATTGCCGACGACCCTTGAATTCTCGCTGTTGCGCCGTTACAGCGAAGATGCGGACGCGTTGGCCGGCCTGGATGTGGACGAAGACGAGGTTGTCGATCCAGACCACGACGACCCGGACCCCATTGAAAACGGGACAATTGACGTAGGCGAGGCCGCGGTCGAGGAACTCGCCTTGCAGCTGCCGACGTACCCGCGAAAGCCCGACGCCGCGTTCGACGAGGTCGTCAGCAGCCCACCCGGCACCGTCGATGAACCGGAAAACCCGTTCGCAAAGCTCGAAAAACTGAAAAAAAGCTTGAAATCAGACGACTAGCGTACGAAGTTGCGCGCCTCTAGACGTTCCTGACAAATTTTGGCGCCGGGACCCGCAGTCAGATGCATACGACCTTGCATCGTGGACGCAAATCCTTTAGTAAGGCGCGCCCGTGACGAGACGGGCAGATAAAAAGGTATTGAGATATGGCCGTTCCAAAGAAGAAGACCTCCAAATCGTCACGCAACATGCGGCGTTCCCATCATGCGTTGTCGGCGTCCAATCTCGTCGAGTGCTCAAACTGCGGTGAAACGATGCGCCCGCACCACGTGTGTGCAGCATGCGGCACCTACAAAGGCCGTGAAGTCAGCAACGTAGAAGAACTGGCCTAACTGCCTTTTAAGCGAGCCTTCTGGCTCGTATAATGCGGAATCGTTAGAAATTTTTCAGGCATCCGCATGCGGGAAGGGTCCTTGACGACACTTTTGACCTTATCAATCGATGCTATGGGGGGCGACAACGCACCCGATATGGTGATCGATGGCGTTGACGCCGCAGCGAAGCAGGACTCAAACCTGCGTTTTTTGCTGTTCGGTGACGAAGCGCGCCTAAACGCGGCGCTAGAAACCCGCGCCCATGCCAAAGCCGCATCCGAAGTCCGCCACGCGCCCGATAAGATCGGCAGCGGTGACAAGCCCGCCGTCGCACTGCGCGGCGGCCGTCAATCAAGCATGCGCCTTGCGATCAATGCGGTCTCCGATGGTGATGCCCAAGCGATCGTGTCTGCCGGCAACACCGGCGCGTTGATGGCGATGGCAAAGTTCGTCTTAAAAACACTGCCCGGCATCAACCGCCCGGCAATTGCCACGTATTTCCCGACGATGCGGGGCGCGTCCGTCATGCTCGACCTCGGCGCCAACATCGAATGCGACGCCGACAACCTAGTGCAGTTTGCAGTGATGGGCGAAGTCTATGCGCGCAACGTTTTGGGGCGCGAGCATCCTTCGGTCGGCCTGTTAAACGTCGGCGCCGAAGACCTAAAGGGCAACGTTGCCGTACGCGGCGCCGCTGAGCGTCTGCAACACAGCGCGCTGCCGATCCAATTTTACGGTTTTGTCGAAGGCGACGATATCGCCAAGGGCACGGTCGACGTGGTCGTCACCGACGGCTTTACCGGCAACGTCGCGCTGAAAACGGCTGAGGGCATGTCGAGCATGTTCGGCTTTTTCCTGCGCGATGCGCTGACGTCATCGTTGTTTGGCAAACTGGGCGCGATGATCGCCCGGCCCGCGTTGCTCAAATTCAAAGAAAAATTCGATCCTCGACGCTACAACGGCGCGATGCTGGTGGGCCTCAACGGCATTTGCGTGAAAAGCCACGGCGGCACCGACGGGCTTGGTTTTGCCAATGCGATTTCGGTCGCCGTTGATCTTGTGCGTAACGACTTCAACGCCGGGATCAAACACGACACCTCACAACTGCTCGGCTCAGAAGCGGCGAACAAGGCAGCTGACGGCGATGCCAAAGACTCGGAAGCGGCGGCTGGCTGACATGATGTTTCGTTCGGAAATTCTCGGCTGCGGGTCATACCTGCCTGAACGGATCGTGACCAACGAAGAGTTGGCAAAGACCGTCGATACCTCTGACGAATGGATTCGATCTCGCAGCGGCATCGCCCAGCGGCATATAGCTGCCGACGGCGAGTCCACGTCCGACCTGGCTGTAAAAGCCGGCCAGCGCGCACTTGAGCACGCCGGCATCAGCGCCGCAGAGGTTGATCTGATCATCTGCGCCACGACGACACCGGACAATACGTTCCCGTCGACTGCCGCCAAGGTGCAAAGCCGCATTGGCATGGTCGGCGGCGCGGCGTTCGATGTGCAGGCGGTGTGCTCGGGCTTTATATTCGGCCTTGCCATTGCCGATAACTTCATCCGCTGCGGGCAAGCCAAGACCGTGCTGTTAATCGGCGCCGAGACGTTCTCGCGCATCTTGGATTGGACGGACCGGGGCACCTGCGTGCTGTTCGGTGATGGCGCCGGCGCGATTGTCATGCGCGCCATGCCCGAAGACGAAAACCACGAAGGTGCGGGCAACGGCAAAGGGCATAACTCCGGTCGTGGCGTGCTGTCGACGCACATCCATTCCGATGGCACACACTACGATCTTTTGTATGTGGACGGCGGCCCTTCGACAACACAGACCGTCGGCCACTTACGCATGAACGGCCGCGAAGTGTTTCGCCATGCCGTCACCAATTTGGCCAGCGTGGTCGATGAGGCACTCGACGCCAACGGCCTGGAACGTGCCGATTTGGATTGGCTCGTGCCGCATCAAGCGAACAAACGGATCATCGATTCAACGGCGAAGAAGCTCGGCATGAGCATGGATCATGTCGTGCTGACCGTTGAACAGCATGCCAACACCTCAGCCGCCTCGATCCCGTTGGCGCTCGATGTTGCCGTCAAAGACGGCCGTATCAAGCGCGGCGATCTGGTGCTTTTGGAAGCCATGGGCGGCGGCTTGACCTGGGGTGCCGGCCTGGTGCGCTGGTAAATTACAAATCAAATCCTGATCCGGACGAGAACCATCTAAAATAAAACCCACCGCCATCAAATATTTTTTTCCCTAATCAAGTGTCCGCCATCCCTTTGATATTGACGGATTTCCCGGTCAACGATAGGCTTTAGCCGACGATCAATAGGGGGAGGCCATTTTGCCATGCCGGGCAAAACAATAACGCGCGCCGATTTAGGCGAAGCAGTTTATCAAGAAGTCGGCCTTTCACGAAACGAGTCCGCAGACTTGTTGGAAAGCGTTCTCGAATATATGGCGGAATCCTTGATCAACGGCGACACCGTCAAGGTCTCGTCGTTCGGCAGTTTTTCGGTCCGCCAAAAAGGGCAACGCATCGGTCGCAACCCAAAAACCGGTGAAGAAGTGCCGATCTTGCCGCGCAAGGTTTTGGTGTTCCGCCCTTCACAGGTGCTGAAAAACCGCATCAACGAAGTCCGCAAACCGAGCGAGCCTTCTGACGTCTAATTGATCGGTGCGCGACATGAGCGACGAAACCGAAGCACCAAAATCCGATAACGACCCGACCGAACGCCCGGCCCGCGCGGAAAAATCCGCGTCCGCATTTCGCACCATCAGCGAAGTCGCCGACGAGTTGGAGCTGCCGCAACACGTACTGCGTTTTTGGGAAACCAAGTTCCCGCAAGTCCGCCCGATGAAACGCGGCGGCGGCAGACGCTATTATCGCCCCGACGACGTGCAGCTTTTACATCGTATTCGCGACCTTCTGTACGTAGACGGCTACACCATCAAGGGCGTGCAAAAACTAATGCGCCAAAGTGGCAGCGTGCGCAATTTCGTCAGCGAAAACCAACCGCATGTTCCGCTCGGAGATACGGACACCGCTGCTGCCTCAGCACCCGCAGTTGGCCCTGAAGTCACCGTGCCCAGCGATACCGCTTGGCTGGACGAAGTCAACGGTATCGTCGCCGACCTCAAGAACCTACGCCAACAACTGCTCGACAGCGCCGGCTGATTTGAGGGTGGGACGCTAATATCCCGCAGCTTTGTATTGTCCCAAACGATCACGATGATTATAGTCCGCGCGCGTCGCCCCCTGATGAAAGCGGCGCATCGGTCGGAGTGTAGCTCAGCCTGGTAGAGCACTGTGCTGGGGGCGCAGGGGTCGCAGGTTCAAATCCTGTCACTCCGACCATTTCTCCTCCAGAAAATCATCACGTAAAGCCACCAAAGAAAAACGCCGGACCCGAAGGCCCGGCGTGAGTTTGTGCTCTTGAGGGAAGGGAGGATATCTGTGAAGAAATCCATCCTTACGCGATTGAATATGACAGCATCGGACATATTGCGAAGTGACCGTCGTCACAGAACATAAAATTTTAGAGAATATTGTTCGATCATGACCCCAATAAATGCATCGGTGGGCCGCTTTCGTCGTCGTCGACGCCGCAGAGCGCTTGCAATTCATCCAAGATCGCCGGCACGTCTTCTAAGCACGTGCCCAGGTTAAAGCGACCGCCCGGCGCGAAGCGCACGGTCGGGCCTTTGGTGCATTGGCCCAGGCAGATCACACGCTCCATTTTAATGTCGATGCGCCGCGCCGCGATGCCGGCTTCGATCGCATCCGCAACGGCTTCCGAACCCCGCGCCGCGCACGAAGGCTGATCGCCGCGAAACCGTCGATTGATACAGACCATGACGGATTGCGGCGCGCTTGGTGGCGCGTGCGCTTCAGTTTCATTACGATCAGACAACGTTATGCCTCTGAATACGATAATGTTGCGTATTCAAAATAATTTTATACTGCGTATGCAGTTTTAACGTCTCGGCGTCGCTCAAGATGCCTCGCCTTTTATAGATGCGGCGCTTGATGCGAGATCACGACCCACCTCGGTGAGCCGGCAGACAATCCAGTCGGGCTTGATCGGGTTGTTAAACCAAGGCTCCGCCCAGCCGTTACGAATACAGCTGCGCACGGTTTGTTCACTGACCTTTTGGCCGATGCGATCAAACAGCGGCAGCTTGCCACCCGGCTGCTCCAGGCCACGCTGTAGCCATGCCAGTTGCACATCCGTTGGCGGGCGTGTGCTGTCTTCCGACTTTAACGATTTTGATGCCGATTGTTGAGACGCCGATGGGCGCATTGTAACTTTCGCACGCTTCGCCGGCCCGCTTTCGGGTTTGCTCATATTTCTCCACCTCCGTCGCGGCGCGCTTATGCGTTTTTATGCCGCGCTGTTGTGGGCATGTTACGGTAGTTTTCGTGATCCTCAAAGATGGAGATTTTCATGACCGATGCCGTCTCGCTTTACATCACCTGCGCCGACCGTGCCGAGGCGTTGAATTTAGGCCGTTCCTTGGTCGAAGCACAGTTGGCTGCGTGCGCCAACGTGATCGACGGCGTGACGTCCGTGTTCGCGTGGGAAGGGGAAATTCAAGAATCTGCCGAGGCCTTGCTGTTTGCTAAGACCCGCCGCGACCTCATCGATGCCGCCACCGACTTGATTAAAATCGAACACAGCTACGATTGCCCGTGCATCGTCGCGCTACCGATTGTCGGCGGCAACAAAGAATTCACCGATTGGATCGGGGCGGCGACCGGGGAAGATGAGGCGGTGAACTCACTTTAAGATCCCGGCTCGCATTCGGCGTCCGGGACCTAGAAGTGACGACCGTGGCCCGATATCTCGGATCGTCGTTTTGCTTTAAATAAAACAAAACCGGCGCCCTAGGGGAGGGGCGCCGGTCTCGCTTTGTCGCTACGTAAGAAGGGGGAGCTTACGAGCGATCGCTGAGGCCTTCCATGGTCACCGCTTCGGCGTTGCTCGAGTCGTTTGTAAACTCGACACCATAGGCAAGCGGCTCAATCATTTCCGGGTGCTGATTCAGTTGGTTGGAAACCGCAACGCTGGTTGCGTCACCGGTGTAAGCGACACCGTACTGCTCAGGATTGTCGATGCGGTCGGCGAAGGCCGGTACTGCGGCACCCAGAGCAACGGCGATGGCGAGAGCGGAAAAGATGGTCTTGGTATTCATGATAATTCTCCAGTTGGTGTGTTCAGGTTCAAAGTTGTTCGGAACACCGCGTCCCGTTGATGAAGAAAGTATCCGCATCCGCTGATCCGCGCACTTAAAGCCCGATCACTGGGTCGTGAGGTCGTAAGGAGCAACAAAATCAATACACTATAATTAATATAGTGACTATCATCACAGGGGTTATCTACCTTTCCGTGATCGACGAGTAGGGGTTCGTGAGGTCGACATCCATCGAGACGCGCTTCGCGCTCCTTAGGATGAGGTGTCTTTGCAAAAAACCTCGTCCTGAGGAGGCCGAAGGCCGTCTCGAAGGATGAGCGCCGCCGCCCCCATCTGCATTGACGCGGACGCCATGATATATACTATATCTCGCGATCCACCGTCCCCGCAGACACAAGAGTAACGATATGAGCAAGCATGCGAAGCCCGAGGAAATCCGCGAAACACGCTTGGCTGAGGCGCTGTCGGAGCGGTATCTATCGTATGCGCTGTCGACCATCATGTCGCGCTCGTTGCCGGATGTTCGCGACGGTCTAAAGCCGGTGCATCGGCGCCTGCTGTTCGCGATGCGACAACTTAAGCTGGACCCTGCGTCCGGTTATAAAAAGTGTGCACGCGTTGTCGGTGACGTGATCGGTAAATATCACCCGCACGGCGATCAGTCGGTGTATGACGCCCTGGTCCGCTTGGCGCAGGATTTCGCGCAGCGCTATCCGCTGGTCGACGGGCAGGGCAACTTCGGCAACATCGACGGTGATAACGCGGCGGCGATGCGCTACACCGAATCGCGGCTGACCCAGACCGCGTGGCTGTTGCTGCAAGGCATCGACGAAGACGCAGTCGATTTCCGTGATACCTATGACGGCGAAGAATCCGAGCCGGTCGTACTGCCGGCGGCGTTCCCGAACCTGTTGGCGAACGGCTCGAACGGCATCGCGGTGGGCATGGCGACCAGCGTGCCGCCACACAACGTGGCTGAGCTGTGCGACGCCATGGCGCATATGATCAAAACCGCCAAGCACACCAGCGACGGCGTCGCCAATTCCAAAGTCACGTTCGAAAAGCTTGCCGATCTGGTGCCGGGCCCGGATTTCCCGACCGGTGGCGTGTTGGTAGAATCCCGCGAGAACATCGTCGAGGCCTATAAGAACGGCCGCGGCAGCTTTCGGCTCCGCGCCAAATACGAGGTCGAAAAACTCGGCCAAGGGCAATACCAGATCATCATCACCGACATCCCGTTTCAGGTGCAGAAATCGCGTCTGATCGAGAAGACCGCTGAGTTATTGCTGGCCCGCAAACTGCCGATGCTGGGCGATATACGCGACGAATCAGCCGAAGACGTGCGCATCGTGCTGGAGCCGAAATCCCGCAACGTCGAGCCTGAAATGCTGATGGAACATTTGTTCCGCGAGACCGATTTCGAAACCCGCATCAGCCTCAACCTGAACGTCCTCAATAAAGACAACATTCCGGGCGTAATGAGCCTGCGTGAAGCCTTGTCGGCGTTCTTAGCGCACCGCGAAGACGTGCTGATCCGCCGCGCCAGCCATCGCTTGGAGAAAATCGAGCATCGCCTTGAAGTGCTGGGCGGCCTGTTGGCGGCGTATCTTAACCTAGATGAGGTTATCCGCATTATCCGCGAGGAAGACGAGCCCAAGCAGGTGATGATGAAGGCGTTCGACCTCAGCGACGTGCAGGTCGAAGCGATCTTAAACATGCGCCTGCGTCAGTTGCGCAAACTCGAAGAAATGGAAATCCGCAAAGAAGAGGCTGAACTGCGCAAAGAGCGCAAAGAGCTTCAATCGTTGCTCAAAGATGAAGGCAAGCGCTGGAAAACCATCGAAGACGAAATCAAAGAGCTGAAGCAAGCTTTCGGGCCTAAGACCGAGTTGGGGCGCCGCCGCACCGACATCGGCGAGCCGCCAAGCATCGTCATCGTCCCGATCGAAGCGATGATCGACAAAGAACCGGTGACCATCGTTTATTCCGAAAAAGGCTGGGTCCGCGCTGCCAAAGGGCACATGGACGACACCGCCATCGAAACGATGAAATTCAAAGACGGCGACAAGCTGAAATTCTGGCTGCACGCCGAGACCACCGACAAGATCATCGTGTTCGCCACCAACGGCCGTTTTTATACCGTCGGTGCCGACAAGCTGCCGGGCGGGCGCGGGCATGGCGAGCCGATCCGCCTGATGATCGACATTCCGAACGGCCACGAAGTCATCTCGATCATGAAGCACACCGGCGGTCGACGCTTCTTGGTCGCTGCGGACAGTGGGCACGGCTTCATCGTCGCCGAAGACGAGGTCATCGCGCAGACCAAAAACGGCAAACAGATCCTCAATGTCGGCGCCAATGCCGAAGCGACCGCGATCTCGGAAGTGCCCGACGGCGCCGATCACATCGCGGTTATCGGCACCAACCGCAAACTATTGGTGTTCCCGATCTCGGAAGTGCCCGAGATGACGCGGGGCAAAGGCGTGATCTTGCAACGCTACAAAGACGGCCACTTGTCGGATGCGCAGGCCTTTATCTTAAAAGAGGGTGTGACGTGGAAAACCGGGTCGGGCACGCGCTCAGAAGCCGACCTCAAAGCCTGGCAGGGCAAACGCGCCGGTGCCGGCCTGGTCAAGCCCAAGGGCTTCCCATCGAACAACCGGTTTTCGTGATCTAACACATCCTTCGAGACGCGCTGCGCGCTCCTCAGGATGAGGTGTGGTGTGGTTTAAAAAAGCCTCATCCTGAGGAGGCCGAAAGCCGTCTCGAAGGATCAGGTAAAAACAAACAAAACCGGCGCCCTAGGGGAGGGGCGCCGGTCTCGCTTTGTCGCTACGTAAGAAGGGGGAGCTTACGAGCGATCGCTGAGGCCTTCCATGGTCACCGCTTCGGCGTTGCTCGAGTCGTTTGTAAACTCGACACCATAGGCAAGCGGCTCAATCATTTCCGGGTGCTGATTCAGTTGGTTGGAAACCGCAACGCTGGTTGCGTCACCGGTGTAAGCGACACCGTACTGCTCAGGATTGTCGATGCGGTCGGCGAAGGCCGGTACTGCGGCACCCAGAGCAACGGCGATGGCGAGAGCGGAAAAGATGGTCTTGGTATTCATGATAATTCTCCAGTTGGTGTGTTCAGGTTCAAAGTTGTTCGGAACACCGCGTCCCGTTGATGAAGAAAGTATCCGCATCCGCTGATCCGCGCACTTAAAGCCCGATCACTGGGTCGTGAGGTCGTAAGGAGCAACAAAATCAATACACTATAATTAATATAGTGACTATCATCACAGGGGTTATCTACCTTTCCGTGATCGACGAGTAGGGGTTCGTGAGGTGGGGGGTCGTCGGGGAGGCGTCATTTAGGTCCCGGATAAGCCCTTTGGGCTTTCCGGACGCCGAAGGCGATCTGGAATCTCAAAGCGACGCCCGACGATCAGCCCAGGTCGATGCCGATCTTTTGCGTAATCGCGCGCGCCGCTTGGGCATTTGCGATACCGCCGGAGAAACCGGCCTGGATCGATTGCGATAGGGGTTTTAGCAAACGCACTTGGGTTTTGTCGGCAGGGCCGCCGGTGTCTTTCTTGATCCGCTCACAGACGATGATGATCGCGCGGCATAATTCGGAGACGTGATCGTAGCGACTGCCTTCGAGCCTGCGTATCATGTCTTGATTCATTTCGATCAGCATTTGCAAGCCACCCTTTGCCGCCTCGGTCACCGTAGGTTTGTCGAGCATCAATACCAAGCGACCGACCAAGGCTGCGATCTCGGGCCCCGTATTTTCCAGACGCCGGTCATTAACCGCCGCCAGCGCATCTTGAATGCCACGCTCAACTTCATGGAAGCTGGCCTTGCCGCCGGTCGCTTTCGCGTGCAATGGGTTCGGCGGCACGATAGCGCGGGACGTATCGTCGCCCTTGCGCGCTGGGCCGACATAATCATCAGTGACAATATAAGGCTTACGCTTGTGGATTTGCTGGCCTAAGCGATCGAGCAGGGCGCGCGTCGATACCGGCTTCATCACCACATCGTCCGGACCGGCGCTGAGCACGTCTGCAACCAGATCGGGTGTCGGCTCGTCCAAGAACACAATAACCGGCATGAACGGGTTGTTGCCGATGCGGTTGTGGCGGATATCGCGTAAAAGATCAGTGATCTTGCCGTCGGGAAACTCGGTCCCACACAGCATGATGTCGGGCATGTGCTTGGTGATTGCCGTTTTGACCCTTTGCAGGTCGGTGCCTAGCGTCACGCCGGTGAAACCGTTGTTGGCCAGAATCGTGCGCACACCTTGGCGGGAGTTGAGGTCGGTATCGACCAACAACACATCCACCTGATCGAAGGTATACTTTTTGACCATCGTTACGGCACGCCCCCAACACGCGTTCGCCCTTTGCGGCGGCACGGCGCAATCGTTCTAGACTGACACAAGTTTAAATCTAAACAAAGAGCCGCTTGGGTCAACGTGTGAGAGCTACTTAACGGCATGCGTGCAACAGCACGACCGCCTCAGCCGCGATCCCTTCGCCGCGTCCGGTAAAGCCGAGTTTCTCGGTGGTCGTCGCTTTTACCGATATCTGCGCCACGTCGACACCCAAAATCCGCGCCACGTTTGCACGCATTGCATCCCGATGCGGGCCGACCTTGGGGGCTTCGCAGATCACCGTCAGATCAATATTGCTGAGCCCATAGCCGGCGGCTTTCATCAAGTCGCACGCGTGCGCGAGAAACATTTCCGAGTCAGCGCCTTTCCATTTTGCATCACTGGGCGGGAAATGACTGCCGATGTCGCCGTCGGCAATCGCCCCTAAAATCGCATCGGTCAGCGCGTGCAACGCGACGTCGGCGTCGGAGTGCCCGATCAACGCCAAGTCGGATGCGATGGTCACACCGCATAGCTGAACGCCGTCACCGGGGCCTATTTTGTGCACATCGAAGCCTTTGCCGATGCGCATTAATGGTGATGCGGCTTCCCCCATAATCTCCTCCATCCGCGCCAAATCTTCCGGCGTCGTCACTTTGATATTGTTTTCGCTGCCGTCGACGAGGGTGACGGCAGCACCGGCGGCTTCCATCACAGCTGCGTCGTCGGTCAGCCCGCCTGGCGCGTTTTCGTGCGCGGCCAACAGGTCCTGGAAACGAAACCCTTGCGGCGTTTGTGCGCGCCACAATCCGTCTCTGGGCACGGTCTCAGCGATCATCGCATCATCACCGGCACGTTTCAGGGTATCGACCACCGCCAGCGCTGGTATCGCGCCCGGCACCGTCTGCAACGCATCCAACACGCGCTGCAGCAAATCTTCGGGCACATATGGTCGCGCCGCATCGTGCACCAAAACATAGTCCGGCGGCACGGGCAGGGCGGCCAACGCACGCAGCCCGTTCAACACCGACTGCTGCCGGCTCGCACCGCCGGCGACAGGCGGCGCATAAGCGAAACCGTCCAGCGCGCCTTTCAACGTCGCCGCATCGTCGGGATGAATCACCGGCTGAATGATGTCGATCCCGGGATGGCGCGCGAATGCGGCCACACAGTGCCGCACGACCGGTTGTCCGCCCAGCATCAAATACTGCTTCGGCGTTTCGCCACCAAAGCGCTGACCGCGTCCGGCAGCAACAATAATCACAGCGGTGGTCACAGCGGTGCCTGGCACGCACGATCTCCTGATCGATTGATGAATTTTTTTATAAATACCGCTGTTACCCGGACTTGCCCAGGGCATTCGGATTTGAGGGTGTCGCCACCAAACCCAGGTCTTGCCAAAAGCTTGGCTCGGCGCGAAGGTTGCGACATGCAAGTTGGATTGATATTCGGATTAACCGCCATCGTCGCGATCATGCCTGCGGTCATGCTGAGTTGGCGTGCGCATTTTCGCCGCGATATCGCCTATTGGGCGGTCTTGCTGTTGGCGTCCGCAGGGCCTCTGAGCGCCGTAATCGCTAGGCTCGACGGTACATGGCAGGGTGATTTTGCGACGACGATCTGGGTCACCATTGCAGCAACCATGGGGATCTTCCTGATTTTCGCAGCAAGCGTGCAGGGAGCCTGGCGGCTAACGCCGTTGGTGTCGGCATACATGCTGGTCTTGGCACTGATGGGGTTGGCGTGGCAGCACGCCCCCGACATGCCGCTCAACGTGTCGGGCGAAATGGGCTGGTTGTTGCTGCACATCAGCTTTGCAGTGGCGACCTACGCCTTGGCGACCCTTGCCGCCGTCGCCAGCTTGGCCGCGTTCATCCAAGAGCGTGCACTAAAACGAAAACAAAAACCGATGCTGGACGGCGTGCTGCCGGCAATCACACAATGCGACCGGCTTGTCGTACAATTCCTGGCGATTGGCGAAGCGGTGCTGGCGGCGGGTCTTTTAACCGGTGCAACGCTCAGCGTCATGGCCGGCGATGGGCCGTTGCCGTTTGACCACAAGACCGTGTTTACGCTGGGGGCATTCATTGTCATCGGTATTTTATTGTACGCACAAGTCCGCCATGGTGTACGCGGGCGGCGCGCGGCGAGAATTGTGCTGCTCGCCTATCTGTTGCTCACACTGGGGTATCCCGGCGTTAAATTCGTTACCGAAGTGCTGTTAACGTAGCCCACATATCCATTGCGCTCAAAAAACAGGCGCAAACCCGAACGAAAATCGTTGCATATAATTCAGCAATGCCTAATTTGTGGGCACTTTTGCGGAGGTGCCTCATGGTTGCGACACGTCAGATTCAGATCGGCCCCGTGCCCTTAGATGGGCAAGTGGTTTTGGCACCGATGTCGGGCGTCACCGACATGCCGTTTCGGCGCTTGGTGAAGCGCTTCGGCGTCGGCCTTGTTGTATCCGAGATGATCGCGTCTCGCGCCATGATCTATGCCGCCAAGAAAACCATGAAAATGGCGAGCCATTGCGCCGAAGAGCATCCGATGTCGGTACAACTCGCCGGCTGCGATCCCGACATCATGGCCGAAGCTGCACGCCTGAACGCAGACCGCGGTGCGGCGCTGATCGACATCAATATGGGCTGCCCGGTGAAAAAAGTGACCAACGGTGACGCCGGTTCGGCGCTGATGCGCGATTTAGTGCACGCGGGTAAAATCCTTGAAGCGACGGTCAAGGCCGTCGATATCCCGGTAACGCTGAAAATGCGCACCGGTTGGGATGACGATACCCGCAACGCCCCCGAGCTTGCGCGCATCGCTGAAGAAAGCGGCATTCGCGCCGTCGCGGTGCACGGACGCACCCGCTGCCAATTCTATAAAGGCCACGCCGATTGGCGCTACATCCGAAGCGTGAAGGATGCTGTCTCGTTGCCGGTTTTCTGCAACGGCGACATTAATACTCTCGAAGACGTCGATGCCGCGCTCGCGCAATCCGGCGCCGACGGCATGCTGATCGGGCGCGGCACCTATGGCCGTCCCTGGTTCCCGGGTCAGGTGCAGCATTATCTTTCGACCGGCAATGTCCTTGCAGACCCAGACCTGGAAACCCAGCGTGATACCGTGATTGAACACTATCGCGATATCCTTTCGCACTACGGCGTGCACGCCGGCGTGAAAATCGCACGCAAGCATATCGGCTGGTATTCCAAAGGCTTACGCGACGCAGCTGAATTCAGAGCCAGAGTAAACCAAATGACCGAACCGGCAGACGTCGAAGCTGCAATCATCGATTTCTATGCCGCCAACCTCGACCGGTTGGCCGCGTAAAGATGGCGGACATCAACGCACCTGTGAAATTGGATACCGCGTTGGAAACAACGGCGCCGCTGCACATAAAAGCGGACTCTATTTTAAACGCGCTCGCCAGCGCGGTGGTCGTGGTGGACTCTGAAAACCGCATTTGCCGCGTCAACCAAGCCGCCGAACAGTTATTTCGAGGCTCGGCCGCCTATCTATGCGGACAACAAATCGAAAAGCTGATGCCCAAAGACAGCCCGGTGCTGGCATTGCTTGAACAAGCGCGGCGCTTTCGCAGCGTCGTCGCCGAATACGATGTAACACTGGAAACACCGCGCATCGGCACACATTCAATCGACGCGCAGGCATCCTGCATCCCCGAAGACCCGGGTGCGGTCGCGGTCGTGATCCAACTGCGCTCCATTGCAGAGAAAATCAACAACCAGCTCAATCACATGGGCGCTGCGCGCTCGGTTACCGCGATGGCGGCGATGTTGGCGCACGAAGTGAAGAACCCGCTATCCGGCATTCGCGGCGCCGCGCAATTGTTGGAGCGGGGGCTGAACGACGAAGATAAACAGCTGACCCGGCTGATTCGCGACGAGGCCGACCGCATCGTCGGCCTGGTGGATCGCATGGAAGTGTTCTCGGACCGCACCCCTTTGCAGCGTGAGCCGGTCAACATCCACAAAGTATTGGATCGCGTGCAACGCCTGGCGGAAACCGGCTTTGCAACGCATGTGCGGTTTCAGAACGTGTTCGACCCATCATTGCCGCCGGTTTGGGGCAACCACGATCAACTGGTGCAGATTTTCCTGAACCTGGTGAAAAACGCCGCTGAAGCCGTCGGCGGCGTCGGCGGTGAAATCACCATCGGCACTGCCTATAGCCAAGGTGTGCGGTTTGCGTTGCCGGGTGCAGATACCCGCGTGCACCTACCGCTGACGGTGTGGATTCGCGACAACGGCCCCGGCATCGCCGACGATATGAAAAACTATCTATTCGACGCCTTCGTCACCTCGAAGCCCAAAGGGAGCGGGCTTGGACTGGCCCTCGTCGCCAAGATCGTTGGCGATCACGGCGGCGTCATCGAGTTCGACAGCATTCCGGGGCGCACCGTGTTCCGGGTTATGCTGCCGATGGCCAAGGGAGAGCGAGACGATGACTAAGAGCGCGACGATCCTTGTTGCCGATGACGACGACGGCATCCGTATGGTGGTGACACAGGCGCTGACGCGGGCCGGCTATGACGTCCGCTCGACCGGCAACGCGGCGACGCTCTGGCAATGGGTTGAAAACGGCGACGGAGACTTGGTGATTACCGACGTCGTCATGCCCGACGGCAACGGCCTCGATCTGGTGCCGAAAATGCGCCATCTCCGGCCAAACCTGCGGATCGTCGTGATGAGCGCACAGAACACGCTGCTGACCGCCGTCAAAGCGACCGAGCGCGGCGCCTTCGATTATCTGCCCAAGCCGTTTGACCTGGACGAGTTGGTTTCCGTGGTCCGGCGCGGTCTTGAAGCGCGCTCAAAAGACAGCAGCTTGAGCGCCGCCAGCCGCCCGGACGAGGTTGAAGAAGCCCTGCCGCTGATCGGTCGCTCGCCGGCGATGCAGGAAATTTATCGCACGCTCGCACGCCTGATGCCGACCGACCTGACCGTGATGATCACCGGCGAGTCCGGCACCGGCAAAGAATTGGTGGCCCGCGCGCTGCACGATTACGGCAAGCGCAAAGACAAGCCGTTCGTCGCCGTCAACGTCGCCGCGATCCCGCGCGAATTGATCGAAAGCGAATTGTTCGGCCACGAAAAAGGCTCGTTCACCGGCGCGGTCGCGCGTAGCGCGGGTCGCTTCGAGCAAGCCAATGGTGGCACCCTGTTCTTGGACGAAATCGGCGACATGCCGATGGAAGCCCAGACCCGCTTACTGCGCGTGCTGCAAGAAGGCGAGTATTCCAGCGTCGGCGGGCGCACCTCCATCAAAGCGAATGTGCGGGTGATTGCAGCAACACACCACGACCTCAAGCGGCTGATTCGTCGCGGCCTGTTCCGCGAAGATTTATTTTTCCGCCTCAACGTGGTGCCGATCCGTCTGCCGCCGCTGCGCGATCGCACCGAAGATATTCCGGAATTGGTGCGCCACTTCTTAGGCCGGGCCGCAAACGAAGGTTTACCATGGAAAATCATCGAGCCCAAAGCGCTTGAGATCATGCAGAGCCACGACTGGCCCGGCAACGTGCGCGAGCTTGAAAACATGGTGCAGCGTTTGGCTGCACTGTACTCTGAAGAAGTCATCGATGCCGAGATTATCGACGCCGAACTCAGTGACCGCCGCGATCCGGTGGAACCCGCCGCATCTGGCGGCGGACTCGCCGATACAGTGGATGGGCATCTAAAAACGTACTTCAACGCGCACGACGGCAGCTTGCCGGCTGCCGGTCTGTATAACCGCATCCTGCGCGAGGTCGAGCGCCCGTTGATCCTGCAAACCTTGCAGGCGACACGCGGCAATCAGGTCAAAGCCTCCGAAGTGCTGGGGTTAAACCGCAATACACTCCGCAAAAAAATCCGCGAGCTCGGCATCCCCATCATCAAGGGGTCCGGATGAGCGTGACCGCAGATCGCGGTATCAAAGGCGTGCTGTCGAACAGCAGCCTACAGCGTCGGCTTGCATTTATGCTGGCAGCGCTTGCCGTTGCCTCAGGCGTCGCCACCGTTGCGCTGATGACCGACACCACGCTGGTCCGCGAGCGGATCGACGTACTACGCTGGCTGCTCACCTTGGACGGCGTTCTTTTGCTGGCGCTGAGTATCGTCGTGACCCGGCGCGTGATCCGCTTATGGCAAGCCCGCAGACGTGGCCGCGCGGGTGCCGGTCTGCAGGGCAGGCTGGTGATGCTGTTCGCCATGATCGCGGTGACGCCGGCGGTGTTGGTCGCGGCATTTTCGTATCTCTCGTTGAATTTTGGGCTTGAGGCTTGGTTCAACGACCGGGTCTCAGGCGCGCTCCGTGAATCCGTCGGTGTGACCGAGGCGTATGTCAAAGAGCACCGGGAAAACATCGCCAACCAAGCCTACAGTGTCGCGTTTTTGCTCAATCAAAATGCACCGCTGCTGACCGAAAACCCCTGGCAATTCAATCGTATTTTGTCGTCAAGCGCGTCGCTGCGGGGGCTGCCGGAAGCCTTGGTCATCGACAGCCTCGGCAACATCATCGCGCGTTCGGACTTTGCGCTGTCGACGACCATCGAAGAGATTCCTCCGGACGCCATTGCAAAAGCCAGTAACGGCGAAGTGACGCTGCTGAATTCGGAAACCACTGATAAAGTGCGCGCCTTAGTGCGCCTCAACCGATTTGTCGATGCATATTTGCTGGTCGAGCGTTTTGTCGATCCCCGTGTGCTGCAACACATCTCTGCTATCCGCCAAGCGTTCGATGAGTACAAAGCCCTGGAAGCAACGCGGTCCGGCGTGCAGATCAGCTTCGTGCTGATCTATTTGGTGGCCGTGCTGATTTTGCTGATGGCGGCGGTGTGGATCGGCATGACGGTGTCGGCACAATTGGCCGAACCGATTACCGACCTGATCGATGCTGCTGACGATGTTTCAAAAGGTGATTTGACGGCCCGCGTTGATACCGCAAGCGCGCGGGACGAGATCGGCGTGCTAGGCCGCGCGTTCAACAATATGACGCAACGCATCGCCAGCCAGCAACAGGGCCTGCTTGAGGTCAACAAAGAGCTCGACGAACGGCGCCGCTTTACCGAGACCGTGCTCGCCGGTGTCAGCGCCGGTGTTATCGGCCTGGATGCGAAAGGGCGCATCAATCTGCCGAACCGCCGTGCGACCGAGCTATTGGACATGGACCTATTGGAGCACATCGGCGCACCTTTGGCCGAGACCGTGCCCGAACTCGCAGATCTGCTGCGCCAAGCCACAAGCCGCCCGGACCGTATGCAGCAGGCGGAAATTTCGTTTTCGCGTGATGGCGACGCGAAAACGCTGCTGGTGCGGATCGCCGCTGAATACTTGGACGACGACGTGATCGGCTACGTCGCCACCTTCGACGACGTGACCGAGTTGCTGTCGGCGCAGCGCAAGGCCGCCTGGGCCGATGTCGCGCGGCGCATCGCGCACGAAATCAAAAACCCGCTAACCCCGATCCAACTGTCGGCCGAGCGGCTCAATCGGAAATACTTACGCCAAATCAAAGACGACCCGGAAACGTTCAAAAAATGCACCGACACCATCATCCGTCAAGTCGGTGACATCGGCCGCATGGTCGACGAGTTTTCATCCTTCGCGCGTATGCCGCAACCGGATTTCAAACGCGAAAATATATCCGAGCTGTGCCGCCAAGCGGTGTTCCTTGAGCAAAACCGTGACGCCGACGTGACGTTCACCAGCGAACTGCCGGCGGACGATGTCTACATCCAATGTGACGCGCGGCAGATTTCCAGGGTGCTGACAAACGTGCTCAAAAACGCTGCCGAATCGATCGAGGGGGCCCGCGAAGAAGGGGGCAACGATATCAAAGGCGAGGTGCAATTGCACATGGCACAGGCGGATGGCGAGGTCATCATCACCATCGATGACGATGGACGCGGCCTACCGGAAGACGGACGTGACCGCCTGACCGAGCCCTATGTGACGACCCGCGACAAGGGCACTGGACTTGGCCTCGCCATCGTGAAAAAAATTATCGAAGAACATGATGGCCTGCTTGAACTCAGCGACCGTGAACCGCGCGGCGCTCGGGTTAAGATGTCGTTGCCACTGGGGAAAACGCGACAAAGCGGCCCGAATGAAGCCCAAAAAAACAAACAAGAAAACGACGAAGATAACGCAATGCGGGTCGCGGCAAGCCTCAAAACAAGTTAAACTGGGTCCAGCCTTTCCAATAAAAAGACGTGAAATCTGATGGCGCAAGATATTCTGATTGTCGACGACGAGCGGGACATCCGCACATTGACGGCAGAAATTCTAGGTGACGAGGGTTTTGAGACCCGCGAAGCCCACGACAGCACCAGCGCACTTGCTGCCGTCAGTGAACAACCGCCGGGCCTCGTGCTGTTGGACATCTGGCTGCAGGGCAGCGAGTTGGACGGCCTCGGTATCCTTAAAGAAATCAAACGTCTACATCCGGAAACGCCGGTATTGATGATGAGCGGTCACGGCTCTGTCGAGACTGCCGTGCAGGCGATCCAAGACGGTGCTTACGACTTCATCGAAAAGCCGTTTAAGTCGGAACGCATGCTGTTGCTGATCGAACGCGCGATGGAGGCATCAAGGCTGAGGCGGGAAAACGCCGAGCTTCGCGTGCGCGCCGGCACGCCATTGGATTTGGTCGGCGCATCGATGGTGATCAAAGACGTCCGCCAAGCGATTGAGCGTGCAGCGCCGACCAATTCACGGATCATTATTTCCGGCCCACCGGGCGCCGGCAAAGAAGTCATCGCACGCTTACTGCATGCACGCTCGCGCCGTGCCGAAGGCCCGTTTGCGGTCATCAACTGCGCGGCGATGCATCCAGATCGCATGGAAACCGAGCTGTTCGGGACCGAAAGCGGCAACGATCGCAGCCGCAAAATCGGTATGTTCGAGCGTGCCGACCAGGGCACACTGCTGCTCGACGAAGTCGGCGACATGCCGCTGGAGACCCAAGGTAAGATCGTACGCGCGCTTCAAGAACAAATTTTCGAGCGCGTCGGCGGCACCGAGCAAGTGCAGGTCGACGTCCGCGTCATGGCATCCACAACCAAAGACCTGACGGCAGAAATCAACGAAGGTAACTTCCGCGAAGACCTGTATTACCGGCTCAACGTGGTGCCGATCCATGTGCCGGCACTGATCGACCGCCGGGACGATATCCCGTTGTTGGCACGTCACTTCATGGGCAATGCCGCCAACATATCCGGCCAGCCGTCGCGTGGCTTTACCGAAGATGCGCTGGCGGCGCTACAGACCTATGGCTGGCCCGGCAACGTGCGCGAGCTTCGCAACGTCGTCGAACGATTGTTGATCATGGCACCCGGCGATCCGACACAGGCGATCACCAGCGCCATGTTGCCGCCTGAGATCATGGGCATGGGTCCGTCCGTCGATGTTGAACGCAAAGCGGAAATCATGTCGTTACCGCTGCGTGATGCGCGCGAACTGTTCGAGCGGGAATATCTGCTGGCCCAAGTCGAACGGTTCGGCGGTAATATCTCGCAAACCGCGCAGTTCGTCGGCATGGAGCGGTCGGCCCTGCATCGGAAGCTGAAATCTCTGGGCGTGCGCGGCCAGGACAAACAGTAGTATAAGCGATATGAAATGCTGTGCATTTTTAGGCGGCGCGCAGTCTCGGGACACACAGCGCCACCATTTGGATTAACGGAATCAAGGGCCGCTTGGCGGAACGATCATGAAAATTATCGTATGCGGTGCCGGTCAGGTCGGCTCCAACATCGCCCGACACCTGGCCATGGAAAACCACGACGTCACCATCGTCGATCAATCGGAAAACCTGGTGCGCCAGATTTCCGACGCATTCGACGTCAACGGCATCGTCGGACACGGCTCGCACCCCGATGTGCTTGAGCGCGCCGGGATTGCCGACGCCGACTTACTGATCGCCGTCACGCTTGCGGACGAGACCAACATGGTCGCCTGTCAGGTCGCACACTCGCTGTTCGAAGTGCCGACCAAGATCGCGCGGATCCGCAATCAAAGCTATTTACAGCCGATGTGGGCAAACATGTTTTCCCGCGATCACATGCCGATCGACGTCATCATCTCGCCCGAGATTGAGGTCGCGCGCGCCGTGATCCGTCGCCTTGAAGTGCCCGGCGCGTTCGAGATGATTCCACTGGTCGACAACCGTGTGAAGCTGTTGGGCGTACGCTGTAAGCAGGATTGCCCGTTGGTCAACACGCCGCTGCGCCAGCTTTCACAATTGTTTCCGGACCTCCACATCGTCATCGTCGGCTTGGTCCGCGACGGCAAGCCCATCGTGCCGCGCGGCGAAGACCAAATGCTTGAAGGCGACGAGGTGTACTTCGTCGTCGACAGTGATCAGGTCGACCGCGCCATGGCAGCGTTCGGTCACGAAGAACGCGAAGCCCGCTCACTGCTGATTTTCGGCGGCGGTAACATCGGCATGTTCTTAGCCCGCGAGCTTGAGGCCAACCACGATTGGGTGCGCGCTAAAATCATTGAGCAAAACAAGGAACGCGCCGAAGCCATCGCCGGTGATCTGGAAAAAACCATCGTCATCCACGGCAGCGTCATCGATCAGCAAATTCTCGAAGAAGCCAATGTGTCGGGCACCGAAACCGTGGTCGCCGTCACCAACGATGACGAGACAAATATTTTATCGAGTCTGCTGGCCAAGAAATTCGGCTGCCAGCGCGTCGTGACCTTGGTCAACAACGCCGGCTATGAAGACCTGGTGGGATCTATCGGCATCGACGTCACGGTCAGCCCGCGCAACATCACGGTATCAAAAATTCTGCAACACGTGCGGCGCGGACGGATTCATTCGGTGCACACGCTGCGCGAAGACTTCGGCGAACTGATTGAGGCCGAGGCATTGCAGACGTCAGAACTTGTCGGCACGCCGCTGCGTGAAGCAAAGCTGCCGGCAGGTGTGTTGATCGGCGCCATTGTGCGCGATGGCGCGACGATCTATCCCAGCGGCTCAACTGTGATCGAAGCGGGCGACCGCGTCGTCCTGTTCGCCGCTGCCGACGTGATTCGCAAAGTCGAAAAAATGTTCTCGGTGCAGCTTGAGTTTTTCTGAGTTTGCCGCGTCCGTGAAATCGCATATGTGAGAATTAAACGGGGAGGTCCCGGATACGGCCTTCGTCATCCCGGGCGAGCGCAGCGAGACCCGGGACCTCCCCGGACTTAAGTTATCCGACCCTTGACCCAGCCGCCGTCTCGACACACAAAGACGCATGAACGACACAAACCTGCCACGTGCGGTTGTCTTCGATTGGGACAACACCCTGGTCGACAGTTGGCCGCCCATTCAAGATGCCCTCAACACCACATTTCGGGCTTATGGTTTGCCGGAATGGAGCATGGAAGAAACCCGCGCCAAGGTGCGCCATTCCATGCGCGACAGCTTTCCACAACTGTTTGGTGACGCATGGGAGCAGGCGGGCGACGTATTTTATGCCCGTTATGCGGAAATCCATGCCGAAGCCGTTAAACCTGCCGAGGGCGCTGCGGATTTGCTCACATACCTGGCCGGGCAGGGGGTTTATCTGGGCGTGGTCTCCAACAAAAAAGGCGACTATCTACGTGCCGAGGCCGAGCAATTAGATTGGGCGAAGCACTTCGGGCGCATCGTCGGGGCCTTTGATGCCGAACGCGACAAGCCCGATCCGGCGCCGGTTGATATGGCATTGGCCCCCGGCGGCATCGCACGCGGACCCGACGTCTGGTTTGTCGGCGATGCGGATATCGACCTGACCTGCGGCATCAACGCCGGCTGCGTGCCAGTGTTGGTGCGGCCTGAAGCGCCCAGCGTTGGCGAGTTCCCGCTGCATCCGCCGACACACCACTTTGTAAGCTGTGCTCAGCTTTGCAATTTCTTGCAGACCATGTAAGCTTCGGCGTCGCAGGGAAAATAATGGTCTTCTCGACCAAGAAAACCCAAAAAAAACCATGATGGCCGCGCACTGCGGCCCATAAAGAGGGGATAAAAAGATGGCTGCCGACAAACCCCAAAACGTGCAGGACGTTTTTCTAAATTACATCCGTAAACAGAAAACTCCGGTGACGGTGTTTCTGGTTAACGGAGTCAAGTTGCAGGGCATCGTGACGTGGTTCGATAATTTCTCGGTGCTGTTGCGCCGCGACGGTCACACCCAGCTTGTCTATAAGCACGCAATTTCGACCATTATGCCGTCGACACCGGTTCAGCTCTTTGAGCCTGACAGCAAGGATGAAGCAGACGAGGATGCGTGAGTAAAAGACGCAGCGGCGGCGGCATAGACCGCACACCGGCGCGGGATACCTGCGTCGTCGTCCACCCCGACATCTTCAGCAGTGAACTTGATGAACGCGCCCGCGAAGCGCGGCTTGAAGAAGCCGTCGGCTTGGCATTGGCGATCGATCTCGACATCAAGCATGCCGAAGCCTTCACCATTAAACGACCGCGCCCGGCGACGTTGATCGGCGGCGGCGTGGTTGAACGAATCGAAGAGGTCCTGGAAAGCATCCGCCATCCCGACATCGGCGACGGCGACCCGGATGATCCCGACGTCGCCGAAGGGCCGTCGCCCATCGTCATCATCGACGCGGAACTCACGCCCGTACAGCAGCGCAACCTTGAGCGCGCATGGTCGGCCAAAGTATTGGACCGCACCGGCTTGATCTTGGAAATCTTCGGCGCCCGCGCGCGCACCCGTGAGGGGCGTTTGCAGGTCGAACTGGCGCAATTGAATTACCAACTGGGCCGGCTGGTGCGGTCATGGACACACTTGGAACGCCAGCGCGGTGGTGTCGGCTTCATGGGCGGCCCGGGTGAAACCCAGATCGAAACCGACCGCCGCTTGATCCGCCAACGCATCGACCGCTTGAAAAAAGACCTGGAAGACGTATCGCGGACCCGGGAATTGCACCGCTCGGCCCGCAAACGCGTGCCGCACCCGGTGGTCGCCCTGGTTGGCTATACCAACGCCGGCAAGTCAACACTGTTCAACCGCGTCACCAGCGCCGACGTGACCGCGAAAGACCAACTGTTCGCGACGCTCGATCCGACCATGCGCGGTATCCGCTTGCCGAGCGGGCGGGACGCGATTTTGTCGGATACGGTGGGCTTTGTATCGAACTTGCCGCACGAGTTGGTGAATGCCTTCCACGCGACCCTCGAAGAAGTGATTGAGGCCGACGTCATCGTGCATGTGCGCGATGTCGCACACCCCGACAGCGAACAGCAGAAAACCGACGTGCTAAACGTGCTCAGCCGGCTTCGCGTCGTGCCCCGCGATGTCATCGCCGATGACGATGACATGCTCGGCAAACCAATGATCGAAGCGTTGAATAAAATCGACCTGCTGGATGCCGAAAGCCGGGAATTCGTCATCAACCGAGCCGGCATCGGCAATCAGATCGCGGTACCGATCTCGGCGTTGACCGGCGACGGCTGCGACGACTTGTTGAATGCCGTCGACGCGCTGTTGACCCGCGACCATATCACGGCGCGCATCGAACTCGCCTTTACCGACGGCGCCGCACTGGCTTGGTTGTACGAAAACGCCGAGGTGCTGGCAAAAGTCGATACCGAGAAAACCATCCGCGTCGACGTCCGCATCGCGCCTGACCTTGCGGGCAGATTCGAAAGTACCTTCGATATTCCGATGGTGCCACTGCCGCACTAAGACGCAGCAAAATCCCGGATCGCCTACGGCGTCCGGGAAGCCGCGGGTGTGTGGTTCAATCAACAAAAACAGCCCCACCAACACCGCGACTTCCCAGAAAAACCCCAGGGCTTATCCCGGATCTGGTCCGGGATCAAAAAACACGCTATAAGAACCTAATCTACTAGTAGAGAAGGGGTCTAATATGGCAACGCGGGAAGCTCAGCATAAATGGCGATTGACGCAGCGCTTTGTGAAACGTCAACTGAACGTCATGGCGCGCGAGCATACGCACCGGATGTTGACCGCCTTCGCACACGCGTTTCAACTGCGCGGCAAGGGCGAGGCGGTGACGTTTTCGGCGTTTGTGACCGAGTTGCTGGTCCAGCGTGCCGACCATTCACCCGAGGCGAAGCGCATTTTAGATGACGCCGCCGCGGCCTATCACCGAGACCGGGACCTGTATATCAACTGATGCAACGTATTCTCAACAATCCAGCCCGCGTGCTCGACATGATGCGCGACGTGGCGGCCAGCGAAATCGTGCCGCGCTTCCAAAAGCTAGCGGCGCACGAAATCGATGAAAAACGGCCCGGCGACTTGGTCACCATTGCCGACCGCGCATCTGAAGCTGCGTTTGAGCGACGCCTGCCAGACTTGGTGCCGGGCAGCCGCGTACTCGGCGAAGAGATGTTCGAGGCCAATCCCGATTGCATGAAACTGTTGGACGGGGACGATCCCGTATGGATCGTCGATCCTGTCGACGGCACGCACAACTTCGCGCACGGGCGCCAACCCTTCACGGTGATCGTTGCGCTGGTGCAAAACGGCACCACGCGGGGCGGTTGGATCATTGATCCGATGCAGGGCGATGCCGCAATGGCGGTAGCGGGCGAAGGCGCGGTTTATGGACCAAACGATGCCTTGGCCACCATCCAAGCCCCCGGCACAACAGCGTTTACCGACACCACGATGACCGCGGGCATCAAATTACGCCATCGATTGGAACAAGCTGCGGACGAGATGGAAGTCGCGCTGCCCACCATTGTCGAGCGCTATCGCTGCGTGGGGCGCGAGTATATGGACATCGCCAACGGCACGCTCGACATGGCGCGCTACGGCGGCCGGATCAAACCTTGGGACCACGCGGCAGGCTGTCTGATCGTCGCCGAGGCGGGCGGGCGCGCCGACGATCTTGCGACACAGACCCCGTATGCGGCACACAGCGACCTGCAACCACACATGCTCGGCATCGTTCGGCCGGCGAGCCTTTGGCAGCCGTTTCGGGGGTTAATGCTGCATGCGGATGGGTTATCGCTCTAATATCCCGGATCGACTGCGGCGACCGGGGGGGGGCCGCAGTTTTTTTATTCACTCAACCGTGCGAATTTCCAGAACCGCACATCGACATTCGGAATACTTGAGTACCGTCACAGATGCGCCAAACGTTGATAATTTAATGGCCCCAAGCTAAAGCTTGCTGCCAAACAGACCTGAGGTCTTTTACGTAAATTTTGGTGACAATAGATTAATGACTGATTCAAACACTTGGTCTAACAGGATATTCAGTGCGGTCGCCTTAATTGTCGTTGCGTATTTTCTTTATTCATTGGCCTCATATTGGAATTTTGCAGGCTATCTAGACCATGCGGAAGCCCTGATCACAATACGGGCCTGGCAATTTGCAAACGGGGCCCCCCTATATCAGTCCAATGGGGATGGTATTTTTCTAATTGTTCCTTACGGCCCTGTCAGCTTTCTCTTGAATGCGCTTTTTTTGAATGTTTTCGGCGCCACCATCGCCGTCAGCAAAGCTGGCGGCATTACAGCCGCAATTTTGGCACTGATTGCTTTCGGGGCGTTCATTTGCCGTGCCCATGGCATCCGTTGGCTTGCATTTGGGGTGATCGTCTTCGTCTGCATCCAACTGGCGACGGTACCTTTTACCCTGTGGAGCCGCCCAGACCCGCAAGCGGTCCTGCTCATCAGCGCGGCTCTACTCGCTACAAATTTCTTCGCACCTGAAAGTGCCGCCAATAAATGGGTCAGTGCGATTGCAATTTCTATCGCCATTGGCCTCGCGATCAATATGAAGGCGCACTTCTTTGTCTTTTTGTTCCCATTGGTCATCCGATATTGCGACTGGTGGAAATGGAAAATATTTATCGCCATGACGATTATTGTCGTGCTGACCATTTTGGCGCCGTTTGCGATCAACGGGATATCACTGAGTGCCTACTTGGACGGGATTGTAAATCTCGTGTCCGTGCGCGGCATCAGTATAGAAGCGCTGCCGTATCTTTTGCGCCGAGCCTTGCTATACATATTACCGGCATTACTTTTGCTGACCATTGCCTTGATACGCGGCGAGCGCCCATCTCTAAGGGACATCCTGTACCTCGGCGCATTATTTATCGCGATCATTGTAAGCTTGTACCCGGCTTCGGTAGAGGGCAGTTCCTGGTATCAGATGAACCCGATTTTTCCAGTGACCATAGATTTAACGATCCGATTTGCACGCCTGCTCGATAAGTCTCCCCGTGTGCAATTTGCTGCAACAGGGCTAATCGCCCTAGCTTTCATTATTCTCATCATAACCCCACAAAAAAGATTCCACCGGGATCTTTCCAATCTTTCATGGCTCGACGAGGCGGCTATAGAAGTGGAGTCGATTGCCAAAGATTATGCGCCCAACCCCATTGAATTGGGTCTTGGGGCAGATATCGTCAAAACTTACCCGCTCTCCCATTTCAAAGCGATCCTTGGGTTCAGAGGCTATCCAATTACAATCGATGGCTGGTCCGATATGGAAGCCCGCTTTATTGGTATTGATAGCCTGCCGGGCAAGATTGCCCATATCAGCAATTGTGAAACGCAATACTGGATTACACCGAAAGATGAAATTCCCTTCACGCTGCATAGTTACTTTGGTGGATTAATCTATGACCCGGCACTAAGCAGGACTTTTCTTGATCACTACGAAATCATCGAACAGCGCCGTTTTTTCGATATTTGGCGCTGTCAGTTACGTTGACCTGTAGAAGTCAAAACCATAGTCTCCTGGCAACTTTGATCGCGCGATCAACGAACGGCTTTAGGTAGGTAATCATGAGTAAATGCAGGCTTTGCGGCTGTTCGATTGAGCCGTTTATAGATTTCGGCCAAATGCCGATCGGCAATGCATTCCTTACCCCAGATCAATTCGACAATGAATATTTCTATCATATGCAAGTTGCCGTCTGTGGTGACTGCCATACGCTACAAGTTGTTGATGTGCCGGACCCGGATCAGATGTTTCATGATCATTATGCATATTTCGCAAGTACATCCAGCTATATGACAGAGCACTTCAGAGTCATGGCCGAAGACCTGATGTCGAAGTATGTCTCGGAAACAAACCCGTTCGTCGTTGAAATCGGATGCAATGACGGTATCACGCTGCAGAATTTCGCCCGAGCAGGGGTGCCGCATCTAGGCGTTGAGCCCTCCAGCAATGTTGCCGATGCCGCGCGTGAAAAAGGCGTAAACATCCTCAGTGAATTCTTCAATGAACAAACCGCCGCCGATATTGTGTCCGAACATGGCAATGCAGATCTTTTCATCGCAACCAATACAATGCACCACATTGAAGACACGAATTCAGTGGCCGCCGGCGTCGCCATCCTGCTGAAACCCAAAGGGGTCATGGTTCAAGAAGACCCGTACCTCGGCGACATGATTGAAGGCACCGCCTATGATCAGCTGTATGCTGAGCATATGTACATTTGGTCAGTGACTTCATTGAATAATGTCTTTTCTCGCCATGGCCTGGAAATTTTTGACGTCGAATGGAACGCGTTCCATGGCGGATGCATGCGCTATTTCCTATGCCATAAGGGCGCTTACCCTGAAAGCGATCGATTGCTGGCGCAACGCGCCAAAGAATCTTTGATGGGCCTTGGTCGCCCAGAAACCTTTGATACATTTCGACGCAATTGCGAACTTTCGCGCGAAAAGATAATGAACCTTCTTCATGATTACGACGCCGCAGGGAAAACAGTTGTCGGCTACGGTGCGACGGCAAAAAGTGCGACGGTTATCAATTACTGTGGCATCGACGACCAACTCATCGAGTTTATTTCCGATACCACACCAGCCAAACAGAATAAGTATTCGCCGGGCGCTCATATCCCGGTAAAATCTCATGATGCCTTCACGGATAGCCATGCCGACGTCGCCGTCTTGTTTGCCTGGAACCATTTCAATGAGATTAATGCCAAAGAAGAGTCCTTCCGCGCTCGGGGCGGGAAGTGGGTTATTCCAGTCCGCATGGTAGAAGTCGTTTAACACAGGAGTTCACTCAAAAATGCGTGTTTTTTATGCTCAGGCTGTTTATGAGCGCGAAGAAATAGATGCCGTTGTCGATGTTCTGGAGAACTCCCCATTACAGCTTATGAATGGCCCACGGGTGTCCTTGTTTGAAGAGCGGGTGGCAAAGCTTTTCGGCAAAAAGCACGGCTTGATGGTGACGTCAGGTTCGGCTGCAAACCTTTTGGCAATCACCGCGCTTGGCTTGGAAAAAGGCTCGGAAGTGATCACCCCAGCCCTGACATTTTCAACCACGGTTGCGCCGCTGATACAATGCGGTCTGGTTCCGGTGTTTATTGACGTAGAACCCGACACGTTCGTCATCGATACCGATAGTATCTTGCAAATGATCACCCCGAAAACCAAAGCAATGATGATTCCGAATTTGATTGGGAACTTGCCGGATTGGCAAGCGCTTCGAAAAATCGCAGATGACCATGGTCTGCTTTTGATCGAAGATTCGGCAGATACGATCGGCTACACCCTAAATGGGGAAGATACAGGCCGCTTATCTGATGTTGTGACGACAAGCTTCTATGCGTCTCACGTCATGACCGCAGGGGGCTTTGGCGGCATGATTTCGGCCAATGACGAAAATATATTCAAGCGTGCCGCCTTATTGCGCGGATGGGGCAGGAGTTCAAGCCTGACAGGTGAGAGTGAAAATTCTTCTGATCGATTCAATTCAGAAATCGATGGCATTCCGTATGATGCCAAATTCATGTTTGAATCAATTGGTTACAATTTCCTGCCATCAGAAATTTCTGCAGCATTCGGCCTTGTTCAATTAGATCGCCTTCCCGAATATATTGCCCGGCGGAAAACGAACTTTGCCGCCCTTAGGTCATATTTCGCGGAATTTGAAAAATGGTTCATCCTGCCACGTGTCACAAATAACGTGGATACGGCGTGGCTTGCAGTGCCGCTGATCGTTCGCGATGACGCACCGTTCACGCGCCAGGAACTGCAAAAGTTTCTGGAATCCCGCGACATCCAAACACGCACAGTGTTTACGGGTAATATTTTACGCCAGCCAGGGTTCCGCGATATCGAGCGACGTGAAGCACCCGGTGGCTTTCCAAATGCAGATCAAGTGATGCGCGGCGGGTTGTTACTCGGTTGCCACCAAGGTTTGGGCGAAGAAGAAATCGCCTATGTGAAGGCACAGTTCAACGAGTTCGCTGGGCAACAATGAAACGGTACTCGGCATGCTTAGGTATCTGATTACGGGCGCGTCGAGTTACCCCGGCTATAAACTGACGGCAGATTTGCTTGAAAAAGGCATTGATGTTCATGTTCTGGTACGTCCAGAAACCAGACCTGAACGTCTTGCCCCAGGCCTCGATCCGAATGCCATTCATTGCATAGACGGGCAGACTGAAAACTTAAACAAGGTTGTGACGGACATCGCGCCAGATGTGGTTTTGCACTTAGCAAGCATTTATCGGCGTGAAGCCTCGCCCCGTGACGTGCAGCCAATGGTCGAAGCCAATATGCTTTTCGGCATTCAACTGTGCGAAGCGTTGGCTCTTACCAACAAACCAGTACACATAATCAACACCGGCACCTTTGCGCAGTATTATGAGAGCGAAAGCCCGCGCCCACTCAATCTTTACGCAACCCTTAAGCAGGCATTCGATGATGCGCTCGCGTATTATCGAGATGCGCATGGTTTTCTGACGACATCGCTCATTCTTCAAGATGTTTATGGCCCGGGCGACTGGCGAGAAAAGCTGATCGCAACCATCGCCCGTGCTCAAACAACTGGCGAAGCCTTGCCGCTGCCCGACGAGGATATGCAAATCGATCTCGTGTACATCGACGATGTCGTACGCGCTTTCAACATTGCGGCGACGTCGCTTTACGAAACACCAAAAGATGTTAACGCCAAGCATTTCTATGTTGGTTCCGGCGAAACAGTCCGACTAAGCCAAGTCGTTGCCGTGTTTGAGAAAATTACCGGGCAGCCGATTAAAACAAAACATGGTGGATTTAGCCTTCCTGAAAGGCGAATTTCTGATCCCTGGCAGGGCAAGATGCTACCCGGTTGGTCGCCGACGACCAGCCTCGAAACAGGCATTCGAGAATATCTCGCCGAAAGGTCCGACATATGAAGATCAGCGACGCTCAAATCCCGGATATCAAAATTATTGATCTCGATCGGTATGGTGATTCGCGCGGATTCTTTATGGAAACCTATGATACCCGCTCATTTAGCAGCATTGGCATCGAAACAACGTTCGTGCTTGATGCGTGCTCAAGAAATCAAAATGCGGGAACGGTTCGCGCCCTTCATTTTCAGATCGGCGCTGCCGCACAGGCAAAGCTTGCACGTGTCACGCGGGGCAGGGTCCTCGACATCATGCTCGACATTCGCACGGGCTCGCCGACGTTTGGCGAACACGTCGCGATTGAACTTCACGAAGATGATGCCCGGATGGTCTATATCCCCGTGGGCTTCGCGCACGGCTTTTGTACAATGGCGCCGGATACGGAAATGGCTTACAAGCTATCGAGTCATTTTACACCGGATCAGGCACGCACCGTCCTTTGGAATGACCCCGATCTAGGCATCGACTGGCCCGTTTCGCCGGATAAGGCCATCTTATCCGATAAAGATAAAATTGCCCCAAAACTTAAGGATTGCGACGTCTTTTTTCGGTGCGATGGTAAATCGAATACCGGGGGACACACATGAAAATCTTGATTACCGGCGGTGCCGGATTCATCGGATCCGAAGTTGCGCGCACCGCGATCGCGGATGGCCACAGCGTCATCAATGTCGACAAACTGACCTATGCATCAAACATCACGTCGCTCGCTTCTATAGAAAACGACCCAAATTATCGATTCTACAAGGCTGATATCTGCGACAGTAATGCCATTCGCGACATCCTAGATGAACATCAGCCGGATGCCGTTATGCATTTGGCGGCGGAATCCCATGTCGACCGATCCATCGACGGCCCGGCAGACTTCATTCAGACGAACATCGTTGGCACGTTTCAAGTTCTCGACATGGCCAATCAGTATTTCCAATCCCTTGATGCACAGCGGGCTGACCAGTTTCGCTTTCTTCATGTATCGACGGACGAAGTTTTTGGATCCCTTGGGCTGACCGATCCGGCGTTTACAAATGAAACGCCTTATCGCCCGCGCTCTCCTTATTCCGCCAGCAAGGCGTCGTCGGATCACATAGCCATGGCGTGGCACCACACATATGGCCTGCCGGTTATGATCAGCAATTGTTCAAACAATTACGGTCGGTATCAGTTTCCAGAAAAACTAATCCCGCTTATGATCATTCGTGCACTGCGTGGCCAGTCGTTACCCGTTTACGGCAAAGGCGACAATGTACGTGATTGGTTGCATGTCGAAGACCACGCAAGAGCATTGCTTCAAATAATAGCCAGCGGCCAGCCGGGCGAGACGTACCTTGTCGGCGGCAATGCCGAGCGACGTAATATTGATGTTGTCACAAGCATTTGTGCTTTATTGGATGACGTCACCGGGAACGGGCCACACGCTGATTTAATCTCGTATGTCACGGATCGACCGGGCCACGATCATCGCTACGCCATCAATACCCAAGGAATCCAAAACACACTCGGATGGACGCCCCGCATTGGCTTTGAAGAAGGCCTTCGGAATACCGTCACATGGTATCTTGGCAATCAAGCATGGTGGAAACCACTGATGCAGGACCGCTATGAAGGAAACCGGCTCGGGCTATCCAACGCGAAAACGCAGAAGGGGGATGCATGAAAGGTATCATTTTAGCCGGGGGCAGCGGAACACGGTTATATCCAGCGACCATCAGCGTTAACAAGCAGTTGCTGCCGATCTATGACAAACCGATGATCCATTATCCGTTGTCCGTCCTCATGCTCGCCGGCATCCGCGAAATCCTCATTATCTCAACACCGCAAGCCCGACCGTTGATGGAAATGGCGTTAGGGGATGGCTCAAATCTTGGCATTACCCTTAGTTATGCTGAACAATCTGCGCCTCGGGGATTGGCAGAAGCCTTCATCATCGGCCGAGAATTTATCGACGGTGGTCCATGTGCATTGATCCTGGGTGACAATATCTTTTTTGGGCATGGTTTTGTCGATCTCATCCGCAAGTCTGCCGAAATGAAAAGCGGCGCAACAATTTATGCATATTGGGTTTCCGACCCGGAGCGATATGGCGTCATTGAAATGAAAGATGGCGGAAAGCCGGTTTCATTGGTCGAAAAACCTGCTGACCCAAAATCAAATTGGGCTGTTACCGGCTTGTATTTTTTCGATAATCGTGTCTGCGACATTGCAGACCGCGTCAAACCGTCGGCACGGGGCGAATTGGAAATTACCGATGTCATCCAACCCTACCTCGACGCCGGAGACTTGAATCTTGAGTTGCTGGGGCGCGGGTTTGCTTGGCTCGATACAGGAACGCACGATTCACTTTTGCAAGCTGCGCATTTCGTTCAAACCGTCGAAAAGCGCCAAGGACTGAAAATCGCCTGCCTTGAAGAAATCGCGCTACGGACAGGCTTCATCGATATGCCTGCGTTCCTCAAATTGGCGGATGCAATGTCGACGAATGATTACGGTAAATATCTACGCAGTGTTGCTGTTGATTTTGATCGGCAGAAATCGGGCTCCCGTGGAATCTGATTGCTAGCCTAAACACGAAATCAGGATTTGGCGACCTGAGCGGTCGGGGTTTTATCAACGGCATCTTGCAGCCGCATGTCGAGCGTCGGCGTCGCCGTTCCCGAAAGCAAAATTCGAAAACCAAATACGCCGGGCAGAAATCTTGCAAAAAAACGATTGGCTGTGGCAAGTCCACGACTGATCGCTGAGTTTCCAAACGCGAGCATGAAAGGGGCTTCCACGGCTTTTGACGACGTTACATGAAACCCACTTTCTTCAAGCAGACGGCGGAAGCTGCTAAAGGTGAAAAGTCGTGTGTGACTGCGGTCTAAAATGCCGCGTTTGCCATAGTTGAAAATACCGAACAACAATTGTAACCGGTTTATCGCGAACCCAATATTACCGGCCGTTGCAATCAGCTTAACCTCGGCCCCCGACGTCATGCCGTTATGCAAGCTTTCGATAAATTTTTCAGGCTCTCTAAGGTGGCCTAGGATATCCAGCGCCAAAAGATAATCGTAATCTTTGATTTCGACCGGCAATGGAAGTTGATCCAAATCGTGTTTAATGAATTTGTCGGCTGCCCGGTCTGACGATGGCGGCGATATATCGATCGCGGTAACGTGGCAGCCCTTGCGTTTCAGCACTTCGACAGCAAGCCCGCCAGCGGCACCAATATCAAGAACCCGGCTACCTTCGGGTATCAAGTCGACCGCGAGTTGATGCGCTGCTGTGAAAGTAACTTTCGGCGTAAAATAAGTATCTTGGCCTGGTTTCGGCGCAACGTCGTATTTTCTAAGGTAGCACAGTCCCAACCTTTGCGCGGAGGCAATCAGCGCCTGCATGGATACGTCCCATGCATATTTAAGGCCATTTACATGGCTGGTTTCATCGCCATAAAACGTCGGAATGGGTAATTCTTTGATGCGCATGCCGGCATAATGAAACTGAATGATAATTTCAGTATCAAAATGAAAATCATTTGAATTCAAATGAAACGGCAGGCGCTTCAATGCGGCCACCGAATATAGCCTGAAGCCGGTATGAAATTCGGATAAATCTAGGTTAAGAAATTTGTTTTCAAACCACGTCAGAACCTGATTGCCGATCCACTTATAAACAGGCATGCCGCCCTTCAAGGCATCACGACGGTTCATCATCCGTGACCCGAACACAACATCGGCCTCATCTTCGATCAACGGCAGCACAAGTTCCGGCAGCTTTTCCGGTGGGTACTGGCCGTCACCGTGAATCAGGCAAAGGGCATCAAAATCATTCTCAACGGCGTAGTGCATACCGATTTTTACATTACCGCCATACCCTTGATTTATTGGGTTTTTAAGCACTGTCATCGGAAACGGAAAGTCGGGATGGGCATCTTGAAACGCATAGATGCGCTCCAGTGTTTGATCTTTAGAGCCATCATCAATAACCAGGATATGCGTATCGTAACAGCTGAGCTCGCCAGGAATCCGAGCCAATGACGCTTCAACCGTTTTCGCCGCATTGTACGCCAGCATGAAAACAAGAACTCTATCTGGCATTAACAATCCATCCGTAGGTTACTCTCAGCTAATTGTAAGCGTAAAGGTGACTTGAAACTTTCTAGCAAAATAGAAAAAGGTATGCGTTGTGAAGCGACATAGCAACTTGCACGCTCAACGAACCTGCGCGCCTCATCAGTGATCGGCACATAAACCGCATTCCCGCCCATCAGCACCGCGCGCTGGACACGTTGACTTTTCGAGACTGGAATTGTGTGGTTCACTCGCAAACTCTAGATGACTCTGATGTCCGGGCCTCGCGGGACCAATAGCGCGCGGTATACAGATTATTTGCTTAATATGAAAGCCGAAGGGCGGGGAAGATCGATGTCGACGTTCTACGATTCCTATGCCGCCACCAAGGCCTACACGACGCCGGACCTGAACGCCAAACACATCAAGCGCTTCACCGATGAGGTCTGGACCCCGGCCGACGTGCGCCCCACCATGCGGTGTCTTGAAATCGGCTGCGGGACGGGGCATTTTCTGAGCTTCCTTGATCACATGGGGGTGGGGGATTTTCAGGGCATCGACCTCGACCCCGCACTTGCCGACGTGATCCCAGCGCACGTGAAGAACAGATTTCAAGTCGCTGATGTACATGACTTTTTGAAATCCGACAGCGGGGCGCCGTTCGAGCGTATTTTCATGTTCGATGTGTTCGAGCATTTCACCAAAGAAGATGGTTTAGCGCTGTTGTTGGCGCTGAAAAAGCGGCTCAGCAAAAACGGCAAAATCGTCCTCAAGATGCCGAACGCAGGCTCGCCTTGGGGGCTGCAGTTTCAGTTCGGCGACCTGACACACCTGACCGGCTACACCACGGACAGCATCCGCCAGATGTCGATTGCAGCGGGCCTGCGGCTTGAGCGCTGCTATCCGCACCTGCTGGGCAGCCGGGGCCGACGGCGTACAGACGCTTTGGTGCAGGCGATTCTCAACAAACTGATTGCGAGCCCGCCGGAAATCTGGGAAGGGAACTTTTACGCAATTCTTTCCGCTGATCCATCCGCCGAAAAGGCGCCCCATGACGTTTGAAAAACCCGAAGATTTCTACGCCGTCTATGACACCCACCGCACCTATGTGCGGGCCGAGGTCAGGCGCAAGCATATGCGCGAGTTCACCCGCAATATCTGGGCGCCGGCCGGATTCCAAGCCGGCCACCGGGTTCTCGAAATCGGCTGCGGCGTCGGGCTGTTTTTAGCGTATTTGCAGGCGATGGGCGTACAAGACGTCACCGGCGTCGAAATGGACCCGAAAACCAAAGACTTTATGCCCGAAAGCATTGCGGCCCGTGTCCACACCACCACCATGGATGCGTTTTTGGACGCGCATAAGGATGAAAAGTTCGACCGCATCGTCATGCTCGATGTGTTTGAGCACTTTTCCTACGTCGAAGGCGTCAAAGTGCTGCAAAAGCTCGGCACGTTTTTAGCGCCGGGCGGGCGGGTCGTGTTGCGCACGCCCAATTGTGCATCGCCTTGGGGCCTGCAATTCCAATTCAACGACCTAACCCACAAGGCCATGTATGCGCCGGGCAACATCGGGCATGTGGCTTTGGCCGCCGGTATGGTCGGGCACGGATGCCTGCCGTATTCGCGCGGCAGCCGCGTGCGCCGTGCCACCAGTCAAAGCGTCGAGTGGCTTTTGGATCGTCTGCTGACCGATCCACCGCCGATCTGGACATCAAACTTCATCACCATCATCGGCAATACCGATTAATCAGATATTTTAAGGAGAGAAAAAATGGCAAAAGCGGCATTCATCGGACTTGGCGTTATGGGCTATCCCATGGCCGGTCATCTGCAAAAAAACGGCCACGACGTCACCGTCTATAACCGTACCACCGCAAAAGCTGAAAAATGGGTGGCTGAATACGGCGGCAGCTTTGCCGACACCCCGGCGAAAGCGGCTGCGGGTGCGGACTTTGTGTTTTCATGCGTCGGTAACGACGACGATTTGCGCTCGGTCGTGTTCGGCGATGACGGCATCCTCGCCGGTATGGGCGACAGCGGCATTTACTGCGACCACACCACGGCGTCCGCCGACGTTGCCCGCGAAATCGACGCCGCTGCCAAGAAAGCCGGTATCGGCTTTTTGGACGGCCCGGTATCCGGCGGCCAAGCCGGCGCCGAAAACGGCAAGCTGACCGTCATGGTCGGTGGCGATCAAGCCACATTCGACGCCGCCCAGCCGGTGATCGACAGCTACGCCGTCGCCGTCACCTTGATGGGCGAAGCGGGCGCAGGCCAGATCACCAAAATGGTCAACCAGATCACCATCGCCGGTTTGTTGCAGGGCCTTTCCGAAGGCATCGCGTTTGCACAAAAAGCCGGCCTGGATGCGAAATTGGTCGTAGACTGCATTTCCAAAGGCGCCGCCGGCTCATGGCAGATGGAAAACCGCGGCAAAACCATGGCCGACGACAAATTCGATTTCGGCTTTGCCGTTGAGTGGATGAGGAAAGACCTCGGTATCGCGCTGGGCGAAGCGAAAAACAACGGTGCCAGCTTACCGGTGACAGCCCTGGTCGACCAATTCTATGCCGACGTCGTCGCCATGGGCGGCAAACGTTGGGATACGTCCAGCCTGCTCCGGCGTCTGACCAAGGACTGACGCAGAGAAAGGGCGCCGCTGCGTCAACCTAAACGCCAGGGCTTAACACCCGCGTCATCCTGAACTTGATTCAGGATCCACGTTCGCCACGAAGCACGGACGGTGCGGCGTTGGTACACCGATGGATCCTGAATCAAGTTCAGGATGACGCAGCATTTATTATGGTGAATAAAAAAAAGCGCTTAGCGCGCCTGTATCTTCAACGCAGGCGTCGGCGCCAAAAGGTTTTGGATTTTCCACGTATACATCTTGTAATCGGGGCCCTTTGACGGGAACGGTTTGACCGTCGTCGCGTTGTGGCTGACGACGTTGGCATCGCTGAACACCCGCAACTCGCCCGACGTATCCAAACCCGCTGCACGCAAACGGCCTTTGATGTCGCGGCTGAGCGATTTACCGAGCATTGAAATTTGGCCGGTTTCGCTATTATAGCTGATGCCGAGAATATATTCGTTGCGGCGGAAGAACGTCATCGTCTTCGCCTTCAACAGATCGCCCGAGCGCTCGTACTTTACCCGGAAGTGACCTTTTTCGTAGTACTGAAAGCCGCTGACGGCGGAATCCCGCTCAAAGTCTTCTTTGATCTGCTGGACCTGCAGCAGTTCTTCTTCGCGCTCGATTTTGCCTTCTTGCAGGCCCTGATAAAGCTCAACCTTGGCCAAGTAGCCGTCGAAAATGAACGTGTAATAGCCGGCCCGATTGATATCGATCTCGGCATCAAAACGGATCGGCATGTAACAGCCACTGAGCACAAGCAAAACCGCAACCGCGGCGAGGCGTTTAAAGATCATCATGCGCGCATCTTACGCATGCGACGGCGCCGTGGCCACTGCCAACACGCCGAACATTTGGTATTTTAAAAGACCGTCACCCCCGCGAAGGCGGGGGCCCATCGCGCCCATGGATTCCCGCCTGCGCGGGAATGACGGGAGGAGGGGAGATATCACATATATCAGCCGACATTGATCCACGTACCCATGCCGGCCATGTGGTGTTCCAGCATGTGACAGTGGAACAGCCATTTGCCGGGATTGTCGGCAACGAAGGCGATACGGACGCGCTCAGCCGGGGCGACCAGTTCGGTATCGCGCCACGGTGCGCCGGTGACCGGCATGCCTTCCCGTTCGATCACTTGGAAATGATGGCCGTGCAAATGCATCGCGTGCGGCCAGCGAGTGTCGTTGATCATGTTGATCGTCACGGTGCGGCCCCGCGGCGCATGCAGCAACGGCGCGCTGGGAGCGCCGGCTTCACCATTGAACGCCCATATCTGGCCTTTTTCCTGGACCAGCGTGCGCATATCGAACAGTTGTCCTTGATAGGTCGCCTTGGCCAACTGACCCATGGCGCCACCTTCCATCACCAAATCGACATTCAACGCGCCATCAAGATCAAGGCTGTGCCCGTTTAACGGATTAGGCGGAAGGCGCACCATGTCAGACGGTGCCGCGTTGCGTATCGGTGCACCGCTCACGTTGAAGCTTGCCGCCTTAATCGGCTCGGCCGTCGACACTTCTTCGATGACGATCTCGCCCGCAGCATCGCTCGGGATATCGATCACCAAATCCGTGCGCTGCGCCGGTGCCAGCAAAAGCGCATCTTCAAGGGTTTCCGGCGCCGCCAACGGCTGTCCGTCGACGGCGATCACATGCACGGCAACACCTGGAAACCGAAACGCCATGATCCGCGCATTCGCCGCAGATATACAGCGCAAGCGAAGGCGTGTACCGGGTCGCACCGCCAACTTCGGTGCGGTCAGGCCGTTGACCGTCAGCCAGTTCCCAAGCCGCCCACCGTGCGCCGCATCGCGCAGTGCGCCCATGTCTTGCGCGATCGCGCCGTCGTCGCCGAGCCGCCAATCATCGACGATAAACATGTGCTCGGTATCGACGGCAACAGGGGTGTCTTCTTCGACAATCAAAGGGCCATAAAGCCCGCGCGCAACCTGTTCCCAGGATTTCTCGTGCGAGTGATACCAATACGTCCCGGCATCCGGCGCCGTGAAGCGGTAATCAAATGCCGCGCCGGGGGCGACGGCAGATTGCGTAAAGCCGGGCACACCATCCATGGCGTTTTCTAAGCGGATGCCGTGCCAATGCACCGTGGTCGCTTGCTCTAGGCCGTTTTCCAGCCGGATATGCACGGGCTTTGCGCGTGGAATTCGGATCACCGGCCCGGGCACACTTTTGCCATAGGCCCAGACGGCGGTCTCGGGCTTGCCTACGCCCATCAACGGCGCCATCGCCGGGGCAGGGCGCACGGTGATCATCGGCGCTGCAGCCGCCATCGCAAATCGGGGCAACATCATACTTGCCGAAAGCGCCGCACTTGCGGTCAGGAAGTCACGTCTTTTCATCTTTTTAAGCGCCCTAAAATTTTGAATGCGACATTGATAAGGTTGCCGGTAACTGGAAGGTCAAGGGAGTCTTAAAGCGACGCCCTCAAATCGGCTTAAATGTCTCGTTAAAATCCGCAAGGTCCGGCATTTCAAGGCGCGGCTGATCATCCAGCGTGCGCACATAGGTCGCCAAATCATCCAGCATCTGCGTCCGGTCCGCATCGCTGACATAAGGCACATGCCAGGCGATGAACGGCGCGATCACTTCTAAGCCGACATAGCCGAGCGTGCCTTGGAAAAAATGCTTCATCATGCCGGACTCAAGAGAACCATGAAGGCTATCGGGGCCGAACATATGCGGTCGACCGCCCAGACCGAACGCCGTGAAGGCGCGCTTGCCCGCCAAGCCACCCGCGCCATAAACCCGCTTACCACCGTAAAACGGCCCAGAAATCATCACCCGTTCGATCCAGCCCTTTAAGATCGCCGGCGTGCCGAACCAATGCAGCGGAAACGTGAAGCCGAGCATATCCGCGGCCAACACGCGCTCAATCTCGTCGGCGATATCGGGCGCAAGAGTGCCGGCTTGGTAATTGTGCCGCTGCTCCAGCGCATAGGTCAGATGGTCCGGATTGCGGCGCGTGCCGAAGTCTGCGGCGGACGCGACCGGATTAAAATCCATCGCATACAAATCCGACACGGTGACGCTGTGGCCTTCGGACTCAAGCGTCTTAATAATCACGTCGCGCATGGCGGCCGTGAACGATTTCGGCTCGGGGTGGGCGTGGACAAGGTGGATGTGCATCCGGCGATCAAGCGATATTGCGGGGGCGTGGTCAAGGGGGAGGTCCCGGGTCTCGCGGTGCTCGCCCAGGATGACGAGGTATTAAAAAATCGTCATCCCGGAACGCAGAGCGTATCCGGGACCTCCCCATAGCGTCGTGCGCCCAGTTGCATACTTGATAAATCTCCCCAAAGCCCGCACGATTGAAAAAAAGAGGGAACACCATCAAACCATGACTGATACCGACAAAAAGCCACTCAGTGGCGTCCGGGTCCTCGACATCGCGAGCTTTATCGCAGCCCCCTTTGCCGCCACCATTCTCAGCGAGTTCGGCGCCGAGGTAATCAAGATCGAGTTGCCCGAAGGCGGCGACCCATGGCGGCGCTACGGCACCAAGACCGCTGAACCCGACCGCTCCTTGGCGTGGCTAACCGAGGCGCGCAACAAGCATTCCATCACGTTGAACTTGCGCGATCCGCGCGGCGCCGAGCTGTTCAAAAGGCTGGTCAAAGACGCCGATGTGGTGACCGAGAATTTTCGTCCGGGCACACTCGAAAAGTGGGGACTGGGCTGGGATGTGTTGTCAGCGATCAATCCGGGATTGGTTTTGCTGCGCGTATCCGGCTATGGCCAGACCGGGCCTTACAAAGACCGCCCAGGGTTCGCGCGGATCGCGCATGCCTATGGCGGTTTGACCTATCTGGCGGGCAATCCGGGCGAGACTCCGGTGACACCGGGCTCGACCAGTTTAGGTGACTACATGACCGGCATGTACGGCTGCATCGGCATCATGATGGCACTCCGCCACAAGGATGCCACCGGGGTCGGGCAGGTGATCGACTGCGCACTCTATGAAAGCGTGTTCCGCGTGCTGGACGAAATCGCCCCCCGCTATGCGCAGGACGGCTTTGTGCGCGAGCCCGAAGGCACCGGCACCGTCAACGCCTGTCCGCACGGCCACTTTCCGGCCGGCGACGGCCAGTATCTGTCCATCGCCTGCACCACCGACAAGATGTTCCATCGTCTGTGCAGTGCCATGCAACGCCCTGATTTAAAAGAAAGATATGGCGATCAGATCGACCGTTTGGCGGGCCGAAAAGTGGTCTTGGCCGAGGTTGAGGCCTGGACCACATCCATGTCCCGTGAACAGGTCATCGATGTCTGTACCGAGCACGGCGTGCCCGCCGGGCCGATCAATTCCATCGCCGACATCTTCGCCGACCCGCACTTCCAAGCGCGCGGCACGCTGACCACGGTGAACGTGCCCGGCATTGGCGACGTGACCGTGCCCGCTGCGCTGCCGCGCTTGTCGGCAACGCCGGGCGAGGTCACATCGCTGGGCCCAGCGCTGGGGGATTTTAACGACATCGTCTATGGCGACTGGCTCGGCTTGGCGCCGGACGAGCGCGAAAAACTGAAATCTGAGGGCGTGATATGAGACCGCATGCACACCGCACCTATTTATTTACGCCCGGCAACCACCCGAGGCGTGTCGAAAAGGCGCTGAGCCTGAATACCGACGCGGTGATCCTTGATCTGGAGGATGCCGTCGCGCTCGTTGAAAAAGTCGCCACACGCGATCTGGTGCGCGCCACCTTGAACGTGCCCCGCGACACCGCCGCGTATGTGCGGGTCAACGCCTACGACACGCCATTCTGCTACGGCGATATCTGCGCCGTGGTGTGTGATGCGCTGGACGGGATCGTGCTGCCAAAAATCGAAAGCGTCGCCGATCTGCAATCCGCCGACTGGCTGATCAGTAATCTTGAACGCGAACGTGAGCTTGAAGCCGGCAGCATCGATTTGATGCCGATCATCGAAACCGCAAAAGGCATGGCTGCGGTCCGCGCGATCGCGACCGCCGGCGTCACGCGCGTGCGCCGACTGGCGTTTGGGGCAGGGGATTACACCCGCGATCTCGGTATCAGTTGGTCGATGGCCGAGGGTGAATTGTTACCGGCGCGGTCAGAAATGGTGCTCGCGTCCCGACTGGGCGGGCTTGAGCCACCGGTCGATACCGTCTTCATTCACATCAAGGAAGCCGAGGCCTATGCGGCATCGTGTGTGACCGCGCGGGATTTGGGCTTTCAGGGCAAGATGACCATCCACCCGGACCAAATCACCGCCGCCAATACGACGTTCGCACCGGATGCCGAGGCCATCGCGTTCGCCGAGAAAATCGTCGCCGCGTTCGATGAAGCCGAAAAAGCCGGCGTCGCCTCGATCCAGGTCGATGGCTATTTCGTCGATTATCCGATTGTTGAAATTGCACGACGCACAGTCGCACTCGCCAACACATTGAAATCACTCGGTAAGCTGTAAAATTCCGCAAAATATGCATATCAGCGCATAAATATGCAGGAGGAAACGCCATGATCAATTCACTCGAAGAGTATCGCGACAGCCTACGACCGCTTAAGCCCCGCGTGTTCGTCGACGGGCGACGCATCGACAGCGTCGCCGACGAGCCGACGCTGCTGCCGGGCATCAACGCCATCGGCGTGACCTACGACATGGCCGCCGATCCCGAACTGGCGCCGCTGATGTTGGCCATCGAAGAAGAAACCGGGCGCACCGTGCACCGCATGACACAAATCGACCGCACCCCGGACGACCTGCTGCGCAAGCTTGAAGCGGTGCGGCTGATGTGCCGGGAAAGCGGCTGTGCGCAACGCTATTTGGTGCACGATGCCTTCAACGGCCTCTATCAAGCGACCAAGCGCTGCGATGCCGAGCTTGGCACCAAGTATTTTGAGCGCTTTCGCGCGTTTATGATCGAGACCCAAGCTTCCGGCGAGAACTACGCCATCGCCATGACCGACGCCAAAGGTGAGCGGCAGAAAAAGCCGCACCAGCAAACCAACCCCGACACCTATGTGCATGTCGTCGAAGAACGCGCCGACGGCATCGTCATTTCCGGCGTCAAAGCCATCGTCACGTCTGCGCCCTATGTGCACGGATTCCTGGTGATGCCATGCCGCGCCATGACCCCCGAAGACAAAGCGTTCGCGGTCTGCTGCTATGTGCCGATCGATGCCGAGGGCGTCACCATCGCGGCCCGCCAAGCCGGTCGCCCCGGCGAAGATGCTGCGGTGTTTTCAAAGCGTTACGGCCAGACCACCGGCTCGGTGATTTTCGACAAGGTGTTCGTGCCGATGGAGCATGTGTTCCTGAACGGCGAGACCGAGATGTCGCAGCACATCACCTATAACTATGCGACGCATCACCGCCATTCCTGCATCGCGGCCCGCGCCGGCTTCGGCGATCTGCTGATCGGCGCAGGCGCCTTGATGATTGAGGCGAACGGCCTCGATCCCAACAAGCACAGCCATTTGCGCAACGACATGGTGGAGTTGATCAAAATCGTCGAAGGCTTTTTCGCGACCGGCGTCGCGGCCTCGACCTACGGGCAGAAAGACGGGTCGGGCAACATCATGCCCGAGCCCGTGTTTTCCAACATCGGCAAGCTTCTGATGGCGACGCAGATTTATGACATGCATCGGCTTGCGCACACGGTGTCGGGCGGCCTGATCGTGACGCTGCCGGGCCCCGACGAAGACCATAACCCCGAGACCGCCGGCACGCTCGACGCCGTGCTGCAGGCCAACCCGCACGTCCCGGCCTCACAACGCCTGCAGACCGCGCGCCTGATGGAAGACCTGACGGCGAGCCACCAGGGCGGCTGGTATTCGGTGATCTCGCTGCACGGCGGCGGCTCGCCCGAAGCCATGAAAAAGGAAATCTGGCGTAATTATCCGATCGGCGAGAAAAAAGAGATCGTACAGCAACTGATGGACCGCGACTTGGTCGAGCGCAGCGACGGCAAAAATGCCGACCGCCAACCCGGCCGCTGCTGCACCATCGGCTGCCGTGTCCCAGATTTCCTGCTGACCGATATTTCGACACCGAAGAAGGACGCGGCGGAGTAGGGGTGCGGCGTCCGGCGTGTTTGACGGGCCAGCTATAAGCCACCCGTCATCCCCTAAACACCCGTCATCCCCGCGCAGGCGGGGATCCATGTTCGCGATGGATTCCCGCCTACGCGGGAATGACGACATCTTTCATCACATTACCGGGGCATCAACAGCCACACCGCCGCCGTCGCCGGCACCAGGCCCTTTAGGCCGCCGCGGATTTCGACCCGGTCGATCAGCGTGACCACGAAGCGATCCCCATAGCGCGCCGCGACCTCGTCGGCCTCGACCGAAAACGGCGGGCCGTCCATTTGCGTCTGGTCGTATTCGAAGGTCAGCAGCATCTGCCGCGCCGCCCCGGTGATCGCCATTAAATGCGCACCGTAGCGCGGGCGCATCTCCGCCGGCAGCGCCACATAGGCGGCGCGGTCGAACACCGCATCCACCGGCCCCAGCACGGTTTGTGACAGCGCAAAGAAATCGCCGACGAAGATATCCAAATTGTCGGCGCGGTAGCACATAAGCGGTCCGTCCCGGTTGATCTGCGGCGTCATGCCCAGTTCATCGAACAATTGCACAATCGCCGACTCCACCAACTCCACGCCGACGACACGAAAGCCTTGCGACAGCAGCCAACCGATATCCAGCGTCTTGCCGCACAACGGCACGAACACGCGCCCACCGGGCGGCAGCGCCAACACATCCAGATGCTTGACGAGCAGGGGATTGCCGTTCTTTTCATGGAACGCGATCTTGTTGGTCTGCCAGCGGTCGTGCCAGAAATCCGGGTCCATTAGGTCGCGGCCTTGGGGGTAAATTCAGGCTGCACCTGATCGCCGATGGGCAGGTAGTCGTAAGCGCCGGGGCCTTGAATGTTCAAAAACCGCGCCCGCACCCCGCTAGGATTGTGCACCAGATGCGCGCGCCGCTCGGGCACCGTATGCGTCGCCCCAACATCGAGCCGAACCACTGTTTCCGGCATCTTTTCGTGCACGTCGATCACGCCTTCGATGCAGTAAAAGATATCCGCGTTCGACGGGTGCGCATGCCACGGCACGCACTCACCCGGATCAAGCGTCAGCTCCAACACCCGCAGCTCGGGCGTCTCGGCGACGACGGTGACGTTGTTGACCTCAAACTGCCCCTGCCACGGGCGGAGATCGGCGGCTTTGTCGTCGGCATTTTCCATGTGGAGACTATAGCTGGGATTCGTCGGAGGTCGAAGGAGGGAATTATCAGCAAGTAGATTTTGGGAAGGCGAATAAGAAACATTACCGCGCAAAGTTTTTGTTCGCCACAATAGCAAATGCTCTGTAGCGCTCAGCTGTTTTTCTAAAAGAACGTTCGGATGCTAAAATTTGTTAAAAGGTCATCGTTTTTACATTTTTAGCAAACATTGATGACCCTTTGTTTTTTACCCCCTTCGACTTCATTTCCCCAGGGTTAAAATGAACGAGTTTCCAAAGCGATCGGGTCAAGTGCACATGTTAAACGCATAGTAGTACTATCTCTTTTTTGACTTACCTTTTCGGTCTGGCGCTTGCGTGAGTGCTGAGGCTGCTACGCTTTTAGCTTGCTTCGATGATTTGGGATCGCGCAAGATTTTAGATGCTTTGGAGGCAACAGACTTCGACGTTTTCTCATTTTTAGCCATTATTTAAACTCCGTTTGGACTTAAAAGCGGGTCGCAACACTCGGGATTATACCCTATAAGATTGTATAGGGGTATCCGATAAATTGGGGGCGACAATTTTGACAGCTAAGCCCAAGAAGCACCGTCGTAGAAGTGGGAGAGCGAATCTGGCCGGCTACGCACACATGATTGCTCCGCGTGGTTCACATGCCAAATCGCAGTCGGTTGCAAATAAAGCGAAGGCAATTTTGCAAAGCCGTGAAGAACCGCAAGATGTGAAAGATGTTGCTTTGTGGGTTCTTGGCCTATCAAATATAGATGGTGAATTTGTTAAAAAGTCAGCCAGAGTTAGGGACCGTGTTCCCGACCCTAAACCCCCACCGATACGGAAGAAATGAGCGAAAACAAACCATTCGATAGGCTAAAATTCAGCATAGATAGATCTATACGCTATCACGCGCGTAGACGTTCGTTCTTTGACTTATTTCACAAAATTTCCATGTTCCTAATTATCGTTTTTGGATCTACGGCGTTTGCAGCATATTTTAAAGAAGCCGCTGGATTTTTGGGCTTAGTGGCTGCCTTGATTGCGGCCTTGGATTTGGTTGTTGGATTTTCTATGAAAGCGCGAGACCACGCGCTACTTTACATGCGCTTCATGGATATTTTTGCTGAAATGGAGGCAATTTCCTCTCCGTCTGAGGATCAATTAGCTAATTGGGCGCGGCAACGTCGCTTAATAGAGAAAGATGAACCGCCAGCCTACACTGCCTTAAGCTTAGCTTGCCATAACGAGGTAATCCGCGCATGGGGATTGGACAATGAAGACACTGTACCTTTGACGTGGTGGCAGAACTTAATGATGCACTTCATCAAGTTCTCCAATCATGATGCAAAGAGCATTCGCGAGGGCGCAGCTTCGACTTAGCAATTAAAATTACTAATTGCTAACATGTCACAAAAACCATTTGCGAAATTTTTCATTTAAAAACACACCACTTTCACAATCCACCTTTGGGTGAAATGCTCACGGACTGCAGTATGTAGCGTTCAGCTATTTTTCAGCGCCGCACCCCTCAAGCTAAACCGCCATACGCACCTAATCTTATACGTTCATCCTGAATGTTGTTCAGATTGAAGCAGAATTTGCAAAATGGATTCCCGCCTGCGCGGGAATGACGGCGTTTATTGATAGGCGCCGTGGGCGGAATTCGGATTATCTACTAGTAGACAAAATGGCGTTACGCCCGTCCCGCCACCTTAGCGCGGGTCCATAGGGCTTCGAGAGCGTCGATGTCCAGGTCCTTGAGGGAGTGGCCGTCGGCGGCGGCGTAGGCTTCGACGTCGCGGAAGCGGCGCTCAAACTTGGCGTTGGTGCGGCGCAGTGCGGTTTCCGGGTCGGTGCCGAGTTTGCGGGCCAGGTTGACGCAGGTGAACAGCAGATCGCCGAGTTCGTCTTCGAGCCGTTCGGGGTCGGGCGCTGCTGCACCATCGGCTGCCGTGTCCCGGATTTCCTGCTGACCGATATTTCGACACCGAAGAAGGACGCGGCGGAGTAGTCAAATACTTGACTCTCGAACGTGCCGCCCCTTACCCTTCTACCAATAATAGAAAAGCGGCGGGAGTGGTCCTCCGAGTCTACGTCCCGTAATACTATAAGTTTGTGTTATATAATGGTAGTTGGCCTAGGGGGAGGGTGACTGTGATTGGCGCCTTTTACGGCATCTTTTCATCCATCAAACGTCTCGCATGCGCGTTGGTTATTGTCTCATGCGGGCTGAGTATATCTGCCTGTTCCAATCTCGAGCAAAACATCGCGCTTGGCGCGATCGGCGCAACGATTTTGGGCGCACAAGCTCCCAGCCATGAGATCGAACAGATATATTACATCGGATCGTTTGATCCCCTTGGCCAACATGAGCCGCAAATGTATCGCATCCGGGTGCATGGTCAGGCGAGTTTTATCAGTCAGGTAAACTTCGCGTCGGGCTGGATACGCGCAGAATTGATCGACACGCTGGGGACCACGCTGAAGTTCGAGGAGAGCGCAGGCGGCGTTTCAGTGAAGAACGTTCAGGACGCCGAACTCGTGAAGATCGGTGGAAACCGTAAATTATTTCAGTTCGGCCCGGAGGGAACGCGAAAGGTTCCCGAAAACCACCGGTTGGTGATCGTCATGGGATCAAACCCGGAGGGATTCTTTCAAGCCGTCGACAACGCGCTCGGCAGCGTTGCTGGTGAAATTGCGTCGCGCCAATCCGCAAAGCTGACACGCGACATATTCGAGGCCCTGGTCAGGGTCGAGTCCGAAAGCCAACGTCTGAGAGAAATTCAGAAAGACGTAGCCGTCGAGTTGAAGAGCGATTAGGGGGCCGAGCGATGACACAACACCGAACATTCAAGGGCAGTACCGCGCGCTCGCTTGCGATATCCACCCTGGCCGCCGTCGGACTTTCCGGATGCGCGGTCATGACCATCGACGTCGATGTCTATAAAGGCCCGCTGATCAACCAGGAAGAAGTTCAAAAACTACAGTTCGCACACTTGGCTGTCGCCGTGAAGCCGCTGCTGATCCAGCTTCGTGATACACTCGAGTGCAGCACGCGCCAAGAACTCGGTGACCCCCCCGAATCGGACGTGCGCGATTGCCAAACGGAACCGCTGGAGCTCGTGCTTAAGGCCTACAGAGAAGATTGGATGGAGCAACCGGCGCCGGCTGAGAGATTTTCCAGTTCAAAAAACAAGAAAATGTACTTCGTCAGCGGGCCTGCGCGTCGGGTCAACCACGTGTTGTCCTTATACAAAGACACGGCGCCAGCACCAGTCGTCGATTTTGTCGTTCGACTTCGCGCCGCACAAAAACAAGTTTTGACAGCGCGCGATGCGGTACAGCCGTCGGCCACGTCGGATGATTCGGCCACGTCGGATGATGCGGTGTGGTTGACGCTCAAATCAAGTTACGACGCGCGGACCAAAGAACTCGCGGCCGAAATTAAGACGTACCCGAAGCTGGAAGAGCTCCGCGCGTGCCTTTTCGATCAGTACAAGTCGCTGCTGAATCCGAAAATGTACGAACGGCGCGATGGGAGCGTACATCGCTACCGAGAGGTGACGCCGGAGAGGTCCGAACGCTCAAAGACCTGCGATTCCGTCGCTGCGTCGGTCCAGGACCCGCAGACAGCAACATCGCCGACCCGCGTCGCGGTTGAGTTCTTTAAGCAAGCTAATGCGGCCGGCGGGGCTGGTTTTATCGACGTGAACCGCACGGAAAAGCTGTCGCAAGACAACGACTGGTTTGCAAAAAACCCGAACGTTCATCTTAGATCCGACGCCGAATTCACGTATTTGGTAGACCCGCAACGCGTGAAAGAGCATGCGCTTATTCTTTTCGGGGACGCGGACAAACAGAATGCGGGTGCGGCGCTCACGAATAAAACAAACGGAATATCGGATGCGTATCTCGCTTTCCGCAGCGCAAGCGAAAGGCTGTGGGTGCAAGCCGTAGAGATGCTGGCAAGCGTCGATGACCTGACGTTCCGAAAAAACGTCACGGACGAAACCGATCGAAACACGTTCATTGCGCATCTCGCGCGCCTGGTCAGCGACGTCACGGAAATTGAGAGGCTCATTCTCATCCGAACCTTCAGCGGCGCCATGCCGAAGACGTTCAATTGGTATATGCCTAAGATCGAGTATGTGCCCAAGATCGATATCGACTATGCCGCGAACCGGGCGGCATTCGTCGATGCGCTGGAGCAACACCCGGCGACGATTGCGAACGAATTACTGGCGGGGCATGCGGCATTTAAGACCGTCAAAGATACGCAATATCTTACGCAATACGTAAAGGTGGCCAGCCCGCTGAAGAACTTTGGCGCCAAGTACGTCCAGACCGCATCTCGCAGTCATGGCATGGCGTTTTCATTGGGCGAGACATCGCCGAACATCGAGCGGGTCGAAGACTCGATTGCGCTGATCGCCGACAACGTCGGCAGCTTTGACGCCGGCCGCGGCAGCATCGAAGGCCTGGATACTCTGACCGAGTCGTACGAAAAGGCCATCGTCGATGACGACACAGCCGCGCTGCAAGAGGCGCAAAGAAAGCTCCGCCCCGCGCTGATCGGGTTCGGCACACGCATCACCAAACTCGCCAACCATCAGGTGTTGTTTCAGGACGAGAAAGAGCTGCTGGTTCGTGAAGTGCTCAAGCTTCCGGGCGGCATCGACAAATTTACCTTGGCGCTCCAGGCCTTCGGAAACGCGATCATCGTCGAAGCGGATCATGCGTTTCGTCTGAAGGAACACCAGGACGACGACAAAAAAATGGCCGATGCAGAGCGCGCCGCCTGGAGCCAGGCGCTGGGGCGCACGCGCGCGCGTGTCATCGACGACGTCATCGCGTTGATCGGCGATCCGGCCCCATCCTTGGAAGCAACGCTGAAGGCCAAAAAGTCCGCAAAAACGGCCGTCGACGAAAAAATCGCCTATGCCACGGCGGCCCAGAACGAGCGTGGCACCGTCGATCGCACGACCGCGCCAGGCGCCGATGACGCTGCGGCCCAATTCAAGCAAGACGTGAATGCCCGCGCCGTGATCCTGGATGCAAACGAATTGCTGTCCGGAAAAACCTCGGAAATCGCAGCATTGACAGCAGACACGAGCAGCAACTCAACCAAGGCCGAGGTCATGACGGGCATCAAGAAATGGCTGACGCAGCATTTAGGCACCTTCAGCGCCGCCGACAAAAACCACAAAGACCGTTTCAAGGCGGCAAATGCGCAAAGCTACATCAACAATGCCGCCCCCCCGTTCGACGGCGATACGACGCCGGTCGTCAAAGCGACCCAGATCAGCAACGTGCTTGCCGCCATCCAGCAGAGCGCCGTGCGCGCGACGTCGTATCTGACCGATTTGTTGACGAAAACCCGCGAAAAAGATCTGAAAGATGCGACCAAAGCGGTCACGGTGGCAGAGGCTGACCTGAACGCCCTCAATACCAAACAATCATTCATGGCGGGCGCCAAAGCGGACATTCTAAACGCCGCGCGGGCCCAAAGTGTCCGGGACGGGGACGCCAACGGGCTGCTGGATGTCGCCGTCGCCGTTCTGGAAGCGAAGAAAACAGCTGGGGAAAGCGAGGCCGACTTCAAAGCCAAGACGGCCAACGAACAGTCGGCGCTTAAAAAAGCATGGGCCAGCGTCATCGACACCGTTAAAGAGCAAGAGAGCAGGGCGATGCTGTTGGTCATGCCCCGCCGCTTGCAGGCCGACGATGCACCTAGCGACCTGACGCGCACCGATGTGATTGATCAGTACATCACGCTGCTCAAGTACGGCCAAACTCTGGCGATTTCCAACGGCGCGACGAAGCGCGCGCAGGAATTGCGGGCCGCCATCCAAAGCGCCGAGGCGCAAAAATCGGAGATGACCTTCATCCGTCCGGCATCGGCGTATCTGCGGTCCAGTTTCGCGGCGACGGGACTACAAGACAATACGTCGTTCTCATGGAGCAACATGCTGGTTAAGCACGCGCGGCGGAGCCTTCCGGGCGGCCAGAGTTTGGAAAGCTTTTACGGCAAACCGACCCAAACGGCCATTGTCGACGACATCGACAAGCAGTATTGGCAAAACATCAACCGTGTGCGCGTCGCCGCCGCCGGCGAAACCAACTACGCCATCGCCAAGGACGATATCGGAAACTGGTACGTAAAGAGCTATTCGGCGGACACGACGGCGATCACCGAGTCCGCACGTAATCTGGCGATGTTCAGCCTGAGTGGGCAACCGGGCCTGAGCAATTTACGAAATAGCATACCCGCTCCGCCGCAGCCCGGAACCGGCGAAACGCCCGCGCAGCAAGAAAGCGCCAAACCGGGGCTTGAGCGGGTGTTCGAGCGTCACACCGAAACATATGAGAGCAAAGCCGGCCAGGACTTCGATCGCATGACTGATATTTTGAGCGAGGGCGGGCTGAAAACCTCGATCCTGCAGGTATGGAGCCTCGACGAGGATACAAAGCCGTATGTGGTTGCCCTATCGACGAAATTGGAAGCCGCTTACAAGAGCATCGAGGCCGATCGCACCGACGTTGTCAAAAAGACCGGAGATGACGGCGCAGCACTCACATACGGCGACCTCGCGGCGAAAATCCCGACGGGACTGCGATTGACGATGCGGTTCTACCGAACGCTCGTCTCGGATATCGATGGTTCGCTGACCAGTGCGCCGGCGCTTGCCGTGGCACAGGCGGAGGCCGATATTGTCGCTGAATCTGGTGAAGCCGTGGCTCCTCTGGACGCGAGGCAAAACCTGACGGCGCGTCAACAGGATATGCAGAGAGCAGAGCGAGGCGAACTCGTCGCCAGCAGTAAAGCCGAGACCCTCACACGCGAAATATTGCAGGATTTTTTGACGAACCGCATCGGCCGCGTGAACAATTACAAGACCGCGATTACATTTATCGGCGAGGCGGCGCAGCCCGCTCAATGATCCGGCGCGGCGCGCAAACGCCGCTTATGAAAAACCGGCCGTCTACTAGTAGATTTGCGGTAAGAGCAAGAGCCGAGTAGGGACTATACCCGTTCTTGTTCCTTCGCCCGCGACCATAGGGACTCGAGATCTTCAATATCCATACCGTGCAGGCCCCCGCGGCCCGCCGCCGCGGCAAATGCCTCGACATCGCGAAACCGGCGTTCGAATTTGGCGTTGGTGCGGCGCAGCGCGGTTTCCGGATCGGTGCCGAGTTTGCGGGCCAGATTGACGCAGGTGAACAGCAGATCGCCGAGCTCGTCTTCGAGCCGGTCCGGGTCGGGCGCGGCGCCGGCGGGGGCGGCCTCCAAGACTTCGGTGATCTCGTCCAGTTCTTCGCGGACCTTATCGAACACGGGGGCCACATCGGGCCAGTCGAAGCCGACCCGGACGGCGCGTTTTTGCAGCTTTTCCGCGCGCATCAGGGCAGGGAGCCCGCGCGCCACATCGTCCAGCACCGACGGCGTGCGCCCCTCGGCCTGGGCCTTGGCGGCGCGCTCGTCGGCTTTCTGATCTTCCCAGGCCTTGGTCTGCGCATCCGCATCGGCCACCGAGGCATCGCCGAACACATGCGGGTGCCGCTTCACCATCTTTTCCGAGACCGCGTGGACGACATCGGCATAGGCGAAATCGCCGGCCTCGGTGGCCATTTGTGCGTGGAACACGACCTGCAACAGCAGATCACCGAGCTCACCCTTGAGCGCCGGCATATCGGCTTGCTCGATGGCGTCCGCGACCTCGTAGGCTTCTTCGATGGTGTAGGGCGCAATGCTGGCGAAATCCTGCGCCACGTCCCAAGGGCAGCCGCCGTCGGGATCGCGCAGCTTGGCCATGATCTGCAACAGATCGTCCATACCGTAGCGGGGCTGAGTTGCGGGGGCGTCGTCCATGGAAAACCTCGTTCGATGTGATGAGGTCGACATTAACGCGTTCGACCAAATGGGGCACGCGCCAAACCCGTCGCTGACACATTCCGTCATTCACGTCATTCCCGCGCAGGCGGGAATCCATGCCACGAGATGGACCTCCGCCTGCGCGGAGGTGACGGGCTTTTGGTTTTAGCGTTCGGGCGCAATGCCAGTCACAGTTTGATTCAGGATGACGCGGAAGCTGATCTGGAGCGGGTATTCTGCGGGGTAATGGCGCACGCTCAGCCCTGCCCATATCTCGTTAAGTCGTATAATGTATATTATGGAAAATTAAATAGTATTATTTAAAAACAACGACTTATACACATCAGACAAAACAATATGAAATGCAGTCAAAAATATAAAGGTACGCTTGGTACCTGCAGTGAACGGCTATGCCGAGATTGAAATCTCTGCCCCGCCGTCGGCGACCTCGACCGTCATGCCGTCGAATGCGGGCACGACATGATCGGGTGTTGCGGCCATCAAATCGGCGTAATCGATGCCGGTGCCGAGGTGCGTGAGGATCGCCCTTTTCGGTTTTACGCGCTCAATCCATTCGAGCGCACGATCGACATGGGCATGCGTCCAATGTTCTTTCCAACTGAAAACACCGATGATCCAGACATCGAGTTCGGCGTCCCTAAGACGATCCAAAATATCGTCCGAGAGGATTTTCACGTCCGTCGAATACACCACGCCGCCGAATTGAAACCCGACCGTCGACGAATGTCCGTGATCTTGAACGAACGATCCGACGCGCACGCCTAAAACGTCCACGTCGTCGCCGGGGACGAATTCGGTCATCTCGAGCACCGGACGCACGAAAACATTCGGCTCGTCCGGCCGCATCGGCGCCAAGGTATATGAAAAGCGCTCGGCAATATGTCCGTGGGTCGCGGCATCAGCGAATACCGGCAGCGGCTTTTTCATCGCCTTATTGATGCCCCTGAGGTCATCAATGCCGTGCAGGTGGTCCGCATGGGCATGAGTAAATAGGACCGCGTCCAGATAATCGACGTCGGCGCGGAGCAATTGCGTGCGCAGGTCGGGCGTGGTGTCGACCAGCATCCGCTTGCCGGCATGCTCGACCAGCACGGATTGGCGGGTGCGGTTGTTTCTCGGGTTGTTCGGGTCGCAGTCGCCCCAGCCGATACCGACGCCGGGCACGCCGCTGGAGGGCCCTGAGCCTAAGAACGTCACCTTTGTCGGAGCATTTACCCTGCTCATGCAGCCGTCTCGGCATCCATGGCGGCGCCGGCCTTGGCAAACAGGCGCTTAAAATTGGCCGTGGAGGCTTGCGCGAGGTCCGATGCGGTGATCCCCCGCACCTCGGCCACCTTGGCCGCTGTAAACGCCGTAAAAGCCGGCTCGTTGCGCTTGCCGCGCCGGGGCACGGGGGCCAGATACGGACTGTCGGTCTCGACCAAGATGCGGTCCAGCGGCACGGCTTTGGCGACGGCGCGCAGCGCATCGGCCTTCTTGAAGGTGACGATGCCGGAAAACGAGATGTACAGGCCCAAGGCCACCATCCGCTCGGCCAGCTCGGCGCTGGAACTGAAGCAGTGGATCAGACCCGGAAACGGCGCCATTGCGTGCTCTTCTTCGAGGATGCGGATGGTATCGGTGTCGGCGTCACGAGTGTGCACGATCAGCGGCAGCCCGGTTTCGCGGGCGGCTTTGATGTGCGTGCGGAATTGACGCTCCTGGACATCGCGCGGGCTGTGCTCGTAATAGAAATCGAGCCCGGTTTCGCCGATCCCGACGACTTTCGGGTGCTGCGCGAGTTCGATCAACTCATCGGCCGTGACTTCAACCTCGGTGCCCGCCTCGTGCGGATGGATGCCGACCGAGCAGAAAACGTTGGGGAATCGCTCAGCGACCGCGCGCACGCCTGGAAACCGGCTGAGATGCGTCGAAATCGTCACCATATGCGAAACGCCGGCGCGTCCGGCACGCGCCACGACCTCATCAAGCTCGTCGCCGAAATCCGGAAAATCCAGATGGCAATGGCTGTCGATCAAGGGTGTGTCGAACTGCGGGGGCGTTTTATCGGTCATGACACCTCGAATAAGCTGTGGCTTGGGGGAGGTCCCGGGTCTCCGCCCAGGATGACGATATCATATTATAAAAGCCCGTCATCCCGGAACGCGCAGCGTCTCCGGGACCTCCCCCTATTCTTCGTCGACAAAGCGCGGGAACACGCCTTCGGGTTTGGGTAGGGCGGTGCCGGGGGCAATCGCCCCCCCCTCGCCCAAGCTCGCAAAACTGCGGGCATCGGCAGGCACGGCGAGTTGGTCGAGCATTTTTTCCATCGCTTGCGGCATCACCGGCTGACACAAGATCGACAGATGCCGGATGGTTTCGCCGAGCACATAAAGCACCGTCGCCATACGCGCCGGATCTTCTTTCTTGAGCTTCCAAGGCGCCTGGCGGTCGACGTAGCCGTTGGCAGCCCGGATCACGACCCAAATCGCTTCTAAGGCATTGTGGAACTGCTGGCGATCAATCAGCGCACGCACGGCATCCAGCAGCGCATAGCACTGCCCCAGCAGCGCGGTATCTTCGGCCTCCAGGGCACCCGGCGTCGGCACGATGCCGTCACAATTCTTGGCGGTCATCGACAGTACGCGCTGGGCCAGGTTGCCAAAATCGTTGGCAAGCTCGCCGTTCATGCGATTGACCATGGCGGTGTGCGAAAAATCGCCGTCGTTGCCGAACGGCACTTCGCGCAGCATAAAATAGCGCACCTGATCCAAGCCGTATCTGTTGGCGAGTTCCATCGGATCGATGACGTTGCCGAGCGATTTTGAAATCTTCTCGCCTTCGTTGGTCCACCAGCCGTGCGCATACACCCGCTTCGGCAACTCGATCCCAGCCGCCATCAAAAACGCCGGCCAATAGACGGCGTGAAAACGCAGGATGTCTTTGCCGACCATGTGCAGATCGGCGGGCCAGAATTTCTGAAAATCGGCGCTGTCGGTGTCGGGATAGCCCGCCGCCGTGATGTAGTTCGTCAGCGCATCCAGCCACACATACATAATGTGATCTTCGTCGCCCGGCACCGGCACGCCCCATTTGAACGTGGTACGCGAGACGGACAAATCGTTGAGCCCGCCTTTGACGAAACTGACCACCTCGTTGCGACGGCCTTCAGGCAAGATGAAATCCGGGTGCGCATCATAGTATGCCAGCAGGCGGTCGCCCCACTCGGACAGTTTAAAGAAATAGCTGGGCTCTTCGACCCATTCGACCTCGGCGCCGGATGGCGCGATGCGTTTGCCGTCGGGCGTTTTCGTCAATTCGTCTTCGGCATAGAACGCTTCATCGCGGACCGCATACCAGCCGCCGTAGTTATCGAGATAAATCTGACCGGCATCGGCGAGCTGCTTCCAGATCGCCTGACAGGCGCGGATATGCCGGTCTTCGGTGGTGCGGATGAAATCGTCATGGGTGAAGTTCATAAAGTCCGCCAGATCGCGGAAATTCTGCGACACCGCATCGGTAAACGCCTGTGGCTCGACACCCTTAGCTTGCGCGGATTTTTCGACCTTTTGGCCGTGCTCGTCGGTGCCCGTCAGAAACTTGACGTCAAAGCCGTCCAAGCGCTTGAACCGCGCCAAAACGTCGCAGGCCAACGTGGTGTAGGCATGGCCGATGTGCGGGGCATCGTTGACGTAATAAATCGGCGTCGTGACGTAATAAGTCGGGCGGGCGTTCATACGGGCTTCATCCTATGTCGGGGTCGGCCCTTTGGTACGGCGCAGGGGGCAAACGGTCAAGGATCATAGGGGATAGCGAAGCGGGCTACGCCAACGCCAGAAACAACGAGAGCACCACTTGCTTGCGGTCCAGGTTCAGCGGGTCGGCGCTGCGGATCAGACTTTCCGCATCATCGAGCCTAAGCAGCCATACCGGCAACAAGGCGGTCGCAGCCGCCCGCTGCGCGATGTCTTTTTCATCGGGGCCGAGGCTTTTATCGCCGTCCGCCCCCCTACTCGCGGCCAGCACGATGCGAGACAGCCACCAGCGATACAGCTCGATCCCCGAGCGATAGGCGTCATCGGCGCCGACCTTCGACAGCTTCGCCGCCAACGCCTGCACCTTAGCGCCATCGATGGACGGCAGCGTGCGCAGGATGCCGACGATGTCGCGATAAATCTCGAGGCCGTCGCCCGACGCCAAAGTCAGCGCGCGGCCGATACTGCCCTCCGACAAACGCGCCAACTCGGCGGCTTCATCCGGGCCAACGTCGGGCAGATGCTGCGCCATTAAATTAGAAACGATCTCGGGTGCCAATGGCTTCAGCGCCAGCATGCGGCAGCGCGACCGCGTCGTCGGCAACAGCCGTCCGGGGTTGTGGCTGACCATCAAAATAATGGTATCGGCCGGTGGCTCTTCGAGGATTTTTAAAAACGCGTTTTCACTGGCACCGTTCATCAGTTCGGCGCCGTCGACAATAATCACCTTGTAGCCGCCTTCGCTCGACGTCATGTGCGCGAAATCAATGGCGGCGCGCACATCGTCGACCCTGATCTGCGTCGACAGTTTGCCTTTGTCGTTCAGCTGCAGCTCAACCGTAAACAGATCGCCATGCCCCCCGGCGGCGACACGATGAAAAACAGGAGAGCCGGGATCGACGTAAAGCCCCTGCCCCGTGTCTGCGGCGGGAATATCGTCGTCCGCAAAAAGCCCGCCCGCGGCCGAGGGCGCATCCGGTGGATTTTGAAACAAATAGCGCGCCAACCGATACGCCAACGTCGCCTTGCCGATGCCCTTCGGCCCGGTGATCAACCACGCGTGCGGCAGCTTGCCACTGGCGTGTGCGGCTTTGAGGACGTCTTCCATATCCGCATGTCCGAACAGGTCCGGGTTGGTGCGCGGGCCGACGTCGTCTTCGTCATCGACCGGTGCGGCTTTGGCGTTCATGACAAACTGACCCCCAAACGAGTTTGCACGATGTCCGAAATGTCAGCGGTCACAGCGTCAAAATTGTTTAAGAACAATAGGTCTATTTTTTGACTGCTAAAATTGCTCACTCTATATGTAATTTAGCCAGCGGCAAATCGAGGAGTTATCAGAGGCATATCTTTAATATTCACAACTCCGCTCAATAAACCACGAAATCGAGGATTATCATCAAATTTATGACGGAGAGTTTCGATGGCTTGTATAAATGTATCTTCGATATTTTTTGAACCATCTAGATGAACGTAATTCTCGCCTTTTCGCGCCTCATATATTGCCTCTGCTCGCTCAAGAGTTTCTCTCTTCTCAAACTGAGATAAATTTCCATTGTCTCGAATGTTTATTCGTCGCAAACCAATATCAACTGGGCAATCAATAATGAAAGTCAAATCTGGTATAAGAATTTCGTCAACCATAGACTGATATAACGTTTCAGCTTCGTCGGACGTATTAGACTGAAATGCTAGTGTGGAGTCGACATACCTATCAGAAATTACAATGGCTCCTGCCGCTAAAGCTGGTTTTATGTGATGTTCAATATGGTTTTGTCGGTCTTGTCGAAAATATTCTAACTCAACATTGGCTGGCAAACGCCCCTCTATAGAAGCACGACGTAGACGCTGCCCCCACTTAGAGTAATCCGTTGGCTCTTTTGTGAGAAAAACTTCAGTTTTTTTACCAGTAAACAACTCTGCCAATTGACGCGCTAGAGTGGTCTTCCCGGAACCATCAATCCCATCAATCGCAATAAACATAAATACGCCTCCCTAAAGTGATCAACTAATATCTGGTGGCGAAAAATTCACAATCGAAATCAACTCAAAACTATCCTCAAAATAAGAAACTTATGCACATTGCCCACAGGCTATTGTTCTTAATTGCACCTTATCCACAGGTAACACGCATACACTGATTCTCTGAACTATACCTCATTTTTCCAAAAAATTGTTGAGTACCAACAATCCTCAAGTCGCGCTTCCCCAGAGGATAAATTCGAGCGCGGCGCCTAGGCGTCCAAACATGCCCAGTTGCTTGTTGTCGGCGGCTGCCGTCAACGGCACGTCGATGGTGTCGAAATCAGGGGCGGTGATGCTGACGGTGCCGATTTGCTGACCGGCTTGGATCGGCGCTGGAATTGGCGAAACATACTTCACCGTTACCTTCATGTTGCGCCGTGATTTCCGCGACATGGTGATGAATACGTCACGGGTGATTTTCATTTCAGCCGTCGGCGACACACCAAGCCACACCGGCGCGACTTCTACCGTATCGCCGGCTTTGAACAGTGCGTAGTTGTCGAACTCGCGAAAGCCCCAATCCAACAGCTTGGCGGACTCCATCGCCCGTGCTTTTTTGCTCTCGAGCCCGTTGATAACCAAGATCAGCCGCCGCCCGTCACGTTCCGCAGTCGCCGTCAGCCCATAGCCCGCCTCTTCAGTGTGGCCGGTCTTAAAGCCGTCAGCGCCGGGGTAGTTATACAGCAGCGGATTGCGGTTGCTCTGGCGAATGCCGTTATAAGTAAATTCCCGCTCGTCGTAATAATGGAAATATTCCGGAAAGTCTCTCAAAACACTTTCAGACAAAATGGCGAGATCGCGCGCGGACATGCGTTGTTCCGGATCCGGCCAGCCGGTCGCGTTGACAAAGGTGGAATTGCGCATGCCAAGCGCTTGCGCTTTTTCCGTCATACGACGTGCAAATGCCTCTTCGCTACCGGCCAGGTTTTCGGCGACGACGATGCATGCGTCATTGCCGGACTGCACGATAATACCGCGGATCAAATCTTCGACGCGGGCTTCGGAATTGGGCGGCAGGAACATCGTCGAGCTGCCGCTTTTAGCGCCGCCTTTTTGCCACGCATTTTCAGACACACGGAATTTATCGTCCAACGAAACGCGGCCTTCTTTCAGGCTTTCAAACAACAGATAGACCGTCATCAGCTTGCTCATGGACGCCGGCGGCATCGGCACATCAGCGTTTTTCGACAACAGCACGGCATCTGTTGCCGGATCGACCAAGATCGCCTCGCGGGCGTCGGTTTCGATCTCAAGCGCGGCTGCGGCCTCAGTCAGCGAGACTGCAATCAGCAATGCAAAAGAGGCACGAGCAATGGCGGTTCTTAGATTAGCGAAGGTCATCATATCTCCAGGTTAACGCGGAAAAAGTGCCATTAATATAATGCAAGTATCATGTCCAAAACGTGGCGATATCATTGGGCGATATCATTGCATGTCTCAGTCACGCATTTTAATCGACGATGATGCGCGCATCAGGGTAACCTGTCGCGACCACCTGGCTCAACACCGTGTCTGCGCTCGCAACATCCGCCAGCGGGCCGATCCGCACGCGAAACAAGTCGCGTTCCTTAACCAGCACGCGATCCAAGAAAACGTTGCCGAGCGGGCTGAGCCGGGCGCGCACTTTGTTGGCATTCTCAAAAATGCCGAACGCACCAGCTTGCACGAAAATATTGGTCGCCGCCACCGGTTCTTGTGTTACCGCCGCGGTCGGGTCGACGCTCAAGGCGGTTGTTTCACTCGGCGCCGTTGTGTTTGGGATGGTGCCGGTCGGCGAACTGATGGGATTGCCTCGCACCACAGACGAATTGCTTGCCACTACGATGGGCTGCGACGTGACCTGCGGCGCAGCTTCGACTCCGCCCGTCGGCACCGGCAATGTTTCAGCACTGACGCTCGCTTTCGGCAGGCCATTAGACGTAATCGGCGAACCGACCCGGGCCAGCTCTTCGCGGTTCGACATGCGCGATGCGACGGCGCGGGATCGATCCGCCAAAATCTGCACACGGACCCGTGCTGTGCCTTGACTTTGGAATCCCAACAATTGCGCGCCGCGGCGTGAAATATCGATGATCCGACCTTTTGCGAACGGGCCCCGGTCATTGACCTCGAGCACCAGCGAACGTCCGTTTTCCAGATTGGTAACACGCACATAGCTCGGCATTGGTAACGTGCGGTGTGCGGCGGTCAGGGCATTCATATCATATACGCCACCATTGGCCGTCGATTTGCCATGAAACGCAGCGCCGTACCACGATGCGATTCCGGTTTCATCGTATTCATAATCTTCGGCGGGATAATACCAAATGCCGTAGATCTGATAGGGATTACCGATTTTATAGCTGCTTTGCGGTGCATCGTCCCCTGTACGCGCGACGCGCTTGGCGGTGCTGATCAGAAATTGAGTTTCCGCGCAACTCGCAAGCAACAGCACCATGGCTAATGCCGCCCCCCAAGTCCGACCGGCTTTCGCGATCACGCGCATGCTCCCCCCCGCTTTCGACAATATAGTGACATAAACCGGGGCGTTGTTACATCATCTTGTGTCTTAGCGCACAACATTTTCGCCTCATCCACCCGCGGCGGCGCGCAGCCGCTCCAACAAACCAAACGACGGATGACCATCGGCCGGTAATTTATTCGCCTTTTGGAAGTTGCGGATCGCAGCCTTGGTCATCGGCCCGGCACGCCCATCGATGCCACCGGTATCAAAGCCGATCTTCGTAAGCAGTTGCTGCATGATCTCGATATCGGCAAAGCGCAGCATTTGTGCGTTTTCCGGCTTCTCAATACTGAGACGCGGCAAGCCGATCAAGCGATCCGCCAAATGCCCGACCGCCAACGCATAAAGCTCGGACGTGTTCCAGCGCATGATGGTACGGAAGTTCTGATAGACGATAAACGCAGGCCCTTCTGCGCCGGTCGGCAGCAGCAACGAGCCCTCAATATCCGCGTTAGGCAACGCCCCGCCGCCGACGCTGCGAATCCCCATCGCCTGCCATGCCGCGAGTTTTTTGCGCTCGTGCAAGCCGACCAGCGACAGCTCAAAATCCGCAGGCAACACCACTTCGCGGCCCCACGTGTAATCAGGCTCCCAGCCGACGCGGCGCAGATAGTTTGCCGCAGAGCCGAACGCATCACCTAAGTTGTTCCAAAGATCGCGACGCCCGTCGCCGTCCCAATCCACGGCATAGGCTTCAAACGTGGTCGGGATAAATTGCAAATTACCCATCGCGCCGGCCCACGATGCCTTTACATCGACCGGCACGTCTCCGCGTTCAACCAAGCGCACAGCCGACAACAACTGCTGGCGAAAGAAATCTGCGCGTCGCGCATCATAAGCCAAGGTCGCGACGGCGCTCAGCATATGGAAGGCGCCGAAATTGCGCCCGAAATCCGTTTCCACGCCCCAAAAAGCGACTAAGAACCGTGGCGGTACGCCGTATTTCTTCTCCACCTCGGCCAGTAAGGCGGCGTGCTTTTTGAGCATCTCCTTACCCTTCTCGACGCGGGCATCGGGGACGTAGATATCCATGTAACGCCATAGCGTCAGCATGAATTCGGGCTGGCGTTTATCCAGCTCCAACACCCGCTCAATCGGCGCCACGGTCGCCAGCGCGCGCTCAACCGCGTCATTGCTGATCCCCTTGGCCTGGGCTTCGGCGCGGAATTCCTTGAGCCAATCCGCAAACGGGGGCGCTTCGGCGCGTGCAGCGCAGCCGGTCATGGTCAATGCCATCAACGCAACGGCTAAGACACCTGCAGTGCGCCGACATGCGGACGTGTAAACGGAAGTCATTTCAGACTATCCCTCCTTAGGCCAGGGTTTGGGAAACGCGGCGCCGGTCTTGCCGGTCAGCCAATATGAAGCCAAGCCGATCCACTCGTGCAGACTATTGGAAAAGCTACCGAGCCCGCCGCCGAAACTCATCGGGGGTGAGAACGTTTGTCCCGGATAGGTGCGGAAATCCACCGGGTAGGCGATCATCGACCAGCCGATCCGCCGAAATACACCAACCGCGCGCGGCATATGCGATGCAGACGTCACCAATACCCAGTTCTCACCGGGTTTTGGCGTCGCCAAGGCATAGGCACGTTCGGCATTTTCCCAGGTGTTGCGGGCGTCCCGGTCGAGCAACAGCCGAGACTCTGCCACGCCCAACTGCTGATACACGGACGCGATATAGTCGGCTTCACGGATATCGTCGAACATGCGCCCAGAACCTGCAGAGAAGATCAGCCGCGCATCGGGGTGCGCCTTTGCAAGCGCGGCTGAGACCGTGATCCGCTCGACGGCGCCATTCAGTGCCGGTGTTTTGCGATGCATTGTGACGCGTGGATCAATGATGCCACCCAACACCACGATGCCGTCGATTTTATCGGGCAGTGTGGCGGGCACCGGAAAGCGATTTTCCAGGGAATACAGCATCCAACCACCGATCGGCACGAACGTCAGCGTCAGCGCGGTGATCATACTCAACGACACCAGCCAGCGACCGAGCCTGCGCCAGCGGGTCATTAGCAAAATCAGGCCGAGAGAAAGCGCCAACAACAACGCGTTGCCGGGCGTAAAAACGAACCAAAGGATTTTAGAGAGATAAAAAAACATTGCCCTCACCTTTGGTCATGCTTAGCCCGGCAGGGACGGCACGGCAATCAATCGGCGTTCGGCGTATAAAAACAGCGTAGAAGCCCCGCGCGATTTCGGAAGACACGCCCATTAACACATTGTTTTTATGATATTGTTTTATTTTACAGAGCGTGTAGGCGCGCGGCGCATTTGCGCGTGACCACATCGTGGCCCGCCCGCATAAGTGCCCGCACAACCAAACCCGGGCCTTCGATTCGCAGAACTTGGCAGCACGCAGCTACCGAACCCATTAAGAATACGTTCGACGTTACTTCGGTGTATTCGCGGTTTCCGGCAACGGTTTTAGGTCCAACGGCTCGGCAAGGGTCGGAAAATCCGGTGTATCTTGATCGCCTGGTGTCCCGTTATTGACCGCATACGCACGATACTGCTCGTACGCTTCACGCTCGGCGATATAGGGATCCAGCGCATTGGCGGAGATCGCGCCGACATCGTCTTGATGATCGGCATAGCCGACACCCGTACCGGCCGCGTGCACCGCAAGCGGCAGCGGCGAGGCCAATCCAAGTACAATGTCTCCGGTGGCATCGCGTAGGTTACTGGGCCCTAAGATCGGCAGCACAATGTGGGGGCCCGGTGCAATCCCGTTCGCCCCCATCGCTTGGCCGAGGTCTTCGCGACGGTGCGCGATCCCCATATCACTGGCGCGATCATAAGTGCCTACCAGACCAATGGTTGAGTTGATGAAAAAGCGACGGGTCGCGTTACCGGCATTTTCGGTGTCGCCCTGCAAAAACGAGCTAACGACCGTCACCGGTTCATGCAGATTGGAAAAGAAGTTCGACACGCCACGCTGCATCGGTTCAGGCGTCACAAACTGATAGCCGTCGACCATAGGATCGATCAGGCCTTCACGAATGGCGCGGTTAAAATCGGAGGTAAATCGATTGATATGTTCCAGCGGATCTGGGTCGACGTCCGCCTGCGCAGACGCCGCGTCAGCGGATTTCGCCGGTATGGCGGCCCACAGACTGAATGCCAGAAACGCCACCGCCGACAATAAAAGCATACTGCCCAACGCGGCAAATTGTGGTTGAATTACGCGTGCCATAGCCTCTCCGCCCCCCTGCCGATGATCTATCGAACGGATAAAGCTAGCACATCAAAGAAATCATCGCAGCAAAAACCACCAAAAATTGGGTTGCCCACTTAACCAACTGTTTGGGCACAAGCGAACGTTTAAACCAGCAATGACAAATATCGGTGACGCATTGGATGGCATCGCTGTGCCATGCGTTTATGAGAGATAATCGCGCAAATCTATTGGGGTAAACCAATATAACGACGATGGCCACGTGCGCCCCGCTTTCCCCTTGCGGGGATCATAGCCGGGCGGTTAAAGTCCGCGCCGTTCCAAGACGTCGTCCGGCACCGCCACGTATCCGGTCCGGACAGACGCACGCGCAGGAGAGGTGGCCGAGTGGTTGAAGGCACTGGTCTTGAAAACCAGCGAGCGTGAAAGCGTTCCGTGGGTTCGAATCCCACCCTCTCCGCCATTACCTTAGGAATTATGGGAATTTTTTGTATTTTTTAAATATACCCACATTTCTTTGTACAGTTATGACGGCGCTTAAAGTAATTTTCCGCACTATCGGCTTTGCTTAGTTTATGTGCCTACACGGGGTCTAGAACGCATCATTAGTCTAGTGCGTAACCGCTTCTCCTTCCGCCAATCCCATGGCGCAACAAATTCCCCTGCCCACAGACCTCGCCGCGCTGCCTTGGCTGACGCTTCTACTTGGATGTAGTCCGTCGAATATTGCCGATATGCCAGGGCAAGGTCGTCCATGACAAGCGCCTTGCCAACGTCACGACCATTCGCAAAGCACTTGCCGACGATCCGGCCATAGCGGTCTGTATCGATGGCCTCACATTTGACCTCAGAGCCGCGCACAAGCGCTATCATTGCTTTGGCAGCCTTTTTGCCACACAACCAAATTGTTTGGCCTCTGGTGCACGTCTGACGGCCTTCAGGTGCGTCTATCCCATGGATGCGAATGCGCTGCCCGCTAATTTCCAGAGTATCGCCATCGATCACTCGGGCGGAACCCACAACATCTGCGATAACAGAATTGCTTGAAACAAAGAGTAATAGCCCCGCAAACAGACTGGCCATAAATAAAATTCGCATTGACCCACTCCGTGACGACTAGAGTTCACCCAAAAAACGTTGCGCTTCATCGGCTTTGATAAGCGTCTTTGACCCGAGCTTAACAGTGAGCAGTTTACCACCGCCAATGAGTTCATAGACCTTTGTTCGGCCAATCGATGTCGCAATACAGAATTCTTTGATGGTGTAGGCAAGTTTTTGAGGTTTTCGGTCGCTATCCATATTCGCCTCCTTTTTTGAGCGGACGTGCCAAATTAAATTCAGCGTATGGCCGACCTAGAAGCGGTCAACAAAAACTGTAATGGGCGCCAATTTGTCCGCCACTACCCCATATCCTGCTCCGGCAAAAATTCATCAGTTCACATTTTCGTGAGCGACTAAATCTGTCGATCTAAACCGGGACAAAACCTCAATTAATTACGTTGATTCGTTATGCGAAAGCCCTGCAAAAGGTGTAGCTAGGGAAAATTTGGTTTGTAGCACGAGCCATTTTGGAATGTAGCACGGCAGTTTTTCGGTGTAGCACGAGCATTTTCTGCTGTAGCACGGCGGTTTTCCGATGTAGCACAACTAAATTCTCATGTAGCACAAGAAACTAGCCCT
>CAXBEV010000016.1:0-73874 GCA_963974935.1 uncultured Rhodospirillales bacterium | reverse complement strand
ACGGTGGCGCCGGTGGTGGCGCACCCGACATGGGTGGCATGGGCGGTATGGGTGGCATGGGCGGCATGGGCGGTTTCTAAGCCTACCGACCACCACCTAGCGACGAATTGGGGGCGTCCTTTTGGGCGCTCCCTTTTTCGTGAAGATATCACCGGTATCTATGCGGTTTCCTTGACAATATCTGGCAATCCCGGAACAAAGGCGCTTTGCGGGCTGCGGCATCGAATAAGGACGCACTATGTTCAGTTTCAAAGATCTGTCGATCGTCAAACAACGGCGCCGCGCCCTGCTGGCGGCCTTTGACATCAAGGCATCCTTCGAAGAAATCGAAGAGACATGTGTACCATCCTATGCGCACCCCAATCTGGCCGCGGCCGGCGTCGCATGGATGCGCCCGATCATCGCAGCGAAGCTTTGGCACCGCTGGGCGCCACAAACGATGACAGCTGGCCCAGTGCTCGATTTCGGGGCCGCATCCGGCGAGTTGCACCACTTTTTAGATGGCACCCCCGCGTACCATTATGTTGAAGCCGAGGAAGCCCTGGCCACCGCGCTAAAAGGATTCGTGCCCGGCGCAGAACGGCATGCGCTGGAAGACCTAACAGACGAACAATTTGCCGGTATCTTTTGCTTGGACTCACTTGAGCACAACGACGACTTTGTCGAGTTACTAGGCCAGCTTACGAAAAAAATTAAGCCGGGCGGGGTGATGATCCTATCTGGACCCACCGAAAATGCACTGTATCGCTTAGGACGTAAAATCGCCGGCTTTGACGGCCACTACCACACCACGACGATCCATCACATCGAACAGGCGGCCGCCAAACATATGACCCTGCTGGAACGTCGCCGCGCGCCGTTCGGCGTGCCGCTATTCAGCATCTCGGCATGGCGGAAGGCTTAACGCGGCGCCAGCAGTAAGCCGCGCCTGAAGCCAAGCCAGCGCGCCGAAGCCACATTCAAGGTCACCGTAACCAGCGCAAACGACACCCCGGTCGCGATCGCCGCCCCCCAAAGCCCAAACATCGGAATGAGAATCGCGTTCAGCACAATATTGATGCTGACGTTGAACGCCATCAGCATACTTTGACGACCCGGCATCCCAGCCTGCAGCAGCACATAATCGAGCGGCACAAAGCCCGCGTACAATAACAAACCGCCCAGCAGCGGGAAGAGAAGCGGATAAGCGCCGGCAATCAAGCCGTCTGGAAAATATGGCGCCAACATCGGAAAGATCAGCAGACACGCACCAGCAGCGACAGCGTAAATCGCAAAGCTGGCCGCAAAAACGCGCCGCGTAAATTTCACCGTCGCAATCATGTCACGCGCTTTGATCAAGCCGACCAGAACCGGATTGGCCACCGTGCGGACCACAGCCGGCACTTGATACAAACCTTCAACAAACAAGGCCGCGAAGCTGTAGATGCCGACCTGTACGTCGTCTAAGAACAACCCCAGCATAATCACATCGATGCGGATGTAGGCTTCGGCCAAGATGCCGTTGGTCAGCGCCTTGAAGCCGAACTTCGCGTGGCGCACGATCCAAGCAAATGTTTCTGTATCCATCTGGCGCCAGCGCGGACGAACGAAAATAAGTAACAACGGCAGCAAGACAACTTCGGCAACCGTGAACCCCAGCCCCAGATATGCGGCCTCGCCGCCAGTCACACCGATGCCGATACAAAACAGCAAAATCACCAACACGCGGAGCGACTGAGCCAACGCATATTCTCGCATCCGCCGCTGGCCGTTCAAAATTCCGATCAGGGTTTTGTTGAATGCAAACAATCCAACGCCCGGCGCAATAAAGGCAACACTGATGCCAACAGCGTCACTTTCAAATGCAGCCCCAATCCAATCAGCGGCAAAATAAAGGGCCAGCGCAGACGCTAAACCAAAAAATGCCGCCGCCTGCACCGCACCGGTCGTGATGGCGGACCGCAAGGAGGCCTCGCCGTCGCCGTGCTCTGCCACATACTTTTGTGTAGAATCATGAATGCCAAGGGTCGCCAGCTGCCCGACGACGACAAAAATCGCATAGGTCTGGTTGAAAACGCCGAGCGCCTCAACCCCCATCACGACGACAATAAAAAAGTTTAAGATAATGCCGGTGCCGGCCATCAGGGCGAAAGCGCCATAGTTCCAGCCCGTGTCCGAAACAAATTTGCGCGTGCCCTCACGACCGGTGCTCATGTCATCGCCCTATCGGTTAATACAGCTTGGGGATGGCATCGATCTGGATCAGCACTTCTTCGAGATTGATACCGATCTGACCGGAGAACTCGTAAAGGGTCGGCAGGTCCGGCTGATTGTCCTTGATCGCGAGCCGAAGCGCTTCGTCGCGCCCGATCAACCCTGCACGGATCTGTTGAGAACGGAACGTATCGAACTCGGAAAATCCGGCGACCGAATGATAGATGTAGTTGATGAACGAGGTATAGCCGTCACCAATCCGCCATGTATTGTCAGTATGCGGCGCAGTTTCCCAATCGTATTGGCCGATCAGGGTATCGTTGATGACCTCTTCGTCCCATTTCAAATAGTGAAACAAGTACATAAAGTTATCGTGGCCGACAAAACTTGAGCGAAACGCGCCGAAGCTATCCAACAGGGATTCATTGATATACGCGGGATTTCGTAGGTACTGCCACACATAAAATGACGCCAAGCCGAGCTTGTTGGCGAGCGAGAATGCAAACAACACTTGTGCATGCTGGCTTTCGCGCACACCGGCAAAACCGGTTTTAAAATCCGTGCGCTCCAACGGATTGCCGGCACAGAACACCACAAGCGGCACCTTCATCTCTTCACGCATTTCACGCGCGATATCCAAGAAGAATTTATCACCCGCAGAAAACAGCGGAATCATCCCAAGATGCGGGCGCTTGAGCCAGGCTTCGATGTTCTTTCGAATATACCGGCGTTTAGCCGCAATGTCGGCGGCGCGAAAAACATGCTCCACACCAAGCGCGCCGCACATGCGCGCTTGGTTGCGCCTAGCAATATCGGTGACCATGCCCCAGTCATAGGAAAACGCGACCGGGGTCATACCGTAATCTTGCTTCATCACGTGTAGGCCGTATGAGCTGTCGCGCCCGCCGGAAAACGCCATGATGCAATCAACCTCACCATCGTCACGGCGATACTTCGCGAGTTCCGCTTCCAAAGCCTCGGGCCCTGCCAACTTCGGCGGCTGATGATCGCGGCAATAATTGCAGACACCGTCTGTATCAAATTCGATAAACGGATATGTCGACGGCAAAATGCAGCTGGAACATCTTAGGATGTCGGCAATTTTCTCGGACACGTCTTGCAAGATAAATGCGGGCGCCGACGCCGAGCTTTTGATCGACGGCGCTGCCGGAATTTCGGGGCGGGCACCTTTAGCATTAAGCTTGAACGGTAGCGGCACCGCATCCAGCAACGGCACCAAGACGGCATCGCCGGCTTTTAACTGCACCGTCGCGCCCGTACTGCCGATGGCGGCCTGATTGGCGGCCAAGAACGCGTCCAAAATAAAACGTTCAGATGCAAAGAACAGCACACCTGGATCGGCAACATGCGCGTAAAATAGCGACCCGTTATTGCTCGCCAGCGCCAGCGCGTCCTGGCCGTCGCTGTAAAGGGCCGTCGATGCAGTGCCGACCAGTTCCTGATAGGTTTCGCTAAGCGCTTCGGCCATGCCCATCCCGGTTGCGACGCGGGAATCGACGAGTTGAAAAATGATTTCCGAATCGGTGTCTAAGTGTCGCACAAGATCGTCATGCAACGCCCACAACTCGGCGTCATTGGTCACAATACCGTTGTGAATGCCGACGGTCTTACCAGCCAAGATCGGCTGGTTGTTGCCGGGCACGATCTCCGCCCCATTGGTAACCAGACGACAATGCCCGATAACCGCCAGCGGACGCGTCAATGCGGTGCCGCCGCCGGTCGCCGGCATGGTCGCGGCGCCCAGGTTTGCTGCCATGAAATCGCGGAAGTCTCGCCGCTTTAACAAGCGGTCCGGACGCATCGCTTTTTTGAAAACGCGGGCTTGCCCGTCGCTGATAATGACGAGGCCGGCGGCATCCCGGCCACGCGGCTCAGAACGACCAATCAGGTCGGAAATGAAATGCCGCATGAGGTCTGCGTCCCAAGGCGTACCGGCGGGCGCGATGAAACCAAAAATGCCGCACATACAAAAGCACCTACCTATATGAGAGGACGCAACGCGAAAGCCTGTTGGTAATCGGAAAAATGGCTGTCGATGTCAAGGCAGGCTTAGTGCCGCACCGCACCTGAAGGCAATTTCCCTGCTGGCAAAATAAGCCCGAGCCCCCTAAAGTCCGGCCACTTTATCGAACACAAGATCACGTTTCGGCCCTCATTTGGCCCGGATCAGGCCACGGACACCCCTTTAATGATGCACTACCTCGGCAACTTTTTTGCGGACAGCGGCCAAGTCACGGCGATTTTAGCAATTTCATTGGTTTGGCTCGGGTTTACCTGCATCGGCGCCATGAGCGCAGGCACCCAACGACTCGCAGAGGCGGATATCTTCTGCGGTTGGGCCGTGGTCAGTACTGCGTTCGTCACACTGGGTGTGTTCAGCGATCTCTCGTTCACGGTGATTGCCGGGCTCATGGCGCTCATCGCCGCAGCCAGTGCAGTGCTCATGGTGAGGCGAGGGCTCGACGGGTCACTGTTGACCATGGCGAAGCTCGTCGCCGTCGGTGCACCCCTGTTGGTGCTGGCATCCGCTGTCAGTATTTCGCAATGGGATGAGTTCACCGATTGGGCGATCATTCCCAGATATATGCTGACGACCGACTACTTCCCGAGCAAAGGCAATCCGTTCACCAACGCGTCCTATGCAGCTTATCCTTACAGCTGGCATTTTGTCGGCTACCTCGCAGGCCGGATCGGCGGCGGGCTGATCGAGAGTGCGGGCGCACTGATGAACGTCGCATTGCTGCTAAGCTTCGCCATGATTTCGGTCCGGCTTGTCGGCTGGGGTGCTGCGCGGCCGGATTGGGCGCAACGCCCGGCATGGTGGCTGATCGGCCTGGCAGCCCTAAGCACAACCTTGCTATCGCCGACCTTCGCCCAGAAAGTTGTGATCACATATTATGCTGACACGTCTTCTGCCGTAGCTGCCGGAATTGCAGCGGTGCTGGCTTGGCGCATTCTAGTGACCCTCGCCGAAGACGACAGCGTTGCGGCCCGCACGCTGGCATGGCAACTCGGCTTAGTCCTTATGCTGTTGGTGAATTTAAAGCAGGCCACCTTCGTGTTGTTTGTATTGATTACCATTGCCCTGCTTTTGATGGCGTGGCGGGACCCGGCTATTCGACTTTGGCAGGCCGTGCGTTTGTTGCCGCTGATCGTAATCCCGCCGATTGCGATCTATTTGATGTGGCGCTACCACGTGACGTCGGAACTGGTCTCGGGTGAGTTCGCGCTGCGTCCGTTCGCCGAGTGGCATATCGATATCTTGCCGGACATCATTTCCACGATGCTGCTGGTGTTGGCAAAGAAGGGATACTACCTCGCACTGGTCGTCATCCTGATCGTCTTTGGCCTGCGCGCACTTTGGCGACCGAAATCCGATTTTGGCCGATTAGCGGGCACGGCGGCGCTGATCATTTTAGGCTACGAAGCGTTCTTGCTACTAGCCTATACCGCCTCGTTCGGGCGTCCCGATGCCCTTCGTGCGGCATCGTTCTGGCGCTACAATATGCATTTGGGCTTGATCGTCGTCGCGTTCACCGTGTTCGGGGCCGCAACTTTGTGGCGATTGCGTGCCCAAAGTTGGCCGCATTGGAAGCGGTTTGCATGGCTGCCGGTGATTCTTGTGATCGCGGCGCCCTTCGGCTTTGCCCAGAAATTGCGCTTTGATCGTGAGCCTTGGATCATGCATTACCGCATGGTGGCCGCAGACGCTGCACCAAAGATGCAAGCGGACGAACGTTTAGCCATTTTGGACCCCCTAGGGTCTGGTGAATCATCGGCTATTGCCCGATTTGAGACCGACGGGCAGGCCACGTTTGTCGGTTTCTTAGGCGCCTTCCACAATACCCGCGCCGAAGGCATCCAAAGTTTCATGCAATCCATCAATGCAAAATGGCTGATTGTGTTTTCGCTCAATCCCGCGGCGCAGGCAGAAATCAAGCTGCCGTTGAAAACCGGCACCACATATTTGCTGGCGAAAGACGGCGACAACTGGCGGATCGAAACCACATGGCCGCAAACGGCAACCCGCTAAAGCGATGCACCTTCAAGCATCCGGATCAATCGCCTTGATCAGTGCTGCATGATCGAGTTCCGCACCACCGTTTTCAATCAGCTTATCATACAGATCACGGTTTAGCGCTGTCGCCGGCATCATCAGACCAAGCTCGGCGGCCAGTTCAATCGCTTGGTCCATGTCCTTGCGCTGCGTCGTTGCCTTAGCCCCGGGCGTGAACGCATGATCAATCATACGCTGACCATGCACTTCAAGAATCCGGCTATCGGCGAAACCGCCTTTTAGCGCATCACGAACCCGTGCTGGATCGGCCCCGGCCCGTTTCGCCAACGCCAATGCTTCGGCCACAGCACCGATGTTGAGCCCGACGATCACTTGATTGGCCGCCTTCGCGACTTGGCCCGTGCCGACGGGGCCCACATGTGTGATTCGCCCACCCAATACCTGCAAAAACAGCTCTGCGCGTGCGAACGCTGCATCCGCGCCCCCCGCCATGATGGTCAGCGTGCCGCCTTCGGCGCCAATCGTGCCACCTGAGACCGGCGCATCAACGTAGACGCCACCTTTGGCCTCGACTTCGACGGCAAGGGCACGAGTTACAGGAACTTTGGTGGTCCCCATATCGATCACCAGCGTGCCCGGCTTCAAGCCGACGAGCACCCCATCATCGCCCCGCATCACGCCTTCGACGGCGGGCGTATCCGACAGCATCATGATAACCGTCTGCGCCGCAGCGGCGGTGCCGGCCGGGCTGCCGCCTGCGTGCATACCCTCAGCCACCAGTTCTTGAACAACGCCCTGAGATCGGTTGTGAACCGTGATATCGGCGCCCGCGCGCATCAAATTTCGCGCCATCGGCTTGCCCATCAGCCCCAGCCCGATAAAGCCTACCTTTTGCCCCTTAAGGTCAGTCATGTCTTTTTTTATCCTTTGTCGAACAAGTAATTGCCGAAATCGGCTAGGATTAGGTCCTTGTGCCCAGCTTTTTGAAAGCTTAGATACCGTGACCTCAGGCATCAACGATCAGAAATGATTAAAGGACGTTTATGGAACCCGTCTTTAACGTCGTGCTTCCGGTATTTGCGATTATCCTCACAGGTTATGCCTGCGGACGATTTGGCGTATTGGGCCCGGCAAGCTCAGAAGCGATCAACAAATTCGTTTATTTTGTGGCGCTGCCGGTATTGCTGTTTCACTCCACGGCGCGCGTCGATCCGGCTGAGATTTTTAATTGGCCGTTTCTGGCCGCATTCGGCGCCGGCAGCATCGTCACCACCATCGCCGCGATTATCTTCGCGCGCACCGTCTTTAAGACCCGGCTTGCCGAACAATCCATGTTCGGCATGGTCGCGATCTTCGGCAACACCGGCTACATGGGCATTCCCCTTTGCATCATTGCGTTCGGCGACGCAGGCGCGCTGCCCGCCATCGTCGCGACCGTGTTCCAAAGCATCATCATGATCCCACTTTATGCGGTGTTGATCGAAGCTGACCTCCGGGGTGAGCGTGGTTTGACCGCTGCCTGGGGCGTGACCAAGTCGTTGATCCGCAATCCTTTGATGGTCTCGTCGGTGGCCGGAATTCTGTGGTCGCTGACCCGCATCCCCTTGCCGACGCCGGTCGATAATTTTTCTGGCATTCTTTCTGGCGCCGCCGGCCCATCGGCATTGTTCGCCATCGGCTTGTTCATGGTCGGCAAACCCCTGCTGCACGGCTTTGCCGAAGTCAGCGCGGTCAGCGCAATCAAGCTGTTCGTGCACCCCGCCGTGACGTGGGTTTTCTTTACATATGTGTTCGAGGTCGACCCGTTATGGAACGCGGTCGGGTTGCTGATGGCTGCACTGCCTGCCGGTGCGCTTTGCTTTGTCGTCGCACAGAACTATAACGTCTACGTTCAACGCACGTCGGCGGCGATCCTGCTGTCGACCATCGTTGCAGTTGTAACGCTTTCATTGTTATTCGTCTCACCGGCTATGCAGGTACCTACACCATGAATTCAAAGCTCGGAAACATCTTGATGCTGTTGGGGGGTGGCGGCTTTGTTGCCGCGACGGTTTGGTGGATATCGTTTTTTTACGAAATCCTCGGCAACGATTTTCAATTGGCCCGTGAATGTTTTTATTGGACGACGGATCTTTGCTCGCTCAAGGTGCCGGCCGCTTTGTTTTCCGATATACCCGCGTATGACCCCCGTCTCTTGTGGCTAGGCGCGGCGATGTTCGTGCTGGGGATGCTGCTTCGAATTTTCAGTGGGCATCGGCATTAAGCTGCCTTCAATCGTCTTTCTCAATATCCGACAAGAATGCGCGTATCGCTTCGACCGCATCTTTCAGGCCGACCCGCTCCACAGTGACCCCGGATGGAAACGCGCTTTCGAGGCGACTCGGCATTTGCCGATCCAAAATCACGAACACACCTTTGTCGGTGGCCCGCCTAAGCAGTCGCCCAATCGCCTGGGACAATTTCAGGCGGGTTAACATTTCATCATAGGTTTTACCGCCGAACGCTTTTCGGCGCGCCTTATGCAACAGATCCGGCCTCGGCCACGGCACGCGATCAAATACCAACAGCCGGAGTGAGCGACCCGGGACGTCAACCCCGTCACGCACCGCATCGGTACCCAGTAAACATGCGTCACGCTCGGCCCGGAAAATATCCACCAACGTGCCGGTATCCAATGGATCCACATGCTGGGCCAGTAACGGCAAGCCCGCCGCTTCCATTGGTTCACGAATGCGACTTTCAACGGCGCGCAATCGAGAGATCGCCGTGAACAAGCCGAGCCCACCACCACCTGCCGCTTTGAACAATTCCCGATACGCCGCAGCCGTCTGATCCATATCCCCTTTGCGTACGTCGCCCACCACGAACACTTTGAGGTGCTTCGCGTGATCAAACGGCGAGGCTTCGCTGGCCTGCAACGGCCGCACCGGCAAATGCCGGGTGCCGGTGCGGATCTCGGCGGCCTGCCAGTCTGCGTCTGCATCACCGGTGTGGTCCGTCAGTGTCGCAGATGTAACGACGACACCGTGTGCAGGCTTATAAACCTCGGTCGCCAACGGCGCCGTCGGGTCAACCCAGTGCCGATGAAAGGCCACATCAATGTCGCGCCCGGCGATGCGCTGAATACCGAACCAGTCGACAAACTCTTCAGGCGTATCACCGTTCAAGCTTTGTAGCATCGACCGCCACGCCGCAATTTGCGCGACCGCGCGCCGTTCCAACGACGCCGCCACGGCTTCGATTTTAACTCTGGTCTGGGTTTCCAACGTGTCCGCTTCGTCGGCCAACATTTTGTGCAGCGCCGCCATCAACGCGGTCAACGGCTGTGCGATCGTGCTCAACGCACCGGCCAGCTCCTCCGCTGCCTCAGCAACGCCATCAATCAGCGGATGCGGCTCGGCCTCAAGGTCAAAGGGGCCATCCCCATCCCTTGAACGCGCGTATACCTGCCCTCGAACCAAAGACAAAAACCGCTCGGCGGGGCCATCTGGACGACTGTCGCCGATGCGCTGATGCCAACTCGGCCCCGGCAGCACGGTCGCGGCGCGGAGCGCGTCATCAAGCGCTTTTTTCGCCCGCTCATTGCCGGCGATCAACTCTTCCATCCGCGCCCGAAGCCCGCGCGAACGTGACCTACTGCCACCTTCGGCGCCAACCAACCAACGCCTAAGGTCTGCGGTTTCCAGCCCGGACAGATGTGCGGAAAAGGCACTGTCCGCAGCATTGAACAAGTGATGCGCTTCATCAAAGACGTAGCGCAACGGACGCGTTTCGCTTTCACCAGCAAGAGCTGCCTGGATCAACACCAAAGCATGGTTGGCGATGACGATTTCCGCGTGCCGGGCGCGGCGCACCGTATGTTCGATAAAGCATTTGCCGTAATGGGTGCACGCCGAATAGATGCATTCACCCCGGGTATCTGTCAGATCGGTCGTCGAATCGCGTCCGAAAAGATGAATCAGCCACGCCGGAAAATCACCGCCGACCATATCGCCGTCTCGGCTACCTTCGATCCAGCGCGCAACCAGGCCCAGCGCGATGGGGTCAGGTCCGCCAGCGATGCGCGATCTGTTTAACGCCTCTTCATAGTTCAACAAACACACATAGTTCTCGCGCCCTTTGCGGACTACGATGTGCTCGCGCTTTAAGGCACGATCCGGATACAGCCGGTCCAACTCGGTATCGAGTTGGCGTTGTAGGTTCCGGGTGTACGTGGAAATCCACACGGGCGATTCGTTGCGCTCGGCCCACAAGCTCGCCGGCGCCACGTAGCCCAACGTCTTACCGACCCCGGTGCCGGCTTCGGCGATCACCATATTTGGCTCGTCCTCGACATCACGGGGGCGGAACGCGGCGCTGACGGTCTCAGCGTAGCGGCGCTGCTGCGGTCTGCTTTCAGACGTGCGGCCCAATAGAATACCGAGCCGGGTCAATGCATCCACGGGGCTGACCGGCAAATTGCCGGGCGGCGTCTCGCGCGGACGATCTTCCCAATCGGATAACCTACGCCAAACCTGCATGGCCGACGTGATCGCCGACGAATGCGGCGCCTCTCCAGTGCCGATGCGCGCCAACACCGCAGGGCCCCAAACCCAACCAGCGCGCGCCATCGACCAAGCGATACCCGCTGCATGTGGGCCGGCGCTTTGCACATCACTGAGCAGTTTCTCCGCCGCGACAAAAAGCGTTTCAGCTTCTTGTTCCGGAGTTTCCGGTAGCGCTAAATCCAAGGTGATCGCGAGTCCGCGTGCGGTGGGCAAACAAAACACAGCTGGGCGCGCGAAGGCGAACAATTCCAACACATCAAACGCGCGGATATTACCGGCGCGCAACGTTGTCGCCGTCGCGCGCGCATGACATACCAACGGGCGAACGCCTTCTCGCAATCGGGTCGCAGCTTCACGATGCGACAAACTCTCGATCTCGCCGGTGCGCGACAGCCATGTCACTCCGCGCCTATTAACAGCGATGGCGGGGGCGTCTTCGAACGGACTTTGTGTGGGTTTTGCGGAATCTGCGCTCATGACAGCGGAGTATAAAGAGCACATCCTGTCCTGTCCCGCCTGCAACCGTGCAAGTGTGCTATTCTTTTTGCAGACGGTCGCGTTGGCGTCATAATCACGTGATATGGAGGAGACCCAAATGGTCGAAAAGAAAAGCAACCTCATCAACAATCCGACAGCACCTGAAATTTACGCCGACCGTGCAGCAAGTCTCGCCTTGCGCGGCAATGTCGCGCGAATAACTTTTGCCAGTGATCGCGCCGGCAGCGATCCACACGAGCCGGAAAGCGTGGTTTCAGGGCATTTGGCGATGTCTGTGCGCGGATTCTTGCAACTTTATGGGCAAATGCAGAGCGTCGTGCAGCAAATGGAACAAAGCGGCTTACTAAAAATGCAGGGCGAATCCGCAAAAACCACCCCAAAACAGGCACAAAACACCGATTCTAAGGCAAAAAAGCCGGAAACGAAGCGCAAACCGACAAGCAAGAAATCGTGATCGAAATAGCGCTTTTGTTCGCTTGAAACTAACCGCACATGGGCGTATCGATAGTCTATTGGCGGTGTGCCGAACGGAGAGCTAGTCGTGCTTAGAAAAAACAAAGTCAGTATCGAGGTCGGCGACCGGTTCGTGAAGGCCGATGATCCGAAAACCGTTTGGGTCGTCGCAGGCCGTGGCAGTGCCGTGGCGCCGATGCCGCACTATAAAGTCGTCCAGGAAGGCTACTACAGCCGTATGCGCACGCTGGCAGAAAACGTTCTTTTGGACCCGGATTATTACCGCCGCGTCGCCGAAGCAAAATCGGCAAACTAGAAGCTGCGCGTGACTGGTGCTTTGGGCACGCCTAACCTATCTTCATGACCGACGATACGCCCCCCAAAGAGTTTCCTGACGAGCCTGCGGGCGACGCTCAAGGCCGCCGTAGCGATGAACGCCGGGACGATGATCGGCGTGAAGGTGCGGATCGTCGGGAAAAGCAACTGACGGCATATGATGTGCTCGGCTGGGATGGCGGGGAACGCCGTAGATCTGAACGTCGCGACGCCGAAGAACGCCGCCAAGAAGAACGCCGCGAACGAGATGCCAGTTGGGAAACCGATGCCATCGATGACTTTTGGCCAATGGATGCCACCGCCCAAGCCGCCCATAACAAACGCCAAGATGACCGCCGCGAACAAGACCGCCGCGCCGACGAGCGCCGCGCGCGGCAATTAGACGCAAGCCAAGTCGACGGCTGGGACGGCACAGACCGCCGCGCTGACGATCGCCGTGATCTTGAGCGCCGCGAGATGGAACGCCGCGTGCGTGCGTCGAAAATCGCCGACGAGACTTAGCCCGGCAGGCCCGGTGCTTTAAACTTCCGGCTTATAGCCAAGGTTAGGTGCCAGCCAGCGTTCGGTGTCTTCGAGCGACATACCTTTGCGCGCCGCATAATCTTCAACTTGGTCACGACCGATGCGACCAATACCGAAGTACGCACTTTCCGGATGCGAGAAATATATCCCAGACACCGACGACGCCGGCATCATGGCAAAACTCTCGGTCAGCGAAATCCCGGCATTGTCCTCGGCCTGCAACAAGTCAAAGACGGTGCCTTTTTCCGTATGGTCCGGACACGCCGGATAGCCGGGTGCCGGACGGATACCTTGATAGGTCTCTTTAATCAGATCTTCATTGCTCAAAGATTCGTCAGGAGCGTATCCCCAGAATTCCTTACGGACACGCTCGTGCATACGCTCGGCGAACGCTTCGGCGAAGCGGTCCGCCAGCGCTTTCAACATGATCGATGAATAGTCATCACCGGCATCTTCAAAAGTTTTTGCCCGGGCATCGGTTTCAGCGCCGGTGGTGACGGCAAATAGGCCGACCCAGTCCTGCACACCCATATCGACCGGCGCCACGAAGTCAGCCAAGCACATGTTGCTGCGTGTCCCGGACTTCGGCATTTGCTGGCGCAGACAATGCAGTGTTGCAACCGGAGCGTTTTCCCCGTCTGTGCCATAAACCTCAATGTCATCGCCTGCGGCATTGGCCGGCCAGAAACCAACCACCGCTTTCGGCGTCAGCCATTTTTCGTCGATAATCTGTCGTAACATTGCATCGGCGTCCGCCTTCACCGAACGGGCGACCTCGCCGACAACACCGTCTTCGAGAATGCGCGGATACGTGCCTGCTAGTTCCCACGTCCTGAAGAAAGGCGTCCAGTCGAAGCATGCCAGCAGGTCTTCGAGGTCATATTCCTCAAACGTCTTCAGCCCAGTAAACGTCGGCTTAGGCGGTGCGTAGCCGGCCCAATTGAATTGCAGCGCATTCGCTCGGGCGTCTTCGATTGAAATCGTGTTTCGCGCACCGTCGTTGCCGTGATGCTTTGCCCGCACCATCTCATATTCCTGCGCGATTTCCTCGACGAACGCATCCCGGCGGCTTGCGCTCAAAAGCTTACTCGCTACACCGACCGAGCGGGACGCATCCAACACATGAATTACCGGGTGGTCGTAGTTGTCGGCAATTTTTACCGCCGTATGTGCTTTCGATGTGGTCGCACCGCCAATCAAAAGTGGCGTACTCATGCCGGCACGCTTCATCTCGCGCGCCACGGTGCACATTTCTTCGAGGCTCGGCGTGATCAAACCGGACAAGCCGATAATGTCGGCATTTTCCGCCTTGGCGGTTTCGATAATCTTCGCATACGGCACCATCACACCCATGTCGATGACGTCATAGCCATTACACTGCAACACCACGCCGACGATGTTCTTACCGATGTCATGCACGTCGCCTTTGACCGTCGCCATGACAATACGGCCTTTGGTCTCGCCTGCTGCCTTGTCGGCTTCGAGATAGGGCTCAAGATGCGCGACCGCGCGTTTCATGACCCGCGCCGATTTGACCACCTGCGGCAGGAACATTTTGCCCGCGCCAAAAAGATCTCCGACGACGTTCATGCCGTCCATCAACGACCCCTCGATCACTTCGAGCGGTTTGGTAACGGCGAGGCGTGCCTCTTCTGTATCTTCGACGATGTAGTCGGTGATGCCGTGCACCAACGCATGTTCAAGCCGGCGCCCGACTGATTTTTCGCGCCATGACAGATCTTCGACTCTGGCCTTGGCACCCGACACCGCCTCGTCGGCGATCTCAAGCAACCGCTCACCGGCGTCTTCGCGCCGGTTAAGGACCACGTCTTCAACCCGGTTGCGAATGTTTTCTGGGATATCTTCATAAAGTGCGAGCTGACCCGCGTTGACGATGGCCATATCCAGGCCGGCCTTGATCGCATGATACAAAAACACCGAATGCATCGCCTCGCGGACCGCATTGTTGCCACGAAACGAGAACGACATATTGGACAAGCCGCCGGACGTACGCACCAAAGGCATCTCGGCCTTAATCGCGGTCACAGCTTCGACATAATCCTTAGAGAAGTTGTCATGCTCTTTAATACCGGTTGCGATCGGAAAAATGTTCGGATCAAACACGATATCTTCGCCGGGGAATCCGGCTTTTTCAGTCAGCACCTTGTAGCTGCGACGGCAAATCTCAACCATGCGCTCAAAACTGTCAGCTTGGCCTTTCTCGTCAAATGCCATCACCACGACGGCGGCGCCGAAACGCATGGCTTCTGTCGCGCGCGCGACCATTTCGTCTTCGCCTTCTTTGAGACTAATCGAGTTGACGATGCTGCGCCCTTGCAGGCAGCGCAGGCCCGCCGCAATGATGTCCCAATTTGAACTATCGACCATCACCGGGACCCTCGAAATATCGGGTTCGGACGCGATCAATTGCAAAAACGTCCGCATGGCATCCGCACCGTCCAACATGGCGTCGTCCATGTTGACGTCGATCACCTGCGCGCCGTTCATCACCTGCTGGCGGGCGATTTCAACGGCGTCGGTGAAATTGCCTTCACGGATCAAATTCGCAAATTTTATCGAACCCGCCACGTTGGCGCGCTCGCCTACGTTTACAAATCCAGTCACGTCGTCGAAACGCAACGGCTCAAGCCCCGACAACGACAGGACTCGGTCGTGTTCTTTGCAGGTACGCGGATCGGAGGCCGTAACGGCTTCGGCGATAGCGCGGATATGATCCGGCGTGGTGCCGCAGCAGCCGCCGACGATGTTCACCAAGCCGGAGCGGGCGAACTCGCCCAAATGCTCGGCCATGTGCTCGGGCGTATCGTCATAGCCGCCGAACGCGTTTGGCAGGCCAGCGTTCGGATAAACACTGACATACGCATCCGCGATGTCGGCCACGGCCTTGATGTGTGGGCGCATATCTTCGACGCCAAGCGCACAGTTGAAACCGACGGCAAGCGGGCGCACGTGGCGCACGGAATGCCAAAAGGCTTCGGGGGTCTGCCCCGACAACGTGCGACCGGACGCATCCGTAATTGTGCCGGACACCAGGACCGGCCAGCGGCGACCGGACTCTTCGAAATGCCGCATCACAGCATAGATCGCAGCTTTAGCGTTTAGGGTATCGAAAACGGTTTCGATCAAAATAATATCGACGCCGCCCGCGATCAGGCCTTTCAGCGCTTCGCCATAGGTTTCGACCAGATCATCGAAATAAACATTTCGGAAACCCGGATCATTAACGTCGGGCGAGATTGAGGCCGTGCGATTGGTCGGGCCAAGCGCGCCTGCGACAAAGCGCGGACGCTCCGGTTGTTTGGCGGTTACCTCATCTGCGGCTTCGCGCGCCAACACTGCGGCTTGATAGCTGATCTCATAGGCCAAATCTTCCATGCCATAGTCGGCTTGCGAGATCCGGTTGGCGTTGAATGTGTTGGTGGTCAACACATCTGCACCGGCCTCCAGGAAGCTTACATGGATTTCGCGGATCGCATCCGGGCGCGTCAGCACCAACAGATCGTTGTTGCCCTGCAGGTCGTTCGGCCAATTGATGAACCGGGTGCCGCGAAAATCATCTTCAGTGAATTTTCGCTCTTGGATCATTGTGCCCATGGCGCCGTCCAGCATCAAAATACGCGCGTCCAAAATGGCACGCAGTTCCTCGGTGCGGTCAGCGGCTGGATTGGCCGGCAAGCTGTCTGCGCTCGCAGGTTTGGCATCAGCGCGCTGCGGCGGAGAAGACGGGGTCGGCGCATGATCGTGGTGCGGACAAGTCATTTTACTAAATTTTCCCAGGTTTTTGTCTATACCGCCGACGAACTACGCACGCCCATAACATGACAGATGGCGTAGCAAAGATCGGCTTTGTTCATGGTGTAAAAGTGAAACGCGTTGACGCCACTGGCATGCAGCACGCGGCATTGCTCGGCGGCGACACTGGCGGCGATCAACTTGCGGGTTTCCGCGTCGTCATCCAGGCCGTCAAACAAATCGTGCATCCATTTCGGCACGTCGGCGCCGCACATTTTTGCGAATTTGGCGGTCATGTTGAAGTTGGTCACCGGAATGATACCGGGCACGATTGGTACGGTAATACCGGCTGCCCGCGCACGATCCAAGAACCGCAAAAACACCTCCGGATCAAAAAAGAACTGCGTGATCGCTCGAGTCGCGCCGTTGTCGATTTTACGCTTCAGATTGTCGAGATCGGCTTCAGCGCTGCCGGCTTCAGGGTGCATTTCCGGATAAGCAGCGACGGAGATTTCGAAATCCGCAATCTTTTTCAAGCCGGTCACGAGATCGGCTGCATACGCGTAGCCACCTGGGTGCGGCTGATATCGGTCGGCCCCAGCGGGCGGGTCACCGCGCAGCGCGACGATATGTTTCACGCCAGCATCCCAATAGCTTTCCGCAACAGCATCGACTTCGTCAATGGTCGCGCCAACACACGTTAAGTGCGCGGCCGGCGCCATGGCGGTTTCATTGGCAATGCGGGTCACCGTGGCATGGGTGCGCTCGCGCGTCGTGCCGCCGGCGCCATAAGTCACAGAAACATATTCAGGCGCCAAAGGCTCCAACCGCTTGATCGCAGACCAGAGCGTTTCCGCAGCCTCATCGGATTTGGGCGGAAAGAACTCGAACGACACCGAAACGTCGTCCGGCAAGGGGGCGGCGATCATCATTGAAGGCAGAGGCGGACGCCCATCACGGGCGACATTCAACAACCGCGTGCTATCGTCGAGGCGGGCATCAGGGCGAGGAATACGATGGATCATGCAGCGGTCTCCGCTTTGAGGCTTTCCTCGGGTTTAAGGGCCAGCCAAATGGCCACGGTCAGCGGTTTGCCGCCAAGATGATGCAGTTGTTCGCGGTGCAGACCGGCACGCTCGAAACTCGTATCCAAGTCCGTATCATTAAAGCCGAGGCGGCGATGCTGCTGCTGGGTGCGTAAATCTTCAATCTCATGGCGGGCAAAGTCGGCGATGATCATGCGCCCATCTGGCGCCAGGACGCGAGACGCCTCAATCAATGCACTTGCAACGTCGTCGACGTAGTGCAGCACTTGGTGCACCACGACCACATCGAACGAAGCATCTTCATACGGCAACGCGTACAAATCCCCTTGTCGAACGTGGCAATGGGTCAGCCCGGCCGCTTCCAACGAGCTGCGCGCAACGCCCAGCATGTCCCGGGACAGATCAACGCCTTCACCTCGACGGATATGACCCGCAAACAGTTTCAGCATTTCGCCGGTGCCGGTACCGATATCAAGCAAGCCATCCACATCAGTGTCACCGAAGACCTTCAAAAGTGCCGCATTGACTTCGGCTTGATCGATGTGCATCGCACGAAGTTCATTCCATGACCCCGCATTCGCGCTGAAATACGCGTCGGCGGCTTGCGCACGCTCGGTTTTAACCGCAGCCAGCCGTTCGCGGTCCCGCGACAAAGTGGTTTCGTCATCCGGCATACTTTTGACCAAGGATTCGACGGCTACTGACGCCCAACCATCAGCGCTGATGCGATAGAAAACCCAACTTCCCTCGGGAATGCGGATCAACACACCCGCATCGGTTAGCAATTTCAAATGTCGGGATACTCGCGGCTGACTTTGACCTAGAATGCGCACGAACTCACTGACCGCCAAATCACCGCCGGCTAGGCAAAGTGAGACAATCCGTAACCGGGTTGGCTCTGCCAGCGCCTTCAAGACTTGGACGGTGCGTTCCATTGGTCACTCCGGATCAATAATAATGAATAAAAGATATAAAGATATCTTTATGTCATGTAAACACCTGTTCACATGAGAATTAGATATTTTGGACGCGCTTTCGGATTGAGGGCATCCACTATGGACACAATCACGATAGCGCCGAAGACCTCGCTTGACTTGTACGTGTCGTTCCGTAGCCTTTAGCGCAATTCGTTTAGGCCGTTTCTATAGATCTAAACCCAACACGCCAGCTTGAGTGACCGACCGTATGAAACGAACATGTGCCGCCGTTATTTTGATGTGCCTTTTCAGCGTGCCGGCGATGGCGGTCTCGCTCGAAGAAGGTTCACAAACGTTTATCCGCACGCTGGAGCGGGTCGCCGTTGCGTCGCTGACCGATGCCACCAAGCCCCGTGACGAGCGCGTCGAAGCCTTTCGCAAACTATTCAATGAAAATTTCGCGGTCGAGGCCATTGGTCGATGGACTTTGGGGCGCAACTGGCGCCAAGCAACGGCCGAGGAACAGCGCGAGTTTCTGGACCTTTTCGAAGATTTGATGGTATCGACCTACGTTGATCGCTTCGAGCAGTACTCCGGCGAGAAAGTGAACATCGTCAAAACCGTACCGGTCGATGACAATCGGGCCACGGTTTATACTGAGCTTTTGCGCCCCAACGCCGCAGACGGCAATCCGATCAGCGTGTTGTGGCGGGTCGGTCGCCAAGGCGATATTTATAAAGTGCTCGATGTCGTCGTCGAAGGGGCGTCTATGAGCATCACGCTGCAGCGGGAGTTCACGTCTATCATTCGTAATACCGGCAGCGTCGGCGGCCTGCTTGAAGAGTTGCGGAAAAAGAACGCTGAATTAGGCAAATCGTGATCCCGATGCGTTGTCGGCTCTTCTGCGCTCTATCGCGAACAAAATTATTTGAGATATAAAAGCAATCGGCTACGATTATGCCACGTGCACCGTCGTGAATTTTTCTGCTTAACCGTTTCCACGGCCAGTTCAAGTACTTCCCGACAGTGTGAACGTTATCGGAAGTTCGCAGCGGTTGCGGCTTCTTTGTAGGCATTGTCGTTGGAGGACCATGGTTATGGCAAACGGCACGGTCAAATGGTTTAACCCGGCCAAAGGCTACGGCTTTATCGAGCCCGAAGACGGCTCGAAGGATGCGTTCGTGCACATCAGCGCAGTTCAGAGTTCAGGCTTAGCAGCGTTGACCGAAGGACAAAAAGTCAGCTACGAGCTCGTTGAAGGTCGTGGTGGTAAGATGGCAGCGGAAAACCTGGAAATCATCGAGTAACGGTCCGCCGCAGCCCCCGTTAAAGCGAGTTCTGCGTAAGCCCCGTTACCTCGATGATCGGTTTCCAAGATACGTACGCACTATATTGACGTTGCGGCGATTGGCTTTCCACGCGATATCGAATAGATCGCCGAGCAGCGGCACAAGGCCGAATACATAATCTATGCCGACGTTCAGCAGCATCCGCGCCAGCAACCGTTTTGGCAGGCCAAGCTTGGATCCCCGATAGACGATCCACAACGCAACGGGCAACGTGATACTGTCGCCGATACCCGGAATCAGGCCGATCAAGCCGTCTATACCGATCTGAATAGGCGTCCCAGGCACAGAGATGGCGGCATCCAATAGGTCGGCGACCCGTTGCAGCCGCGCGAGTTCAATTTCCGGATCAAGGCCCTGGTTCATGACTATAGCCTGTGGTCCAAGCGATCCACCTTGCGGATCGCCGGGAACAGACGCCACCACAAAGCAGTCACCGCGATTGTCGCACAGCCACCGACCAACACCGCGCCGACGCTGCCGATACCGCCTGCCATAACACCGGCGCGGAAATCACCCAACTCGTTAGAGGCATTGATCGACACCGAGTTGATGGCACTGACGCGTCCACGCATGGAATCCGGCGTCGCAATCTGCACCAAGGTTTGCCGAATATACACACTGATCATATCCGCTGCCCCATAGACCGCGAGTGCTACGAGCGATATCCAAAACACCGTCGATAAGCTGAACACGATAATCGCACCGCCGAAGATCGCCACCGATATGAACAGCGCAGGCCCCATATGGCGCGGCGCCGCCATCTGCGTGAGTACAAGCCCGACCAGCAACGATCCGGCACCGGGCATCGCCCTCATCACGCCTAATCCTTCCGGCCCGACATGCAAAATGTCCTTCGCAAACACCGGCAGCAAACCCATCACACCGCCGAACAATACCGCCATCAGGTCGATGGAAATAGCGCCGAGCACCACCTTGTTATGCCAGACATAGCGAAACCCGCCCAAGATCATATCTAAACTGAACGCTTCTGGCGCATGAACCCGCAATTTGCGGCTTAGCGCCGCAGCGGCGATACCGGAAATCACAAATCCGATCAAGATAACGAAATAGACCCCTTCACCCGTCCAGGCGATCAACGCGCCGCCCAGTGCCGGCCCGGTCAGCTGCGCCGCTTTGTTCAGCGACGATGCATAAGCAATGGCTCTTGGGAATTGCGCGGGCGTCACCAAATTCGGCAAGATTGCCTGGCTCGCGGTGTGAAAAAATGAACGCGCTGCGCCATGCAGCACCAATATCCCCAAGATCGGTGCTAGGGCTTCCGCATCTCGCCAAAAAAGCACCGCAATCATCGCGACGGCTGCCACATGAATGGCATTACAAAGCACGATGATCCGACGCCGCTCAAATCGGTCAGCGGCCCATCCCGCCGCCAGAAACAGCATAAACGCCGGCGCAAACTGCGCCAATCCGATGAGCCCTAAATCAAACGGATCGCCGGTTAATTGATAAACATGCCAACCTACAGCCACGGTGAGCGCATGCACGCCGATCACATTCATCGATCGGTACAAAATGAAGAATAAGAAATCACGATTTCTGGAAAGCCGCAACTCAGGCTGCGCGGGGTCAGCAGGGCCGTTAGGGTCGATCATATATCCTGTTTAGACCACACGAGCGCACCTGCACAGTGTAGATGTCGACCAAACCCGGCATCTTTATTCTTAATTACCCCACAAGATTTAAAAATCCGATGGATGGGGCACTTACGTATACACTTATGTTCGGCTAACGCATTGTTGGCCAGTTTTCACAAAAGGAGTACTTAAATGAAACACGTAATTATGGGCATCGCCGCAGCCGCCTTTATCTTCGCAGCATCCCCTGCGCTGGCAGGCTCATGCCCAAAACACATGAAGGAAATCGACACTTTTATGGAGACGAAGCCCGACGTTTCAATGAATATGCTGGGCAAAGCGAAAGGCCTTCGTGCCAAAGGCGAAGCCATGCACAAGGCCGGAAAACATGGTGAGTCCGTTGCCGCACTCACCGAAGCGAAAGAACTTCTCGGCATGAAGTGATGCCAATAAAACCACGATGAAGCCTAGCTTTACGCTCAGTTGGTGCCGTCATACGACCGAACCGTATGGCGGCACCCCGAGCGCTCGAGATTAGTTTCACTCTTGCCCAAGTCGACTCGGATCAACACTATAAGATCAGACGTCAAACATGGGGCATGTCATGGAGGAATCTGGAACGGTTAAAGGCACATATCCATTGCGTCGGCACAAGTTGGACTGGTCAGTTGCTGCGGCATTACTGACGGCAGTTGTTCTTCTCGCCGCAACCTTCCTTTCATGGCACAGCGTTCGCAACCATCAAAATAACCACTTGGCCGAACAAGCCCGCGAAAAAATTGAATTCCTCGCGGCCCGCCTTGATGCGCACGTGAAGCTGCGGATTGCACTTGGCGCGTTGATCGAAGAAGAGTGGCGCAACGGACTTATTTCAGACGCCGACACTTTCGGACTTCTCGCGTCGACAAAGCTCAACTTTTTTGATGATTTACAGGCGATCAACTGGGTCAGCCCAGATGGAATCATCCGGTGGGTCAATCCCCTCGCCGGCAACAGAGCCGTACTCGACTTAGATCTTCGCCAGTTAAAAATTCCCGCGCAAACCTTGGCCTTAAGCGAACGGGAAAGAGATATCCAAATTACGCCACCAATCACCCTCGCACAGGGTGGACGCGGCTTTGTCGTCTACATGCCGTTATTCATTGATGACACCCTTGAAGGGTTCGTGAATATCGTTTTTCGCACGGCGCCCATGATTGAAAATGCGCTCCCAAAAGACTTTTCGGCACGCATGCATATTCGCATCACCGATGACGGTGCCGAAGCTTTCAGCTCGACCCCTGAAACGATCAATGCCGACAATGCAGCCCACGCGACAATCCAACTGCACAATCGCACGTGGACCTTAACGGGTGCGTTGACCGCTGCCGAGACCGCTAAACTCAACTCTTTTCTCGCTGAATGGGTTTTGTTGGCAGGCCTTATTGTAACCCTGTTCATGAGCTATCTGGTTTGGCTCACCATGCAGCATCACTATTCGATTCAAAGCGGTGAGCGTCGGTTCGCGGATTTTGCCGACGTCAGTTCAGACTGGTTTTGGGAAACCGATTCCAAATTGCGCTTTTCATATTTTTCCGATCGATTTGAAGATATCACCGGCGTCGCACCCGGTGCTCTTTTGGGCCGTACCCGCGAGCAGACAGGCGCACCAGGATCAGACCCCAAAGCCTATGCCGAAATGTTGCAATGCTTGCGGGACCGAAAACCGTTTCGCGACTTTGAGAACCAACGGGTCAAACCCAACGGCGAGACCGCGTACCTCGCCATTAGCGGCAAACCGGCTTTCGGGCAAAATGGTAAATTTATCGGCTTTCGCGGTACCGGACGCGATATCACCGATGAGCGTCGCAGTCGTGAAGCCCTCAACAGGGCGTTGATCGAATCCGAACAAGTAAACCAGTCGAAATCGGAATTCCTGGCCACCATCAGCCATGAATTCCGCACGCCATTAAATGCAATTTTGGGCTTCAGCGAAATGTTTCGTGCGCAATATTTTGGGCCGCTGGGGTCCGAAAAATATGCACAGTACGCCGACGATATACACAACAGCGGCAAACATATGCTGGCGTTAATCAATGATATTCTTGATATCTCTGCCATCGAAGCGCGGAAGCGACCGCTACATTTCGAAGCCATCGAAATCTCGGAAATCGCCAACGACTGCGCGCGCAATTTCGAATATCAGTGCCGTAAAAAGAACCTTACCCTCTCCGTCGACATACCGACCACATTGCCGAGCTTTGACGCCGACAAGCGCGCGCTGGTGCAAATTCTGCTCAATCTGATGTCGAACGCCGTGAAATTTACGGAACCCGGTGGCGCCATCGTTGTCTCGGCCAGGGTATTGAATGGCGATATGGTGATCACCGTCAACGATAACGGCATCGGGATCGCCGAAGATAAGCTTTCGCGGATTGCTGAGCCGTTTTTTCAAACCAATTCGAACCCGCACATCGCGCAGGAAGGCACTGGGCTTGGCTTATCAATTATCACGCTCTTGATCGAAGCCCACGGCGGCTCGCTTGATATCAAGAGCCAACTCGGCAAGGGCAGCACAGTGACGGTGCGCTTGCCGATGTCGCGCCTCGGCTAATTCGCCATCAAAAATCGCTGCCAGGAAACGGCTGGGGGATACAACGACTGCACCACGTTACCCGCCGGGTCACGCACATGAAATGACCGGGCAGGCGCCGTCGGTGTGATCGTGCGGGGTGTCCATCAAGTCCGCACCCGCTGACTGTAGATACTGAAACCAGCGTCATCCGCACCGACGTTTTAGCACGCAATCCCAATCCATAACGTTACACGACACTGCCGGCGGCATGGCCGCTGGACCAGGCCCATTGGAAGTTATAACCGCCCAGCCATCCAGTGACGTCAACCGCTTCGCCGATGACGAAAAGACCTGGCACGTCGTTCGCCGCCATGGTCTGCGACGACAAGTCCGATGTCGCGACGCCGCCGACGGTGACCTCCGCCTTAGCATAACCCTCGCTGCCAGCGGGCGTGATTTGCCAGCAGTTCAGGGTTTCCGCCAGCTTACTCAAAGATTTATCGGCGATATCACCGATCCGCCCATGGACGGCAAACGCGTCCGACAGACCGCTTGCTAAACGCGTCGGCAGGTGGCGCGCGAGCACCGTCTGGATTTCTTGTTTTGCATGACTGCGCTTTGCTTCGAGCAAATAAGATTTCAAATCCACGCCCGGTAAAAGATCGAAAGCAACCGTCTGACCGGGTTGCCAATATGACGATATCTGCAGCACTGCCGGCCCAGAAAGCCCTCGGTGCGTAAACAAGATTGCTTCTTTAAATGCAATTTTTCCGCATGTCGCAACACACGGCGTCGCTATGCCGCTGAGCGGCGTCGCCAAGGCTTTGTCGTCGCCTTGCAGCGTCAACGGCACGAGACCAGGGCGCACGTTCGCCAGTTTCAGTCCGAACTTTTCGGCGACATCATGGGCAAACCCGGTCGCTCCCATTTTCGGGATCGACAGTCCGCCGCTCGCCAATACAAGGCTTTTGCCAGTGAACACTCCTTTGTCCGTCGTAACCTCGAATCGGTCATGGCGGCTAATATCGGTAATCCGATGTGCGAGGCGGATATCCACATGCACAGCCGCGCACTCGGCCAACAGCATCGCCACCACGTCGCGGGCCGAGGTATCGCAAAACAACTGCCCCAAGGTTTTCTCGTGCCAAGCGATGCCATGCTTGTCGATCAGCGCGATGAAATCATGCTGGGTGTAACGCGCCAATGCCGATTTACAAAAATGCTTATTGCCCGACAGGAAGTTCTCAGCCGTGCAATGTAAATTGGTGAAATTGCAGCGCCCGCCGCCCGAGATCAGAATTTTTTTGCCGGGTGCGTCCGCATGATCCAGCAACAAAACGGATTTGCCACGCGCCCCCGCCGTCATCGCACACATCAACCCCGCCGCACCGGCGCCAATGATGATGGTGTCAAAGTCCTGAGCGCCGCGCATCACGCTCTCTGGCTACGAAAGTGGACGTTCAAAAGTTTCGCCATGAATACGCTTTCTTGTTATCTCGACATCTGTTGATCGCCGATGGAGACCCTTCAATAATGCATGCTGACCTTGTCTACTCAATAAAACGTGAATGCAATTGAACAGACGTGCCGGCCAAAGTCAGCAATCATTGAGACATGAAGATATTAATTGTCGATGATGATGACGACTTTCGATCCTTAATCGCTTCGACCTTACAGCGAGATGGGCACGAAACAAGAGAACTCAATGACGGCAGCGATGTCGTCGATGCGCTCAGTGCATTTGATACGGATGTGTTAATTACCGACATCTTCATGCCTACCGTTGACGGCATAGAGACCATATTGTCAGCCCGCAACCATGACCGAAACCTTTGGATCATCGCAGTTTCGGGCAATGAACAATATTTGAGTGTATCCCTGAAACTTGGCGCGAACGTGAGCCTCGAAAAGCCTTTCACAAAAACCGATCTGATAAACAGTCTCGGGACCGGCGTCTCCGCCAGCAATGCAGAATGCAATTAATCTTAACAGACAGGAGTTGCTAACATGACCTTCAAAAAAATGGCAATCGCAGGCACGATGGCAGCGGCAACCGCGACGATGGCACTCTCGGTTGCGACCGCCGCGGATGGTCCGTTCGGCGGCAAAGACGACATCGCGTTTGCACAGACTTTATGGGCAACCTTGATGAGCGAAAGATTGGTCGGTCCCAATCGTATTCACGTTCAACCGTTCGAGGGTAACGAGCCGCATGGCGCGATCCAGCAGGTTTTAGGGACCGATATTTCGATCAACGGTCGCACCGCCAAAGCGATCGTGAAAGTGAACCACGGCGGCCCCGACGTGGACGTGCGTGCTGTGTATGACAATCCGAATCAATTTGTCGGTGCATATACGGTCATGTTTAAGCGTGAAGACGGCTACGATCCGGAAAATAAGAACTGGTTTTGGGCGAAATATAAGCCGACCGGGGAACTCGACCTAAACCCTAAAGGTGCAGCGATTGCAGGCCGCTTCATGAAAGGCGCCGACGTAGGATGCATCGCATGTCACACCGCGATTGGCGGCGCGGATCTCGAGACATTGACCTCGAAATAGTCATTGTTGCTAACGCTTCAGGCGCAACAGCCCCATGATCGCCCAGCATGCTCGGCATAAATCATACGAGCGGACAACGGCGCAAGACGAAAGACGTAAAATGACGGACGCCCGATTACTAAAATTAGCGTCATCGGCACCGTGATCGCAGCAGTTTACTATTTTACGCTTGCACTTGTAATTTTTCTGGGCGCCGTGGGGCTTGCGCCGGCCCTGGGTTGGATTGATGTCGTATTGCTTCCGGCACTTGCTATATTCGTATGCATAACTGGATTTGCGCTATGGAGACTCCAACGATGCCGGACCCGGTCCTTGAATCCGAGATAACGTGCCCCACATGTGGCCACAAACAATCAGAGACCATGCCAACGGATGCCTGCCAGTGGTTCTATGACTGCAAAGGATGCGGCATTGTCCTGAAGCCGAAACCCGGCGACTGCTGCGTGTTTTGCTCATACGGCACCGTCCCCTGCCCGCCGATCCAACAAGGCGACGCCTGCTGCGCTTAGCGATACGCAAACCTGCTTGGTTGAGTTGCTTACCGCGTCAATGGGCGATACTTGATCCGGTGCGGTTCTAGGGCGTCGTCGCCGAGGCGGCGTTTTTTGTCGGCCTCGTAATCTTCGTAGTTGCCTTCGAACCATTCCACGTGACTGTCGCCTTCGAACGCCAAAATGTGCGTCGCCAAGCGATCCAGGAACCAACGGTCGTGCGACGTGATCAGCACGCAGCCGGCGAAGTCGGCAATGGCTTCTTCGAGGGCACGCAGCGTGTCGAGGTCGAGGTCGTTGGTCGGCTCGTCGAGCAGCAACACGTTGGCGCCCGATTTGAGCATGTTGGCGAGATGCACGCGGTTACGTTCACCGCCCGACAACTGGCCGATCTTTTTCTGCTGGTCGCCGCCTTTAAAGTTGAACTGGGCAACGTAGGCGCGGGACGCTATTTTGCGCTTACCGAGATCGATCTCGTCGAGGCCGCCGGAGACTTCTTCCCATACCGTCTTGTTGTCGCTCAGCGCATCACGGCTCTGGTCGACGTAGCCGAGCTTGACCGTATCACCGACGCGGATATCGCCGCCGTCCGGCTTATCTTGCTCGGTGATCATGCGGAACAATGTGGTTTTACCGGCGCCGTTCGGGCCGATGATGCCGACGATGGCGCCCGGTGGAATTTTGAACGACAAATCATTGATCAACAAATGATTGCCGAAGCCTTTGCGAATGTTCGAGGCCTCGATCACCAAATCACCCAAGCGCGGGGCTGCGGGGATGACGATCTGCGCCGAGCCCGGCGCGATGTCCTGCGACTTCATAAGCAGATCTTCGTAGGCCGTGATCCGCGCCTTTGATTTCGACTGACGCGCACGCGGCGACTGGCGAATCCATTCCAGCTCTTCTTTGAGGGCACGCTGGCGGGTGGACTCTTCACGCTCTTCTTGCGCCAAGCGCTTTTGCTTTTGCTCAAGCCACGACGAGTAGTTGCCTTCGTAAGGGATGCCATGACCGCGGTCGAGTTCAAGAATCCAGCCCGTCACGTTATCTAGGAAATAGCGGTCGTGGGTGACCATAACGACGGTGCCTTCATAGTCCGTAAGGTGGCGCTGCAACCAGGCCACGGATTCGGCATCCAAGTGGTTGGTCGGCTCGTCGAGCAACAGCATTTCGGGCTTTTGCAGCAAAAGCCGGCACAGCGCAACGCGGCGGCGCTCACCACCAGACAGCTTTTCGACACTGCTGTCACCCGGCGGGCAGCGCAGCGCGTCCATTGCGATCTCGATGGTGCGGTCCAATTCCCAACCGTTGACGGCGTCGATTTTTTCTTGCAGTTCGGCCTGCTCGGCGATCACCGCGTTCATCTCGTCGTCGTCCATGGGTTCAGAAAATTTAGCACTGATCTCGTTGAAACGATCCATCAGGTCTTTGACCTCACCGAGGCCTTCGGTGACGTTCTCTTCGACGGTTTTGTTCGGGTCCAGGTGCGGCTCTTGCTCCAGATAGCCGATGCGTACGCCCTTGGCAGCCCAGGCCTCGCCGTTGATTTCCGTATCCAGCCCGGCCATCACTTTCAGCAACGTCGACTTACCGGCACCGTTGACGCCCAGCACGCCGATCTTGGCGTCGGGCATAAATGACAAGGTGATGTTTTTGAGGATTTCCTTGCCGCCCGGAAACGTCTTGGAAACGCCCTGCATGACGTATGAATACTGATAGCTGGCCATCGGTTGCTGTGTCCCTAAAAATAACTGTGGATTTGAGCGCTGTGATATCGCAGCAAGGCCGGTGTGGCAACGTTTGAAGCGGTTTTTCGGGATTCATCGATTGGTTTGCCGTATCGACTATTTTTCCGCAGAATTATCCTGCATCCCGTCTCTATGTTAAGGAAATCCCATGACTCATCTCGTTCGCCGCCCTTGGGTGCCCGCCGCCTGCGAAGATCACGTGCTGGCGTTGGCCGAAAAAGTCACGGCGCCTTCAGATATCGTCGCCGCCCGCATAGAAGCCTGCATCCAGCAAAACACGCAAATACATGATATCGAGTGCTTCAACCTGAACCCGGCGACCAACGTCATGAACCCAGCCGCTGAAGCCGTGCTGGCACGTGGTCTCGGCAGCCGCCCGTCACTCGGCTATCCCGGCGATAAATACGAAATGGGCTTGGAAGGCATCGAAGAGATCGAGGTGATCGCCGCCGAGCTTGCAGCCGAAATCTTCGATGCAACATATGCGGAAATTCGCGTCGCGTCCGGGGCCATGTCGAATTTGTACGCGTTCATGGCATTGGCCAAGCCGGGCGATGCCATCATCGCGCCGCCGGCCCAGATCGGCGGCCACGTCACGCACCACGGCGCCGGCTGTGCCGGATTGTATGGTCTGAACACTCACCCGGCCCCGGTCAATGCCGACGACTACACTGTTGATCTGGATAGTCTGCGTGCCTTGGCCGGGCGTGTGTGCCCAAAAATCATCACCATCGGCGGCAGCCTGAATCTTTTCCCGCATCCGGTCCGTGACATTCGCGCCATCGCCGACGACGTCGGCGCGTATGTATTGTTCGACGCCGCACATCAGTGCGGCATCATCGCCGGCGGGGCGTGGGCGAACCCGCTCAGCGAAGGCGCGCACCTGATGACGATGAGCACCTACAAAAGCCTGGGCGGCCCCGCGGGCGGGCTGATCGTGACCAATGACAGCGAAATTGCCGAACGGCTCGACCACATCGCGTTTCCGGGTATGACTGCGAATTTCGACGCGGCAAAGTCAGCGGCGCTGGCGCTCACGCTGTTGGATTGGCGGGATTACGGCAAGGCTTATGCGCAGGCGATGATCGACCTCGCACAAGCGCTGGAAACCGCCCTTCGGGCCGAAGGTCTGCCGGTGTTTACGGGCAAAGACGGCATCACACAAAGCCATCAGTTTGCCATTGAGGCGACGGCATTTGGCGGCGGACAAACGGCCTCGAAGACACTGCGCAAGGCGGGTTTTCTGGCCTGCGGCATCGGCCTGCCGATCGCAGAGGTCGATGGCGATATGAACGGGCTTCGCATCGGCACGCCTGAATTGGTCCGCCGCGGCGTGACGCCGGCGGACGCGACAGCACTGGCGACGCTGATCGCCGAAGGGCTTCGCGCCAACGACCCTGCAACCGTGGCACCGCGCACCGCAGCGCTCAGGAAAAATTTCACGGGCATGCATTACGTGCGTTCTTAATCTAACCTTTGCGCCGCTTTTTTGTCGGACAAGGAAATATCTTGAAAAATATTATATCGTAAAAATTTTCAATCAGGAGTACTCATGCTTGAAAGTTATACACAACAAGCAAAGGACTTTTATCGATTTCCTCACACAAAGATACTTGTAAGCGCGCCTCTAAACGCCGAACGTCTGACAGTTCGAAGCGTCCGAGACAGTGCGCCCATCAGGCGTTTAAGATATAGGGTATCTGTTTGCAGACTTAATTGGCGGGACTCATTGTGTTCGGATTATCAAAGAAAAAACGTGCGCAAAAAGATATTATCGCCGCACTGAACGTGATCTTAATCGGTCGAAAAAACGACCGAGAAGCGGTCGTCGAGTCCTCACACAAACAAATGCTCGACCTAGCACCGAAAGTTGCCGAAGGCACCAATCCATACAGTGCCGCCCTTGAGATTGTCCGCGCCTACATTCTTAAGACACTTGATCAATGCGACAAAGAAAAGCGCTTGGCGTACATCAAACGGATATCCGATCAGAATTTGGACAGCCTGCCAGACGTCTTTGCACTGATTTCACATGTCAATTATTGCGTAAAAATTCTCGAGGACGACGAAAAACCGTTCGTTCCATCTGGCACGGCCGGGCGCTTCATGGAGGCCGTCGGCAAATGGTTCGCCAGTGACGCCAAGACCCTCCCCCGGGTCTTGCACTACTTCGAGCAAGCCACCGCGCACCACCGCAACCACCTCCTGACCCTGAAAAAACAAAACGAGCGGCGCTTGAGGCGATAGGCATTTCTGACGAAAAATGTTTCGCGCATATTCGAACGGCCTATGCACCTGTCCGAAGTCAGACAACCGCACGTTCACATTTTGTGTAGAAATGGTGGGCGCGACAGGGATTGAACCTGTGACCCCTGCCGTGTGAAGGCAGTGCTCTCCCGCTGAGCTACGCGCCCTTTGTTTGAAAGGTGCGCATGTATAAGGGGCTGGGTTGCGGACTGTCAATGACCCGTCGGCGGGCTGTTTTTAACGCAGAGACGGCTTGAAACCTCTGGAAACAATCTTTGACTTGGCGCTTGAGCGCACCTGTGGCAAAGGTTTCATCCCTTATGCGCACGGAGTAGACTTTCCTCGACATGCACGCACGACGTATCGCCGCAATCGTCCTCGCCGCGGGCCACGGCACGCGGATGAACTCGACGCGCCCCAAGGTGCTGCACCCGCTTGCGGGGCAGCCCATGCTGCGCCACATCCTGCGCACACTCGAAGCCGTCGGCGTCGACCATATATGCGTCGTTATCGGCCCCGGCATGGACGCCGTCGCGACCGCCGCCGCCCCGCACGCCACCGCCGTGCAACACGACCGGCTGGGCACTGCGCACGCGGCGCTGGCCGCCAGAGATGCGATCCCCGACGACATCGATCATCTGTTGATCCTGAACGGCGACAACCCGCTGATACCGCAGGCCTGCATCGAAAGCCTTTTGGCAGTGCGGCAATCCGACGATGCGCCCGCTGTGGCCGTGCTCGGGTTTCGTGCCGCTGAGCCCGGCGCCTACGGGCGCTTGCTGACGGATTCAAATGGCCGGCTTGAGCGCATCGTTGAAGCCAAGGACGCCACGCCGATTGAACTCGAAGCTGATCTCTGCAATGCCGGGATGATGGCGCTCGACGGGGCGACGGCTTTTGAGATGCTGGATCAGATCGGCAACGACAACGCAGCGGGTGAGTATTACCTGCCCGACGTTGTCGCCGTCGCGCGTGGCAACGGTCGTGTCTGTGCCGTTGTCGAAGGCATCGAGCAAGATCTGATGGGCATCAATTCCCGTGCGGAATTAGCCGAAGCGGAAGCCGTGCTGCAAGACCGCCTGCGCGAATTGGCGCTATCCGCCGGCGTCACCATGGTCGACCCGGCCAGCGTGTTCTTGAGCGCCGACACCATGCTGGGCCGCGACACCTTGATCGAACCCAACGTTTTCTTCGGCCCCGGCGTTACCGTCGAAGACGGCGTCACCATCAAAGCGTTCAGCCATATCGAAGGCGCCGTCATCGGCGCAGGCGCGACCATCGGTCCGTTTGCACGATTGCGCCCGGGCGCGCATTTGGCAGCGGATGTGAAAATCGGCAACTTCGTCGAGATCAAAAATGCGAACTTGAGCGTCGGCGCCAAGGTCAGCCATTTGTCGTACATCGGTGATGCGGATGTGGGCGCAGGCGCGAACATCGGCGCAGGCACCATCACGTGCAATTACGACGGCGTCTTTAAATGGCGCACAAGCATCGGCGCCGGGGCCTTTATCGGTTCCAACACGGCACTGGTGGCCCCGGTCAACATCGGTGAAGGTGCGATTGTCGGCGCCGGCAGCACGGTGGCATCGAACGTCGATGCCGACGCCCTTGCCGTTACCCGCGCCCCGCTGCGCACCGTCAAAGACTGGGCCAAAAAGACATTCGCGCGCAAGAAAGCGCTTAAGGAAAAAGGCGAAAAAGGCTGATGTGCGGGATTATTGGTATCGTCGGAAACACCCCTGCGACGCCGCGCCTGCTCGAAGCGCTGAAGCGGCTCGAATACCGGGGCTATGATTCCGCAGGCATCGCATCGCTGGTCAACGGGCGTATCGAACGCCGCCGGGCACAAGGAAAATTGGTCAATCTTGAAACCCGCTTAAAAGAAAGCCCGCTCGACGGCACCACCGGCATCGGCCACACGCGCTGGGCAACGCATGGCGTGCCGAACGAACAAAATGCACACCCGCACGCGACCGAGCGCGTCGCCGTGGTGCACAACGGCATCATCGAGAATTTCCGCGAATTGCGTGCCGAAGTCGAAGCCGCGGGCTGCGAGCTTGCCTCTGAAACCGACACGGAAATCATCGTGCATCTGATCACGCTGCGGTTGGATGCGGGTATGACGCCAAAAGATGCGGTACACGATACGCTGAAAAAACTCCATGGCGCATTTGCGCTCGGCATCGTTTTTGCCGGCCAGCATGACCTTTTGATTGCAGCGCGCCAAGGCAGTCCGCTGGCGTTGGGCTTTGGCGACGGTGAAATGTATTTGGGCTCAGACGCCTTGGCGCTGGCGCCGCTGACCAATCAAATCTTGTATATGGAAGACGGTGACTGGGCCGTCATGACGCCGACCAGCGCCCAGGTCTTCGATGCAGATGGCGAGAAAGTTGAACGCCCGGTGCGTCAGACCGAGCTATCCGGCGCCGCCATCGGCAAAGGCGGCTATCGGCATTTTATGCTGAAAGAAATCTATGAACAGCCGCAGGTCATCGGCGACACGCTGCGTGGCTTGGTCAACGCGTCGGAACGTCGCATCGTGATGCCGGACCTCGACGTGGATTTGGCGGGCGCGGATGGCCTGACCCTGGTTGCCTGCGGCACATCATATTACGCGTGCATGGTCGCCAAATACTGGTTTGAGAGCATCGCCCGCATTCCGGTCGAAGTCGATATCGCGTCCGAATACCGCTATCGCGATGCGGTGCCGCCGAAAAACGGCGTCGCGATCTTTATTTCCCAGTCCGGAGAGACCATCGATACCTTAGCCGCGCTCAGGTATTCGAAAGCTGCGGGTCAAAAAATCATCGCCGTGGTCAACAGCCCTGAAAGCGCGATTGCCCGCGAAGCCGATGCCGTCATTCGCACCGTCGCCGGACCCGAGATCGGCGTCGCCTCAACCAAGGCGTTTACAACGCAACTAACTGTCCTCGCTTGCCTCGCGATTGCCACGGCGCGGGCACGGGGCGCCATTGACGGGGCCCACGAAGCCGCCTTGATCGGCGCCCTGACCGAGGTGCCGGCACGCGCTGCGGAAGTTCTTAATCATGACGAAGATATCCGAAATATCGCCGTCACCGTTGCCGAAGCAAGGGACGTTTTATACCTCGGGCGCGGCACCAGCTATCCGATCGCGCTCGAAGGTGCACTCAAGCTGAAAGAAATTTCTTACATCCACGCCGAAGGCTATGCAGCGGGCGAAATGAAGCACGGTCCGATTGCGCTGATCGATGAAACGGTGCCGATCATCTGTATCGCGCCTGGCGACAAATGGTTCGAAAAGACGGCGTCCAACATCCAAGAGGTAATGGCGCGGGGCGGCAAGGTCATCGTGTTCTCAGACAAGGCAGGGGCTGCGCAGCTTAGCGACGGCGCGATTGCCAGTATCGCGCTGCCCGCAGTTGATGCCTTTGTTTCGCCCATATTGTATGCGATCCCAGTACAGTTGCTGGCTTATCACGTCGCAGTCTTAAAAGGCACGGATGTCGATCAGCCGCGCAATTTGGCGAAAAGTGTAACTGTGGAGTAACGATATGAAACGCTTTCTATCAGCTGCGATCGTAGGTGCGAGTTTAAGCGTTTTCGCAACGCCCACCCTGGCCGACGACCCTGCACACGACCAATGCGCAGGTGCTTTCGACCTTTGTTTAAAGGAATGCGACACCAAGTATGAAGGCGATGTCGCCGGGCGCGCCGCATGCGTGCCGTCGTGCTCGGGCAGGTATGCCGCGTGTGACGCCGGCGTCGCCTATGACAAGGCAAAGCCGTGGGTTGAAGAACAGGCAAAGAAGACCAAAAAGTTTTTAGAAGATTTGATGCAAGACCTCAAAAAAGCAGCGCCCGGTGACAGTTCACCTGAAACACAACCAGACGCACCGCAAAATCCAACCAAAAGCATCTAACAGCATTCATTTTCAACGACCGTTCAGATAGGCTATATCGGTGAAAGTATCCTCATCACCGACGAACTGTATTCATGCCGAAAAGCCGCAAGAAACAACGAAAGTCAAAAACCTCAGGCGCGGCGAGGGCTGCACTGAGCCCACATGCCCGCGCCGACACCATGGCGCGCGCGAACGCGGCCTTAAACGCAGGCGATATGGTCAACGCGGAACGACTTGCGAAGCGGGTTATCCGCGGAGAGCCTTCTGCAGTGGATGCCCTGGAGGTTTTAGCGTCGGTACACTTCCGCAAAGGCGATGCCAAGGCGGCAGCAAAGTTATTACGAAAAGCTGCTGACGCCGCACCGGCCAGCCCGGACGTTAATTTCAATCTGGGTGTCGTGTTGTTCCACGCGGGCGAAGGTGACGCCGCGATTGAGAGTTTGAAAAAAGCGCTTTATCTCGATCCCAATTATCCTGACGGCTATTTTGAATATGGCGGCATCTTGAACGCGCTCGGTCACATGCAAGAGGCCGCGAACGCATATCGTGAGAACCTTAAGCGCCATCCGAATGATGCCTTAGCCTTGAACAATTTAGCACTCGCCCTTTTCGACCTGGGTGACACTGAAGGTGCATTTGCAAATTATCGCGCCGCCATCAAGCAAGCGCCTACAAATCCACTTATACGTTACAATCTTTTAGATGCGCTTGAGCGTCGCAACCGCATCGATGAAATGCGCGTGGCACTCGAAGATGCCGATACGATGATCGGCAAACACCCGCAATTTGCCCTCGCGCGTGCTAGCCTGCAAAAACGCGACAAGGATTTCGCGGGCGCCATCACCACGCTTGAAGCCGTGCGTCCGGAAAACCACAGCAACGATATCGGCGATCCAAGGTTTTGGCGACAACGTGCCTATGCCCTCGGCGATCTCTATGACCGCCAAAACTTGTCGGCCCAGGCCATCGACTGCTTCGCAGAAAGCAACCGACGGATGGCGCAATACGAATGCCCGCCAGACGTCGATAAACATGCCTATCAAAGGCGTATCGATATGCTGCGAACCTTCTTCAGCCCGGAAAACATTGCCTCATGGGATCAGATTGAACCCAGCGACGGGCGCCAAGATCCAGTATTTTTAGTCGGCTTCCCGCGTTCGGGAACCACGCTTTTAGATATGGTTTTGCGCGGACATCCCCAGATTGCCGCGATTGAGGAATTACCGCTATTTTCTGCGGTCGTCGATCTTTCGCGGACGTTTCCGGGCGGGGAACCCGATGCCTATGCAAAGCTTGATGCCGAGCAAATGCAACAACTACGCAACACCTATTTTGCGGAGATGGACAAATCATTGAGTGCGGCGGAGCGTGCACGGTCGGTGATTGTCGATAAATTGCCGCTGAACCTTATTGAAGCCGGTCCGATACTACGCATCTTTCCCAACGCACGCTTCATCTTGGCCCTACGCCATCCGTGTGACTGCGTGCTCAGTTGCTACATGCATGCGTTTAAGCTCAACAGTGCCATGGCCAACTTCCTCAATCTCGAAGATGCGGCAGCACTTTACGACGACGCGTTTAGCCTTTGGCAGCAATATTGCGATCAGTTACCGCTCAAGTTTCAGCCACTTCGCTATGAAGATATGATTGAAGACTTGGAAGGTACGCTGCGGCCGCTGCTGACATTCCTTGATCTGCCTTGGGATGACGGTGTTTTAGCCTACGCCGAGACGGCGCAGAAAACGCGCATCACCACGCCGAGCTATAACCAAGTCATCGAGCCTTTGTATAAACGTGCCGATGGGCGCTGGACGAAATATACCGAACAAATGGCGCCCGTGATGCCGCGCCTGCAGAAGTGGATCGACAAGTTCGGCTATAAGTAAATCAGCTGTGCTTTAACGTCTTCCAAAATAAAAAATGATCCCCAAAAGCAAAAACCGGAGCCCTAAGGCTCCGGTTCTCACGTTTCTCCCGAGGGAGAAGTGTATTAAGTCTTAGAAAAAGACCTTCGTGCCGGCCAGAATGGTCGACGCATCTTCGTAGTCAACACCACCGGCTTGCTCGCCCTGGAACAATTGATAACCGAGGTAGAACTTGACACCGGCATCAGTTTCTTGCTCAACGCCAATGTTGTACATGACCATTTCATCACCATTCGCGGAAGCATTTTCGCTAAGTATGTAATCAAATGCGAAATTCGTGTTGCCCGCGCTGATCAACTTCGCCTTGTATCCAGCACCGAAGGACCAAAGCTCGGATTCGTCGCGAGTGGCGCCTTTGAATTCGGTCTGACCATACTTGGCACGCACGCTAAAGCCGCTATCATGGCCAACCGCGACGGAGCCGCCGTGCGTTAGCTCTTGCGTTGTGGAGGCAGCAGATTCATTGGTTCCACCGTAACCGGCTTGAACCTTGAATGCACCAAACTTAGCACCCCAGCGGATAGCAGCCGACGACGACTGATCAGCTTGGAATGAGGCCGCAGCAGTAAAGCCGCCCACGGTCGGCGTATCGTAACGAACCGTGTCCGTACGACCGCCTTCACCGGCATTCTCAAATAGGCTGCCGACCGTCGTGGTCGTGAAGACACCCGGCGCAGCGTTCGTACGCTGCAGATTTATCGCGCCACCAACCAAGATGTTACCACCATAAACAACATCCGTCGCGCCGGTCATGTTCATTTCGGTAATACTGTCGTTGGCTTCCGATGTCCAACCCAGACGGACGGACCCGAACTGCTTATGGTCAAACTTAACATATGTGTGACGCTTCGTGAAATAGCCATCCGAGCCAACTTCCGGATTGCCGGTACCGGCAGTGTTTGCTGGAGAGACGCTACTTGTACGATTGGTTTCCATGGCGTACTCGGAGACGGCGCCGACGGAAACAGCTTCGTTCAGCTTGCCTTTAACGACAATACGAGCACGCGTTTCCGAGTTGTGGTTACCTGCGATGGTCAGGCGCGATGCATCACCGCTGTCCATCCACATCAGCATTTTGTTGAAGTGACCGGAAAGGGTCACGGAAGCGGTATCGTTACCATTGGAAACGGTACCGGCTTGCGCAGGTGCAACAACTGCGAACAACGCAGCAGCAGCGACCGACGACTTAAGGGTTGTTTTGATGTTCACTTCGATTTCTCCTTCAAGAAGTTGGGATCATCCCAAATATTGAGGGAAGCTACCATGCGGCAGGCGACCCAGCCGCATGGGCGGCTTCCAAGACGCATCATATTCATTTCCGCCCCGCTTCAAAGTGATTTTACGCCCATGTGAGGATTTTCTACGTCACTGTGTTCAAAAAAGCACACTTGGGGTAAATGCCTCATATGGTTAACATTTTTAACCATATGCACCCGTGATGTGCATTTTATGCCGCAACGTGGTGGCTCAGGCCAACCCGCATGCGGGTTGGCCTTTGCAAACCGGCGCGAACGAGCTACATCATGACTCAAGACGTTTCGTTTCGGTGCGTCACGCGTTTTAAAAGGCCGATTGAAAAGATCGCCCAAAGATCCACAAAACCCTAGGAGACACTGATGAAATTGAACGACGGCAAGCTGTTTCGCCAGCAATGCTATATAAATGGTGCTTGGACCGATGCCGATTCCGGCGAGACCATTGATGTCACCAATCCGGCAACCGGCGAAAAACTCGGTACGGTGCCAAAAATGGGCGCCGCTGAGACCAAACGTGCCATTGAGGCCGCCAACGCCGCATGGCCGGCGTGGCGCGCAAAAACCGCCAAGGAACGCGCGCAGATTCTGCGTAAATGGTTCGAGCTGATGATGGCCAACCAAGACGACCTGGGTACCCTAATGACCGCAGAGCAAGGCAAACCGTTAGCCGAAGCCAAAGGCGAAGTCGCGTATGCAGCATCGTTCATCGAATGGTTCGGCGAAGAAGGTAAGCGTGCTTATGGCGACACCATCCCGCAGCACGGTGCGGATAAGCGAATCGTCGTTATTAAAGAGCCCGTCGGCGTTGTCGCCGCGATCACACCTTGGAACTTCCCCGCCGCGATGATCACCCGCAAAGCCGGCCCGGCCTTGGCCGCGGGCTGCCCGATTGTTATCAAACCAGCGACGGAAACCCCGTTTTCCGCGCTAGCGATGGCAGAATTGGCTGAGCGCGCCGGCGTGCCGAAGGGCATCGTCAACGTGATCACCGGCGCTGCCCGCGAAATCGGCGGCGAAATGACCGGCAACCCGATTGTCCGCAAGCTGACCTTCACCGGCTCTACTGAAGTCGGCAAAATCTTGATGAAGCAGTGCGCCGATACGGTGAAAAAAGTATCCATGGAACTTGGCGGTAACGCGCCGTTCATCGTCTTTGACGATGCCGACCTGGATGCAGCGGTCACCGGCGCGATGGCGTCGAAATACCGCAATACCGGTCAAACCTGCGTCTGTGCAAACCGAATCTATGTGCAAGCCGGCGTGTATGACGATTTCGTTGCCAAGCTCAGCAAAGCCGTCTCGGCGATGACCGTCGGCGACGGCCTCAAAGGTGAAACCCAGCAGGGCCCGCTGATCAACATGGCCGGTGTCGAAAAGGTTGAAGAGCACCTTGCGGACGCGACCTCGAAAGGCGCAAAAATTGCCGTCGGCGGCAAACGCCATGCCTTGGGCGGCACATTCTTTGAGCCGACCATCATCACCGAAGTGACTCAGGATATGAAAGTCGCCAAAGAAGAGACCTTTGGGCCGCTGGCGCCGATTTTCCGCTTCAACACGGACGAAGAAGTCATCCAGTGGGCCAATGATACCGAGTTCGGCCTCGCCGCCTACTTTTATTCTCGCGACATCGGCCGGGTTTGGAAAACCGCCGAAGCCCTGGAATACGGCATCGTCGGCATTAACGAAGGTATTATCTCCACCGAAGTGGCGCCGTTTGGCGGCATGAAGGAATCCGGCGTCGGCCGCGAAGGCTCGAAATACGGCATCGATGATTACCTCGAAACCAAATACCTGTGCATGGGCGGCATCAGCTGACGTGACGCGGTTTTAGCGCCGTAAGCACAAGTGTTTCGCGGCTTAGGGATGACTGGGGGGTGGCCGGAGAACCGGTCACCCCCTATCTATGCGAGACCAAGAACGAGGAGCAAAAAATGGCTGACTACGATTACGACATGATCACCATCGGCGGCGGGTCCGGCGGCGTGCGCGCGTCCCGGTTTTCCGCGCAGCGTTACGGCAAGAAAACGGCGGTGATCGAAAATTTGCGCATCGGCGGTACCTGCGTGATGCGCGGCTGCGTACCGAAAAAGCTCCTCGTGTACGGTGCGCATTTCGCCGAAGACTTCGAAGATGCCGCAGGTTTCGGCTGGGATGTGGGTGCAAGCAAACACCATTGGCCGAAATTGATGGCAGCAAAGCGCAAAGAGCTGGACCGGCTTGAAGATATCTACCATCGCCTGCTCCGTGAAGCCGGGGTCGACGAGATCACCGGCACCGGTAAGATCGTCGATGCCCACACCGTCGAGGTTGAGGGCAAGACCTATACAGCCGAGCATATCTTGGTTGCCACCGGTGGCTGGCCGACCCTGCCCGACGTACCCGGCATCGAACATGCGATCACATCCAACGAAGCGCTCGATCTGGAAGACCTGCCGGATCGCATCGTCATCGTCGGTGGCGGCTACATCGCGGTCGAATTCGCCGGCATTTTTAATGCTCTGGGCGCCGATGTCACCATCATCATCCGCGCCGAAAATGTGCTGCGCGGCTTCGATCAAACCATGCGCGACGCGCTCCGCGATGAACTGCACAAAAAAGGCATCAAGGTTCTGTCCGAATGCCAAGTGAAATCGATTGAGAAAAAAGATGGCGGCTATTCATTGCGATTGGACCAAGTCGACTTTTTGGAAGCAGACTTGGTGATGTACGCCACCGGTCGTGCCGCCAACACCAAAGGCATTGGCCTGGAAGAAGCCGGCGTCGAGATGGACAAAAACGGTGCGATCATCGTCGATGCCTATTCCAAAACCAGCGTCGACAGCATTTATGCCATCGGCGATGTCACCGACCGCATTCAACTGACCCCGGTTGCATTGGCGGAAGGCATGGCACTCGCGCACACGCTATTCGGCGACCATCCGACCTCAGTCGAATATGATAATGTCCCGTCCGCCGTGTTCTCGATGCCACCGATCGGCACCGTGGGCATGTCCGAAGCCGATGCCCGCATAGATCATGATGTCGTAATTTATCAGTCACGCTTCCGGCCGATGAAGCACACGCTTTCAGGCCGTGAAGAGCACAGCGTCATGAAACTGATTGTCGACGAAAAGACCGATAAGATTTTGGGCGCGCATATGATGGGTGCAGATGCACCAGAAATCATCCAAGGAATCGGCATCGCCGTCAAAGCGGGTGCAACCAAGGCTGACTTCGACCACACCATCGGCATCCACCCGACCGCTGCCGAAGAATTCGTCACCATGCGTGAACCACTACGCGAGGAGGACGCCTAGGTTGTTGGCCGTTAGTCCGGTTTAACCGCCACAAGCACGACGCCGAGGTTTTCTTCGAGGGCACGGATTTTGGCGAGTTTGTCGCGGTCCAGACGGGCCGGCTCGGCTTTCACCTCGGTGAACGCCAAAAGTGGTTGGCCGATTTCGGCCTCAATCGCTTGGATTTCGGCAAGCTTGTCTTCGGGAACATTGGATAGACTATAGAGCATGAGCTATCTCCTTGTTGGCTCCCTATTGGGGCGTTTGCAGTATAGCATGTTGTTCAATTATCTTTTATTACGCGGTTGGCGGCAATTCGGATTACAGGCACCCAGACGCTAGGCATCCATTAGCATCTAAGTTTAAGCTGGAAATGGCTGGAAAAAAGCGCCGAATCGGCTTATATCCTGGGCACTTATAACGGGCAGAGACATCAGAGGTTCAAAAATGGCTGAAAAATGGACGCCGACAACGTGGCGCGAAAAACCGATCCAGCAGGTCCCGGACTATCCGGACGCTGACAAACTCTCAGCCGTCGAAAGCGCACTGGCACGGGTCCCACCGCTGGTTTTTGCCGGCGAAGCGCGCAGCCTCAGCCGTGCTATGGGCGACGTTGCCGACGGTAAAGCCTTCGTGCTTATGGGCGGCGATTGTGCCGAGAGCTTTGCTGAATTTCACCCAGATAACATTCGAGATACCTTCCGCGTGATCTTACAGATGGCGGTCGTACTCACCTTTGGTGCTGCGATGCCGGTGATCAAAGTCGGCCGTCTGGCGGGACAGTTCGCGAAGCCGCGCTCGGCACCGACCGAGACGCAAGGCGACGTGACACTCGACAGCTACCGCGGCGACATGGTCAACGGCATGGCGTTCACCCCTGAAGAGCGCACGCCCGATCCCGATCGTTTGATGCGCGTCTATAACCAGTCCGCATCGACGTTGAACCTACTGCGTGCATTTGCGCAAGGCGGCTACGCGGACCTCAACAAAGTGCATCAATGGACGCTCAGCTTCATCGCCGATAGCCCGCAGGCGGAGCGCTACCAAGACCTCGCAGATCGCCTGGATGAAACCATGGCGTTCATGGCGGCGTGCGGTCTAAACCCGCAAAACACGCCGCAGCTGCGCGAAACCGATTTTTATACGGCGCACGAAGCGTTGCTGTTGAACTATGAACAAGCGCTGACGCGGGTCGATTCCACGTCCGGCGACTGGTACGACACATCGGCGCATTTCCTCTGGATCGGCGACCGCACCCGTCAATTGGATCATGCACACGTTGAATTCATGCGCGGCATCTCAAACCCGATCGGCATGAAGTGTGGCCCCTCGACGGACCCGGATGAGTTGATCCGTCTGATCGACACCCTGAACCCGGACAACATCGCAGGCCGGCTGACGCTGATCTCGCGGATGAGCTCAGACAAAGTACTCGATCTTTTGCCACCGCTGGTCCGCCGCATCAAAAACGAAGGCCGCAATGTTGCGTGGGTGTGTGATCCGATGCATGGCAACACCATCAAAGCCTCTAGCGGCTACAAGACGCGTCCATTCGACCGCATCTTGGCCGAAGTGCGCGGCTTCTTTGACGTGCATCAGGCCGAGGGTACGCATGCCGGCGGCGTGCATTTCGAAATGACCGGCCAGAATGTGACCGAATGCACCGGTGGCGCCATCGCCATCACCGATGCGGACTTGTCTGACCGCTATCATACGCACTGCGATCCACGTCTGAATGCACAACAAGCCCTTGAACTCGCGTTCCTGCTGGCCGAAGAACTGAAGTCAGCGCGCACCGGCATGGTGCCGGCACGGGCCGCCTCGTAGCACATAAAGTTGGGAGGCGGACATGACCGCCGGCAGCGACGATGCAAAGTTAAAAACGTTAAAGTCGGGTGAACGTGTTGTTCACGCGACCCAGGCGCCGTCAGCCGCTGACGTTGGTCGTTGGACCGACCACTATTTCACCCGCACCAAAGAAATTGTCGGCCGCTACGGCGACAAGACCGTGACCTATGCCGTATTCATGCGCCGCCCGGTCATCTTTGCGCCGCGCATGATGATGGATTGGCTGAGCCGCATTGCCCAAGAACGCGACGTCACCTTTGATATTCGGCCCAACTACGACGAAGGCCAATGGGTCGGTGCCGGTGAGCCGTTGTTATACATCACGGGTTCCATGTATCACTTGGTCGATCTGGAAACTTTGTATCTACAAAAGCTGGGTGCAGCGTGCGTCGCCGCCAACAACGCGTTCACCATGTGTGTGGAACTACCCGACGTCGCGTTCCTGGCCATGGACGCGCGCCATGCCGCCGGAATCGAAATGGCGGAAATCATGGCCTATGCCGCCGCCGTCGGCTCAAGGGCGGCACGCGATCAAGTGGGTGCCAAAGGCTTCATCGGCAATGCCACCGAAGCGACCGCACATTATTTCGGCGAAACCGGCGGCAAGGGCACGATGCCGCATGCCCTGATCGGCTATGCGGGCTCGACGCTCAAAGCCGCTGAAATGTATGTCGATACCTATCCCGACCAACCCTTGACCGCGTTGGTCGATTACTTCGGCCAAGAGATCACTGATGCGCTGACCGTCTGCCGTCGTTTTCCGGCGATGGCGTCTGAAGGGCGTATCTCAATCCGCCTTGATACCCATGGCGGGCGTTTTGTCGAAGGCTTGGATCCTCAGGCATCCTATAGCGTCCTCGAACGCCACGCGCCGCAGGCAATTCGGCGCTATCGGAACGACGCGGAACTGCGTTATCTGACCGGCACCGGCGTATCAGCAGCTGCAGTGTTTTATTTACGCGAGCATTTAGATCGGAACGGCTTTGACGCCGTAAAGATCGTCGTCTCCAGTGGCTTTGACGTGGAAAAATGCAAAGTTATGGCCGATGCCGGTGCACCAATTGACGTCGTCGGCACCGGGTCATTTCTACCCAATAAGTGGACCGAAACCTATGCCACCGCGGACATCGTCGATTACGACGGCGAGCCTTCGGTAAAGATCGGCCGCGAATTCCTGATCCAAAAACCTTAATCATCTATGCGCATTCGGCGCATCGGGGTCTGATCGCCGACGCAGCGCAATCATGTTGTCCGCGACTCGCATCATCACCACATAACGTCAAAGCATCGGCTTCGCCGTCATTTTCAAACACTTCAAAAATCTCAAACGAGGAGAGTATTCATGAATCGTACAGCCCTTGGCCTTGCCATTGCCGCCGCGATATTTGCCGGCACGCTCAACAATCCGGCACACGCCGGCAGCGGCCATTCGCACGATCAAGTCGCCCAATCCGAAAACAAAGTTTCTATTGGGGCGACGAAACTCAATGAAACACTGACGATGTTGTCCGGCGTTGGCGGCTTTTCCGGCGGCAATGTGGTCGTATCCAATGGCCCGGACGGCATGCTGATCATTGACGATAAACTGGAATCAATGACCGACAAGTTGATCAAAGCGTTGGACGGGATCGGCAACAGCAAAGACCTGCGGTTCATCGTCAACACGCACTGGCATTTTGATCACGCCGGCGGCAACAAGGAACTGGGTAAAACAGCCACCATCGTCGCGCATACCAACGTACGTGAACGCATGTCGACGGAACAAAAGATTGATGCCTTTGAAATGGTGATCCCGCCCAGCCCGAAAAGCGCGCTGCCGGTGATTACCTATGACGATAGCGTGTCGATCCACTTCAATGGTGAAGCAATCGAATTGTTCCACTATCCATCCAGCCATACCGATACGGACAGCGTGGTTTATTTTTCAAAATCCAATGTGCTTCATACAGGCGATCTGTTTTTCAACGGTATCTTTCCGTTCATTGATATTCAAAACGGCGGCGACGTTGAAACCATGACCGACAGTGTCGCCGATATGATCGAACGGTTTCCAGCGAATGCGACCATCGTGCCCGGCCACGGACCGTTGGCGAAGATGAAAGACCTGAAAGTCTTTCATGGGATGCTGACAGACACCACAGCTTTGGTCACCAAAATGCTCGAAGACGGCAAAACCTTAGAGCAAGCGCAGGCGGCAGGTTTGCCGAAGAAATGGGATGGCTGGGCGTGGATGATCGACAAGCCGACATGGATTGCCATCATCTATAGCAGTTTGACGAAATAAGGTTGCGGGCGATCAGCCGGTAACCAATCTTTTAAGCACTTGAAGCGCCGCGGCCACATTCTCTTGGCCGTGGCGTTTTACCAATCGCTCGCGGCCTTTGTCCGATGACAAAACCTTACGTAAGCTAGACAGCAGCGCATCCATAAAACGACGGAACCCAGGCTCGGCCAATTCCCATCGCTGCTCACCTTCCGACATCGTACTGTCGATTGGGGCCAAATTGGAATTCACGATGGTCAAAAACCAATTCATACGGCGGTCGTACTCTTTGAACTGAGCGGCGATCAGCACTTGTGCGTCTAAACTCACCGTCAGCGCATCGCGTTCCGCATAGAACACATCCCAATCAAAGCTGTCATCACCACTTTCTTCACGAAGCCGTGCGATGATGCTCCGGCAACGCTCTTGATGATTACTGACCACGTCCGGGCCCAACAGCATATCCACGGCAATGAAAAAACCCGGCAGCATACGGCGGCTCGGTGTTTTTCGACTGGCCTGTTCCTTGAAATGACTCGAAACCGACTTCACCAACAAGCGATAGAACGGATCATCGCGTTCTTGATCAAACTGCATCCGCTCGCGGGCATCGGCGTAATTAACGAACGCGGACTCCAACTGCGCTTGCATGTCTTTCGCTTTGGCTGCGAATTCGACCTGCATGGCGTCGATATCTTGGATCGATAACATACCGCCTTTAGCGTGCGCTGCCGCCTTCATCTGATCGACCATTGAACCAACCGCACCCACCGCCAACGCCTGGCTGACCTCTTTTGCTGAGGCCGGGTTTTTCACGGCAACGGGTGCCGGTTTTTTCAGCGCAGCTGCGGGTTTCGCCTGCTCAATAGGTTTAGGTGCAGGCTTTGGGGCAGGTTTTGGCCGGGGCGCCGACGCACGCACGGCCCCTGCCCCTGCGACACCACCGCTTTCGACAATCGGTTTGCCTTTTTCATCAAAGCTGATGATTTCAGCCCGGGACGCAGGCTTCGCCTGGTCCCCGTACATCAAAACTTCAGAACTTTTTGGCGGTTTAACCATGATATGCCGAATCATACGTTGCTGTTGGATTGGATGCTACAGCGGGTTTTCACAAAAGAACACCATCTAGATTGCTTATCGATACCTTGATCCAGGTGCGATATGGTGCCAATTGACACATATATCCCTGCCCGCCTAGGGTCCGCCGTCCGCAATATAAAGAATGCCGCATGACCGACCGCCTTTCCATCGCCATCGCGCAGATCAATCCAACCGTCGGCGACATCGCCGGCAATATCGCGCTGATCGAAAAGTATGTGGCCGACGCCGGTGCGATGGGCGCCGACCTGATCGTGACGACGGAGCTCGCGGTCTCCGGCTATCCGCCCGAAGATTTAGTGCTGAAGCCCGGCTTCCAAGACCGGATTGAAATTGCCGTCACCGAACTCGCAAAATCGTTGCACGGCAAAAACCTGCCAGCAGCTCTGATCGGCACGCCTTGGCGCCAAGATGGAAAGTTATACAACGCAGCGCTTCTGCTGGACGGCGGCACGGTCAAGCACACGCGTCTTAAGCACGAGTTGCCGAATTACGGCGTATTCGACGAAAAACGCGTATTTGAACCAGGCCCCCTGCCCGGCCCAATCCCCTTCAAAGGCGTGCGGCTCGGTGTGATGGTCTGCGAAGACTTGTGGTTCCCCGACGTTGCTGAGTGCCTGCAAGAATCCGGCGCCGAATTGCTGATCTCACTGAACGGCTCGCCGTTTGACGTGGACAAGGTCGACGTCAGGCTCAACATCGCGATTGAGCGGGTGAGCGAGACCAAGCTGGCGTCCCTATACGTCAATCAAATCGGCGGCCAGGACGAGCTTGCTTTCGACGGTGGCTCGTTCGTCGTCAACCCCGATTACACGATGGCGGTGCGGGCACCGTTTTGGACTGAAGCCCTGATGATGACAGAGTGGAATCGCAGCGTCGATGGGTGGGTCTGCGCACCCGGCCACGTGCAACCGAGCCTAAGCCGAGAAGAAAACGTTTATTCGGCGATGATGCTGGGGCTCCGCGATTACGTGACCAAAAACGGCTTTCCGGGCATCGTCATCGGACTGTCGGGCGGTATCGACAGCGCGCTTTCCGCTGCCGTCGCCGTCGACGCATTGGGCGCGGACAGCGTCTTGGCGGTGATGATGCCGTCGCCCTATACTTCTGCCGACAGCCTGGAAGACGCGGCGGCAGGTGCAAAAATGCTGGGCATCCGCCTTGAGCAGGTCAACATCGGGCCGGCCATGGACGCGTTTAACACCATGCTGGCGCCGCTGTTCAAAGGCCGCGAACCCGACATTACCGAAGAAAATATTCAGGCCCGCGCACGTGGACTGACGCTGATGGCCTTGTCGAACAAGCTTGGCCACATGTTGCTGACCACGGGCAATAAGTCGGAGATGTCGGTGGGCTATGCGACGCTCTACGGCGATATGTGCGGCGGCTTTTCGGTGCTGAAAGACGTCTATAAAACCACCGTGTTCGCGTTATCGCGCTGGCGCAATACACACCTCCCACTGAGCGCACTCGGTCCTGACGGCATGGCAATGCCGGAACGCGTCATCATCAAACCACCGTCCGCTGAACTGCGCCCCGATCAAAAAGATGAAGACTCCCTGCCTGCCTACGAAGATTTGGACGCCATGCTACAGGCGATGATTGAAGGCGAGCGCTCGGTGGACGATATAGTCAAACTCGGCTACGACGTGGACACCGTCAAAAGAATCTGGCGCTTGCTGGACCGCGCCGAATATAAACGCCGCCAAGCACCGCCCGGCGTCAAAATCACCGGTCGCGCGTTCGGCAAAGATCGTCGCTATCCGATCACCAACGGATTTACGAAACAAATTTAATGCCAAACCAAGATACCAATCCGATCCATATCCACGACACCCTCAGCCGTGAAAAGCGTCGGTTTGTGCCGATCGACCCTACAAACGTGCGCATCTATGTATGCGGGCCGACGGTCTATGACCTCGCCCACATCGGCAACGCGCGGCCGATTGTCGTATTCGACGTGATGGTGCGCTTACTGCGGCTGGTGTATGGCGCAGATCATGTAACCTACGTACGTAACGTCACCGATATCGACGATAAAATTAACGCCCGCGCGTATGAGCGCGGCATCACCATCCGCGACCTGACCAACGATACCTTGGACGTGTTTCATAACGACATCGAAGCTCTAAACGCGTTGCCGCCGGATATCGAGCCCCGCGCCACCGAATACATCGATCCGATGAAGACCATCATCCAAACCCTGATCGACAAAGGGCATGCCTACGAAAAAGACGGTCATGTGTTGTTTAACGTGCCGTCCATGGCCGAATATGGAAAGTTATCCAGACGCAAGCGCGACGAGTTGATCGCCGGCGCCCGGGTCGAAGTTGCGCCCTACAAAAAAGACCCCGCCGATTTTGTACTATGGAAGCCGTCTGATCCCGCCAAGGGCGAGCCCGGATGGGACAGCGCATGGGGCTTTGGGCGTCCCGGCTGGCACATCGAATGCTCGGCCATGAGCCGGGCGCATTTAGGTGAGATTTTCGACATCCACGGCGGCGGCCTTGATCTGATATTCCCGCATCACGAAAACGAAATCGCACAATCTCGCTGCGCTCACGATGCACCGACGATGGCTAACTATTGGATGCACAACGGATATTTAATGGCCGAAGGCGAAAAGATGTCGAAATCGCTCGGCAACTTTTACACGGTCAATGAATTGCTGCAGGTATTCCCCGGCGAAGCGATCCGCTTGTTGCTGCTGAAAACCCACTATCGTCAGCCGCTGGATTTCACCAAGGACGGCTTAGTTGAAGCGAAGCGGGAATTGGATGGTTTCTACCAGGCGCTGCGACAAGCCGGCGACGCGCCGATTGAAGGCGACGTGCCGCCCGCATTCATTGATGCCCTGTCCGACGATCTTAATACCCCAAAAGCGATCAGCCTAATGCACGAAGCCTTAAGTCACGCCAACAAAGGTGATAAGGCCGCGCAAGGTACGCTCCGTGCCTGCGGCGCGCTCGTAGGCCTTTTGCAGCAACCCCCCGAAAGTTGGTTCAGATGGCAGCCCACGGGCGCCGTCGAAGGCCTGTCGGATGACGACATCGACGCAAGAATCATAGCCCGCACTGAAGCCCGCAAAAACAAGGATTTCGCCACGTCCGATGCAATCCGTGACGAATTGCAGGCGGCCGGCATCGTGCTTGAAGACGGCGCCGGCACCACCACGTGGCGCCGCGGATAAAAAACCACCTCAGCCGAACGCTCGATAGCGGCGTGTGATCTCATCTTCTGTGAGATCCGACGTGATTTCCGTCAGTCGATCAGCCGCAGCGCGAGTCCGGAGTGGACCGGCCCACGGAATATCGGCATGCGGCAACGGCGCCGGGTCCAGCGCAAGCCTGGGTGCATAGTCGGCGAACATCTGTATCACCGCTTCAAAAGCCAATATCTCCAGCTCTTGGAATTTAGCGCCGGGGGGCACATCAAAGCGCCGGGCCTCGACAATCGGGCCGCTATCAACTTTGGTCGCCATCTCGTGCAAGGTCACACCGAACGAGGTCGCGCCGTCATAGATCGCAAAGCCAGCGACGCAGCTGCCCGGATACTCCGGCGGTCCTGGGTGGAAGTTGTATGCGGGCCCATCCAAAGCGCCCAGAACATCGGACGGCACAATCACCCCGCTCATCACGGCAATCATCCGAACCCCCGTAAGGCCATCCCCGACAGCTGTCGCAAGCGCTGCCGCATCAGCGGCCCAAACAATCTCGAGGGCCGGCGCATGGTGACTCAAAATTGCCGTCAAATGCGGCGCCTCAATTTCACCAGTCAGCAAGATCATTTTCTTCAACATATTTTGACGCTAGCATGCACATTAGAAAGTCGATAGGGTTAACCTAAATGTGAAAATTTTGAAAAAATAAAGCTATAACGATAACTTAGTGAAGTTGGCGGGAAATCAACAGGCGCACTACGGAAAGGAACCAGAGCGCGACAAAGATCGTGCCTGGAATGTTCTGTGAAATTCATCCGCACAGCGTGAGTCCCTGGGCAATGACGGATAGACTATGGCTTCTGATACAAACAATCGTGACGATATAGACAGCAGCGAAGATAGCGATGCACCCGCCGTATATTTTGATCTGATGCGGACCCTGTCGCATGAATTGCGCACTCCGCTCAGCACCATCATTGGCTTTGCCGATATGATGGAAAACGAAACGATGGGCGCACTCGGCAACGTGGAGTACCGTGATTACGCAGCGGATATTCACAAAGCGGCCAGACACATCCTTAATACCTTGAATGATCTGGCTGAGTCGGCGCGGTTTGGCGACTTCAAACGCAGCAAGAATGACTTCCGTCATATAATCGAGCTGGCACCGGATTTGATCAGTATTTGCCGCGAAGGCAAGATCGAGATGATCAATCCGGCCGGCCTGAGCATGCTTGGCCATTGGTCGACGGACAACCTAAACGGCCATGCACTGCACGATTTTATACATCCGGATGACCAAGCCCTGCTGCAGCCCGATCTTTCGGATTTAAGCGCCGAGAAACTCCGGCTACCGTTGAAACTACTGCGCAAAGATGGCCTAGACGTACACGTCGAAATTGCGGCAGTCCCATACGACGACGGTGCGGACGACGATCTGCAGGCACTAGGTCGGGTGATGGTCATTGCGCGTGACGTCACGCAGCGCAATCGCGCGCTTTCCGATGCAGCCGAACGTTCGGACAATCTGTGGGCTGTGATGGACGCGGTGGCGGACGGAATCATTGCGACCGACGAGCTAGGCTTGATTGATGTCGTCAACCCAGCCATTGAACGTATGTTCGGCTATAGCGCTAATGAGCTGATCGGGCAGCATATCGGCACAATTTTACCGGCCATGCTGGGCATGGGGCCGAAGCAATACGTTGACCAAAAAAACAATCAATACCCGAACCTTTTACTGGAACGCGACAATGAAGAGTCCGGCCTGCATCAAGATGGACGGACCGTACCCGTTGAAGCCGTCATCAGTGCGACGACCGGGTCCGGGCGGCAGCAATACATTTGCGCCATACGTGATATCACGGCGCGCAAATCGTTCGAAGATCGCCTGCGTACATTGGCGACACGTGACATCTTAACCGGGCTCGCCAACCGCAACCTATTGAGTGAACGCCTTGAAAAGGCCATGCACAAAGTCGATACGTTCAAGGGCCAGTTTGCATTGATGTACGTCGACTTGGATCAGTTTCAAAACATCAACGATGCATTTGGTCATGAAACCGGCGACGAGGTCATCAAGTTAGCGAGCCGTCGCTTGCTGACATGCGTACGTGCCAATGATACCGTCGCCCGGGTCGGTGGAGACGAGTTTCATATTTTATTAGCCGATATCAAAAATGAAACCGAAGCGCTGGAAATGGCGCAGGACTTTTTGAACGCGCTGTCTAGCCCTTACATGATTGACGGTCGCGAGATTTATTCATCGGCGAGCATCGGTGTCGGCCTTTATCCTGCGCACGGCAATTCGGTGTCCACGCTCATGCGGAATGTTGACACCGCGGCTAACACAGCGAAACGCTACGGGCGGGCGACATATAAACTTTACCTGCCGAGCATGTCGGATGAAGTGCATCGCCGCGTCGAATTAGGGCACCAGTTGCGCCGTGCGCTGGAGAATGATGAGCTCAGCCTACATTATCAGGCCAAGGTCGATCTCACATCACAGCGGATACTTGGCGCCGAGGCCCTCCTCCGCTGGTATAGTGATAGCCTGGGTTTCGTGTCCCCTGTGGAATTCATTCCCGTCGCCGAAGAAACAGGGTTGATCGTGCCGATTGGTGAATGGGTGCTGCAAACGGCATGCATGGAAGCGGCACAATGGCATGCACCGGATGGATACCCGATTCAAGTCGGCGTCAATCTTTCAGCACTGCAGTTCTCACACGGGGATTTAGTCGCACGCACGCGTCAATGCCTTGATGCGTCGGGGCTGGCGCCATCGAACCTTGATCTGGAGCTAACCGAAAGCCTATTGGTCGAGCGTCCGGACGAGACCATCAACGTGTTGAAGAAATTAAAGGACATAGGCATCTCGATTTCCATGGACGACTTCGGCACAGGGTATTCGTCGCTCAGTTATCTCACCAAGTTCCCCCTTGATTCATTAAAGGTCGACCGAGCGTTCGTGACCGACCTGCCTGATAATCACGATGCCATGGTCGTTGTGCGGGCCATCGTCGGCATGGCGAAGCAACTTGATCTGCATATCGTCGCCGAGGGCATTGAGACTGAGCAACAAATGAATTTCCTGCATGAGTTGGGCTGTCACACGGGTCAGGGATATTACTTCTCAAAACCGTTGCCGAGAGAAGAGTTTCTTCGAACGATCGGTATGCGCGCCGCTGAATAACGACGCACCTAGTTCCCCATGAGGCGATCGATCTCGTCTTGCGCCAACGTTTCCGTCGCGCCATGCATGATCGCCGACGCCGCATCCATCAGGCGCTGAATATTGCGTGAGCGCTCGACGGCGATCTCGCGCGCCAAATTGGTCTCACCTGCTTTCAGCTTATCGTCCAGTTGCTGCACAGTCGAAACGATCAAAGCATCAATCAGCTGAACCGTTTCTTCGAACGGCGTTTTAAATTCCGGTGGCACATGCGGATACGCTTCAATCGCCAGATCCTTGTCGGCGATGGTGCTGGTTTCAAAGTGCGCGACGTAGGGCTTGGGTTGCCATTCTTGCGCATCTTCCAAGATTTCCGGCATATCCGGCACCATCTCAAGGAGCATCACAATTTCGTTGAAATGATTCAGGTAATCGGTCGCAAGCAAGGTTACGGGATCTAAATTCGTACCCGCAGCACGAACTTTCACCGCCGCATATGCAGCGTCATCCCAATCAGTATTTTGAACGCGACCTACGTTGTTCATTTGTTCGTTATTTCCCCCACGAAACGTTAGGATAGCTGGTCCCGCGTCGCTTTCCAACATGAACACGACATTACATACCCCTATGCACTTGAGCAATCTGAGTGAATTCGGCATTCTCCGGCCACGCTGAAGTAATAACGAAAGATTGAATGATGGCGCGTGCACGCAATTATCGGCTGAATACGACGCGGGGCGTCAATGCATCGCGCACTATGAGCAAGACATGAGCCAAGCATCTTCATTTGCGGTGATTTTGGTCGCCCCCCAATTGGGCGAGAACATCGGCATGGTGGCCCGCGCAATGCTCAATTGCGGTCTGACCGAACTACGCTTGGTCGCGCCCCGCGACGGCTGGCCCTCAGAGCCTGCACGCAACGCCGCAAGCGGCGCAGATATCGTCATCGACGGTGCGATGCTGTTTGAGACCACCGAAGACGCGATCCGCGATCTGGACCTTGTCCTCGCCACCACCGCACGGCCCCGCGATATGACCAAGCCCGTCTTCACGCCGGAAAGTGCCGCTGGCGAGTTGCGCGCACGCATCACTGCCCAGCAACGCTGCGGCGTTTTGTTCGGCAAAGAATCGTGGGGGCTTAATAACGACGACGTGGCCTTGGCCGACGGCGTCATCACGGTGCCGCTGAACCCGGACTTCACATCGCTCAATCTCGCGCAAGCCGTGCTGTTGCTGGCCTATGAATGGTTCAAAACAGCCGATGACACGACGCCCAAGGCATTAAAAATACCCAGCGATACGCGGCCGGCCAGCAAAGACGAGATGATGATGCTGATCGGTCACTTAGAAGACGAGCTGGATGCGGCGGGCTTCCTGCGGGTCGCCGAAAAGCGCCCGACCATGGTGCGCAACCTACGCAACATGCTATGGCGTGCTGAAATGACGGAAAAAGAAGTGCGAATGTTCCGCGGTATTATATCCGCGCTGACAAAGTTTAAATCCAGCCGCTAAGCGCTCAAACCCTCTTCGACAGCCAAATCGCCAACTTCGATCCGGCCCGAACCGCAAGCTTTAGGCCCTCATAGCCGGGAGCTTGTTCGGCGCCGTTCTGCAATGCGGTGTCGCGATGCTCCAACTCTTCGAGGCGGAATTTTTCGAAGGTATCGCGAAGTTCGCACTCATCGCCCTCGGCATCGAGGGCAGCGACTTGCTCAGCGTAGTGTTCGTCAATCACCTCTTCGACGGCGACGGTGCATGCGTGTGCAGCCTTTTCGCCCATCAGCGCCGTCCCGGCACCAAGCGCGAAACCCGCGATGTGCCAAAACGGCATCAGCGCGGTCGGGCGCACTTTGCGGTCACGGATGAGGTCGTTGAATTTGTCCAAATGTACGCGCTCTTGCGCCGCCATATGTTCAATCTCGCCCGCAGCGCCGGATGTGCCGAGCACGGCCAATTGCCCTTCGTAAATCCGGACCGCACCGTACTCACCGGCGTGGTCGACACGGATCATGCGCTCCAGCATATCTTTTTTACTGAGATCGCCCGGCATCCTGTTGGGTTTACGATGTGCCTTCATCTTTGTCTGCCCTATGCCTTACGCCTTATGTCTTAGGCTTGGTCAGTTGACGCCATGCCAAAAACGACAACACCGCCAACAAAGCCGAGATCACCGCATTGTAGGTCGCCATTGAGATGCCGAAAAGTGTCCAATCAATATCACCGCAGGACTTCTCGGGCTTTTTCTGCAGGGCAGCTAAGAAATCTTCGGTGTTTGAGACCGCCGACCCGCTGGCCCCGCAAGGCGCGGCGGACGTCCACCAAGTCTGCTCAACCCCCACATGATACAGCGCAATCCCCGCGCCTACTGCGAACACAAGGCCGGCCAACGCCGTGATCAAGCGGCGGTGCGCGAGGGGTGTCACAAAGATGGCAAGCACGCCCAACGCGGCGATGATCGCATACGGCACACGCTGATACAGGCAAAGCACGCAAGGCTCATACCCAAAGCCAAGCTGCGCCGTGTAGGCCGTGCCAAGCGCTGCGGCGGCGGCTGCCAATAAAGCCCATGGGAGCCATTGTGAAATCGTCTCAGAACGCATCATGCACCTAATATGGAGTGATATATTTCAACCTGCTAGGACAGAAACTTAAGCGCGACAACACCTGCCACCAATAACGCGCAAAATAACAGCGTCAAAAGGCCCAAGCGCTTTTCGATGAACACCCGGATCGGATCACCAAAGCGCCATAGTAACAATGCCACCAAAAAGAACCGCGCGCCCCGTCCGATCAACGAGGCAAAGAAGAACGAGACCGGCTCCATTCCCGTGACACCGCTGGCGATGGTAAAGATTTTATAGGGGATCGGGCTAAACCCGGCAGTAAACACGATCCAAACGCCGTTTTCGTTGTAGGCTTGGCTGGCGGCGGCGAATTTGTCTGCGGCGTGGTACATGTCCAAAATTGGCCGACCGAGTTCGTCGAACAAAAACGCACCGATAAAATAGCCGAACAGGCCGCCGGCAACCGACGCCAGGGTGCAAACGAAGGCAATCCGAAACCATTTGGTCCGGGCTGCTAACACCATGGGAATCAGTAAAACGTCGGGCGGAATCAGGAAAAACGAGCTTTCCGCGAACGAAATCGCCGCCAAAAACCAGATCGCATGACGATGGCCGGACAATTCCAGGGTCTTATCGTAAAGCGCGCGGAGCATGTGATGGCCTTTCCATGCAAGACTGATGCGGGTTGTTAGCAAGCGATCCCGCCCCTGGCAATAAGCGCTTCGCATGCCGTATCCGACCGCTACGCCACCCTTCCCGCCCTATAAGCCAAGTTCGGTACGCCGCTTTTTCGTCAAACCCTCCGCGACCAACTGATGCGATGCATCGATATGGCTCTTCAATTCAGCATCCGAAAGGCCCGGTTTGTCGAAATGCTGTATCCATTTGAAGCCTCGCGACGCTAAGTAAGGCGCGGGTCGCAGCCCAGGCTGATCCCTCAAAACTTCAAAAGCTATAGTTGAGACTTTAAACGTAATCCCCAGTTCTTCGCTTTTATTCCAACCCGCAATAGCAAAAACTTTGCCACCAACCTTCCAAACATGCGCATCCCCCCATTGCACGACATGACTGGTCGCCGGCAGCGATGCGCAAAAGCTGTTATAATCCTCAAGGGTCATAATAGGTGCAGCCTACGTTAAATGTTCGTATCTGATAGCTTTGCGAATATCGCTGATTTTTAACAATCTCGGTATCTAAAAAAATAGCTTGGAAAAGCTATGCCTCGATATGGACAACGGTCCGACGATCCCCTATGTTCCGACCGCTCCAACACATGCGGGTGTGGCGGAATTGGTAGACGCGCGGGATTCAAAATCCCGTTTCCTCGGAAGTGTCGGTTCGAGTCCGACCACCCGCACCATCGTTCGGTCGGCCAGACAGTTATCCAGATGGCTATCCAGGCGGCCATAAACGGCCAAGAAGGACGAAATTGTTGAGCGATTTAGCGCAAAATCCGGAACCTGAATTCGCCGTCGAAATCGAGGGCGTGTCTAAGACCTATGCTGGGTCCAACAAGCAAGCGCCCAAGCAGGCGCTGAAGAACGTGTCCCTTAAAATTCGGCGGGGCTCGTTTTTCGGGCTGTTGGGGCCGAACGGCGCGGGCAAGTCGACGCTGATCAATATTCTGGCGGGTCTCGTCAACAAGTCGTCCGGCACCGCAAAGATTTGGGGTCACGACGTCGACACCGATATGCGCAACGCGCGGCGCGCCATCGGCGTGGTCCCACAAGAACTCAACATCGATCCGTTCTTCACACCACGCGAGCTTTTAGATCTACAGGCGGGCCTATACGGGGTGCCGAAAGCCGAGCGCCAAACGGATGCCGTGTTGGACGCCATCGGACTTGCCGATAAAGCCGAAGCGTACACGCGGTCTCTATCGGGTGGCATGCGGCGCCGTCTTTTGGTCGGCAAAGCCATGGTGCACCGCCCGCCCGTACTGGTGCTGGACGAGCCATCCGCTGGCGTCGATGTGGATTTGCGCCGTCAGCTTTGGACGCACGTCAAAAAAATGAACGAAGACGGCATCACGGTTTTGCTGACCACACATTACCTGGAAGAAGCCGAAGCCATGTGCGACGAGATCGCCATCATCAACAATGGCGAAATCATCGCCTGTGAGCCGACCGAGGTCATGCTGTCCAGGTTGGATGCCAAAGACATGACCGTAACGCTGAGCCAGCCGCTGACGAAAATTCCAGCCGCCCTTTCCGCCTACAATCCGGTGCTGAACCGCCCCGACTGCCTGAAGGTAAGCTTTACACCGTCAAAAACACCGGCCCGCAAAGTCTTAGCGGATATTGAGGGCGCTGGGTTGGTGGTCAACGATTTTTCGACCCAGGATTCCGACCTTGAGGACATCTTTATCCGCCTAACGCATGGTGGGCAGGCTTCGGATCATGCCGACAACGCGGCCTAGACCCGGCCTGCTGATCGCGTTGCTGAGCACCCTGCTTTTGGGCGCTTGTACGACGCCGCAATTCATCGAACCCACACCGATCAACGCGACGCCGACACTGACGGAAGATGTTTTCAAGACCCGAGACGGCTTGGCACTGCCGTATCGCACATGGATGCCGGAAGGCACCCCGCGTGCGGTGATCGTAGCGCTGCACGGGTTCAATGATTACAGCCGGTTTTTTGAGGACGCAGGACAGTTTCTGGCGGCACGCGGCATCGCCAGCTATGCCTATGACCAGCGCGGCTTCGGCGCCGCACCGCATCCGGGCCGCTGGTTTCCGCTCGACGGGTATCTCGCAGATGCCGTGGATATCGCAAAGGCGATTGGGGCGCGCCATCCGGACGTGCCGTTATATCTGCTGGGCGAAAGTATGGGCGGTGCCATCGCCATGACGGCGCTGGCACGCCACGACGCGCCTTGGGTTCAAGGTGCCATCTTGAGCGCCCCCGCCGTTTGGGGCCGGGATGCGATGCCGTGGTTCCAGCGCAGCCTTTTGTGGCTGGCTGCGCATACGGTGCCGGGGATGACCCTGACCGGGCGCGGCTTGGACATTGAGCCCAGCGACAATCACGACATGCTGCGCGCCCTTGGGCGTGACCCGTTGGTGATCAAAGCCACCCGGGTCGATGCGATCTATGGGCTCGTCGATTTGATGGATGCGGCGTTGGCGGCGGCCTCCGTTCTCAACAAACCCGCCCTCATTCTATATGGCGCCCGAGACGAGGTCATCGAAGCCGGACCGACGCGATTGATGATCAAACGGCTTCCCGCCGGAATGACCGAAAAGCAGCGAATCGCGGTATATTCGGATGGCTATCATATGCTGCTTCGCGACTTGCAGGCTAAAGCCGTTTGGACGGATATCGCACACTGGGCATCCGATCCCCGCGCCCCGCTGCCATCGGGCGCAGACCAATTCGGCGACGCCTTCTTTGCTGCAGAAAAATAAAAATAAAATATTTTTTGCAACCTCTTGTAGCCGACAAAAATCACCCTAATTTCTATTCGTTCCGGCCATTGGTGCCGGTTCTTTTCGGAGAAATCTGAGATGTCCAAGCATATGCTGGGCTTTGCTGTCGCAGCCGCGATGGCTTTCGTTGCGACCTCGGCACACGCCGTTGATATTCGCAACAATGATGACGAGATCCAAGATATCGTGCTGAGCGTATGGAAAGACCAGACCGGTCTTGAGACCACTGACACCCTGATCACGCTGGCGCCGGGTGAAGTTCGCACCAACGTTTGTACGATGTGCATCGTGTCGCTGGGCAAAGACGAAGATGCCGAGTCCGTCGCTGCTGAAAATGTGCAAATTGTGACCGTCATCAAAGGCGGAAAATTGGCCATCGACTAATCACCTTCCCTTTCGGGCCGATGCCGCCCGCCATCGTCAGGCGGCGTCGGCCCGATGTTTTGATGCTCGCTTAACCGAGTCCCTTGCCACTATCCACTCGAAAACGCACCATATTGGGTGATCCCGTTTGACGACGTTCGGCATGGAGAGCATCGACATGGCAACGCCTGATTCCAATCAAAAGAAGCGCGCGGCGCGCATTGGTCTTATCAAACTCGCGTTCTTGAAAAAAGACGACCAAGCCATCGGCTGTCTTTTACAAGACATTTCCCTGACCGGGGCGCATTTCGCGTTCGTCAAATTGCCAGGCATTGTTCCACTTACCCTTGCTATCGGCGATCATGTGCAGTTGGTGGTCGACGAGGTCGGCGAAGCCGTCGGCACGGTTGCTAGATTACCAGACGGTGGCGTTGCGCTTAACTTCGACGTACTGAATGCAAGCGAAACCGCGTTCATTGAGGCGCTTCAAGTCGCAATCAACACATAAGTTCATTTCGGCGGATACCACAAAACCTTAAAAATACCCGTCCTGGCTCACGCATGCATAGATCAAACGTGACGCTCAAAAAGACCCGAATGTGCGCCTTTAGACTAAGCCATAAACGCGCGAAGCGCATCGGTGAAGCCTTGCGCATAGGCATGGGCATCGTTGGTCGGCGACGCGCGCATGGCATCACGGATTTTCACGCGAGACGTCGGATCGCGCCGGTGCTGCGCGGCCACACGGCACGCGATGTCGACGTAATCATCGCCGTCTTGGGCAACGTACTCATCCAAACCCGCCACCATGAGATGGCTGAATGTATGGCGACGTGCAAATGTCTCACCCGGCAACGTCACCACCGGCACCCCCATCCACATCGCTTCCAACGACGTCATGCCGCCGGAATACGCCAAAGGGTCGAGGGCCACATCAATACGTCGATACCCTTCCAAAAGCTCTGTACGAGGTGACGGCCCTTCAAGAATAAGTGCGCTTGGGTCAATGCCCGCACGCAAGGCCCGCTGGGTGAAATCCTCATAACATTTCGGATCCGCGAGCGCATAGGTTTTCACCACCAGCTTCGCGCCTTTCGACGCCGCCAAAATACGCGCCCAAAGCCCCAGCGTCGCGTTGCATATTTTCGCCAAATTATTAAAGCAACCGAACACCGGCGGCCCCGAAGGCGGCTCACCCAAGTCCGGCATCATCGGCTCCGGCGTCAGACAAAAGCAGCCATCCGGCAAGCGGATGACATCTTCAGTGAACCCCGATTCAGCGCCCGGCGGCACTTCAAACCGATCCGCGATATAACCGTCCATAGTGCGCACGCCGGTGGTGCAGAAGGCGGCAAATCCAGCGAGTTGCACAGGCGCTAAGCGCGGACGAAACAGGTCCAGGATATCGCCTTCTTCATGGCCGCTTGGGCTGATTGCCACATCCAAGTTTTGCGCGCGGATATACTGTACGCGTTCTTCGGGCGTAAGAACGGTTATGTCATGCCATGATTTCACATGCGCCTTGATATCCATTGACGCGGCATCTTCGGATACGCCGGCCGCAAATAAATGGAATTCCAATGCAGATGGATCAGCGGCGGCAATGAGCGGCTTAGTGAAAAAGTTCACCGGATGAAAGCCTAACTTCTTCGATACAATGCCGATTTTTCGCGGGCCTTCGTGCGTATGCACCGAAGGCCGCGGCGCATCAAATTTAAGTTTGCTGCGGATCGCCTCTGCGGCATTGCGAACATCGGCTGCCGTGGCACATGGTGCATAGTTCATGGCGAAAACGTAGGCTGATCCGGCGGCGGGCGATGCACGCTCTGCCAACCCGGCTGCACGGGCGGCGACAAGCGCGCCCTCAACGTCGCCTCGCAAGGTCCGCACAATCATCAAACCGGCGACGGCAACATCATTACCGGGGTCGATATCAAGCGCGCGCCGATAACCGTCTTCGGCAGCGCCCAGATTGAGCGCGCGAAGCTGCAGTGCGGTCAAACAAATCAGCGTTTCTACGTCGTGTCGTTGGCGTTGCAGAAAATCTTCTAAGACACCCAGCGCGGCTGCGCGATCACCGCTGCGTTCTAAGTCTTCGCTGAGCGCGCGCACCGCTGCCCCATCGTCAGGATCGCGTTCCAGGGCTTGGCAATAGGCGTTGATCGCCGCCTCAACCTCACCCGCCTGGCTAAGCAGATTTCCAAGATTACGAAAAAACGGTCCGTGCGTTGAATCTATGCGCAACGCATTTTCAAATGCACGACGCGCTGCCGCAAAATTGCCCAGACGGCGGTGCGCGATGCCGAGCCCGTTGAACACATTGGCGTCGTTCGGAAACGCTGTGGCGGCTTGCGAAAGGGCATCCACCGCGCGCGTCGTGTCACCACTTTCCAACTCGATAAACCCGATCAGATGAACGAATGGCGGCTGCGGGCCGACTTGGCGTTCAAGTTTTCGGATGAGTTTACGCGCTTGCCCAAATTTTCGCGCACGGAAAGCTGTGACCGCGCGTTCAAACTCAACCTCGGGACTTGCCATGGTACGGACCGACCTGTTGTTGTGACCGCGCTAACTTAGCGCACGTGATCCACACCGGGCCATACCTTTAGAACATAGCCATCAAAAAAGAGGAGGCACCTTTGCGGGTGCCTCCTCAATTTTAAACATCACGTTTGTTTAGTGTTTGAACTTTTTGATCTCACCAGCCGCAAGACGCGATCCGTAAGACTGCAGCTCTTTTTTCACGATGCCCATCAAGAAATACAGCGCCGTGATGTTAACTACGGCCATCGCGAAGATTGCCGCATCCGAGAAGTCGATTACCGGACCAAGGTTGGCCGCGGCGCCGATGACGATGAACACGCAGAACATCAGCTTAAAGATGAGCTCGGTCTTTTTGCCCTCGCCGAACAGGTACGTCCAGCTTTTGAGGCCATAATAAGACCACGAGATCATCGTCGAGAAGGCGAACAACACAACTGCAACTGCCAACACATAAGGGAACCAGCTGATTGCTGAACCGAATGCAGCAGACGTCAACGCGACGCCCGTGTTGCCGTCAATGGTCTGAATGTGCGCGCCATTGAGTAGGTAGTTGCCGGTTGTAGGATCTGCGATCAATTGACCGGAAATCGTGATCACCAACGCGGTCATCGTACAGATGACGACGGTGTCGATCAGCGGCTCCAGCAAAGACACAAAGCCTTCGGTGATCGGCTCTTTGGTACGCACCGCAGAGTGTGCGATAGCCGCCGAACCGACGCCGGCTTCGTTCGAGAACGCAGCCCGTTTGAAACCTTGAATCAACGCACCGACGAAGCCACCGGCGATGCCGAGACCCGTAAACGCACCTTCAAAGATTTGACCGAAGGCCCAGCCGATTTTGTCGTAGTTGACGAGTATGATAATGATCGCCGCACCGACATACAAAATGCCCATGAACGGCACGACCTTTTCCGTGACCCGTGCGATGGACTTCACACCGCCGACGATGACGGCAAACACAACGGCTGCAAACACCAAGCCGGTTATCCAACCCGGATAGTCACCGAAGATTCCGGCAATCTGCGCATGGGCTTGGTTGGCTTGGAACATGTTGCCGCCGCCAATCGCACCCAAGATGCAGAAGATCGAGAACAGCACGGCAAGCACCTTGCCGCCCGGTAACCCTTTTTCGGCGAAGCCTTTGGACATGTAATACATCGGACCACCGGAAACGGTGCCGTCTGCGTATTCATTCCGGTACTTCACGCCGAGCGTACATTCGGTAAATTTCGATGCCATACCCAAGAGGCCGGCAAGAATCATCCAAAATGTTGCGCCCGGGCCACCGATCCCAACGGCAACCGCGACGCCCGCGATGTTACCAAGACCGACCGTCCCCGAAAGCGCTGTCGCCAGCGCCTGAAAGTGACTGACCTCGCCCGCATCTTTGGGGTTGGAATAGTCACCTTTGACCAGTTGGATTGCGTGTCTGAAAAAACGAAACTGCACAAACCCAAAGTAAAGCGTGAACACGGTTGCTGCGACCACCAGCCACATCACGATCCAAGGAAAAGACGTCCCTGGGAATGGTGCAAAAATCAGGCTCACGAAGGGGCCTGTGGCAGTTGCAAAAATTGCGTTCACTTTCGCATCAAGGCTTGTGGCTTCTTGTGCCATCGCCGGACTGGTCAACAACCCAACGAGCCCCCCTGCGAGCCACATCGACAAAAGTGCATTTTTAAAACGCTTCATCATATTCATCCCCCCTTTAGCCAATGACCGTGACCGGCACACTGGCGTTCATCACCAAAGTCGCTGTTGCGCTGCCGAAAATGCGGTTCGCCAAGCTGCCATCGGATGATCTGCACACGATGATCTGATTGGCTTTCTCTTCAACAGCAACGGCGTCCAAGGTGTCGGCAACATTCCCGTGACGAACGATGCCACGCGCTTTAATGCCGGCCTCTTTCAAGTCAGCGACCGCTGGGTCGACAACACGCGACATTGCCGTCGCGATCTCTTCCTCGCGACGCTTATGTCGCTCGGCGTTTTCTTCTGCGGTTTGAAACGAGTACGGGGACCATTCGATTACATAAACAATCAAAAGCTCACAGTCGCCGATCACTGACGACATCTGTTTCCCATACGCCAACGCTTTCTTACCCGAACTATGCCCGTCCAGGCCTACTAACAGTTTCGTTGTCATAGCCTTTCCTGCCTCCGATTTTTTTCGGTTATAAAACGGCCTCATGTCACCGCGCCGAAGAACACATCGAGAGCCGAGACCCAACCGCCGATGCAGGCATCACGTAACGGGTAGTGTGACATTGTTACGTAACAATGTCATTATAGGCGAAAAGACTAGTATATGGGCCTTTTTTCGAATTATATTTAGGTATATGCCCTTATTTATGGCCATTAATAGGAAAAAAGACCACATGAGCAGGAAATTAGATGCTATTGACTGCCGCATCCTCGATGAACTCCAAAAAAACGGTCGACTATCAATTGTTGACCTCGCCGAGCGTGTGCATTTAACGAAAACACCCTGCTCGGAGCGTGTAAAGCGGTTGGAAAAATCCGGCGTGATCAAAGGATACCGAGCCGAGGTAGATCCATCGAAAGTCGGCATGAACCATGTCACCGTGGTTCACGTTACGTTGGTGCAGACCAGCGACAACTCGTTGGAGACCTTCAACAAGGCTATCAAACAGGTCGCCGAAGTCGAAAGCTGCCTGATGATCGCAGGGCAATTTGACTACATGCTGAAAGTGCGGACCCGCGACATCAGTCATTTCCGCGAATTGCTGGGCGACAAGATCAGCAAGCTACCGGGTGTCATGCAGACGCATTCGTTTGCCGTCATGGAGACGGTTAAGGATACCAGCAACATCCCGATTTAGCGCGTGCACAGGTAACCCTAGTTTTACTTGGTTTAAGGGACGATCAGCATAAAATGGTGCGTGCCTAACCATTCTAGTTAAACCGCTACCGCATATACCCCGAAAGGCTTGTCACCATGCGCCGAACATTCGTCCCCCTATGGATGGCCTCGGCCAAGCAGTCGCGGGTGCCGGCATTTGTGTTTCTTTATACCATCGAAGCGCTTTGCCGCGTGTTGCCGATGACGGTCGTTCCGCTCATCGCAAACCGGATGTTAGGCGGCGCGAAAGAGGTGAGTATCGTTTACTTCTTCGTCGGCGCTGCGGCTTTGGCAGCCTGCCTCTTGGTGCCGTTTGCCATGCGGCACCTAAGGCGTCGCGGCGTCATTACGTTGGGCGCTATTTTATATATCGCCGCCGCCGTCTGTTTTAGCCTGCCGTATACGGAAGCCCTGATCGTCGGCCTGATCTGCCAAATGGTTGCCGCCGCGTGCGTCGAGATCGCCATGAGCCTATTCGTCATGGATCATGTGCCACGCCAAGAGCTCGGCGCGTTCGAACCTAAGCGGTTGTTGATGGTGGGCGCGACCTTCATCATTGGGCCTTGGGCGGGAATCGAACTTGCCAACGGCATTGATCAAATAGCGCCCTTCATCTTGATGGGAAGTTTTGCTGCGATCTTTCTAGCCATGTTCTGGTTTCTGCGCTTAACCGAAAACCCTTCGGTGACACAAGCGTTCAAGCAACCGCCCAACCCACTCACATTCCTACCTAAGTTCTTTAAGCAGCCGCGCTTACGCCTCGCGTGGGGGTTGGCGCTCGCACGCAGCAGTTGGTGGATCATGTTCTTTGTCTACACGCCGATCTTTGTCACAGATTTAGGGTTTTCGGAACGGGTTGCCGGCATGTCCGTGGCGCTTGGGACAGCAGCAATGCTATTAATGCCGATGTGGGGACGCATTGCAAAACGCAAAGGCACCCGCGTGCTGCTGATGAGCGGCTATGGCATTGCCGGTTTATTGTCGATTGCCGTCACCGCCGCGTCTTATGGCGGCGACATCGCACCGATCTGGTTGCCGGTCGCCATATTGGTTTTAGCAGGCGTTGCTGCGACCGTGATTGACGGCGCCGGCAACGTGCTTTTTTTGCGCGCCGTACATCCCTTGGAACGAAATGAAATGACCGCCGTCTTCACCACCTATCGCCAAACGGCGCAGCTGATCGTGCCGGGCGCTTTGGCGGCGATCTTGACCGTGCTGCCGCTGGCCGCCGTGTTCGGCGTCGGCGGCTTGGGATTTCTGGCAATGACTTGGCTGACGAGCTTTATTCCGAAACGGATGTGAGCATCGGCCTACGTCGTAGCGACGATATGCCGTTACAAAGCGATTTTATTTAACGCCAAAAATACGACCACCGCCCCCAAGATAACGACGACACTCATAAACGACAGCAAAAGATAGCGATGCAAATTGCCTTCGCGGCGCGATTTCATGGCGCGTATCTGGGCGAAATATGAGGATAGGTATGTCTCCATACGGTCAATCTTAGTGATCTCGTTGTGCATCCAAAATTGATAAATGATCAGCGTAAAAATCACCGCGCAGCAAAGAATAATGGAAATGCCCATGAACTTCTGCGTCAGTGGCGGCCCGGCGTTAACGAACCCGGCAATGAAGACGATCCCCAAATACGTCAGCAACGTCGCGCCGACGGTTTTCCATTGGTGCGCCTTCACAAATCTGAGCGTTTCCGTCGACTCGCGATATAAAAGCTGTATTTCCGCATGTGTCTGGGGGTCGAGCGGCGATGGCGTCAACAATTTGTCATCGTCGCCGTCATCGTGACGTGGCTTCGCATCCTTGACCATTTTGCCCTCGCTAGATTCAAATATTGGCGGCACGCAACATTACAGCAAACGTTACTTAATAAGTGATTACAATGACGGGATTGCGATATTGGCCCGTGCCACTGGCACCTATAATCTTCTGCAGCTGTAAACGAAGTCGTCGCTTCGGCGCCGTGCGAAGTGGAAAGTTGCATTCTAAAATATTGAGAAAGCAATTATTCTGAAGCAATTAAAAATCAAAGGACGACACGAGTCATTTGATCAGAGATTTCGTGGGGAAATTTGGCGGAAACGCCTGATTGTACCACTCCTTTACGTCATTATAGCCAATACGATAAATCAGCTTTGGCTCAATACGACCGGACGGCTCAACGCCCATAATTTCGAAAAGTTGTTTTACAACGATGCCATCCAAAAGGATACATTCCTGATCATCCTCCGCGAACTGATTATATAAACGCCCACCCATCGTTTTTTCTCGCCGCTTCATAACTTCAAATAATTTTAATTTGTTCCATACATGGGCTTCCAATTCTTCCGGTTCAAATCGGAGCCGATCAACGAGACGGCTCAGCTGGCGCCTCCATTTGAAATATGAAATCGGGTTATCGGGCCGTAATTGATACGTGCCGTAACGGCGCCAATCTTCAGGTTCTTTGGATGATTTAATGCTCATCTAAACATGCCCACTATTCGAAAACACTCAGCCAACTCAGCATATGGAATCAATACTGGACCGCCAACGTTTTGTGCGTTTGATGAGGGCTGCGGATTTTGATGACAACGTGCCAACAGGCCCAAAATGGCAATACCCTGCTGAAGGAACACTTGCCCCCAACTCTTACACAGCATACTTTCCCGCCGCACCGCACCCGTAGCTCAGCTGGATAATGCGCTGCCCTCCGAAGGCTATCGTTCGTACCTTCGTTGCCTAAGACTCAGGCCGAACACCACTCTCAACCTCATACTCCCCAACGTATGCAGCCGATAGCATCGGCACACGTCATCGGCACGATTGCGGCACAACCGACCTTGGCACCGACTGACCGGCGTCCTCTCATCTGTCTTGTCCGACACGACTAGCAGTGAGGACGACAACATGGCGACGAGAGAGCTTGAAAACCAGATCGACCCTGGCGCTGGTCATCATGACCGACGCGCAGCAGAGAACATGACGCTGCATGACGTTCTGACGCGCTCTTAAAGGACGTCGAAACCTATCGTCTTTCACCAGCATTGAGCGGGTTTCGCGAAAGCGAGCGTGCGCAAAAGGGGTTTCTCATCTAGTCGTAGCTGAATTTCTCGGAAATAATCTGTCGTGCGGGCACGCCGATACTGCCAAGGGTTTTTGCGACGCTGTCGATCATCGGCGTCGGCCCACAAACGATATACAGCCAACGGGCACGTTCAGGCGCATTCAAATATTTTTGCAGAATTCGCTCATCCAACTGACCAGCGTCGCCGATCCAGCCGTCCGGCGGCTCCGACAAAACATGATGGATTACGATGTCCAGCGTATCCTTCATCATTTCAAGTTCAGACTGATAGACGATTTGCGAAGAGGTGCGATTGCCATAAAACAGGACTATTGGCCGACCGCCCTTTTCCGCCTGCAGCTGGCGAAGGATACTCATGATCGGTGCGATCCCGACGCCTCCGGCAATAAGCGCGATGCCAACCCCCGATTTCCCCTCAGTGGTCATATTGCCGTGCGGGCCATCGATAAAGGCGGGGGCACCCAACTGAACGGACCCGATCACATTGGTAAAATCGCCGGACTCTTTTATCACGAAGCCGATATTTGGGCGGTCGGCCGGACATGAGCTTATAGAGAATGGGTGTTCGGTGATGGCGAACGGGGAGCGGTTCAGTGTCAGCCAGCAAAACTGTCCGGCAACAAAGTTCATCGCCGCCTCGGATACCGGCTCGATGTTCAACTCCCACGTCTTGAGAGCGATCTTTTTCAACGATACCACGCGATAAGGATGGCGCAGTTGGCGTATCGGCGTGATGACGTAAACATAGAACAGCGCAAACACTGCCACCCCGAGCATGACGAACCAATACGCCTTCAGGTAAGGAAGTCCGCTATACCGCCCGGCCTCGATCGCATGATGCGCGGCGAGAAAAGCGACCAAGGCAGCACACAGGCCATGCGTCAGTCGCCAGGTCTCATAACGATAGGGAAACTGATCGCGAAAAATAGAAAATACCACCAATACGGCGAGCAGAAGCCAGGCAATAAATCCCGTCACGAAAGTCGCCGCGCTCAAGCCAAGGGTCAACTGTCCCGCACTGTCCCATGGCAATGGTGGATTGAGCGGCGTCACGTACAAAAACGGATGGATCAGGAGAATAATCGTCAAAAATCGCCCGGCCCATTGATGAAACCGCATAATCCGGTCAATACCTATCGACATCGAAATGTGCTCGAAGCGGCCTGACAATAGGAACTCCATCAACAGCATAGCGAAGGCGACCATTGCCAGTGCCGACGACACCTCGTCGGTGAGACTTTCTCGCGGCGCAGCCTGCGTATAGGCCAACCCCAGGGGCATGAAGACGATCGTTAGATATCCAGCCAAAAGAACGACCGAACGATATTGTAAAAAATTAAGCATATGCTTCACGATAATATCCTGCGGTCGAGAATAAATTCCGTTCACATCATCGTAGATTGCAGAGCCTACTTTGTATCCAAGCAAAAACTAAACTCAATAACAGACGAAATTCTCAAGTGCTGCCAAGAAATGGAGAAGCGTGGTAAACGCATCACCATCACGAGTGTAGCAAGAGAGTCCGCTGTCAGGCGTCAAATTGTTCGAAATCTTTTCAGTGCGCATAGCTTTAAAAGACAGCCACACCCAAGCCTTGCGCAGCGCCCGCTCAAAAGGCTATGTCCCGCCCGTCCGTCACAACGGCACGCGGCACCCGTGGCTCAGCTGGATAGAGCGCTGCACGACAAATGCCACGTCGTCTCGCTTCTTTCTTCTAACCGTCGCGATCACCGGCGAGACCCTGAGACCGCAACAAACGGAAGATAAGAAGCGCGACGGCACCAGGAAAGCCGGGCCAAGAAACTCAGGCCCGGCTTTTTAGAATGGAGCGTACGGCTTCTTACGGTCGAAGATAGCTATAACCCTGTTCCTGAAGCTCCATCAGTCGGATGACACCGGACGGCACCATCGTCGCTTCGCCGAGCAGCGCGATTTCGTGACCTGCCTTAGCCGACATTTTGCGGTGAGTATTGCTGCAGGCGGAGAACTGCAGGTTGTCCGTCTCCAGCGCCATGGCCTCAATCCGCGCCTTTACAGGTGAGTCGGCCATGTACATCTTTAATCCCGGCCCGTAGGCGACGAGTTCGATCACCACCTTCTCCCCCTTAGATTTATAGTACGCATCCACGTTCTGCACATTGTTGAGAGCGAGGTTCATCCGTTTTGGGTCGCTCTCGTCGACGTGGACCGCGAGGTAGTGTGTCTTACCATCAGCCACAGCCGGAACGGTAGCGGCTGCCATGAGCGCGCCCGCGAGCATCAATGCTGCGGCAAAAAAGGATCGTCTGTTCATCGCTCGTCTCCTATATTTAAACGTTCAGAATTTAGCACAATGGAACGTCAAGGCTCCTGCATATTTGCTGTCAACTCCAGTATGGCAGGCATTTTAGTCCTTGTCCGTGCCTTTCATAAAATGATCAACAACCTTGCACCTTTGGTTTTTTGTCGATTTCACCGGCCACACCCGGGGCACATCCAATCCTTGCGCCACACATCCCCTACAGGTATCTTCCGCGCGTCTACCAAGGTCGCCCACGCGGCCCCGCTGCACCCGTAGCTCAGCTGGATAGAGCGCTGCCCTCCGAAGGTGACTGGAAGCAAGCATACTGCCTCCTGCACCACCCAAAGGCCACCTTGCACCCCCCCACTCACCAACGCTTTTAGCCGATAGCATCGGCACACGTCATCGGCACGAATGCGGCACATCCGACCTTGTCACCGAGTCACCGGCGTCCTTTCATCTGTCTTGTCAGACACGACGAACAGAGAGGACGACATCATGGCGACGATCAGAAAGCTTCGAGGCAGATGGCAAGCGATGGTAAGACGCAAAGGCATGCCCCAGCGCTCCAAGAGCTTCGATATACGTACAGATGCCGAACGCTGGGCCAGAGAGTTTGAAAGTCAGATCGACCGTGGCGCTGGTCATCATGATAGGCGCTCTGCAGAGAACATGACGCTGCATGACGTTCTGGCGCGCTATCTGATCGAGATAACACCGACCAAGCGTAGCGCTGCGTCAGAAACGAACCGCATCAAGGCAATCATGCGCCGCACCTTCTCGGCATACTCACTCGCGAACCTTTCGAGTTCGATCTTGGCTCAGTATCGCGATGACAGGCTGAAAACTGTTGCGCCGGCGACGATCATTCGCGAGTTAAACACGATCAGTCACGCCATCGATATAGCCCGCAAAGAATGGGCCGTTTACCTTCCAGAGAACCCCGCGAAACTAGTCCGTCGACCAGCGACACCAAAAGGTCGTGAGCGTCGGCTTAATGGCGACGAAGAAGCCCGTCTACATAGCGCCTGTGATGCGCTGCGGAGTCCGTACATGCGCGACTTGATCATATTGGCAGTGGAGACTGCCATGCGACGAGGCGAGCTTCTGGGACTCACCTGGAGCAACGTCGATCTTGACCGTCGGATTGCTCACTTGCCAATGACGAAGAACGGCGAGAGCCGTGACGTGCCATTGTCCGGTCGAGCCCTTGATACGCTGCTTATGCTCAAGGCGACATCAACGACAGATCGTGTCTTCGAAATCAGCGGCAACGCCGTACGACTGTGTTGGGAGCATCTACGGGTTCGCGCTGGTTGCCCTGATCTTCACTTCCATGATCTTCGACATGAAGCCGTAACGCGTCTGTTTGAAAAAGGTTTCAACGTCATCGAAGTAGCAACTATCTCAGGCCATAAAGAACTGCGGATGCTCGGACGATACACACACCTTCGTGCCGATGACCTTGTCCTCCGGCTCGGATAAATATCAAAAAAAGCCATAGCATGCCAACTGCGAGAAAATGCGTTTAAACTCATTAAAATCAGTATGATGTTGTGATCAGCATGGCGAGTTGGTGGTTTGTCCCTTTAGTAATAGACATAAGGTAACATCAGAGACTTACCCACCAGACATCAGAACATGAAGCAGACAGTGATAACCACAGCAATATCAGCGAACCATCACCTCGTCTCTCCCGCATCGTCAAAGGTTATGCCTTGCCTCCCCTTTCATAGGTGCCAGCATCGAGATAAACCATCTGCGTTCACCAATTTACTTTGCCTTATGGTATTTTCGCGCCATTAATGACGCTTCTAGATCCCCCGCGCCCTTCACTTAAACGCTTTGGTTTTCCTTAACTTCATGCCTTCAACAGCCGTGCCAAGCCGTAAACGAGACCCTGGTAGCGCACCGGCCGTTACAGTTCGCTGGCAAGATGTCTTGTTCAAAGACAAGATGTTCTACTACGCATCAGCTGTCGACTGTGACAAACTCGCTCGGGTCTTTACGGTTCATTTTACCTATGCGGTCCGTGATCAGCTTTCGGCATCATCATTGTCAGCACGCGATTTTTTATCACAACGTATGCGTAGTTACCTGACCGGGATACCTTATTTCTTTGTCCTGGATATCAATCCGAAGGGCGTCTTGCATATCCATGGTCTTCTCAATCCGACTGGCAAAGTAGAGACTGATTTAGTTCAGAAACTTCACAAGGTAGCGGGTGATGAGCGGAAGATTACGAAGCTGTCGGATAAGTGGTTCTTCCGTTCCAAGGCTGTCGATTACAAACCCGCTGACTGGGCGACTGATTTTAAAGGCGTACCAGGAAACTTCGGTCCATATGGCTGGAACCACTATATCACAAAGACAGCACTCAAGACGAAGAAGGTCCTCGGCGTAGCTTCTGACTCCGAGATCATCAGCGTCTCTCAGAGCGTTACTCGTCTAGCAAAGCAGTTTCACAAAGAAGACGTTGATTTTGGGAGGTCTTACTCACCCAAAGACTGACTGAAACGAGACTATTGGTCAGATCGCTATTTTTGGCGCCGCATATACTGCCATCAACATCAACTATCAGTCTACGCACCGGCATGCTCACTTCGACATGCTACGTATGACTCTCAGTGACTCACTGGTGAGCAACTACCCACTTCGAGCACCCAACCCAGCGCAGAATAAAGATACGCACCAGCGACCATCCTAGAGCACTACAGCGCATGACATGTTTTCCTTTAAAATCATGCCATATCAAAGGCTTGCCATAAACTCACATGACACGTTTCGGCATGTCATGCGGTGCACTCACTGTTCATTGATCGAGGGGGCACAACGCGGCTACATCAGCTTTCATCAGCTTTCATCATCGATCACTTCGACCGTATCGGAAAGCGCGCAGGATCGTCTGGTAGAGTCACTGGCGCGCAACTCGGATTATCTGCACTTCCCCATGACTTCGAATGATGACACGCACCTACGACGATCCTGCAGCAACCTGCCGAGCTTCTTCGTTGAGCACAGGGTCAACTTCAATAACTCTATCTATAAGAAGTCCTAGACAATTGACGTCCTCGGCAAGGGCTTGCCGGGAGACCTCCGAATGACATGGGCAAAACCTTATAGAGGCGGACAAACTCGCCAGTAATCCAGTTTCATTTTAGATCAACGGCTTGAGGTGTCTAATGTCCCAAAATGTCACACAAATGTCCAAAGAATTAGGGCGTTTTATATTTAGTGAAAGGTCATTAGTGGGGTATTCGGCTTGCCACTCAGACAGATTTCAGAAATCAGAACAATTCTTATAGTAAGACCGCGATCATCATCTTCAGTGATCAATTACCTTCCTTGTCGGCAACGACTGACTGAAAATCACGGTTCTTCTTTTCTCCTTCAACGCCGCTATGAACTTCTCTATGGCAATTCGGGCAGAGCGCGATCACGTACTGCGGATCATCTGGCCCGCCATCTGTCAGTCTCCGAATATGGTGCGGCTCAAGATACCGAACAGCTAAGTCCGATTTTCTCTCACCCGTTACGAAATGGTTGGTCCAACCCATCTGTGCGGTTATCACGTCATGGCGACCAATAATGCGATCTCCTACCGGTGACGTCACAGCAGTTCCACTCAATACAACGCGTACCGTCAACTTTCATAATTGAGAGCAGCACAAACTATTACGCAATTATTATAATGATCTCTTTTTCTATTTTTAGTTACATGTTGTTTCCCCGAACTAGACAGCCTAGAGTCTTAGCGAGGGAAGGGTCTATTATTTCTCAAAGGAGGTGCTGTATGGCATCCTACTTGAACAAAGAAATACTGACCCGCACACCGGCTATTGATGTGGGAAAGCCATCTCAAAACCCGCACGTTGCCGATGTACGAACAGGCGAAGCCAGCTATCTGAATACATCAACTTCGCGGCATTTTCCGCTCCGTATTGCTTTGATATATGCGGGCTTCGCTATCGTATGGATTGTTGTTACCTATATTCTTGTTGAGCATATGCCTGTCGAT
>CAXBEV010000015.1:0-93336 GCA_963974935.1 uncultured Rhodospirillales bacterium | reverse complement strand
CAGATTTACGTGTGTGTGCCTTTAGGGGTGAGCAGATCGATGATCAATGCGGTGAGCGCGGCGACCGCACCGATTTGAAAAAGCACATCGTAGCGCCCTGTGGTCTCGAATATATATGAAAACGCATATGCGGCGATGGCTTGTCCGATGGAAAAGGCAACGGTCGCATAGCTCCATGCGGCCCGCTGCAGGGTGCTGTCGCCATGGGATAGCTGCTGTGCGCGACCGACCACCAACGGCACGATACCGGGCACGGCGGCACCCACAAGGATGCTCGAGGCATATAAAAACCACGTCGCGTCACCGGCGACGGCAAGGGCGACGGCAACGGCTTGGACAGCGAGTGCGAGTCTGAGTGCGGTCTTGAAGCCGACCGTGTCGGCGAGCCGCCCCGTTGCGATCGGGCCGAACAGCGCGCCGGCACCGAACGCAACCCAAAGGGCGGCGCCGGCATCAATCCCTTGGCCGAGGCCCCGTGCCACATAGTCGACCAAGAATACCATGTGCGCGACGAGGCCGACCGCGCACAGCCCATATACCGCGTACAGGCTCAGCAAAACCGGCGTGAAGGCGGCATGCGCGGTGGTTGGTTTTGACGTCGAGGCGGCCATCGGGCGCGGTGCGTCTGCTGGCCACGCCCGCCACGTCGCCACGGTCGCGATCAGCGATAAGATCGCCAGTGCTGCCCATGTCTCTGCCAGGCCGATGCGGATCAGCGCCGGCACCAACGTACCGCTGGCGGTGATGCCGAGCCCGACGCCGGTAAAGATGATGCCGCCGGCAAGACCTCGCCGCGCCGGTGGCACCCCCGGCAAAATGTGCGACGCCGCCAACACCATCAACGCTCCCCCCGCCGCCCCGGCGATGAATCGCCACACGAAGTACCATAAAAACGCTAAAGGAAAGATGCATCCTGCGAACGAAATCGCCGCGCTCAGCATCATCAACTGCAACGTTCGTCGGGTGCCAAACGCGTTTGCGATGGCACGCGCCGTGATCGCCCCGGCGAGGTAGCCGGCTAAGTTGGCAGCGCCCAAATAGATCGCATCGGTCTCGGCAAACCATCCGGCTTCAATCAGCGCCGGCAGCAATGGTGTGTAGGCAAAGCGTCCGAGTCCGATACTGACCAGCACGGCGGCCAGCCCGGCCAACGCACTGCCGATCCAGGGAGGTGAGGTCGTCAAAGGTGAGCTGGGGGTGTTCATTAGCGCAGCTTACGGGGGCGAGGCGAGCAAGTCGACGCATCAAGCAGCGCGCCTTTACTGGTTCCCTATCGTCACATTATGGTGTCCCGGTAAAATATGCATATCAGAGCATATTTATGCAAAGTAAGGGGCTTTCATGTTTCAACTCAACACGACCCTCGCAAGGGACAGTCATCCGATTGTCGAGGATGCAGATCTTTTGATCCGCTTGATCGATGATGCCCGATTCGCGTGGGTGTTGGTGGTGCCGAAGGTGGCGGGGCTGACGGAACTTCACGATTTGGATAACGCGCTGTTCGATAAAACGTTTCGTGTCGTCAGGCGGCTGGGGCGCGTCCTCAAAGCCGAGTTTGCGGCGGAGAAAATCAACACTGCCGCCATCGGTAATATGGTCTCGCAACTGCACGTGCACGTCGTCGCCCGACATAAGAAGGATGCCGCGTGGCCGGGGCCGGTGTGGGGTGCAGGGGCCATGGTGTCGCTCAGCGATCCCGAGAAAACCAAGAGAATTCAATTAATTAAGGATGGTCTCAGGTTGGATTAGCGGGCAGCTTTACGGACACCCGTAGCCCGCCTTCAGGTCTGTTTTCCAAACTGATACTGCCGCCGTGATGGTGGACGATGTCACGCGCAATGGCCATGCCGAGCCCGATGCCGCCGGTCTCGGCGCTGCGCGACCCTTCAAGCCGCACGAACGGCTCAAACACCCGTTCGCGTTCTTCTGCGGCAATGCCGGGACCATCGTCGTCGATATCGATGCGAATGCCGGCACCGGGTGTGCCCGAGAGCGCCACCCGTGCGCAGTCGCCGTAGCGGACCGCGTTTTCGATCAAGTTTCTGAGCGCGCGGGTTAGCGCGCCGGGACGGCAGCGATAGACAACGCGCTGTGGCGCGTCCAACGTCACATTTTGCCCCATGTCGGCCAGGTCGTCGGTGACGCTGTTCAAGAGCGCTGCAATATCGGTTGCGCGGGTCTCTTCATCCGCGGACTCGGCGCGGACGAAGGCGAGGGTCGCCTCGGTCATTTTTTGCATTTCTTCGAGCGTCGCGATCATCCGCTCTCGGGTCTCGTCATCTTCGATCATCTCGGCGCGCAGCCTGAGCGATGTGATCGGTGTACGCAGGTCGTGGCTGATGGCGGCCAACATCCGGGTGCGGTCGGCAACGAACTTGCGCAGTCGGTCCTGCATTTCGTTGAAGGCGTGGATGGCATCGCGCACATCTTCCGGCCCTTCTTCTTTGAGCGCGTCCACCCGTTCACCGCGCCCCAGTTTTTCGGCGGCCGCCGATAGCCTGCTGAGCGGTCGCGTGATACGGCTAAGGGCGAAGGCGACGATGACGCTGATCGCAATCGCGGCGACAAAAAACGTGATCCAGCTTTCAGACCCCAACAATCTGCGCGGCGGGCGGGCGTGGACGGCGGCGTTCAGCCACTGCCCTTCGGCGAGGCGCACCGAGATGATGATTCCGGCCTCGGGCGCCATCGGCGGCGCGCTGGCCATGCCTTTGAGCAACTTCGAGCCTCCGTGATGGTCACCTTTGTAGCTATCTTCCTGCTCGTCGTCATGATGATCGCGGCGCATGTGCACGCGGACACCATCACCCAAGGTCTCGCCGAGTTCACCAGCGATGCGGTCGGCCAGTTCGTGGGCGCGATGTCGGTCATCATCTTCATATTTTCCACGCGGCGCATCGAATGGACCGACGGCAGCCACGCGCGACGGCCAGAATGCCGCGCGTCGAGACGAGACCGCATCGGCAATGCCGGGCCGAAGCCCTTCGGGGGTGTCCCGCATCAGTTGGATGATCGGCGAAATACGCTCGGCCATGAAGCGCAGCTCGGCGCCGCGGAAGAAGGACTGGGTTTCGCCACGGATGATCAAGGCGCTGACGATTTGCGCGCTCAACAGCGCAATCAACAACAAGACGATGGTTTGGCCCAGCAAGCGCCTCGGCCACAGTTTCCGCAGAAAGGCAGAGGTGCGGCTCATATGGTTTTCACGTCGGCTTCGAATTTGTAGCCGCCGCCCCACACGGTTTGCAGGATCTTCGGATTTTTCGGATCGACCTCAATCTTTTTGCGGAGCCGGCTGACTTGGTTGTCGATGCTGCGATCAAACGGGGCCGCTTCCCGGCCTGCGGTCAAATCGAGCAATTGATCCCGGCTCAACACCATCCCCGGGCGCTGCACCAACACGTTCAGCAGTTTGAATTCTGCAGTCGATAGCGGCACCGTGACATCGTCGTCTGCGATCAATTCGCGGCGCCGGAGATCGAAGGTCCAGCGGTCAAAGCTGAGGCGCTCCGCATCATGTTTTTCTTTCGGGCGTGGCATGGATTGCGCACGACGCAACACCGCCTTAATGCGAGCGAGCAATTCGCGGGGGTTAAACGGCTTGGTGACATAGTCGTCTGCGCCGACTTCGAGGCCGACGATCCGGTCTGTGTCCTCGGCCATGGCGGTCAGCAAAATTACCGGCAGCTCAGTACTCTCGCGCAAAAATCTGCACAGCGACAAGCCGTCTTCGCCCGGCATCATGACGTCGAGTACGACGAGGTCGGGTGCTGACGTCTTTAGGCTTTCGCGCATCGCATGGCCGCCGTCGGCGGTGGACGCGCGCATCCCGTTCTTGCTCAGGTACTTGGCCAGCGGCACGCGGATATCGGCGTGATCATCAACAATCAAAATGTGGGGCAAGGTGCTCATACCCCCAGGTTATAGACCTGATGGCGGGGCGTCGCGTAGGGAAAATTGTATCCGTCTGTCGCAGGCGGGGCTGCTGCGACAAAAGGTGACGAAAAGACCGGTCGACGGGCACACTTTTGCGACAAGTGGTGCCTATTATTCTCGCATCGAACGACCTGAAACTCCAACACATGAGGATAATGATGAAACATCGTACAAAATTATTAAGCACATTCGGTATCGTCGCGGCACTTGGCATCGGTGGATTCGCTGTGGTCTCACACGCGGACAGTGACTCCTATGAACGCGGTCGTCACGGTTCGGGATATAGTAATGACCATGAAGGTTACGGTAAATCCGGCGGCAAGCACGCCAAATCCGCGATGCGGATGCTCGAGCGCTACGACGTCAACGAAGACGGCGCGTTGGGTCTCGATGAGATCCGAGGCGAGCGTGAGCGCTCCTTTAAGGCCGCTGACGCTGACGCTGACGGCGCGCTGACGTTGCAGGAATACGAAGGGCTTTGGATGCAGACCATGCGTCCACGTATGGTGAAAAGCTTTCAAAAGCACGATGATGATGGCGATGGCCGGATCACCAGCGACGACTATTCCAACCGCTTTTATCGCATGATGACGTGGATGGATCAGAACGAAGACGGCCAAATCGATGCCAAAGACATGCGCAGCAACATGCGCCGTCATCACGAATAACACTAAGCCCTAAAAATAGAGCGTCCTAAGTGCAGACACGGCGGCTCCAAACCCTATTAACCGGGTTTGGGGCCGTCTTTTGGCAGGCGTAGTGACAAAATGTGACGACGTGGCCCGTCTTGTTGGATCAGGATGTCGCCACCGTGGGCTTCGGCAATGGCACGGATCAGCGGCATGCTTTTGGCGAGATTGGTGCCGTCGGGTGTGCCGATCGGTGCGTTAGGATCGCTCGGAGGTGGTTTCGTGGAAGATTCCGGAGAGATGATTCTCAGCACCAGCATACCACGTTGATCGATTCCGGTTTCGATGTCGATGGTTTGTCCGCGCCCCGTGGACGCGATGGTGGCATCCACCAATTTGCGAATCGCCTGCGTCATGCGTTCGCTGTCGGCGAGCGTTCGAACCTTTGTTGAGCCCCACTTGCGGCGTAAAATTACGCCTTTGCGCTGTGCAACGCCGGCCGCAGCACGGCAGGCGGAATCGACGATTTCTTCGAGATCAATGTAGACCAGCAGGCCAAGTGGGATGCCGACACCATGATCGGCGAGGGTGGTATCGACGGTATCGTTCAGCGATACTAAAAGTTGCAACGCAGCCCGGCGGATATCGCGGGCGTACTCGGCATATCCGTTCGGTTGAACGGGGCCCAGGGTTTCTTCGGCAATCATCTCGGAAAAACCGACGATGGCGGTCAGCGGGGTGCGTAATTCGTGACTAAGGCGGTTCAAAAGATCGATCAGTGGTTCGGTGCTGACGCTCTCAGTCGATGTCGGGGGGTCGGAAGCTTGCGGGCGAACCTCAAAGGGCTGGCCGAGCCGGGCGCCGCATTCTGCGACGAAGTATTCCAAAAGCTCAGCCACGCGCTTAGAGATGTCGATGCGTCGACGGCGACCATCCATCTGGTCGCGCACTTTGCGGACCGCGCCGCGACGCTCAAGCTCGGCTAAGCCGGTGATCGCCGTTCCCTTGGAGAGATTGGTCGATAAATAAATGTCGGTGACGCTGGGGACCATTTCCTGCAGATGGCACTGCATCAGATAGAACAGAATGTCCCAAGTAGAACGATTGAACGCATCTGGTTGATCTTTGATGTCCAGAAGGTCGCTTAATCGGTCCGAAATATCTCGGTGCCGATACAGTTCATATTTTAAGACATGGCCGACCACGCGCTTACGTTCGTTCATGTCCGTAATCATTGGAAGCTGCGGTTTATTTGATTGCAAAACGTTCATGAGTCCCTCCAGGGTAACTCAAGAAGCGTACAATCATTCCTCCCGACTGTAAATAGGATTAATCAATAATCCTATTGAGTTTCGTCACCACGAAGCCCCAAGTGCATCATCCAGCCCACAATCAGACCTTTTACACGCGGCAAAAGCCACATGGTTATCAAAAGTGTGGCCGGAAGCCAAACCGCCAATTGCACTATAGTTGATGGGTGCAGGATCTTTTCCGTGAGTAAAATCAGCGGCACAACGATGTGCCCGACGATGATCATCGTTAAATACGGCGGAAAATCATCGGCCCGGATGTGTCCGAGTTCCTGGCCGCAGGCGCTGCACGATGCATTGAGTTTCAAAAACCCATTGAATAAATTGGCTTCGCCGCACCTGGGGCAGGTACGCCGAAAGCCCCTTGCCAGCAGCGTCATAAAGCCGGGCAGTGGCGTTTGGATGGGATGTGTAAGCGTTTCATTCATGGGGTGTTTTACGCCGTCGTTCGTCGAATGACAATGTCGTCCCTCTCCCCATTTATGGGTGAGTGGGTGGGTGAGCGGCTGTAAGGCTGATGCCTCGACGGCGACGGATGTGCAGGCTACGGTGTTGAAAGAGAATAATTTTGAGGCGCGATATCGATATGCCGTATCTACCGATTTATGACATCATGGCGCTTGGTTTGTTTTTTATCGGCTGGGCCGGGTACTCGGCCTATGCGGATAGTGTCGCACGGGCCCGGCGGCCGGTTGCTGTGGTCATGAACGATTATCGGTTGCGCTGGATGGAGCGTATGCTGGAGCGCGAAAACCGCATGCCGGACGTTAATATTTCGGTGTCGTTTGTGCGCACGTCGATGATGTTCGCCTCGACGTCGATTTTGTTGCTGGCAGGCTCGTTGGCGATGTTGGGGCAGATCGAAGCGGTACGCGAGATCATCGGCGGCTTAGCCTATGCGCGCCCGGCATCGCGAATTTTGATGGAAATTCAGTTGTTTACCCTGACCGCGATCTTTGTGTACGCATTTTTCAAGTTCGTTTGGGCGGTTCGGCTTTTCAATAACTTGCTGATATTGCTGGGCGCAGCCCCGCAACCTGTGGACTGCGACGAGGCTATCAAGCGGGAATACCCGAAATACATGGCGCGCTTTGCCGAGCGGGCATCGAATAATTTTAATCGCGGCACCCGGGCGTATACGTTCGGGCTCGGGGTGTTGCCGTGGTTTTTGCACCCGGCGTTGCTGGTGATCTCGACGCTGGTGGTGATTGCCGTGTTATATCGGCGTGATTTCCGCTCGGTGTCCTTGGAGGTGTTGGAAGATTTGCGTCGCCATCACTAAAGATGTGACGGCAAAACATCGCCGCACCCCTTGTGATCGGGACTGATAGGCGTATATTCCGCGCCATGAATGAAATGCGCCCCTTTGATCTGAGCCTTGCCAAGCCCGTGGCCGACACGCGTGTCGTCGTTGCCATGTCGGGCGGTGTCGACAGTGCGACCACGGCCGCGCTGATGGTCGAGGCCGGTTATGACGTGGTCGGCGTTACGCTGCAGCTTTATGATCACGGAGAAGCGGTGCAGAAAAAAGGTGCCTGCTGCGCCGGCCAGGATATCTATGATGCCAAGCGCGTCGCCGATCGGCTCGGCATTCCACACTATGTGCTGGATTACGAAAATCGCTTCCGCGAGCAAGTGATGGAAGATTTTGCCGACACTTATTTGCGCGGTGAGACGCCGATTCCATGCGTGCGCTGTAATCAGACCGTGAAGTTCAAAGACCTGCTCGGCACCGCCAAGGATTTGGGTGCTGATGCCATGGTCACCGGACATTATGTGCGCAGGCTGGCGGGCGCCGAAGGCGGTGAGTTACACCGCGCCGTCGACCTCAGCAAAGATCAAAGTTATTTCTTGTTTGCCACCACGCGCGGCCAATTGGATTTCTTGCGTTTCCCGCTGGGGGGGCTGGATAAGGCCGAAACTCGGCGTCACGCAGAACGGTTCGCGCTGCCGGTCGCCGACAAGCCGGAAAGCCAAGACATTTGCTTCGTCCCGAACGGTTCTTATGCGCGAGTCGTCGAACGCATGCGCCCGGGTGCGCTCGATCCCGGCCAAATTGTCGATTTGGACGGCAACGTGCTCGGCCACCATGACGGCATCATCAATTTCACCGTCGGCCAGCGCCGTGGCCTTGGTGTGGCGGCAGGTGAGCCTTTGTACGTCGTGCGCATCGAGCCCGAGACCAGCCGCGTCGTGATCGGTACCAAAGACGCATTGCTGGTCCCCGACATCGGTGTCGGCGAATTGAACTGGCTGGACCATATGCCGCTGACCGACCAGCCCCGGCGTGCACAGGTTAAAGTCCGTTCAACCACCGAACCGGTATGGGCTGACATCACTGTATCAGATGCCGGTGCCCACGTGCGCTTCGTCGACCCGCAAGCCGGCGTCGCGCCGGGCCAAGCCTGCGTCATCTACGACGGCTCCAAGGTCTTGGGCGGCGGCTGGATTTTGCGGCACTAAAGCGTAGCCATTTCCTTTTTTCCCCGTCATTCCCGCGAAGGCGGGAATGACGGGTTGTTGGGTAATGGCGGGTTGTGAGAGCATGGTGGTTTTAAAAAATGCCGTCACCCCCGCGACGGCGGGGGTCCATGGCGGGATGGATTTCCGCCTGCGCCGGAATGACGGGGTGAGGCTAGCTGGTTTGGGGTGATTCCAACGTTGAGAGCTTTTCCGCGGCCAACCTGGCTTCTTGTTGGCGGGCCCACATGTCGGCGTAGACGCCGTCTTTGGCGAGCAGGCTCGTGTGTGTGCCGCGTTCGACGATTTCACCGGCCAGCAGCACCAAAATTTCGTCGGCATCAATTACGGTCGAGAGCCGGTGCGCGATGGTCAAGGTGGTGCGGTTTTTAGAGACGTCGCGGAACGAGGTCAGAATGTCTTGCTCGGTGCGACTGTCGAGCGCTGAGGTCGCTTCGTCGAACATCAAAATTCGGGGGTCCTTGAGGATCGTGCGGGCAATCGCAACGCGTTGCTTTTCGCCGCCGGACAGCTTCAGGCCGCGTTCGCCGACTTTGGATTGATAGCCGTCGGGTAGGCTCATCACGAAATCATGGATGCGCGCCAGCTTGGCGGCGGCTTCGACGTCGGCGGGGCTTGCCTTTGGATTACCGTAGGCGATGTTGTAATAAACGGTGTCGTTAAACAAAACCGTGTCCTGTGGCACGATGCCGATGGCGGCGCGCAGGCTGTCTTGGGTCAGCATGGTGATGTCTTGGCCGTCAATCGAGACGGTGCCGGCGCTGACGTCATAAAATCGATAAAGAATTCGCGACAACGTCGACTTGCCAGACCCCGACGGGCCGACGATGGCCACCGAATGACCGGCCGGTACATGGAAATCGATGCCCTTTAAGATCGGCCGGCGGGTATCATAGGCGAATGACACGCCGTCGAAGCGGATCTCGCCCGGGCCGGACTTGAGCGGCGCCGCGCCGGGTTTGTCGGCGATGTCGGGGTTTTCTTCCAACAGTTCGAACATCGCTTCCATGTCGATGAGCGAGCGTTTGATCTCGCGATATACGAAGCCCAGGAAGTTCAATGGCACGAACACTTGGATCAGGTATGAATTCACCAATACGAAGTCGCCGATGGTCATCGAGCCGTCCGCAACCCCTTGGCCGGCTAAGATCATGGCAGCGACCACACCGGCCGAGATCACCACACCTTGGCCGATGTTGAGGACGGCGAGCGAGGTGCCGCTCTGTACGGCGGCGCGCTCGTAAGACTGTAGCGCTTTATCGAAGCGCCCGGCCTCGTGATCTTCGTTGCCGAAGTATTTGACGGTCTCGAAATTGAGCAGGCTGTCGATGGCCTTGGTGCTGGCTTCGTTGTCCATTTCGTTCATGGTGCGGCGGAATTTTAGGCGCCATTCGGTAATGCCGAGCGTCCATAGGATGTAAACGATCAAGATTGCAAATGTTAGCACCGCATAACCGACACCATACAGATACCAAAGGATGCCGCATACCATCGCGACCTCAAGCACGGTCGGCAAGACGTTGAACAGCATGAAACGGAGCAGAAACTCGATGCCCTTGGTGCCGCGCTCAACGGCGCGACTGACTCCGCCGGTTTTGCGTTCCAGGTGAAAACGAAGTGACAAACGGTGCAGGTGGCGGAATGTCCTAAGGCCTGCGAGCCGGATCGCGCGTTGCGCGACACGGGTGAACACGGCGTCGCGCAACTCGCCAAATGCCTGCGCCATGATCCGTGCAAGGCCATAGAAAATCAGCAGCGCGATGGGCACGGCAATGACGGTGCCGGCTGCCGGTCCACCGGTTGTCAGGCTGTCGACAGCTTGTTTGTAGAAGATCGGCACTGCGACGTTGGTGCCTTTGGCCGCGGCCAAAAGTATTAGCGCCGCAACCACGCGGATTCGTAACCCTGTCTCGCCTTCCGGCCAAAGATAGGGGAGCAGGGTCTTAATGGTTTTCCATTCGTTTGTGGGCCCTTTTGGGCCCGGTCCCGGAAGCTGACTGCGCATGGCATTCTTTCATTGCGTGGATAGCTTCCTTTATATAGGTTCCCGCGCCGTCAGGGCCACCAATGGTTTTGATATGGCGATGGTTGTCAGGGTATAATCCCCGCGACTTGGACATGAACGCATTTGTGGGCGAGACAGCAAAGTCAAAAGGTCTTTCAGCATGTCGGGCTACGATTTTGAAACGCTGAAGGTCTTGGTTGTCGATGATAGCCGTCCTATGCGTTCGTTGATCAAAAGCTTTTTGTTTGGGTTCGGTGTCAAGAACGTGATCGAAGCTAATGATGCCGACGAAGGTTTCGTGATTTTTAAAGAATCCGAGCCTGACCTAGTGATCACCGATTGGCGCATGCCGCCGACCGACGGTATCGAATTGGTGCAGCGCATTCGTTTGGACCCCGACAGCCCAAATCCATACTTGCCGATTATCATGCTGACCGGCTTTACCGAGTTGAACCGCGTTAAGCAGGCCCGTGATGCCGGCGTAACGACGTTTCTGGCAAAACCGATCTCGGCGGCGGCATTGTACAAGCGACTGTGCACGGTCACCGATGATCAACGCGCTTTTGTGCGCGTCGGGGAATTTTTTGGTCCAGATCGCCGGGCGAAACGTCGCGCCGAAGCCTATTCGGGGCGTGACCGGCGACAGGGTCTTTAGGCCGCACAATGAATGATCGCCCGAAGCGCCCAACAAAATCAGAGATTCCGAAAATCATCAGGCCACCCCGGTTGATGGCCAATAAGGTCAAGAAATCCGGTGGTCCGAGCGCAGAACAGGCGATTATGCGTGCGCTTAATGCCGCCGACGACCTGATGGACAGCTATCAAGGTTGGGCCGTTGATGACCTGACCAAATTATGGCGTACGTTCCAAGCATCACCTCGTGGCATGCATAGCCCTGAAGACATCGCGCAGATGTTCGAAATCTCCCACGGCATTCGGGGTGAGGGGGGCAGCTTCGGATTCCCACTGATCTCGACGATCTGCGACTCGCTCTGCAAGTTGCTGGAAGCCAAAGAGCGCTTAGCTTTGACCGAGCTTGAAATCGTTAAGGTGCATATTATGGCGATGCGGGCGGTGTTTAATCAGCATCTCAAAGGGCCTCAGCTGAAACTTGAGCGTGAACTCCGCCAGTTGCTGACCTTGCTGCGCGACCGCGCCGGTAAACGCCATTAAGCGAATAAGCACAGCGCGTTAATCGCGACCGTCCATGACAATCGTGAACGGGCCGTCGTTGGTGAGGGTGACGGTCATGTCGGCGGCAAAAATGCCGGTTTCGACGGGCGCGCCTTCGGTGCGAAGGGCAGCGCAAAAATGCTCATAAAGCAGCTTTGCGGCTTCGGGGTCACCGGCCTTGGAGAATCCCGGCCGATTGCCTTTGCGCCAATCGGCGGCCAGCGTAAACTGGCTGACCGCGAGCACGCTGCCGTTGATATCTAAAACCGACAAGTTGGTCTTGCCGTCGGTATCGGCAAATAGTCGCATCTTTGCGATCTTGCGCGCGAAATAATCAGCATCATCTGGGGTGTCGTCGCGTTCCGCACAAAACAGCACCAACAGGCCGGGGCCGATGGCGCCTACGGTGGCGCCGTCAACGCTGACGGTGGCTTCGGTCACCCGTTGGAGAACAGCCTTGATGGGGTCACTCCCACTCAATCGTGCCCGGCGGTTTTGAGGTGACGTCATAGACGACGCGGTTGATGCCTTTGACCTCGTTGACGATCCGGCTGGAAACCCGGCCCAGGAATTCATGATCGAACGGGAAGTAGTCGGCGGTCATGCCGTCGGTGGACGTCACGGCGCGCAGTGCGCAGACGAAATCATAGGTTCGCGCATCGCCCATCACGCCGACGGTTTGCACCGGCAGCAACACGGCGAACGCTTGCCAGATGGTGTCATATAATCCGGCGTTGCGAATTTCTTGCAGATAGATCACGTCGGCGGCGCGCAGGATATCCAGGCGTTCCTTGGTGATCGCGCCGGGTATGCGGATGGCGAGGCCGGGGCCTGGGAACGGATGGCGGCCGACGAAGCTTTCCGGCAGGCCGAGTTCACGGCCCAAGGCGCGGACTTCGTCTTTGAACAGTTCGCGCAGCGGTTCGACCAATTGCATGTTCATGTGCGCCGGCAGACCGCCGACGTTGTGGTGAGACTTGATGGTGACGCTAGGCCCGCCCGTGAACGACACCGACTCGATGACGTCCGGATAAAGTGTGCCTTGCGCCAAAAAGTCTGCGCCGCCGACGTTTTTGGCTTCTTCGTCGAACACATCGATGAACAGCTTGCCGATGGTTTTGCGCTTGGTCTCGGGATCGGTGACACCGTCGAGCGCGCCCAAGAACAACGCTTCGGCGTTCCGGTGCACCAGAGGAATGTTGTAGTGATCGCGGAATAGTTTGACGACTTCGTCGGCTTCGTTGGCGCGCATCAGGCCGTGGTCGACGAACACGCAGGTCAGCTGCTTGCCGATGGCTTCGTGCAGCAACACGGCCACGACCGAACTGTCGACACCGCCGGACAGACCACAGATCACCCGACCGCTGCCGACTTGATCGCGCACTTTCTGGATCGCTTCGTCTTTGAAGGACGCCATGGTCCAATCGCCCTTGGCGCCGCAGATTTGATGCGTGAAGTTCTTTAAAAGCTTGGCGCCGTCGGGTGTGTGCATCACTTCCGGGTGGAACTGCACGCCATAGAACTTGCGCGCTTCATCGGCGATGATGGCGAACGGCGAGCCGTCGGAAGTGCCGACAACGCTGAACCCGTCTGGGATTGCGTCGATTCGGTCGCCGTGGCTCATCCACACTTGGTGCTTTTCGCCGGGCTGCCAGATGCCTTCAAACAGACAACAGTCTTCTTGGATTTCAACAAACGCACGCCCGAATTCCCGGTGCGTCGACGCCTGCACCTGGCCGCCCATCTGCTGCACCATGGTCTGTTCGCCGTAGCAAATGCCGAACACCGGCACGCCAAGCTTGAACACCGCTTCCGGCGCGCGGGGCGTGGTCGCCTCATGCACGCTGGCCGGGCCCCCCGACAGGATCACGCCTTTCGGCGCGTACGCCTTAAGGGTTTCTTCGGTGACGGCATTGAACGGGTGAATTTCACAATAAACGCCGGATTCACGGACCCGGCGCGCAATCAACTGCGTCACTTGGCTGCCGAAATCGACGATCAGAATACGGTCATGATGGGCGGTGATGTCAGTCATGCATTCTGATACTGGATTGTAACGATTTTGGAAAGGGGCAAGGCGGCGTCGCTAAATGCAGCCCGTCCGCTGCTGGCGGCATTGTTTGCGGCAGTCTTTGTTGTCGGGGGTGCAGGCGCTGAGGCAGGTTTTATATTGGATGCCGCAATCAGCCTTTTTCTGGCCGCCGTAGCCGACGCCGGCCCCGCTGGCACCGCTCGCATAGCCGCACTGCACGGCGCAGGATTTCTTCTGATCGGCGCCGTTTTGGTCGATGCAGGCTTTTAGGCACATCGCGGGGTCTTCGGCTTGGGCGTTGGGCGCCAACGACAGCAGCACAACGGCAAAGAGGGCAACAACAAGATAACGCATGGCAACCTCCTGAGATGGGGGCACAGGATAGCATAAATTGCCGCGATAAGGCTCGATTGATCTTCATCAATGCCCCGAATGTCGGAGGCTGCATACTAGGGCATGCTTTGGCAAAGGAGACTCCCATGTTTTTCGGCAATCCTTCAATGTTTACGCGGCTTGTTATCGGCAAGTTGGTTGGTTTCATGCTTGGTATCATCGGCTTCTTTATGCTGCCGTTTTTCTGGCCTGAAGTCGGCATGCATTTGCGGGTCGGTTTTCTGTTCTGGTACGCGACCGTCGGCGCAATGATTGCGGCCTTTGGCGTCGTTACGTGGCATCCGGTGCTGAAAATGCCGTTGCCGTGGTGGTTCAGGGCGCCCCTGATCGGGGCGTGGATGAATCTGTTGCTGATCCTCGTTGCCTGGTCGGAAATGCAGGCGTTGATGAACGCAGTATTCGGGCCGGACGGGATGCTGTCGACGCCCTACTGGGGAGTTTTCGAAGGTGCTGTTGTCGGACTGCTGATCGGATATCTGTGCACGAAGTTCGGCGGCGAAGGCAAGGGCACTGTTGATGCGATGTCTGGGTCTTAACTGCCTACTACCCCGCGACGTCCAGGACCCTACAAACCCGAGACTTCCTAGATCGCGGCGCTTCCAGGAAATCGCTGCGATGTTGAGGCGCATTGGGAATTTTCCCTAGCCATTAATCGTCACCGGCTTCAGCTTTGGTCTCTTCGAGGTACTCTTCGTTATAGAGCTTGGTGTCTTTGTCGACGAATTCCTTCGCCATTTCTTCCATGTCATCCTTGGCGTAATCGCACACCAGGTTGATGATTTTCATTGATTATACAACTCGACAAAATTCATAATTAAATAGAAAATAAATAAATTAATATCGTTTGAATAAAATAGTGAGAGTTAAAATTGATGAATAATGCGAAACCGTCAGTGAGGGCTGATTTGATGCCATATCCTAATGCTTCACATTGTTTGTCGATTATAATTGATGGGGTGTTTCCCGTCTCAGCATCGGAATGGATGACCGAAATAGCAGGGTACGTAAAATTAACTACTAAGGCGGAAGTATTTAATAGTGAGAATAAAGACGATAGCGATGAAAAATTTAAGCTATTTTGCATTCGAAATCACCAGTATTACGAAGATTTGATCGATGATAGCCTTGAGTTAGGCCCAATAATTTCATCACTTAATAAAAATTTTTATGAGGGTAATATTCTTTTTCCATGGGTTTATGGGCCAAGGCTCTTTGAGCGTGCTAAACGCATGTTTAATAATGAGCCAGATAATTTAACGCCAACCCAAACGGCAAGGCTATTGTCTGAAAAGCCTTCGGGAGTTTTTCAGGTTGGTCCGTTTTTGTGTGGGCCGCTTGGCCTACTCGAAATAGAACAGATCAGAGATAATTTTCCTCTAAAAGCTGCATTATTGCATATTTGTGGAGATCCCTCTTGCGAGGCTGTTCATCCCGTAAAGTTGACTGAAAGAGAGGTCAATACGACGCGTTACGCAAAACTGAAAGGTTTCAGAGAATCATTTAAAGAGAAGAAAACTTATAGAGAGTTCAATTCTTACCTCGGCCATTACAATGATCATCTTATTCAGAACATAGATTTTTTCTTAGGAAACTGTTTCAGTGAGAAGGAGCGGAAAAAAATTTGCCATTCATTGTTGCAGTCTTATGGCAAAGAAATACGGGCGTTATTGGCCCAGTCGCCAGCCCCACAAAAAAAATGGTCACAGTCTAGTGAAAGTATTATCAAAGAATTAAGCGAGTCAGAAATATTTCAAATAATATTGATAATGGATGATTGTATAATATTGAAAACAATAGACTCATTAGTTTCAAATAAAGAGATAGTTGTTCCGGCCACTGAAATTCGATCTGCAAAATATCAGCGTTCACCTCGGGGGGCTTTTGATACTAATTGCCAGCTCTCATCACATGGCGTCCGTATAAATTCAAAAACCGATAATTTGGGGGTGGCGAGGCTTCGATATTTTATAGAGAAAAATTATTCAACAAAAGAGCGACGGGAGCAGATAGATTGGAGATTGAATACTTGTGTTGGAAACAATCTCTCCGAACGACTGGAATACGCCTTATATTCGTTTGAGCCCGCTGAAATGGTTCGAGACTTTATTGTGCGGGATAAGACTGCATTCAATAATGTAAAAGAGACGTTTCCATATTCGGTGATCGAATTAAAAGGAGAACACGGTGCGGAAGATCAATTAGTTCAGAAGTTACTATGGTTATTTGGATTTAATGTAACCAAAAATTTGGGACCTATATACCTACTTGACCCAATTTGATTTGTATGGGATAAAGGGGCATGGAAAACATTGCCCCCCAAAAGCAGCAGTTCGATACGCTTATTCAGATGATGTCGGTATTCCCCGACGAGCAAGCGGCTATCGATCATTTTACTGCTATCCGTTGGAAAAACGGCGCATTTTGCCCCACCTGCGGCAGTTCTAAAGTTTATCACTTTTCGGACCGTCGCACCCACAAGTGCGGGGAGTGTCGCAAGCGATTTTCAATCAAGGTCGGCACCATCTTTGAAGATAGTAAGATTGGCCTTCGCCAGTGGATGATGGCCATTTGGCTAATTACATCGCACAAGAAGGGCATCGCCAGCACACAGCTCGCCAAGGATATCGGGGTAACGCAGAAAACCGCTTGGTTTATGTTGCATAGGCTTCGCCACGCCGCACAAACCAAGTCGTTCAACCGCCCTCTCAAAGGCGAGGTTGAAGCCGACGAGACATTTATCGGCGGGAAAGAAAAGAACAAGCATAAGAGTAAGCGCACCGGCGGAAAGCAAGGTGGCAAAGGCAAGGTTGCCGTCATTGGCATCCTAGAACGCGGTGGCGATCTTGTAACTGGCACTATGCGCAACCTTCGCGCCGTCAACGTGCAGGGCGCTATTGCGAGCGTTGTTGAACCGGGTGCAAATATCATGACTGACGAACACGTTGGCTTCGTCGGTTTAGAAGGCTCCTATCACCACCATACGGTGGTTCATAGCGCGGGCCAGTACGTGAAGGACTTTTATAACCATACAAATGGCATTGAGAGCGTTTGGGCACTCTTTAAGCGCCAGATTGTAGGCACGCACCACTACCTATCTCCGAAGCACCTGAGCCGCTATCTTGGCGAGATGACATGGCGCTTTAATCTCCGCAACATCGGCGAGGGGGATCGGGTAAACGCCCTGCTTGATCAGGTCTCCGGTCGCCTGACCTATAAGGAACTGATCGCATGAGCGGCAGCAAGGATGACCCCGTAAAGTTCGATTTTGATTTTGACGAAGCAATGCAAAGAGTCGCGCAGACCAGTCCCGATGAGGTCACCGCACTGATCAATACTCCGCAGGATACGGATACCATTGATGCCCTTATTGACCGCTTCGAGGAAGCTGGTCGCGATGACGAGAGCGGCGATAAAATCTGGTATGCTCGTGAGTTGCAGACGCTGCTTGGCTACAGCAAATGGGACAAGTTCGAAGGCGTTATAGAGCGTGCGCAGACCGCCTGTGAGAATGCTGGGCATCCTATGGGAAATCACTTCCGAGAGGTTTTTCCCCAATTGGGGAAAAACCCCAAAGGGGGGCGGCCAGCAAGGGATTATGAACTAGATCGATACGCTTGTTATCTGATCGCGCAGAATGCGTCATCGTCGGTTAAGCAGGTTGCCTTCGCGCAAACCTATTTTGCAATCCAAACACGTCGGCAAGAAATTGCAGATCGGGATGGTGTCGATTTTGACACGCTCTCCGAAAATCAAAAACGGCTCTATTTACGAAATCAGGTGGTCGCTGAAAACAAACGGTTAATGAGTGCGGCAAAGGCCTCTGGAGTCCGCTCCGGTGCCGATTTTGGCAAGTTCAATAACAAAGGGTATCAGGGCTTATATGGCGGACGTGGGAAGGACGAAATCCAGCGATATAAAGGCCTCCCTGCCAAGGCAAATATTCTTGATCACATGGGGAGCACTGAACTCGCTGCGAATCTGTTTCGCATCACCCAAACCGAGGAGAAGTTGCGAAGCCGTAACATCCAAGGAAAGGAAGCGGCTTGCGACGCCCACTATGAAGTGGGGGTAAAAGTGCGACAGACAATGCGCGAACTGAGCGGAATTATGCCGGAAGACCTGCCTGTCGCTGAGGATGTGAAGCGCATCGCGCGGCAGGAACGGAAACAGCAGCGGATGCGTGCTATCTCCCCGCAAAAGCGCATTGAGCAGCCTCTAGCGGGCCCAGTGGCGTCTGATCCTATTGAAATCGATCTGAAAGCCGACCTTTGGAAGTATGCTTTGCTGATCATGTCTGTGCGACCAGACGGGGAAATCAGTACGTCCGATTTGATTGAGCAGATGCCGCTATTCGTGAAACTGTCTGACGAGGATATGGCTGTAAACGCCAGCCGTAAGGACTCAAAATTCTCTCAAATCGTGCGCAATCTGAAGTCTCATAAAAACACAAAAAAGAACTTCATATATCAGGGATATGCGCAAGATATTCGCGGCGGCTTTAAGATCACCAAAAAGGGTCTGGACTTTGTGAAAGAGTATTTCCGTGACGAGTCTTAACGGACTCAATTCCAGAGTGGGTCACGCAGGTATATAGGTCCCAAAAATTTTATAAATAACAATGATCTACAGAGATATATTTCAGACACAAAGACCGCGATATCAGGCACAACATCGATTGAAGACTCAGAGCGTGATCGAGTTAGGGGCGTTGCTGCCAATCTATTCGTACAATTAGAAGATTTTTTGGATCAAAGCTTGAGTTATGCTTGTTGGGCCCTATTAGCAGATCATTATCAAGACACTAGGTTTAAATATAACCGATATGAGGCCAGAAAATTTGCGGCCTCAAAACTGAATAATGGCTCTTACGAGTTGCGTCCTGATGGAAAAAATAACTTACGACCACTAATTGAGGGGTTTGGGAAAGTCGCGGAATTATGTGAAAAGACCATCCGTCGTAAAGGAGCTTGGGTTCGAGGCGTCACGGAAACTCCAGGTTTTGTTGGTAAGTCGAATTTATCGAAGTTCCCTTTTAGCCACAAAAGGATTGTATGTGACCTTGAAAAATCCGGGGTTGAGCGGGTTATTAGTTATTTGAAAGAGATTGGACCATTATTTAGCAAGCCAGATGTCTGTGAGATTAGAAATAAGATTCAACACAATAGAGAGTTTCCGACTACAAATGAGTTAGCTGACGTTTGCTACCATCTAGAAAGAATAAAGAATGAATTTGAAGAAATTGGTTTGGCACCGATTTCGTTTAGTAAAATGAAAACAGAAGTGGACTCATACGGACGGCAAAAAATTACGTATCAAGCTTTGAATGGTGCGGTTAAGACGATTCATTATGCCCCAGAATACTCAATGAATCACATGCCAGTAAGAGATCAGACACTAATATTTTTCGGAACTTTAAAGACAAATAAAGGCTCGGAAGATTTGAGGTATCGTCTTATTGAGGACTCTGAATATGTAGGTCTATGGCGCGGATTTCCAGCCTTTCATTAAGAATTTTGATGCATTTGCCATCTCCGCTAAGTTGCTATTTTTTAGCTGGGATTGCTGCTGCCGAGATGTTTATGGGCACTCCTGATCGGATTCTGTGCACAAAGATAGGCGATCGTCGAGGTGAAGCCTGCGGGTTAAAAGACGGTGGGGAGGTCCCTGCGGTTCTAATCTATCCGCGACCTCCCCTTAGCCGCTAGTCGTCGCCGGCTTCGGCTTTGGGCTGCTCTTCGAGGTATTCCTCTTTGTACAGCTCAGCACCTTCGTCGACGAACTTCTTCGACATTTCGTCCATGCCGTTCTTGGCATAATCGCGCACCAAGTTGGTGATTTCCATGGCGCAGAACTTAGGCCCGCACATGGAACAGAAATGCGCGGTTTTATGCGCTTCTTTCGGCATCGTCTGATCGTGAAAATCGCGCGCCCGGTCGGGGTCGAGGGCCAGGTTGAACTGGTCTTCCCAACGGAACTGGAAGCGCGCTCGACTGAGTGCATCGTCGCGCGCAGCGGCGCCCGGATGGCCCTTCGCAAGGTCGGCGGCGTGGGCGGCGATCTTATAGGTGATCACGCCCTCTTTGACGTCGTTGCGGTCGGGTAGGCCCAAGTGTTCTTTCGGCGTCACATAGCAAAGCATCGCGGTGCCGTACCAGCCGATCATCGCCGCCCCGATGCCTGACGTGATGTGGTCGTAGCCGGGTGCGATATCGGTGACAAGCGGGCCCAAGGTATAGAACGGGGCTTCGCCGCAGATTTCCAACTGCTTTTCCATGTTGTGCTTGATCTTGTGCATCGGCACGTGGCCGGGGCCTTCGATCATCACCTGGCAGTCTTTTTCCCAACCGACTTTGGTCAGTTCGCCTAAGGTTTCAAGCTCGGCGAACTGTGCCGCGTCGTTGGCGTCGGCGCCCGAGCCCGGACGGAAGCCGTCGCCCAAGCTGTAGGTGACGTCATATGCCGCCATGATATCGCAGATGTCTTCAAACTTCTCGTACAGGAAGCTTTCTTTGTGATGCGCCAAGCACCACTGCGAGATGATCGAGCCGCCACGGCTGACGATACCGGTGACCCGGTCTGCGGTCAGGTGGATGTGGCGCAGGCGGATACCGGCGTGGATGGTGAAATAATCGACGCCTTGTTCGCACTGTTCGATCAGGGTATCGCGATAGATTTCCCACGTCAGATCTTCGGCGCGTTCGACTTTTTCGAGTGCCTGATAGATCGGCACCGTGCCGATCGGCACCGGTGAGTTACGGATGATCCATTCGCGGATGTTGTGGATGTTGCGACCGGTCGACAGGTCCATCACCGTGTCGGCACCCCAACGGATCGCCCAGACCATTTTATCAACTTCGTCGACGACCGAACTGGTCACCGCCGAGTTGCCGATGTTGGCGTTGATTTTGACCAGGAAGTTGCGACCGATGATCATCGGCTCGGTTTCCGGGTGGTTGACGTTGTTGGGGATGATGGCACGCCCACGGGCAACTTCGTCGCGCACGAATTCCGGTGTCATGACGTCGGGAATGTCGGCGCCCCAGCGCTCGGCCTCGGCTTTTAGCTTAGCGGCTTCTTCGGGCGTCACTTCACGGAGAATGTTTTCGCGGATCGCGATGTATTCCATTTCCGGGGTGACGATGCCTTGGCGCGCATAGGCCAACTGCGAGATCGATTTGACGCCGGCTTTGGCGCGGCGCGGATTGGCTAGATTCGGGAATTCTGGCACCAGTTTATCTTCGCCGACGTTGCCGTTGTCTTCGGGCTTCACGTGGCGCGCCGTGTATTCTTCGGTGTCGCCGCGGGCTTTGATCCAGCCTTCACGAATACGCGGCAGACCGGCTTCGACATTAATTTCGGCAGCAGGGTCGGTGTAGATGCCGGACGTGTCGTAAACCGTCAGCGGTGGTTCGTTGGCGCTTTCATGAACATGAATTTGCCGCATCGGCACGCCGACGCTGCCAAGGGTTTTGCCGGGCACGTAAATTTTGTTGGAAGCGGGCAATTCGCCGCGCGTCACGTCGCCGGTGGTGGGTTTGCGAATCTCGTTCATCCTGGGATCTCCTCCGTTACATATGGAGACCCGGGACGGCTTCAGGTGGAAGAACGGTTTTTACGTTCAGGTTCCAGTCCCTACGCCGGTGTCACCCGGATCAGGTTCGACGGGTCACCACGGAGCCAGCGGCATTTCAGCCACTTGGCGGATGGTATCTCAGCCCTCTCAATCAGGGCCCCCCGCGGAACATTCAAGACCCGGACTGTGCGGCTTTGCGGGCGTGTGGTCAAGGATTCCGCGCAAAAATTGCAAACGTATAGAAAAATAAAAGAAATTTTGAATGCTGGTGATCCGCCCCAAAAAGCAGCCGTATTAAAAGTAAGATCGGCGGCAGCCCTGCCCCCTAATGTCATCTCCCCCGGGTTGTCTTCGGTCGTCCTCGGGAGAGCCGCCGGATGCATGTCCGGCGGCTCGTTCGGTTCCAGGCGGTTCCAGGCGTTATCTGGCGTTTCAAGTATTATGGATTTAAGCTGGGGCGGGTGCGCGGGTGCGCTCCGGTGCTTCTTGAGTCGGCTGCATCGGCACTAAGCCATCGCCGAGATCGGCATCATGGATGACCTCTTCGCCCCATTCCTCGATGATCGTCGTTTGCGTCGCGCGCAATTGCTTCAGGCGGCTTTGCGACATCACTTGAATGAATGACGCGATCACCGGCGGCAACGACAGATACAGCATCCAGCCCATGCCGGCTGCGCCATAGATTACCGCTAAAACAAACACGTCCGTCAACAGCCGCAGCGACTGGTCTAGGCTGTTGTCTTGAAGCCAAAGGCTTAAAAGATACGGAAAAACGCCGCAGAAGTTCAGGCCACCGACGCAGAACGTTGCCGATTTTTCTTCGGTTCGGTCGACGATCAGTGCGACCAATGCGGGGAGCATGCTGAACGACAAGAACAGCACTGTCGGCAACGCCACCAGCAGCAGCATCACAAAGATGATCAAGGCCCAAACAACGACCCGCATATTCATCGGCGCCTCACAGTATTTCTACGATGAAGGTGACCGTGACCACAATCATGGTCGTCACCAATGAAATCATCGCCGCCGATTTTTGGCCGGTGGTAATCGCCTTATCGTTCAACTCAGAACCCGCATCCTCAATCTCTTCGATTTCGGTGGCGCAGACGATGTATTCGTCGACCGCATCGGCGTAGCCGTCCTGATCTTCGAGTCGTTTTTCGGCGTTGTCGACCAGATCAAAAAGTTCCGGCAGGCTGCCTTTACGCACCAGCTTTGGAATTTCACGTTCGATCTCGCGCCGTGTGGTGCGGCTGTGGAAGCTGTTGATGGCCGGCCCGAGCACGCCGCCGACCCAACTGGCCAGCCCATAGAATGGCGCCGCGCGGAGCTTCCATTGCAAGAACGCAAGCAAGCTCAGCATGCCGACGACAACGTTACTTTCCTTTGGTGATGCCAACGCGCGCAGGTGAGGGTTGATGTCTTCGTGAAAGCGCGCGGCAATGAACGCGGTGATGTGGCGATCCATCGGCCGGGCCCGGCCTTCAACATGATTGGCGGCCGCGTCGAGCGCCGGCAGCAGGTCTTCGATAACGATTACGCAGTCGTCGACGACGTGTTCGCTCTGGCAGTTGATGCCGGGGTTGCTCTCGTATAGACAACGCTCCACGCCATAGCCCGGGTCGTTGATCAACAGCCATGCCTTAATCTGCGCCAATTCCTGGGCGCGCTCTAACGAGTCCAGTACGACTGAGCGTTCACCGACCCAAAACTGGTAGATATCGCGGTTGATGATTTCGGCCAGCACCTGCACGTTGCCGCCGCGGATCATTTCGCTGGCCAGCATCGGGCCGAACCCGTCCAAGCATAGCGACATCCCTTTGTAACGCATCGGTCCCAATGGATCCATGGTGGCGACGACCCGCGCGATCAGGTATTCCTCGGTCCCTTGAAAATTATCTTTATGGAAGTCAGCCGTGTCGACGAAACCTTTCAAGGTTTCGGACAACGGGCCTTCTTCGACTGAACGCCTGAGCCAGGCGTGAAAGGTTTCTTCGTGCAGTGCTTTTACGGCTTCTGGGATGTTGCGGTTAAACGCATGGGCGAGGGTGCGAATGTTGAGGTGATCGCGGCCGCTAAAGCGATACGGTGTATCACCTTTCTTTGCGGCTTTCTTTTGCAGCGGCGTCTGCTTGCGCCCGTTCAGCCACAATTCGACTTCGGCGAGACCCCAGCGTTCTTGGGGAATGTCCGACAGCAAGCCGCGCAACGGCTCTAACAGTGACATCGGCACCCGCGCGTTGCCGCAGATCGCCGCATAGCTGCCGAGGTTGGTGCGCCGAAACAGCAAGTCGTCGGCTGTTAGTTTTTCGATCGGATTGTGGCCCAGGGTCAACACCACCATTGATGCGCCGAGCGCGAACATATCGTCGATGACGCTGCCCTGGCCGCGTCCCGCCTGGTTTGCCATGGAGCGTTCCAGCGGCTCAAACATCAACGGCTGATCGAAGCCGGGCGGCGACGTGAAGCAGTCGCCCAAAACGATTTCCTGGCGTTCCCTATCTGCGAAATACAGATTATCGGGGCGCACCGCACGGTGCGGCACACCGAGATTGTTGAAGTGCTTAAGACCTTCATAGATAGGTTGGGCGACGCGGCGGGGAATATCGTATTCGGTGATCCGCACGGCGCCTGTCCGCAATTGCTCAAGCACGCTGCCGCCCAACGGACGCTCCATGACAATGATCATCGTACGCCGACCTAAAATCGGCCAGAATGCGGTGTTCCATTCGACCAGTTCTAAGGTGCCGGTGCCGGGGACGTTTTTCATCAGGCGCATGGCGTTCGTGCGCACGGGCATGCCGGGGGTGCAGACAAGCGCAAACAGTTGGCGTGACAAATCACGCCGATCTTCCGCCACGTACGCTTTTGCGTTCGGGGAATCGAGATCAGGCAGCGGTTTGCTGCCGTCGATTATAAAGCGGTCGCCCAGAACGGCGGTACCGGTATTTACCGGGGCATCACCATCCGTATCGTCCGCGGCCATCGGCTGTTCTGCCATAACGCGCGTCCCATTACCCGTTTGCCGGAATAATTCTTTCCGACCCCTTTATTTAACGTCTAAACACGTAAAATCGCAAGCTTTACCTTGGTTTTGCGATTAATATGGTTAACGAGTTAGGGGACGTGAACGCGTGCGTTTGCGCGCATTTCAATGGAAGGAGGACGCTCATGGCTGAGTTTCCGACAGTAACCAATATTCTCTGCACACCGCTCATCGCACCTTTGGCGCGTCCGATGCGGACAGCGTCGGGAACGTTGCCGGGCGCGGCACTGGCGTTGATCGACATTGAAACCGACGCCGGGATCACCGGGTCCGCGTATATTTTCGGCTATACGCCGAAGACCTTGCGCGCGCTCTCGGCACTACTCGACGACATCAAAGATATCGCCATCGGCGGCACGATTGCGCCGAAACCCACGTTTGATGCGTATCAAAGCGGATTTCGGTTGCTGGGTGTTCAGGGCCTGATGGGGATGCTGATTTCCGGCATCGATATGGCGCTTTGGGACGCGCTCGGAAAATTCTGCGACCAGCCGGTGTGCCGTCTGCTGGGGGCGGACCCGGTCCCGCTCAGGGCCTATGACAGCTACGGGGTGGTCGATCCGGCGACGGATCGTGCGCTGCTCGAAGAGAGTTTAAGCAAAGGCTTTCAGGCGATTAAGATAAAACTCGGCGTTGGTTCGTTGGCCGATGACATGGCATGCGTCGCAGGGGTCCGCGAGATCATCGGCGACGATGTGCAGTTGATGATCGACTACAACCAATCGCTCAGCGCGCCGGATGCGATCCGCCGGATCGAACATTTGGCCGCTTTCGACATCGCTTGGCTTGAAGAGCCGGTGCCGTCTGAAGACCTCGCCGGTCATCGCCAAATATGCCAACAAAGCCCGGTGCCGGTGCAGACCGGCGAGAACTGGTGGTTTCCGGCCGGTGCCGCGAACGCGTTGGCGGCGGACGCATCCGATTTGATGATGCCCGACATCATGAAGATCGGCGGTTTTTCCGGCTGGATGCAGGTCGCAGGCATGGCCGCCGGCGCCAATATGCCGATCTCGAGCCATCTGTTTGTCGAAGCCAGCGCACATGCCCTCGCGGCCACACCGACTTGCCACTGGCTGGAACATCTGGATATCGCCCGGCCGATTTTGACCGAGCCTTATGATGTCGTCGACGGTTGCATCACAGCGCGTGGCCCCGGCCTCGGCATCGCCTGGGACATGGCGGCGGTTGAAAAGTACGCGCTATAGGACCTGGACAGACCGAAGCTCGATCAATCTATTAAAATCACCCGCGTTGCGTCGGCAACTCTGGCTCCTTCGCGATGTCTCCGGTATGTTGGATGCAAATAGCCCTTCGTGCGGCAGCTCTGCCGCGACTTCAAATTAGGAAAATCCAACATGTCAGAGACCTACACACCGCCCAAAGTATGGACGTGGGATGAAGAGAACGGCGGCAAGTTCGCCAAGACCAACCGCCCGATTGCCGGGGCGATTGATGAAAAAGTGCTGCCGGTCGGCAAACATCCGTTGCAGCTGTACTCCAAAGGCACACCGAACGGCGTCAAGGTGACGATCATGCTCGAAGAGCTGCTCGCCGCCGGCCACACCGGTGCCGAATACGATGCATATTTGATCGAAATCGGCGATGGCGATCAGTTCGGGTCGGGCTTTGTCGAGATCAATCCGAACTCGAAAATCCCGGCGCTGATGGACCGCAGTGGCCCGACGCCGATCCGTGTGTTCGAGTCCGGCGCGATCTTGATGTACCTCGCCGAAAAGTTCGGTGCCTTCTTGCCGACCGAGATGCCGGCTCGGGCCGAATGCCTGTCGTGGCTGTTTTGGCAGATGGGCAGCGCGCCGTATTTGGGCGGCGGCTTTGGGCATTTTTATGCCTACGCGCCTGAAAAGTTCAAATACCCAATCAACCGCTTTGCCATGGAAACCAAGCGTCAGCTTGATGTGTTGGACCGTCATCTGGCCGACCACAAATTCATGTGTGGCGACGCGTACACCATCGCCGACATCGCGATCTTCCCGTGGTACGGGGCGCTGTGCCTGGGCAAACTTTACGATGCCGCCGAATTCTTGGACGTGGCGTCTTACAAGAACGTCCTGCGCTGGGCCCACGGAATCGGCAGCCGTGATGCCGTGATCCGCGGTCGCGCCGTCAACCGCACCCACGGCCCCGACAGCGAACAGGTCAAAGAACGCCACAGCGCTGCTGATTTTGAGGGCAAGGGCGTGTTCGTCTAACGGCGCTTGGCGTCCGCACATCCCAACGATCGTAACCCCGGATGTGATCCGGGGCCTCCCCCTTAGGTCCGTTGAGTCGGGGAGGTCCCGGCTCGGCGCGTTGCGCCGTCCGGATGACGCGGGGGCGGGGACTGTCAAAAAGTCCCGATAGCTTTTACATGTACCTTCAATATTAGAGCTTGGAGGATACTGGCATGTTGGATAAGCTTAGTTGTATGCGGATGATATTTGCTCGGTTTGGTGCGGCCTTATTGCTTGCCTTCATGGTGGTCGGAGTGACCACACGCGATGCGACCGCAAACACGGCGCCTCAAGACAATAAAGACGATGTTTGCGAGTGGTTGGAACTAACAGCTGAAAAGTGGCGTAAGCCGCGCATCGCAACGAAACCCGAACTGTTTCTTTTTGAACAATGCGCCTTTTCGTTGACGCGGCTTGAGGATTTTGACTTTTCGCTCTCATTGGCCCGCATGCGATTTAGCCCATATTTGCTGCCGCGCGCCATGCATGACGCATTGCGTTATGCATATGATATAAAAGAACAAAATGATGCGAGAAAACTAAATTATGCTGTTACGTTTTTAAGTAACAAGCTGCCATTTGATGTGCGCCGTACAGCAGTATCTTGGCTGATCGAAATTGTGATATCAGAATCGTCATGTCAGATACTTGCTTCGTATGCTTTGGGTAAAACGGCATTGGACCCTTTGCCGCCTCAAATTGTTAAAGAAAGCGACGTCGTCCGCTATTTGCATATCGCTGCCATCAAGAAATATCCACCGGCCATGATGGATTATGGCAGATATCTTTTGGAGAAACCGAGCAGAGACGACGATCACGTGAGTGGCTATGGATACTTGCTGGCCGCACAAGAGCGGGGAGAGGCGGTGGACACGTATATACGGCAATTCCGTGACCGCCTCTCCCCAACAGAACTTAAGAACGCGGATATTAGGCGAGGTATCTATTTGATGGGATCCGCCGACCTTGCTTATTTAGAGTGTTCGAGTTGACTTCTCAGTTGTTCGAGTTGAGCGAGATATGAACTTAAATTTTCGCGATAGGTCTGAATTTCAACATTGAGACTATAAACTCTGTCCCTCAGGCGCCTCATTTTTTCTAGGGCGATTTTCAATTCTATGCCGGTAACCACGGCCCCCAATGCGCTGCCAGCAAGGCCAATCCAGCCGCCGCTTGCTGAGCTAGCAAGGCTAGTCGCAGTTTTCGCGGGGGCCATCGCCTCTAGGTGATTATAATTATCGGTCGCGATGTCTAATTCTTCATTCTTGGCCTTTAATTCATCCTCGCGCGTTGCAATAAGGTCTCTATACTTGGCCACTTCTGCCTCTAAATTTTCTATTTGTGATTTTATTGCGGCGTCGTCCTTAGGCTTTTCTGGATCGCCGGGCTCCTCCGGTTTAGGCGGTTGATCAGGTTCATTCGGTTCTGATGGTTCCTGCGGTTCGGTAGGTGTGCTTGGATCATCTTTTTTGCCGCTTGATTTGACCACGACCTCGAACTGATCGCGCCTCTCGGGCGTTAGGCCCTCGCGGGTGCGGTGGAGCAAGTCTTGTGCTTTAGCCGGGTCGGTTTCGGCGATTTGGTGGATCAGATTGCTGACCTCGTTCATCGCTTTTACGCCGTCATCCTCGTCGTCGCTGTTGATGGCGTCGACGGTGAACTTGGGCAAATCGCCGAGGGTGTTGCGCGATTTTACGAATTCCGCCGTGCGCTGGTTGGATTGGAAGGCATCGGCACCGATGTCGGGCGCGGTTTGCCCATTACGCAGCCCCTCATCCTGTCCTTCTCGCAACATATCTTTATGGGGGAGAAGAGACTCTGGTTTGGTGGTGGCGGGCGCCTTGGTTGATGCCGCAGCCTGGATTTGCGCCATCATGGTGGCGGCTTTTTGGTCGGTTTTGGCGGCTTTGACGGCGTTGACCGCTTGGGCGTCTTGGCGCTGACGGTCTTCGCTGGCTTCGGCGCGCGCGGCATCTTGTTTGTCTTGCTGCATGCGGGCAAAGGCTTTGGCGGTGGTGCCGTCTTTGACCTCGCTCGGGTTCGGCGTGGCGGCGGGTGATTTGCCGAACGCGGTTTCCTGCGATGGTGCCTTCATAAAGCCTTGGCCAGCCAGTTGCTGGAAGCGCGTTTCGGTCGGGCCGCCCGGATTGACGAGACCGTCGGGTTTTAGATCACCCATGTCTTGCTGGGCGGTGATGATCTTCGACTGCATTTCGGGCGTGGCGTCGCGGGGTGGGGCGTCTAAATAGCCGTTGGCCGCGAGCCCGCTGGAGACTTGCCAAACATCATCCGAATTGTTTTGTGCGTTGATGCCGACTGAGCCCGACAGTGCCGACGGTGTCGGCGTCGGCGGCGCTGCGGGCGTGGATGTGGTGTCGATGCTTGCGGTATTGCCGCGTGCGGATTGCGCGGCGCCGGCGACGCTTTGTGAAGCGGTGTTGTTCGTGGATCCCATGGGAACCTCCTATGGATGAGATGTTGAGAGAGGGAGGCGCCGAGCCCCAGCAACGCCGGGCCCCGAACGCAAAAAGGCCCCGCCGGTGGGCGGGGCCTTTTGAAGTGTCGCGCAAGGATGCGGATACAAAAAAGTCTCGGGGAGAAGACGCACTCCTCCCCGAGACTTGAAATTACCTTAAATTAAACCTAGCCGAGAGTCAATAAAAAGCCCGCAACCTGCTGCTATCAGCGGCTTTGCGGCGGTCGGCTAGTCTTCGAACGGGTCGTGCACCAAGATCGTGTCGTCACGCTCGGGGCTGGTCGACAGCAGGGTGACGGGGGCTTCGATCAGCTCTTCGATACGACGGATGTACTTGATCGCGGTCGCCGGCAGATCGGCCCACGAGCGCGCGCCTTGGGTGCTTTCCTGCCAGCCTTCCATGGTTTCATAGATCGGCTTGACGCGGGCTTGACGCACGGTGGATGCGGGCAGGTGATCGAATTTCTCGCCGTCGATTTCATAACCGACGCAGACGTTGAGTTCCTTCATGCCGTCCAACACATCAAGCTTGGTCAGTGCGATGCCGTTGATGCCGTTGACGATCACGGCTTGGCGCACCAGCACCGCATCGAACCAGCCGCAGCGGCGTGCGCGTCCGGTGACGGTGCCGAATTCGCGGCCCCGCTCGCCCAGGCCTTGGCCGACGTCGTCGAACAATTCGGTCGGGAACGGACCGGAGCCGACACGCGTCGTATACGCCTTGGTGATGCCGAGCACGAAGTCGATGGCGCCGGGGCCCTGACCGCTACCGATGGCGGCTTGGCCGGCGACGGTATTGGACGAGGTGACGAACGGATATGTGCCATGATCGACGTCGAGCATGGTGCCCTGCGCGCCTTCGAACAAAATGCGTTTGCCCTTGCGGCGCATGTTGTTGAGGTCGTTCCAGACCGTGCGCGCATACGGCAATAGGCGCGGTGCCATTTCGTTCAACTCAATCAGCAGCGCGGCGCCGTCGACTTCGGGCATGCCGAGGCCGCGCAACAGCGCATTGTGGTGGAACAGCAGGGCGTCGACTTTTTCAGCCAAAACGTCTGGGTCCGCCAGGTCGCCGACGCGAATGGCGCGACGTGCGGTCTTGTCTTCGTACGCAGGCCCGATGCCGCGCCCGGTGGTGCCGATTTTGGCTTTGCCGAGGGCGATCTCGCGGGCTTGGTCGAGGTTGCGATGCAGCGGCAAAATCAACGCCGCGTTTTCGGCGATGCGAAGATTTTCCGGACCGACTTCGACGCCGAGCTTGCGGATGTTTTCAATCTCGCTCATCAGCGCCCACGGATCCAAGATCACGCCGTTGCCGATCATCGACAGCTTGCCCTTGCGGACGATGCCTGATGGCAACAGGCTCAGTTTGTAGGTGACCCCGTCGATGACCAGCGTGTGCCCGGCGTTGTGCCCGCCCTGAAAGCGCACCACCACGTCGGCACGTTCCGATAGCCAGTCGACGATCTTACCTTTACCTTCATCGCCCCATTGTGAGCCGACGACAACTACGTTCGCCATTGCGCGTTCTCTCCCGCGTTAGTCGTTTCCGCTGAGCGGTCGTGCCTCAGCCCCGTCAAATAAGTGGCTGCACCCAAGCCGGGTGGCCTCTGTCTTAGCGTCGACACCGTCGAAACCTTGTAGCGTGCGATACCCCTGGCTATGCAGCAGGTTTGCCGCAGTGCCAGGCGTGCCGGCCGGCAGATAAACTTTCGGCAACGGTGCTGGCGCCTTGAGGGCGCGCAACACGCTGTCTAAAAAGAGCGTCACGCCCGTGGCCGGTTCGCCGTCGTCATTGGCTTGTGCACCTTGGCCGGCGAGATAGCGCCCGCCGGTGCCCAGTTCACCCCGCACGCCTTGGGCGAACAAGGTGAAAGTGACACCGGTGTGATATTCGAAGCCGCGGTTCTCGACGGCGTCCAAGGTGATGTCCAGCGTCGGGTCGGCAGCGCTGACCAAATCCAGGGTGCGCAACAACTGATCGCGGGCGTCGGCGGCGGCGGAGCCGAGTTGTAGGGCGGCGAGTTTGCCGGATACGGTCTCAGCCGGGCCGCTGGCTTTGAGTAGGGCGCCGAGCAGATCGCGGGCGGCGTCGCCCAAGGGGGCGGAAAGGGCGGTCACTTCGGCGGCGTCTTTGCTGTCCAGCGCGGCGCGGATGCCGACGGCGTCCTCGCCTTCGATGCCGAGATCGGCCATCACCAACGGCACCAGCATCGGCTGGCAAAGATCGACTTTGATGTCGTCAATGCCGACGGCGGCAAGCGCGGCGGTGGCCATGAGAATCACTTCGGCATCGGCACCGGCGTTGACCGCACCGATCAGCTCGGCACCAGCTTGGGTAAATTGTCGCTCAGGGCGAAGTTGTGAGCCACGCACGCGCAGCACTTCGCCGGCATAGCACAGCCGCAGCGGCCTAGGCGTGTGGGCCAGGCGCGTCGTCGCTAAGCGCGCGACCTGTGGCGTGATGTCGGCGCGCAGCCCCATCATGCGCTGCGAGACCGGGTCCATCAGCCGGAACGTCTGCGATGCCATGGCAGCGCCGGTGCCGGTCAATAGGTTGTCTTCGAATTCGACCAGCGGCGGCGAGACACGCTCGAAGGCGCGCGCGATGAACGCGGCGACCAAGCGCTCGCGCACGTCGGCCTCAAAGGCAGCGTCTGGTGGAAGCCCGTCAGAAAGACCCGCAGGCAGTAACGCTTTTTCGTCGATGTCAGCCATAGAAACCCGTTCCAGCGCGCAGCACCCAAAAATCAATGAAAATGGGCGCAGAAAAGCGCTCGTTTCCTAGCGGTTTTGCGCGCCAAGGGCAAGGCGCAGCGGTGACGTGTTAAATCATTTTAGTGGGATCGAGGCATCGCGGACGGTTTTGCCGATGTTGTCGATAATCGGTTTGACCAGTGCGCGCTGCAGGACGGTATCGTTGGCAGCCGAAATGTTGGCCATGCTCCAGCCCTGCCACAGCCGACGCCCGTTGTCGCGGTCTTCGATGCTGACGTCGATGCGCAGTTGGCTCGGTGCGACCTCGGTGATGCCGGGGTCGCGCTTCGGGTTCAGCAGGCCGCCCCGATTGCTGTCAAAAATATTAAGGCGCACGTTCGGCGCATCGGTGCCGGTGTGATCGTCGCGATTTTTCAATTCGATCAGACGATTCGGCCCGCCGCCGGTCCAGGTGCCGGACTCGTCACTGACGTCAAAGCTGAGGATAAGCGGCGCGTTGTCCGCGACCTCGTAGCCTTGTGCTTTCAATTCCGTCTCGAACCGCTGTTTCAAGGCGATGTGCTGTTCGGAATCGTTGAACGTTTCCACGACCACAGGCGTATTCTTCGGAATATCGAAAAACGAGACCGCGTTGACGGTGATGTTTTCCGCCCGTGCCGACGGCACAGCAATCAGCTGCGCCATCAAAACGGCGATACCTAGCATCAAAATAGAACCGCGTGGGGCAACGCCCATGAGCAAAAACCTTCGCACTGCACAAGATATTTGTGAGGGAATCATCTTACCCCCTGAGAGTCAACCTGAGAGCGTGATGATGCGCCGCTGCGCGGGTTTAAATCAGGTCGCCATTTTAGATTTCGTCTTGCCGTTGATTTGATCGCACTGTTTAAACGCAGACTATGACGGCTGAAAACTCTTTAGACGGATACCGCGCCGGTGTGGCCGCCGGCCATGCGGCGACGGCGGGCGCTGCCGCAGAGGTGCTGCGTGCCGGTGGCAATGCCTTCGATGCGGCGATTGCGGCATTCTTGGCCGCGTGTGTGGCCGAGCCCGTGTTGGCGTCGTTGGGCGGGGGTGGATTCCTGGCGGCCAGACGCGCTAACGCGAGCGGGACGAATGCGACGGAAGTCTTTGACTTCTTCACGCAAACGCCGCGTCGGCGCCCGACGCAGGACGAAATCGACTTTAAACCGATCACGGCGGATTTCGGGATCGCGCAGCAGGAATTCCACATTGGGCTCGGCGCCGTTGCCACACCCGGTGCGGTCGCCGGTATCTTCGCGGTGCATGATGCGTTGGGCCGGATGCCGATGGCGGACATCGCCGCGCCTGCGATCGCGCTCGCCCGAGACGGTGTGCGGATCAACCCGTTCCAGGCGTATTTGCTGGGCGTGGTCGCGCCGATCTATACCGCGACGCCGGGGGCTGTGGCGCAATTCTGTAGGCCGAACGTGATGTCACCTACGCTGCTGCCCTCCGGCGCCGTGTATCAGCCGACTGGATTCGCAGAATTTTTGAGCGCGTTGGTGTCGGAAGGTGCCGAGTTGTTTTATCAAGGCGCCATTGCCGACGCGATCGCCGGGTTGCCGGGCTGCGCGATCGGGCGGGATGATCTCGCCGGCTATCGGGTGCAGAGGCGCGCACCCTGGACAGCGCACTTGGATGGCACCGATGTGTTTTTGAACCCACCGCCAGCGGCGGGCGGCGCGTTGATCGCGTTCGCGTTGGCGCATTTGAACGCACAAGGACCCACGCATGACCCGGCGGGCGCGTTGGTCGACGCGATGTCGGCGGCGAACCAGGCCAGATCGGAAAGCGGCTTAGATGCCGCGCCCGAGGCCGGGGCCGAGGTGCTCAGACAGATGATGCCGAATCCACCGGCCTATCGGGGGACAACGCACATCAGCACAGCGGATTCGGACGGCAACATCGCTGCGATCACGGTGTCGAATGGGGAAGGGTGCGGGCATGTGTTGGCGGGCACCGGGATCATGCTTAACAACATGCTCGGCGAAGATGATCTGAACGCGGCGGGCTTTTTTACGTGGCCCGAAGATGTGCGATTATCCTCGATGATGGCGCCGGGCTTGATGAGTCAGCCGGACGGCACATGGACGGCATTCGGTTCGGGCGGGTCGAATCGAATCCGCTCAGCGTTGACGCAGATGATCGTGAACATCGCGCGCCACGGCATGGATGTGACGGACGCCGTCAATGCACCCCGCCTGCACTTGGAAGGCACGAAGCTCAGCTTAGAGCCCGGCTTTGACGACGCTATGATCGCTGCGATCAAGGCGACGGCTGTTGCAGATGACATCTCGGTTTGGCCGGAACAAAATATGTTCTTCGGTGGCGTGCATGTGCTTTGTCGCGCCCCTGCGGGACACGTTCAAGGGGCCGGCGACCCGCGCCGAGACGGCGTCTTTATTGGGATTTGAGGCGGCCTTCGTGCAGCAGCGATGGGTGGATCGGGTGTCTCGGCTCGCGGCGGGTGTCGTGGCCGATGAAGGCGAGCAGCAATTGCACACCGATTAAAATCGGCAGGGCCGCTAATACGACCGTGCCTGCGGTGGCCGTCTCGCCGGTGGCCAAACTGATCGCCCAGTTGATGGCGCCGAACACGATGCCGCCGATCAGCAACAGCGCGCCTAAGATAAACTCCACCGTTGCGATACCAGCGTCGCGGACCATGTAGGTGTCGATCAATCGGTGCCAGCCGTTACTCAGGTGCCCTTTCAAGAAGCGCCAAAAGATCCGGCGGATTGATAGGTGGCTGTCTTCGGCGCCGTAGCGTGCACGCATCGGCACGTCCTGTACCACGGCGTCGAGCAAGCCCAAGTGAAACAGCATGTCGGATTCAAAATAATAGCCGGGCGCGATGTCATCTAACGGCAACTCGCGGATAACCGCGGTGTGGATCGCGGTGTAACCGTTGGTCGGATCCATGATCGACCAGTATCCGCTGGATAATTTCGAGCACAAGGTCAGCGCCATATTGCCGACCAAGCGGACCACGGGCATGCCTTGTGCGGCTTCGCGCCGGTGCAATCTGTTGCCTTTGGCATAGTCCGCTTCGCCATCGATCACCGGACGCGCGATGTCGGGAATGAGGGCCGGCTCCATCTGCCCGTCGCCGTCGACTTTGACGACGATGTCGACGCCCATTTCAAGCGCTGCCTTGTAGCCGGTAATGGTGGCGCCGCCGACGCCTTTGTTGACGTCGTGGCGGATCACGGCAACGCGGGCGTCATCGATCATCTCTGAGACAAAAGCACCGGTGTCGTCGGGGCAGGCATCGTCGACAACGATGATCTTTGAGACCTCGGGGCCAATCGCGCGGATCACGTCCAGCACGTGCGTCTTTTCTCGATAGCACGGAATGACGGCCGCGATCACGGGCGTTGACGTGCGATCTAAAGCCGTTGAGCCGGACGTTGATTTTGTCATATAAGGATTCCCGAAGTTGCCGTCGCACCATAGAGCATCCGAGGAAAAGCCGTAAAGCATCCGCGTGGTACAACGCACCCTCAACGCGCGGGCGAAATCTCGGGTTCGCATTCCCGCGGATTTATGGCTACTATGGACGAAAGTGGGTTGTGCTAAGCTCAACCTAATAAATTTTGTGCTCGAAAGGGGACAGCGTGTCGGAGAAAGAAACCGCATCGCTTGTGGATATTCGTATCCTTGATGGATTAAGTGCGTCGACCCTGCAAGCGTTGGAAAAAGCCTGCACGTGGCGCCGTTACAGCGATCATGAGCAGATCATTGACCGCCAAAGCGATTCCACGGATGTCTTTTTCGTCGTTGATGGGCATGTGCGAATCGTCAATTATTCGTTGTCGGGTAAAGAAATCACCCTCGAAGATTTGGAGTCGGGCAGCCACTTTGGCGAATTATCGGCGTTGGATGGTCAGCCCCGCTCGGCCAGCGTGATGTCATTGGACTCGTGCTTGATTGCGGCGCTGCCGCAAGAACGGTTTATGAGCCTGCTGCGCGAGAACTCTGAAATTGCATTTCGTGTGTTGCGTGCGTTGGCCGGGGTCGTCCGCAATTCCACCGACCGGATTATGGATCTTAGCACACTCGCCGCCAACAACCGGGTGCAAGCCGATCTTCTGCGGCAAGCCCGTAGCGGCCTGATCGGTGAAAACCAAGCCGAAATTCGGCCGATTCCGGTGCATGGCGATATCGCCAGCCGAGTGTCGACGACCCGCGAAACGGTGGCCCGCGTGCTCTCTGAGCTTTCCCGCCAAGGCATTGTTGAGCGTAAGAAAAATGTGCTGTTGATCAAAGACTTAGCACAGCTCCGCGAAATGGTTGAAGAAGTCCGCGGCGAATAAATCCGTGTTTTTCAATCACTTCCCTCCCTTTATTCCCATCGTTATTCTGAACAAAGCTCAGGATAACGATGGGAAATGAACATCAAGTATGTGCATCGTCACTGAGCCCGCCGGAAGACTTAGCTACGATTTATTAACCATTAACGTGCACCCTAATTGTTGCGGCAGTCATCTCGGAGGACGGCACAATGACCACATGGAAAGCATTCGGATTGGCATTAACGTTGACGTTGGCCACCGTTGTTTGGGCGGCTCAGATGGGGGGCACGCCGCCGTTATTTTAAGCGCGCCAAGCTGTGGTAAAATGCCTATTTTTTTGTGACATTTTCAGGTTTTCGCAAGCACTAAAATTAGGTTGAGCGCTAGACCTACCACGGATTGACTTCAACAACCTAATATACCATTGTTTTGTACAAGTTCAGACGATGGACCTATTACTGACTTATTTCGCATCTTTATAGTGATGGCCTTTTTAGGAACCTAATGAATGTCCAAGAAAATTCTCATCGTTGAGGATAATGATCTCAACATGAAGCTGTTCAATGACCTCCTTCAGGCCAACGGCTATGAAACTGTGCAAACAGTCGATGGGCGCGATGCGCTTAAGCTGGCGCGGGAACATACGCCGGACCTGATCTTGATGGACATTCAATTGCCCGAAATTTCCGGCCTTGAAGTCACCAAGATGCTCAAGGCGGACGATGATCTTAAGGGTATTCCCGTCATCGCGGTGACCGCGTTCGCCATGAAGGGCGATGAAGAAAAAATCCGCGAAGGCGGCTGTGAGGGCTATATCGCAAAGCCGATTTCAGTCCCGCACTTCCTGGAAACGGTAAAGAAATTTCTCAATTGATCGCCAATCGTTCGGGATGAAAGTCCCATAAAAAAAGCGCCCCCGAAGATCGGTGGGCGTTTTTTTTGGCTGCGTACGTCGCTGCCGGCGTCAGCGGACCCAAGGCCCGCGCCGCTTTATTTGATTTTTGCTTCTTTAAACAGCACGTGCTGACGGATCACTGGATCGTACTTGCGCTGTTGCAGTTTTTCGGTCGACGTCTTCGGGTTTTTCTTGGTGATGTAGAAATACCCAGTTCCCGCCGAGCTGACGAGACGAATTTGAATGGTGCTTGGTTTAGCCATGGTCTTATCCCGTGCAAAAGCATTGCCGTGTGCAAAGAGGCGGCACCATACCTTCGCCCGCGCTCAAGTCAAGTGTCTAAACGTGCATTTAACTGTGGTGGGGTCTGACTCGGGCTAATGGGTCGCTTCCGCTGTGGTTGTCGTCAGCCGAAGTGCACGAACATGCAGGCGGTCGTTGAGGATCAGGCGCTTGGCAATCTTCAGATCAAGCCGACCCGGTCGGCGTTCAGACGGACAATTCCCCCGGAGTCGCGCGCGGTCTTCGTCTTTTAAATACGCGCGCTGGCGCCAATTCACGGTGCCCAGAGGCTGAGAATCGCCGAGTGCCGCCTCGATGATCTGATCGGCGTCTTCCAGCCGTTGCTTGCCGCTGGTACACACGGTGGGTACAACGCCCATGCCATGTAGGTAATACCCGGACGGTGTCACGAACTTTGACCACGTCAAGGTGATTTCACCGTCATTGGGTAGGCGGATCACGGTTTGCACACTTCCCTTGCCATACGAAGACGTGCCGATGACAACCGCGCGGTCGCGGTCTTGCAGGGCAGCGGCGACAATCTCGGCCGCGGATGCGGAGCGGCCATCAATCATCACGACAATTGGCAGACCGACTGCCAAATCGCTGCCGGCGGCTTCATAGTGGTGTAGGCTGTCCGGATGGCGGCCAACGGTGCGTAGAATTTCGCCCTGCGTCAGCAACAAGTCAGCGACCTTGATCGACTGTCGCAGCAGCCCGCCTGGATTGCCGCGCAGATCGATCACCAAGCCGATGATCGGTCTCGCACCGGGTGCGGTGAGGGAGCGCAGTTTGCGCTCCAGGGTTTCACCGGTGTCTTGGTTGAAGGTGCTGATGCGGATAATGCCGATGCCGTCTTCGACCTTCGCGGTCACGCTTTCGGGTACGATATGTGCACGCGCAACTTCGATGGTAAAGGGCTGCACTGCGTCTGGCCGGTCGATGGTCAGTCGTAACGGTGTGTGCACAGGGCCTCGAATCAAATTCGTGATTTCAGCGCTTACCAAGCCGGAAATGTCCATCTCGTCGACGCGTATGATGCGATCCCCGATGGCAAGGCCGCTGTTCGCCGCCGGCGTGCCGACGATCACTTTGGTGATGACGGCGATGCCTTCTTCGAGCCGAAAGCGAATGCCGATGCCACCGAAGCCATCACGTTTGGCTCGGTTGCGGGTGGCTTCTTCCTGTCCGGCATAGCGAGAAAAGATGTCGAGGTCTGAGAGCGCACCGTCAAAGATTGCTTCGTAAATGCGCTCTGCCGAGGCGGCGTGAATATCAGCGGAATGGGCGCGGGCTGTTTCAGTCAGGGCGACCACAGCTGCGGCCCAGGCACGGGAATCTGTATCAACGGGCGGGCGCATGCGGGCGATCTCAACATCGTTTTCCAGCATCACCAACATGCCGTTGTCTTGTTTGAGCGTGAGCCCAGCATCAATTACGCCCAATCCCCGCAGACCTTCCAATCCGACCCGGGCGAGGGTCACGGGTTCAATATATTTATCGGCGATATTATCGAAACCAACCGAGATGACCTCGGCGGCGGCCGGCTCCGCAAACGGTTGCGCATTTGTATCGTCGCGGGCACCCGGCAGCGCGCATGCGCTCAGCAAAAGCACCATGGCGACAACAAATACCGGCTTTAAGCCGCGGAAATGTGCCATTTCACTCATCATGGCCATATTTAAGACGATTCCGCGCCGCGTGTATATGATTCTATATTGTGGTGAGGTCGCCCTCGCCTGCGGGAGAGGGGAAGGGGCTACCCGCGCTTCTTCTTGCCCTTGGCGGATTTCGGGGGGGCGACGGCTTCACGTTGACGACGGCGCGACGCGCGGCTTTTGCCTTTGGGCTTTTTCGGGGTCGGATTGCCGGTCTGTTTTTTTCGCGACTTTTTGCCCGGTCGGGTGATTGGCTCTGTGCCTTCGGTGACGAGGATGTCGGCGGGTTTGCTTGTTTGTTTGCCTGTTTGTTTGCCTGTTTGTTTGCCTGTGGGGCGGGCGTCGCCCAACAGTTCGAACAGCATGCCGCCGGTGATTGGGGTGACCTCGCGCAGCAGGACTTCAATACGTTGGCCCAAGCGGAACGTCAGGCCGCGTTTGCGCCCCTTCAGCAGATGCTTGCCCTCGTCGTGAATGTAATAATCGTCGGGTAAGGTCTTGATCGGGATCAGACCGTCGGCGCCGATATCGTCGACGGAAATGAACAAGCCGAAGCGGGTCACACCGGAAATGCGCGCCCCGAACGTCGCACCGACGCGGTCTTTCATATAATACGCGCAGTAACGATCCATGGCGCCACGCTCAGCCGCTTGGGCACGGCGTTCGGTGATCGAGAGGTGTTCACCGATGCTGTTGAAATCACCCGGGTCTGCCGGCAACTCGCCGGCACTGGGGGAGAGCCCACGGATCAGCGCCCGGTGCACCAGCAAATCCGCATAGCGACGGATCGGCGAGGTGAAGTGACAATACCGGCGGAGCGCAAGACCGAAGTGGCCCAGGTTGTCGGGCTGATACAGTGCTTGTGCCTGTGATCTGAGCACGATGTCATTGATCATCTGTTGGTGCGCGGTGTCTTTGGCGCGGGTCAAGATTGCGTTAAAGCGCGCAGGCGTCAGGGTCTGCCCCTTGTCGAAGCTGATGTGCACGCTGGCCAATACCTCGGACAGCGCTTCGACCTTGGACATAGACGGTTCATCATGCACCCGGTACATGCAGGGGCGCTTTTTCTCTTCTAAGAATTCTGCCGCTGCGACGTTGGCAAGCACCATGAATTCCTCGATCAGTTTGTGACTGTCCAGGCGCTGACGCGGCTCGATCCCGATCATGTGGCCGTCTTCGTCGAGCAGGACGCGGCGTTCCGGCAGGTCGAGTTCGAGGGCGCCGCGCGCTTCGCGGGCGCGCTCTAAAATCTCGAACGCGCCGTAAAGTGGCTTGATGACGGTGTCCATCAATAGCTCGGTCTGTTCATCCGGTGTGCCGTCTTGCGCGGTCTGCACTTGCTCATACGTCAGCCGGGCGACGGAGCGCATCAGAGCACGCTTAAAGCGCTTGGATAGCAAGTTGCCTTCGTTGTCGATGCGTAGATGTACGATCAAGCATGGCCGATCCTCGTTGGGGCGCAGCGAGCACCAGCCGTTAGACAATTGCTCGGGCAACATGGGGACGACGCGGTCCGGAAAATATACCGAGTTGCCACGCTCGAACGCCGCCTTGTCCAAGGCATCGCCCGGGCGCACGTACCAGGCAACATCGGCGATGGCGACGATTAGCTTGTAGCCGCCGGTATTCTTCGGGTCGTCATCCGGCTCGGCAAATACCGCGTCATCAAAGTCGCGGGCATCGGCGCCGTCGATGGTCACAAGTGGGATGGAACGCAGATCGTCACGGCTGTCCAGCGGCGCTTCTTTGGCGCGCTCGGCTTGGCGCGTGGCGTCAGGCGTGAACGCGACCGGGATAGCGTGTTGATGCACCGAGATCAGACTGATTGAGCTGACCCCTTCGGCATCGTTGATGCGTTCGATGACGCGTGCATGCTTAAGGCCCAAGCGGTGCCCTTTGACGGGCTCGGCACGGACCAGATCTCCCAATTCGGCGCCTTTGTCGGCACCGCGCTCGATCACGTATTCGAAGCGATCACGTTTGTCGACGGGCTGTATGCGACGCTCACCATCGGAGTCGATGACAATGCCGAGGACGTCGCGGGGCGCTTCGGCGATGCGGCGGATCACCTTAGCTTCATAAGCGTCGGCTTGTTTGTTGAGCCGTGCCAACACTTTTTCGCCCCGACCCAGCGCTGGTCCGGTACGATCGGGGGCAACAAAGATTTTCGGCGGCGGGCCGTCTTCTTCCCACTTCACCGGGCGTGCCATGACTTCACCGTCCAAATCAGTGCCGGTGATTTCGATGATGCCGACAGGCGGCAGGCTGCCCGGTTCGGCAACGCGGTGACCGCGGCCTTTACTCAGCATGCCGTCGTCTTTCATTTCTTTGAGGACTTTCTTCAGCGTGCGCTTTTGTTCGACGTCGAGTTTGAAGGCACGCGCGATCTCGCGTTTGCCGACTTTACCTTCGGCACTGCGCACGAATTCGGCGATTTCGTCTTTGCTGGGAAAAGGGGCATTTGCCATGCCCGCAACGTAATCGCGTGATGCGTCTGATACAAGAGAGGAGGTGATGCCCCGCGGTATTCCCAATAATCGTCACCCCTGCGCAGGCGGGGGCCTATGGTCGGGATGGATTCCCGCCTACGCGGGAATGACGGATGGGGCAGGCGAGCGAGAGTTATTCCTTTGCAGCCGCCTTCTTCTTGGCGGCGGGCTTTTTCTTCTTAGCAGGCGCTTTTTTCTTCGCGGGAGCCTTCTTTTTAGCGGCCGGCTTTTTCGCCGGAGCCGACTTCGTGCCGGCTTTGGCGTCGATCATTTCGATGGCTTGTTCGAGCGTCACCGCGTCCATGTCGACGTCTTTCGGCAGGCGCGCTTGGGTCTTGCCGTGTTGCAGGAACGGCCCCCAGCGGCCTTCTTTGACCATGATCGGTTTTTTGCTTTTCGGATGCTTGCCGAGTTCCTTCGGCGGCGCCTTGCGTGGCTTATCGCCGAGCAGCACGACGGCGCGGTTGAGGCCGATTGTCAGCACATCGTCGTCGTCATCTTTGACGGAGGCATAGGTGCCGCCGCACTGAATGAACGGACCGAAGCGGCCGATGTTGGCGCGGATTTCCATGCCCGAAACTGGATCAATGCCGACCAGACGTGGCAAAGACAGCAACGCCTGTGCGCGGCTGAGGTCGATGCTTTCCGGGTCCATGCCCTTGGGCAGGGACGCGCGCTTGGGCTTGATCTTTTTCTTGCCTTCGCCTTCTTCGTCGCCCAGCTGCACATAAGGTCCATACGGGCCTTCGCGGAGCGTGATCGGTTTGCCGGTTTCCGGGTCTGTGCCCAGTTCGCGCGGGCCGTTGTCGAGCGACGCTTCGCCGGGATCTGTGCCGAGCGGGGTCGTGAAGTTACAGTCTGGATAACGCGAGCAACCCAAGAACGCACCGTGCCGGCCAAGCTTGATCGACAACTCGCCTTCTTTGCATTTTGGGCAGCTGCGGGCATCGCTGCCGTCGGCGCGCTCTGGGAAGAAGTGCGGTTTCAGTTCGACGTTCAAAACTTCGAGCACGTCACGCACTGTGAGGTCCTTGGTTTCATCGACCTTTGCGATGAACGCGGTCCAGAAATCGCGGAGCACTTGCTTCCACGCGATCCGACCACCGGAAATATCGTCGAGCTTTTCTTCCAGCTCGGCGGTGAAGCCGTATTCGACGTAGCGCTCAAAAAAGCTTGATAAGAACGTTGTCACCAAGCGGCCCCGGTCTTCAGGGATAAATCGCCGGGCGTCGATGCGCACGTAGTTGCGGTCTTGCAGCACTGAGATGATCGACGCGTAGGTCGACGGGCGACCGATGCCGAGTTCTTCGAGCTTTTTCACCAACGACGCTTCGCTGTAGCGGGGCGGCGGCTGGGTGAAGTGCTGCTCGGGCAGGGTTTCATTACGGCCCAGGTTGTCGCCTTCGTTCATCGCCGGCAGAATACGCGCTTTGTCGTCGTCACTGGCGGCGCCGTCGTCGCTGCTTTCGCGGTATACCTTCATAAAACCGTCGAATGCGATCACGGAACCCGTGGCACGGAACGCCAAGGTGCCGTCGCCTGACGGGATGTCTACGCCGACCTGATCGAGTACGGCGGCTTCCATCTGGCTCGCCATAGTACGGCGCCAGATCAGCGTATACAGTTTGAGCTGGTCGTCATTCAGATACTGCTTCACGGTTTCAGGCGTGCGGCGAACGTCGGTTGGGCGGATTGCCTCGTGCGCTTCTTGGGCGTTCTTGGCTTTGGATTGATAGACCCGAGGTTCTTTCGGCAGATACTTGGAGCCGTAATCTTCTTGGATCAGATTGCGGCTCGCCGCAATCGCTTCGCGCGCCATCTGCACGCCGTCCGTCCGCATATATGTAATGAGACCCACCGTCTCGCCGCCGATCTGCACACCTTCATACAGGCTTTGTGCGACCTGCATGGTTTTTCGTGCGCCGTAGTAAAGCTTGCGGGCGGCTTCTTGCTGCAACGTCGAGGTCGTGAACGGCGGAGCCGGATTGCGGCGGGATTGCTTTTTCTCGACGCTGGCAACCTTGAACTGGCTGACGTCGATTTGTTTAACGGCGGCCATCGCCACCTCTTCGGAGCCGAGCGACAGTTTGGTTAGCTTATCGCCGTCCAGCCGCACCAGGTTCGCTTCGAAGGTTTGGCCGTCGGGCGTGGTGAACACCGCTTTGATGGTCCAGTATTCGTCGGCGTGGAATTTCTCGATCTCGAGTTCGCGTTCGCAGATCAAGCGCAACGCCACCGATTGTACGCGGCCTGCCGAACGCGAGCCCGGCAGTTTCCGCCACAGCACCGGCGATAGCGTAAAGCCGACCAGATAGTCCAACGCGCGGCGCGCCATATAGGCGTCGATCAACTCGTAATCTAGCTCGCGCGGATGCTCGAACGCTTCGATGATGGCATCTTTGGTGATCTCGTTGAACACGACGCGCTGCACCGGCTTGCCGGTGATCACCTTGCGGTCGTTCAGCACCTCTTTGACGTGCCACGAGATCGCTTCACCTTCGCGGTCCGGGTCGGTCGCGAGGAAGACAGCATCGGCTTTGCGCGCCGCCTTGGCGATTTCGTCGATGGCTTTTTTGGCCCGGGCGTCGGTCTCCCAGGTCATGGCGAAATCGCTGTCGGGGTCGACGGAGCCGTTTTTCGACGGCAAATCGCGGATGTGACCGTAGCTCGCGAGGACGATGTATTCGTCTCCGAGGTACTTATTGATGGTCTTTGCCTTAGATGGCGATTCGACGACGACGACGCTTGTCATGCCTGTTCTTGGCCTACCCGTTGATTCAAAAATCTATGTTCGTGTTGTTTATTTACCCTGGCGTGAGTCTTCCGCTCCTGCCAAGGCCGGGGAGAATTGGCGATAAAAACCCCACCCGTCAACAGCGGATATCTGCAGTGCCCGTGATTTGGGTCTCTATGAGGCGTATATTTTTGTTATTTATCAATTTGTTATGGGGCGAGAAATTTTTTCTTTTAGGCTTGGGGTGTGGTAGGGCCGTCTCGAAGGATTACCCAAGCAGGGCGACGCGGTTGCCGGGCATGCGTTCAAGGCGACCGGCGAGGTCGAGTTCTAGAAGCACAGCAGCGACAGCGGCCGCATTGCCGTCGGCGTCGCGGATTACGGCGTCGATATCGGTCGGACCATAGTCGAGGGCATTGAGGACGCGGTCGCGGGTGCGGGCGAGTTCGCTGTCTTTTATCGGCGTCGGCGCGGGCGGCTGCAGAACGCGGCGGCGGCCTTCGTCGAGCATACGACCATCGGCCTCCCGGAGCCCGGTCAGCACGTCTTCGGCAGACTCGGTTAACTGGGCGCCGTCGCGGATCAGGGCGTTGGCACCTTTGACGCGGGGATCTTGCGGCGGGCCCGGGACGGCGTAGACATCCCGCCCTTGTTCGAGCGCCATCCGGGCAGTGATCAACGAGCCGGATTTGGCGCCGGCTTCGATGACGACGACCGCGCGGGCGATGCCGGAAATAATGCGGTTGCGCCTTGGGAAATGACGGGACTGCGGCGGTGTGTTGCAGGTGACTTCTGAGACCAACGCGCCGGTATCGCGGATATGTCCGTACAAGACGTCGTTTTCACGCGGATAGATCACATCCACGCCACCGCCCAGCACGCCCAGTGTGCCGCTGGTGAGGGCGCCGTCGTGTGCAGCCGCGTCGATGCCGCGCGCCATCCCCGATACCACCAGATAGCCGGCTTCTCCAAGTGTGCGGGCCATGCCGTGCGCCAACCGTCGCCCGTTCACCGACGCGTTTCTGGAGCCCACCACGGCCACGGATTTTTTCGTCAGCAGGTGCGGATGCCCGCGCACGAACAGCAGCGGCGGCGCATCGTCGATGTGGGCGAGCAGCGGCGGATAGCCGGCTTCACCCCAAAATACGGTGCTGATATTGAGCGGCACAAGCGCGGCCAGTTCATCTTCGGCCGCAGACGGCGTGCAGATTTTTAGTGCCTTTTTACGGCCACCGTTTTTCGCCATATCGGGGAGGGCTTGTAGGGCTTTGCGCGCTGTACCGAACTGTTCAAGCAGGCGATGAAAAGTGATCGGCCCGATGTTTTCGGATCGGATCAGCCGGAGGCGTGCCAGTTTTTCCGCGTCACTGAGGTCCAGTCCGTCGCTCGGGGGCTGCATTTCCCACTCCCATCTACTCAGAGCAGGTATGCAAAGCCTTAGCGCAGAATTTTACAGGCGCCAGAAAAAGTAGAAAAAATCTAGCGCCTTTTTTCCCGGCCTGATTCGCACCTATTTCCGGCCCGAACGGGCCAGCACCATGGCCGGGATCAACGCGATGAAGAATGCGACCGAGATGATCAAAAACGTATCTTGGAATCCAAACGTGCGGGCCTGCGCATAAATTGAACGGCTCAGAAAATCCATGGCGGCCCAATCGCGTTCAAACTCGGTCAGGCCGCCTTCGGTTAAAAGCTGACGCACTTTGTCTAGGGTGTCGCGGGTTAGGTCGTTGTTGGATGTCTGCGTCGCGGTCAGCCAATCTGCGTGATTGGCACTACGGAATTCGATCAGGGCAGCGGTGATGTTGACGCCGAACGCGCCGCCGGACTGGCGAACAAAGTTATAGGCGCCCGCCGCCGCGTTGAGCTTTTCGGTGGAGATCGAGCGCATCGCGGCGCCGCCCAAATTCGGCATCACCAAGCCGATGGCAGCACGGCTCAACACCGTCATCATCGCCATGGTCCAGAACGCGGTGTTCACATCGGAAAACGACATGAGATATGTCGCAAATGCGAACACCATACAGCCCATCATGATGGGGATATGTGGCGGCACAGTATCGGCAAGCCGACCCGACAGGGGAATCAACGAGACCAAGAACAGCCCTGCCGGCACCAACACTAGACCCGATTGCGTCGGCGAATAGTGCTGGATCGTCTGCACGAACACCGGGATTGCATAGTTGGTGGCGAAGTTGCCGGCACCGAACGCAAACGCGATGGCCATGGCCGACGCAAACTTTGGGTCTAAAAATAATGTCGGGTCGAGCAGCGGTGATTTGGAGCGCTTCTGCGACCATAAGAACAATGCCAAACTAATGAAGCCTGCAAGCGCGGTCAGTAGAGTCTCATCCGACATCCAACCCCATCGATGGCCGTTGCCGATGGCGCGCATCAAACAGACAAGCGCCACGCAGACCAAGATAAAGCCGGTCCAGTCAAATGGCGGCAGCCGCTTTTCGAATTTCTTTGAGGGCATGAAGAACAGCCCGGCGATAAATGCGATGAACACCAACGGTAGCGGCATCAAGAACGCATGCCGCCAGGTCAATAGATCGATGGTGACACCGCCGACCAGCGGTCCGAAGCTGGGCGCCAAGGTGACGCCCAAACCGTACATGCCGACTGCAAAGCCGCGCCGTTCGCGCGGAAATACGGTGACCATGGTCGCCAACACCAGCGGCTGAATGATGCCCGCCGAAAAGCCCTGCATGATGCGCCCGATGATCAGTGTGTCGATGTTCGGCGCAAAGGTGCAGACGAAAGCACCGGCGATAAAGATCAACAGTGTCATCGAATAGGCCAAGCGCTGGCCCAATGTACGCACCACCCAGCTGTTTAAAAGTTGGCTCGCAACCATGGTCGCGAGAAATGCGGTCGCCGCCCACTGTGCCACGTCTTGGCCTATGCCATACGCCCCCATGATCGACGGCACGGCCACGTTGACCAGCGTCGCAGACAGGATCATTGCAATCGCACCGGTCAGCCCGGCCGCCGTTACGAACCATCGGTACGATGGCCCGAAACGTTCAATCATCGCCTGGATTTCTGGGTTTTCGTTGGGCGCAGGGGCAGTCGCCAAGGTGCGCTATTCCTCGATCGCGATCTCAATCTCGACCATCATGCCGGGCCGGAGACGAGGATCGGGTTTATCAAACGCGATGCGAACCGGCAGGCGTTGCGTGATTTTGGTGAAGTTGCCGCTGGGGTTCGGTGTCGGCAACAGTGCGAATTGGTTGGTCGCCGCAGAGCCGATGGTTTTAACGGTGCCGTTGAAGATGTCGTCGGGGTACGCGTCGACGTGAATGTTGACGATCTGGCCTTGTTTCAGCTTGCGGACATCTGTTTCTTTGATGTTCGCTTCGACCCACACTAAGTCTTGGTTGTGCACCAGCGCCAAGCGCTGGCCAGGGGTCACGTATTCGCCGATGTCGACGAAGATGCGGTCGACGACGCCGGCGGTCGGGCTTTTTACGGTACGGTCTTGGATGTCCAGACGCTGGCGTTCGATGCGGGCTTTGATTTCCTGCTCGCGACTTTCCAAAACGGAAAGATCACCCGCCAACACGCCTAAGCGCGCACGGTCGGCTTCGGCTTCGGCTAAGCCCGATTTTGCCGCTTCCAATCCGGCCACGGCGATGCGGTATTCCCGGTCGATCTGCTGCAGTTGGTTTTCTGCCTGATCAAGTTGGCGCCGCGAGGCGACTTTGTCTTCGAACAAGCGCTGCGTGCGGTTAAGCTCGCGCTTTGCCAGTTGCAACTGTGGGCGCAACGACGACACTGCGACATCGGCGGCGGCAACCTGCGATACTTCCGACTGCATGCGGCTTTCGATTTGGCTGTTCACCAAAATGCGTTCAGCAGCAAGGCGGCTGCGCTGCGCTCCGGACGCGGCAAGTTGCGCCTGTAATTCGTTCAGTTGAATATTTGATTCCCGATCATCAACCTGCACCATGACCGCGCCTTGGCTCAACTGGTCACCTTCGGCAATCGGCATTTCGGTGATCCAGCCGGCGACACGTGATGACACCGTGACCAAATCGGCATGGATGCGGGCGTCTTCTTCGTGAATGAAATTGAGTCGGTTGTGAATTTCCGTCCAGGCGACATAAAAGACGGCGACCGTGATTGCGGCGGCCAGGATATATAGCGGGCGAATACGGCGCGCTTTGACGGGCGCCGATGGCGGTACGGTATCCGTCGTCGTGCTGTCGAGAGGGCTTTGCCCCCCAGGTTTACTGTCGTCCGGCATGTTTCCTGCCCCAAATGTCTGGCCTGCTGCGTCGGCCTAAAGACCTTTCAAGCATGCACATAAATTGTCTCGTTGGAAAGACCTTGCGAACGCAAAGGCTGATTCCGTGAGTGTTTTCGGGTGCTTACGAAACCCGTTGACCTTTTCGTAACTGGGCTCTTTATGATTGTAACAATCATCAAGGAGCCAATGAATGAACGCGTCGATTGTGACCGCTCAAGCGGACGTCAACAATATGACCGACGGGCCAATCACTTTTGCCATTAACGGCATGAGTTGTGCGGGCTGTGCGTCGAGTGCGGAAAAAGCGCTTAACGGTCTGGACGGTATTGGCACTGCCAGTGTCGATTTCGCGACCGAGCGGGCGCAGGTGTCGCCGGGCGGTGTTTCGGCGGCAGCGCTGGTGCAAGCGGTCAAAGATGCCGGCTACACACCCGAGACGTCGTGGGTTGATCTTGATATTACCGGCATGACGTGCAGCGGTTGCGCGGCCAGTGTGGAACGCGCGCTCGAGAACGTGCCGGGTGTCGCAGATGCCGAGGTCAACTTGGCGTTGGAGCGGGCGCGGGTGACATGGCTTGGCCATGACGTTGCGACAGCTGCGTTGGTCGACGCCGTCAAAGTGGCAGGGTATGGCGCGCAGCCCCGCTTTTCCGATGCCGAAGCTAGACGCCAGCATGCGGCGGCTCAGGCGGACGTCGCCGCCCGTGCGCTCAGGCTGGATGCGTTGATATTGGCAGGCGCGATCATCGTCACGGCGCCGCTTGTGGCGATGATGGTGCTGCCTGCCTTCGGCGTCGCCTATCACGTGCCGGCGTGGGCGCAGATGGCGTTGGCAACGCCGGTACAATTTATCGCGGGCGCACGGTTTTATGTGGGGGCGTGGCGGGCGGTGAAGGCGCGATCCGGGAACATGGATCAGTTGGTGGCGCTGGGTACGTCGGCGGCGTATGCGCTGTCGGTCTGGATGATGTTGAACCAAGGCATCAATGCAGTGGGGCATTTGTATTTTGAGGCGTCGGCCGTGGTCATCACGTTGGTCCTCGCCGGCAAGCTGTTAGAAAGTCGCGCCAAGCGCGGCACCACGGCGGCGATCCGAAAACTGATGGACCTGCGACCTGAGCGTGCCCGCGTGCAACGTGACGGCAACGTCGTTGAAGTCGCCATTGAACAGGTGCTGATCGGCGACACGGTGGTCGTGATGCCCGGCGCGCGGATCCCGGTCGACGGCACGTTGACGTCGGGTCGGGCTGAAGTGGACGAGTCTTTGTTGACCGGTGAGAGTGTGCCGATAGCGAAGACGTCGGGTGACATGCTGCGCGCAGGCGCCATCAACGGGTCGAACGAAGTGCACCTCAGCGCGACCCGAATCGGTGAAGATACGACGCTGGCCCGGATCGTGCGTTTGGTCGAAAGCGCGCAAACCGGTAAAGCCCCGGTGCAGCGCTTAGTCGACAAAGTCAGTGCGATCTTTGTGCCGAGCGTGATTGCCATTGCTGCCGTGTCGTTGATCAGCTGGTTGGTCGCGGGGGCAGGCGCCGAGACGGCGATCATCAATGCGGTGTCGGTGCTGGTTATCGCGTGCCCGTGCGCACTCGGCCTCGCCACGCCGACGGCGATTGTCGCGGGTACCGGAGCTGCGGCGAAGGCCGGTATTTTGATCAAAGACATCGGCGTGCTGGAACGTGCCCATGCGCTCGACGTTGTCGCGTTCGACAAAACGGGTACGTTGACCAAGGGCGCGCCGGCACTGACGGATATCGTCGCCTATGGCAGATCCGAAGACGATATGTTGCGGATTGCGGCGGCGGTGCAGACAGGGTCCGAACACCCGCTGGCACGTGCAGTGCTCGCGGCGGCAGAGGCGCGTGACGTGCTCGGGCTCAAGGCCGAAGACGTGCTCGCGCATGTCGGCAGCGGTGTCGAAGGGCGGGTCGATGGTGCGCGTGTGCTGATCGGCAACCGCGGCATGATGAAAGCCGTCGACATTAATATCGACGCAAAGATCGAGGGTGATTTGGCACGGATTGAAAAGCTCGGGCGCACGGCGGTGTTGGTTGCCATCGGCAATGTAGTGTCCGGCGTGATCGGCTTGGCCGATACGGTCCGCTCCGAGACGCCGTTGGCGATGCGGATGTTGGCCCAGCGCGGTATTCAAACGGTGATGCTGAGCGGCGATGGCGCCGATGCGGCAAAGGCCATTGCCTCTGAGGCCGGACTCGCCGATGTGCGTGCCGGGTTGACGCCGGATTCAAAAGTTGACGCAATCCACGAACTTCAAGGTGCAGGCCGGATCGTCGCCATGGTCGGTGACGGGATCAACGATGCGCCGGCCTTGGCGGCGGCGGACGTCGGCATCGCCATGGGATCGGGCACCGATGTTGCGATGGAAAGTGCGGGAATCACCTTGATGCGCCCGGACCCGCGTTTGGTCGCAGGCGCCATTGATGCGGCGCGCGTAACCTGGAATCGCATCCGCTGGAACTTGTTTTGGGCATTTATCTTTAATGTGGTTGGCTTGCCGTTGGCGGCGCTTGGTTATCTCAGTCCCGAGGTTGCGGGCTTGGCGATGGCGTTGAGCTCGATTACCGTGGTCACGAACTCGTTGTTGTTACGTGGCTGGAAGCCGAAGGGGATGAACGCATGAACGTGCAAAGCGCAGCCGCAGCCAGCGGGTTGCCGGCAAAAACCATTCGTTATTACGACGAGATCGGCTTGGTGACGCCGGGCCGCCGCGCCAACGGTTATCGGGACTATGACGACCGCGCGGTGCAAAAGTTGGCGTTCTTAAAACGTGCCAGACAATTGGGTTTTTCGATTGATGACTGTCGCCAGTTGTTGTCGCTTTATGAAGACAAACGCCGCGCCAGCAAGGATGTGCGCGCCTTGGCGGGACAGCACTTGGCCGAAATTGATATGCGTTTGAACGAGCTGCACGCATTGCGGGCGACGCTCGCTGATTTGGTCGACTCGTGTCACGGGGATTCCCGTCCTGACTGTCCGATCTTGACGGATTTGGCGGGGGCGCAAGCGAAAAAAGTTAAAGCCTAGCCGATTCGGAGTGTCGCTAACATTTCGCCGAAATCGTTGAGCAGGCTTTTTAACTCAGGTTCAACGACCGCGTCTGCGGCGGACGGAAAGTCCATCCATGCGCGGCGACGTTCATCTTGTTCCGGCCAACTGTCGGCAAGGCTTGCGACTTCCATCGGGTAGACCTTCACCTTGTAAGCGGGATTGCCGGCGACATCGGTCTTTGTATAGGAATACGTGCCGATTTTGGTTTCCGCGATACGACCGCCGACGCCGGCTTCTTCAAAAGCTTCGGCCCTGGCCGCGTCGCGACTGGTCTGACCTGCTTCGATATGACCCTTCGGCAATACCCAGCGGCGCGAACGGCGCGACGTGATCAGCAAGACCATCGGCGCGTCTTCGCCGATGCGGTACGCAAGCACCGCCGACTGTGCAATTTTAATAACATTTCCCATGCCGATAATCGCTTTTCCCAGGATTTTGTGACCTTTTCCGCATCCCCATTAAAGCCGGAAGGTCCTTTTTATTGTGTTAATTGTATGACATTTTTATGTCACTTCAAAGCGATCAACGGATACGCCGCAAAATGGCCCGGCATCGTGCATTTTATGATTAAAGGCTGCAAACCGGCGCATGGACGAATTCGATAAAGACACCGCCTCAAAGGCGCTCTTCAAATCTCAACCCGTCGATAAAGACCTGAAGCGGATCGGTCAGCTCCAGCGGGCCACCCATGAAGCCGGGCGCAATATCTATAACCTCGGCTTCGGCTTGTTGTTTTTGCTGGGCGTATGGCTGTTCGCGTATCTGAAAAGCGACGGCGACGGCAGCTTGATCTTGATTGCGGCGGCGGTCATCGGCGGCTACATGGCGATGAACATCGGCGCCAACGATGTCGCCAACAACGTCGGCCCCGCGGTCGGCTCGAAAGCGCTGACCATGGTCGGCGCACTATTGATCGCCGGGATCTTCGAAGCGTTGGGCGCAATTGTCGCCGGTGGTGAGGTGGTGAGCACGATTTCGAAAGGGATCGTTTCGCCGGAGTCTATTGCCGACGCGGACACATTTATATGGGCGATGATGGCAGCTCTGATGTCGGCAGCACTTTGGGTCAACTTAGCGACCTGGATCGGTGCCCCGGTGTCGACCACGCACAGTATTGTCGGCGGCGTTATGGGGGCGGGCATCGCAGCGGCAGGATTCGGCGCTGTCGATTGGCCGGTGATGGGTGCGATTGCCGCAAGCTGGGTGATTTCGCCGGTGCTGGGTGGCTTGGTTGCGGCCATGTTCTTGACGTTCATCAAAGTCACCGTGCTGTTCAAAGCCGACAAAATCAGCGCCGCGAAGCGCTGGGTGCCGATTTTGGTCGCGATCATGGCGACCGCGTTTTCGGCGTATTTGATGGTGAAAGGCCTGAAGCGTATCTGGAAGCCGGATATGGCATTGATCGCCGCGGTCTCGGTATCGATTGCATTTTTGACGTATTTTTGGGTGCGTGGCCGCGTTGAGCGCGCGTCGAAGACAATGGAGAACAAACGTAAATCCGTCAGCAAACTATTTACGGTGCCGTTGATCTGCTCGGCAGCATTATTATCGTTTGCACACGGCTCCAATGATGTCGCTAACGCTGTTGGTCCGCTGGCTGCGATCGTTAACGCGGTCAACGACGGTATGGTCTCGACCAAGACGTCGTTGCCGTTTTGGGTGCTGGTGATCGGTGCGCTCGGCATTTCGGTCGGGCTCATTTTGTTTGGGCCGAAGATCATTCGCTTGGTCGGCGAAAAGATCACCAAGCTCGATCACATACGCGCATTTTGCGTGGCGTTGTCCGCAGCGATCACGGTGATCTTTGCATCCGGCATGGGCTTACCGGTCAGCTCGACACACATTGCGGTTGGCGCCGTATTCGGGGTCGGCTTTGTTCGTGAAGCGATTACCAACCGGGGTGGCGGTATTCCCGAGCGTGTGACTGCCGACGACGGTGCCGCTGCGGTGATTGACGAAGGCAAGCTGTTCAAGTCATGGCGCAAGCACCGCAAGCGGAAATTGGTGCGCAGACAATACGTGCTGTCGATTGCGGCGGCGTGGGTGGTCACGGTGCCGGCGTCGGCACTGTTGTCGGCGGCGCTGTACTTCGGCATTCAATTCGTGCGCCACTAAGCCGGCACGGCTTTTCAGCGCCGCTTGACGCCGTTGAATATGGCCGTCGGCCTGACCATGATCGGCGTCGGCCTGTTCAAAAAAAGTCGCCATTGCGGATAATTTGGCCTTGTATGCGAGCCCCGTCTTTGCCGCTACCGACGCCGGCGACTCCTTAAGCATGGCGACCGTCTGGTCCGGCGGACTTCGGGCGCAGACTGACGCTCGATAACTTGGATGCAGCACTCGCCAACATTCGCCGTGAACGCGCCGAATACGCCGTGCAATTCCCGAATGATGTCATTGAGTCCGCTGGTTGGGGCCAAACACGAGCTTCCGCAATGCGCAGTGTCATCGTGCTGTGGGCTTTCAATGCGCGGACGGCCTACGTACACTATGCGGAAATAAACAGTGGCCTAAAATAGGCCTCAAGCGCAGGCGAAGCCTAGGGAGGGTCGGTGACGGGCCGATTTGGCGACACATCTAACAGCGCTAAACCTACTGTCGTTCGGCATTCGGGGTCGGCGTACGTGGCGATTGATCTTGGCACCAATAGCTGCCGGATGCTGGTTGCTGTGCCGTCGGAAGGCGGCTTTCACGTCGTCGATGGATTTTCCAAAGTTGTGCGCTTAGGCGAGCGGGTTGCTGAGACCGGGCGGCTTTTGCCAGCCGCCGTTGATCGCACGTTGGATGCGCTCGATCTTTGTGCGCAGAGGCTCGGCCGCCGCGAGATCGCAGGCTTTCGTGCCGTCGCGACCGAAGCCTGTCGTCGCGCCGAGGACTCGGAAGCGTTTATTGAAAAAGTCCGCGCGCGTACTGGCTTTGATATGGAAATTATTGATGCGGGGGAAGAAGCCGCGCTGACGGCGGCCGGGTGTGGCGAGATGTTGTGCTCAGGCTACGAGCACGCGCTGGTGTTCGATATCGGTGGGGGCTCGACCGAGATCATGTGGTTGGCGACGCCGCGTGGTCAAGCCGGGCGCATTTTGGCAACCACGTCTTTGCCGTTTGGTGTGGTTTCGTTGCGTGACGAATTTGGCGCCGAAGCGCTGCCCGATGATATTTTCGATGCTTTGCTGGCGCGTATTGATGCGACGTTGGCGCCCTTCGACCAAGCGCACGGGATTTCAGACGCGATTGCGCGGGGCGACGTGCGGATGATCGGCACATCCGGCACGGTGACGACGTTGGGTGCGATGTATCTGCAGTTGCCGCGCTACAATCGAGCCCGGGTGGATGGTTTGGAAATCCGTTTCGATAGCATTCGCCAGATCAGTGCCAGGCTTGCCGGTATGTCGTGTGCCGAGCGTGAGCGTCATCCGTGCTTGGGCGTGGGGCGGGGTGATTTGATGCTGATGGGGATTGCCGTATTGCGTGCAGTGTGCGCGCGCTGGCCGGCGGGTAAGCTGGGTATTGCAGACAGGGGTATCCGTGAAGGTATATTGGCGGAATTGATGGCAGCCGATGGTCACACGGCATTCGGTCCACCCCTGCAACGCACGAACGCGGCACAAGACGGTTTATTGCCCGTTAAAACGAATACTGGGATCATTTCATGAGTACAAAAAGCGGCGGCAAGGGTCGCAGCGAAAAGGGCGGCGCGGATCGCGCGCTGCGCACTCGCGTCAAATCTGCGCGGGGCCGCAAGGTATCCTCGACTCGTTGGCTCGAACGCCAATTGAACGATCCTTATGTGCAAAAGGCCAAACGCATGGGGTATCGCTCGCGTGCCGCGTTCAAGTTGATCGAGTTGGACGACAAATTTCACTTTTTGACGAAAGGTGCCAAGATATTGGATTTGGGCGCAGCACCCGGCGGTTGGACTCAAGTCGCCCTGGAGCGTGCCGGCAAGGATGCGCGCGTCGTCGGCATCGATTTGTTAGAGGTTGAGGCCATCGCCGGCGCCGATCTGCTGCAAGGCGATTTCCTCGACGACGATGCGCCCGAGCGCTTGCGTCACCACCTCAATGGGCCCGCCGACGTTGTGTTGACCGATATGGCGGCATCGGCGACCGGCCACACGCAGACCGATCACCTCCGCATTATGGTGTTACTGGAAGCCGCCGTCGATTTTGCCGCCGAAGTGCTGGCCCCGGGCGGTGCGTTTGTCGGCAAAGTCTTGCAGGGGGGTACCGAAAATCAGCTTTTGGCATCCTTGAAGCGCCAATTTAAGGTCGTTAAACATGCCAAACCGCCGGCCAGCCGTAGCGATTCGGCGGAAATCTATGTCGTTGCTATGGGGTTTCGCGGCAGGGAATCCGATCAGGAGTGAGGTAAACCGGGGGGCAAGCTGTCGGTACTTGTACAGGGCTTCGCCGTGTGTATGATGACGCGCCATCGCCACAGGGATCAGGAGGCGTCATGGCACTGCCCAAAATCGAAGAAGCGCTCACATTTGACGACGTCCTCATGGTGCCTGCGGCATCGCAGGTGTTGCCTGCCGATACCGACACCCGGACCAAGCTGACCAAGAGCATCGATCTCAACATTCCGCTGCTGTCCTCAGCCATGGATACGGTGACCGAGCATCAGCTCGCCATCGCGGTCGCGCAGAACGGTGGTATCGGTGTTCTGCACAAGAACATGACCATCGAAGAGCAGGCCGCCGAAGTGCGCCGTGTGAAAAAGTTCGAAAGCGGCATGGTCTCGGATCCGCTGACCATCCACCCCGATCAAACGCTCGCGGATGCGCTGCGCCTGAAAGCCGAAACCGGCTTTTCCGGGATGCCGGTGGTCGAGCGCGGCTCGAAAAAGTTGGTTGGTATCCTGACCAACCGTGACATTCGCTTTGCCGATAAACCCGATCAGCCGATCAGCGAGTTGATGACCAAAAACACGCCTGACATGCCGTTGATTACCGTCAAAGAAGGCGTCGACGGCACCGAAGCACGCCGCTTGCTGCACCAATACCGAATCGAGCGTTTGTTGGTGGTCGATGATAATTATTCTTGCGTCGGCCTTATCACAGTCAAAGACATGGAAAAGGAAGAGCGCTTCCCAAATGCCTGCAAAGACGACCACGGTCGGCTTCGCGTGGCTGCCGCCGTCGGTGTCGGCGCCGCCGGTGTTGAGCGTGCCGAAGCCTTGTTGGCAGCAGGCAGCGACGTGATTGTTGTCGATACCGCGCACGGCCATTCCGAAGGCGTTTTGGGCACGGTATCGAATATCAAAAAATTATCGAACTATGCGCAAGTGATCGCCGGTAATGTGGCGACGCCCGACGGTGCCAAAGCGCTGATCGATGCCGGTGCCGACTGTATCAAAATCGGCATCGGGCCGGGCACGATCTGCACCACGCGCATGGTCGCCGGTGTCGGCATGCCGCAGTTCTCAGCCGTGATGGAAGCATCCGAAGCATGCCGCAAAGCGGGTATCCCGTGTATCGCAGACGGCGGTATCAAGTATTCCGGCGACATCGCCAAGGCGTTAGCGGCGGGTGCGACGGCGGTGATGATCGGCTCGTTGTTTGCCGGTACCGACGAAAGCCCGGGCGAAGTGTTGTTGTTCCAAGGTCGGTCTTACAAAGCTTATCGGGGCATGGGCTCCATGGGTGCGATGGCGCGGGGCTCGGCGGATCGTTACTTCCAAGAAGAAGTATCCGATAAGCTGAAGCTGGTGCCTGAAGGCGTCGAAGGGCGCGTGCCCTACAAAGGCCCGATCGGTACCGTGATCCATCAGTTGATCGGCGGGCTTCGGGCTGCGATGGGCTACACCGGGGCTGCGACGTTGGCTGAGCTGCAAGCCAACGTTAAATTCCGCCGTATCACCAATGCCGGCCTTCGCGAAAGCCATGTGCACGACGTCACCATTACGCGCGAGGCGCCGAACTACCGCGCCGACGGTTAAGGGGCGGCCAGATGACGCCCGGCGCCCGCTTGGCGGCGACCATCGAGTTGCTGGACGAGATCGACGCCGCCGATCAGGCCCCGGATCAGGTTATTGATGGCTATTTCCGCCAGCGTCGCTTTGCCGGCTCGGGTGATCGTCGCGATGTGACGGGCCGGGTTTATGACATCCTGCGCCGTCGCGCCAAGTTAGATTGGTGGATTGAGCGCACCGGCCTTGGGGTGCTGTCGAATGCCAGATTGCGCACGTTGGCGTTTGCGATCCTCGAAGAACGATCATCACCTGAAGAACTTAGCGGCTATTTCTCCGGCGCTCGGCATTGCCCGGACCCGCTGAGCGAGACGGAGTCCGCATTGTGCGATGCGCTCTATGGGCGCCCGCTGTTGAACCGCGATATGCCGGACTACGTGCGCCTCGAATATCCGGAATGGATGGACCGCTCGTTCCGTGCGCTTTGGGGCGCGCGGCTTGATGACGAGATGTCGGCGCTGAACCAACCGGCGCCTATGGACCTCCGGGTCAATTTGTTGAAGGCGACGCCTGAAGACGCTTTGCAGCGCTTGACCGATGATTTTATCGACGGCGCGCCGACCTCGTTGTCGCCAATCGGTATTCGCGTCACCGGCAAGGTTCGGCTTGGCGGCACACGCGCGTTTAAAGACGGATTGGTCGATGTGCAGGACGAAGGCTCGCAATTGGCGGCTTTGATGGTCGGTGTGCGACCCGGGATGACGGTTGTCGATTACTGCGCCGGGGCAGGGGGCAAGACCTTGGCACTCGCCGCAGGCATGGCACACGAAGGCGGTATCGCCGGGCGGCTGTATGCGCTCGACGTTTCCAAGTACCGCATGGACCGCATGGTGGCGCGGCTTAAGCGCGCAGGCGCGATGGCGGTGAAACGCCGGGTGATCTCAGCCAGCAACGATCCTTGGGTGGCAGAACACAGCGGGCGTGCAGATCGGGTGCTGATTGATGCGCCTTGCACCGGCACCGGCAGTTGGCGCCGTAATCCCGACGCCCGCTGGCAGTTTACGCCCGAAGACCTAGACGCGATCCGTGCCAACCAACAAAGCATTTTCGAAAATGCCTCCACGCTGGTGAAACCGGGCGGGCGCTTGATTTATGTGACGTGTTCATTGCTGCAAGAAGAGAACGAACAGCAGTTGGCCTGGTTCGCCGCGCGGCACGATAATTTTGAGGTTTTGGACGTTGGTGCCGTGTGGTCCGAAACCGTCGGCGGCCCGCCGCCCTCCAGCGGCCCTGCGTTGCGCCTCAGCCCGGCCTCAACCGGTACCGACGGATTTTTCTGTGCGGTGCTGGAGCGTACCCGATAGACTTCTCCCACCAAAAAATATTTCCACGCCGGTTAATCCTTCGAGACGGCCTTCGGCCTCCTCAGGATGAGGTTTTTGAATAAACATCCTCATCCTGAGGAGCCGCGTAGCGGCGTCTCGAAGGATTAATCCACACCATGGGTCATGATGTCGTAACTGCACCAATAAACGTCCGTTTTCGGATCAATCTCAAATCAGTCATAAATTATAAATAATTAAGTCGAATGATCGTCACATGTCTTTTGGGAGAAAGCCGATGACGTCGAACGTAAAGCCGCCACGCGAGGAAGAACATCCGTTGCAGGGGCCGCATCCGACTGACTGAAGGCGCGAACGCTGGGTTTAGCGCAGGCGTTCGTGGCGCTCGAACTCGGTTTCAAGCTCTTCAAACTTGCGGCGCAAGTCCTCGTCTTCGGCGAGGCTCGGCAACGTATTTGTTTCACAATGATGGCACAGTCGTGCCAGCGTGGCGCGGGCGTCGCGACTCCATGACCCGTCGTTCGGGTCAATCGGCGGCACGCTCGGATACATCGCGCGCATAAAATAGAAAAACCCAGCCCGCTGTTTATCGACCGCTTTGCAAAGATCGGTGGCCCGAACAACGGCGCGCTCGCCCAGGCTCATTTCTTCACCGTCGCTGTCACCGCGGCCACTCCCGGTGTGTGGGGTTTTCGGACGGTCGTCTTCGTCTTCTTTATCCATACGATCCGCCACGGCCGCCAATGCCTCGGCCGCCTGACCCATTTGTTCCGCGTAGGCATCCAGATCACCGCTGGGCCCGGCGCCCGGCGCCTGGGGCTGCAGGTCTTGAGAGGGAGGGGGGGGCATAGGCGGCGGTGACGGCATTGGTGGTGGCGCCGGTGGGTAGCTGGGTGGCTGCGGCGCGGTTGTCTTGGGTGCAGGTGGCGTGGTCCGTGTTTCGACTGGCGGTGGGGTTTGTGGTTGTGGCGCCGGTTTATGGATAACCTTCGTGCGGCTCACGTTCTTGAGAACCGCCTTGCGTGTCTTTTTGACGGGTTCCGCCGGTGTGGCGTCGGGTTTATCTACGACCATCGGCGTAACTCGAACGACTCTGCGTTTCTTCGGCGCGGGCTTTTCTGCAGGCGCTATGGCCGACACTACTGTTGTCGGTTTTACGATAGGTTTTGCTGTGGGTTTTCTTGCGAGTTTTGTCTTTTTGGGCGACTTTTGTTGCACCGTGACCGGCGAGCCGTCTTCGTTCAGCAGACGGACGGAGATTTCCATCAATTGCCCGTTTTTGGCGCCAATGGGCATGTTCTTGAAGGGGTGCTCGTTGGTGTCGTCTGGTAGTTTCAACGTAACGGTGCGCCCAGCCGCACTGCTGTCGCCCCAACGCATCAATTTAACCCGATAGATGTCTTCGTCGCTCACATCAACTCTCCCACGGGTAAGTCTATTGCCGGAATGGCGGGCTGCGTCAATGCGGGGCGTTGACTGGATATGGGAGAACCGTGACGCATGGTTTGCCTCTACTTATTTGGGCTCGATGGTGACAGCGGTGCCGGTGGCGACGACGAACAACATACTTTTGCCGTCACCGGATATCTCGTTGTAGTCGAGATCGACGGCGATCACCGCGTTTGCGCCGACCATCAGCGCTTCGCGACGAAGCTCGGTCAGGCAGGTGCGTCGGGCATCGCGCAGCACACCTTGTGCCGCCGACGAACGCCCACCGAAAATATCGCGGATACCGGCGAACAGGTCTTTGAACATGTTCATCCCGAATACGCATTCTGCCGTGATCACTTCGATCCGCCGCAGGACGCGGTATTCGGGCATGTTAGCTTCGGTGGTGACGATCAGGTCTTTCGCCAAGCTGTCGATGACTTTGGTTGGCAATTCATCAAATTTGCCTTCATCGATCAATTTTTGAATGTCGTCTTCGCTTTTGCCGAAAATCCCGAACATTTAAAACTCCATATCGTTTGCGCGTGCATTATGCCACGCTTTGCGATCAGGGAAAGCTTTGCCGATATTGATCATCGGATGCCTTGAAAGCGGCGCTGGGATCGGACAAAGTTCGTCCTTACACATCTTAATCGGATTCCCAAAACCATGACCTCAGTGCCTCCGAAAGACCGCGTCGACGCGTTGTTGGCGACGGCAGAAATTCTTAAAACACCCTGCGGTGCGGGCGAGATGGTTTGGCAGCGCTGGGCGGGTCCGATCGATAAGCCGCCGTTGGTGCTGTTGCATGGCGGTTTTGGTTCTTGGACTCACTGGATCGCAAACGTCGAACGCTTGCGACGTTCACGCACCGTGCTCACGTGTGATATGCCGGGGCTCGGCGATAGCGCGGAAGCGGAGGGCGCGTTGAGCCCCGATATCATCGCTGCGCCGATCTTCGCTGGCTTGGACGCCGTGTTGGACGGTGCGCCTACGTTCGATCTCGCAGGTTTTAGCTTCGGTGGGCTGATTGGATCTCGGGTGGCGAAAATGGCCGGGGATCGCATGCGTACCTATGTGGCCGTCGGTGCCAGCGGCTTCGAAGGTTTGCATGTACGCGTGCTCGGCATTCGGGTCCCGAAGCCGGAGATGAGCGACGATGAGAAGGACGCGATCCACGCTAAAAATCTGGAAATTTTGATGCTTTGGGATACGGCGAAAATTGATCCATTGGCGATCTATACGCATCGCAAAAACGTTGCGCGCTCTCGGGTGCGCTCAAGGCCGATGTCGCTGGGAAATCACTTGGTCGACGCACTCCCCGATATCCAAGCCCGTATGTCCGGTATCTGGGGTGTGCACGACGCGACGGCCGGCGGCGAGGATGAAATCCTGAAACGCCGTGACATCTTCCGCCAATTTCAGTCCGACGCCCCACTCCACATCATCGACGACGCCGGCCATTGGGTAATGTACGAAACCCCGGAAGTTTTTGAAGCGGCATTGTTGGGTGTTTTGGATGGCTAACGCTCGCGCCCTGAGACAACCATTGGTAGCCTCCATATCGTCATTCCCGCGAAGGCGGAAATCCATATTTGCTATGGGCCCCCGCCTTCGCGGGGGCGACGTGTATTGGTTGGTTATCCCAAAGCCGCAGCCAGCCGATTCCAATGTTGTTCTGTTGCCGGCAGCCCGAACCGCGCCCAGCGCGGGTGAGTGGGGAAGGTGCGGATCAGGATACCGGCTTGGCCGAGGGTGCGATATAGCGCTTCAGCATCTTCGGTTTCGATCAGCCGGTACAAGTTGGTGCCACCCAGTAAAACCAAGCCAGCCGCGCTCAGCAAATCGTCCAACTTAGCGGCATCGGCAATCAGCCGCGCGCGGGTCGCCATTTGCCATACGGTGTCATTGAGCGCAGTTCGTCCGATGGAGAGGGCCGGCGTCGATACCGCCCAGGGGCCGAGCTTGTCGGCGAGGCGTGCAGTCACCGTGTTATCGCCGATGGCGAAGCCGAGCCTGAGCCCGGCCAAGCCGAAGAACTTTCCGAATGAGCGGAGCACCAGCAATCCGTCCATAGCGTGATTGCTGAGTGAAACCTCGGGTGCCACGTCTGCGAACGCTTCATCGACAACCAGCAAGCCGCCGCGTGCAGCTTGGCGTTCCGCAGCCAGGATCAGCGCATCCCTCGGCGCGGTGCGGCCGTCGGGATTGTTCGGATTGACGATCACGACGACATCGGCGTCGGCCTCATCAAGTGCGTTGATGTTGCGTACCGTGTGCCCGGCATCTGCCCAGCGCGGTGCATGTTCGCCATAGGTCGGTGCAATCACATCGACGCGACCGATGGGGCGAACGTAGGGCAGCCATTGGATCAGCGCCTGGGTGCCTGGGGCGGCGATGATCCCGGAATCAGGGGCGGCACCGTAATAGCTGCGTGCCGCCGCGATCAATGCCTGCTCATCCGCCGGTTCCGGCAGGCGGTTTAGGTCGACGGGCGTCAGCGGTGATGCGGGGTAGGGCACCGGGTTGATCCCCGTCGACAAGTCGATCCACCCACCCGACACAGCATCGCCAAAGGTCGCCTTGGCGGCGCTGAGATTGCCGCCGTGGTGGATCATTTCTTGGACGTGCGTTTATCGAGCGCGGCGCCATAGGCCCGCACGCTGTCTTCGAGGGTGCGTGAGCGATCCAAGGTCTCGCGGGTCTCGTCCGCGAACGGGGTTTCGGTCAGCAGCGCGAACATCCACGCCGCCCCGTCATGAAAACTGCCGCTGACGTCGGCTTCGCGGAAGGTCTTGGCGATTTCTTCCATCTCGCCGACCCAGCGCCCGCTGTCGGCGGGCAGGAACGGCACCATGGCGCGCATACGCTCTAACGTTGAACTTTGCGAATGCTCAAGCTCTTCGATCAGCGGTTCCAGCAAGCCGTTGCGCTCAGCGGTCAGCAGCACGGCGGTCCAGAGCGTCCAGCTGCCCTTGGTCAGGGCCGCATAGGCCATTTTGAGGGCCGACGCTTGACCGGGCGTATCACCCAGCGACACCACTTTGAACCCCTTACCGTCGAGCGCGAGCATCGGCGCCGTGTCTTTGCCCGAGACATAAAACCGGGTGTTTTCGCTTTTGTTCGGTGCCAAGCCGACAATGCCACAGTCAATAAAGGCGGCGCCGGCATCGGTGATGGCCTCGCCGATTTTGACGGCGGTGCCGGGCGAGATCGCGTTGCAGTCGACATACACCGGTGTCGCGCCGGTTCGGCCCATAGCGGCGGCGACGTCGGCGGCAAGGTCGGGTGCAAAGGTCGGCGGCAGGATCGAGAGGATCATATCGGCGGCTTTGACGGCGGCATCGAGCGTGCCGACATCGGTCAGCTTTCCGGCCTCGGCCAGGCCGCGCGTACGGTCGGAGCGACCATCCAATGCGGTGATGGTCTCGTAGCCGTGTTCACGCAGCGCCAGCGATACCCCGTGGCCCATGTCGCCTGGCATCAGAATGCAGATGGTGCCGTTGCTCATCGCGCAAAATCCTTATGGTCTGTAGATCGCCTTTGTTAGGCGGCGAATGTGGTAATGATGTCGCCGCTGCCTGCGACATTTGCAAGCATACCCGATGCATCTGCCGCTTTCACGCCATTGATCCAGACCCCGTGCACGCCTTCGGCATCGGTGGTCAGGCGGTGTGCGCCGGCAGGCAGGTCAAAGATTCGTTTCTTTTGGCCGCGCCCGACGGTCGCGGGATCAAACAACAATAGGTCCGCGGCATAACCTTCGGCAATCAAGCCGCGCCCCGGAATGCCGAAAATCTTTGCGGCTTTGCCGGTTAACTCGTGCACCGCATCGCTCAGGCTCATTTTACCCAAGTCCCGCGCCCAGTGGCCGAGCAGACGAAGCCCAAAGCCCGCATCGCAGAAAAATGTCAGGTGCGCGCCGGCATCCGAAAGACCGAGCGAAGCCGCAGGGTGGGTGAGCATTTTGCCGACCGCATCTTCGTCGGAATTCAGCAGCACGGCGGTGAAGATGGTCTCCAAGTTTTCATCAATCGCGATGTCGAGCATGCAGTCCAGTGGATCGACACCGCGTTGGGCGGCGATCTCAGCAATCGTTGTGTGCTCAAGCGCGCGGTTGGCGTCGCTGGCGGCCTCGGTCACTTCGATCTTGTCCCATTCGCCATTGAACAAGCGCACCCCGGCGGGGGATGCCAACTCGGCTTTGACGGCGTCGCGAAGTTTGGTGTCTTTCAGCGCCGTGATCAGATCGTCGACGCTCAGTTTCATCAGTGGTTGCCAGCTGTCGAAACTCTCCAGCGGGTAAGCGGACTTCAGCGTGAAATCCATGGTCAGCGGGCAGCACGACACTTGCCCCCAAAGCTCGTGACCGCGCGCCCGGGCGTCGGCGATTTTTGTCAGTTCGTCGAGCGTACCCGTCGGGTTGGTGGAATTGTGCAGCAAGGCGGCGATCATGATCGGGCGCTTGGTTTTGGCCGCCAATTTTTCGAGGTACGCAACATCGGTACGGTTGCCCTTGGTCAGCATAAAAATGCCGCGTCCGGACTTCGCCATCGCGCCGACAAGCGCATACAACTCGTCATCGTCGGCAAGCCGAGACGGCATCGGCACCCCGGCCCAGCCGTTGTGCTGCGGCGCGGTCGAGGTCGCAAAGCCAATCGCGCCCGCCGCCATGCCTTGTTCAACAATCGCGCACATCTCGGCAATTTCTTCGGGCGTTGCAGCCCGCTCGGTCGCCGCCGCGCCCATCACATAGGTGCGGATTGAGCTGTGACCCAAGAAGCAGGCGACGTTCGGCACCACACCTTTTTGCGCCAGCATGGCGACGTAGTCGGGGAACGTCTCAAACCCCCAGTCGATGCCGGTACGCAGTGCATCCAACGACATGCCTTCGACCTGCGTCAGGTTCTTCATCACCAAATCGCGATCTTTTTCGCGGCAGGGCGCGATGGTGAAGCCGCAGTTGCCCATGACGATGGTCGTCACACCCAACGCCGGCGACGGGCGGACGGCAGCATCCCAAGTGATCTGCGCATCAAAATGCGTATGCGTATCAATGATGCCGGGCATCAATGCGAGGCCGGATGCGTCAATAATCTCGGCGCCGTCGGCAGAGAGATTTTTGCCGATCGCGCTGATCGCACCGTCTTCGATCAAGACGTCAGTTTTTACGGGGGTGGCGCCGGTGCCATCATAAACGTCGGCGCCCGAGATCAGCGTTCGCATCGTATCCTCCGAGCATTGTTTTTTGGAAGATTACCGAGCAACAGTCGCGACGTCACGCGTTTCAGGCAGGGTCTTCGGCTTTTAACTGCGGGTGACGCAGGCCGTTTGGATCGTCAGCGAAAATGTAAAATGCACTGGCGGAGCTCAAGAGTACTATGTGTATTTGCTGTAAAATGGCGACCAGCGAAAGAATAAATGGGGTCATTGTCTCAATGGTTTCCGGCCTCGCGATGTCGGGGTAAGCGACCTGTACAATGTAAACGTAGGTCAAAAAGCTCATGGCGAGGAGAAATTGAACAGACCAATGAACGCCCAACGCAAAGCGGTATTTTTTTGTTGCGTTTATAGTGTCACTCAAACTGGCGAAAACACCGTTAGCAAGTCTGGGCAACTGTATTGCCATTGCACCGGCTCCAACCAGTAAAAACGGAATCGCAAATGGCAGAAGCATTCCATAAGAGAAAATATCGAATTCCAAGTATTGGTTCCAATGTTGGTACGTGATTACAATCCCTAAAGGAACATACGAGAAGATCATAATAATGACGAAAGATACGATCGCGTATATCAGTTCCGCCCATCCCAATTGGAACGCTCTCCAAATTGAGGTAAAGGTTGCCGGCTGGTGAATCCGCCGTTGGACGGCGGTCATAAAGCAAGTGACGACAATGGTGATAAGCATAGTAAAAACGATGTTTATTGGCACCGAATCTTCAAGCGCATCAAGAATGCCTAATTCCAGTAACAACTGCCATAAGGTAAAAATTGCCAGCAGGAGGCCAAAACCGACTTTCTCACGTAAAAACAATTTAGGCATGATGGCTGCGATGGCCAGTGTTTGCTTCCAAATTGACTGAGTGTGCGAATTGCTCATGTATCCCTCCTAAAACCAATATTGTTTGGTGTTATGAGAGAACTCAGCAGGAAAACAAACAATTAAAAGTAGATTTATAATAATTATTTATCGGATTTTTTAATATCTTTGCCCGGAGGTGTGACGATCATACAGCACCGTGCCGTCGGCCATTTGCACAATGAAGCTCATGTTGGCTATCCGTTGGTGATGTTATTTAAGAAATTCAATTTCAACGAAGGCGCATTCAAAGTCATTGCCATTAATGACATTATGCTCGACGCCGATTTCGCGAAAATACGGCACACCGTTTTGCATCGGCGCAATGGTGTGCTGGTCTGTGCCTGTGTCAATTTCAAGTTGACCATCGAACAAGGGCACCACGACATAATCGTATTCATGGCGGTGCCACCCGGTGCTGTCGCCACGGTTTTTAAAGCGCCATTCGGTCACCCGCGTGCGGTCATTTTCGATAAGAATAGTCGGTATTGCGGTGCCGGAACCAGTATCACTACACATTAATGAAAGTCTTTCTAAAACGCCTTAATGCGTGTCCGAATGCCCAAGGTCTTTGCCCGGCGCAATGGCGTCACGCACCAGTTGTTTGAGCTCTTTGCTTTCGGGGAAGTGTCCGGCGGCATGGCGATCAAACAGCACCGTGCCGTCGGCCATTTGCACCCGGAACACACCGCCCTCGTCCGGCACAAGTGTCAGCCCGCCCAGGTCGTCGCCGAATGTGAACAGCAATTCCTGCGCCATCCACGTGGCCCGCAACACGAACCGACAGGTGCGGCAGTAATGAATTTCAACGACCGGCTTCGACATGATGGTCTCCCCAAGGCAACTTTGATGATTGCGTCAACCTTGGCCGTGCCCAGGGCTTGGCGTCAATGCCGTTTTGATCAGGCCAAAGAAAATACGCGGGGCGACTTCGCCTTCGAAGCACCAGCCGACATGGGTTTTGCAGCCGCTGCATAGCATCAGTTTCCAGGCATAGCCGGGGAACCAGGTATGCTCGTCGGTGGCCGGTCCGACCTCCAGCGCGCCCGGCGCTTCGATGAAGCACGCGATCCGGAATACATGGCCGCCCGGGTTGATAAACACTCGTTCATGCCCTTCGCCCATCACCAGCGCCCAGCGGGTCCGGGTCAGCAACTGCCCGCACTCTGCGCAATACAGCGCATCGTCGGTTTTGGTTTCTGTGTCGTCGTCTGCTTCAGGTGCGTGTTTGAGCATGGGGTATTATGGCATGGAATCGGATCTTTATTTCGTTATTCCCTCTCACCGTCATTCCCGCGTAGGCGGGAATCCATCGCTGACATGGATCCCCGCCTACGCGGGGATGACGCCAGGGTTTGGCTTTCCTAAAGTGTGTGTCGCTGCGTGACCGGGCCGTCGCAGGTGTTTGCGCAGATCACATTTATTGCGCGGGCGGTTGCTCGACCGGTTTCTTTTTACCGGTCTTCGGCTCTTCACCCTTGAGCAGGCGTTTGATGTTTTGGTGGTGGCGGATCAGCGACAAGATGGCGAGGCCGGCCGTCATGTACATTACCGCCGATGGGCCGCCTTTGAACCAATATGCGATGCCCGGTGTGACGACGAGCGCCCCCATGGACGCCAGCGACGAATACTTAAACGTCGACCATAGGACCAGCCACGCGCAGCACGTCAGAATGCCGATCGGCCAGGATACCATCAAAATGACACCCAGCGATGTGGCGACGCCCTTACCGCCTTTGAACTTCAGCCAGATCGAGAAATTGTGCCCGAGCACGGCGGTAAAGCCGGCAATGATCCCGGCTAGTTCGCTGAACTGCATAAAGATCAATGCTGCGATTGCGCCTTTTGAGGCATCTAGAATCAGCGTCAGCGCGCCCAACGGCTTGCCGGCATTTCGTGCGACGTTGGTAGCGCCGATGTTGCCGGACCCCATGGTGCGGATGTCGCCCTTGCCGGCCAGTTTCATCAGCACTAAGCCCCACGGCACCGAGCCGAAAAGATAGCCGATGACGGCAGCGATGATCAATTGCAGGTTCGGGTTAAGTGCATCCATGATTTTACTCCGCGACGTGGACGGTACGGCCGTCGATCACGGTGCGGGTCACGAGGCCCTGCACCAAGCGGCCGTCGAACGGACTGTTTTTAGACTTCGACAGCAGCTGGTCGGCACTTACTTTCCAGCCCCGGTCCGGATCGAACACGATCAGGTCGGCGGGGCGGCCTTGTGCGAGGCGACCCGCGCGCAATTTCAGCAAGTCCGCGGGTGCCGAGGTCAGGAATTTCAATGCCTGCAACAGCGTCAGATGGCCGTTGTGATAAAGTTCCAGCGTGACGGCTAAAAGTGTTTCCAGACCAACCCCACCGAATGCGGCGGCGGCAAACGGCAGGCGTTTGGATTCTTCGTCTTCCGGGGTGTGATCGGAGGCGATGCAGTCGACCGTGCCGTCTTTGATGGCGTCGACAATGGCGCGGCGGTCGGATTCAAGGCGTAGCGGCGGCGACAATTTTGCGAAGGTGCGGTAATCGCCGATGGCCACTTCGTTCAGTGCAAAGTGCGGCGGTGCAGCGTCGCAGGTAATCGGCAGGCCGCGTGCTTTGGCGCTGCGAATGGCGTCCGCCGCTTCGATGGTCGAGATGTGGTTGATGTGCAGCCGTGCGCCGGTGAGCTCCACCAAACGGATATCGCGCTCGATCATCATCACTTCGGCCTGGCGCGGAATACCGGTAAGGCCAAGCCGGGTGGCCTGCTCGCCGGAATTCATCACGCCGCCGTCCGCAAGGCTGGGTTCTTCAGGGTGCTGGCAGATCAACAGATCGAAGGTGCGCGCGTACATCATCGCGCGGCGCATCACTTGCGCGTCCTTGATGGCGCGAAAGCCGTCGGTAAAGGCGACGGCGCCGGACTCCGCGAGCAAACCAAGTTCGGCGATTTCTTCACCCTTCACGCCTTTGGTGACGGCGCCATAGGGATACACTTTGGATAATCCCTGCAAGCGCGCGCGCCGGGCGACGAATTCTACGACCGACATATCATCGATCACCGGATCGGTGTTGGGCAGGCAGACCATCGAGGTAATGCCGCCCTTCGCCGCAGCCCGTGCCGCGCTGGCCAGGGTTTCTTTGTGCTCTTCGCCGGGTTCACCCAAATGCACCCGCATATCGATCAGGCCGGGGGCCAGACACCGCCCGCCGCAATCGATCACGGTGACGCCGTCGAGCGCCGCATCGGCGGTGACGTTCGGGCCGACCGCTTTGATCATCTCGCCGTCGGTCAGCACGCCGCCCGGCCCATCAAGGCCGGTCGCTGGATCCAGCAGGCGCGCGTTTACATACGCGACGCGACCTGGTGTGCGGTCCCCTTTAACAGCCATCAGAGGTTCCTCGGCTGTGTGTTATCAAGATTGGCGGTGAGGATTTCCAGCACCGCCATACGGACGGCGACGCCCATCTCAACCTGTTCATGGATCGCGGATCGCCCGAAATCGTCAGCAACCTCGCTGTCGATCTCGACGCCCCGATTCATCGGGCCCGGGTGCATGATCAGCGCGTCGGGTTTGGCGCCTTCGAGTTTGGCGTAATCGAGCCCGAAAAAATGGAAATATTCCCGCACCGAGGGGAAGTAGTTGCCGTGCATGCGTTCTTTTTGCAGCCGCAGCATCATCACGATGTCACAGTCCTGCAGGCCTTCGCGCATGTCATAGAATACTTCGACGCCCATATGCTCGATCCCGGTCGGGATCAACGTGCGGGGCGCGATCAGGCGGACGCGCGCGCCCATGGTGGTCAGCAGATGAATGTTTGAGCGTGCGACGCGGGAATGCAGGATGTCGCCGCAGATCGCGATCCGCAGGCCTTGGATTTTGCCGATGCGTCGGCGAATCGTCAGCGCGTCCAGCAAGGCTTGGGTCGGGTGCTCGTGTGATCCGTCGCCGGCGTTGATCACGGCGCAGTTTACTTTTTCACTCAGCAACTTGGCCGAGCCCGATTCCGGATGGCGAATCACCAGCACGTCGGGATGCATGGCGTTCAGCGTCATCGCGGTATCGACCAGGGTTTCGCCTTTTTTGACCGAGCTTGTGGCCACCGACATGTTGATCACATCGCTGCCGAGCCGTTTGCCCGCCAGCTCGAACGAGGTGCGGGTGCGGGTTGAATCTTCATAAAACAGGTTGATCAGGGTGCGGCCACCGAGCACGTCGCGCTTCTTGTCGGCTTGACGATTCTGTTCGACATAGCTTTCGGCGCGGTCAAGTAACGCCGTAATTTCAAGGGGGTTTAGGCCCTCAATGCCGAGGAGGTGCCTATGCGGAAAGCCGAAGGGTTCGGTGTCACCGTTCATAGGCGCGCACTATATGTCCGCTTACGTATTCCGGGCAAGCACATTACTGTTGTTTTCTGTTGTCCGACGGCATGGCTTGCGGCGCCGCGATCAAGTAATATGCGGGGTCCGTGTGATTCGCTGTGTGCGAGGCCGGGCAGGGGAAATCGGAACCGCGTATGGACGAGCAATTAAAAGCCCACATTCAGACGCACGAGCGGCTGAGCCGGCTCATGAAAAAAGACGTCGTGTTCGTCGTCGGCGCCACGCGTTGGGGCACGTCTTGGGTGCAGCAATGCCTGGACACCCACCCCAAGGTCGTTTGCAAAGGCGAAGGGCATTACACCGACAGCCTGTTCCCGGGCCTCGCCAAATTGGTCGACCAATACAACCAAGATGCCGAAAAAATCGGCAACCGCATGCAGTTGGCCGGTCTACCCGGCAACGCCGCGGGCTTCACCTTTGATGACGTCGAACATTTGATGCGCACCGCCGTGATGCTGATGTTCAACCGCTGGGTCCCCGAAGACGTCGAGGACGAGGTGACGTGCATCGGCGAAAAGACGCCGGAGCACGTGTTGTCGCTGGAACTGCTGGACCGCTTATTCCCCGGCATGCGGATCGTACACGTGGTCCGCGACGGTCGCGACGAAGCGGCAGGCGCATGGGACTTTAATATGGGCATATCGCGGGGCGAATTCCCTAGGCGCTATCCGTCGTTTGCCGACTTCGCCGAAACGTTTGCTCGTAACTGGTCGCGCTCGGTCGGCGCGGCGCGCAGGTTCGGGCGGCTCAACCGCAGTCGCTATTATCAAATCCGCGCCGAAGACGTGGTCGAAGAACCATCACCGATTGTCCGCCGCCTGTTCCGCTTTTGCGACGTCGAAGACCGCGAAGACTTGGTTCAAGCGGGCATCCGCCGCGCGCACCAGATCGCACCGTTGGATTTGGACCCGGGCGTGTGGAAAAACCGCTTTGATCCCGATGCCACGAAACGCTTCCATCGGCAATCGGGTGAGCTGCTGAAGCTGTTGGATTATGCGGTGACGGAGTAGGGGGGAGCGGTTGTTCACCTGCGACCCGCTCAGTCCTGCACACGCGAAAAAGCCCAAATTCATGCGTCATTCCCGCGTAGGCGGGAATCCAATTTCACCATGGATCCCCGCCTGCGCGGGGATGACGAGATGGGGGGGTGACGCATGTCTTTGACGTCATAAACTATCCAGCGCGCCTTGCAGGATGTAGGCGGCGGCCATTTTGTCGACGACGTCTTTGCGGCGCTTGCGGGTCATGTCGGCTTCGGTGACCAGGAATCGCTCGACTGCGGCGGTCGATAGGCGCTCGTCCCAAAACGCGGCGGGGAGGCCGAGACGGGTGGCGATTTCCATGGTGATGTCGCGGGTCGCCTGGGCGCGGGGGCCCTCGGTGCCGTCCATGCTGACGGGCAGGCCGGCAAGCAGGCCGCCGACGTGCTCATTTTCCGCCAACCGCGCAATATCGTCGATCACGGGGCCGAGTTTTTTAGCGCGCGGTACGGTTTTCAACGGGCTCGCCAGTATGAACAGCGGATCGGAGATCGCGACGCCGACGGTCTTGTCGCCGATATCAAGCCCCAACAACCGTTGCCCCTTGGCCATACTGGCCGTCAATTCGCGAATGTTTGAGTAAATTTGCGCGCGCGCAGGTGTGGTCATAACGGCGTGCTTGCCTTGTTGTGCCGCCATTTAAACGATCAGGACGGCGTGAACTGGTCAGTAGAGGAAGACTTAGTTATCATAAGCTTAGCTGATTGGCATGGCCCTTTTCCGGGGACGTGGTCGGACGCGTCTGCGGAGGGGCTGAATGCACGTGAAGGGCCGGCAAGTGATACCATTGATGGTGGCGGCGCGGCGCATGGTGCTGGCCGTGCTCATGGTCTTGGTGTCGGGCGTGTCTGCAGGGGCGGCGGACATCAAATTCCTCGGCGTCGTCGTGACGCCGGCGCCCGGCAAGTATCTGGTCGAAAAAGATGTGAACGTTCGCAGTGGGCCAAGGACCGATTCCAAGCGTGTCGATGGCCTGTCCGCGGGCCAAGTGGTGCAGGTCGTCGGGCGTGCGCCGGGCACGGTTTGGCTGGCGGTGATCAAGGACGGGGCGCCACTGGGCTTTGTCTACGGCACCGTGCTGTCGCCCATCGTCGACGGCAGCATCGACAAAGACGTGACCGGCGAGGTGCAAATTTCGCCCGGCCATCGGTGTGGTTTCCGCGTTCGTTATATTGGCCGCACTGAGGGCGAGGATCAGGCTGTGCTGGCCGCTGATTACGATGCCACCATCGTCTGTGAGCGGGGTGGTATGCGGATCAGGTTCCCCGCGCAAATGTTCATGACCGAAGTGCCGTTTGACGGCTCCAACAAGCGCCGCGTGTTCCAGATCAATGTGGACTTGTTGGATACCTTGCACGATCTCGACGACGTATTTTCAACGATCATGCTGTTTGACCTGGACCAGGGTGAGGTGCGCTTTGATGGGGTGAGCGAAGACAGCTACGGCAAAGCCGACGTCCTCATTGGCGCGCTGCCCGCGACTGACGTGCCGCGTGCGCTGGCATCCGCCGTCGAACTCGCCCTGACACATTGGTCGGCCCAGGCCTGGGATGCGATCTTTAAGAAGGCCGGGTAGGGCGCGACTTCAGCGTCATTCCCGCGTAGGCGGGGATCCATCGCTGCCATGGATCCCCGCCTGCGCGAGGATGACGAAATCTGGTGAAAATTAGCGAGGCCCTACACCCCTACCCACAGCACAAAACCGCACCCAGTTCTTGCATATCGTTGCTGCCCCCCTTAAACCTCGGCTTTCAAGGAAATGAACCACCGTCTGGGAGTTCCCGATGTCGCTGAACGAGGACGATGTCCGAAAAATCGCCTTCCTGGCCCGCATTCGCGTTGACGAAGCGCGGCTCGCGCCGCTGGCCGATGAGCTTAATAATATCGTCGGCTGGGTTGAGCAGCTGAGCGAGGTCGACACCAACGGGATCGCGCCAATGACCAGTGCCGTCGATATCGCGACGCCGCTACGCAAAGACGTGGTCAACGATGGTGATAAAGTCGAAGACATTCTGGCCAACGCGCCCGACCGTGAAGGTCCGTTCTTTGCTGTCCCGAAGGTGGTGGAATGAGCACACATAAGCATTGGACGATTGCCGCCGCCGCCGATGCGCTCGGCAAGGGCGAGGTGTCTGCGCTTGAGCTGACGGACCAGCACATCAAAGCCATCGAAGACAATCGGGTTTTGAATGCGTTCATCACCGAAAGCTTCGACGTTGCCCGCGAACGTGCGCAAGCGTCCGACGCGCGTCGTGCCAAAGGTGACGTTGCAGGCCCGATGGATGGCGTGCCGATCGCCATGAAAGATTTGTTCTGCACCGAGGGTGTGCGCACCACCGCTGCGTCTCACATTTTAGAAAATTTTGTGCCCCGCTATGAAAGCACCGTCAGCGGCAAGCTGCGCGATGTGGGATCGGTGATGCTGGGTAAGGCCAACTTGGACGAATTCGCCATGGGCTCGGCCAACATCACGTCGTATTTCGGCTCCGTGAAAAACCCATGGACGCCGGCGGGCGCCAATGCCGATCTGGTGCCGGGCGGCTCAAGCGGCGGCTCGGTCGCCGCGGTTTCGGGGGGCTTGGCGATTGCCGCGACCGGCACCGATACCGGCGGCTCAATCCGCCAGCCCGCGTCGTTCACGGGCTTGGTCGGCATGAAGCCGACTTATGGTCGTTGCTCGCGCTGGGGCGTGGTGGCGTTTGCAAGCAGCCTGGATCAAGCTGGGCCGATTGCGCACACTGTCGAAGATGCGGCGATCATGTTTGAAGCGATGGCCGGGCATGATCCGAAAGATTCCACCTCACTTGATTTGCCGGTGCCCGATTGCCGGGCCGCAGTCGCTGCGGGTGCAGGCGGTAACGCCAAGGGGCTTCGCGTCGGCATTCCCAAAGAATACACCTTGGACGGTATGCCGGCTGACATTCAAAAACTTTGGGATCAGGGCGTGACGTGGCTCAAGGACATGGGCGCCGAGATCAAAGACGTCTCGTTGCCGCACACCAAGTACGCACTGCCGACGTATTACATCGTTGCTCCGGCCGAGGCGTCTTCGAACTTGGCGCGCTATGATGGTGTGCGTTACGGGCTCCGCGTGCCGGGTGCGAGCCTGGACGAAATGTATGAGTTGACCCGCGCCGAAGGCTTCGGTGACGAGGTGCAGCGGCGCATCATGATCGGCACTTATGTGCTGTCGGCAGGCTACTACGATGCCTACTACGTGAAAGCACAGCAGGTGCGCACGTTGATCGCCAATGACTTCAAGACCGTGTTCAACGATGTCGACGTGGTGCTGACCCCGACCGCGCCGAGTGCCGCGTTCGCCAAGGGCGAAAAGATGGACGATCCTATCGCCATGTACTTGAACGACGTGTTCACCGTGCCGGCGTCGCTGGCGGGTCTGCCGGCGATCTCGGTGCCGGGCGGGCTGGACGCCAACGGCTTGCCGCTTGGGTTGCAGTTGATCAGCGGCGTCTGTCAGGAAGAAACCTTGTTTCGGGCTGCCGCCTTGCTGGAGCACGCCGCCGGGTTCACCGCCAAGGTGGGAGGCACGCAATGAGCTATTTGATCGAAGGTCGCACCGGCCAATGGGAAGTGGTCGTCGGGCTCGAAGTCCACGCCCAGGTGATTTCCAACGCCAAGCTGTTCTCGGGAGCTTCCACTGAATTTGGTAAGGGTCCGAACGAAAACGTCTCGCTGGTCGACGCCGCGATGCCGGGCATGCTGCCGGTGATCAACGAAATGGCGATTGAACAAGCGGTCCGCACCGGGCTCGGCCTGCGCGCCCAGATCAACCGCCATTCGGTGTTTGAGCGGAAGAACTATTTCTATGCCGATCTGCCGCAGGGCTATCAAATCAGCCAATTCCTGCATCCGATTGTCGGCGAAGGCATCGTGACCTTGGACCTGGACGGGGGCGAAAGCCGCGACATCGGGATCGAGCGTCTGCACCTGGAACAAGACGCCGGCAAATCGATCCATGATCGCGACCCCCGTCGTACCATGATCGACCTCAACCGCTCCGGCGTGGCGTTGATGGAGATCGTCTCCAAGCCCGATATTCGCACGCCCGAAGAAGCGGGTGCGTATTTGCGCAAGCTCCGCGCCATCGTGCGCTATTTGGGGACGTGCGACGGCAACATGGAAGAAGGCTCGATGCGGGCCGACGTCAATGTGTCCGTCCGCCCGCTGGGTGAGGCCGAGCTGCGCACTCGCGTCGAAGTGAAGAACGTGAACTCAATCCGGTTTGTCATGCAGGCGATCGAGATCGAGGCCGAACGCCAAGTCGAAGCGTGGGAAGACGGCGAGGAAATCGTCCAAGAAACCCGCTTGCTCGATCCCAGCCGGGGTGAGACCCGGCCCATGCGCTCGAAAGAATTTGCCCACGATTACCGCTACTTCCCAGACCCGGACCTGCTGCCGGTGCGCCTTGAAGAAGACTATATCGCAGCGATCGAAAAGACTTTGCCTGAATTGCCGGATGATAAAAAAGCACGGCTTATCAAGGATCTAGGGCTTTCCCCCTATGATGCGAGTGTACTCGTCGCCGACCGGGAAACGGCTGCGTATTTTGAGACTGCCGCCGAAGGCCGTGATGCCAAGCAAGTCGCCAACTGGCTGACCACGAACTTGTTCGGCGCGCTGAACAAACGCGGCGTCGGCATCGACGAAAGCCCGGTGACCGCTGAAAATTTGGGCGCGCTCGTCGGCCTGATCGAAGACGGCACGATTTCATCGAAGATCGCCAAGGACGTGTTTGAAGATATGCTCGAGACCGGCAAAGCACCCGGTGCGATCGTCGAAGAAAAAGGCCTCAAACAGATCACCGACACTGGCGCGATCGAGGCCATCGTCGACCAAGTGATCGCCGATAATCCAGGCCAAGCCGACGAAGTCCGCGGCGGCAACGAAAAGGCCATCGGCTGGTTCGTCGGCCAAGTGATGAAGGCATCCCAAGGGAAAGCCAATCCGGGCCAGGTGAACGCGCTGTTAAAGCAAAAACTGCTGGGCTGACGGTTTCCTCTCGGTGAGCTTGGGATAAACAGTATATCTTGGTGTACCCCCATCCCTGCGACTTCCCGGATCGCTACGCGTCCGGGAAGTCGCGGAGGGGAGATGCGTTGCTGGACGGTGAACGATAGTTGAGTCCCCACTTTCAACATCTCCCTGCACCTGCGGCTTTGGGGAGTGTACAGTCCCAACCTGCCTCGCTATCGTCCAGCATGACGTCCAAACCAAGCATAGTGGTACCTTCGAAGGTCGCCGTCATCGGCGCTGGGATCGCTGGTGCGTGCGCAGCGCATGCGCTGAAGAACCGGGGCATTACGGTCACCGTGTTTGATGCGGACGACGGCACGGCGGCGTCGGCAAATCCGACCGCGTTGATCGCCCCCCGGCTGCCGCGCGAGCGTGTGTCCATGGGGCGCGTGATGGCAGCTGCCTATCTGCATGCGGTGCCATTTTATGACGACCTCGCGGCGGCAGGCGCGGACATCTGGGCCGGATGCAGGGGGACGCTGACCTTGGCCCGCAATGATGACGAGGCGGAACGTCAGCAACGCGCGTTAAAGGCGTTCAACTGGCCGGGCAATGTGATGCGCACGGTGACTCCAGCGGAGGCCGGTGACATCCTCGGGATATCAGTCGCGCATCCGGGCTTATGGTTTTCGACGGCGGGCACGCTCAAGCCGCCCTGCGTGACGGCGCACTTGCTGCGCGGCATCGACATCACACGGACCCGGATTGCCTCGCCGGATGCGCTCAAGGTGGATTATGATGCGGTGATCTTAGCCGCAGGCACGGGTGTACTCGACCTAATGGCGCCGGGTACGTTACCCATGCGCGCCAATCGTGGCCAGCTGACTTACATCCGGGAAATGGCCGATGCGCCAGGCGTTGCGGTGACCTATGGCGGCTATATGACGCCTGCCGTCACGTTGCCAGACGGCACCGCCGGTCACGTGTTGGGTGCGACCTATGCGCGGCATGGCGAAGTCCCGGCTGCGGATTGGGATCGGCTACGCGACGAAGATCATGCCACCATGCTGGAAACCTTGACTGCGCATCTGCCGAGGATGGACGGTGCCACTGTGATCGGCGGGCGGACGGCACTTCGGGCGACGGTGCGTGACTATCTGCCGATTGTGGGCAAGCTCTCCGACAAGGTGTGGGCGTTGACGGGTCTCGGCTCGCGGGGCTTTTTGACGGCGCCTTTGATGGCCGAAGTGCTCGTCGATCAAATGACGGGTGCGGCGGGTCTGTTAGAGGCGGACTTGATAGCGGCTGTCGCGCCGGGGCGATTTCGTTCGACCTAACTCAGAAGCATCACGCCGCGGCCTGGGCGTGTTTCAGCATGGTTTGCACCATCGAATGCAGACCGTTGGCGCGGCTCGGGCTGAGATGCTCATCCAAGCCGAGACCTTCGATAAACGAGGGTGGGGTTTCTAAAATTTCAGCGGGCGTGCGATTGGAATAAATGCGCAGCAAAATCGCGATCAAGCCGGACACGATGGCGGCGTCGGAAGCGGCGTGGAAAACGATCCGCCCGTCTTTGTGTTCCGGCACCAGCCAGACTTGGGATTGGCAGCCGCGTACTTTGAACTCGTCGGTCATCCATTCTTCGGGAAAATCCTCCAGACGTTGGCCGAGATCAATGATGTGGCGATAGCGATCCATCCAATCGTCAAGGAACTCAAACTCGTCGATGAGGTCCTGTTGCACTTCGGCAATGCTTTGTTGCTGGTTTTCCTGTTCGATTTTTGGGGCGTCCGGCATTCTGATTCCTTAAAGCTAACCCTTTGTCAGCGTTAGATAAGCGCTTTCTAGCGGGTTTTCCACCCCGATCAGACTTGCAACGGCAATAGGGACGTTTATGTTATGCGTATACGTACAAATTGAAGGTTGGCGGCTTTTAGGTCGCCCAGGCGTGGAGGCGCAACGTGAGACAGCAGAGCAATAACGCAAAATTCACCATCGGTGCGCCGGTTCGTCATCGGGTTTATGGGTTCCGTGGCGTCATTTTTGATGTCGATCCGGAATTCAGCAACACCGAAGAATGGTACCAGTCGATCCCGGTCGACGTGCGGCCGCGCAAGGATCAGCCGTTCTATCACCTGTTTGCAGAATCCACCGAAAGCTCGCCGTATATTGCCTACGTGTCGGAACAGAACCTTGTGCCGGACGAAGACGACGAGCCGATCAGCCACCCAGAAATGATCGACTATTTCGAGGGTCAGGAAGAAGGCGGCCGGTATATGCCGCGCTTGCTGCTGAACTAAGCCTACTTACACACCCGGTCCATCAAACGATTTAAGAACGCATCGCCCTTGTCGAGCTGCTCTAAGCTGATGAATTCGTTCGGCTTGTGTGCCTGATCGATGCTGCCCGGGCCGCACACGACGCATGGTATGCCGCCACGGTTTTGGAACAGGCCGGCTTCGGTGCCGAACGCGACCTTGGCGTGATCATTGCGCCCGGCCAGTTGTTTGACGAAGGTCACGACCTCGGAATCCACGTTCATATCAAGGCCCGGCATATCGTTGTAGCACTCGATATCAATGCCGGTTGACGGGTCGATGGCCTGCATCTCAGGCTCCAGAACTTGTTTTGCCTGATGCATGATTTCGGCTTCGATGGAGTCCGGGTCGTCATCGCCGATATAACGGAATTCAAACTCGAACCCGCAGTCCTTGGGCACGATGTTCAGCGCCGTGCCGCCCTTGATGGTGCCGGTGTGCACGGTGGTGTGAGCGACGTCGAAAAGCTCGTCGAATGGACCATCGGATTGAATGCGCGCCGCCATGGATTGCAGGTGCACGATCAGCCGCGCCGCATATTGGATCGCGTTGACGCCTTGCGGGGCCAAGCTGGAATGTGCTTCCAGGCCGCGCACGTGGCCCCGATAGCTGCGCTTGCCCTTGTGGCCGGTGATCACCTGCATGCTGGTCGGCTCGCCGATGATGGCGAAGCGAGGCTTGATCGGCAGGGTATTGATCATGTCGATCATCGGCCGCACGCCGACGCAGCCGACTTCTTCGTCATAAGAAAATGCGAGGTGGAGCGGGGTATCCAGGCCGCGCTCAAGGAATGCCGGCAGCTTTGCCAGCACCAGCGCGATAAAGCTTTTCATATCCGACGTGCCGCGCCCGAACAGCTTGCCGTCTTTTTCGATGACGGTGAACGGGTCGCTGTCCCAGTTTTGCCCGTCGACCGGCACCACATCGGTGTGACCGGACAGCATTACGCCGGGCTTGTCGGTCGGGCCGACGGTGGCATAGAGGTTTGCCTTGCTGCCGTCGTCGTTGGGGACAAGCGTGCTCTCGATACCCAAGTCGTTGAGATATGCCTGTACGAAGCGAATAAGATCCATATTGGAATCGCGGCTTGTGGTGTCAAAGCTGATCAGCTTCGTGATCATTTCCAGGCTATCGGTCGACGGCATTCAGGGTCTCCTTGCACATGGTTTCATCGGGGTACGATGAAAAATGGAAACCCCAAATTGACGGATTAGCCCTGGTTTGCAAGGGTTTCATCGTAGATTATCGCGCTTTCAAGCGGATCATTATGTCTGAGACATGTTTTAGGACACATCATGAGCAGTGCGAACGCAGCAAAAATCGCCGAGGTCACCGTTAAGCGCCGCGCCGCGCAGTTTTCGTTCCTGAAAGACCTGGTGGCGCTGAAAACTGAGACCGGTAGCGATGGACTGGCGGCGCGGGCGGAGAAATTGGCAGTCGCATTGGAAAAGCTGGGCTTTGAGGTCGAGCGTCATGCGGCCCCAACTGAGCGTACCGAGGCGCGCGGCATGCCGGCCGTGGTCAATCTGGTGGTGCGGATGCGCTTTGGCGACGGGCCTATACTGGCCCTGGTCAGTCATGTCGACACGGCACCTATTACAGGGGATTGGCAGGTTGATCCGCACGCGGGATTGATTAAAGACGGACAGTTGTTCGGCGCCGGTGTGCTGAGTGGCAAAGGCCACTTGGCCGCACAGGTGTTCGCTTTGCTGGCGTTGAAAGATGCTGGCTTGCCGCTGTCCGGCACCCTTGAGCTGCATATCAGTTTTGCTGGCGAAAGCAGCGGCGGGTTCGGCTGCAAGACGCTTTTGGCGGACGGCATTGTGAAGCCGGATTACGCCATCGTCGGCGGCCCTGCGCGATCCATCGGTTTGTATGCAACCGGCTGCGTGATGATGGAGGCTGAGGTGATCGGCCGCGCGGCGCCTGCGTTTGCGCCGGAAAAAGGTGCCGACGCGATGGAAGCGGCAAGTCACGCGATGGCGCGCTTGTATCAATTCAGAAGCGGGCTCAAATCACGGGTATCCGACATTCCAGGTATCGGCGCGCCGAGCATGGTGATCGAACACGTCGAAGGTGGGATCGCCGGCGGTGGTGTACCGGCACGCGTCGTCATTCGGCTAGACCGACGCATCACCCCAGACGAAGACCCGGCCGAGGTTGAGAAGCAACTGACCAACTTGATCGGCACGACGATTGCGAAATCCCCCGGTGTTCGCTGCCGTATACGCCGCCGGCAATTGATCTTACCGATGGTGCCGAGCGATGCCGCCAAACCCTTGCGAGCTGCGATTTCGATGCCGCTGGGTGAGCGTTTCGGCACGCAGCCGCGCCCCTGTGGCGTGGGGTATGATCACGAAGGCCAACACTATGCGACCGCCGGCATTCCGACCGTGTTGTATGGCGCAGGTCCGGAAGACCCTGCGGGCGCCGGCATGTACGGCGCAGACGAGCATATCGCGCTTGATGATGTTCGCTTGGCGACGGAGATTTTGGCACTGGGCGCGATTAATTTGTTGGAGGCCGGGTAGAGGCATTCGCGACATGGCGGGTGTTTTCGTGTGCCCATTTAGTTTAGCAAGCTCTCCGATGAGGCCCCCAGCGTCATTCCCGCGAAGGCGGGAATGACGTATGTCTTTGGAATTGACGATTTCCTGGACACGCAGCAATCCGGGATGCTTGAGCGACGCCGCTTAATCCAAATCAAATGCGTTTTTATAATCGAGCTTGAGCGCCGGGTCCTGGTCTTCTTTTTTCATGAAGCAATTGCCGACCACCAGCACTTCGATGTCGGAACCCATGAAGCAACGGAACGCGTCTTCGGGGGTACACACAATCGGCTCGCCGCGCACGTTGAAGCTGGTGTTGACCACGACCGGGCAGCCGGTGCGTTCTTTAAACGCTTTGATCAGCGCGTGATAGCGAGGATTGGTCTCGGCGTGCACGGTCTGGATGCGGGCCGAATAATCCACGTGCGTGACGGCTGGGATGTCGGACCGAGGCACGTTCAGTTTTTCGATGCCGAACAGCTTTTGCTCGTCCGCCGTCATGGCGCGGCGGCGCTTTTCGACGACGGGGGCGACCATCAGCATGTACGGGCTGTCGGTTGATATCTCAAACCAGTCGGCGACATCTTCCCGCAGCACCGATGGTGCGAACGGGCGAAAGCTCTCGCGATATTTTACGCGCAGGTTCAGCGTTTTCTGCATCGTCGCTGAACGTGGGTCGCCCAAGATCGAGCGGCCACCCAATGCGCGGGGCCCAAATTCCATGCGGCCTTGGAACCAGCCGACGGCTTTTTCATCGGCCAGGGCTTCGGCGGTCTGGGCGATGGTGTCATCTTCACTGAGCACCTCGAATTTGGCGCCGGCAGCCTTCAGACGATTTTCGATGTTGTCTTGTGCATAGATCGGACCCAGGTATGAGCCCTTCATGGCATCCATGGTATCACCCACGGTGCGCGGCTGTTCTTTATACAAATAATACGCGTTCAGCGCGGCACCAAGCGCACCGCCGGCATCACCTGCTGCCGGCTGCACCCACACGTTTTCGAACGCAGCGTCCCTGAGCACTTTGCCGTTGGCGACACAGTTCAGCGCTACGCCCCCTGCCAGGCAGAGGTTCTTGATGCCGTATTCCTTGGCCAGCGTGCGGGTCAGGCGCAGTACGATTTCTTCGGTCGCAGCCTGCACAGACGCCGCCAAATCCATGTGCTTTTGTTCGAGCGGTTCGCCCTCTTTGCGCGGCCGCCCACCGAACACCGCATCGAATTTGGCGTTGGTCATGGTCAGGCCGGTGCAATAGTTGAAGTACGTCTGATCGAGGCGGAACGAGCCGTCCTCTTTGACGTCCATCAAGGTGTTGAGGATTTTATCTAAGTAGATAGGCTCGCCATAAGGCGCCAGGCCCATGACTTTGTATTCGCCGGAATTGACCTTGAAGCCGGTGTAATAGGTAAACGCGGAATACAGCAGCCCCAGCGAATGCGGAAAGTGAATTTCCTTATGCATCTTGAGGTCGCGGCCTTGACCGATGGCGACCGAGGTCGTGGCCCACTCGCCGACGCCGTCCATGGTCAGCACCACGGCCTCTTCGAACGGGGACGGGAAGAACGCGGATGCCGCGTGGCTTTGGTGATGCTCAGAAAACAACAGTTTGTTTTGCCAGTCGAAATCCGGATCAAACTCTTTGAAGCGTTTGCGCAGTAAGTCCTTTTGGAACAGCTTTTCTTTCAGCCACACCGGAATCGCCATCTTGAACGAGCGAAAGCCGATCGGCGCGAATGACAGATACGTTTCCAGCAAGCGCTCAAACTTTAAGAACGGCTTGTCGTAAAAAGCGACGTAATCGATATCGGCCAACGTGATGTTAGCGTCATCCAAGCAAAATCGGATCGCGTTTTCAGGAAACTGTTCGTCGTGCTTTTTACGGGTAAAGCGCTCTTCTTGGGCCGCATTGATGACGACGCCGTCTTCGATCAAGGCGGCAGCACTGTCGTGATAGAATGCGGAAAGGCCAAGAATACGCAACGGGCCGGCTTTCAGATCAGAAGATCGTGTAGATGAACGGCGCCACGGCAGAGCCTTGGCTCAGCACAACCAAACCGCCGAACACAGCCATCATGATGAAAATTGGTAGCAGCCAGAATTTTTTCCGTGCTTTCAGGAACTGCCAAAGTTCGATCAGAAATGCCATTTCTCGCCTCTAAAATTGGTTTTTCATGGATTGCGGCTCAGGGCCGTGCGGCGTGCGTTCGATCCAATAGCTGGTCAACGTGGGGTCCGGCTTTCGGTTTAACGGGTCTTTGCCCATTAAACGCATCACCAGGCCCATCGGCACGACGGTGAAATAGAACAACATCCCCATGGTGATCGGGTTTACCACCTTATAAAGCAACATGCCGAACTTAAACCAAACGATGTTCAGCGGGCGGAGGACGACCGGCAGAAAAAAGCCCGCGCCGAAGAAAACCGCAGCAAGCGCCAATGCCCACCAACGCGGCGCCAATCCGTCCAGCAACGGCCATGCTGCGACCACGGCAAAGAAAACGGCAAAGACGATACCGAAGGCACGCTCGGAGCCGACTTTGATGTCATCGTGTCTGGCGAAATTTTCGTGCACTAAAGGGGCTTTCGTTTGCTATCGCCCGCTTGGGCAATGAAAAACATGCGCCTGGGTAACTGATAAATCACCTATTTTCCAGTGTTTTCAGGTAAGTCTAATTCAGGCCCGGAATGGGGAAGCAGCCTTTGACGACACCTTCCAGCCAACGTACCGGGTCGGGCGGCGCGCCATGTTCCGGAATAATGGCGAGCACGAGCGGTTGCAAAGGGCCGTTGCGGCGAAACGCCAGCATTTGGGTTTCGACCTCGATCCCATAGGCGGGCGAGACTTCGCCATTTTCAAGCTTGGCCTGCCACGAGTCGGCATAGGCATTGATCATCAAAAAACGGGAATCGCTGCTTTGCAGGCGCCATACGCCTGCGCGAATATTTTCCACGCCGACGCCGGGCGCAAATGTGAACGGTGTGCGCACGCTGAGTGTGCCCGGGTCATTCGGACAATCGAACCCATCGGCGATGAACAGGCGGCCCGTGCTTTTTTCGAGCATCACTGCGCGCACAGGTGTGACCGGCGTCGTGAGGCGTTGATAGCCGCTGTGCGCGGCGACCAGCAGATCGACATCATCCGATGTGTTCCAATGGCGGACCTCGGGGACGGCGTCATCGCTCAGATACCAAAGCCAATCTGCGCGCGGCATGCGGTTGATCTCTTGGTCGTTGATCTGCGGCGTGTTGTGCATGGCCGTGCCGCGAAAGCGATTTCGCGCCTCGGCGTCGGCGGTGTAAACGTAGGCACCCGGATCGACGATCAGTCGCGTGCCCTGCAAGGCCGCCTCGAAGGCCAGGCAATCGTTGTGACCGTGTCCGCCGCGCCCGGCCATGCCGACCGGCCCCGCATCGACGAAGACATAATTTTTGTCGTCCCGCAAAACATACACACCGGCATCTTTAAATGCTGCAGATTGGGGGGCGGATCGTTTAGGTGCGGGACTATCACCAGCGCCCAACCACCACAACGTCTCGTCATAAGCAGGCCGTGCCGGCGCGCCGTCCAGCGATATCAACGTTTCAGCAAGATAGCCATGATCGTTCAGCGCCTGCGTGCCCAGCGGTAACGCGCGTCCATCGTCGGCATCACCCCAAATCGGCACCTCGCCGTCCGGGCGCGTGTAGGCAGTAACGAACGGCGCCATGTTGGCGAGGCGCGCCCAATAGGCGTCTTCGACCTCAAGCCCGCGGGCGCGGCGGGCCAGGGCCGGCAGTAAATACAATTCCGCGACAAACCGGTGATAAGGGACGGACGCTTCACGGCAGACACCGTCATCCGGCACCTGAATCGGGAATTCTTTCACCAGCAGCGACCACGATGCGTTGACCCATTTTTTCGCGATCCCTTCGCCGCCCAGCGCAAGCCCGATCAGGGTTAATCCGGCGAGGTCAGCGACCAGATGGTTGCCGTTCACATCAGCGTATTCCAGGTTTCCGTCGATAAACTTGGCGTGCAGGATCAGGCTTTTGATCAGGCGCGCCCGAAAATCTTCGTCGCGCCACGCCGGGCTCGCTTTGCAGGCCTGGAAAAGCCAAACCATGGAAATCGCGCGCAGTGCCACATCCATCGCACACATCCAGTTTGGTCCATGGCAAACCGGATTTTTGTTGATCCAGTCATCCACGATCGCGCGGGTAAAACCGGCATACGCTTCATCGCCGTCCAGCACATAGGCTTGGCCCACGGGCAACACCCATTGCAGGCGCGAAAGCTCCCAAGGGACCTTGATGTCGGACGCGCTTTTTGGATCGTTTACGGGCAACCGCCGCGACGGCTTCATCGGCCACGACATGTTGGATTTAAAATCGCACGTCCAGTCGATGCTCGGGCCTAACGACACTGGGCCTGAGCCGAGAAAATCCACCTCGTGCGCCATCGCGCGACGGGCGCGATCTATGATGGTTGTTTTCTGTGTGTCCGTTAAAGCTGCGGCATAGATCGCGGTGTTTTTGAGTCCCGGAAAGGGATTCGCGCGCTCTATGGTGCGGTTGAGGGTATCAAAGCTCTCCGCATTCAAGGCGGCGGTCATAGATGAGGGCCCGAGCCACCTTTCCCAGCCCGGCAAAACTTTGGCGGTACGGCGCGCTTTTAGTTTTCGCCAAATCCAGCGCCCGATCACGTGCGGCGGTTTGTTATAGCCGCGCTGCACCAGCGACAGCACTTGGCCCACCGGGTTGCTAAACGGCATGGCCGCCGACCCAGTGGTCGTGCCACGCGGTCAAATTCAGCAGCACCCAGAGGTGCAACGCATTGTCTTGGCGACCTTCGCGGTGATCATCGAAGGCGCGCTTGATGGCGGCGGCATTGAGCGGGCCGCCGTTTTGCGCGAGCGGCGAGCCCATCACCATGCCCTCGGCCTCGCGCCCGAAACCGCCGCGCAGCCAGTCTGCGGCCGGTGCGGCAAAGCCCATCTTTTTGCGATCAATGATCTCGTCAGGGATCACACCGCGCAGCGCGTGTTTCAACAGGTCTTTGGTTTTATAGCCGTCGATCTTATGGTGGCGCGAGATGTCCATGGTGAGTTCGACCAACTCGTGATCCAAGAACGGTACCCGCGCTTCAATCGATGTCGACATAGTGATCTTGTCGACGCGCATCAAAAGCAATTCCGGTAGGCGTAGGCGGAATTCGGCATGGATCATTTTGACCAATTGGTCGGCATTGGCATTAGCGTCGGTCACGGCGCGGGCGAACGCATCCATAATGTCGCCGCTGTCGGTCGAGCCAGCCCCCGCCAGATCCAGACCATCGACGCCGATGTCAATATCGGCCGGGTCCGGTGCCATGGTGCCGCCACCGTTCAAATATTTTTCCACGTGGATGGCCCAAAATGCGTTTGAGCCGCCATAAAAAAGCTCGTGGCCCAGATTGATGCGGCGGCTGATCTCATACGCCTGCTCGAACTTAGACCGCCGACCGGGCATCGCGCGGGCCAGGGCCCCCAATAGCGGCGACGCTGCCCCTAGCATACTTTTCAGCGCACCCGCATTGCCTAAGCGGTCGTGCAGCTTGAGGTATTTCATGTAGCTGTCGTAGCCCGCGAATTGCTCGTCGGAGCCTTCGCCGACCTGCACCACCGTAACACCGGAATCTTTGGCGAGCTTGGAAACAAAATACAGCGGCACACAGACCCAGTCGGAAATCGGCTCGTCTTGGGCGATGATCAGATCATCCAGGTAGCCCCGCATGTCGCCGCCGTCGACCTCGATCACATGATGATCGGTGTTGAAATGCTTGGCGACTTTTTCGGCGTAATCCAACTCGTTCAGATGGGTGTGATCGGAAAATCCGACGGTGAAGGTTTTGATGCGCTGGTCAGCAATGCGGCTCATCAGCGCGACGTTTGCCGACGAATCGATGCCGCCTGACAAAAATACGCCAAACGGCACGTCGGACATCATGCGCCGGTCAATCGCGGTTTCAAGCCGCTTTAGGACTTCTTTGGACAAGTAGTCGCGGGCGGCGGCATCGGACAGGCCGACGAGCTCATTTTGAATGCCCGAGCGGCCTGGCAGTGCATCCCAATAGCGCCGCGCACGGGCACGGCCATCAGCTTCGATTTCCATGATGTGGCCGGCGGGCAGTTTGAAAATGCCACGAAACATCGTCAGCGGCGCGGGGGCCACCATAAAGCTGAGGTAGTGCGCAATCGCGGTGCCGTTGACGGCGCGGGGCACGGATTTGTCGCTCAAGATCGCTTTGATTTCCGAGCCGAAAATAAACCGGCCACCGGCGCGGGTGAAATAGACCGGCTTGATGCCGACCCGGTCGCGGACGATGGTCAGGCGCTTTTTCCGCACATCCCAGATTGCAAATGCGAACATGCCGATTAGGCGTTCGACCAGACCATCGACGCCCCATTCCTTGTAGCCGTGTACCAAAACTTCGCTGTCGGAATGGTCGGTGCGGAAGGTATGGCCGGCGGCTTCAAGCTCGGCGCGGAGTGCAAGGTGGTTATAGATTTCACCGTTGTAGGTGAGTTGCACGCTACCGTCGGCATCTGTCATCGGCTGCGCCGCATCGAGCGTTAAGTCGACGATGGCAAGTCTGCGGTGCGATAGCCCGATTTTGCGATCCTCAGACAGCCATGTGCCGACCCCATCCGGCCCACGATGCGGCATGGCGTCGTTGAGGCGAACGAGTTCTGTCTCGGCGACGGATGTCGAAGATGAAAACGCTAGAATGCCTGCGATGCCGCACATTTGTCCGAAATGTCACTTTTTATTTAAGAGGTTTAATGGATTTCTAGAGTGACTGGAATATTCTGTCACGTCGTATCAAAGAAACAGAAAGTGTCTCCGCAGGCGTCATATTGAATGTCATTTAAGTATGATGTTCGCTCCGATAGTAGATAGAGATCGTGAGAATCACCTATTATAGAGTTTACGTATAAAGTAAGATAGCACGTAAGAAAACCTGAATAAGATTTGACGTATGTGTATCGAAATACAATCAAATTTGGTGTAATCGCGCTCGAAGGAAGTTGAAAAAACGTGTGTTAAATGGGGTCAACCTAAGGGGGCGGGGAAAAATCATATACTGATGTCCGCCTAATGACATTTGGATCGAATTTTGGGTGTGTGTCGCTTTAGGTTGTGAGTTGCAGCTAACCGTTGTCTACGGCTTTAGCCGTAGTGTTTGGGAGATTAAATGCAGGCGAGAAAAGCTGCGACGAGTGTTGCTTTGGTCCTTGCCGGTGGCCTTGGTACCCGGTTGAGAGGCGCTGTCGCGGATCGCCCCAAAGCCTTGGCGGAAATCGCGGGAAGACCTTTTTTAGCTTGGCAATTGGATGAGTTGGCGAAAAACGGGATTACCCAAGTCATCCTATGTACGCATTATATGTCCGATATGATTGAAACAGCGTTTCCAGCGGATACGGTTCTACCGAATGGCATTCAAATTACTTATTCGCGTGAAACGACGCCTCTTGATACCGGCGGGGCTTTGCGCCTTGCTGTTGAGCAGGTTCCTCCCGATGAAAGCGTCGTTTTGGCAGTGAACGGTGACACGTTTTGTAATTTTGATCTCGCTGCAATGTTTGGTGCGCACAATTTTTCGCGCGCAAATGCGACCCTTCTTTTATCTGAGGTTGATGATGTTTTACGCTATGGTTCGGTAGATGCGCGGAAGGATGGTTATGTCACGGCGTTTAATGAAAAAAGCGATGTCGACGGTGGCGCAGGTTGGATCAGTGCCGGCGTTTATCTGTTGTGCCTTGAGGCATTGCGGACGCTGCCGCTTGGACGAAAGGTCTCGCTAGAGCGTGATGTATTTCCAAACTGGATAGGGAAGGGGCTGTATGCATTCAGCGGCGGCAGTCATTTCCTGGACATCGGTACCCCTGTGAGTTTTGCTCAGGCCGAGACATATCTGCAAAAAGCTGGGTTGCAATGAGCATGACTGAACCGCGCTTATCAATTGTCATCGCCACCCGAAATGACGATTACGTTAGTGGCATGGCAGATCGCCAGCAAATTTCGCTTTCGTTTATTATTCAGCAGCTCGAAAAATTCGAACTGGCATCCGAGATTATTATTGTTGATTGGAATCCACCCGCTGATAAGCCTGAATTGGCTAAGGTGCTGATTTGGCCGCGCGAGCTTCGTTGGGTGAGTGTTCGAACTGTCATTGTGCCAAACGAGGTTCACACGACGTATGCGTATTCAGAGAAAAGCGGTATGCATGCCGCCGCTGCCTGGAACGTCGGTTTGCGGCGGGCAAAAGGGCAGTTTTTGCTACCTAAATCTGCCGACACTTTTTTTTCTGATGCACTCGTCAAATATCTGGCGCAGGAGAGCTTAAGCGAAGATTGCGTCTATCGTTGCGATCGGGTCGATATGCCGGCCGAAGCTGTTAATCGTTGGCAAAAAAATCAGCAGTTGGGCGTCGATGAATTGATGATAAAGCGGTTTTCGCGCCTCGTGCAGCCGATCGCCGGTGTGCCTGCTTTGCACACGAATGCGTGTGGCGATTTTTTGCTGATGAGCCGTCAATCGTGGTACGAGATCCGCGGTTTCATAGAGTCTGATGGGGTTTTTTCGGCGGATGTTGATGGTCTCGCGCTGCATGCGGCGGTCAAGAGCGGAGCGAAAGAAGTGGAATTGCCGGATGATTGCATCGTGGCGAAGCCTTACCATGGCCGCGGTGTTGAATGGCGGGTGCGCCGTGAACTGCGCCTCGGATGGATGTTGCGACATCTTATGCTTTTGCTTCGTCAGGCGTCGGCGGAACAGCATCTGGCGGCGCGGAATAAATACGACTATCCGAAACGCCGATTGCGGAACCGAAAGGGGGTTGTGCTGCCTTCGTATGCGCGCAATTACCTCAGTCGCATCCATGATTGGCATCTAAAAGGCGCTGATATACGGATAAACGACGAGCATTGGGGGTGTGGCAGCCTTGACTTGCCGGAATTCCAGATGTCGTCTCTTGAGGCTTTGGCAAGCGAAGTAGAATCGTAAGATTATCATGGTGCGCTTAAGGACAAACGATGACAGTTGCTCTGATTACAGGTTTCACCGGCATGGTCGGGTCTCACCTTGCCGATTACTTGTTGGAAAATACGGATTGGGAAATTTACGGGATGTGCAGATGGCGCAGCCCTATTGATAATATCAGGCATCTGATACCGCGTATTAATTCGAATGATCGCGTTGCAATGGTTGACGGGGACCTTACCGATTATGCCTCACTCGTGCAGGTTATCGACCAGGTGCGACCGGATTATGTATTTCATTTGGCTGCGCAATCGTATCCGAAGACAAGTTTTTCTTCACCGTTGATGACGCTTGATGTGAATATCATCGGCACAGCGCGTCTGCTGGACGCTATCTTACGCCACCCCGACGTGGACCCTGTTGTTCATGTTTGCGCGTCATCCGAAGTGTTTGGCCGTGTTTCACAAGAAAAACTCCCGATCAACGAAGAGTGTAATTTTCATCCGGCCTCGCCTTACGCGATTTCTAAGGTAGGCACCGATTTGATCGGTCGGTATTACGGCGAAGCTTATGGCATGAAAACGGTAACGACGCGGATGTTTACGCATACCGGGCCGCGACGCGGTGACGTTTTTGCGGAATCGACGTTCGCCAAACAAATAGCCATGATCGAAGAAGGACACCTACCGCCAAAGATTAAGGTCGGCAATCTCGACTCCATGCGCACGTGGGCGGATGTTCGTGACGCCGTGCGCGCATATCATATGTTGGTGACGGTCAACCCGATACCTGGCGAGTATTACAACATCGGTGGTTCATTTAGCTGCACTGTCGGCGATATGCTCAATCATTTGCTGTCGCTATCGATGCGTAAAGATATCGTGATCGAAGAGGATCCGGCGCGGATGCGTCCGGTAGATGCGGATTTGCAAATTCCCGATATGGGTAAATTTATGAAACATACCGGATGGGCGCCCCAAATTACTTTCGAGCAGACCATGGCGGACCTTTTGGATTATTGGCGCCAGCAAACGAAGGCCGGCGTGATTTATCCGCAACGATGATGACGCAGAAGCCGCTTGATGAACATAAAGTCTTCGTTGCCGGCGCCACGGGGATGGTGGGCTCTGCCGTTGTCCATGCCTTGTTGGATTCGTCGCCGACGGTCGCCGTCAAAGGAACCTATCGCTCAAACACCGGTGCATTTGTTGACGATGACCGGGTTTCCTATGTGCAGGTTGACCTTCGCACGCGTGAAGGGTGCCGGGAGGCAGTGTCGGGGTGCTCGTTAGCCGTGCTTTCCGCCGCTAACACCGGCGGCGCGATGCAGACGAAGACGGCACCCTGGCAACTCGTAACGGACAATGTTGTTATGGAGAGCCTGCTGTTGGATGCCGTCCATGCTGAGGGTATTCGTAAGGTTGTTTGTTTGGGAACGGCAACGGTTTACCAGGACTTCGACGGATTTATTCGCGAAGACCAGTTGGACCTAAACGTTGATCCGCATGCCGCTTATTTAGGTGTCGGTTGGGCCAAAAGGTACATAGAAAAGCAATGTGCGTTTTGGCACCAAGCAACCGATATAGATATCTCTGTCATTCGGGCTGCTAATGTTTATGGCCCCAACGCCCAATTTAATCCTGAGCGCTCTAACTTCATTGCCGCACTGGTTCGCAAGGCTGTTGACCGAATGGACCCGTTCGAAGTGTGGGGCAGCCTTGATGTAACGCGTGACGTTATCTATTCTAGCGATGTGGCTGATGCTGCTGTTCGTATGCTCTCCCAATGCTCAGGATTTAACGTTTTCAATATCGGCTCGGAACGGACAACATCTGTCGGCGAGATCTGCGATATTGCGTTGAAATGTGCTGATCACACACCGCGTGAAGTGAGGCAGTTGGGTGACCGGCCCGTGACGATAAAGTCACGAGGATTGGATTGCCGTAAAGCAAGGTCAGAACTGGAATGGATGCCTTGTGTCGACATCAATGAGGGTATTTTGCGAACCATGCGTTGGTGGGAATCGCACAAGGAAGATTGGAAGAGGTAGATGCTGCAAAAAAGCGATGCGATTCTAACACCCCGGGAAAGTTATCCCTTGGATGAGCCTGGGCAACGGATCCGTAAACACATTTTGGAAATCGCATACTCGAGTGGTCATGGGCATGTGCCTACTTGCTTTTCGGTGATCGAATGTATTCGGGCCGTCTACACGATTATGCGGCATGATCCCACCAATCCGAAATGCTCAGAACGTGATATTTTCATTCTGTCCAAGGGGCACGCAGCACTTGGCTATTACGGGGTGTTGGCTGAGTTCGGTTATTTCGACATTGATGAGGTGCGTCGGTTCGGCAATTACGGCTGCAGTTTTGGTTGTCATGCTGATCGGCATAAGGTGCCCGGCGCCGAGGCGTCAACGGGCTCATTGGGGCACGGCATCGGTATCGCGTCGGGCATGGCGTTGGGGGCGAAAATTTCAGGATCTGACCAACGGGTTTTCACATTGATCGGCGATGGGGAAGCCAACGAGGGCTCCGTCTGGGAAGCGATCATGGTGGCCGTCTCGCAGGAACTCGATAATTTTACGATCATCTATGACGATAATCGCTCTCAGGGGCGATG
>CAXBEV010000014.1:0-93733 GCA_963974935.1 uncultured Rhodospirillales bacterium | reverse complement strand
AAACGCCGCGTACGACTGGATGATGCGGCGATCTGTGCACGCGCACAAGGTCGGCACGTCGGCCCGGGGTGATTTTACGCGGGCCATCAGTTCGGCCCATGCGTCGGGGTTCTGTTGGTAGCGTGCAGATGATGGCGTATTTGACGACGGTCCAGAGCATGCGGTGGGCCTTGGTTATGTGCGGTGCTGCTCAGACATCAAAAAAAGGCTCGAGTACATACGCCATAGTTTTCCGCGCACCGGTTTTAGTGCGTTGTCTCGCGCGTCAAACTTGCCGCCGGATACTTTTTATCGTTTCCGCCAGCGCGGAGGAAAACATATCAAGCATCGTGTCCACATTTGCGGTTTCGCGGTTGCGGAACGCTTTTTCGATGGTGGCTGCAAGCTCGCTGACGTCGGTTGCGCCAAGCGTTGCCGAGACTCCTTTGATATCATGCGCTAAGTCTGCGGCAGCTTCGGGGTCATCCCCTTCGCTGAGCGCGTGCAGTCTTGTGCCGGCATCGGCGTAATCCGTGCAGAATTTTAACAGCAGCGAGGACAGCACGTCTTTGGGCAGCATCAAGCGCTTGGTAATGGCATTCAGGTCATACGCGGCCGTTGAAGGGGGCGCTTTTGATGTTATGTCTCGGTCGTCACGCATGTTGACGGTTTCGCCGATGGCTTTATTGATGGCCGTGGCCAATTCTACGCGGTCAATCGGTTTGCCGACGCAATCGTTCATCCCGGCGTCAAAGTATGATTGCCGATTGTCTGCCATCACGTCGGCTGTCAGTGCGATGATGGGAATTGTGCCTTTTGAGCCTGGGAGTTTGCGAATTTCGATGGTTGCCTCAGGCCCGGATAGGATGGGCATTCTGACATCCATCAAGATGAGGTCGAAGTCGGTGGCCATGACGCAGTCGACCGCTTCTTGGCCGTTGTTTGCGAAGGTTACATTGTGGCCCATGCCGGAAACAATCGACTTAATGATGGTTTGATTGATCTCGTTGTCTTCGGCAACAAGAACCGAGAGGGCTCTGGAACTGCCATAATGGGCGGTCTGTCCATCAAAGCGCTGTTCGTGCACGGCAAAGCCAATGGCGTCTTGGTACGGGATGCGAAACCAAAATGTGCTGCCCTGCGACGGCGCGCTTTCGATGCCGATTTCACCGCCCATCAACTCGACCAAACGTTTGCAGATCGACAGCCCAAGCCCTGAGCCTTGATACTTGCGGCTTATTGACGAATCGGCCTGTGTGAAATCAGCAAACAACCCACCCAACGAGTTTTGGTCGATGCCGATTCCGGTATCCGTGATTTGGAATGTCAGAGTCTTGCCGAGTTTGTCATGCGCGGCATGCACGCGGATGGAGCCGTCGTCGGTAAATTTGATCGCATTGCCGATCAAGTTGATAAGCACTTGGCGAAGTCGCGTCGGGTCGGTGCGCACCACGTCAGGAAAACCATCATCGGTATTGAACGAGACCGTGATTCGGTCGCGCTTATCCTGGCTGAGCGTTTGGCGAAACATGCCGATAATTTCTTCAACGATTTTCATCGGCGCGACGTCGATGGATTCCAGTTTCATCTTGCCGGCGTCGAGTTTGGAGATATCCAAGATGTCGTTGATGATCGTCAGCAGTGATTGCGAGACCGCTTTGATTTTTTGCACCTTGTCGGCGCTTTCGGGCTGTAGGCCATCTTCGAGCAGCATGTCGGCAAAGCCCAGCACGCCAGTCATGGGCGTGCGTATTTCGTGGCTCATGGAGGCCAGAAAGTCTGATTTCGCTTTTTCAGCAGATTCCGCTTTGATGCGCAGGCCGGACTCCGTTTTAGCTAAGTCCGCCAATTTTGCTGCCTGTTCTTCGATCCGGTGCTGTGCGTCCTGAGTTTTATGAAGTTGTTCTCGCAACTCGGCCGTCATCTTGGCGGCACGTGCTTCGGCCCAACTCTTTTGCTTGGAGATCGATAAGATCACGATGAACAGTAAAATATTGATGATGATCCCACCGATCGCGACAAAGGTCGGCTGAATATCTTCGGACGTGCTGAGGTAATCGGGCAGGGTGTAGACGAAAACACTCCACGTCCGCCCAGACAGATTGATCGCACGGTGCTCGGAAAACGCGTCGTCCGCGCCGACTTTCGTTTCGGCTGTTATTATATTGCCATCATTGTGTACGTGTGGCTCAGAATCGTAGAGCAAGGCGTCGGCGTGAATTTTCTCGCCGTCAAAAATTTCAAAGCTGAGCCTGGATTCCCCCGCCCCAAGAATTCCCTGCATCAGGTCCTTCATGCGAAACGGGCTGTACACCCAACCCAATAGCTTGTCGCGACGTTCCGCTGTGGATGTCAGTGGCGTGTCTTTTTCATACAAAGGCAAATACATCAAGAACCCGGCTTGGACGTCTTCATTGGTTTCTTGAACAAGTGTCACTTTGCCGGAGATCACAGCCTGCCCCGTATCACGGGCCTTTTCCATGGCTTCACGGCGCACCGCGTTTGAATACATATCGTAGCCGAACGCGCGCTGATTCCGCCAGTCGAACGGCTCTAGAAATTGAATAGATGAATACGCGTCCCGCGCTCCATCGGGTTTGATTTTAAAGTCGGTAAAACCTTCCTGACGGATACTTTCTTCGAACGCGGCTTTGTCGGCGGGCTGAATCCATCTGCTGAAGCCAAAGCCACCGATGCCCGGAAAATATTCTTCGATATCCAGGTTTTCGACGTAGGCCGCCCATTCCGTGCGATCAACATGATTGGATGAGTGAAACAAACCAATACCGCCGCGTAACAAGGACTCATACGCAATCATCCGCTGTTTGATTGCCGATTCCAGGTCATCGACTTGAAAGATGAATCGGTCGTGCGCGCGCTCGTTCACGAAGTTGTTGGCGACGAACCAGGCGGCAGCCGTCAATACTAAGGAGACGGATAAGACAATCCAAGCCGTCACCGAGTTGTGGAAGATCGCTTCAATTTTACCGAATGCAGGTGTTCGCTGTTTTTCCATATTCTACGCAATCTCCGGTATCGTCATCTTTGACTATGACGTGCGGCATTTATATCGCAAGCTTTTAGCGTAAATTGGTCGGGCCTTAGACCCGATTGTTGCATTGCGTAGGTGATATCTGCGAATGTCTATTTAGACCAAGCATACGTAAATTTGGATACGAGGTGATACCGCGCATGGCGACGGTAAAAGTTCTGATTGCCGACGACGACGCATTGATGGTGCGGCTGTTGAGCCACAAATTGTCGCAAAAGGGTTTGCAGGTGATCTCTGCGGAAGATGGCGAGCAGGCGCTGGCCATGATCGGTGTGGAAATGCCTGATATTGTCATTTTGGACGGCATGATGCCGGGAATGGATGGCGTCGAAGTCTTGAAACGGTTAAAACAAGATGCCGCCACGCGCGATATTCCCGTATTGTTATTGTCGGCGCGCAAAATGGAAGCCGATGTGGTCGCCGGACTTGAACACGGTGCCGAGGACTACATGGTCAAACCCTTCATGCCAGAGGAATTATGGGCGCGCATTCGAAAAATTCTTTCGCTCTAGTCGCCCTCGTCCTGTGGCTCGCGTGCGCGCTGCCGGGTGCAGTTCAGGCGAGCGATTTTATCAGTATCGAAGAGTCCATGAATGCCGGGATCGCCGCCCGTGAAGGCGGCCAGTTTGCCGATGCTGAGGGTCACTTTCGCCAAGTCTTAGTAAATGATCCCAGCAATACCGATGCGGTGCTTTTGCTGGCGCTGGTGGTCGCTTATCAAGAACGCCACGGTGAAGCGCTGGAAATCTTAGCACCGGCCTTGGCACGCGAGCCGATGCGAAGTGACCTTTTGATTGCCCAGGCACGTCTGCTGGCTTGGTCGGGCGAGCGAGACCAAGCCCGAGATATCGTCGTTTCCGTCATTGAGCATGAGCCCGATAACGCGGATGCGCTGGCATTTGATGAATGGTTGGATTCTGCGTTACCGGACCAAGCGCGTCCGTTCACCCTCTATTTCGCCGGGGCACGCAGTGATTTTGAGCGCAGCACCCTCGACCCGTGGTACGAAGGCTTGGCCGGTATTTCGTATCGCATGGACGAACATTGGATACTGGGCGGTGAATTCCTTAAAAGTCGGCGTTATGGTCTTGATGACGAGAACATCTCTGTGAATGCCGGCTATCGCTTCGATAAATCAAAAGGCGTCAACATGCGCGCCGAAGTGACGCCCGGTGCGGATTTCCTACCGAAGTGGGGGCTGGCGGCCGGGGGTGATGTGCGTGTATTGCCGGGCACAAAAAACGGCTGGATCGGTCCCAGCGTGCTGACCTTGAATGCGCGTCATCGCCGTTATCAAACGGTGAAGGTCAACAACCTGGACCCCGGCCTCGTGCAATATTTCGCGAATGGTCAAGCCTGGCTGACGGCACAAAAAATCTACGTCTGGGATAGTGCCGTTGACGCCGTTGATCACGGGTGGTCGATCAAACTGGATGTGGATTTCGCGGCACTCGCACCTATCAGGGTTTATGTGCTCCGTGCCGACAGCCCAGAAAATGATTTGGGCGTGCCGGTGAAAACGCAAACCTTGGCGGCGGGCGCCATCGTCGATGTGACAGACCAATTCGGGGTGCGGCTCGACTACACCCACGATGATCGCAGCGGATCGTTTCGGCGTGAAGAAGTGTCACTGGGCACCTTCTTTAAGTTTTAACAGATGACGGATATTTCCCTGCTCGCATGGATTTGGATTATATCATGCGGGCTCGCGGCGGCAGCGGTGGCGTTGATGCTATTGCTGATTTTGAAACGCGTCGTCTCCAGTTTTTATGCCGCACGTGATCTGCGTCGACGGGCTGTGCTGGAAGGTCTGCTGATTGATGCGTTAGATGACCCAGCCGCGTTAGACAAACTGCCGCTCAGCACGCACGACCGACTGATACTTGGCGATATTGCGATTGATTTTGCCAATTCGATCCGCGGCGATACCCAGCAAATGCTGGTCGATGTTATGGACCGTTTGCAGATTGAACAAATATATACCGACTCCGTGACTTCTGCTGACGCCGAAATTCGTGAAAAGGCGGTGCGCGGGCTCAGCTTGTTTGATAGTGACCTCAGCTTTGACGCACTTTGGCGTGCCCTAAAAGACCCGTCGCCGGCGATCCGCTTGAGCGCGGCCAGAAAGATTGTTGATTCGGAACGCGCCTTTGAGGCGCAAGCCTTTATCGAGATGTTAGAAATCGGCACCGTGGTTCGGAGCCGAGAGCTCCGTCCCATTGTCGCGAAATTGGCCAAACGTGATCCTGATGGGGTGTTCAAAGCCTTGTCGGCGACATCAAATGCAGATCGGCGATTATTTTTGATATATGCGCTGGGGCGCAGCGGGCGCTTTGATTTTGCCGACGATCTGATGCCGATGACCATGTCTGATAATCCGAACGAGCGCGCCGAGACGATCCGTGCCTTGGGCTCGCTGGGCAATCCAGACGCGAAGGTCGCCGTGATGATGGCTTTGGAAGACCGCGCCTGGGAGGTGCGTGCGCAGGCGGCGCAAGCAGCGGGTGATATCGGTTTGAAAATGGCGATTCCGCACCTTGCTGGCTTGCTGAGTGAAAAAGAATGGTGGGTTCGATACCGCGCGGCATGGGCGCTTTGGAATTTGGGAGACGAGGGGCGGGCGAGGTTGACGCCTGGAAACTTGGCATCCAAGCGTGCGGCCAACATTGCTAAATTGGTGCTCGCTGAAGCGACAGAGAAAGTCACATGACTTTTGAGGGACTCCTCAGCGATGGGTTCGACGGTGTTCTATGGGTCGCCGGGTTCATTATCTTTTTTGGCTTGCTCCAGAATATGATTTATCTGGCGCAGTTGATCATGGCGTGGTGGGTGCTGCGGCAGCGTCGAATTATTCCGAACAAAGCGACGGCGTGGGGGCAACTGTCGGAAGCCACCATGCCGATTTCGATTTTGGCGCCGGCGTATAACGAGCAGATCAGTATCGTCGAAAGCGTACGCTCGCTGCTATCGATGTATTACCCGAATTTCCAAGTCATCGTGATCAACGACGGGTCGCGTGACGACACACTGCAACGCTTGATGACTCATTTCGAGCTCACGCCGGTTGAATGGGATCTCCGCGACGATGTACGGCATAAGCCGGTGCGCGGTATTTACGGCTCCACACTGTATGCCAATCTATTGGTTATCGATAAGGAGAACGGTGGCAAGGCGGATGCGTTGAATGCCGGTATTAATGCGGCCCACACGCCGCTGTTTTGCGCGGTGGATGCGGATTCCGTGCTGGAAAGCGATGCCTTGCTGCGCGCCGTTGATCCGTTCGTGCAAGAGCCGGAGCGCGTGGTCGCGGTCGGGGGCACAATACGACTGGCGAACGGGTGCATGATTAAGTCCGGTCAGATTCAAAGTATCGGTCTGCCGAAAAATATTTGGGCACTTTTTCAGGTGATGGAATATCTGCGCGCGTTTTTGATGGGAAGATTGTCGCTGAGCAGTATCGACAGCTTGGTGATCGTGTCCGGCGCATTCGGTATTTTTCGCCGAACCGCAGCGGTTGCTGTGGGTGGCTATTCACATGGGACGGTCGGTGAAGACATGGAGATCATCGTCAAAATCCATCGCTACATGAGTGAACAAAAGCGTGACTATGAAATCGTCTTTGTTCCCGAGCCCGTCTGCTGGACTGAGGCCCCTGAAAACCTGGCGACACTGGCGCGTCAACGCCGACGCTGGCAGCGCGGTACACTCGAGACGTTTTTTAAGCACATTGTTATGTTGCTCAACCCGCGCTATGGGCGCTCCGGCATGATTGGATTTTTGAACGTGCTGATCTCTGACGTGGTCGCGCCGGTGGTTGAACTGTGCGGGTATATCTTAATGCCGTATTTCTATTTCTCGGGTGCCTTGGACATCGATTTTCTATATGCCTACATGGCGCTGACGTTTGTTTTCGGTATCTTTCTGAGCGTCGGCGCTTTGGCGCTGGAGGAAATGGAGTTGAAGCGGTTTCCCCGCGCGTTGGATCTGTTCATTCTTACGTTGGCCGCCGTGTTCGAGAACTTCGGCTACCGCCAAATCAACAACATCTGGCGTATCCAGGGCTGGTGGGAATTCCTGCGCAAAGAACAAGGCTGGGGCAAAATGACCCGCAAGGGTCTCAATCGTTAGGGAACATTTCGTTGTTTGGTGGTTGCTGAGATCTGATGCTATGACAGCTAGACGGAGATCGTCTTCTAAAAGCAGACACCCAGGTGCGGTCTGCGTGGCCATAAAAAAGGAGGTCTCATGCTCAGCGAGCATATGATTGCGACCTTGGAAAAGCAGCGACTCGGCTTTGTTGCCACGCTCAACAAAGATCACGGGCCGTCGGTGTCGCCGAAGGGCACGTTCGTTGCGATTGATGAAAACACCATCGCTTACGGCGATATCCGCTCCCCCGGCTCGACGGAAAACCTTCGCGCGGACCCGAGAGTCGAGGTGAGTTTTGTCGACCCGATCATGCGACGCGGATTTCGTGCGCGCGGCATTGCAGAGATAATTGAAAAGGGATCGGACGCCTTCGACGCCCTGCGATCGCACTTTGACCGTTGGGGCGACTTGTCGAACCGTATTCAGCGGATTGTCGTGATCACCGTCACCAAAGCGTTGCCGCTTGAAACCCCGGCCTATGACGACGGCGCAACCGAAGAAGAGCTCCGCGCCGCCTGGATCGCGACCCTGACCGCGCCTTAAGCGCCGCCGGAAGGTTTCTTCTTTTGCGGCGTCACCGTGATGCCGAGTTCCTTGAGCTGCAGCGGCGTGACCGCGGCAGGCGCCTGCATCATCAGGTCTTGCGCCTGCTGGTTCATCGGGAACGGAATCACTTCGCGGATGTTGTCTTCTTCAGCCAACAGCATGACGATGCGGTCGATGCCGGGCGCGCAGCCACCGTGTGGCGGGGCACCGAATTTGAACGCCGTGATCATGCCCGAGAAACGTTCGTCGACAACCGACGGCGGATAGCCGGCAATCTCAAACGCTTTGTACATAATTTCCGGTTTGTGGTTCCGGATCGCGCCGCTGGAAAGCTCAACCCCATTGCACACGATGTCGTATTGGAACGCCTTGATGTCGAGCGGGTCCATGGTTTCCAGCGCTTCCATACCACCTTGCGGCATCGAAAACGGATTGTGCGAAAATTCGATCTTCTGGGTTTTTTCGTCGAACTCGAACATCGGGAAGTCGACCACCCAGCAGAATCGGAAGGTGTCGGTCTCGCGCAGCTCAAGTGAGTCACAGATTTTGTTGCGGACGATGCCAACGTACTTGGAAATCACATCCGGCTGGCCGGCGACGAAGAAAAGCGAATCGCCCGGTACGGCTTCGCACTGGGTGAACAGCGCTTCGCATTCGCCCGGCTCAAGGTTCTTGGCAATCGGCCCACGGAATTCGCCGTCTTCGTTGCGAATGATGTAGCCGAGTCCGCCATAGCCTTCGTTGCGTGCCCACTCGTTCAGATCATCATAATACTTGCGCGGCTTGGTGCAGGCACCCGGCGCTTTGACGGCGCGCACGACCGCACCCTTATCGGCGATCATGCCGGCAAATAGTTTGAAGCCCGAGCCTGCGAAAATATCTGAGACATTGTGCAAAATCAGCGGGTTGCGCAGATCTGGCTTGTCCGAGCCATATTTCTCCATCGCTTCCAGGAACGGAATGCGCGGGCACGGCATCGGCGCCACGGTCTTACCTTTTGAATATTTCTCGAACACCGCGTGCAGCGTGCTTTCGACAACCTCGAACACGTCGTCTTGGGTGCAGAACGACATCTCCATATCGAACTGATAAAACTCGCCCGGCGAGCGGTCGGCGCGGGCGTCTTCGTCGCGGAAGCTCGGCGCAATTTGGAAATAGCGCTCAAAGCCGGAAACCATCAACAGCTGTTTGAACTGCTGCGGCGCTTGCGGCAGCGCATAAAACTTGCCTGGGAAGCGGCGGCTCGGCACCAAAAAGTCACGTGCACCTTCCGGCGAGCTCGCGGTCAGGATCGGCGTTTGAATTTCCAAGAAGTCCCGCGCCACCATTTGCGCGCGGATTTCGTTGATGATGTTGGAGCGCAGCTTGATGTTGTTGTGCAGCCGCTCGCGCCGCAGGTCGAGATAGCGATACGTGAGGCGCAGCTCTTCGGAGACATCTTCTTTGGATCCAACCTGGAACGGCAGCACGTCTGCAGTCGACTGCACGGTCAGCGTCGACATCTGCACTTCAATCTCGCCGGTATCCATGTTCGGGTTGATGGTTTCCGGTGTGCGCGCGATGACTTTGCCTTCGACCGTGATCACGCTTTCGATGCGGGTGTTGTCGATCAGCTCGAACAGCGCGCTTTGACTGTCGATCACGCACTGGGTCAGGCCCTTGCGGTCGCGCAGGTCGATAAAGATCAGGCCGCCGTGATCGCGTTTGTTGTGAATCCAGCCGCTCAACCGGACGACTTCACCCACATGTGAGGCGCGGAGTTCGTTACACGTATGGGTGCGGTAGGGGTTGTCTGACATGTCGTGCTTTCCGATCGGTCGAAGTGCTATGAAAACGCCCGTTTACGTGCTGCTTTTGGCCCCGAAGGTCAAGGCTGTATTTGTTTTTTCGCCAAGGGCACCGGCGAAATTAACGAAAAATGCGACTTCCCGGGTCGCGCTGCGCTTGCCCGGGATGACGACATTTCAAACATCGTCATCCCGGACGCGCAACGCGCGATCCGGGACCTCCCTGCGGACGACTTACACCGCGCCGGTGTATTCACCTCGCGCCGGGTAATTCTTTTCAATTGCGAAATCGAGGGCGGAAACCAGTTCCGAAAAGTGCGGGCGCACGAACGGCATGGTTTGCACCGATGCGTAATATAGTTTGCCGTCGGGCTGCACCATGAACAGGCCGGGCTCTGCGAACAAGTCGGGCTCCTCAATGCCGATGGACGTCTTGCCGCGCCCAGTCGAGATGAACAGGCCCCACTCGCGGGCTTTGTCGAGGGGCAGATCGTAGGCAAAGCGCAGGTCTTTCGCACCGATTTTGTCGGCCATGTCGCGGGTGCGCTGCTCGCCGTCAGAACTGATGGCGATGGTTTTTACACCGCGCTCGGCAAAATCAGCGGTGCGCTTCTCAAGCTCGGTCAGGTAATTCGCGCAGATCGGGCAGTGCAGACCGCGATAGAAGCAAATCACCGTGCCGCGCTCGCTTGCGTCGTTCAGCACATCGAACGTGCCTTGATCCAGGGTTGGCAGGGTCAAAGCGGGGACTATTTCGCGGGGCATTAACATGTAAAACGTCCTTTCCAGGTTTCGTGTGTCATATGGGCGACCTAAGCCGGGCGCCAGGGGGTTTATTGACGTTGACCCTACTCGGTGTTTTAATCTGAAAAATACGAAAGAAGTGACTAAAACCTCGAAATTGATCGCAGAGGATCGTTCCATGCCGGATAACGCCTCGATTGGAAATGTCCGCTACGACCGTTTGTCGGCGTTGATCCAGCGGTTTTCCCTACAGGTATCGATTTGCGCGCCGGGCCACGGCAACATGCGCGTGTTGACCAAACATGGCAGCGATACGCCGAGCCGGGTGATTTTTTCGCCGACCGGGCGCGCCGTCGCTGAGCCGCCGGGCGAACAGGTGCTGGTTGAAGCCGTCGTGGACTGGGGCGGCGGTGCCAACCCGATGCTGGCCGCGCTGCCATCGACCTTGGCGCTCGCCGTCGAAGATGAAGAAACCGCGCTGTTGCTCCGCGTCTTTATGAATGAAGCTCGCGCTGCACGCTGCGGTGCTGAGACGGCGCTGAGCCGGCTTGCCGAAGTGCTGCTGATCCGCATCCTGCGCGCGCAGATCGAATCCGGCGGCACCGAAACCGGCTTGATCGCAGGTCTTGCCGACGCGCGCCTGAGCCGGGCCATCGTCGCTATGCACGACGCACCTGGCCGGGATTGGCGCAACGACGACCTTGCGGCCCACGCCGGCATGTCATTGAGCCGTTTCTGCGAAGTCTTCCGAAAGATGGTCGGCGAAACGCCGCAGGGCTACCTCCGACGTTGGCGAATGACCCTAGCCCGCCAAGACCTCGACCGCGGCGAGCGGGTGCAATCGGTCGCCAGGCGTTACGGCTACACCAGCCCCGAAGCGCTCAGCCGTGCTTTCCAGCGTCAATTCGGCGCCAACCCCGCCGACATCAAACGCGCGCGTCGGATCGCTTAGCGTATTCGTTCTTTTATGGGGCCGGGGATGTGGTCGGCGTGCCCTCGCAAACCGCATATAACATTTCCTCGCTACGCACCTCCCTCGGCATCATCCTGAATCAAGTTCAGGATGATGCCGAGGGAGGGGGGCGGCAGGAGGGTGCGCGGTACGAGGGTGTGCTTGCGTCAGCGTTCTTTGAGAATGCTCAAGAAGATGCCGCCACAGATCACGGCGGCACCCGCCAGGACCCAGGGGTCGAGCGGCTCATGATAGACCACCAGGCCGACGACGGCGATCAGCGGCAGGCGTAGAAAGTCCATTGGGATCACGACCACGGCGTCGGCATGCGCAAAGGCGCGGGCTAAGCAGTAGTGTGCGCTGAGCGCCGTGACGCCGACGACCAACAGCCACGGATACATGGCCGTCGTTGGCGTAATCCACTCAAACGCCGACGGCACGGCGCCCATCGGCAACTGCAACACTGTCATGAAGAAGATTACAGCGAGCGGACTGTCGGTGCGGGTGATTTTTTTCGTCAGCGTGTGTGCGAGGGCATAGCCGAGTGCCCCGATCAGCGCGCTCAGCGTGCCGATGTCCAACGGTACCATGCCCGGGCGCAGGATAATCAAAATCCCGGAAAAGCCGATGGCGATGACGAGTGCGCGCAGCAGCGTGACCCGCTCGCCCAATAAAAGCGGAGCGAACAGCGCCATCCAGATCGGCACCGTGAATTCCAGCGCGAACACCTGCGCCAACGGAATCAGTGAGATCGCAAAGAACCAACCGTACTGACCGACGTAGTGCGCGATATTGCGGATCAGATGCAGGCCGAAATGTTCGGTCTTGATATGATGCCAGCCGGCGCGGCTGAGCACGGCGCACACCACCAGCAAGCCAATCGCGCTGCGGAAGAACAAAATCTCAAAGGTGCCGAGCTCTGCCGACAGTTCACGTCCGGCAATCGCCATGCTCATGAACGAGACAAGCGCGCCGGTCATCCATAGCGCTGCAACAATGATCCCGCTCATAATGTCATCTCAATCCTTCGCAATTCCGTCGGGTGGCCATTGCCCCCCCATAGAATGGTACGCGTCAGAAGCTCAATGAGATGTCGCGATGTTCCGAAATGCAGCCGGCGACGATCTTACCTTGCTCAGGGGATAGGCGCGCCTGCTGGCGAAGCCCGATGGTGTTCGCGATGGCGGCTTCGAAGCTTTGGATCCCGCTCAGCATGTCACCGGCGGCAATTTGGCGCCACATGACTTCATCGGCGAATATCTCAATCGCTTTGGCCAGTTGTTCTTGCGCCTTATCCGGCTCGGGCTTGTCGCCGCGCAATTCGCGTCGCGCCTTATACAGTTGCGACTTGATCTTGCTGGCGCCGGCGATCTCGGTGATTTTTGCTTCGACCGCCTTAATGGTTTCGGTCGCAGCTTCGGGGGATTGATCGTTGATTGCCGCCACAAGCGCGCGAATTTCGCCATCAAGGGCCGCGAGTTTGTCGGCGTCACCGATCACGGCTTTGAGCTTCGGCAGCGCTTCATAGGCTTCGTCGACGTTACGTTGGTACATTCGCTCGGCGACGCGCTCGGCTTTTTCCAGTTCCCGATAGGTTTTTTGTGCTTCTTCCCAACCGGCGGGCGTTTGCCCCTGAAGGTCCGTCAACTCGTTGTTCAAGACCGTCAATTCGGCTTCGAGGTCGGCCTTGTCGTCAGGATCGACGTTTTCAATAAAGCGCATTTCGTCCAATTCGTCTTGGGCTTTTTTGATATCGCGGATGTGCGCTTCGATGGCGATGCGGATTGCACGAGCTTCGGCGTGGACCGGCTTGTAGGTCGACACAAAGTCTTCGCGGGCAGCAGCTGTGGCGCGCACGGCGGCGACCATGTCGAAGGTTTTGGCGGCCTTAGCGACACTTTCGTTCCAATCCTTGCGGATGTCTTCTGGCAGTGTCGAGGTATCAAGCGCCTTGGCTTTGTCGATGGCTGCGATCAGTTCACCCTGGCGCGCGTCATAGACCGGGAACAGATAATCCTGAATGCAGGACTGTAGGCGCGGATTGGCCGGCGGCGGGGCATTATCGCTGGCAAGATAAACCCGCGACGGTAGATAGTTAACCAGCGGCGGATAAAAGCCGACGATGGCGAGGCCAAGCAATTGCAGCCCGATGAACGGAATAACCCCTTTGTACATCGACAGTGTACGCACTTCTTTTGGCGCAACCCCCCGTAAATAGAACAGCGCAAAACCGAACGGCGGGGTTAGGAATGATGTCTGCATGTTGACGCCGATCATCACGCCGAGCCACACGGCGGTGATGTTGGCGGTCGGGTCGGCGAGCAGGATCGGTGCGATGATCGGCACCACGACGACCGCGATCTCGATGAAATCCAAGAAGAAGCCGAGTATGAAGATCACCAACATGACGACGATGAACTTGGTGGCAAAACCGCCGGGCAGACCGCTCAGGAAGTCGCGCACGATTTCTTCGCCGCCGAACGCGCGAAACGCGGCGGTCAGCATGGCGGCGCCCAACAAGATGATGAACACCAGCGATGTGGTTTTCGCGGTTTCAACCATCACGCCGGTCAGGGTGTTGTCGAGTTTGTTGACGCGGATCGCGCTCCAAAGGATCGACACCAAAAGGCCGAATGAGCCGATCGACGCGACAATGATGCCGGCCCAGCCGTCGCTGCCTTCGATGTTCTTGACGTTGATGTCATAGGCATTGACCGCATACGCCACAATCGTGAACGAAATGATGGCGAGGATCGCTGGGTGATATTGGCCTTTTTTGCCGGTCGCTAAGCGATAGCCGGCCATGATCAGCGCACCCACGGCACCGATGGCGCCGGCCTGGTTGACGGTGGCGACACCCATGATGATCGAGCCCAACACCGCAAAGATCAGCGCCAGCGGCGGCACTAAAACCAGCACGACCCTGATCCAGAACTGCCGGTTATAATCGCCCATGTGCGGTGCGGCTGGGGCCAGCTTCGGGCGGAACAGGGCCAGGATTAGGATGTAGGTAATATATAGACCGACCAAAACCATCCCCGGGATAAAGGCGCCAAGGAACATGTCGCCTGCACTGGTCGATGTGATGCCGAATTCGGACGGTAACGAGAACTGCCCGGTGCCGGCTTTGTAGTCTTGCGTGCGCAGCGCCGATGCCTGATCGGTAGCGTTCGACAACTGGTCTGCCAAGATGATCAGCACAATCGACGGCGGAATGATTTGGCCCAGCGTACCCGATGCACTGATAGTCCCGGTCGCCAACGCGTGTGAATATTTTGCCCGCAGCATCACCGGCAGCGAAATCAGGCCCATCGCGACCACAGTCGCACCGACGATGCCGGTGGTCGCCGCCAACAGCGCGCCGACGATCACCACCGAGATACCGATGCCGCCCGGAATCGGGCCAAACAATTTGCCCATGGTCATTAAAAGGTCTTCGGCGATTTTCGAGCGCTCGAGCATGATGCCCATGAAGATGAACAGCGGAATCGCGATCAAGGTATCGCGTTCAGGTTCCCAATAAATGCCACGGAAGTTGGTGACGCCCGCTGATAGCCACTGTATCGGATCGCCGTGCGCGAAGTATGCTGCCACATTGCCTTCAAATAAAACGCCGGCACCAGCGGCCAGCGCAATCGTCAAAATCGCCGAGCCGGGCAAGGAGAATGCAACGGGGAAACCCGATCCTAGTGCGGTCATCATGATGACGATTAAGACGAGAAGGAAAAATAGTTCCATGGACTCTTACCCAGTTATTTCAGTGGCGCGACCGCGCGCACGGCGCGTTTCGGCAGGTTAGACCGCAGCATGTTCTTCAAGGTCCTGCGTGTGGCCCGGCTCGTGCAGCAGCGTCGCCATATTCGACAGCATGTAGCTCATGAACTGCACCAACATTGAGAGAGCAAAGATCATCAAAAAGCCTGCCAGCAGGTATTTGATATACAGACCAAAGCCGCTTTGCGTGACCTCGAAGGTCAGAAGCGGGCCGTTGATGGCGCTGGCACTACCCCACATGCCGAGGGTCAAGATCACCCAGCACAGCGGCAAGCCTAAGAAGATGCAGCCGATGATGTTGGACCTAGCCTTGGCCGGCAGCCGGAAGCTCGCGTATAAAATATCAACCCGCACATGCCCTTCTTTGATCAGGGTGTAGGGGCTCGCAAACAAGAACAGGGCGCCGTACCAAAACCGCACCAGATCGGCCATGAAGGCCTGCTCATAGGAAAACACGAAGCGCGCCAGAACGATGGCCAACTCGGCGGCGACGATCAGCACGGCTAGCCAATGGAAACCCAGCGTGCGCTTGAACGATGCGATCACGAGGCCAGCGACGATCAGTGGGTAGTGCACATAGTGGCCGCGGAAAGTCGGGCGTCCTAGTTTGTCGGCAATGTCTTCCGAAAACACCGTGGCCATGAAGCCTTCGACGCGCAGGAACGAAATGAACGCATCTGTGATACCGATCAGCAGCACCGCCCAAAATGCGGCTCGCACGATATAACCGGTGATCCCGCTCAGCATTTCAGAATCTGCATGCAAGGTGCGCTGCTTGGTGCCCAGGACGATAAACACCACGGCCGCGAACGTGCCCACATAGATGGCCAACTGGACCCAAGCCAAGCTGGGAATGCCGCCATCGGGGGCGCTCAGGCCAAACCAGCCGAACATGCCGAAAATGGTCGGGACGCCCGGCCAATCGAACCAAAAATTCAAAACATTGTTTGCCAGATAGACGAACGCCATGACCGTCATCGCGAGCGCAAATATCCGCGTAACGGCGACGATACCGCCGTGCGAGTCTGCGTTGACCGTCCCCATTTCAGCACCGTTACTCGGCTGCGATGATCCCGACATTCTTTTCCCCATCAAGTGCTTCGGGCATCTTCGGCCCTTGGTTCTGCACGTTCGTTTTCAGCTGAGCGCTGAGTCACATTTTTTTCAGCTTAACGCTGAATGGTGATGCCGTAATGCGGCATCGGGTTCGATTTATAAAAAGTCATTAAACACGACGGCAGCGGCGCGCGAGAAAAATACCCCGCGCGCCGACCGTCGTAATTGCCAACAGATTAGGCGCCGAGCACCCGGTTCCGTTGTGCCAAGTAGGCTTGGTCGGAAATTTTCGTCCAACCGGAAAGATCGGTCCGCGCAGCACGGAAGCTGTCGTCGATCTTTTTGGCCATCGGCGAGTGCGAACGAACGCCCTCGAACACCTCTTCGGCTGCTTCGTAGAAGCTGTCGTAGATTTCGTCCGAGAACTGACGCAACTGGACACCTTGCTCTTTGACCAGTTTGGTGAGTGCCGAGCCCGACTTCATGTTGTATTCGGCCATCATCATGTCGTTTTCCATCCCGCAGGCGGACTCGACGATGACTTGCTCGTTCTTGCTCAGACCTTCCCAGAACTTTTTGTTCAGGCCCAGCGCCAGCATTGAGCCCGGCTCGTGCATACCCGGATAGTAGTAGTATTTGGCGGCTTCATAGAACTTCATGAAGCTGTCGTTCCATGGCCCGACCCACTCGGTCGCGTCAATGGCGCCAGACATCAAGTTTTCGTAAATCTGACCGCCCGGAATAGAAACCGGCGATGCACCGAGTTTCGCCATGACGTCGCCGCCCAGGCCCGGAATACGCATTTTCAGACCCTTGAGGTCGTCGGCGGTGTTGATTTCTTTGCGGAACCAGCCACCCATCTGGCAGCCGGTGTTGCCGGCCATCATGCATTTGAGGCCGAAGTCGCCAGCGAGCTCGTCCCATAATTCCTGGCCGCCGCCGAAGCGGATCCATGCGTTCATTTCGGCATACGTGAAGCCGAACGGTACGGTGGTGAAGTATGCCCAGCCCGGGTGCTTGCCTTTCCAGTAGTAGTCGGCAGCGTGGTACGCTTGGGCGTTACCCGATGCGACTTCGTCGAACGAGTCGAACGCACCGACGCGCTCGCCGGCGGCGAAGTATTCAACACTGATGCGGCCTTCGGTCGCATCGCTGATGCGTTGTGCAACGCGTTGTGCGCCGGTACCCAGACCTGGGAAATCCCGCGGCCACGTCGAAACGATGGACATCTTTTTCAGACCCTGCGATATCGCAGGCGTGCTAAAGGTGGCAGTTGCTGCTGCGGCGCCGACACCGGCAACGGCAGTCTTCTTCAGAAAATCGCGTCTTTGCATGGTAATCCTCCCTGAACGTATTGACTAAAAAAACGGCCTATAACCTTGTCACGGCGCGATTGCCGCCTGCGGAAGCCGTCTTCGAACGCATAGAATGCGTGCAATTTCAAAAGGATCAAGCAAAAACAGGAATGTGGGTAACAAGACTGTTGTCCAAAATGCGCATAATGACGAGAGCGCGTGCGGATGAAAGCCGCGTTTGGCGACGCCAAGCGTCATGATATGCGGGCGCCTAAGCGTCGAGGCACGCCACGACGGAGGATAATTTCAGAAATTCGAGCATGTCTGCGCCGCTCACGGTGGTGGTGTCGATGTCGCCTTTCGGCCAGAACCAGCTTTGAATGCGTTGCGTTTCGGGCTCACTGCCGATCAGCATCATTGAACTTCTGGTAAAGTCGCGACTGTTGGTCTCTTCATTGAAAAGCACTTTTACATCGTGGTGACGGGGATCGAACGCGATACGCCGAAGGGTTTTTTCGAGCGCGGGCTCGTCGCCTTCAAGGGCTTGGATAAATCGTTGTCCACTCTGAATCAATACACCGGTCAACCCGTTCTCGGTGTTATTGGAAATCGATTTCACAAGGATTTCGTCCAAGTCGCTCTTGCATATCTCAACGGAAGCCACGCTTTCATATACAATTTGTCGCATGTTTCATGACCTTTTTGCCCATGTGCCCAGGAGTGCCCGCATTAATGATGGCGCCAGTGATAATTTTTCTCGCATAAGGGGATTTTGGCAAAGGCGATTAGGTAGAGCGTTAGACTTAATTTAGGTATTTCGGGTACCGGCGGCGAACCACCCAAAGGGTGACCCGCTTGCCGTGAATGGAAAGATCACGATAGGGAATATCACGCTTACCGAAGCGGACGAACTCGCCCTGCACACCGCATCCCTCGCAGGCGATGGGATTGGGTGCGTCCACCTGAAAGTGCATTTTGTCGTCGGTTGATTCGCAGTCCAGTACTTGGTGTTCTGACAGATGCAGGATGTTGTCGGGCATTTCGGTCATGGCATTGTTTAGGTGTAGGTTTCAGGTAGATTCATGCGGCTCGGCATCGGGATTTGTTTTTTTACGCAACAAGCTTACGGAAACGAGAAGTAATGCACCAAGGACAATTGCAATATCGGCAAGGTTGAAGGCTGGCCAATGCCAGGATCGCCAATAGAAATCAAAGGAATCCACAACATAGCCGCGGAATATCCGGTCAATTAGGTTGCCCGTAGCGCCACCGAGGATAAGACTGTAAGCAATGGCCTCTCCTTTATGACGGTTTTCACGGATCAGCTTGATCAGCATGATCGATACCACCACGGCGATTCCAATAAAAAAGTAGCGCTGCCAGCCTCCACCATTGGCAAAAAGACTGAATGCGGCACCAGTGTTCCATACATGCACCCAGTTAAAGAACGGTGTCACCGAAACAGACTCGCCATAAGCCATTGACTGCTGGACCAGCCATTTTACTACCTGATCAGACGCTGCCAGTAGGCCAGAGATGGAAAACAGGGTATACGGCAAGGAGATTTTACCAATCATGGACATTGTTTAACCCTTGAGCGCCAGAATGCGCCTGGCACCGTTAAGCACAATGCCCCCCGCAATGGTGCCGATAATCAGATCCGGATAATTGGATCCGGTCCACGCGACCAAGGCGCCAGCGGCGATGACGCCTATGTTGATTACCACGTCATTAGCCGAGAATATCCAGCTTGCCTTCATGTGCGCTCCACCCTCTCGATGTTTGGATATCAGCAGCAGACAACTGGTATTGGCAATCAATGCGACGAATGCGATAGCCATCATCATCAGCGATTCAGGCTCACTGCCAAATACAAAGCGTCTCACCACCTCCACGAGTACGCCAACAGCCAGAATCAGCTGGAGTACCCCCGCAAGATGCGCGGCACGCACCTGCATTCTCACGCTATGCCCAACCGCATAAAGGGCGAGCCCGTAGACCGCCGCATCGGCAAAATTATCGAGGGACTCGCCAATCAGGCCGGTGGACTGGGCAATCAGACCGGCAGTCATTTCCACCACGAACAGGACTGCATTGATGCCGAGCAACCAACGCAGGGTGCCGGACTCTTGCGTAGCAGAGGCTGCCGAGGACTCGGCGGCCTTGATTGTCTCCGGATCGGCAGCAACAGTTTCCTGAAGCGAGGCTCCTAGCCTCAAGGTCGTCAGTTTCGCGGTGATGGGCTCGACCTCGCCGTCGTGCACGACCTCCAACCGACGGTTCGACAGGTCGAACGACAGCGTCCGAATATCTTCAAAGCCGTTCAGGGCCAGGCGAATCATTCGTTCTTCTGATGGACAGTCCATCTTCGGCACGGCATAAACGCTGACCCATTTCCCCGATGCTTCGGAGGAGTCCCGCATATCGGTATCCGCTGGGGGCGTTGCATCGCAGCCACAGTTGTCTCCACAGGTATTGCCCATGATACGACTCCACTTGAACATTATAGGGTTATCATTTAAAACCATATAGCCACTATAAGGTCAACAAAGCGGAGAGAATCCGTTGAGGAGGAGTCTGATGCGCATTGGTCAGTTGGCACGGTTAGTAGGGGTCGATACACAGACGATCCGCTTCTATGAACAGCAGGGCTTGTTACCGCCGCCTGATCGGCAGGAAAACGGTTACCGTGTCTACACCGAGAAGCATAGTGAGCGGCTGGCCTTCATCCGTCGCTGCAGAATCCTGGACCTCTCATTGGCTGAGATTCACGAACTACAGAGCTATCAGGACGACCCTCATCAGCCTTGTACCGCCGTCAACGCCTTGCTCGATGACCATATCTCTCATGTGCGGTCGCAGATAGTCGCTCTGCAAGCGCTTGAGAAACAACTCGTTTCACTGAGAGTGAGTTGCAACGATGACCGGGAAGTTGAGGCTTGTGGTGTTCTTGTTGGAATTAACGAGGGAAGCATGCACCAACAGTAGGTTGAAGCACCAATCAGATAATCCGATGAGATGTCAGTTTGTCTCACTCTCATGCAAAAGTAAGATCAACAATTTAATCCGCTTACCCAGTATTCCGGTCGTCAAACTGTTTAAGTACGCTATTTCTGAAGTGTTTTGGAACGGCGAAACGTCGGTACATAGCCTTCGACGCCATCCATCGGTTGGGCGATGTTGTGGGAGATAATACCGCCCGAAAGCCGGGCTAAATCGGCAACACGGCTCGGGAAAATGCAGTTCGGATGACCGGCAGCGGCGTACACGGTTTCAAATCGCTTCAACGACGCATCAATGACCACCGGTAATTGATGATTGAGTCCGATCGGCGCCACCCCGCCGATGGTAAACCCGGTGATGCCTTTGACTTCGGCGGCTTGGGGGCGGCGAACCTTGCCTTGAATGTTCAACGCTTTCGGCAAGTTTTCTTCAATGCAACTGTGGTCACCGGCGACTAAGGCCATCACGAAGCGCGTACCGATGGTGAACACCAGCGATTTGACGATGGCGCCCAGTGGGCAACCTGCAGCCTGTGCCGCCGCTTCGGCGGTACGCGCCGATTCATCCAATGCGATGACCTTGTCTTCGAAGCCGCCGTCAACCAACGCCTCTCTGACCCGTTTTACGGCATCGCGTTCAAGAAGGCTCATGGCGTTGACGCTCCGGTTCATGAGAAGATCAGTTGGCGAACGGCACCGCCATGCCACGTTGCACGGCTTCGCGGGCTGACAGCAAATCGAACCAGCGTTTCACGTTCGGGAAATCGTTCAAGTCCACCTGGTGGCGCTCAAAGCGTGAAATCCATGGATAGATCGCAATGTCGGCGATGGAGTACGCATCGCCGGCGACGTATTCATTGCTGGCGAGTTGCTTATCGAGCACGCCATACAGCCGCTTGGTTTCATTGTGATAGCGCTTTTGACCGTAGGGCACGACTTCTTTTGGATTGAATAAGAAGTGGTGCGCTTGGCCGACCATCGGGCCGAGGCCCCCCATCTGCCACATCAACCATTGCATCACGGCGGCGCGCTGGCGCGGCTCGCTGGGCAATAGATCAGAGCCGGTTTTTTCGGCAAGATAGATCAAGATGGCACCGGACTCGAACAAGCTCAACGGCTCGCCGCCCGGGCCGTCCTCGTCGACGATGGCCGGGATCCGATTGTTCGGCGCGATGGCCAGAAAATCCGGGGCGAACTGTTCATCTTTCGAAATGTTGATCGGATGTGTCTCGTAAGGGAGGCCCAGTTCTTCCAGCATCACCGATGCTTTGCGTCCGTTCGGGGTTGCCCAAGTATAAAGATGAATCATCGACTGCGTCCTCCGTATGCGCTTTAAAACGGCCTTAGCCACTGTTGCGCAAAGCATAAGAGATCAGCCACGTGGCGCAAGTCTGTGATCGGCAAAATAGTTTTAAGGTGCGGCATGCCAATGCGCGATGCATAGGTAATTATGTATGGTGACTTGACGCTGTTGGCACGCCAGCAATAATTGCCGCGGGAGTGCCGGGAACTAAAAATAACCTATTCGGCAATGTGGTGATGGCGAATTACGATCTTGAGCCTTTGGAGGTGATGATCGTCGACGACAATCGGCATATGCGCCGGTTGGTGAAGTCGATCCTAAATGTACTCGGCGTGATGAACGTCGCCGAGGCCGACAGTGGTGCGGACGCGATAAAGCGGCTGCAAGACTTTGAAGCGGATTTGCTGATCGTCGATTGGAAAATGTCGCCGATGGACGGGATCGCCTTTACCCATCACGTCCGCAACGACGATGACAGCGCGAATATCTATGTGCCGATCATCATGCTGACCGGCCATACGGAGGCTGATCGGGTGATGGAAGCCCGAGACGCGGGCGTTACGGAATTCCTCGCCAAGCCGGTTTCAGCGCTGCAACTTTTTCAACGCATCCGCACGATTATTGAAGCGCCCAGGCAGTACGTCCGCACAGCTGACTATTTCGGCCCTGACCGGCGTCGACGCAATGAACTTGATTACGAAGGCGTAGAGCGCCGTCGACAGCGGGGTGACTGTTAAAGGAACTTCAGCGCGCCGCGGCTATCGAGGATATCTTTGCCCTTATACAGCGATGGGCTTGCCTGGGTGAATAGCTTGTGGTCGGTCAGCAGCACAATGGCACCGGCCGCGTTGAGGGCGTCCTCGAACGGCACCAAGTGGACATTGTCTAAGCTTGCGAGTGCTGCGGGCAGCGATGCCGTGTGCGGCTCGACGATTAAGATCTCGTTATCGATCAATTGGCGCAAGGCGATCACCGCATGGATCGACGGGCTTTCGCGCAGGTCGTCGATATCCGCTTTGTAGCTGAGACCGAGGCATGCCACCGCTGCACCGGCCTGGACTTGGTCGAGGGCAGCAACTTCGGCTGCGATCACGCCTGGACGACCGTCGTTGACGTTGCGTGCGGCGCGGATCAACGGCGTGCGGTCCGGCGCAGACGCGACGATGAACCAGGGGTCGACGGCGATACAGTGCCCGCCGACACCGGGGCCGGGGTTGAGGATGTTGACGCGTGGATGATGGTTGGCGAGGCGCACCACGTCACCGACATCAATGTTTAGCGGTCCTGCGACGTTGGCCAACTCATTGGCAAACGCGATGTTGACGTCACGAAATGCGTTCTCGGACAGCTTGACCAATTCCGCCGTGGGGGCGGTCGTCAGATGCATCTCGCCCTCGACCACGGTGCCGTAAAGCGATGCGGTATTTTGTGCGCAGTCATGTCCGAGCCCGCCGATCACGCGGTCGTTGCGGACCAATTCCAAAAGTACACGGCCCGGCAGCACGCGCTCGGGGCTGTGCGAGATGCAGACATCGTGCTGCGATTCAGGGTGTTCCGGGTCGGCCATCTTAAGATCGGGCCGAGCCGCTTGTAGCCAGCGGCCAACTTCGGCGGTGGCGCCGACTGGGACGGTGGATTCAATCACCACCAAGTCACCGGCCTTGAGCACGGGTGCGATGGATGTTGCTGCGGCCCGCAAATAAGAAAGATCGGGCTGACGGTCGTCATCGAACGGTGTTGGGACTGCAATAATAAACGCATCGGCTTCAACGGGCGTCGTCGTCGCCGTCAGCTTGCCTGCGGATACCGCGCCGTGCACGACCATATCTAGGTCCGGCTCAATAATATGCGGTCGACCGGCATTGATGCTTTCCACTGTCGCTGGATTGACGTCGACGCCGGTGACGCGGACACCACGGCTCGCCAGCACGGCTGCCGTCGGCAGCCCTACATAGCCGAGCCCGATCAAACAAACATGCTCAACCGACATATTGCTGTATCCTTTTTACAATACGTTCCGCTGCATGTCCGTCGCCGTACGGATTGTGGGCGCGGCTCATTTCTTCATAGGCAACGGGCTCGTCCAATAGCCGATTGGCTTCGGCTTCGATTCGCAGCCGCTCGGTGCCGACCAAGCGGACCGTACCGGCATCAACGGCTTCCGGGCGCTCGGTGACGTCGCGCATCACCAGGACCGGCTTGCCCAGCGATGGCGCTTCTTCCTGCACGCCGCCGGAATCGGTGATGACGATATAAGCCTTCATCATTAAATACACAAAGCGGCGATAATCCACGGGCTCGATCAAATGCACATTGTCCAAGTTGCTGAGCATGTTTAGCACAGGCTTTTGGACATTGGGATTTAGGTGCACAGGATACACGATCTCGATGTCCTCGCGGTTCGATAGATCACCGAGCGCCGCGCAGATGTTCTCAAATCCCGGGCCGAAGTTCTCGCGTCGATGGCCGGTCACCAGCACCAGCCGCCGCCCATTTGTCGGGAACGGAAATTCACGATCAAGTGCCAGCATCTGTTCCGCGTCGGCGAGCAGCTTATCGCGGATCATGAACAGTGCATCGATCACAGTGTTGCCGGTGATAGTAATCGTCGACGTCTGGATGCCTTCGAACAGCAAATTATATCGTGCACTTTCAGTCGGCGCGAAGTGCAGGCTGGAAACTGCGTCGGCGAGCCGTCTGTTGACCTCTTCCGGGAATGGGGCTGCGATGTTGCCGGTACGCAGGCCGGCCTCGACATGGCCGACCGCGATGTTGCGATAGAACGCGGCCAACGCAGCGGAAAGCGCGGTTGTGGTGTCGCCGTGCACCAATACCATATCCGGGCGTTCCGACTGCAAAACCTCGGTGATGCCGGTCAGCGCGCTGGCGGTCAGCGTGTCCAAGCTTTGATCGGGGCGCATCAGATTGAGGTCGACGTCGGGTGTGATATCGAACAGCTTTAGGACCTGGTCGAGCATATCGCGATGCTGGGCGGTAACGCACACGCGGGAATCCAACCCGGCTTCGGTCAGACGCTTTAACACCGGCGCCATTTTAATGGCTTCCGGTCGTGTGCCGAATACTGAAAGGACGCGCACGTTGCCACCCCACCGCGCTGAGAACCAGACTTTGAATTTACGTTAGAACGCATGCAATGACTTTGCGCTAAAACGATCTCAATGAATTCACATTTGACCAAGTGCAACTTGGATAAAGCGTGCGTTGCAGGATGGCAAGTTTACCTTTCGCCTAAGCGGGGTATCCCATAGGCTGTGGGGTGAATATCAGGCTACGTTGCTTCGGGTATTTACGGCATCAAATAAGGGCGGATAATGCGTATGAGAACCGATAAACGGCGCACGATGACGATTTTAGCAGCGGCCTTACTGGTCTCTGTCTCGTGCACCAGTACGAATCGTACCGCCGAGGCGGACTTGGTCGCGCACCAAGCGATTTATCGATTGGAACTCTCCGAAAAAAGCCCACCGTCGCGCTTTAACGGTGTCAGTGGGGCAGCCGTTTCGGTGATCGAACGCACGTGCCAGGGCTGGACGATCAATGAGCAGGTCGTGATGACCATGCTGACTAATGCCGGCGGCGCCATTGATCGTGAGATGATCTTCAAGGCGCAGGAGAGCGCCGACGGCACGTATTTCAAATTTGACAGCAAAAGCGTCACCAACGGTAACCGCGAGGCTTTTAAGGGGAGTGCGAGGCGCAGTGTGGGGGATCAAGTCGAGGCTGAATTCATTCAACCTACGCCCCGCGAAATGCCGTTACCCGACGGCACTAAGTTTTATATGGGCATGACGCACTGGCTGGTTGAGCTGGCGAAATCGGGTCAGCGCACCGGCGAGACCTTTGCCTTTGACGGCACCGACGATGAGGGGCCGAATAAAGTGACGGCGTTCATTCTGCCGTCCAAAGCCGTCCCCGACGTGAAGGGCGATCCGGCCTTACTGCGCGGCCCTGCGTGGACGGTACGTCTGGCGTTTTTTAAAACCGGTGATGCCACGGCGGCGCCCGAGCCTGAATTCGAAATCCAGCTTCGACTGTTGAGCAACGGTATTGTCACCCGCTTTGAGTTGATTTTCGACGACCTGATCGTCGACCAAATCCTCGAAGACGTGCTGCCTGCGAAAGACGAGCGCTGCAGTTAGCATTCTACCGACCTGGCCTCTGCATAGTCTGCGTTGATAACAAGGTTGTGCCAAATCATTGGAATCGTTAGTTTAAGATTGATTTCACCGCCCTCAGAGGCGACATAAGGGAGGCGACATATATGTCAGTCGTCGCATTGATGCGGCCGTCACGGGTATTTCATGGCGTGGCGGTTTTGCTGCTCTCACAATTTGTCGCGCTGATTGCCAGTGCTGAAGACCGCGGGTTTTTGGGTCTGCAGGTGCAAGGCATGTCGCCGAAGATCGCCGCTGCGTTGCAGTTGGATGTGCAGGTCGGCGTCATGGTGCGCGACATCAGCATCGACGGTCCGGCGGCACATGCCGGCATCCAACGGGGTGACTTGATCGTCAAGCTGAATGACCAGAGCATCGATACATTTGAACGTTTGATGCAGGCATCTGAAGCCCTCAATCCTGGTGACGTCATTGAGCTGGAAATCCGCCGCCAGGGTGAAAAAGAAACACTGCAGATGACCGTCGGCGCCTGGTTGGAGTCGTGGCAGGTGAGCGAGTCCGCTTTTGCCGCCCAACCGGAGCTTGGACTTACGTTCGGCGCATTGACGCCGAAGCTGCGCAAGCGGATGGGCGTGCGTTGGGGCACGACGGGGGTCATGGTTACGGTATCGGATGATCAATTCGTGTCGGTGACGCCGCTTCGGCGCGGTGATGTGGTGGTGCAGATCAATCAAAAACCGGTCTGGAAGCCGGAACAATTCCTCAACGCGTATAGCGCGGCCAAGAAAGCCGGCCGCCCGTCGTTGTTGATGCTGGTTGAACGATCAGACGGCTTTAAGTTTATGTTGCAGCCGGTCCCGAGCCCGGATGCCAACAACATGGCACCACCTCCGTTGCTGACGTTGCCCGGGCAAAAAAAGGGCGGTTAACCTTTAGCTACCCCGGCTTTCCGAAATCAACTTAGACAATGTTTGGGCGTCGATGGCGCCGGGCACCAGGGTATCGCCGATGATAAATGCCGGTGTGCCGTTGATGCCGAGCTGTTGCGCCAAAGCCAGATTATGCTGAATTTCCTGATCGACGCGGGGATCATCCATAGCCTTTTTGACGGCGGCGGCTTTTAGGCCGGCCATTTCGGCTAAGTCCATGATCTTTTGTTCCTCAAGCCCGCCGCGGCTGGTCATCAGGAGATCATGGAACTCGGTATATTTTTTCGGTGCGCTGTAAAACACGCCAAGCGCGGCGCGCGCCGCGAGTAAGCTTTGCGGGCCTAAGATCGGCAGCTCTTTGTAGACCAGCCGCACTTTGCCGTCTTTTTCCAGGACGTCGGCGACGGTGCCGTGCACGCGTTTGCAATAGCCGCAGTTGTAATCAAAGAATTCGACGATGGTCACGTCGCCTTCGGGATTGCCGCCGACGGGCGAGGTCTTCGATTGCTTGATCTGCTCCTTCATTACGTGCAACTGCGCTTGTTGGCGCGCCTGTTCGGCGGCGGCTTCGCGCTCTTGATGTTGTTGCACGGCATCCAAGATCACCTGCGGATTTTTCATGATATAGTCTTGGATCATGGCGTCGATGGCGGATTTTTGTTTCGCTGAAAATCCTTCATCAGCGGTGGCACGGAAGGGGAATGCTGCGGCGAGGCCAATGGCGACCATGACCAGCAGAGCAGTGAACAACGGGTGTAACGTGCGAGACATGGCGTATGCTTTCTGTCTGAAGAACGAGACGACCATCATGGGCGAGGGATCAAACGTGAGCAAGCGCCGACGCATCGCCTCACGGGAATTTGAGGCTCGCCGTACGGTGAGTGGACTTATACGTCACGCATTTTGATACATATTCTGCGAACGCCGACGCCGACCGCAGAAAACATAGTCTTATGAATGTGGTTCGTTAGAACTCATTATTTCCGGGCTTTGGAATTTGAACAAAAAAACGGCTCCGATGCATGTGCACCGGAGCCGTTCCGTAGGTTTAGGCAGCTTATGGAGCCGATGTTGCCTCGACATGGGTCGTTGCGAGCCCATGTTTTTCTCGTTGGACGTCACGATAGATCGCCTTGATGAGCGATATGCCCATCAACACCATGACGAAACTAAACGGCAGCGCCCCGATGACCATCGCAGTTTGAATTGCGCTCAGGCCCCCGGCGACAATCAGACCGCCGACGACGAGTGCTAAAGCTGCGCCCCAGAACATAATGTGCGGGCGTGCTTTCGGGCCTTCGTCGCCCGCTGCATTGATCGTGTTGATGATCAGCACCGCACTATCTGCCGAAGTAACTAGATACGTCAGCAACAAGATGACGATCAGGATCGACATCAAGTACGCCCAAGTTTCACTCAGGATCACTGCCAGCATTGCAAATAGCTGATCTGCCTGACCTGCGTTGACGATGGCGTTGTTGGCTTCACCGGAAAGTTCGAGGTCGATGGCGGTGCCGCCGACCAAAGCGAACCAGACAAAGCACATGACGGCTGGAATGATCAGCGCCCCCAGTACGTACTCGCGGATTGTCCGACCCTTAGAGATGCGGGCGAGGAAAACACCGACGAACGGGGCAAAAGCGATCCACCAAGCCCAATAGAAGATGGTCCATCCACCTTGCCAACCGGCCAGCGCGTTACCGACTTCGGTGCCGTCTTTTGCCCATACCGTAAAGATATTGCCCGGTATGGAAGCCAAATAATCCCAAATGCCGACGAACAACGTCGTGAGACCAAACATTGTCGACCCGAATACGACAAAGAAGGCCAGCACGAAAAAGCTGAGCCCCATGTTGATATTCGATAACCATTTGATGCCTTTGCCGACCCCGGAAAGAGCGGACAAGGTTGAGGCACCCATGATCACCAGCAATGCGACGATGATACCCATCGTCGATGACGATTTCGAGCCGTCGGCGGCCGTCGAATAAAGCCAGTCACCCACGCCGATTCTGGAAAGGCCGGAGATAAACTGCTCCACCCCGAATCCCAAAGTCTGCGATACGCCGAGCACGGTGGCGACAACGGCAACGACATCAACCGCATGGCCGAGAGGGCCGGACAATGCTTTGCCGAATAATGGTGTCAGCGCCGAGCGGATCGTTAACGGCAGGCCGCGTCGATACGAAAAATATCCAAGCGCCAAGCCGACAATGGCATACGACGCCCATGCGGCTAGGCCCCAGTGGGTGAAGGACCATACGTAGGCTTCGCGAACGTTGCCAGCGGTGCTCCCCTCTGTCAGCCCCATGATCGTGCTTGGGTTCTTGGCAAAGTGATACATCGGCTCTGCTGTCGCGAATGTCAGCATGCCGATACCGATGCCGGCACCAAACATCATGGAAAACCATGAGAAATTTGAAAACTCCGGTCGGTCATCGTCATGCCCTAAGCGAAGCCTGCCGGCCTTTGGCCAAAGCGCCAGCGCAAAACAAAGGATGACGAAAAACGCCATGGTGTAGACATACCAATAATTGAACCCGGCTAAAATAAAGCTATTCAACTCCCCGAGTATGGCCGCAGCCTGATCAGGAAAAGCAATCGCCCACAAGATGAGACCGCCGACTAAAATTTTTGCCGTAATGGCGACGTCTTTCGTGAAGCCTTTGTAAAAGCCGGATAAGGAAACTTTAATCGGTAGATGCGTGATGGGTGGTTTGATAGGCATGTTTTCTCCCCCGTTATCGTTTTATGACGTAACAGCTCATTGTTTTTGTAGTGTTTTTCGAGAGCCAACACTCAGGCTCCCGTTTTTGGGCTCTGGGTCAATGAAAAAGGATTGATTGGCGGCCTTTGGCGCCCATCGCAACTTGGCGGTTTCTTGTGCTTCGGTCAAAAGTGGAGCGATTCCGTGGGTGGGTTTGCAAAGCCTGCTTCTGGCCAAACTCGGAAGCCATCACAGCCAAACAGAGACAAATTTATCTTTGTCGCCGACCATATCAGCAACAGTGTAGCCATCCAAATGCTCGAGAAAGGACTCTATTGCATCCGCAAAAACATGCCTAAGGCCACAGACCGGGCTTATGACGCAGCCGTTCCCGGTGGCGTCGAAGCATTCAACAAAACTGCCCATATCTTCCAGTACGCGAACAACATGACCAATGTTGATTTTATCTGCCGGTTGGCTGAGGAGCAGGCCGCCGTTGCGGCCTCGAACGCTTTTTACAAAACCTTCGGCGACAAGCCTTTGCGCAACCTTCATCATATGATTTTTTGAAATACCGTAGCGTGTGGAAATCTCGGCAATCGAATGTTGTCCTTCATTCGCAGCGAGAAACATCAGCGTACGCAGGGCAAGGTCGGTATGAACAGATAATCTCATAAAAGATGCATATCATATATTGTATTTGGCTGCCAATTGAGATAAAAGATGCATATAAAATACATTAAAATGAACCGGAACCATGATGCCTCAAAGCTTTGCTGAACAAGCGCGCGTGCAAAAGATGGCACACGCGAACGCGATGGGGATTGATGATTCGTTGATTTCGCTAATGGTCGAGCGCTTCTATGATGCCATTCGCAAAGATGACCTGCTGGGGCCGATATTCGCCGCCAATGTGACCGATTGGACGCCGCATCTTGCGCGGATGAAAGACTTCTGGGCCTCGGTGACACTGGAATCGGGGCGGTTTCACGGTAATCCCATGCTCAAACATATCGCTATCGGCGGCCTGGGGCCGGCGCACTTCGCGCGCTGGCTGATGCTTTGGGATCAGACCGTGTGCGAGGTCGCGCCCAATGCCGCAGCATCGGACACGTTCCAGATAGCGGCGGAGCGCATCGCCAGCAGTCTTCTAATGGGCATCGAATTACATGACATGTCTTAAGCAACGCTAAGCGCCGCGACGACACCGGGTGCCGCCACCGTCGGCGGTAATGGGCTATTTTGACGTGAGGGGAACGAGCCATGGAAACCTATCAACAGACATTCAGCATCCGCAGACTCTGGATGATCCTGGTTACAGGCATGATCGTGATGTTCAGCATACTGGCATTGCTGGGCGCTGAAATATACCAGCAGGTTCCGCCCATACCCGAAGCCGTCAAAGCCTCATCTGGGGAAGTCTTGTACACCCGCGATGATATAGAGACCGGGCAAAATGTCTGGCAATCCATCGGCGGTATGGAGCAGGGATCAATCTGGGGACATGGAAGCTACCTAGCGCCTGATTGGAGTGCGGACTGGCTGCACCGTGAAGCGGAAACCCTTCTGAGTCTGTTGTTGCAACAACCGATCTCCGGCCTTTCCGAGGCGCAGGCGCTATCCTTGCAAAAAGCGGCTTTGCAGGAAGAGATGCGTCGGAACGGCTATGATCCCGACACAGGTACGATTACCGTCAGCGATCTGCGCGCCGAGGCCATAAAGCAGGTCGAGGCGCATTATATGAGCCTTTACGAAGGCAGCGACCCGGAGTCACTGGCATTGCGCCGCGACTACGCGTTTCCGGTTCATGGCTTGCTGTCGAGTACGGATGCGAAGCAACTGTCGGCATTTTATTTTTGGACCGCCTGGGCAGCAACGACCAACCGTCCGGGGCAGGACATCACCTATACGAGCAACTGGCCGCATGAGGTTCTGGTCGGCAACAAGCCGACGACAGGCGTGTTGATGTGGAGCATTGCCTCGGTGATTTTACTGCTCGCGGCTGCGGGTGCGCTGATCACCTACTATGCCAAGCAATTCGACGTCTGGCGTCAGGAAATATTACCCGAAGACGGCATCGCCAAAGAAGACATCGTTCATCGCGTCGTGGTGACGCCTTCGATGCGCGCAACGGCCAAATACTTTTGGGTCGTTTGTGCAATGTTTCTTGCGCAGGTTTTGCTCGGCATTGTGACTGCCCATTATGCGGTCGAGGGGCAGGGTCTTTATGGCTTGCCGTTCGCGGAGTATTTTCCTTATTCGGTGACGCGGACATGGCATACGCAGCTCGCGGTGCTGTGGATTGCAACCGCATGGCTGGCAACCGGGCTTTATGTGGCGCCCATGTTGGGGGGGCGAGATCCCAAATTCCAGCGGTTTGGCGTCAACTTCCTATTTATCAGCCTGCTGGCCATTGTGATCGGTTCTTTTGCAGGCCAATGGGCGGCCGTGCATCGATTTTTCGATAGTATGACGATGAATTTCTGGTTCGGGCATCAGGGGTATGAGTATGTCGATCTCGGCCGCTTCTGGCAGATATATCTGACAATCGGGCTTTTCCTATGGGTCGCGCTGGTGGTCCGAGGGTTGTGGCCAGTGCTGCGGGCAAAGGGCGGAAAGTCGCTGATCTATCTGGTGTTGGTGTCGGCCATTGCGATCGGCTTGCTCTATGCCGCCGGTCTTATGTGGGGGCAGAATACGCATATTTCGATCATGGAATATTGGCGCTGGTGGGTTGTTCACCTTTGGGTGGAAGGCATCTTCGAGGTGTTTGCCACGGCAATCATTTCGCTGCTGTTCGTGCGCATGGGGATTTTGCGGACATCGACGGCGACCGTGATGGTTCTGTTCGCGACCATCATCTTCCTCTTCGGCGGCGTACTCGGCACTTTCCACCACCTGTATTTCAGTGGCACGCCAACCTCCGTGATCAGTGTTGGCGCGATGGTGTCGGCACTGGAAGTCGTTCCATTGCTGGTCGTCGGCTTTGAAGCCTATACCCGTTACAAGGTCGAGCATGAAGTGGAATGGGAACGCAACTACCACTGGCCGTTCATGTTCTTTGCGGCTGTGCTGTTCTGGAACTTGGTCGGTGCTGGTTTGTTCGGATTTATGATCAATCCACCGATCGCGCTGTATTATATGCAGGGCCTGAACACGACGGCCAACCACGGCCACGCAGCTCTGTTCGGTGTCTACGGGATGCTTGGCCTGGGCTTGACGCTTTATTGCCTGCGCGGCCTCACCGATATCAGGCTGTGGAATGAAAAGCTGATCAAGATATCGTATTGGTCGCTTAACATCGGCTTGGCGATGATGACGTTTCTATCACTGTTGCCTCAGGGTGTGTTGCAGACCTATGTCAGTATCGAACAAGGCTATTCCTTTGCCCGCTCGGCTGAATTCATTCACAGCCCTATCATGCAAGCGCTCGTTTGGGCCAGAGTTCCCGGCGACATCGTCTTCAGTATCGGTGTGTTTGCGTTCGTTTGGTTTGTGATCAGGGCGTTTTGTCCCGGTCGGAAAGCAAAAGCATACGCGGCGGCTTCGACGTGAGACGAGACGATCTCTGATCGTCTCATCGACGGATGTTGTCATCTATGGGCGTTCGGATACTGTAAGGCGAAGGGGGAGGAATGATTTCGGTCCGGTGTCTCGGCTTTGGGTCAGGAGCAGATGAAATCAAACAGAGTTGAGAATGTCCGCTATAGCCAGAAGCGGTCATATACCTCTTCGTCCAAATATTAATTACGTTGCATATTTATCATACTCACATAGGGTTCCGCTCTCATTGAGGAGATACACGATGCAGCCCGCACCATTGCCTGTGACAGAAAAAGAAAGACTAGAGCGACTCCGTAATTACAAGGTACTTGATACCCCTTCGGAAGCTGCTTTCGATAGGATTACAAGGGTCGTCGCAGAGACAATCGGTGTACCCATCGCGCTCGTTTCTTTAGTTGATGAAGACCGGCAATGGTTTAAAGCCAAGTATGGCTTGGATGCTGAAGAGACCCCCAGAGACGTTGCATTTTGTGCTCACGCAATTCTCGACGACAAAGTTTTCGTGGTCGAAGATGCATTGAAAGATCAGCGTTTCGCAGACAATCCACTCGTAACCGGCGGCCCATTGGTCCGGTTTTATGCTGGGGCGCCGCTTATAACTTCTGACGGGCACAACATCGGAACGTTATGTGCAATTGATCACGTGCCCCGGCAAATCAGCGAAGACCACAGGCTACTATTAGAAGATTTGGCAACGCTCGTCATCGACGAGATGGAACTACGTGACGCTCTGCGAAATGCGGTAAAGGAAAGAGAGGCTGCTGAGCTTGCTGAGCGCGCGAAGTCGCAGTTTCTAGCTTCAATGAGCCATGAAATCCGGACACCGCTAAACGCGATTATTGGCCTGACCGAGCTTGTCCTGAAAACGGAATTGAACGAACAACAAGAAGGTCATCTTTTCCGAGTTTCTCTTGCCGGTAAAAATCTGCTCGGCTTGATCAATGATATTTTAGACTTTTCAAAGATAGAGGCAGGGAAACTCGAAATTGAGACAGTCGATTTTGAGATCAACGATGTTTTAGCAAATTTAGCATCCGTCGTTAGTGCAAAATCAGAAGAAAATCAGATCGAGCTGCTGATCAATATTGATTCAAGCACACCACCTGCGATGCGGGGGGATCCGCTTAGGATCGGTCAGGTTCTGATTAATCTCGTTGGGAACGCAGTAAAATTTACCAAAAGCGGGGATGTGACGATTTCCGTTGGCGCGGAGCACGATCAGGACGGATTGGGTTGGCTTGTCCTTTCGGTCAAGGATACCGGTATTGGGATGAGCGCAGCGCAATGCGAGGATCTTTTCAAGCCTTTTACTCAAGCAGACCAATCTATCACACGTGAATATGGCGGCACTGGCCTGGGCCTAAGTATTTCCAAACAGCTCGTCGACTTAATGGGCGGAACCATTTGGGCAGAGAGTGCAGAAGGTAAAGGCAGCACCTTTAGCTTTCGGCTTCCTCTCGTCGTCGCCAAATCCACCAGAACCCGCCGAGAAGTTTTTGGCATAGACCCGCGGACAATTCGAATTCTCATCGTCGACGACAATGAGGCCGCGCGTGAACTTCTGAAAATGGCCCTCGATAAAATGCGATTTGAGGTCGAAACGGCCAAATCTGGTATGGAGGCAATCGACAAAGTCTCACTTGCGTCCGCCGACGGTCGGTCGTTCGACCTTCTTCTGGTTGATTGGAAAATGCCAGAAATGGATGGTGTTGAAACAATTCGTAAAATACGTCAGATAAAAACGGCTGGTCAGCTTCAAACCATCTTTATGGTCTCTGTGTTGGAGGTGGATGAAATTATTGGAGATCTTGAAAAGCTGGACGTAGCGCACTTCCTCCAGAAACCGATCAATACATCTTTCTTGTTCGATAAAATGATGGAGGTCTTCAACGATGATGGAGGCGTCGCTCTATCAAAACGGGTTCCTTTAGCAGACGTGCCATCAGCTAAGGCTCTCAATCAGGATGCGATTCTTCTTCTCGTAGAAGATAATGAGCTGAACCAGATGGTCGCAACGGGCGTTCTTGAGAATGGCGGGTATACCGTCGAACTGGCCGAGAATGGAAAGGAAGCGGTTGAACTATTAAGGGAACGCGGAGAGGAGTATTTCGCAACGATCTTAATGGATATTCAAATGCCTGAGATGGATGGCCTGACCGCGACGAAAATCATTCGAAAAGATCTCGGTTTTTCAAGAATACCAATCCTCGCCATGACAGCCCACGCATTGAGTGAGGAGCGTGACCGCTGCCTTGAAGCGGGAATGAATGACCATCTCACGAAGCCCATAGACGCTCGCGCATTGATCTCAAAATTGGACAATTGGGTCAATTGGACATCGGATTCGCAGCCAATTTCATCGGAACCCGCAAGACACGGCGATTATTTTAACTACGATGAAGTCAAAAATAGACTGGGGTTATCAGAAGAGGCAATAGATGTTTTTTTGAAAAAATTCATAGATAAATACAGTCATGCGGATAATGAAATCGTGCAACTTATCAAGCAATCAAAGCATGATGACGCTGCGGATTTGGTTCATGCGATGCGAGGGGTTGCGGGATCAATTGGCGCGGGTAAGCTTGCTAAAATTTTAGAAGTTGCCGAGGATCAATTGCGGAATGGTCGTGCCGACGATGCACTTGATTTGGCATCAGAGGTCTCGCAAATTTTGAGGGATACCGTTGCGAAAATCGAACATGTGGTCCGCTAAGGTTAGGAGCGGAAGTTCGCGATGTTGCGGATAAATATTTTTTCTCGCTAATGGTTCCCTTGCCAGACCATGCATTTGCTGAGCCTGGGGCTTCATTTTACTTTGCCGAGCCTATTGCCTCCATTAAAGGAATAGGATGACACGTAAAGACAAGACACCACAGGCAGACAGTCTCATCTGTGATTTCACGGGTGGGGCGGTGGCACATCGGTTTCGTTTCGGCGGTGGTCGCGGCCAAGCTCTGCCCAAGGCTGTCGGGATGAAGCGGGGTAAAACCCCAAAGATTGTCGATGCAACGGCCGGTCTCGGCCGAGACGCTTTCTTGTTGGCCTCGCTGGGCGCGGAGGTCACCCTGATTGAACGGTCCCCCGTCATACACGAGCTCTTGAAAGTAGGGATGGCATCCGCCAGACAAGTTGGTGGCGATGTGGCAGAAGTGATCAACCGTATGACTCTGATTCACGGTGATGCCAGGGACCTGCTGCCCAGCCTTTTGCCAGAGGTGGTGATCGTCGACCCGATGCACCCAGTACGAAAAAAAACCGCCCTTGTGAAAAATGAAATGCGCATGCTCCGCGAGATTGTCGGCACGGATGAGGACTCTATTGAACTTATGCAGGTCGCCTTGGCGACAGCCAGCGAACGGGTGGTGTTAAAGTGGCCTCAGCGGGCCAGCCCTATGGAGGGAATCCGCGGTGCTTCCCATCAGATCGCAGGTAAATCCACGCGATATGATGTATTTATGGTGGGCTGACATATCGGCCCAAATGGCTTTGCCAACGGACGGGTGCGCAGCGTCCGAGCCTCTTTATCCTAACGTCAGAACGGTTTTCCCGATGTGGTTCTTCGATTGAAATGCCTTTTGTGCATCTAAAATCCTTTCATGCGGACTGCCGATGGCGTCGGAAACGGTATACCTACCGCCAAAACGCAGCACATTTTGAAGTTTCGGCCACCGGGGGCCAGCAACGAGATCAATGACGACATCGATGCTGTTGTCGTCGAGCACGATCAACAGTTACATCCAGCCCCCACGGCATGGAGACCACTGATCTCACCTTTTCTCAGGGTAATGAAACCGGGCACCCGACAACGTGAAAAAATAACTAGCGGTCTGTCCCGCATGGCGTGGGACAGGGTGCGCTATTTCTTGAGCAGGTTTTCTTGCGCTTCCGGCAGGTTGCCTTCGGATTGCTGCTCCCGTATCTCCAGCGTTTCGTTGGACAAGTCGCCTTCGCTGGGCGTCGTATCGCTCATTTCGTCAGCAGCATGGTCGGCGCCAGCAGCGCTGCCGGCTTCGCGAGAAACTTCTGTGGTGCTCGTCATCTGGATGACGGGAACGCCTTTGGGGAAAATCACTTCGCGCGCGGAATCCGGCAGTTCGATGCCTCCTTTGAGGAGAGCGTTCTTGGTCTGGCGCAGCAGCGCCGAGTTGATTTTGTCAGGCGAGTAGGTGGCGCTGTCGAACCAATAATAGATGCGTAAATCCACCGTTGCCGAGCCTAGTTCTGCCACCAGCACCAGCGGCTCGGGGGTCTCGAGAACGGCGGGATGCTCTCGCAACACCTCCGCGATCAGGGCCTGCGCCTTAGCGGCCGAGGAATCGTAACCGACACCGATCGTAAACTCGGCACGGCGGCTTGGAATGCTGCTGTAGTTCTTGATGATACTCTTATAGACGGTGGAGTTGGGAATCTGCACTTGATTGCCGTCGAGTGTGAGCAGCACGGTGCTGCGCATGTTCAAGTTCTGGACCACACCTGTGTGGCCACCGACGTCGATCAGGTCACCGCTGCGAAAGGGATTACGTGCGCTAAGCAGCATGCTCGCCAGAAAATTCTCGGCGATGTCGCGCACGCCGAAGCCAATGATGATGCCGATCACCCCAGTGCCCCCAAGCACGGTAATGGCCAGGCTCGTAAGTCCGGAAAATTGCAGCACGAAATAAATGCCCAGCAGAAAGACGGGAATCGCAAACGCCCGTGCCATCACCGACAGCAGCAGTGGGGATTCGATGCGGCCCACGAACATTAGCCGAACCACCCACGACACAAGTTTGGCGATCAGCCATGTAGCCAAGATGATAAAGGCGGCGAGCACCAACAGCGGCCAAGCTTTGATCATCCGCCAGTAGAAGTTTGTGAATTCCTCGCCTGCGCGCGCTAAGGTCGAGCTGACATCGGCATTGGTCTCAATCCGGTTGACGACGGCGACAGTGCCTTGCGTGTTTTCGGCGAGCGCGCCAGCCCAGGCCTGATGTGCCTGCGTCTCCGTCGTGCCGTCGAGGAAGACCACCCCGTCATGCACTGAGACGCGTGTCGCCTCGAACCATCCGGTCGATTTCAAGATGCGTTGCAGGCGCTCCTCAATCTTCGCATCGCTCGCTTCGGGAACGACCGCCACGGCCTGCGGCGGTGCGGCTGGGGCGACATTCTGCGCCAGGGCAGGCGCCGCACAGGCAAACAGCAACGTGGCAACCCCTACCGTGCGCAGCCATCCAATAAGCTGGACGAGGTAATTTTTTGGATGCTGGTGAAGCTGGGTCATCTCATAAATTCTGATCTTATCCCAAACATTGGACTGGCCTCAGGCCGAACCTTTCGGTCGTTTGGTGCCCATGATTTTATAATTATAACGCCGCCACCCTCAGACCTAAGAACCTCTAAAAAGTATCGAACCATTTCAGGTCCGGCGAGTTTGGCAAGGGAGGTCTCATGTCTAGGGGAGGCATGGGACCACTTACTAACCGCAAAAGACGTTGGGCGCGCTGTTCAAAACCGCACACGCCCGAGGATTTTGTTTATGTGGTCGCGCCTTCTCTGGGTCTGTCCGGCAGGTTAACACCTAAACGACGAAATGTTAAAGTATCACGTCAGACCCTGTTCGTCTGCCTGCCGACACCGCATACGCCTAGTGTGACCGTTCACCCCGCGCCCGAGATATCTCGGCTTACGTCTTGGCCAAGCCATCGCGGCGCAACGTCGATCAGATATAAACCCTGCGGGGACAAACCGCTTTAAGGTTAGGCGGTCTTTTTGCCTATCGTCGATTTCCGTGCGTTAGAATCTGCCGTTGCGGAAATCTTCTCTTTGACCTTTTTGGGTTTTTTGGCTTCTTTATTGCCGCGCTGATTATTACCTTTAGCCATTTTGACACCTTCAGTTTAGCAGCAAGTCAGGTCTTCATAGCCAAAGACCATTGATTGCCGAGTGGTGCCCGTAGATCAGCGCCATAGACACGACCCGGGCACGCTACCCTAAGATATAGCGGCTGAATAGCAACATGAACTGAACGCCCTTACACCGCGCGCACCCGAAAGGCTAAGGCCCGTAAAGGAACAGCAAATTGGTCAAAGCGCCGACAGCACAGCTGGATAAAGCGTTTCACGCTGGCGACCGATATTGATGTCTACTTCTGCGACCCACAAAGCCCTTGGCAACGCGGTTCAAACAAAAGCACCAATCGCCGGCTTCGGGCAGTACTTTCCAAAGGAAACCGACTTGTCGCACCATTCCCAGGCTCATCTCAACAAGATTGCGCGGCAACTGAATGAGCGACCTAGAAAGACATTTCAATTTGAAACACCGACTGAAAAATTTGATCAATGTGTTGCAATGACCGGTTGAGGTCACAATCATTAACGAACTATTTTCAATCACCATTGAGAAGGTCGCTTCTTAGCCAGGAACGGATATTCGCGAAGCCGTGGGTGGGGAACCTTAACTAGACAAAACTCGACGTTCACAGATGCGTGTTCGACGACTAGCTCATGACCTTTTCAAAATCGCATACCTTGAGTAAATTTGCGAACCTCCGCACCTAAAAGGGCGATAAATAATGGTCGAGTCTCTAAATGACCACATGAAACAAATACTGGAAAACTGTCCCATAGGCATCGCCATATTGGAGACCGGCACCGGCGAGAGGCTGTACGTAAACAGTATGCTCGTAAAAATGCTAGGAGCCGAATCAGCTGAAGAGTTACTTGATCGAGATATCAGCGAGACTTGGGTGCACGAGGAGGACTTGGAATATGCTTTTTCAATTTTTCAGAAACACGAGCAATTAGTTAACTTCGAATCAGAACGAAAGCGATTGGACGGCTCAAAGTGGTGGGTTCTGATGAATTCTCAACCAATTCACTTTGAAGGAAAAGTCGCTGGAATTGTTTGGCACGTAGATATCACTCAAAGGAAAGACCAAGAACGCATTGCAAATAATCTTTTCGCGGCCATCGAATCTTTGAGCGAAGGCGTTACCCTTTTTGATGCAGAAGATAGGCTAATTTATGCCAATAAATCTTGGCACTTCATGAACCGCGCAGTGCCAGAAAACTTTGTTGAAGGAACAGTTTTTAAAGACCACTTAAAAACTCTAGTTGAAAGGGGGTTGGCACCGGAGGCGCGTGGCAGGGAAGCCGAATGGATGGCCGAACGCCTGACTCGCCACCGAAATCCAACAGGGCCATTTGAACTTCAGCGTGAAGATGTTCGACTATTAGTAGATGAGCAGCGCTTGCCTGACGGCGGTATAGCTACGCTATACACGGATATTACAGAACTCAAACGGGCGGAAGAGGACCTTCAAAATGCGTTGGTAGTTGCAGAGCGCGCAAATCATGCGAAATCTGATTTTCTTGCCTGCATGAGCCATGAATTGCGAACACCGTTGAACGCCATAATCGGGTTTTCAGAAATGATAATGGAGCAAGTACTTGGGGCGATTGAAAATGACCGATACCATGAATACATGCTGGATATCCATAATTCCGGTCGTCACCTACTCCATCTCGTGAATGATGTGCTTGATCTGGAAAAGATTGAAGCCGGTCAATTTGCTCTTCATGAGGATGATGTCAATATTGATGATCTTCTTATCTACTGCCTTAGAATGATCAAGGGTAGGAAAGAAGCTTCTTCGATATCATTTCATTATGAAACGCCCGACGATTTACCGATGGTTCGCGTCGATGAGCGTTTGCTTAAACAAATAGTGCTTAACCCGCTGGCAAATGCAGTGAAATACAATCAAAAAGGCGGGGCTATCACGCTCTCAGCCCACGTGAATGCAGACAATGGCCTTTCAATCGTCGTCGCGGATACGGGCGTTGGGATTGCCGAGGAACATATGCAGGAAGTCATGGAACCCTTTGGCCAAGTGCGTGCAAACGCCCTGCTGTCACATGAAGGAACCGGATTAGGACTGTCTTTATCGAAGCAGCTAGTCCAGTTGCATGGCGGCACATTGGAATTGGAAAGTGAAATTGGGAAAGGCACGACCGTTACCGTTTGTTTGCCTGCGGAACGAATAATTTGTAGCTGAGTTCAGGCCCGGAACGCCGATAGAAATGAGGATTGAAGATAGGATTACGATGCTTATCTCTGGGGTCGCCGGCGAACCAATAGTGAGATGCCTCCTTATAACTGAGCCAGTTGAGATATAATTGCTTTAATTTCTCATGACGGACCACGCCAATATCAAGTGGATGATAAAGGCAAGCCCTAGGGATCTGCGGTTGATGGCATCGAATAAGTCGTGTCCATCGCTGGCTATGACTTGACGTATAAGGGCCATCCAAATTCTACAGACAGTTCTGACAATTTCGCGACGTCGGGGCACTCATTCCTTGATCATATATCAACTTGATGGACAACGTGCCGGGCATGAACTCACAATCAACATGGGACAGTGCTGCGAAGTGCAATTGAAACCTGCACTCGCGAAGAGGAGATGAAGACCATGTTGCCACTTTCCGGAGTGAAAATTCTTGATGCGACCCATGTCATTGCCGGGCCGTTTGCGAGCTATCAGTTATGCCTTATGGGGGCCGAGGCGGTGCGTGTCGAACGGCTGGGGGGGAATGATTTTATTCGTCATCACGCGGGCTCGGACGATTTGATTGCGGCGGGGCTCGGTGGCTCCTTCTCGGCCCAGAACGCGGGCAAAAAGTGTATCTTGCTGAATTTGAAAGACCCTCGTGGGCGAGACGTGTTTTTGAAATTGGCGGCTGAAAGTGATGTGGTCATCGAGAACTATCGTCCCGGCGTCATGGACCGTCTCAGGGTTGGCTATGACGATATCTGTGCCGTGAAACCTGACATTATTTATTGCTCGCTCAGCGGATATGGCGATGTCGGGCCGCTCAAAGATACGCCGGCGTATGATCACATTGTGCAGGGCATGTCGGGATTGATGAGTATGACCGGCACAGCAGAGTCCGGGCCGCAACGGGCGGGGTTGCCGATTACGGATTATATTGCGGGTCTGACGGCGGCACTGGCAGTTACAGGTGCGTTACATCAACGCAAAGTCTCCGGCGACGGCCAGCACCTGCAGGTGCCGATGCTGGCTTCGGTTTTGGCGTTTATGGGCACCTTCGCGATTGATCAGCAAACGACGGGACAGGAGCGCGGTCTGCAGGGGAATATACCGTTCAGCGGCAGCCCTTTTGCCGGCAGGTTCGATGCCGCGGACGGGTATCTGGTTGTTACCGCGAACACATCCGCACAGGCGGTGCGCATGGTTACGGCGCTGGGCTTGGATAACTTGATCCCACTGGCCGAAAAGACGGGCCATCTAAGCGATGACGAACGCGCGACAATCACAGTTGCTTTGGAGAAGGCCTTTCGACTCCGCACAGCGACGGCTTGGGAAGGTATCCTTGGTGACGTTTCTGTGCCTGCGGGTAAGGTTCGTAATCTGGGCGACATTCTTGCGCATCCACAAACAGCAGCATCGGGATGCCTTGATGATTTGCCTCTGCCAGGTAGGGACGTTCCGCTCAAACTTCCAGGACTTGGCTTTACGTCTGATTCCTGGAAACGTGCGCCGTTGAGGCAGCCGGACACCGCCGGTGAAAGTACCAAAGATGTTATGCGTGCTCTGGGCTATAGCGCTGAGGAGATAACGGCCCTCACTCTTGCTGGTGTCATTGCGGGACCTGACACACCAAAGCGCGAATAATCTGTGAAAACAGGGCCAAACCGTTCGCTATGAGATTTCTGGACCACCGCACTTGCCACGGTGCAAGGGACGCGTGTTTAGTGCGTAAGCCGCAACGTCGCATTTATCCCTTGTCTGCTTTGGGAAAAAGATGACCTTGGTGAGAAACTTCATGAGGTGAAGATCCACATGCCAGACAATCTGCGTAAAATCGTTGAAGAGTTTATGCAGATTGTTTCATTAGATCACCCACTTGCATCGAAGCTCATGGCTCTCATCGAACAGTTTGAGAAAAGGCTTGAGGCGCACGACTTAGCAAACGATTCTGCCGCATTTTATAAAATTTAATTCACCTGAACAAACGAGAACGAGTTGATTGAATGATTACCTGGCGTGAAAAAATGTCGATCGATAATGGGGGCATTATTGATCAAGATCACAAACACCTCATCGAAATCATAAACAGATTTGGAGAGACTGCTGCTGATGGACTTGATAACGAGGAAGCAGCTGCAATCCTTTATGCCCTAAAATTCTATACACAAACCCATTTTGGCCGCGAAGAGCAGCTGCAGAATTTGGTCTCATTCCCTTATGCAGATGCGCATCATCACGAGCATGCAAATCTGATCAAAACATTGGAAACCGCGATCCAGCACTTCAAGGAGAGTGATGGCGAGCAACAGGAACGTCTGCACGGTGAAATTCAAGAGATGCTTCACGATTGGCTCATCAACCACATCTTATCGAGTGATCTAAAAATGCGGATGTACGTCGATGCAATGAAGAAACATTCATCGATTTTCGGCGCGTTAAAAGATCTAGAAGTTGATGTGAGTTAGTCCAACGCTGTTTGCAATGGGTTACAAGCGGACAAGTTGCCTCGACGTTCAAAGTGTCTGAACGTATTTAGACAGCGGCAAGACAACGACGCGGGCGTCGACGCAATACTTATGTGCTCAGTGGGTCAGCCGTAACGTCGCAATGTTCATCGGTGCGTCGGTGTGCGGGGCCGCTTCCACTGCGATGCCGATCACGTGCACGTCCATGTTGCCGGGCGTGTCGTTTGGCCATAGCTGACGATGGATCAGTGACAGATCGATGGTGTCGACCCACCATTGCCCGCCCTGCTCGGGCCCGCCGCGGGCGATGTAACGGACCCGCTCGGTGCCGTCTTCGTCGCGCGCGGGGCCGAACACCGTGCCGCGTGTAAGCGCGGTATCGCCCCACACCACGGTGATCACGCGATCGATCGGCGGCGCGTCGTCGGTGCTGATCTGCCACCAGGCCCGGGGCTTTTCTTTGGTTCGGTCGGCAAGGCCGATGATCAGGCGCACCGGGTGATTGCCGCGTTTCGGCGCCTGAACGTGCCACGACCAACTAAGATAGGGCAGCGCCAACAACGGCGCGCGCACGTTGCGGGTCAGCGCGAACCCGTGTGCGCCCGGCGTCACTTGCAAGGCGGGCAGGCCGTCGATGCTCTGAATGGTGAGCGCGCCGGCGTGGACTTGTCCGCTGAGCGACCACGTCACCGGCAGTGTACGTTTGCCCACTGCGTCGGCAAATTCGGGGCCCGGCCCCAGCACATCTAGTGTATTCACATTTGGCGGCAGCGGCGGTGTCTCGGCGCACCCAGCCATACTCAGCACGATCACGGCGAGCACAATCATGCGGCAGCTGATGGTTTTGACGCCCTGCGCCATGCAGATTACTTAGCCTTTGCGTTTTTAATGGCGAGCAGGAGGTCTTCGGCCTGTAGCCATTCCGGCGAGCCGCGCGGGAACATTTCAGCCGCTTTACCGGCGTGGAAAGCGGCATCCACGTTGCGGCCTTGCAAAAGTGCCTCTTCTGCGAGCGCCAGCGCGCTTTCGCCGACGTTGCCGAGCCTGCCGTGCGCGATGCCGAGATTACGCCACGCGCCTGGCATTTGCGGGTTGCGAAATAATGCAAATTTGAGATGTTTGACCGCCTCGTTCAGGTTTTCCGTGGTCGCGCTTTCGATCAGCACACGGGCGTATTCGGCGCGCAGTAGGGGCTCGTTCGGTTTTTGCTCGACGGCGCGGCGGAATGGCGCAATCGCGCCATCAATGTCGCCGCTCTCGAACAATACCTGCGCTTTGAGCTCCAAAAAGTACGGATCGTCTGGCACGTCGGCGAGCAGGCTATCGAGTGTTGCTAACGCTTTCGGTACATCGGGCGTGCGCGAATACGCAAACGCCCGTGCATAGCGCGCCGGCACCGTGGTGTCACTTTCCGGATATTGCCGAAGCGTCAGTTGCGGCTGTCCGAAATAGCCGATCAATTTTGCCTTGGTGCGTTCAAAGGCCAACGACAACGCCGGGTCGACCGGCGTGTCGGCGTAAGGTGATTTAGCGAGGTGTGCACGGATCGTCTGGATACGATCCTCGGACAACGGGTGGGTGCGGGCATAGGCATCTTGATTGACGGCGGTCAACAAATCTTGCCCTTCAAGGACTTCCATAAACGATAATAGGCCTGCGGCTGATTGTTTGGTTTGATCCAACAACGCGAGTGCGGCCTGATCGGCAGAGCCTTCTTGGGTGCGAGTGAAAGACAAAAAATTACGGGTCGCGACGTGCAGGCCACCCTGAAAGACCGCAGCCCCCACATCGCCGCGCCCGGTGCCGATGGCGGTCGCAGCCCCTAAAAGGGCGGCTACTAACGTCGTCGCCCCGCCTTGGCTTTGCGCGCCGGGCATCCGGCTCAGGTGACCACCCGAAATGTGGCCGGTTTCGTGGGCGATCACGCCGATCACTTGGTTGGCGTTCGCTGCGCGCATCAATAGGCCGGTATTTATAAACAGCTTTTGTCCGGCGGCGACAAAGGCGTTCAGGTCCTTGTCTGCGACCAGGAGTATCTCTACAGATGATGGCGTTAAACCGGCTGCTTCGAATAGTGGCGTTGCCATTCGCCGGATGGTATCTTCGATTTCGGCGTCACGGATCAATTGCAGTCCTTGCGCGCTGGCGGGGTTCGCCGGTGCGATGAGGGCCGCTGCAATGAACAGCATGGAAAGATTGCGAAAAAAAACGATGAAAATACGCACGTTGCCCACCTTTCGGGTTCTATCTCAACGTAGTCGTGCCCGGATGAGCCGTCAAATGACGGGTTTGTCATCTGCATGTGTTGCGGTGCTTGCCGTCGTGGCGTTGAGCGGTTGCGGTATCGCCGCTGATGAGGACTTTCAAAAAGGCCGGATCGGCTATGTGTCCGGCGCGCTTGGCGTGATTTCATCTGAAGAGCCGCAGGCCGCTCTGATTGCCCGCGATGTGTTATCCGCAGGCGGCACCGCAGCGGATGCGGCCGTCGCAATGGGGTTTGCCATGGCAGTGACGATGCCGTCGTCTGCGAGTTTGGGCGGCGGCGGTGTATGCATCGCCCGTGATGCACGGGGCGATGTGCCGACGGTGTTCGACTTTCTGCCGCGTGCGCCCAAAGTGGTATCGCCGGGGACAGCGCGCCCAAGTGCGGTGCCCGCCAGTCCGCGCGGTCTGTTCTTGCTGCATTCCCGGTTTGGCAATTTGTCGTGGAGCCAGGTCGTCGCCCCCTCTGAAAATCTTGCGCGGTTTGGCTTTAATGTGCCGCGCGCGACGGCAACGAAATTAGAAGCCGTCGCCGACTCGTTGTTGCAAGACGCAGCCGCCGCCCAGGTGTTTCGTCGTGCCGACGGGGCAATTATCGGCGAGGGGGATTTCCTCGTGCAGCCGGACCTTGCCGCCGTGTTGGCACGCATTCGCAACGTCGGCGTCGGCGAGATTTACGTCGGCCCCGGGGCGCAGAATCTGGCTGACGCGGTGATCGCCGCCGGCGGCAGCCTGAGTATCGAAGATCTACGCGACTACCGACCGGCACTCAGGGCGCCGATCTCGTTCAATTGGGAAAAGAACACGACGTGGCATTTTGCCGGTCCACCGACCGCAGGCGGTGCGGTGGCAGCAGAAATGTTGGCGCTGCTTTTGGACGGGGATCGGTTTGAAAACGCCGATCCTCTGACCCGTGAACATCTGTTGGCAGAAGCTGCGAAACTTGCGTTCGCCGACCGCATGCGGTTGTTGCAGGCCGACGGGGCCTACAGCGAAGATCCGCAGTCGTTGCTGAGCGAGGCGCATGTTGAAAGCATGGGCGCACGCATTGACGATGATGCCGTGGTGCCGCTGGCGGCGGTCGCACCGACGGCGCGCGAATGGCCGGAAACACCCGACGCGGTCAGCTTTGCGGTGATGGATGTACGCGGCGGGGCTGTGGCCTGCACTTTGACCATGAACAATCTGTTCGGCACCGGGCGCATGGCGTCTGGGTTCGGCATCATGTTGGCAGCGGCGCCGGACAGTCAGGGGCGGACGTACACGCCGCTTGGACCGGCACTGCTGACCAGCGAATTTCATAATCATTCGTATCTGGCGGCCGCAGCGTCCGGCGGCGTAGCCGCGCCGACGGCGATGATTAACGTGATCGCGCGCGCCGCAGCCGGTCCGCAGACGCTACGCGATTCCATGCGCGCACCCCGCACTCATTACGCGAGCGTGCCCGATAAAGTTTTCGTCGAAGCCGATATGCCAAACGATATCGTTGATGGCTTACGTAAGCTCGGCCACGACGTGGCGGTCACCGAAAGCATCGGGCGCGCGGTCGTGGTATATTGCCCGTCGGGCATCCCCAACGACAAAGGCGTCCAGTGTAATAGCGCAGCCGAGCGACGCGGCCATGGCATCGCGCTCGGCGGTAACTAAGTATGGCGTTGAAGGTGGCTCGGCGCGGCCAGGTGCCGCCGTTCATCGTTATGGACGTGATGCGTGCCGCGTTTGAACGCGAAGCCGCCGGTGCAAATATTCTACACATGGAAGTCGGCCAGCCCGGCACCGGCGCCCCCCAAGGTGTGATCGAGGCCGCGACCTGCGCGATGCAGGCGGACCGGCTCGGTTATACCGATGCACTCGGCATACCGGCGCTGCGTGACGCCATATCGGCGCACTACAAACGTACCTATGGCACGGATGTCTCGGCAGACCGGATCGCCATCACTACCGGCTCCAGCGGTGCCTTCGTGCTGGCATTCTTGGCCGCGTTCGACGCTGGTGATCGGGTCGCGCTGGCTGCGCCCGGCTATCCGGCATATCGCAATATTTTGATGGCGCTGGGGATCGAAGTTGTGGAAGTCCCGACCGGCCCAGAAACCAATTTCCAGCCGACGCCTGAGCTCCTTGCCGCGTGTGGGCAAACGCTCGACGGCTTGATCATCGCCAGCCCATCGAACCCGACCGGTACCATGATCGACGCGGCTGGGCTCAGCGCACTGTACATGTATTGCAAAGACAACGGCATTCGCTTGGTCTCTGACGAGATTTATCACGGCATCACCTACGGTGCGCAGGCAGAGACGATCTTGAAATCCGGCGAAGATGCCATCGTTGTGAACAGTTTTTCCAAGTATTTCTCGATGACCGGCTGGCGTTTGGGGTGGATGGTGGCGCCGTCGGACCTGATGCGCGCGATTGAATGTTTGGCGCAGAACCTGTTCATTTCGTCGCCTGCGATCTCGCAGCATGCGGCGCTGGCGGTGTTCGACTGCACCGAAGAGCTTGATGCCAACGTGCATAAATACGCGGCCAATCGGGCATTGCTGTTGGCGGAACTGCCGAAGGCCGGGTTTGATAAAATAGCGTCTGCGGATGGTGCTTTTTACATCTACGCGGATGTCGGCGAGATGACCAACGACTCAGTCGCATTTTGTCAGGCGATGCTTGCCGACATCGGCGTCGCTGCCACTCCCGGCCCGGATTTTGATCCGGCGCGCGGCCATCGGTTCGTGCGCTTTTCTTTCGCCCGCGACACCGCCGACATGGCCGAGGCGGCAACGCGCCTGATCAACTGGCGTCGCTGATATCACGTCATTTTGCTGAGCGTATACGCTCTGCTGATGTCGCCACCTTCCATATTTTAAGCGTCATCCCCGCGTAGGCGGGGATCCATCTCGACCATAGATTCCCGCCTGCGCGGGGATGACGAGTTGGGGTGACGAGTGAGCGATGGGGGCGACTACGTGAGGTGGGATGAGGGAGAGGGGATAAAAACGGCCACACATAATGTGATCTGATGTTTATCCACGCTCAAAAGCGACCGCCCGGCATGACCGTAGGTCATGTCCGGGCGCTGAAAGCGAGATCGCCGCTACTTGATAAAAGCGTCAGCCGCGACGCCACCAGCCTCGGCGGGTGGGTTTTTCGGCTTCTTCAATTTGTGAGACATCGATCACCGTCGTAGACGCAATTTCTGCGACCGCTTGCGGGTCCGGTTCAGCGACGAGCACGGGCGTAGGCTCAGACTTTGGCTCAGATGCCGCTTCCGTCACCGTGACGGCTTCAGCCTCAGATTCAGGTGCAGCGGCGACCTCAGGCTCGGATGGCGTATCCGATTTGTCGTCGATGGCTTCTACAGCTTCCGCCGCCTTTTTGGTGCCGCGACCGCGACCACCACGACTGCGGCGCTTCGGCTTTTCGGGCTTTTCTTCGGTCTCTGTTTCGGCGGTCTCAGCAGCGTCAGCAGCTACCGGTTCAGCAGCGTCGCTGTCGGACGAGGCGGCTTCGGCGTTGGACTCGTCATCAGCGCCTTCAGTCGACGCCTCAGCGGCATTTTCCGCATTGTTTTCAGTGTCACCTTCGCCTTCGCCACGACCGCGACGGCGACCGGCGCGACGGCCCCGGCGACGACGGCGCGGGCGCTTCGGCTGATCGTCGTCATCTTCCGACGATGCCGCACGTTCGTTGTTTTCAGAACCTTCGTCTTCGTCCTCGTCGCCGCTGTCATTTGCAGGCTGTTCTTCAGACGGCTCTTTCGTCGGCTCGGAAGATTGGTTTTCATCACGCTCGTCACCGAACTCGTTGTCTTTGCGACTGCGACGACGTCCGCGACGGCGGCGTTTGCGACCTGCGTTCTCATTGTCTCCGTCGGTGTCTTCTTCTTTCTCATTTTCGGCTTCGGCACCTTCGACGACGCGACCATCGGCCTTCACCTTGTCCATCCGATAGTCCGGCGGGATCAGGCTGTCGTCGCCTTCAAGATAGACCTTAAGTTCGTAATCGGCCTCAATCCGCGCCAGTTGATCGCGCTTGTGATTGAGGATGTAGAGCGCCATCTCGCTCGGAATGTGCATGGTGATTTCCGAGTTGCGCTTGCGCATGGCCTCTTCTTCGAGGGTCCGCAGCATCTGCAACGCGGTGGTGTTGACGGAGCGACGCAAACCGGTGCCGGCGCAATGCGGGCAAGGCTCGGAATGGATTTCCTGGATGCTCGGACGCAGCCGTTGGCGCGACATTTCCAGCAAGCCGAACGGTGAAATTCGGCCGATCTGGATGCGTGCGCGGTCGGTACGCATCGCATCTTTCAGGGTGCGTTCGACCTTGCCCTGGTTGCGGTGGTTTTCCATGTCGATGAAGTCGATGACGATCAGGCCCGCAAGATCGCGGAGCCGTAATTGTCGGGCGACTTCTTCGGCAGCCTCGATGTTGGTTTTATACGCGGTCTCTTCGATGTTGCGCTCACGCGTTGAGCGGCCCGAGTTCACATCGATCGCGACCAGCGCCTCGGTCGAGTTGATGACGATGTAGCCGCCGGACTTCAACTGTACTTCCGGCAAGTGCATGCTGTCGATCTGGCTCTCCACCCCGAAGCGCTGCAACAGCGGCATGGTGGTGTCCCGATACGGTTGCACACGCTTGGCGTGGCTCGGCATCATCAGCTTCATAAAGTCTTTGGCGGTGCGGTAACCTTCTTCGCCGTCGACGATCACCTCTTCGATATCCTTGGTATAGATATCGCGGATCGAGCGCTTGATCAGATTACCTTCTTCGTGGATCGCGCTTGGCGCAATGGATTCCAAGGTTTTCTGGCGGACCTGTTCCCACAAGCGAATCAGGTATTCATAGTCGCGCTTGATCTCGGCCTTGGTGCGCTTCGCACCGGCGGTGCGGACGATCACAGCCATGCCAGCGGGGATGCCGAATTCCGATAAAATCGATTTCAGGCGTTTGCGATCCTGGCCCGATGCGATTTTCCGGGAAATGCCGCCGCCACGTGCTGTGTTCGGCATCAATACGCAGTAACGGCCAGCCAGCGACAGGTACGTGGTCAACGCCGCACCCTTGTTGCCGCGTTCTTCTTTGACGACCTGCACCAGCAAAATCTGGCGGCGTTTGATGACTTCTTGAATTTTATAGCGTCGGCGATCAGTCGTCGGGCGGCGGATTTTCTCCGCTTCGTCGATTTCGTCACCGCCACCGACTTCTTCGACGCGACCGTCTTCGCCGGCGGCGTCTTCTGCTTCTTCGGCTTCGTTTGCGGCGCGCTGCGCATCTTCTTCTTCGGCGATCAGCGCTTCGCGGTCGGCGACCGGGATTTGGTAGTAATCGGGGTGAATCTCGCTAAACGCCAAAAAGCCGTGGCGGTTGCCGCCGTAATCGACGAACGCGGCCTGTAGCGACGGCTCAACGCGCGTCACTTTGGCGAGATAGATGTTGCCTTTGAGTTGGCGTCTGGACTCGACTTCTACGTCGAAATCTTCAACACGATTTCCTGACACCACCGTAACCCGGGTCTCTTCCGGGTGGGAGGCATCGATCAGCATACGTTTGGTGGCCATTGAAATGGGAACTCCGGGGCATGCGGGCCCGTCCTCCGGCGCGCCTGAGCGCGGGGTCGGTGGGCATGGCATGCGAATAAGTGTGATAGCAGAATCCGGCGGCGCCCCGAGATGCACCGGCGTCGATCATCATCGCGCCCGTTGGCATCGATGTGTCGGCAATGGCTATCTTTTGGGCGGCTTGCACCGGCATGTGAAAAACCTTTATTAGCGGCAGTGCCAGCAAACGCGGGCACATACAGACCATGAACCGGGCGGTGGTATTCACCGGGGGAAGGTCAGAAGAACAACCGGCCTGAACCGGTCTTTATTAACATAACCGTAGGATTTTATTTCCACAATGTATTAATGTGGTGCTGGTAGGATACGCGCGGTGAGGGAATGCGATTTTACCCCGCCACATAAGGTGTTTATTAGGTTTTTGAGAATAGCTTGTGGGCAGGGTGTCTCGGTCGTTATAAGCGGCTTGAAGACTGAAAATACGCGCTGGCTAAGGAAAACAGACGTACATTATGGCGATTTTTGACCGATTCCGCCCGTTTTTCGGTGCATGTGCGCTGATGGCGGCGTGTGTGTTCAGCGCGTCCGTCGGTGCGCCGGCGATGGCCGCCGACGCCGAGGTCACCGATGTGCGGGTCGGCAAGCACGGTTTATCCACGCGAATCGTCATTGATTTGGACCGTCCGATTAAGGCCGAAGTGTTTACCTTGGCAGGGCCTGCACGTCTCGTCATCGATTTGCCGGAAGTAGGCTGGCGTCTGCCGGCAAAGCCGCTGCCCAGCGATGTCGGTGTGCTGGCGCGGCTGCGCTACGGGCTTTTTCAGCCCGGAAATTCACGGATTGTGATTGATCTCAATCAGCCGTCTCGGGTCCACGATGCGATGACGCTGCCGGCCGAAAACGGGCAGCCTGATCGCTTGGTGATCGATTTGGCCCGTGCCAGCGGCAGGTCGTTCTTAAAAAGTGTCGAGGCGCCGCCGCTTGTGATGCGGGGACGAGTCGATCAAATCGTTGCCGCCAAACCGGAAACCGCGCAAACGAAGGCACGGGCTAAAACGCCGCAAACAAAATCTGTTCAGCCAGCGGTCGTGGTCGCCAAAGTGCCGATAAAGCCGACGCCGCCGACACCGGTGGCCATCCGTGCGGTTCGTGCTGTTCAGGGCACCATGCAGGGTGCCGATGCCGCCAGCGCGCAATTGGCCTCGGTGCGAGTGCCGGCGAAGCCGCCGGTGCCGGGTGCGGTCAAAAAGCGCGTGATCATCATCGACCCCGGGCACGGCGGCGTTGATCCGGGCGCGATTGGTCTTTCCGGGATTTACGAAAAGCACATTACCCTGGCGGCGGCGCGTGAGTTGAAGGCGCACCTTGAGCGAACCGGTCGCTTCACTGTGCACTTAACCCGGGATCGGGACATTTTTATCAGATTGCGGGGCCGGATCGAGCGGGCAAGGGCGAAGAACGCAGACATGTTCATCTCGCTGCACGCCGACACCATTCGCAGCAAAAGTGTTCGCGGGCTATCGGTCTATACCTTGTCTGAAAATGCCTCCGACAAAGAGGCCGCCGCCTTGGCCGAGCGCGAGAACAAGGCCGACTTGATCGCCGGCATTGATCTGACGCACGAAAGTGCCGAGGTCACCAATATATTGATTGATCTCGCACAGCGCGAAACCATGAACCAATCCGCACGCCTCGCCGCGGTTTTGGTGGACGAATTGGGCGAGCGGGTGAAAGTGCTGCGCAATCCACATCGATTTGCCGGGTTTGCGGTCCTGAAAGCGCCGGATATCCCGTCGGTGCTGATCGAACTTGGGTTTTTGTCGAATAAAGACGATGAACGCGCGCTGCGCTCAAAGCACCACCGTAAGCGCGTCGCACAGTCGATTGTTGCGGCGGTGGATCAGTATTTTTCGATGACGGAATCGGCGTCGCGTTAACGCGCAGGATCATGACACTGAGCGGATAACCCGCAGATGTGCTTTTCCAAGTGTTCGATCATAACTTTGATCGGCAATGATTTCTGCATCCGTATTCAACGATTCAATGTTTTGTCGGCTGCGGTTAACCGAGTCCGATGCGTGTAAGTGCTGAGAAATGACGTTTTGCCTTCGAATTGGCATATTTTTCTTCTAAAAGCGGACTCTGCAAAATGCATGGCGCGTGATACATATTTTCGTAAATGACCAAGATGGTGAAACGTCTGGTCAGGTCGATCTAACTTTGGGTGCGTATGAAGTTTTTCTTGAAATTTTTCCTGATCTCTTTGGTGTTGGTGTTGTTGATCGGCGGCGGCATCGGCGGCATTGGTTTTTGGGTGTTGTACAAATACGGACAAGGCCTGCCGGATTATCGTCAACTGGCCACCTATAATCCGCAGGTGATGACCCGCGTCCACGCTGGCGACGGGCGCCTGCTGGCTGAGTTCGCGCTGGAAAAACGTGCCTTTGTGCCGATTGAGGCGATGCCGCGCCAGGTCATTAATGCGTTCTTGTCGGCGGAAGATAAAAGTTTCTACGCACATTCGGGCATTGATTATACGGGCGTTGCGCGGGCTGTGCTGATCAACGTGCGAAATTTTGCGACGGGTCGGCGGTTGGTGGGGGCATCGACGATTACCCAGCAGGTCGCAAAGAACTTTTTGCTGACCAACGAAGTTTCGGTCGAGCGGAAAGTCAAAGAAGCCATACTTGCCGTGCGGATCGAACGGACGTTCGCCAAGGACAAAATTTTAGAATTGTATCTAAACGAAATCTATCTGGGCTTCGGATCGTACGGTGTGGCGGCAGCGGCGCTTAATTATTTTAACAAATCCTTGAACGAGCTCAGCATTGCTGAAGCGGCATTTTTAGCTGCTCTGCCGAAAGCCCCCAACAACTATAATCCGCTGACCAAGCCCGATGCTGCCAAGGGCCGGCGCAACTGGGTCGTAGGGCGGATGCTCGAAGACGGGCGCATCGATCTCGATGCGGCGCGCGATGCGATGGCGGCACCCTTGCTGACCGCAAGCCGCGAAGAGGCCGAGTTCGTCTCTGCCGACTATTTCACCGAAGAGGTGCGGCGTGAGCTGGTTGATCGCTTCGGCGAGGATCAGCTCTATAAAGGCGGCCTTTCCGTACGCACCACATTAGATCCAAGGCTGCAACGTGCGGCCCGCAAAACGCTGCGCGCCGGCCTTGAAGCCTATGACCGGCGGCATGGCTACCGCGGCCCGGTGACCACGGCGCCGGCGGGGCGACGCTTTGATGCGGCGCTTGATTGGCGGGCATACTTGGGTACCGTCAGCCGCCCCGAAGGCATGGGCGAACAACTATTGGCTGTGGTGATCGGTGTTGACGACAAAGCGGGTGAAGCCAGCGTTGGGGTCGAAGACGGCACGCTCGGTTTGATCCCGATGGACGAGTTGACGTGGGCCCGCGAAGCCCTTGAAAAACAAAAAGTCGGTAAGGCGGTGTCCAAGCCGTCCGACGTGTTAACCGCCGGCGATGTGATTATCGTCGAGCGGCGAGGGCCTGAAAAAGATCAGGCACCGCGCCCGCGACCGGTGTATGCGCTGAAACAAATTCCGGAAGTGAATGGCGGCATCATTGCGATTGATCCGCACACTGGGCGCGTGCTGGCCATGGCCGGCGGCTACGATTATGCGCGCAGCCAGTTCAACCGCACCACGCAAGCCGCCCGCCAGCCGGGCTCTGCGTTCAAGCCGTTTGTGTATCTGGCGGCGCTGGATCAAGGCTATACGCCGTCCACGAAAATCTTGGATGCGCCGTTCGTGATTGATCAAGGGCCGGGGCTGCCGAAGTGGCGTCCGGCCAACTATGGTAACAAATTTTACGGCATTTCGACGATGCGGCTCGGCATTGAGAAATCCCGCAACTTGATGACGGTGCGCCTCGCGCAGGCGATTGGGATGGACAAGGTCGCCGAATATGCCGAACGCTTTAATATCGTCGATAACATGCCGGAAACCTTAGCGATGTCATTGGGCTCGGCTGAGACGACATTAGAGCGGCTCACGACCGCCTATGCGATGCTGGTCAATGGCGGCAAGCGCGTCACACCGACTTTGATCGACCGGGTGCAGGACCGTTTGGGCCGCACCGTGTTTCGTCATGACGCACGCGCGTGCGAGGCGTGCCGAGTTGATGTGTGGGATAATCAACGCGTGCCGGAGGTGCCCGACACTCGAAAGCAGATGACGGATCCGGCCAGTGCTTATCAGATCGTCGGCATGCTGGAGGGCGTCGTGCAGCGCGGCACCGGGCGTCGCGTCAGTACCGTCGGCAAACCGCTCGCCGGTAAAACCGGCACCACCAACGAAGAGCGCGATACGTGGTTCGTCGGCTTTGCGCCCGACCTGGCGGTTGGTGTGTTCATCGGTTTTGACGAGCCGACTCCGCTGGGTAAGCGCGAAACCGGGTCTTCGGTTGCAGCACCTGTGTTTAAAGATTTCATGGAGATTGCGTTGAAAAACCAACCGGCGATCCCGTTCCGCACGCCGCCCGGTATTCGCCTGGTCCGCATCAATGCCCGCACCGGCGAGCCCGCCCGCCCCGGCGATAAGGACGTGATCTTAGAAGCCTATAAAAACGGCACATCGCCCACCGACCAGGCCGGCGTCATCGAAGGCCAAGGATGGAGCGAGACGTCGGGTGATCCTGCATTCTCCGGCACCCCATCGACGGGAACGGGTGGACTTTACTGATTTGATGTTCGTCTTGAGCGGCGCGCGCCGGGGCGCTACAAGGGCGCAACACAATTTGAGGAAATTGAGATGCGCGCCGAATTTCAATCCATGGCCGACGAGATCGAGCAGTCCGCAGGACTGCTGAGGAGGCATCTTTGACTACGATCAAGCCAAGCTCCGCCTCGAAGAACTGAACGCTCTCGCCGAAAGCCCCGATCTGTGGAACGACCCGGATAAGGCACAGACCTTAATGCGTGAACGCACGCAGCTTGAGGGCGGCATCAAAGAGGTCGACAGCCTGTTCAACGACCTGCGCGATACCCTGGACCTGATCGAACTCGCTGAAGCCGAGGACGATAAAGACGTTTTGGCGGAAGCCGAAGACGTTATGAACAGCTTGTTGGTGCGCGCGCAAAAGGCCCAGCTGAAAACCCTACTGTCCGGTGAAGCGGATGCTAACGACTGCTTCTTGTTGGTGCAGGCCGGCGCCGGCGGCACCGAGGCGCAGGACTGGGCGGAAATCCTTTTACGCATGTACACGCGCTGGGCGGACCAGCACGGCTATACCACCGAATGGCTCGAAGAAAGCCCGGGCGAAGAAGCCGGCATCAAGTCGACGACGGTGAAAATCAGCGGCGAGAATGCCTATGGTTGGTTGAAGACGGAAAGCGGCGTGCATCGCTTGGTGCGCATCTCGCCGTACGACTCGTCGGCGCGTCGGCACACCAGTTTTGCATCGACTTATGTGACCCCGGTGATCGACGATAATATCGACATTGATATCGATGAGAAAGACCTGCGCATTGATACCTATCGCGCGTCGGGCGCCGGCGGACAGCATGTCAACAAGACCGAGAGCGCGATCCGCATCACGCACCAACCATCAGGCATCGTCGTGCAGTGCCAAAACGACCGCTCGCAGCACAAAAACCGTGCCCAGGCGATGTCGATGCTGCGCGCACGGCTGTATGAGATGGAGCTAAAAAAGCGCGAAGATGCGGCGCAGATTGCCAATGATAGCAAGACCGATATCGGCTGGGGACATCAGATCAGATCGTACGTGCTGCAGCCCTATCAAATGGTCAAAGACCTGCGGACCGACGTCGAGACGTCGAACACCAGCGGCGTGCTTGATGGGGACATCGATATGTTTCTCGAAGCCGCGTTGGCATCAAAAATACAACAGACCCAGGAAGAAATCGGCTAGGGTCCGTTTTATTCCCCCTGACCCACCGTTCTATTGCAGCACCAATTCCTTGAACAAGATGGTTTGCACCTTTGCAGGGCGAATGATGTTCTCGATGATTTGCACCAACTCGAATCGCAATCGTTCCGAACCTGCTTTGCCGACCACGTGTTGACGTTCTTGGCCGCGAAGGTGGGTTAAGATCGCGTCCATCACTTGATCTTGCGCACCTTCCAGGCGCCCCACATCGCCCGGCGCGAGTTGCACGTCGACGGTGGCGCGGATAAACGGCGCGCGGCATTCGTTGGTTTTTAAATCGGTGCGAATTTGCGGCAGGCTGTAGTAGACTGGTTTGCCAAGCTCCAACTCGGCTTGGGTCTGCGGCTGTTCCCAGCCCATCACCATGTGCACGACGCCCAAGTAATATGAGAGCCCGCTTAACAGTGAGAGAACAACGACAAGCGCGCTGCAAATGATGATGATCTTGCCCGCTTTGCCGCCTTTGGCCTTGCCGCCTTTTTTACGCTTCTTTTTAGCGGGTGCGGAGTCTGTTTCTTCCTCGGCCATGACGGTTTCCTCTCCCGAAGATTTTTGAGGGCTTTAGGTGCCCAGCAGTTCGGTGACTTTGGCTTTTAGCCGTGCCATATCGATTGGCTTTTTCTCATACGCAGACACGCCTGCCGCATAGGCAGCTGAACGATCGTCTGCCGTTGTGTGGGCGGTCATGGCGATGATCGGCACAGCCGCCGTCACAGGGTCCGCGCGGAGCTTTTCGACCAATTCCCAACCGGTCATTTTTGGCAGGCTCATATCTGTGACGACCAGGTCTGGATTTTCGCTGCGGGCAGCTTCGAGGCCGGCAACACCATCGCCCGCCGTGATGACCGTGTGACCATCCGCGCCAAGACCCATGACCAAGATTTCGGCCAGGATTTCTTCGTCTTCAATGACCAGAATTTTACTCATGTCGATGCGTATCCTTTTTCAAAGAATGGCTGTGTAATGACTTCAATGTCAAAGCGGTGGCCAATCTTGGATCATCTAGCTGGCGACGACGCGGTTGCGCCCGCCTTCTTTAGCCTTATACAAGTTATTGTCGGCAGCCTTGACCAATGCGCTGTATTCGCCGTCTTTCGGCACTTCAATGCTGGCAGCGCCGACGCTGATGGTCACGTGGCCTGCGGCGCTTGAATCTTTATGTGGAATGTTCAGGGCGCTGACGGCTTCTCGCAGCGCATTGCCGAGCGCTTCGGCGCCGTCGGCGTCAGTCTGCGGTAGGACGCCGACAAACTCTTCACCGCCGTAGCGCGCGATCAAGTCGGCTGGGCGGTGGGCTACTTTTTTGAGAGCCGCTGCGACTTTCCTTAGGCAATCGTCGCCAGCTTGGTGGCCATAGGTGTCGTTGAACTGCTTAAAGTGATCGATATCCAACAGTACCACCGACAACCAATCGCTGGATCGCCGTGCGCGCTGCCATTCCATTTCGATGTGTTCATCGAAGCGGCGGCGGTTGGCAATTTCGGTCAGGCCATCCACAAACGCGATCTCTGTTAGGTAATCACGATAGCGTTTAAGTTCCAAGTGGTTACGCGTACGCGCGATGACGATGGTCGCGTTGACCGGCTTGGTGACATAATCAATGGCGCCGATTTTGATTCCCTTGGCTTCATCGGCCTCATCAGCAAGGGCGGTTACGAAAATCACCGGAATATTTTTGGTTTCCGGTGACTCTTTGAGGCGACGACAGACTTCATAGCCATCCATACCCGGCATCATGACATCCAACAAGATGATGTCGGGGCGAATTTCGGCGGCCAGCTTTAGCGCCGTATCGCCGTCTGTTGCGAACGAAATATCGCCCATATCTTCGAGGGTCTCGCTGAGGACTTCGATGTTCAGCGGCTCATCATCGACAATCAGAATTTTCGACGGCGTGTCAGGTAGATTCATGTGTTATCTCCCAGATCGACTTCAATGTCTTGTGCGATCCGGTTCAAGGACACAAGTGCTTTCGCATAGTCGAGTTTGTTGGCCGCTCGCTCAAGGTCCTCCATCAGCTTCGCGGCATGGCCGTCGAGCGCTTCGGCAAGATCGGGTATGCGCCTGCGTGCCGACATTTTGTTGGCCTTGAGCCCCTTGTTGAGTTCGATCAACAGCGGTTGGACGCGCGCGATATCAATCTCTTTTGTGGGCTCAGCCTCGGCTGTTGGGGCGGCGGCGGGGTCAGTATTTTCTGCCAACAGGCGCTTGATGCGGTGGTATGCCGCATTGTGGGCCGAGACCAACGCTGCGGTATCGACATTGGTTTCACCGGTATCAAGGGCGGCTTCGATTATGCGCGCCTGATCTTGAAGTTGCATTGCGCCAATGGTACCGGCAAGGCCTGCCACAGTGTGCGCAAGACGCGTTGCCTCAATGCGCTCACCTGCGGCCAAGTGGCCGTTGATCGTGTCACCAAGGTCTGCGTATTTCGTGTTAAAATCGCCGAGCAATTTGAAAAAGAATGTATTATCCAGGCCCAGCCGTTGTTTTGCGTCGTCGAATTTAAAGGCCTCGTCATTGCCTGTTGGCGAGTCTAGAGCTTGGGGTGTGATAGCCGAGGCTGTCGTCGGTGCTGAGGCCGTCGTGGGGATTATCACAGCGTCACCATTTTGCGAACGCCAGCGCGCTAAGGTTTCGAACAACAGCCGCGCGTCAATCGGCTTTGAGATGTGGTCGTTCATGCCGGCTTCCAAGCAGGCGTCGCGTTCTTCATCCATGGCGTGCGCGGTCATGGCGATGATCGGCAGTTCTTTAAGGGCCGGCATCGCACGGATTGCGCGGGTTGCTTCAAAGCCATCCATTTTCGGCATCTGTAAATCCATCAGCACGGCGTCGACGCTGTCCTCGCCATCCTTCAGGCGCGCGATCGCTTCTGCACCATTGCTACAGACCTCGGTGATGACGCCGACTTCATCGAGTACACCGCACGCGACTTGTTGATTAAGCTCATTGTCCTCAACCAACAAGATGCGCATGCCTTTAAGTGAAAGTTCGATGGCGTCTTGTGTTGGTGTCTCAGATGACGAGTCTTCTTGAAGAGCCTGCCCATTGCCAACTGCGAAGTGTTCAATCAACGCATCGATCAGCAATGACGTGTTCACCGGCTTTACCAAAAGTGCGGCTAAGTTCAGGGAAGCGGCATCTTGCATCACATCTTCGCGCCCGTATGCGGTGACCAGGAACATCGCTGGGGCCGGGCTGTTCAATTGGTTGGTCAATTGCGCGATGTGTCGGCTTAATTCGATCCCATCCATGACCGGCATCCGCCAATCGATGATGGCCAAGTCATAAGGTGTACCCGCTGCAATCGCCGATTCTGCCATCTTTAAGGCTTTATGCGGGTCCTCGGTGGTGTCGATGTGCGTGAATTTCAAGCTTTTGAGGGTGTCTGTCAGCACGTCCAATGCTGTTACGTTGTCGTCGACGGCGAGCACGCGCAGCTTAGCCGTATCTAAGTTTTCGAGCCGTGGCCGCGCCGATGCATTGGTTTGTTCGCGCATCGAAATTTCGGTAAAAAACGTACTGCCTTCGCCGATTTTGCTGTCGACGCCAATGATCCCCCCCATCATCTCGACCAATTCTTTGGTGATCGCGAGGCCGAGGCCGGTGCCGCCGAATTCGCGTGTGGTGGACGTATCTGCCTGTGAGAACGGGCGGAACAGTTTGTCTGTCTGTTCGGGCGTCATGCCGATACCGGTATCTTTGACCGCAATTTTGAGTCGACAATTTCTCTGCGAACGCTGTTTGCATTCTATGCGAATGACGACCTCGCCTTGCTTGGTGAATTTGACCGCGTTGCCGGCCAAATTGGTCAGGATCTGACCCAGTCGAAGCGGGTCGCCGATCAATGCACGTGGCACGTCCGGCGCGGTCCAGAACAGCACCTCCAGGTCTTTGTCTGCCGACATTTCAGTGACGTTGGTGGCGACGTTTTGCAGAACATCGTCTAAGTCGAAGGGCACCGATTCAATCTCAATGCGACCGGCTTCCAATTTCGAGAAATCCAAGATGTCATTGATGATGCCGAGCAAAGAATGCGCTGAATCGTAGACTTTTTGTATGTAGTCGTGGGTTTTCGGTGATGCGTCGGTCTTCAGCGCCAAGCGACTGAGGCCGATGATCGCGTTCATCGGCGTGCGGATTTCGTGGCTCATGTTGGCGAGAAAAGAAGACTTCGCCTGGTTGGCGGCTTCGGCGGATTCTTGTGCTTGCTTCAAGGCCGTGATGTCGACCCGAAAGCCGACGGTGCCGCCATCGGGTGTGCGGCGTTCGGCGATCTTTAGCCATCGGCCATCGGCCAGTTGTTGTTCCAAATTATGGTTGGCAAGTTGATGGTTGGCCAATCGTTCGGTAACCCAGGCATCGATGTCGCCGTCGGGGATGATATATTCTCCGCGCTCAGCGCCGATGCGGATGATCTGTTCAAACTTGATGCCCGGATAAAAAAGGTCTGCTGATTTTGGGTAAAATTCACGATATTTTTCGTTGCATAGAACCAATTGATCTTCGGCGTCGTAATAGACGAAGCCTTCGTCCATCACGGTGATCGCATCAATGAGTTGATTGCGCGCCGTGCGGGCCTCTTCTTCGGCGCGCACGCGCTCGGTGATGTCGGAATAGGTGGTGACAAATCCACCCGTTGGGATGGGCTCGCCGCGAATTTCCAAGACCGTGCCGTCGGGGCGCGTACGGGTAAAGCGGTGCGATTCGAATTTACCGGCCAGCGTCATGCGCTCGGCAATTTGTTCGTCGACGTTGCCCGGGCCGTATTCACCGCGCTCGGCATTGATCCGAAACGCTTCCGCCAGCGATACGTTAGGCTTAATGACGTCATCTGGAAATTCGAGCAATTCGCGAAAGCGGTCGTTCATGACCACCAGATTAAGGTTCGCATCGACCATTGTAATACCTTGATCAATGGTCTCTAGGGTCAATTCCAATCGCAATTGCTGGCGCGCCATTTCTTGACTGAGATCATTGACCCGATAGATGTAGCGGATCAGCCAAAATGCCGCCAAGAAGATCACCGGCAGGCCCATCAAACCGGCCAGCATGATCTTCAACGTATCGGCAATCGCCATATCTGTCTTGTCCGAGACGTTTTTGGCGCGAATCAGGCTGATTTCTTGTAACAGCGCTAGCCCGCGCACAGCCTCACTGTCACGGACGTTAACCAAGGCGTCGATTTGTTCGGCATTCAGGCCATTGTCGGCGGCTTCTTTGGCGGTGATCAGCTTAGATGCGTAGGTGTCGAGTACGTTCTCGATCTTGCGCAGCGCCTCGGCTTCTTCGGCGCTCGGCTTGTTTGCACGTAACTTTTCGACAATGTCCAAAGATAGCGTTAACTCGATGTCGGCAGTATCCAAATATTTTTGCTCTTGGCGCAGCACATAGTTTTTAAACGTGTGAATAAACCCGTCATAGCCCATATGTCGTTGCAATGCGGACAGCAGCATGGTGTCTTCGCGCGCTTCGATGCCCTGCGCTTGCCATACATCGTTGATGTTGCTGACACGGTCATAGGTGACATAGAGAAAAGCGGAAAACGCCAGCGCCAATAAGACGGCAACACCGCCGACGACACGGGGCTCGGTAGAGAAGCTCCGGGTTTGGTTTTTTGTCATCGTCGCTCTGTTTTGCTGGCCCATGCACCACCATAGCGCACTTTAAGCATCTGTCGTCGCACATTAATGGACGTGACGAAAGCGTACGATGTGGCCATAGCTATGGCTTCATTCAAAAAAATGAGATGGCGCTTTCCAGAATTCCGGCGATCCAAATTTACTTTTACACATCATAAGTCGATTCGTTTTCCAACAAGCTCATCTCTTCTCGTATCCGCGCCATATAGACTTGTGCCACGTGATCGTTCGGATACTTCTCTAGGTAAGGAATAATCCGCCTCAATGCGCCGTCCCAGTTTTTGGTTCGAAGGTGGGTATATACACTTTGCCAAAGCGCAAAACGGCGCCTGTCATCTGTGCTTGCCGTAATTGTACCGTTGTCTTGCAGCGTCCCGGCGAGTTCATAAACTTCTATCGGTTTTGAGTTGCCCTTAGGAATAACGATATCAACCGGACGCATTAAAAACTGATCTTGGACTCGTAGATAAACTTCTTCGCTTACGAGTAAGCGGGTCCCGTAAATTTTATTCATACCCTCAAGGCGCGCTGCTGTGTTAACTGTCGCGCCGATGGTTGTAAATTCCATGCGTTCAGCGGAACCGATATTTCCGATAATAGCATCACCCAAATGAATGCCGATGCGTGTATTCATTTCCGGCCAGCCGAAACCGCGCCATGTCTCATTGAGTTTATCATTAGCCTCACAGCACCTTAACGCGGCAATGCACGCATGATACGCATGGTCCGTTTGATCACCGAAAGCATTCCACACCGCCATGACAGCGTCGCCGATGAATTTATCGACAATCCCGTGTTCGGCACGGATTTCCCGAGAGAAGCAATCGAGATACGACGATAATTTCCGCATCAGGTCTGACGGTTTCATCAGTTCCGAAAGGCTGGTAAAATTCGCCACGTCCGTGAACATGATTGTGACTTCGCGTGTGTCTCCGCCCAATGTCGGTTCTTTGCCTTCTTGAATAAGTTTTCTGACAATCACTTCCGGAATATACCAACTGACATACCTGAGAGTTTTTTTCATCGCGCCGATAGAATGCCCAAGGTCATCAATTTCCGAAAAGTTTGATGTAACGATTGATGGGTCGTTCAATTCAAACTGCTGGATGCGACGGGTATCATCGGCCAATAGGGAAATTGGTTTCGTCAATGCCCGGGCGATGAATGTTGTAAAGAAGATGCTTGCGGACAAAAAGATCGCGGAAACGATCAAACTTTCTTTAAAAACGTGCTCGACGTCGGTAAGCAGCGCTTTTTTTGGCACTGCAAAACCTAAAAAGGTGGGCGAGGTAAAGTCATCCGATAACGGGATAATCTGACCGACAAAGTCCTGGTCATTAACTGCAAATTCATACCAGTTATCAACGGATACTATGCCGTCCACAGTCTCATATTTGTTCTTTTGCTGCGCGTTGCCTTCAGTTTCCAGGTCAGCATTCTGTTTCGGACGCATCGCGAACAAGGCCCTGATGAGCGGATCGCCCGATGGCGAAACTTTGGCAACGACATGCTGATCCCCAGGGTGATTTCCACCAAGAAACTGATTGGCGGCAAGAAGTGCGCCATTTTCAGAAAATATCACCGCCGAAGCGTGCTCGCGAAGATCAAGCCGGGCCAATGCTTCAGATAAACTTTTCAAGGTGAGATCAATACCAAAAACACCGCCATCCCAGCCCAAGACTTTGCGGGAGGCCGTGATACCTACCGATTTGATTGATAAAAATGGATATGGTTCTGAAATGACCACGTTGTTGCTTTGCATCGCGGCTTTGTACCAGGGGCGCGATGTCGGATCGTATAAATTGGTGCGGCGAATCGGTTCTCCCATTAGGCGTAATTTACCATCAAGAAAAGACCATACTTCTCGGCGCGCATTGCCGCTGTCACCCTGCAAATGCCGGATCGCAAACTCTGCCCCGTCGGGTGGTTCTATCAATCCACGCTCAAATACATTCCCCGGCAGAACTGACGAGATTTGGATAAATTCGTCGTCACCTGCGGCAAAATATACCGAAGATATTTGCGGATTGGTGCGCATGATCTGCGCCATCTCGATTTGAGACTCGATTGGAAACGGCTCGCCAAGCGTGGACCAGGCAATCGACTCCGCTCTGTTCACCATTTGGTAGAGCGGCCTGAACAAGGCATCAATCCGCGTACTCAACCTGTACGCCGTGCTTTTTAGGGATTGGGTCTTGTACTCGTATGCGAGTACACCGTTCTGAGCATAGTTGTACGTAATTATACCTCCGAGAAATATGAGATTTAGAGTTAGGAAAATAATTATTAGACTTAGAACCAGCGGAAATCGAAAAATTTTACCCTGGCTCGTTGAGGAATTTATTTTACGGCTCCAATTTTTTGATAGCATTTTTTCTGTGCCTCAAAATGATTTAAAGCTTTGAGTATCTATTTTTCATTATTTAGCTACTTATACGACAATTTTCAATCTTTAGCATGCAACTTTAGTTTTTATAACGTCGTCATGTTTTCAATTTTAGTTAGATTATAGCATTTAACTTACGCACACCTAAAGATTGTTAAAATAATTCTAATTAAATTTATGGAAGGGGCCGTTTTCTGCAAAGAAAAAAGGCTTGGCCGGATTAATCGGCTAAGCCTTCGATATTATTGGTGGCAGAAGCGGGGTCTGAAGCTGCGAGCTTTAGGTTATGATCCTGATAAACAGTAAATTGAAAATTCGGAATTTAGCGCGTTATCTTATAGCCTCGCGCGCAAACGGCAGTGACTAAAGTGCTTGGACGATGGCCAAAACCTCGGCGACGTGACCTTTAACTTTTACCTTTGGCCAAACGTGCTGAATAACGCCGCTGCCGTCGATAATGAACGTGGCGCGCTGGATGCCCATGAACTTTTTGCCGTACATGCTCTTTTCCAGCCAAACGCCGTAGTCTTCGCACAAGTGACCATCTTCGTCGGACACCAATTGAAACGGCAAATCATGCTTGGCTGTGAAATTATCGTGGCGCTTAACGCTGTCTTTGGACACACCGATGACAACCGCGCCGGCTTTTTCAAAATCTTTGATGTGGTCGCGGAAATCTTCGGCCTCGGTGGTGCAACCCGGCGTCATGTCTTTCGGATAAAAATACAAAACCACGGTCTTGCCCTTTAACGCCTTCATGGAAAGCGTGCCGCCGTTATTTGTCGGCAGATCGAAATCGGGGGCTTTGTCGCCGGCTTGTAACATCACTGTACTCCTGTGTGTTTTGACATCACGTGGTGTCGTTTTGCGTTGTGGGCGGTTCGCCATACGGATCACCGATGATCCGCTTGAAAATTTCACGCACGCGCAGTTCGGTGTTGTGTAGCATCTCAGCCAAGCTGTCGAGATCATCGGTGTCGGTGATCTCTGCAAGGTCTTCGGCTAAAGGTGCAGAGAATTGCGCGACTTTGTCGTCGTTAAGGTCGCCTTCGATGGTCAGGCTCAAAAATGTTTGTAAGTTCCGATACAGAATTTTTGCTCGTTTGAGTTCTGTTGCGTCGTCCGCATCAATCAAACCGAGGCGCGCCGCCGCCTCGAACACGTGCACCGCATCGGTGCTTTGGATGTCCGGGTGCGTGTGGGTGTGCGCCAGCACCAAGTACTGAGAGATGAAATCGATGTCGACCTGACCGCCCGCGACCTGCTTGATCGACCAGATGCATTTCGTGCCATGGGTTTTTTCAATACGGCCTCGCATATCGGCGACGGCGGATTTAGTGGCTTGTATGTCACGGGGCAGGGCGAGGGCGTCGTCGATCACGGCGCGCACGCGGGGTCCTAACTCCTGGGTCTCGAAAACCACGCGGGCACGGACCAGGGCCATGAATTCCCACACCCATGCATCTTCGGCGTAATATCGCGTAAAGCCGTCGAGCGCGCTCGACACCGGGCCTTTGTTGCCGCTCGGGCGCAGCCGCATATCGATTTCATAAAGCGCACCTTCTGCGGTCATCGACATCACGGCGGTGATCATGCGCTGGCCGAGCCTGCTGAAATATTTAAGCACCGGAAGCGGACGTGCACCATCGGATTCCCGATCTAAATCGCCGCCGTCGTAGACGAACACGAGGTCTAAGTCGCTGGATGGCGTCAACTCGCGGGACCCCAATTTGCCCAGTGCCAATACACAAAATCCGGCATCCTGAACACGCCCGTGGCGGGTTTCAAACTCGGTGATCACCAACGGAAATAATGTCCGCAGTACGGCGTCGGCGATGTCGGAAAAGTGGCGGGCGGCGGCGTCCGGGCGGATCACGCCGCGCAACAATTGCACGCCGACCTGAAAGCGCTTGTCGGCGTTCCAGCGCCGTGTGGCGTCCAGGTTGTCTTCATAGAACATGCAATCGGTCAGGGATTCCCGGCAGTCTGCGACTAATTCTTCGACGTCGCCAAGCGGCGCGTAAAAATCTGAACTCAGCACGCTTTCCAATAGGCTCGGGCGACGGCCCAGGTGCGCGGCCAAGCGCGGCGCTTCACCCATGATCTCAGCCAACAGGTTCAAAAGATCGGGGAACGCATGAAACATTGTGAACAACTGCACGCCGGCGGGCAGCGCGGCGACGAAAGCTTCAAAGCGTAGGAACGTTGCATCCGGGTCCGGTTGGCGACCGATGGCGTGCAGGATTACCGGCGTCAACTCGGTCAGCAATTGCCGCGCCCGGGTTGATCGTGTCGCGCGGACCCGGCCATGGTGCCAGCCTCGGATCGTGGCATCCACGGTGGCCGGACTCTGAAAGCCGATGTGCGCAATCGTCGCCAAGGTCTGCGGATCTGCCTCGACGCCGGTAAATGCCAGATTGCCAAGCTCACCAAACCCGTCGGCATCGTCGGTCAGAGTCGGCTGATCATCGAACAGCGCGCCGTAGTGGCCTTGCACGACCTTAAGGTGGTGCAGCAAGGCGTCGTGCAGGGCTTGGCCGTCGTCACAGCCAAAAAACGCGGCTAAGCACGCAATACCGGCATCGTCGTCGGGCATGGTTTGCGTTTGCTCGTCATTTTGCATCTGCAAGCGGTGTTCGAGGTTGCGTAGAAAGATATACGCTTCCCGCAGTTCGTTGGCGGCGTTCGCTGAGACTTGATCTAAAGCCACCAATGCGTCGATGGCATTGAGGGTTTTCGGCGCCCGCACCGACGGTTCACGCCCGCCCCAGATCAACTGCTGGGTTTGCGCAAAAAACTCAATCTCGCGGATGCCACCGCGCCCGATCTTGATGTTGTGGCCGTTGACCGCGACCTCGCCCCCGCCCCGGTGGGCGTGGATTTGGCGCTTAATTGAGTGGATGTCTTGGATCGCGGCAAAGTCCAAACTTTTGCGCCAGACAAAAGGCCGCAGTCGGTCCAAAAACGCTTGGCCTGCCGCCAGATCGCCGGCAATCGGGCGCGCCTTGATCATCGCGGCGCGCTCCCAGTTTTGGCCTATGCTCTCATAATACGTCTCCGCCGCCAGCACGGAGATGGCAAGCGGGGTCGAGCCCGGGTCCGGCCTGAGTCTGAGGTCGACCCGGAACACATAGCCATCGACCGTGCGTTCGTCCAAAAGCTTGGCCAGCGTGCGGGTCATCCGAATTACATGTGGCTGCAGGGCATCGACATCCGCATCTTCGTCTTCAAGAGTCATGCGCGCGATGTCGAACAGGCAGATCAGATCGATGTCGCTGGAATAGTTCAATTCGCGCGCACCCAGCTTACCCATGCCCAAAATGATGAACCCGGAGTCGATTTCCGGATCGTCTGGGTTTTTGAGGGTAAAGGCACCTCGCGCCGCCGCTCGGCGGATCACAAATCGTGCTGCCGCCGACGTTGCAGCGTCCGCAAATCCCGACAGCGCGGCGGTGACTTTGTTCAAATCCCATGCGCCGCTGATATCAGCGATGGCGATGGTCAGAGATATCCGCCGTTTGGCGATCCTAAGTGCCCGCATTAAAGCGGCCTCGTCTTGGTTTTTTTCGTCGTCGATACTGGTGACGAGGGCGCGCACGCTGTCGATGACCTCGTTGCTGAGCAGATCAGGCCCTTCGGCGATGAGGCGCCGCAACCATGACGGCTCACGTAGGATGCATTGGGTCAAAAACGGGCTGTTGCCGAACACGCCCTCCAACAATTTGGCCGCACCCGGATGTTGGCGCAGCGTCGTCGCAAAAGCGGTTAAATCATCGCCGTCTTCTGCACATTGAGTTGCAAAATCTTCCCAGCCGCGTTCTGCCGCCTCCAGGTCGCTGGGCCTGGGCATCAGGGCTGCGTTTTTATCATCCAAGGGCAGGGCGCTTTGCATCCTTTTGAACTACCCCCGCCCAGGCGCTGCGTAAAGGATTTCGGCACATAGATGAACGACGCGAATTCTTTCTATGTTGGCCATTGCGCGGTTTACTGGTCGTTAAGTGAAGGTTATGGATACTATATCTGCACGCACGCTCGATTCGGGTGGGTATTTAGCGTGATCGAGCGCAGGTGGCCGCCAACAGTGCGCCGCCGCCACGAGGATGGATCAGAGTATTTGGTCAGACGTACGGTCAGCGGATGTATTCAGTTGCTCAGCGGCCTCGGCGCAGGGGCCGCCATTATTGCATTGCTGATCGCTTGGCAGTTGTACAAGGGGCCCGTGTCGCTGTCGTTCTTGACGCCTTACGTCGAGCAAGCGCTGAATAGCGGGCATCGAAGTTTTAAACTCGCTATTGACGATACCACGCTGACGTGGGCCGGTTGGGATCGTGCGATCGAGCTTCGCGTTAAAAACGTGCGCGCTATCGGCGACAGTGGTGAGGCTGTAGCGCGCATTCCCGAGTTATCGGTATCGCTCAGCGGGGCCGCATTGATACGCGGTCAACTGGCCCCCAAAAATATCGAACTCCTGGGTCTAGCGCTCCGCATCAACCGCGCCGAAGACGGTACGCTTGATGTCGAGGTCGCCAGTAAAAACGCGCCGACCGAACCCAATATTGCCGAGGGCTTGCTGGGCTGGCTGATGAAAAAGCCCGATCCCGGCTCGCCGATGAGCTATCTGCAGACCGTGCGTATCAGTGGTGCCACCATGACCTATGACGACCGCGTCACCGGACGCGCGTGGCAGGCGCCGGTCGGTTATCTACGTTTGGATCGCGCGCCGCACGGTCTGATCGCTGAGGGCTCGGTGCTGATCGATGTCGAAGGACGGGTGGCGGACATTGCGCTCAACGGCTCGTTCCATAGTGATAGCCAGCGCTTGGATGTGACGGCGACGTTTAATGAAATGTCGCCGGCTTCGTTTGCGGCCCTGGACCCAATGTTCACACCGTTTCGCGCCATCGATCTGCCGCTTAGCGGGACTTTTGTCGTCGGCATGACACTCGGGGGCGCCGTCGAAACGATCGGCTTCAACGTTGAAGGTGCCGCCGGTACTCTTTACCTGCCAGACCCGTTTGCGGTGCCGGTCGGTGTCGAGCGTTTGGCGTTGCGCGGCTTGTTTAGCGGGAACACCGGTATGGTCTCGTTGGACCAGGTCGACGTGGTTTTTGCCGAGGGTGCAGCGTTGACCCTGCCTGCGCCGATTTCGCACACGTTCCCGATCACCGATGCGGCGCTGAAAGCAACCTATAATGCCGGCTCCGGTGTCGCCGAGATCAAGGATATGAGCATCGGCCTGGACGGCCCGAGGGTTACGGTGAAGGGCACAGTTTCCGGCATAGATATGAACGAGACGCCGATGACGGTGAAGGCTGAAGCGACCCTCAACGACGTGCCGGTGCCGGAATTAAAAACGTACTGGCCGGCCAACCTCGGCAGTGATGCATATGACTGGGTCACTGAACACCTCACCGAGGGGATCATGCAGACAGCGACGGCGGCGCTGGACGTCACCGTGCAGCCCGACGGCAGTTACGTGCTCAACAGCCTGGACGGGACGATGGCGGCGGATGGCGTTAAGGTCATCTATCTACAAGGTATGCCCGCCGTCACAGGTGCAGCCGGGCAAATGACGTTCGACGCGAAGACGTTCAATGTCGTGATCGAAAAAGGTGAAACCGGCGCCGTCAAAATTAACGGCGGGACGGTCCATATTAACGGTCTGGATGAAGTCGATCAGTATCTTGATGTGGCGATTGCGATCGATACGCCGGTTCGTGACGGCCTGCAGATCATTGATCACGAGCCGCTCGGCTTCGCCAAAGCCGTGGGCATCGACCCGGCCAAGACCGAGGGTGCGGCATCGATTGATCTCAGCCTGAACTTACTCTTGGCGAAAGATCTGGCCATGGATGACGTTAAGGTGGCCGCACAAGCAAACCTGACTGGCGTTGCCATTGATAACGTGGTGCTCGGGCGTGGCATCCGTGACGGCAATCTGCATCTTGATGTGAACAAGCAGCGGATGAAGGTCGAAGGCAGCGTGCAGATGGGCGCGATCCCGGTCAACCTAGTGTGGGAGGATCGCTTCGAAGACGGCGCGCCTTATGACAGCCGCTATTTGATGTCGGCGCGTATTGATGATGTCAATGATGTGCGGGATCTGGGTGTCGATCCGGGGGCCTTGGCGAGCGACATGATATCGGGCGGCATTGATGCCGAAATCGGCTACACGGTGTTTGATAAGCGTACCGCACGTCTTGAGGTCGGTGCCGATATTACGCGCGCGGAAATCCGTGTGCCGGCGTTGGATTGGCGCAAAGATGGCGGCGACAGCGGCCACGCCGATGTCACTATCTTGCTGGAAAACGGCTTGATCAAAAGCGTGCCCAAGTTCGAAGTTACCTCGCGCGATTTGTCGGTGCAGGGTGACATTGTGTACAGCGCCGGCGGATTGGGGTTGGAGCGGGTTAACCTCAAGCGCGTGTTGTTTGGTCGCACCGATGTGTCAGGCGCTGTCATTGCGCGTGCCGACGGCAGTTGGGAAGTCGGTTTGCAGGGCGGCGAACTCGACTTCGCGCCGCTTTGGGATCGGGTGATGAACGACCGACCCGGCAAAAAAACCGATATTCCGGATATCACCATCGTCGTTGAAATCGACAAGTTGTGGACCGACAAACAACGCTTTTTGGGTGAGGTATCTGGCACCTTTGTGCACAAGCGCGATATCTGGCGAACGGTCTTGGTGGATAGCAAGATCAATGGCCAGAGCCAGTTGAACATCGATATGGCCCCGGATGCGTCGGGGAATCGCGTGCTGGGCGTTACCGCCGAAAATGCCGGCGACGCACTACGGTTCTTTGATTTGTTTAAAAATATGTATGGTGGGCGCTTGGAAATTCGCGGCCAATACGATGATGCTGCACCGACCCGTCCGCTTAATGGAAAGCTTCGCGTGGTTGATTATCGGGTCCGCAAGGCACCTTTGATGACGCGCATTTTATCGATCATGGCGTTGACCGGGATCGTCGATGCGATGACCGGCGAAGGCTTGAATTTCGACGAGCTTGATGTGCCGTTTACCGTGTTGGATGGTGAGCTTCGTATCCGAGAAGCCAAGGCAACCGGCACCTCCATCGGCTTCACTGCGTCGGGCATAATTTACACCCATGCTGATGTCATCAACCTGCAAGGGACCGTGGTGCCGGTTTATGCGGTGAATTCGTTCTTGGGTAAAATTCCGCTGCTCGGTAACATTTTCACCGGCAACGAAGAAGGGGGCGGCATTTTTGCCGCAAACTTTAACGTTACCGGCCCGATTGAAGACCCGACAACGTCGGTCAATCCGCTGTCCGCATTGACCCCAGGGATTCTCAGAAACCTTTTCGGTGTCATCGGCAGCCGGGGCAATCCGGGCCCTCTCTCCGACCCGCTTCCGGACGGCGGTGTGCTTATTCAATGACGCGCACCGACGTCACCCCGCCTGCGCGCGGGGGTGACGAGATGGTTGGCGGGTGCGAGAGTGCAGAGTCGCGAGTGCGCCGGACGTGACGCGAGAAAGTGTCCTTAAACAGGCCGCACCAGCGCGTGGCGCTTTTTGCCTGCCGATAGCTTGATCACACCGTCTGCGTTGACGGCGCTGGCGTCGACGGTCGCGCGTTCGTCGGAAATTGGTGCGTCGTTTAGTTTTGCGCCGCCGCCTTTAATCAAGCGTCTAGCATCGCCGTTGGACCCGGCCAAGCCGGCATCCACGAACAGCGTTAAAATACCGACACCGGCGTCAATGGAGGCGCGCGGGATTTCGATTGTCGGTAGGGTGTCGCCGATGCCGCCTTGCTCGAATGTGCTTTCGGCAGAGGCACGGGCCGACGCCGCAGCCTCAATGCCACGGCAAAGCTTGGTTGCTTCGTCGGCCAGCACCTTTTTGGCCTCGTTAATCTCGGCCCCTTCGAGGGCTTCGAGACGTTCTATTTCTGCGTTTGGTAGTTCCGTGAACAGGCGCAAGAACTTGCCTACGTCCGCATCCTCGGTATTGCGCCAGTATTGCCAGTACGCGTAGGCCGGGAGGCTTTCTTCGTTGAGCCATACCGCACCATCAGCAGTCTTGCCCATCTTCGCACCCGATGATGTGGTCAGCAGCGGCGTCGTCAGACCCCACAGTTGTAGACCGGCAGCGCGGCGGCCAAGCTCAACCCCGTTGACGATGTTGCCCCACTGATCCGAGCCGCCCATCTGCAACACGCAGTCGTGGCGCTTCGCCAATTCGACAAAGTCATAGGCCTGCAAAATCATATAGTTGAATTCCAAGAACGTCAGCGGCTGCTCGCGCTCCAAGCGCAATTTGACGCTGTCGAACGTCATCATGCGGTTGATGGTGAAATGCGGGCCGAAATCGCGCAGGAATTCGATGTAGTTTAATTTTTCGAGCCAGTCGGCATTATTGACCATGATCGCATCGGTCGGCCCGTCGCCGAAGGTCAGGAATTTTTCAAACACGCTTTTGATGCCGGCCATGTTAGCGGCAATCGCCGCATCGTCCAAAAGTTTGCGGGATTCGTCCTTGCCTGAAGGATCGCCGACCCGGGTCGTGCCGCCGCCCATCAGGACAATTGGCTTGTGCCCACACTGCTGCATCAGGCGCAGAAGCATGATCGACACCAACGAGCCCACGTGCAGGCTCGGCGCCGTACAATCGAAACCGATGTACGCCGCCAGCGGGCGCTTTTCGGCGGCCCGCGCATCTAGGGCTTCCAGATCGGTGCATTGATGCATAAACTGGCGCTCAAGCAGGCGGCTGATGAACTCGGAACGATGCTGGCTCATGTTTTTGGTTTCGTTATTGTTGCGTGATTTATGCGAGCTTCGGATGTCTTGCCGTTTTCGACAAGGGCGCGGATGATTAGCACATGCGGACAGATGTAGACAATGCCGACACGATGACCAAGGCGGACAGCGAAACACGCATAGCCATCGGGTTGATGAGCGGCACCTCAATGGACGGCATCGATGTCGCGCTGATTGAAACCGACGGTCACGTGGTTGCCCGGCGTGGTGCGTTCGCCACTTATCCCTATGCGGCCGCGCTTAAACTGGCCTTGAAACCGCTGTGCGGGCGGGCCCCAGACGGCACGCGGGATGTTTCGGGCATCGTGCAGGCGATTACCGATGCGCACGCCGAGGCGGTGGAAGATTTTTGTGCCCGCGCCGGCATTGATATCGGCGCAGTCGACGTGATCGGCTTTCATGGTCAAACCGTGTATCACGATCCGGCCAACGGCATCACCGTGCAATTTGGCGACGGCGCCCGGCTGGCAAAACGCTTAAGCCGCCCGGTGGTGGCCGATTTCCGGTCCGCGGACGTGGCAGCGGGCGGGCAGGGCGCACCCTTGGCACCGCTCTACCACGCAGCCCTTGCCAAACCGCTGGAGCCGCCGATCGGTGTGCTGAACTTGGGCGGCGTCGGGAATCTTACGTGGATCAGCCCGGACGGTGGGATTGTCGCCTTTGACACCGGGCCCGCGAACGCATTGTTGGATGATTGGATGCTACGTCACACGGGCAATGCGATGGACGAAAACGGCGCCCAGGCCCGTGCCGGTCAAATTGATAAAGACGCGCTGGCCGCGTTGATGTCGGCGCCTTATTTTGATCTGCCGTATCCGAAATCCTTGGATCGGGATCATTTTGATCCTACGCCTGTGCAGAATTTGTCCGTGGCTGATGGTGCTGCGACCTTGGTCGCGTTCAGCGCCGAAGCGGTGGCCCGCGCGCAGGCGCAACTGCCGCAACCGCCGTCGCGCTGGCTGGTGACAGGGGGTGGGCGTCATAACCCGGTGATGATGGCCGCACTTCGGCGCGTGCTGGATCGCCCGGTCGAGCCCGTCGAAGCCGTCGGCTGGAACGGCGATGCCATGGAAGCCCAGGCGTTCGCGTTCTTGGCCGTGCGCGCCTTGGACGGCCTGGCCCTCAGCCTCCCCACCACGACCGGTGTCAAAGCGCCAACGACAGGTGGTGTGGTGTTTCGGCCTTAGATATCGGAAAGGGTTTAAGCGCGACGACCGGGAGGTCCCGGGTCGCGCTTCGCTTACCCAGGATGACGATATGGAAAAAGGTCGTCATCCCGGAATCGCGCAGCGATATCCGGGACCTCCCGTACCGAGTATGGCTGAACAGTCGAAATCTAAAGGTTTTCGTTCAGATACTTTTCGACGTGTTTTTCCATCGGATCCAGGTGGTCGCGGAAGAAATGGTCGCAGCCTTTGATCACGTTGTAATCAATGGTGATATTCTTCTGTTTGCCCAGCTTGTCGGCGAGCTTGGCGACGGATTCTTCGGGGATGATGTCGTCGGCGTCGCCGTGCACCAACATGCCGCTGGCCGGGCATGGAGCCAGGAAGGTGAAGTCGTGGATGCTGGCCGGCGGGGCAATGGCAATGAAGCCGTTGATTTCCGGGCGGCGCATCATCAACTGCATGGCGATCCAGGCGCCAAACGAGAAGCCGGCGATCCAGCAGCCACTGGCATTCGGGTTGTGGCTTTGCATCCAATCCAACGCCGATGCGGCGTCTGAAAGTTCGCCCAGGCCGCTGTCGAATTCGCCTTGCGAGCGCCCGACGCCACGGAAATTAAAGCGCAACGTCGAGAATCCCCGACGCGCGAAGCTGTGATACAAGGAGTAAACGACCTTGTTATTCATGGTGCCGCCATGCTGCGGATGCGGGTGCAAAATCAGAGCAACCGGCGCATCGTCTTTCTTTGCATGCTGATAACGGCCCTCCAGGCGGCCTTCGGGACCATTGAAAATCACATCTGGCATGGGTCGGAATGTCTCCTTATGACGGCATTGTGTCTGCGAATGAGGTGTGTATTGATTGTATACTAAATCTGTAGGTTAATGGGTTTTCGCAAGAGCATTATGCCCGGTTTTTATTCTTTTTTTGTTGCCATAATACTTGACCATATTACTCGGGTTTCATATATAAACCTTATGAAAATGTCTTAACTGCGGCCTGCATGGGTGGGGCGCGAACGGTGGTTCGTCCGCAAGTTGGGTGAAGATAAAGATTATGCCATGGTTTTCAAGCGATTAAAGGCCGACCTCGACGCCTTTCTGGAACGCGATCCCGCTGCGCGCTCCCGACTGGAGGTCGCTGTGCTCTATCAGGGCTATCACGCGGTGGTCTATTACCGGCTATCGCACTGGCTGTGGCAGCACGGCTTAAAGTTCATCGGCCGGATGGTCTCGCAATTTGGTCGGCTGCTGACGGGGATTGAAATTCACCCGGGCGCGCTGATCGGCAACGGCTTCGTGATTGACCACGGCACCGGTGTGGTGATCGGTGAAACGGCTGAAATCGGCGACCGGGTTACGCTGTATCATGACGTCACGTTGGGCGGTGTTGCGCCGAGTGTGGACAGTGCGGCGCAGGTCGGCACAAAACGCCATCCGACGCTGGAATCTGGCGTCATCGTCGGCTCAGGCGCACAGATATTGGGGCCGATCACGGTCGGCGAAGACGCCCGTGTCGGCGCCAATGCGGTGGTCACCCAAGACGTGCCCGCCGGCGTCACGGCGGTCGGCATCCCGGCACGTATTATTATGCCGCGTGACAGATCGAAATGCGGTGAGTTCCGTGCTTATGCGACGACGCCCGAAGGCGTACCGGATCCGGTGCAAATGGTGCTCGATCAAATGCGCGCGCAAATGGGCGAGATGCAGTCGCGGATTACCGAACTTGAGACCGAGCGTGACGCACTGAAGAAATCGCGCAAGAAAAACAAACGCGACAACGACGATGATGCAGGGACCGGTAAGAAATCCTCGGTCGCGTAACGCGCGGGGATAAGGCCGGATGGGGCGCACGCAGCGGCGCCGATGAAAAGGAGTTAACAGGTGAAACTCAGCACTAAGGGACGTTACGCGGTGATGGCCATGGTCGATCTTGCGACCCACGCCAGCAGCGCGGTGAACGCGAAACCGATTGCGCTCGCCGATATTGCCGAGCGCCAGGAAATCTCGCTGTCGTACCTTGAGCAGTTGTTCGGGCGATTGCGCCGCGGCCAGTTGGTCAAAAGCGTGCGCGGCCCGGGCGGCGGTTATTTGCTGGCGCGTGCCGCAACCGACATTCGCGTTGCCGACGTGATCTGCGCGGTCGACGAGCCGATCAAGGCGACGCGATGTACGCCCGGAAGTCCGTCCGGGTGTCACGGCAAACAGCAGCGCTGTCTAACCCACGATTTGTGGGAAGAGCTCGGCAATCAGATTTATTTGTTTTTGAACTCGGTCTCGCTTGATGACGTGGTCGAGCGCCGTGTGCTCGGCGCCAGTGGTCTGCTGTATTCGCAAAGCCACGATCACGTCTTGGCTGCCGGCGAATAATTATGACCGACGCCGTTTACCTCGATCACAACGCGACGACACCGCTGGGCGCTGCAGCCCGTGCGGCGATGGCGCGTGCCATGGAGGGAACGGGCAATGCGTCTTCGGTGCACGGTTTTGGACGTGCGCAACGCAAGATCGTTGAAGATGCCCGTGAAGCCGTCGGCGCATTGTGTGGGGCAAAGCCCGCGAACGTGATCTTCACGTCGGGCGGCTCGGAAGCCAACAACACGGTGCTGCGCGGCATCAAAGCGGAACGTATTTTCGTCAGTGCGATTGAGCATCCTTCGGTGTTGGAGGCGCATCCGGATGCGGTCCGCGTGTCGGTCGGTGCAGACGGTGTGATTGATGTCGATGCTTTGAGCGCGCTTTTGCAAGAAAGCGGCGGCGCGGCTTTGGTCTCGGTGATGGCGGCTAACAACGAAACCGGTATTATCCAACCGCTGGACCAAGTTGCCGAGATTGTGCGTGCGCATGGCACCAAGCTGCACGTTGATGCGGTGCAGGCCGCCGGTAAAATTGATATCCGCCCGGTGATGGCGCTGGCGGACGTGATTTCGATCAGCGCCCATAAAATGAATGGCCCAATTGGTGCCGGCGCGATTGTCGTCAAAGACGGCGTGCCGTTCCAGCCGTTGATCCGGGGTGGCGGGCAAGAGCGACGCCGCCGCGCCGGCACGGAAAACGTTGTTGCCTTGGCCGGCTTCGGCGCGGCGGCAGCCGACGCACTGAGCGGGCTCGACACCTACACGCAGATCGCGCAGTTGCGCGACCAGGTTGAGGCCGCGTTGGCCGATAACGCCAAGGTCTATGGCGCCGGTGCGCAAAGGCTCGCCAACACGCTGTGCGTCGGGATGCCGGGCGTGGCGGCGGAAACACAGGTGATGTCGTTTGATCTGGCGGGCTTGGCGGTGAGCGCCGGGTCCGCGTGCTCCAGCGGCAAGGTGGAGCCGAGCCACGTGCTCCTCGCCATGGGCGCCAACGCCAGCGAAGCCGCCGAAGCGGTGCGGATTTCGTTCGGGCTCGGCAATACCGAGGCCGATGCGGCCCGCGTCATTGATGTCTGGCAGACATTGCATCAGCGCCATGCGGAGGCCGCAGCATGAGCAAACCTACGCGCCCGATCTATTTGGATTATCAATCGACGACGCCGGTCGACGCCCGCGTTATGGACCGCATGCTGCCGTTCTTCACCGAGGCATTCGGCAACCCGCATTCGACGTCGCACGCCTACGGCTGGGAAGCCCGTGATGCGGTCGAAGCGGCCCGCGCTGAAGTTGCCGCCATGATCAATGCGGAGCCCCGCGAGGTCGTCTTCACGTCGGGGGCCACTGAAAGCAACAACATGGCCGTCAAAGGCGTCGGCCGCTTCTTTGCCGAGCTGTCGCAAAAAGCCAAACGCCACATGATCATCCCGGTGACCGAGCACAAATGCGTGCTGGAATCGGCGAAGGCGCTTAAAGGTATCGGCGTTGAGGTCACATGGCTGCCGGTGGCTGCAGACGGCATCGTCGATCCGCTGGCCGTCAAACAGGCGATCCGCGACGACACGGCCTTGGTGTCTGTGATGCTGGCAAATAACGAGATCGGCGTGATCCAACCGCTGGCCGAGATCGGCGCGGTCTGCCGCGAACATGGTGTGTATCTGCATACCGATGCCGCCCAGGCCGCCGGCAAGATCGACATCGACGTTTCTGCGATGAACATCGATTTGCTCAGCCTCAGCGCACACAAAATGTACGGCCCCATGGGCATCGGCGCGTTGTACGTGCGGCGCAAGCCGCGTGTCCGTCTGGCACCGTTGTTTGACGGTGGCGGACAGGAACGCACGCTGCGCTCCGGCACCGTGCCGGCACCGCTTGCGGTCGGCTTTGGGGCTGCGGCAAAACTGGTGACGGACGAAACAACGTCGGACCACACCCGCATCCGCGATCTTCGCGACCGACTGCTCAAGGGATTGCAGCAGCGCGTTGCTGACACCTACGTGAACGGCAGTATGGATCAGCGTATCGACGGCAATATCAACATCGGCTTTGCCGGTACCGATTCCGAAGCGCTGATGGAGGCGCTGAAAGATCAAGTCGCGATCTCAAGCGGGTCTGCGTGCACCTCGGCCTCGGTCGAACCATCTTACGTGCTCCGCGCCATCGGCTTGTCGGATACGGACGCACATGCGTCGGTGCGGATGTGCATCGGTCGCATGACGACAACTGACGAGGTCGACGTCGCGATTGAGGCGATTTCGAGCGCCGTCGCACAGATACGAGAACAATCGCTCTCCCAAAGCGAGAGGAAGCTCGGATGAATATACAGTTTGTTCGCGCGCATAATTCAGAGTGCAGACTCCTAGAAGGGACGACATAACCATGGCAGCCACCGCCGAAACCGTCGAACAGGTAAAATCAATTGCCGGCGAGAAGTACAAATACGGCTTCGTCACCGACATCGAGTCCGACAAGGCACCGAAAGGGCTGAGCGAAGACATCGTTCGCTTTATTTCGGCCAAAAAGAACGATCCAGAATGGCTGCTGGAGTGGCGCTTAAAGGCGTACCGCCGTTGGCTGGAAATGCCCGAGCCGAAGTGGGCAAAGGTGGATTTCCCGGCGATCGATTATCAGGACTATCACTATTATTCGGCGCCGAAGCAAAAGGGCGACGGGCCAAAAAGCCTGGACGAGGTCGACCCGCAACTGTTGGAGACCTATAAAAAGCTGGGCATTCCGCTGCACGAACAGGAAATGCTGGCGGGTGTCCAGAACATCGCCGTCGATGCGGTGTTCGACAGTGTTTCGGTCGCCACCACGTTCCGCAAGCAGCTCGAAAAGGTCGGCGTGATCTTCTGTCCGATCTCCGAAGCGTTAGAGCGTTGCCCGGATTTGGTACGTAAGTACTTGGGCTCGGTGGTGCCGGTGGCGGACAATAAGCACGCGTGCTTGAACGCAGCTGTGTTCACCGACGGCTCGTTTGTCTACATCCCGCCCGGCGTCAGATGCCCGATGGAATTGTCGACATACTTCCGTATCAACGAAATGAACACCGGTCAGTTCGAGCGCACGCTGATCATTGCCGACAAGGGCTCCTACGTCAGCTACCTCGAAGGTTGCACGGCACCGATGCGCGACGAAAACCAACTGCATGCCGCAGTCGTCGAACTGGTCGCGTTGGACGATGCCGAGATCAAATATTCGACCGTGCAAAACTGGTATCCGGGCGACGAGAACGGTAAGGGCGGGATTTATAATTTCGTGACGAAGCGCGGCGCATGCCGGGGCAAGAATTCCAAGATTTCCTGGACCCAAGTTGAAACCGGATCTGCGATTACGTGGAAATACCCAAGCTGCATTCTACAAGGCGACAACTCGGTCGGTGAGTTCTATTCCATTGCCATCACCAACAACGCGCAGCAGGCCGACACCGGCACCAAGATGATTCACTTGGGCAAAAACACGCGCTCAAAAATCATCTCGAAAGGGATTTCGGCAGGCAAAGCCGATCAGACCTATCGTGGTCTCGTAAAGATTTCGGCGAAGGCCGAAGGTGCGCGGAATTATACCCAATGCGACTCGCTGTTGATCGGCGACACGTGCGGTGCGCACACGGTGCCGTATATCGAAAGCAAAAATAAAAAAGCGATCATCGAACACGAGGCGACGACATCGTCGATTTCCGAAGATCAGTTGTTCTACCTGCGCCAGCGCGGTATCTCGCAAGAGAACGCCGTGGCCTTGGTCGTCAACGGTTTCTGCCGCGACGTGCTGCAGCAGTTGCCGATGGAATTCGCCGTCGAAGCGCAGAAGCTGGTTGCCATCTCGCTTGAAGGCAGTGTCGGCTGATGGGGCGCGGTGAACCTCACCCCGTCGCGTCATCCTGAACTTGTTTCAGGGTCTTAGGGGTATGCGGACACAGATGGAGATCCTGAAACAAGTTCAGGATGACGCATATGAGAGATCGCGAATTTGAATAAAGTGACGTTAATTAAGGACCAACACAGATGTTAGAGATCAAAGACCTACACGCCAGCGTTCAGGGGACGGAAATCCTTAAGGGGATCAACCTGACCATTAACCCGGGCGAAGTGCATGCCATCATGGGGCCGAACGGATCGGGCAAGTCGACGTTGTCTTACGTGCTGGCCGGGCGCGAAGGCTATGAGGTCACGGGCGGGCGGATCATCTATTTCGGTGAAGACCTGACCGACCTTGAGCCGGAAGAGCGTGCCGCAAAGGGTGTGTTCTTGGCATTTCAATATCCGGTCGAAATTCCGGGTGTGCCGAACTCCACGTTCTTGAACGAGGCGGTCAACTCGGTGCGCCGTTACCGGGGCGAAGAAGAACTCGACAAAATCCAGTTCGTCAAAATGCTGCGCGCGAAAACCAAAGAGCTCGGCATGTCCGACGAAATGCTCAAGCGTGCCGTCAACGTCGGTTTTTCGGGCGGTGAGAAAAAGCGTAACGAGGTTCTGCAGATGGCCGTGTTGGAGCCGAAGCTGGCGATCCTGGACGAGACCGACTCCGGCCTCGACATCGATGCGTTGAAAATTGTCGCTGATGGCGTCAATGCGATGCGTTCGCCGGAACGCTCGGCGTTGGTGATCACCCACTATCAGCGTCTGCTCGACTACATCGTGCCCGATAAAGTGCATGTGTTGGCGCAAGGCCGTATCCAAAAGACCGGCGGCAAGGAGCTGGCGCTTGAGCTCGAAAAATCCGGCTATGCGGACTTCAAAGGGGAGGCCGCTTAATGGCCGATATCGCGTTCATTGATGAAAGCGGCGGACGTACGCTGCCGGGTGCGGGGCTTGAGTGGTTGAACGCTAAGCGCGATGCCGGGCGTGTGCGTTTCGGCGCGCTGGGCTTGCCGACGCCGAAGTTGGAAAGCTGGAAATACACGCGTCTGCGTCCCTTGGACGATACCAAGTTTGCACCGGTTTCCGACGATGCGGGCGACACAAAGATCGATAAGGTACCCGGCCTGTCAGGTGCGGCGGCGAAGATCGTGTTCGTCAACGGTCGGCTGCGCATGGATTTGTCGAAATTGGACGACTTGCCGGACGGCGTGCGGTTTGCATCACTGGAATCCATGCTGGCCGAAGATCCTGCATGGCTCGAAGCGAACATGGGCAAGGTTGCGGGTGACACACCGGTCCGCGCCGGAGAAACCGGCGAGCAGGCGATGCTGGCGCTGAACGAAGCGATGATGGATTCCGGATTCATTTTGCACGTTGCCAAGGGCGTCGCGCTGAGTGCGCCGGTCGAGGTCGTCTATATCGGCGGGCTCACGGATGATGCGGTGGCGTATTTCCCGCGCAATCTGATCGTGCTCGAAGAAAATGCGCAAGCGACCTTGGTGAAGCAGCATATCGGTCACGGCGTCGGTGAATACTTCGCCAATGCAGTGACGGAAATCTCGTTGAAGCAGGGCGCAAACTTTAAGCATTACAAACTGCAAGCCGAAAGCATTTACGCGACCCATGTCACGACCCTGCACGCCGACATCGCGCGCGATGCGACGTATGAGAGCTTCCAGCTTTCGATTGGTGGCCTGCTGTCGCGCTCAGAGAGCAACATCACGCTTTCCGGCGAAGGCGCGCACGCTGGTGTGCATGGTGCTTATATGATGCGCGGCAAAGAGCACTGCGACAACACCACGTTCATCGACATGGCGGTGCCGCATACGACCTGCAATCAGGTTTTTAAAGGCGTGCTCGACGACGAAAGCCGGGCCGTATTCCAGGGCAAAATCTATGTTGCCCGCGACGCGCAAAAGTCGGATGGGCGGATGCTCAACAAAACTTTGCTGCTGTCGAATGGTGCCGAGATCGACACCAAGCCCGAGTTGGAAATTTATGCCGACGACGTGCAGTGCGCACACGGTGCGACCACCGGTCAGCTGGATGAAACGGCGCTGTTCTATCTGCGCTCGCGCGGTATCCCCGAAGCGCTGGCCCGCAACATGCTGGTGCAGTCTTTCTTGGGCGATGCGTTGGAAGAAATCTCCGACGAAGCCGTGCGTGAAGCGTTCATGGTTCATGTCCTACATTGGCTGCCGGCACATTGCTACCGCGCCGGCGAATGGACATCCGATCAGCTTGAGGAGCGTGCGTAATGTCGGTCTCCGCCAAAGCCGGTGACAATTCTTTGCAGGCATTCGATGTCGCGCGCGTGCGCGAAGACTTCCCGATCCTCAAAGAGCAAGTGCACGGCAAGCCATTGGTATTTCTGGATAACGGTGCCAGCGCGCAAAAGCCGCGCCAGGTGATCCAGGCGATGACCGATTGCATGGAGCACTATTACGCCAACGTGCACCGCGGCAATCACAAGATGAGCCAGTTGTCGACGGAGGCCTATGAAGAAGCGCGGCGAAAGGTTGCCGGCTTTATCAATGCGCCCAGCGACAAAGAGATTATCTTTACGCGCGGCGCGACCGAGGCGATCAATCTGGTTGCCGCGAGCTATGGCCGGATGTTCTTAAATCCCGGTGACGAGATCATCATCACGGTGATGGAACACCACGCCAATATTGTGCCGTGGCAGATGCTCCGCGACGAAAAAGGTCTGACCCTTAAAATCGTGCCGATTGATGACGACGGGCACTTTTTGATGGACGACTTCGAAGCGCTGCTGTCGGACAAGACCAAGATCGTCGCCGTGCCGCATATCTCCAACGTGTTGGGGACGGTGTTGCCGGTCAAAGAAATTATCCGCAAGGCCCATGCCGCCGGCGCGAAAGTGCTGATCGACGGCTGCCAAGCCGTGCCACACACCCGCGTCGACGTGCAGGACTTGGGCGCAGACTTTTACGTGTTCTCGGCGCACAAGCTGTATGGTCCGACCGGCATTGGCGTGCTTTGGGCGCCGGAAGATTTATTGAATGCGATGCCGCCCTATCAAGGCGGTGGCGACATGATTGACCGGGTCACGTTTGAAAAGACCACGTATCAAGACGCGCCGCATCGCTTTGAAGCTGGCACGCCGGCGATCATCGAAGCGATTGGTTTCGGCGCTGCGATTGATTACGTGGACAGTGTTGGCCTCGACAACATCGCCGCGCACGAAGTCGGCTTGCTGCATTACGCGACCGAGCGGTTATCGCAGATCGACGGCCTGCACATCATCGGCAATGCCGACGACAAAGCGTCCATCGTGTCGTTCGTGATGGATGATGCACATATCTCCGACATCGGCACGCTGATTGATCGCATGGGCGTCGCGGTGCGCGTCGGCCACCATTGTGCACAACCGTTGATGGACCGCTACGGCATTCCCGGCACGGCACGGGCATCGTTCGGCATGTACAACACCAAATCTGAGATCGACGCGCTGTATGACGCGTTGCTCGTCGTCAAAGAAATGTTTTCGTGATGTTTGGCTTATTCAAGAAAAAGGACAGCACTGTGACCGATAATTCTGACGACAAAGCCAAAGCACCCGAGCGGGATACGATGACGCCGGTGCCGCGTGAAAAGCCTGCCGCCCCGACGGGACATGTGTCGGCACCGGTGATGGACGAATTCGTCCAGCCGCCCAGCATGATCACCCAGGGCCAGGGTAGTGGCATCCCGAGCGGCATTCCGGGCTTTGATTACAACCCTGTCGACACCGACGAAGAGTTCAAGGCGAACGGCGGTAAACCGCTCGCCGAGGGTGCGACGCCGGCCAGCAAAGACGACGTCTTGGCGGCGTTGCAGACGGTGTACGATCCGGAAATTCCGGTGAACATTTATGATCTCGGTCTGATCTATACCTGCGAGATCGCCGACAACGGTAACGTCGATGTTGAAATGACCCTGACGGCACCCGGTTGCCCCGTCGCCGGCACCATGCCTGGCATGGTGGTTGAGGCCGTCGAGAAGGTCGAAGGCGTGGGCGAGATCGAAGTGAAACTGGTTTGGGAGCCCGGCTGGCATCCCGGCCTGATGTCCGAAGACGCCAAAATCGCTTTGGATATGGGATAAGGATTGGCTATCGGTGGGCGGGGAGGTCTCGGGTCGCGCTTCGCTCGCCCAGGATGACGAATAATAACCATCGTCATTCCGGGAAGCCCATAGGGCTTATCCGGGAACCTTCCCGCCACCCCTGACTTGATCCGGGCACGCAGACAGCATATCTAAGTCTTAGACATTTTGGAGAGACGACGATGACCGAACCTCAGAAGCAACTGATCTCGCTGACCGATGCCGCCGCCGAACACGTGCGCACGTTGATGGGCAGTGCCGATGTGCCGGTCGCGGGTCTGCGCGTCAGTGTCTCGACCAAGGGCTGCTCGGGCCTGACGTACGTGTTTGAGTACGCCGAAGAAAAGCGCCCGTTCGAAGAAGAAGTCGAACATGGCGGCGCGCGGGTGTTTATCGATCCGATGGCGACCATGTTCCTGACGGGTGCCGAGATGGACTACGAAGACGGTAAATTGCGGTCCGGCTTCACGTTCTCCAACCCCAACGAAAAAAGCCGTTGCGGGTGCGGCGAAAGTTTCTCGGTCTGATCTGTTGAGCAGCTACAAAGTCATTTTCGTCCATACCGATGGACGCGAGCAGGTGTGCGACGCTCCCGAAGGTCTGTCGCTGCTCGAAGTCGCCCATAAAAATATGATCGACATCGAAGGGGCCTGCGAAGGCTCGATGGCGTGTTCGACCTGTCATGTGATCATCGATCCGGATTGGTACGATAAACTCGAGCCCGCCGTCGAAGAAGAGGAAGACATGCTCGACCTCACGTTCGGCCTAAAACGCACGTCACGGCTCGGTTGCCAAATCCGCATGACTGCCGATCTAGATGGTCTGCGTGTTCAACTTCCCAAGGAACATCGCAACTTGATGTGAGTGGATAGGCATTTTTCTGCCCCATGCGTCATCCTGAACTTGATTCAGGATTCTCTTGCGAGGCCTCTCGACGTTACTTGATCAGCGCGGCGGCGTCTCGCTGAGGCGCCCGCTGCAGATCACCGGCGGGCCGCCCTCTTTGCCGATCAGCGTGATTTTAAAATGCGTCGACTCCGCCAGGCGCTCTCCCATGGCGAGCGCGGAGTCGCGGTTTTCGGCGGGCTCGCGGGTGAACATTCTACCTAGCCGCAGGATCACCCGTTGCTGTTCACTGACCTGCCCGCTGTATGATGTCAGGCCGACGTTAAATACCTCTTTGATCGCCAGCGCGCGGCGTTCTTGGCAGGTCGCCATGCCGAGCACTGGTGCGCTGCTGCGGATGATAAAGCCGATGTCAATTTCACGCTTGTCGGAATCGAACTCTACCGAACTTTGCGGCACCGGGTCCGACGAGAGGACGATTTTGCGCGCGGCTTGAAGTACGGTCGTCCGTAGCCGCTTGATGCCGAAATCAAACATCGTCACCGGCTCGTTCTGCAGCCGGTCAAAGACATCAGCCGCCATCGCCGGTGGAGCGCCGAATAGGCCGAAGAAAAGCAAGACGACAAAACCGTAGGCGCGCATGAGGGTGTCTCTTTATAATTGCTCCTCGTCATTCCCGCCTTCGCGGGAATGACGGAGTGGGCGTTGGAGTTTATCCGGCTTCGAAAAATACCGCCAGACCGACAACGACGAGCATAGAAATCGCCATCGCGATATTGATCGCGCGCTGTTGCCGTGCACTGAGCGGCAGCTTTTTCAACGACGCGCCGAGGCCCAGCCACAAAAAGTGGATCGGGAACGACATTGCCGAGAACACGCAGAGCTTGATGGCGAACTCGATTGACGCACTTTCGGGATAGAATTTAAAACCACCGATCACGGCGGTCATCACCGCATAAGCCTTGGGGTTGATCAGCGATAAGGTGACGCCGTTCCAAAAGCCCAGCGGTTTGGCGGTTTCGATCAACGCCACACGTCCGCCCGATGTTGCGATGCGGAATGCCAGATACAGCAAGTAGCCGAGTGACGCCGCCAGCAAGACTTCGCGCACATATGGGACCGAGAACACCAGCGCGGCGAGGCCGCTCGCCACCATACCCATGACGATGAGTGAGCCCAGCACGACACCAATCAGATATGGCGCGCCCGCGCGAAAACCATACGCAGCCCCGTTGCCGGCGACACTGAGCACGCCCGGCCCAGGCGTGATCAGCAAAAAGAAAACAGCCGCGATGAATGTGCCCACGCGTTAGGCCAGCTGCACCAGTTGCTTGCCGACGTTGGCACCTTGCAACATGCCGATAAACGCCGAGGGCGCGGCATCGATCCCGTCGGCGATGGTTTCCCGGTACGTCAGTTTGCCGCTTTGGATAAGATCGATCAGCTCGGCGCGGGCTTCGTCCCAATGGTCTTTGTATTGGGTCTGCACGAAGCCTTCGATGCGTAGCGACTTGTCGAAGATCTTGCCCATATTAGCGACCTTGGGCGCTTCGCCTTCGACGTTGTAGGCCGCCAGCACGCCGCACAGCGGAATTCGTCCGCCTTTGTTCATGTTGGCCAGCGCCGCCGACAGCACGTCGCCGCCGACGTTGTCGAAATATAGATCAATGCCTTCAGGCGCGGCGGCTTTGATTTGCCCGGTCAAGTCGGATGCTTTGTAGTCGACGCACGCATCAAAGCCGAACACATCGGTGACGATCTTGCATTTCGCGGGTCCACCGGCGATGCCGATAACTTTACAGCCGCTGGCCTTAGCGATCTGGCCTGCTGCGCTGCCGACGGCGCCTGCGGCGGCTGAGATCAGCACGGTATCGCTGGGCTTCATCTGCCCAGTCACCTTGAGCCCGACCCACGCCGTGACCCCGGTCGAGCCCGCAGCGCCCATATAGGCGCTGAGCGGGATTTTGCTGTCGCGTGGGATGGTGAAATCCAGGTTGCTGCCGTCCGAGATCGCGTGCGTCTGCCAGCCGAGCCGGCCGACGCAATACGTGCCGACTGGATAGTCGGGATTCTTGCTCTCGATCACTTCGCCTAAGATACGGCCAACCATTAGGTCGCCTGGCTTTAAGTCGCCCCCGGAATATGTCCAGCCGCCGCCCATCAGCATGCGCTGGTACGGGTCTAGCGATAGATACAGGTTGCGAAGCAGAAACTGACCCTCGCCAATGCTGGGCATCGGCGCGCGCTTGATCTCGAAGTTGTCCTCGGTCGGTAGGCCTTCGGGGGCACTTTTGAACAGGACTTGGATGTTGTCTTCAATCGTTTCGGACATGTTTCTGCCTCTCGTTTTATTCGGGTGCTCGGTTTATGTTGTCTTTGTAAGGGCGATATACAACAGAATAACCCTTTAGGGGAGGGCACATGGACCAAGCACTGAGAAATACATTGGCCGGGGTTGCGACGGCGACGCTGACCACTGTGATGCTGAAGCGCGGGCTTCGAACCACTTGGCTGGCCGGGACCAAACCCTATGCAGCGGCGGAGACACGGATTGTCGGACCGGCGTTCACGATGCGCTACATTCCGGCCCGTGAAGATTTAGCGACACCGGCGGCGTGGACCTCGCCGACGTCGACTCGGGCGGCCATCGAAGAAATGCCGGCAGGCTGCGTCTGTGTGATTGATGCACGCGGCATCGACACCGCAGGTGTCGCCGGGGATATTTTGGTCGGACGGATGCGGATGCGCGGTGTCGCCGGCTTAGTGACCGACGGCGTGATGCGGGATTTCGACGGTGTGAAAGCAACTGGGATGCCGATTTGGTGCGCCGGTACGGCCGCGCCTGCGGCGATCCATGCAATGGCCTTTGTCGGTTGGCAAGAACCGATCGGCTGCGGCGGGACAGCGGTTTTCCCTGGTGATATTATTGTCGCTGATGCTGATGGGGCCGTGGTGGTGCCGCAAGATATTGCCGAAGACGTCGCTAAGACGGCGGTCGAGCAGGAAAAATTAGAAGCTTGGATCGTCGGTGAGATCGAAAAAGGTCGCGCGCTGCCGGGCCTTTATCCACCCAACGAAGAAACCTTGGCCCGCTATCATGCAGAAACAGGAAATAAGGATCGATAATTATGGATGACGCCACGAAAATCTCATTTCCGGCGCCCTATACCGGCCCCAATGTGACCGGCGGTTTGGCCGAGATTTTTATCCAAGACGGTTTTGCCAACGATGACCCCAGGCTTTGGGTGCCGTTGTCGCCCGGGCGCTGGTCCAGGCCATTGTGTCTGAACGTCAGCCAAGGCTATTGGGTGCATCTGACCAAAGTCCAGGGTGGTGGGTTCCTGTCGCGCCATCGCCATCCGGCGCCGGTGCACGGGTTTGTCATCAAGGGCACGTGGCGCTACCTTGAGCATGACTGGGTAGCGGGTCCAGGTTCGTATTTGTTTGAGCCGCCGGGCGAGATTCACACCCTTGTCGTCGACGAAGACTGTGACGAGATGATCACCCTGTTTCACAATACCGGTGCCCTCATCTATTGTGATGAAAACGGCAAGACCACCGGCACCACCGATGTGTTTGATCGCATCGACGCCTGCCGGTCACATTTTGAGAACGTCGGCCTGGGGGCTGATTACGTCAAAAACTTTATCCGCTAAGGAGACGCGCTTTGTTGAGTAAAAAGGTTCTGTTGATCGCGGCTGTGGTCTTGGTCATCGTGTTGTTAGGCTATCAATACACGGTGCAACAAAACTCGGCCGGGCCTATTCGCCTGACCCCGGATGACGCTGCTATCGTCGCCCAAGGACAGAAAATATATGCCGCCGAGTGCGCGGCGTGCCATGGCGCACAGTTACAAGGCCAGCCGAATTGGAAACAGCGCATGCCGAACGACCGCTTGCCGGCACCGCCACACAACGAAACCGGTCACACCTGGCATCATGCTGACGCAGCATTATTCAATGTCACCAAAAACGGCTTGCAGTCTATCGCAGGCCCCGACTATCAAAGTGACATGCCTGCCTATGGTGACACGCTGACTGATGCCGAGATCATCGCCGTGCTGTCGTACATTAAATCCGAATGGCCCGCAGACGCTCGCGCCACCCACGATGAAATCAACAAGCGCGCAGCGGCACAGTAGTTTTTGCGTGGGGTGGGGAGGTCCCGGGTCGCGCTTCGTGTGCCCGGGATGACGAATATAAAAATACCGTCACCCCGGAATCGCGTCGCGATATCGGGGACCTCCCCGCCACCGCGTTACCCTCAGGTAAACGACTTTTCGCGGACCGTGGCGGCGCGCATGCCGGTCGGGGTTTCGACTTCGACGCGGGTGCCGTCTTTCCAGTGGGTCATGCGAATCATGCCCAGCGCGACGTTGGTTTTGAAATCCGGTGACCATACCGCCGACGAAACCCGTCCGACCCGTTCGCCGTCGGCGAACACCGGCCAAAGCGCCGTGCACGGCGGCACGGCATCACCATCAATGGAAAAATTCCTGATTTGCCGTACCGGGCCCTCGGAAGCGACCCGCAACAATGCATCGCGACCGACGCACCCAATGGCGGTCTGGGTATCGCAAAACCGGCCCAGGCCGCATTCGTGCGGGGTGTTTTCGCGGGTCATGTCATTGCCGTATGACAACAATCGTCCCTCAATCCGCTCGATCAGGTTGGGGCAGCCGGCGCGGACCTGCAGGTCTTCACCGGCCTGCATCAGGCGCTCCCAAAGCGGTCCCGCGATCTCGGCGCCGGTCACGTAAATCTCGAATCCGCCTTGCTTGGAATAGCCGGACCGCGCCACCGGCATTTCGTGACCTTCGAAGCTGAGCATGGAAAAGCGGAAAAACTTGATCGTGCGCACTTGGTCACCAAATACGCGGGCCATCAATTCGTCTGCCTGCGGTCCTTGCACGGCGAGCGGAAAAACGTCGGGCTCGTTGACGTCGACATCCAACCGGAACCCGTACGCCAGGCCTTTGGCCCAGAACAACAAGTCACTGTCGGCGATAGAGATATAAAAACGGTCATCGGAAAATTTCAGCGCCACCGGGTCGTTCATCATGCCGCCGGTCTCGTCGACGATGGGGACGTAATAGCATTGCCCGGGCGTCATGCCGCGTAAGTCACGGGGCGTCAGCATCTGCATCAGCCGGGCCGCATCGGGGCCGCGAATTTCGATCTGTCGCTCGCAGGCGACGTCCCACAGTTGAACGTGGCGTTTGAGGTGGTGATAATCGGCCTCGATACTCTCGAACATCGTCGGCAGCAGCATATGGTTATAGACGGTGTAACCTTTGACGCCGGCGTCGCGGTTCATCGGCGTAAAAGGGGTTTCCCGCGTCCGCCGAGAAATCGAGAGAATCGGTGCGTTCATGGCGTCTCCTGACCAACGTGTGCGTATCTCAACGCAGCTAAAAAGAAAATGTAAGCGCTATCATTTAAGCGCGCTATGCTGCCTCAGTTTTGCGTATTTTCAAAACGAATTCTTGCACGCGGCTTTAAGCAACGTGACATCTTGTGTCAGAGACGTTTTCTTGTCATGAGTTGAGCGCAATTCGTGGTTCCTGAAAAATGCGCTTGTTGGCATGTGGCGATGTTGTACGGGGACGAAAGCAGTAAGGGTGGGGGCGCCGTCATGACCGACATTAAAATCGCAAAAAATTTACTCAGAGTTGAGCCGTCTGCGAGTTCTATTGCCTCTCAGCGCGCGCGTACCTTGAAAGCCGAAGGCCGTGATATTATTGCACTGTCGGCGGGCGAGCCTGATTTTGCGACACCGGAGCATGTCATTGAAGCCGCCTTTGACGCTGCGCGGCGTGGCGAGACCCGTTATACAAATGCTGCGGGCACCCCGGCCTTGAAGGCGGCCGTGATCGAAAAGTTCAAGCGTGAAAACGATTTGGATTTTGCCGACGATGAGGTGATGACCGGCAACGGTGGCAAGCAAATCCTCTATAACGCGATGCTGTCGACGATTGAAGAGGGCGACGAGGCGATTATCCCGGCGCCGTACTGGATTGCCTATGTTGATTTGGTGATGCTGGCGGGCGGTACGCCGGTGATCGTGAAGTGCCCGGTCGAAAATGATTTTAAGCTGACGGCAGACGCGCTTGAGGCGGCGATCACGCCCCGCACGCGCTGGCTTATTATCAACTCACCATCGAATCCGAGCGGCGCCGTGTATTCGGCCCAGGAATTGCGCGAGATCGCCGATGTTTTGGTGCGTCATCCGCATGTCGCGGTGCTGTCGGATGATATGTACGAACACATTTTGTATGATGGTGCGACGTTCGCCACCATCGCCAAGGTGGCGCCTGAACTGAAAGACCGGACGATCACCGTGAACGGGGTTTCCAAGGTGTATGCGATGACCGGGTGGCGGATCGGCTATTGCGGCGGCCCGGCACCGCTGATCAAGCAGATGGTCAAGTTGCAGCAGCAAACCACCGGCAGCACATGCTCGGTCGCACAGGCTGCGGCGGTCGCGGCCATCACCGGCCCGCAGGATTTCGTCAAGCCGCGCACCGAGAGCTTTCGCGAACGCCGCGACTTGGTGGTGTCGATGATCAACCAGGCGCACGGGCTGTCGTGCCCGGTACCGGCGGGGGCGTTTTATGTGTTCCCGAGCTGTGCTGATCTGATCGGCAAGAAGACACCCGACGGCAAAGTCATCGAAAACGACACCGACTTGGTGATGTATTTCTTGGAAAGTGAAGGCGTGGCCGTGGTGCAGGGGGCTGCGTATGGCTTATCACCGTTCTTTCGGATTTCCTTCGCGGCTTCCGAAGACGACCTCATCCAAGCGTGCGAGCGCATCCAACGCGCGTGTGCCGAATTGCGCTAGCTTTTATTGCCTGCGAATTTAAGGAAGTCGCGAGTATCGCATTTTCCGTGGGCGCAACGAAGCTGGCGTCAATCAGCTTTCATATACGCCGACAAGTACGTCTTAAAATGCTCACGCTGGTCAGTGGTTGCGAAGACGACTTTGACCTCTTTGACATAAAGGTCGTCGGACATCGACTCGATCATGAAGTGATGGGTGTCTGGAAATTTATCACTCAGCCAATCTTCGATAGGGCCGACCGGTTTGCTGGTTTTGAATTTCAGGCCGACCAATAGGCCGCGCCGGTCGGTTTCTTGGCGGCGTTCTTTACCCGCATATGTGGGGTCGTCGCCGCGGCGGCGATCACCGCTACGCGGTTCTGCTTTTGTAGGAACATCTTTCTTGCCGAGGTTAAAAAGCTTCATCGGTATGCTCGTTTTTTATTTAATACGACGTCGCAATGACGCATCAACAGATCGTGCTCGATTATGCACGTAAATGTGCGCTTTGTCAGATTTACGTGTGTGTGCCTTTAGGGGTGAGCAGATCGATGATCAATGCGGTGA
>CAXBEV010000013.1:0-105057 GCA_963974935.1 uncultured Rhodospirillales bacterium | reverse complement strand
AACGACCCGCTAAATACAGTAATACCCACGACATATGGTAATTTATTAACCATTACAGGCAAAAATTAGTTTGCGGCTCAAGGGCCATCGTCTAAACAGGATATACTGGGGTGTTCATTATGGAGACTTTCGTGAACCCGACCGGGATCGACGAAAATACGGCGGTGGCGACCTGGGACGCAAACTTGGTCGATGTGCGGCCTGTGTTTCGTGGGCTGTCTGACGCGGGGCTGGCGGGCAAGAATATTGCCCAGATGTTGAAGGTTGCGCCGTCGACTATCAGTAAATGGCGTCGCGGTTCGGCGAAGCCCGATGATGCTGCGATCCAATTTCTCACCCTTATTTTGGCCGATATGATCCACAGTAAAGAGCGCACCTTGGACGCCATGGAAGATGTGCCGCTGGCGTGGCGTTTGGGCCGTGAAAGCGAATTGGCCGCGATGCGCCAGTCGTTGCTTCACCAAGAGGGTATCAACCAAGTGCTGCCGGGCACCGCGATTCGCGACGGCGCGCGCATGTTTAAGCAATGGCTGCAATTGACCCAGCCCGCACAAATGCGCACGCCGCGCCCGAGTGCGTTTCGCGTCGTCGCATGAGCACCTCGCCTTTCAATGCATTGGGTATTTCCCAAGAGGGCCTAAAGGCCGCACTTGGCATTAAGCTGTCTTATAAGCAGCATGAGCCGTTGGTGATCCCGGGTGAGGGTGATCGCCTGCTTGTGCCCGAAAACTTGTTGAACAAAGACATTGATCTGGCTGGTTTCGATGATCCGTTGGCCCTCGCGATGATGTGTTCGCGCGATCCGGAAAGTTCAATGGCGTTGGCGGCAACGGCTCGGTTGGCACCGCTCGGTAACAACACCAAGTTGGTGCGCGGCGTGGTCGAGATCATCGGTGACACGTCCCGTCACGAGTTGGTCCGTGAATGCCTTAAGTATGTTACCGATCACGCGTTCGAGCCCGACAGTATCGGCAAGGTGCGTCAGCACGCCTCGAAGATCGTCATCGAAAGCCGCAAGCAGTTCACCGCCGCGTTGCGCGAAAATCTAAAATGTCTGCTGGACGGTGACCTGGCGCCCCGCGTGTTCGTCAAAGATTTTTTCGAGTTGACGGAGAACGGTAACCTGCGTCACGACATCCGCAAAAAGCTTGTATTGAGCCTGTTGCTGTCTGCATCTGTGCGCCCGTCGATCAAGTTCATGATGCTGGAAAACTTCCACCGCATGCCGAAATCGGTGCGCCTTGGGATCGTGTCGGCTGTGCTCAAGGCCGAGCCCAGCCGCCATACGGATATCATCAAAGAAGAACTCAGCTACATCATCAGCATGGATAAGGCCACGCGCGAAGGACACGACATCAACGGTCGCCCAGCCCCTAAGGTCACCGCTGAAGATCGCCCCGTCGAAGCTGCACCTGAAAAGCCTGCTGTATGGGTGCCGGCTGAGTTCCCGACCGTCAAACACACAGAGCGCCACCCGGCCCCACCGAAACCCTGGTTTCAGCGCTAGCACATCCTTCGAGACGGCCTTCGGCCTCCTCAGGATGAGGCATACACTTACTGCCCCTCGTCATTCCCGCGAAAGCGGGAATCCATCTAACGACTGGACCCCCGCCTTCGCGGGGGTGACGATGTCGGGTGCCTCGCGAGTGAAGGCCAGCATAACCTCTGTTGCAATCCGCCCCTGGATTGCTAAAACCGCTGCATGACATACACACCTGATTACGTCTTCGAAGGCGAACCCGCACTGGGCACGACCATGCAGGTTGCACCTGGCGTGCACTGGCATCGGATGCCGCTGCCGTTCAAGTTGGATCATATTAATCTGTGGCTGATCGAAGACGGCGACGGCTGGACCGCCGTTGACACCGGTATCTGCAAAGACGACGTCAAAGCCGCTTGGCAGCAGTTGTTTGACGGCACCATGGGCGGACGGCCGCTGAAACGGGTGATCGTCACACACTTTCATCCGGACCATGCAGGGCTTGCAGGATGGCTTTGTGAAAAGTTCGATGTGCCGCTGGTGATGCCGATGCTCGAGTGGACGTTTGGGCGTATGCTTTGGATGGATTCTGCCGAGACGACGCTGGATACCTATCGCAAATTCTATCGCCGCGCCGGCTTTACGCAGGAAATGATGGATGCCGTCAGCGGGCGCTTAGGCGGCTACGGCAAAAACGTTGCACCGATTCCAGCTGCCCTGTTGCCGATTGCCGATGGCGACAAAATCCAGATTGGTGGGCACGATTGGGAAATGATCGTTGGCCACGGCCATTCGCCGGAGCACGCGTGCCTGTATTGCGCAGATTTGGATGTGCTGATTTCCGGCGACCAGGTGTTGCCGAAGATCAGCCCGAACATATCCGTTTGGCCGCAATACCCCGAAGCCCGGCCGTTATCGCTGTTCTTGGATTCGCTCAGCCGGATCGGTGCCCGCGTACCGTCAGAGCCGTTGATTCTGCCGAGTCACAATTGGCCGTTTCGCGGGTTACATGCGCGGCTTGCTGATCTTATCCAGCATCATGATGAGCGCCTGGACGAGACCGCTGATGCGATCCGCAGCCCCGGCACCGGCGTTGATGTGCTCAAGCAACTGTTCACGCGGGAACTTGATCAGCACCAGATGTTCTTTGCCATCGGTGAGACCTTGGCGCACCTGCACCATCTGATTGAGGATGGGCGTGCGACTCGCACCCCAGGTCCGGACGGCGCCGATATCTTCTCGGGCGCCGGCTGAGTCCGGCGTCGCAAACGGTTGCACTCGGCGAAAAAACAGCCGATCTTTACGCATCAATAACGTAATTAAGGGGGCCGTATGACGTCCACCGTTCAGCTTGATCTCAAGGGGCTTAATTGCCCGCTGCCCGTGCTCCGGGCCAATAAGAAAATGAAAGAATTGATGAGCGGCGACGTGCTCGAAATTGAAGTCACGGACCCCGCCGCGCCGAAAGATTTTGAAACCTATTGCGAGACCACCGGCAACCCGCTTTTGGCCAGCGACGAGGCGGACGGCGTTTTTACGCTGCGTCTGCAAAAAGGGTAGGGTGAGGCTTTAAGATCCCGGATAAACCCTGCGGCTTCCCGGACGCGCAGCGATCCAGGATCTAGAAGCGACTTGGCGACAACTCAACCGGATCAACGCCGAGATCGCTCAAATGGGATGGGGTGTCTTGTCCCAGCAATTGCGCCGTCGCCAACTGCGCCATGGCGTCCGACGTGGTGATACCGTAGCCGCCCTGACCGGCGAGCCAGAAAAATCCATCCGCACGGGGATCAAAGCCGAGCGTGGGTGCACCGTCGTCGAAGAAACTCCGAAGCCCGGCCCAGCGGTTATCGATTTTCGGAATGTCCAGCGTCGTTGCGCGTTGGATGCGGTCGACCGTGATCGCGATATCCAGCTCGTCGGGCTGAACGTCACAGGGCGGCATCGGGGTGGCTTCTTCGGGTGACGCTAAAATCCGTCCGGCGTCGGGCTTGAAATAAAACGTCTCGTCAATGTCGTTGATCATCGGCCAGGTGGACGTGTCATAGGCATCGGGGGCTTTGAATACGAGCGCCGTGCGTCGCTTTGGCTGGAGCCCCAAAGGAGTAAGGTCGGCAAGCCCCGCCAACACGTCGGCCCAGGCGCCCGCAGCGTTGATCACGGTTTCGGCGCGAAAGCTGCCGGCGCGGGTATCGATCTGCCAACCGTTGGGTTTCGCGGTAAGCCCCAAGACTTCCGCATCCGTCGTCACTACGCCGCCCAGTGCGCGAAAGCCGCGTAGGTAGCCTTCGTGCAGCGCGGCCACGTCCATCGACATGGCGTCTGGCTCAAAGACGCCGACAGCGGCACATTCGGGGCGCATAACGGGTACCAGGGCCGTGATCTCGCTGGCTTCCAACATGCGCACGCTGGGCGTCAGGGCATGACACGCGGCAAATAAATCTTCGGCTTTGTGTTGCCGATCTGCGGCACCGACCAGCAGCATACCCAGCGGATGCAGCAACGCGGTCCCACTAAAACCATGGGGAGGATTGTCGAAAAACGGACGCGAGCCTGCTGTCAGGGCGCGGATCACCGGCGGGCCATAGGTCTCGGTATAGACCGCAGCCGAGCGGCCTGTGGAATGATAGCCGGGGCGATCTTCGCGCTCCAACAAAGCGATCCGTTCGCCATTGCCCAAGGCCTCAGCAAGCCGGTATGCAAGCGATGCGCCGGCAATCCCGGCGCCGACGATGGCGAAGCGGGCGTTTGCACTCATTCCGCTGCGGTCGGCTCTGCGTTCGGCTTCGGCGTTGGCGCTTTGTTGAGGCTATTGCCATCGGATTTGTCTTCGATGGTTTTGAGCGGCGCGCCGTCGGCTTCGGTGTCGGCCACCTTTGCCGCAATACGCTCATCCCGGCCACGCTCAATCGCGGCGCAAAACAGGGCCATCAGCGGCGGAATAATCGCCAGCGTCAGGACGGCTGATAGCGACAAACCACCTAATACCACCGAGCCTAAACCACGATAAAGCTCCGAGCCTGCGCCCGGGAATAACACCAACGGCATCATCCCGAACACACTGGTGATGGTCGACATAAAGATCGGCCTGATCCGGTTTGAGGTGGACTCGATGATCGCATCATCCACCGTCATGCCCTCATCACGTATATGATAAAGGGTCTGGTGCACCAATAAGATTGCGTTGTTGACGACGATACCGATCAAGATCACGAAGCCCAGCAACGTCAGCATATCCAGCGGCTGAAAGGTAAACTGGTTCATGGTGGCGAGTCCGAGCACGCCGCCAGCGGTCGCCAGCGGCACCGACAACATGATCACCAGCGGATAAGCGAAGCTCTCGAACAGCACCGCCATCACCAGATACACGATGACGACCGCGATCAGCAGATCGTACTTCATGTGTGCCCAGGTTTTGTTGAGGTTGTCCGCGGTGCCGGTCAGCCGCAACTGTACGCCGGCAGGCATGCCGTCTGCTTCCAACTTATCGGTGACACCGGTTTTCAAAAGCTCTAGCGCGGTTTCCAAAGGCAACGCGTCGGGCGGAATGATTTCCAGCGTCACGGTACGCAGCCGTTCCAAATGGTTGATTTGTGTCGGGCCACTGGTAACGACGATGTCGGCCAATTCGCTGGCCGGCAAGATAATGCCCTCGGGGGTCGTGACCGGCAGGTTATCGATGCCTTGTGTTGTGGTGACTTGGTTTTCCGCGCCTTTGATCATCAGGTCCAAGCGTTTGTTGCCGACCGTAATCTCGGCGACCCGAAGGCCGTCGTTATAGGCATCCAACGTGTCCGACAACTGTCGCGCGGTGACGTTGTTGTCGGCCAACTTGATGCGGTTCGGATAGACGCGGACTTCCGGTGCGCCGAGCTCAAGGCCTGGCTTTGGGCGGATCTGCGTGCCTTGACTGGACGGCATGGTTTCATTGATGAAACCCACGGCTTTGACGGCGGTGGCGAGGATCGGCTCCAGGTCTTCGCCCATGACGTTGAGCTCAATCGAACGCGAGCCGCCGATGCCGCGCCCGAACAATGAACGCTGCGAGATGTTGCCGAACGTGCCGGGCTCAAGGTCTGATGCTTTTTTCAAGATCGGAATCAACTCGCGCACCCGCGTCGGGTCCTCGGCGGCGGCGCCAAGGAACGTGATGCCGCGGGTTGCGACAAAGAAGAATCGCCCGACCAGCGGCTGGCCGTCGGTGCGACCGTCAGGATTGTTTTCGGCCAACAGCGGCAGCATCTTGGCTTCAAATTTGGATGCGATTTCTTCGGTGGTATCGAGGTTGTAGCCGGGTGGCGGCACGACCACGCCGAAGATCAGGTTGCGGTTGCCGTTCGGCAGGTATTCAAGCTTCGGCAGGAACGCCACGGTGATCAGGGCGCCAGCGCCACACAGCAGCGCGACCACGCCCACCGACAACAGTTTACTTTTCACGACACGCCGAGTCAGTGCCATCACCGTGGCATGGAAACCTTCGGCCAAGTGATCGACGACCGGAATCCGTATGCGCGTGATTGAGCTTTGATCCGGCCCACCCAACAAGCGCTTACAAAGCGCCGGAATCACCGTGATCGCGACGATCAGCGACAGCATCACCGACACCGATAGCGCCACGGCAATATCACGGAACAATTGGCCGACTTCTAAGTCCATCACCAAGATCGGAATGAACACCATCACCGTGGTCAGCGCCGACACCAGCACGGCGACCCAAACTTGTTTGGCGCCTAGGTAGGCAGCTTCGGCGCGGCTGTAGCCTTTTTCACGTAATCGGAAAATATTTTCCAACACGACAATCGCCGCGTCGACGACCATGCCGACGGCGAACGCAATACCGGCAAGCGAGATCACGTTGAGCGACCGACCCAAGAATGCCATCGCCACAAACGCACCGATCACCGACACCGGGATCGCCATCGAGACGATCAGTGTGGCGCCGCCTGAGCGTAGGAAGATCAACAGCACAAGTGCCGCCAATATACCGCCGACAATAATGTTTTGCTGCACCAGATTGATCGACGAGTCGATGTACACGGTCTCGTCATACACCTGGGTCATCTTTAACTGTTCGGCGGGCAGGCGGTTTTCGTTCAACTCGCGGATCGCGGTGCGGATGCCTTCCATGGTCTCGATCACATTGGCACCGGTTTCGCGGATGGTATTGACGGCAATCGCCGCTTCGCCGTTCATGCGAATTCGTGCGGACGGATCAGAGAAACCAAATTCGACGTCGGCGATGTCACCGATGGTGACGCGCGCTTGGCCGCCGGTAACGTCATCGGTCTGCGAGCGCACAACCACATTTTTGACGTCGTCCACATTGCCGAATTCGCCTTCGGTGCGAACCACATAACGGCGCTTGCCTTCATCCACGTCGCCGGCGGATACGGACGAGTTGGCGGCGCGCATGCGATCCACAACATCGGTAACGGTCAGGCGGTAACGCGCCATGGCATCGGGGTCGACGCGTACCACCATTTGCCGCTGCGAGGCGCCATAGACGTTAACCCGGGCGACCCCAGTTACACGCTCCAGCCGGTCTTGAATGACGTCTTCGACGAAGTCGCCGAACTCATGCACTGGGCGTTTATTGTCGCCGGTGCGGCGCACCACGATCCATGCGATCGGATTGTCTTCGGAGCTCGCCGTGCGCATCGACGGTTCGTCCGCTTCTTCGGGGTAGTCGCTGACCCGGTCCAGTCTGTTGGCGGTCAGCAAAAGCGCGCGGCCCATATCTTGGCCCACGCCGAATTCCAAGGTGATGCGCGACCGTCCGTCCTGGCTTTCCGATGAAATCTCCTCAAGCCCTTCGAGGCCCTTCAGGACCTCTTCTTGCTTGTTGGTAATCTCGCGCTCGATCTCGACAGGGGCGGCGCCGGGCCAAATGGTTTCAAGGGCGATCACGGGCTTGCGCACATCCGGCGTCAGCTGGATCGGAATTTTTGTCAGCGCAACGGCGCCGAACATGACGATCATCAAGACCGCAGCTAGAACGGCAATCGGCCGCTCAATCGATATTTTGATCAGGCCGTTCATGATGCACCGTCTTTTTTCGCGTCTGGTTGGGCCTTAGGTGTGCTGGGCATGATGGCTTGGCCGGGGAGCAGACGCTCGTTACCGCGCACAACGACTTGGTCACCTTCGACCAGACCATCCAAGACCACAAACCGCACGCCGACGGCTTCGCCCAGCTTGACCTGCCGGAACGTCGCCTTGCCGTCATTATTTAAGACTACCATCTGGCCGCTGCGGTTCATCACCGCGTCTTTATGGACCGTCAACACGTCGCGGATTTCGCCGGCGGGGATCAGCACCGTCACCGATTGATTGGCGGCGGTGGATTTGTTCTTACCCGGGAATTCGGCGACGAAGCGCGCACGCCGGGTGCGGGTGCGTGGGTTTTCGTCGGGAATCACGGCGCGTACGGTGGCGCGCAGCGGGCTGCCGTCGGTGATCGTCGCATCAAGCACGAGGCCCGGTTCAAGACCCGGCACACGGTTTGCGGGCACATCGGCTTCGATTTCAAGGTTGTTGTGGTCCAGCATCGTCACCAGGGGCGCACCGACCTGCACGTAGGCGCCGGCTTCGGAATGTCGCTGCGTGATGGTACCGTCATAGGGCGCGAGCACGACGGTATCGCGGAGCGCGATTTCGGCCAGCTGCAGTTCAGCCTCGGCGGATTTCAGTTGCGCTTGGGCTTCGGCGCGCTGGCTTTTCGCACGCACGGTCTCTTGTGCTTTGTCGTCATAGCGGGCTTCGGAGAAGGCCGGCGACGTGCGCAGGCGATTCAATCGACTAAGTTCTTGTTGCAGCAGTTTGAGGCTCGCTTCAGCGGTTGCAATGTCTGCTTGAGCGGACGCCACATCAGCGGCGCGGCGATTGCGCTCCCATGTGAAATTATCGGTGACGAGTTCGGCCAGCGGTTGGCCTTTGGTGACGGTCTCGCCGACCTCAACATCGAATTTTGAAATCGGGCCTGCGACGCGGGATGCCACGACACCGGCTTGGCGCGCCACAAAACGGCCGATCACGGGTACGGTTTGGCGCAAAGGCTCGACCTTCACCAAGTCCATGCCGACTTGGGTTGCCGGAGGCGGGCCACTTGACGGTTTTTCTTGCGCCAGCGACGGGACCGCGAGCCAAGCTACACACAATATAGTGAGAAGCCCCACGATAAAGCGGGTATGTCGCAGGGCGGTCATATTACGGGGCATCGCAGTGCTCACTATCATCATTTGACGCTTCAGTTTTCGCGGGCACCAATATCTTAGGTGAACGCGTGGCGATATAACCAATGTACGTATGAAATCGAAAAATCGTTCATCACGAACCGTCACTTTCATGCCAGCGTCACAAATGGACTGGACGGTCCAGTATTATTTAATTAGTTTTAACACCGTATACAACCAATTTTGCGCAGAATTCTGTGCATATTGGGTCGTCTTAGAGATGATCGAGGCCCTATGAATTCGGCCAATGCCCAACGAAACGATGACGTGCATTTGTCGGCGCACTCCGCCGCGAAACGCGACGCAATTGTGCGCGCCGCCGCGCAGGTTTTCCTGGCATCGGGCTATGGCAATACCAGTATGGACCAGATTGCGGCGGCGGCTGGGGTCTCGAAGCAAACGGTTTACAGTCATTTCGGCGCCAAAGACGCGTTGTTCGAGGCCATCATCAAAGGCAAATGCGCCGCCTTGATGGGCGAAGGCGCTGGGTTTGCCGTCCCGGCTGGTTGCCTCGAAGCCATTCTGCGCGAGACCGCAGCGAAGTTTCTTGCCGTCATCATGACGGACGAAAGCATCGGGCTTTATCGTATTATTTTGTCTGAGGCCGCGCGGTTCCCCGAATTGGCGTTGGCGTTTTATCGTTCAGGCCCGAATGCAGCCGCGTCGCGCTTGGCCACGTTCTTGGCCGAGGCCGCTGATAAGAGGGATATCATCATCGATGACCCGCGCCGGGCAGCGGATCTGTTCTTCGCCATGCTGCGCGATGATTTGTATTTGGAACGGCTATTGAGTCTGCGCGCCGCCCCTGATGTTGATGAAATCGATGCGCGCGCCGCTGTCGTGGCCCGCCGCTTTATGCAGGCGCACCAATAGCCCACTCGCGAACGGTTCATCATCTTACGTCTTGTGTTGAACCCAATAAGTCACATATTTGGGGATATTCCCGGGTGTTTAAACCAATACTATCGTAACCTTTCCCATTGCACTGAGAGAAACGTGAGGAAAGTCATGGAGCGGTTACTGGTTGTTGAAGACTCGACGTTCTTTAAGAATTTGATTTTAGGTGCCTTTGAGACAGAACCCGGAATTGAAATCGTCGCCGTAGAGACGATGGCCGATGCCGAAGCGGCAATGGATGCCGACGGCACACCCTTTTTTCTGGCGCTCGTCGATTTGAATTTACCCGATGCACCGGACGGCGAGGTCGTGTCAAAGACGCTTGCGTGTGGCATTCCGTCGGTAGTGTTTACGGGAACTTTCGACGAGTTGGTGCGGACCCGCTTTTTGGATATGGGCGTGCTGGATTTCGTGCTTAAAGATAATCCGTCCAGCCTGCGCTATCTGATCAGTTTAACCCGGCGCATTTTGCGGAACCGCACGGTGACCGCTTTGGTGGTCGATGATTCCGTTGTCGCTCGGCGTGTATGCAGTGATCTTTTGAAACGGTATCGGTTAAAGGTGATCGAGGCTAAAAACGGCGTCGAAGCCTTGGAAAAGTTGTCTGAAAATCCGGGTATTCGCATTGTTATTACGGACCACGAAATGCCGGAAATGGACGGCTTTGATTTGGTGACTGCCATTCGCCGCGAATACGATCGCGATCGTTTGATGGTGATCGGGGTTTCCGGTAGCGGTGGCGCGCCGTTATCGGCAAAGTTTCTGAAACACGGTGCGAACGACTTTATCACGAAGCCGTATTTGCCCGAGGAGTTGTACACCCGGGTCGCGCTCAACTTGGATATATTGGAAAACGTGTCCGCCCTGACCAACGCGGCGACGCGGGATTTTTTAACCGGACTTTTGAATCGCCGCTCGTTTTTTGATGTCGGTGCGCGGATTGCGCGCAGCACACAACGGGGCGGCTTGGCGGCCGCGGTCGCAATTCTTGATATCGATCACTTCAAGGCCGTTAACGATACTTATGGCCACGAAACCGGCGACGATGTGCTGAAGGTTGTTGCTGAATTGATCGAAAGACATACCAAACGAGGTGGCGACGTCGCCGCGCGTTTTGGCGGCGAAGAATTTGTTGTCATGCTGGAAGTGAAGGACCCGGATAAAGTTATCGATTATTTCAATGAGCTGCGTGAAACTTTGGCGGCCCAAGAAATCGACACACCCGATGGGATGGTATCGGTGACGGCCAGTATCGGTGTTGTGATCCAAAAAGAGATTAATCTGGAAGCCGCCTTAAAGATTGCCGATGATAATCTCTATGCTGCCAAGAATGCAGGTCGAAATCAGGTGGTGGTTACTGACTAAGACGAAATGCTCAGGTATTTAATCCGGACTGATAAGTGGCATTGAAAAAAATCCGTGGCACGCCAAAATAGTGATTATGAAAATCATTGCGGCTGCGCTCGTCATCATGTTTGGGTTTGCCGTCGGCCAATCGGCTGACGCAGACTTAATTGGTCACGGTGGCATAGTGCGCAGTGTCGATGTGTCGTCGGATGGCACCAAGGTGATCACCGCCAGCTTTGATTATTCGGCCAGGGTTTGGAGTTTCGGCGACCAAACCGAACTTGCTGTCTTAGATCAGCACGAAGGCCCGCTCACCAGTGCTGTGTTTAGCCCTGACGGACAGAGCGCCGTCACTACCAGCGACGACCACACCGCCATCATTTGGGATATGCAGACCTATAAACCGCTATATCGCTTGCAAGGACACACCCACAAAGTCATGACGGCTGCGTTTTCCAACGATGGAACACGCTTGGCTACCGGTGCCTGGGATAAAACCATACGGATATGGGATGTCGCCAGCGGTGCGTTGCTGCAAGAAATCACCACACAGGCCCCCGTGAATGCTGTCGCGTTTATCGCCGATGGCACCAAGCTTGTCAGCGGTGGGCATCATCCGACGATGCAGATTTGGAATGTTGAAACCGGCGCGCTCAGCGGCAAGCTAGAAGGTCATAAGATGGGGATCACGGCGGTCAGGGTGTCGCCGGATGGCGCCCACCTGATGTCGGCCAGCATCGATAAATCGTTGAAAATTTGGGATACGGCGTCGGAACACGAAATCCGCAGCATTGATATTCGCGACACACAAGTCTATGACGTGCGTTATTCCCCTGACGGTGCGCGGGCGTTGACGGCGGGCAAAGACGGCTACGTCGTTGAATGGGATTTATCGAACGGCAAGCCGATCCATGTAATTCCTGCGCATGAACGCATCGCGTGGTCGGTGGCGTACACCCCGGACGGGCGTTTTGCGGTCTCGGCCAGCTCGGATGAACAGGCGCGAGTTTGGCACGTCGCGACGGGGGATCGGATCGGCCTCACGGCGCCGCCCGACGACACGCCGAAGCCTTGGTTGGAAAGCGATCATCCGGGGGCTAAGTACTTCACTAAATGCGCCAAATGCCATGCGCTTACCGCTGACGGCCCGGCGCGCTCTGGCCCACACTTTGCCGGGCTGTTCGGTCGCGCGGCCGGCGGGGTGCGGGATTATCACTATTCCGACGCGTTAATCGGCGTTGATTTTGTCTGGGATGAAATGACTTTGTTCCGCTTATTTGACGAGGGTCCCGATAAAATGTTGCCGGGCACCAAGATGCCGGTGCAGCGCCTCACCAACGCCGACGAATTGAATGATCTGATTGCGTACCTGCGCATCCTCACCAAAGGTGGAGATTGACGCCGCATTCCCAGTATTGGAGTTTCTATGACGACGCTGCTCTATTCACATCCAGCCTGTATCGAACATGATCCCGGTGCCTATCATCCAGAGCGCCCAGACAGGTTGCGCGCCGTGATGGCCGGTCTTGAGGACGAGGCGTTTCAGCACCTGAGCCGGCTAGAAGCCCCGATTGTCGACTTGGCCGACGTCAAGCGTGCGCATGACGCAGGCTACGTCGACATGATCATGGATAACGTGCCGACCCACGGGCAAGTCCGCTTGGATCCAGACACGGTGATGTCGGAAGGCAGCGGGGAAGCGGCAAAACGTGCCTCTGGCGCTGCCGTCGCTGCGGTTGATGCGGTCATCAACGGGGATGCGAAAAACGCGTTCTGCGCCGTGCGGCCGCCAGGTCACCATGCGGAATCTTCGAAAGCGATGGGCTTTTGCTTGTTTAACTCGGCAGCGGTCGCGGCGATACATGCGCAGGCAAAGCACGGCCTGAAACGCGTGTGCGTGATCGATTTCGACGTGCATCACGGTAACGGGACGCAGCACACGTTCGAACACATCGAAGGTTTATTTTACGCATCCTCACACCAATGGCCTGCGTACCCTGGCACCGGGGCGGCGAGCGAGACCGGCGAATTCGCGAACATTTGCAATGTGCCCTTGGCGCCCGGCACGGGGTCGGACGGATTCCGCGCGGCCTATATCGACACTGTGCTGCCGGCGATCCGCAGCTTCGCACCAGAACTGCTGATCATCTCAGCTGGGTTCGACGCCCATAAAAACGATCCGTTGGCGCAGTTGGAACTCGAGACCCAGGATTATCGTTGGGTCACGGATCAGCTTTTGGATTTGGCCGACGACGTTTGCGACGGCCGCGCGATCTCGTTGCTGGAAGGCGGTTACGACTTGGATGCGCTGCGTGACAGCACGGTTGAGCACGTGAAGTCGCTGATGGAGCATTAGGGGCTGATACATCCTTCGAGACGCCGCTGCGCGGCTCCTCAGGATGAGGTTGATATTTCTACCCCTCATCCTGAGGAGGCCCGAAGGGCCGCCTCGAAGGACCAATGGCGCACCACCCGCCGGCCTTGCCCGGCGCCCCTGCCTTGCCTAGACTGCGACCCTTGATAAAACCGGGCAGATGAAGGCCGTAGATGGCAAAAGATAAAGACATTATTCCAGAAGATATTCAGGCGATGACCTTTGAAGCCGCGCTGGAAGAACTCGAAGACATCGTCCGCGAACTCGAAACCGGTGAAGGCGACTTGGATGCGTCAATCAACGGGTATACCCGGGGCGTGCACCTGAAAAAACATTGCGAGACGAAGCTGAAAGAAGCTGAGGCTCGGATCGACAAAATCGTCGTCGGCAAAGACGGCGAGGCCATCGGCACGACGCCGTTGGACGACGCGTAAGGAAATCCGACATGAGTGCTTTGGAAGCGGCGATGAAAAGCTGTGCGTCGCGTATGGAATCGGTTTTGGACGGCTTGATGCCGGCCTCGACGACCCCGGAAGCCCGGGTCATCGAAGCGATGCGCTACGGCGCACTGGACGGCGGCAAACGCATTCGGCCGTTCTTGCTGACCCAATCGGCTTCGTTGTTCGGGGTCTCTGAAACCCGCGCTTACCGCGCGGCAGCGGCGATTGAGATGGTGCACTGTTATTCTTTGGTGCACGACGATCTACCGGCGATGGACGATGACGACCTGCGCCGGGGTCGTCCGACGGTGCACAAAAAATTCGATGAGGCGACGGCGATCTTGGCCGGCGATGCGCTGTTGACTAAGGCGTTCGAAGTGCTGGCGCATAGCGACACTCATGACAACGCATCGGTTCGCGCCGATTTGTGCCTGACGCTGGCGAAAGCGGCCGGCGACCACGGCATGGTCGGCGGTCAGATGTTGGACTTGGTCGCCGAACATTCTGAATTAGATATCCCTGAGATCACCCGTCTGCAGCGGATGAAGACCGGTGCGCTGATCGCGGCGTCCTGCGAAATGGGTGGGATCATGGGCAAAGCTTCGGAGCACGCGCGCCATGCGTTGCATCATTACGCCCACGATGTCGGTCTCGCGTTCCAGATTGCCGACGATCTTTTGGACGTCGAAGGCGACAGCGATGAGGTCGGCAAGCGGACCGGTAAGGACGCCGCAGCCGGCAAAGCGACATTTGTGTCGCTGATGGGGGTTGAGCGGGCGCGTGAACAAGCGCATCTGTTGGCTGTGCAGGCCGCAGCTCACCTTGATGTCTTTGCTGAAAAAAGTGAGCATTTGAAACAGCTTGCGGAATTTATCGTGACGCGACGAAATTAGAATTGGTTATTCATAAGTGTCAATTTGATGGTACGCTTTTTATGCAAGATGATAAATCCGGCGGATAACGTCGAGTCGCAGGGACACCACGGCCCTATTTAAAATGTTATCGGAGCTAGAACAGGAAACGCTAACGTGACAGATCAATCGAACACGCCGCTGCTGGACAAAATCAAACTCCCGTCCGATATGCGCGACCTGAGTAACGATGAGCTTCGCCAACTCGCCGACGAGTTACGCGACGACACCGTGCGCTCGGTGTCCATCACCGGTGGCCATTTGGGGGCGTCGCTGGGTGTGGTTGAGTTGACGGTCGCGTTGCATCACGTCTTTGACACACCGTCGGACCGCATCCTTTGGGACGTCGGGCACCAGTGTTATCCGCATAAAATTCTCACCGGTCGGCGCGAGCAGATGAATACGCTCCGCCAAGGTGGCGGCCTGTCGGGCTTCACCAAGCGGGCCGAAAGCGAATATGATCCGTTCGGCGCCGCGCATTCGTCGACGTCGATCTCGGCAGGCCTCGGCATGGCCGTGGCGCGCGATCTTTCGGGGGGCAAAAACCATGTGATTTCGGTGATCGGCGACGGCGCCATGACCGCTGGTATGGCCTATGAAGCGATGAACAACGCGGGCTCCATGGATGCCCGCCTGATCGTGATCTTGAACGATAACGACATGTCGATTGCACCGCCTGTCGGCGCGCTGTCGGCATATCTGTCGAAGCTGATTTCGTCGAAGACCTATCGTTCGGCACGACATTTCGCCAAGAACGTGTCGAAAAAGTTTCCGCGCCAATTGGAAACCGTGGCCCAGCGCGCCGAAGAATATGCACGCGGCATGGTCACCGGCGGCACGCTGTTTGAAGAGCTTGGGTTCTATTACGTCGGCCCGATTGACGGTCACAACCTGGATCACTTGATCCCGGTATTGAAGAACCTGCGCGAGGACAAAAATGAAGGTCCGGTGTTGTTGCACATCGTCACCGAAAAAGGCCACGGCTATAAGCCGGCTGAAGAGTCCGCCGACAAATATCATGGTGTCTCTAAGTTCGATGTTATTACCGGCAAGCAGCACAAAGCGAAATCCAATGCGCCCAGCTACACTAACGTATTCGCCAAGGCACTGATCGAAGAAGCCAAGCACGATGACAAAGTGGTGGCGATCACGGCGGCGATGCCGTCCGGCACCGGCGTTGATAAATTCGGTGACGTGTATCCGTCGCGCAGCTTCGATGTCGGCATTGCCGAGCAGCATGGCGTGACGTTTGCCGCCGGCATGGCGACCGAGGGCTATAAGCCGTTCGTGGCGATTTATTCGACGTTCTTACAGCGTGCGTATGACCAGATTGTGCATGACGTGGCAATCCAGTCGCTCCCGGTACGCTTCGCCATCGACCGCGCCGGTTATGTTGGTGCTGATGGTCAAACCCACTGCGGCGCCTTTGATATCGCGTATCTGGCAACGTTGCCGGACTTCGTGATCATGGCCGCCGCTGATGAAGCCGAGTTGATGCACATGACGCGGACCGCCGCGACCATAAATGATGGGCCGTCCGCGATTCGCTATCCGCGCGGCGAAGGCGTCGGCGTCGAGCTGCCGGAGCGGGGCGAAATCCTCGAAATCGGCAAAGGCCGCATCATTCGTGAAGGTAAGACCGCAGCGATCCTCAGCCTTGGCGGGCGCTTGCAGGAAAGCATGAAAGCCGCCGAAGAATTGGCTGCACGCGGCTTGTCGACGACGGTCGCCGATGCCCGCTTTGTGAAGCCGCTGGATCACGAGATGATCCGCGCGTTGGCCCGTAATCACGAAGTCCTGGTGATGATCGAAGAAGGTGCCGTCGGCGGCTTCGGGTCGCATGTGTTGTCGTTCATGGCCAACGACGGTTTGTTGGAAAACGGCCTTAAGGTGCGCTCGATGACCATGCCTGATGCTTTCTTGGATCAGGACAAGCCGGAAATTCAATACGAACAAGCCAAATTGGATGCCCGCAGCATTGTCGAGACCGTGATGACGGCGCTGGGCCGCGAAGGCGAATTAAGCGAACCTGCGCGGGCTTAAGATCGCGTGGTCCGCCGCGTTCGCAATCAAAACGGTGCGGCGTCAGCGAGCCCTATGAACAAACCCAAAAAACAACGGCTCGATCAGTTGCTGGTCGATCGCGGCCTCGTCGAGAGCCGCACGCGCGCGCAGGCCTTGATCATGGCCGGCGTGGTGTTTTCGGACGAAAAGAAACTTGAAAAAGCCGGCCAACAAGTGCGCGACGACATTGCGCTTGATGTGCGCGGCCAGGATCATCCGTGGGTCAGCCGGGGCGGGCTGAAGCTTGCACATGGCCTTGAAGACTTCGGCATTGATCCTGCGGGCATGATCGCCATCGACGTCGGTGCCTCGACGGGTGGCTTTACCGATGTGTTGCTGCAATCGGGTGCGACCAAGGTTTATGCGGTCGACGTTGGGCATGGGCAGTTGGCGTGGAAGCTTCGTTCTGATGATCGCGTCATCGTGCTGGAAAAAACCAACGCGCGTTATTTAACGGACGAACAGATCCCTGAGCCCGCCGATATCGTCGTCTGTGACGCCAGTTTTATCTCACTGAAGACCGTGCTGCCGGCGGTGTTGGCGCTGGCGAAACCCGGTGCGTATCTGGTCGCGTTGATCAAGCCACAGTTCGAGGCCGGGCGTGCGCTCGTCGGCAGCGGCGGTGTGGTCCGCGACCCAGATGTGCACGCGGCTGTCTGCGAAGACATCCGCGCCTGGCTGGCCGGACGCGACGGCTGGACCGTGCTGGGGATCACCGAAAGCCCGATCAAAGGGCCTGAGGGGAATATTGAATTTTTGATTGGCGGCTCTCTTTTATTAAATGCGTCATCCTGAATCAAGTTCAGGATGACGCCGCGAGGTGGAGGGAGACACGCTTTAAGTTCAGAATGACACTATTCCACCGGCAATCCCGCGCCGGCCCAATCGGTGATGCCGCCGGCCATGGAATAGGCCGCGTCGACCTTGCCTTCGCGTAACAAATAATCGGCGACCTGATACGAGCGCATCCCGTGCGCGCAGAACACCACCAACTTTTTACCGTCGCCGCCAGGCACGTTTTCGAAATCAAAACTCGACATCGGATTGTGCACGGCGCCGGCAATGGCGGCCGCTGCCAATTCAGGGGCTTCGCGGACGTCCAGCAGCACCGCGTCACCCGCCGCAGCCCAATCGTGGGCGGTTTGGACGTCGATTTCCTGAACTTCGGCCATGCGTGCTAATCCTATTGCGTTGATAACGGTTGTTCCTTGGCACCTATGCCCGGTGCCCTTACAGTCGGACGCTAAACGGAGGAAGCCGATGCATCAAGACCGTCGTGGCCTGGACATCACCGCCGCATCCGCTGATGCGGTTGCCGCATTTGATAAGACGATTGAGTCGTATCTGGGAATCATGCCGTCCGCAGGCCCTCATTTGAAGGCGACGTTCGAAGCTGACCCGGACATGCCGATGGCGCATGTGCTGAAAAGCTATTTCTTTATGTTGATGGGAACATCGGCGCTGCAGGACCGCTCGCAAAAAGCGGCGGCGCAGGCACGCGCATTGGCCAAGACCGCCTTGCCGCGCGAAGTACTGCACATCAGTGCGGCCGAGCATTGGTCGCACGGGCGCAAGCACGCCGCGATTGCAACATGGGAAGCGATCTTGGTGGAAAATCCGTTGGATGTTTTAGCGCTCCGTCTCGCACACCATGGGCATTTTTACGAAGGTGACGGCCAAAACCTGCGCGATACCGTGAATCGGCGTATGTACGCCTGGACACCGGACACGCCGGGCTACGGTTTTGTCAAAGGTATGCAGGCATTCGGCTACGAAGAAACCCACGCCTATGATGCTGCGTTGCGCGCCGGCCAGGAAGCCGTTGACGCGATCCCGGAAAATCCCTGGGCGATTCACGCCGTTGCCCACGTGCATGAAATGCGCGATGAGCCGGATGCCGGTATCGCGTGGATCAAGGCGAATGAGCCCGGCTGGACCATTGCGAACAATTTTCGCTATCACGTGTTGTGGCACCGGATGCTGATGCACTTGGACCGGGGCGAATATGATCTTGTTATGAAGCTTTATGATACCGAGCTTTGGGACGCTGAGTCTGATGAATACCTGGATTTGCTAAACGATGCCTCGCTGTTGTTGCGGTTGGAATTACACGGCCAAGACGTCGGTGCGCAACGCTGGCAGGCGTTGGCCGATAAGTGCCGCGCGCACACCACCGATCAGGTGTTGGCGTTCATCGATGTGCATCACGCGATTTCATTGTCGGCGGCTGAAAAAGACGGTGCGAAGGCACTGTTGGCGGCGATGCAGAACTATGCCGAGACCAACGGTGAAGACAATGCGACGGTTACCGGCTACGTCGGCTTGCCGTTGGCCCGCGCCGTCGTTGCACACCGCAACGGTGACTATGACAAGGTGGTCGAAACGCTGCTACCTATTCGTTATGAGCTATACCGCATCGGCGGCTCACACGCGCAGCGTGATTTGTTTGCCATGCTGTTGATTGATGCCTGCCTGAAATGCGACCGCGTCAACGTCGCCCGCATGCTGATATCGGAGCGTTTGGGCCGACTGCCGGCAAATGACTGGACCAAGGCGCAGGCGCGCGCGGCTGGTCTTTCGGCTTAAGATCAAAACAATGGCACTCAGTGGCAAAAAAGATAAAGATTTATACCGCGTGCTCGGCGTCGCCCAAGACGCAAGCCCGGAAGAAATCAAAAAGTCTTACCGTCGCAAGGCACGTGAAATGCATCCGGACCTGGACCCAGGTAATCCGTGGGCCGAGGACGAGTTCAAAGAATTGTCGGCGGCGTATCAGCTGCTGTCCGATCCGGTGCAGCGCGCGCAGTATGATCGGGGTGAATTGGACAGCGACGGGCGCAAGAAGCGCGGTGCCCGCCAAGCCGGTGCGCAAGCATCCGCTCATGCCGAAAGTGCAAAAAGCGGTGCCCGCCGTGGCTTCGAAGGCTTCTTTCGTGATCGCAGTCGAGGCGGGCCGAATATCGACGGTGTCGATGTGAATTACATTCTGAATATCGGCTTTTTGGAAGCAGCCCGAGGCGTTAGTCGAGAGATCAAAACCACCCACGGCGCGACCCTTAAAGTCACGGTGCCGCCCGGCACGCTCAATGCTCAGGTGCTGCGGCTTAAAGGCCAGGGGATGCGCGGCTTCGGCACGGGTAAAGACGGCGATGCGTTGGTCGAGGTCAAGGTGGCGCCGCATGCGATCTTCGAAAGCAAAGGGCGTGATATCTATACCCAAGCGCCGGTATCCCTCGAAGACGCGGTACTCGGCGGCAAAATCCAGGTCGAGACCATCGACGGTATCGTCAATGTATCTGTCCCGGCGAATTCAAACACCGGCACGCGTCTGCGTTTGAAAGGCAGGGGGCTCGCCGCAGGCGGGCGCAAGGGCGCAGAGCGGGGGGATCACTACGTTTCGCTGGTGATTACGCTGCCGAAGGATCCAGACCCCGACTTGGCCGCTTTCATGCGCACACGGCGGGATGATGGCTAGAGCGTCGCTTTGAGGTCCCGGACGCCGCAGGCGATCCGGGATCTCAAAGCTCACCCCACCGGTGCATCATCCAAGATTTCGCGGAGCGGCGTCGATAGGGTCTCTTGATTAACTGTCTTTAGGTTATCAATGCGATCCGAGAGCCGTTGCCGCCAAGGCTCGTCGCCGTGCGGAATGGTGCGCTCGCCGAAACCGAGCCCGAGTACTTGATAAAGATCGTAAAGGGTAAGCGTGTCGGGATCGCGGGCCAGAATCCAGCGGTTTGCGGCGGTGCGTTCGACATAGCGCGCATTGCGAAGTGTGTTCAAAATGCCGTCGACCACTTCACCACCACCGCCGGTGGCGCGCAGAATGCGGCTGCGATGAACGGCGCCGCCGTCGCGGGTCGATGTATCGTGGAGGACGGCGAGAATTTGCACCGCGACCACCAGCCGCATCCCAGATGCGACCTTCAGTGACATCGGTTTGCCGCCGGCGGATTGCCATTCGCTGATACTGGCGGTGATGATTGCGCCGACGAGCACGATCAACCACGATAGATACATCCAGACGAGAAATATCGGGATGACCGACATCGCGCCATAGATGTTTTGATAGGTCGGAAAGCTAATGATGTACCAGCCGAACAGTTTGCGCAGCACGGTAAACGCGGTGCCGGCGATGAGGCCGCCGATCAAGCCGGCGCTGAAGCTGACCGGTCGGTTTGGGATGATGATGTAAAACACCGCCAGCAACAGAACGATCATCATTGTCGGCAAAATGGTGCCGAGCAACGCGAACAAGCCACCGGACGAATCCAGCCCCATCCAGCGCGTCGCGGCAAAGATGTAGGTGGTGAGTGAAAAGCTCGCGCCCAGTAAAAGCGGGCCTAATGTCAGCAACGCCCAAAAGACCAAAAGACGGGGCGCAAGTGGTCTCGGACGGCTGACCCGAAAAATTGCGTTCATGTCGGCTTCGATGGTGCCCAACAACAATATAGCCGTTGCTGCTAAAGCGACGATACCGACGGCACTGAGCGTCGTCGTGTTTTGTACGAATTTGTTGAAATAATCCCGAGACGCATCGGCCGTCTGAGGTAATAGATTCGAGAACAACATGTCTTGAAATGTCTCTCGAACCCCGGAAAACACTGGGAAAGCAGCCAGCATCGAGAATGCGATGGCGGTCAACGGCACGATCGCGAGCAGGGATGTATAGCTCAAACCGGCAGACATGCGCATGCAGCGGTCTTCGCTGAAGCGGTTGCCGATATAGGCTAAAAACGGCCCGACCTGCTCCAAAATAACGCTGTATCCGGCCCGGTATTCAGCTTCTTCGCTGTTTGGCACAGGGGAATCTGCCTCGTCGTCGAAGGCGTCCGTCAGCGCGACATCAGGGTCGTTGTTGGGCATAGACTCGGGCATACTCATTCCTCTGCAGATTGACGCCTTCGCGCTGGTATTATATGGCAAAGCAACTTCGGTTAAACATATTCAGGTGCGCCATGGCCCCCTGGGGCGAATGTGTGTAGCATCAACGTAATAGGTCGACTGCGTGAGCATCACCATCATATAAAATGTCCGCAGCCTTCGTGCGGACGGGACATGACGAGGAAATAACAACATGGGGCAACCAGCACCACTAATGCAAGGCAAGCGCGGCCTTGTTATGGGCGTGGCGAATGACCGGTCGATTGCTTGGGGCATTGCCAAGGCGGCGGCAGATCAAGGGGCAGAGCTTGCATTCACCTATCAAGGCGATGCACTGAAAAAACGGGTCGAACCGTTGGCGGCCGGCATTGGTTCCGACATCGTGCTGCCGTGCGACGTCACCGATTTTGCCAGCATCGACGCGGTGTTCGAGGTTTTGAAGGAAAAATGGGGCAGCATCGACTTTATCGTGCACGCCGTCGCGTATTCCAACAAAGACGAGCTTAAAGGTGGCTATATCGATACCACCCCCGAGAACTTCAACATGACCATGAACATCAGCTGTTATTCGTTCACCGCCGTTTGCCAACGTGCGCGCGCACTGTTGAACGAAGGGGCCAGCCTGTTGACGCTAACGTACTTTGGTGCCGAGCGGGTGATGCCGCACTATAACGTCATGGGCGTGGCGAAAGCCGCCCTCGAAGCCAGCGTGCGCTATTTGGCCGAAGACTTGGGTAAGTCCGGCGTGCGCGTGAACGCCATGTCGGCGGGTCCGATGAAGACGTTGGCGGCCAGCGGCATCGGCGATTTCCGCTATATCTTAAAGTGGAACGAATACAATTCGCCTTTGCGCCGCAACGTAAACATGGACGATATCGGCGGTGCCGGCGTGTATCTGTTGTCGTCGCTTTCAAGCGGGGTCACCGGCGAAACGCATCACGTCGATTGCGGCTACAACGTGGTCGGCATGAAGGCGGTCGATGCGCCTGATATCTCCGTCGTCTAGGCACGGTCGGGATGTCTCACAACACGTTCGGCCATTTATTCCGGGTCACCACATTCGGTGAAAGTCACGGGCCCGCGCTAGGCGGGGTCGTTGACGGGTGCCCGCCGGGCCTTGCGCTGAGCGAAGCCGATATTCAGCCGTTCTTGGACAAGCGTCGTCCCGGCCAATCTAAATACACCACGCAGCGCCAAGAAGCCGATCAGGTGAAAATTCTGTCGGGCGTGTTCGAAGGCAAGACCACCGGCACGCCGATTGGTTTGTTGATCGAAAACACCGATCAGCGCTCTAAGGACTATGGCGATATCGCGCAAAAATATCGACCCGGCCACGCGGACTTCACCTATGACGCTAAGTACGGGATTCGCGATTACCGGGGCGGCGGGCGTTCGTCGGCACGGGAAACCGCGATGCGCGTCGCTGCTGGTGCGATCGCACGCAAGATTATCGGCGACGGTATCACCATCAAAGCCGGCCTTATACAGATGGGCGACAAAAGCGTGCCCGATGGCATGCGTGATTGGTCTGCCGTCGACGACAACCCCTTCTTTGCGCCGGATGCGGCGAGTGCTGAGGTGTTCGCAAGCTACCTGGACGGCATCCGCAAGCAAGGCTCGTCGGTTGGCGCCATGATCGAAGTGATCGCGTCCGGTGTGCCCGCCGGATGGGGGGCGCCGGTGTACGGCAAGCTCGATGCCGACTTGGCGGCCGCGATGATGAGCATCAATGCCGTGAAAGGTGTCGAAATCGGCGCCGGCATGGATGCCGCACGGCTGACCGGCGAAGAAAATGCCGATCAAATGCGCATGCAGAACGGCAAGCCGGTGTTCAGTTCCAACAACAACGGCGGTGTTTTAGGCGGCATTTCCACCGGACAAGATTTGCTGGTGCGGTTTTCGATCAAGCCGACCAGCTCAATCCTGACGCCGCGTCAGACCATCGACAGCGACGGTAACGAGACCGAAGTCTCAACCAAAGGCCGTCACGACCCGTGCGTCGGCATCCGCGCCGTGCCCATCGGCGAAGCGATGATGGCCTGCGTGCTCGCCGACCATCTGATGCGCCACCGCGCCCAATGCGGTTGAGATTTTTTCAGGTTTCATCATCCCGACCGCCCACCCATTTCGTCATCCTGAACTCGTTTCAGGATCTTTTTCTGCGTACGCTGAGATCCTGAATCAAGTTCAGGATGACGATTTTATTTTATGATCCGCGCCGACGGCGTCCGAAACTGACGTAAACCCATCTCGCTTCAACAACCCGGCGAGGTCGCGGCAGATGCGGCCGGGCAGGGATGGGCCGTCGAAGACCATCGCCGAATACAGTTGCACCAGGGAGGCCCCGGCGCGGATCTTCGTATATGCATCCGCCCCGGATGAGATGCCGCCGACGCCGATCAGCGGCACGGTGCCATCACAAGCCATGTACAGATTGCTGAGAATTTTTGTCGATGGCGCCATCAACGGCTGGCCCGATAGGCCGCCTGTTTCGGCTTTGAAAATGCTCCGCAGGCTGGCGGGGCGATCAATCGTCGTGTTGGTGGCAATCAGGCCATCGACCATTGGGCCTTTGGCGATATCGGCGATATCTTTGATGTCGTCGTCCGTCAGGTCCGGCGCGACCTTGACCAGCAGCGGCGGCGTCACGGTGGGCACGGCGGCATCCAAGGCTTCGCGAACTTTAGCGATCAGGCCTTCGAGTTGCGCTTTCGATTGCAGGGCGCGGAGCCCCGGTGTGTTCGGTGACGACACGTTGACGACGATGTAATCGGCAAACCGCGCGAGCGCATGGATGCCGGCGACGTAATCCGACGCCGCGTCTTCGGTTTCTTTGTTCTTGCCCAGATTGACGCCGATCACGCCCAGGTGCGGGCGGGGCAGGCGGGCTAAGCCGGCAGCGGTATGTGCCATGCCCTTGGAATTAAAACCCATGCGATTGATGACGCCGAGGTCGTCTTCGAGGCGGAACAAGCGCGGCTTCGGATTGCCGGGCTGCGGCTTTGGCGTCACCGAGCCGATCTCGACGAAGCCGAAGCCCAGCGCCAGTGTTTGCATCGGCGCCGTGGCGTCTTTGTCGAAGCCGGCCGCCAAGCCGATTGGGTTCGGAAAATTCAAACCCCACAGCGTGCTGCTCAGCACCGGGTCCTGGTAGGGCTGGCCGGACACCAATCCGCGTTCCAGCGCCCAAAGTGCTAAATTGTGCGCGCGTTCCGGCGACAGCGGTTGCAGCAGCGGCCTGATCAGACCGTAAAGGTCGGGCATGTGCGCCTACTCGGTGCCGGGCGGCGGGAAGCCGTCCGGAAAAATGTGCACGCCGTCCTTATCCATCGGCAGCGGTGTGATCTCGACCACCGCATCGACGGGCAGCGGCGCATAAAGATGCGGGAACAAGGCGCCGCCCCGCGACGCTTCCCACTTCAAAGCATCGCCCAGTTTCGCGGCATCGACCGCCAGCAACACGATGCCGGGCTGACCGAAGCGGTGCTTGGCCGCCGACGTCCAGACCTGTGCCTTGGTCGAAAAATGAATGAAGCCGTCAGCCTGATCTTGGCTTGAGCCTGGATAGCTGCCGGTGACGAGCGCCTCAGCCCATTCGTCGGCTTTGCACATGTGGTAGATGACTTTATCGCTCATGGACGGCAAACTAGCGCATGGAGTAGGCTAGGTTCAATGCGCATCGGCGTGATTATGCCGCAAGCGCGAGCTTAATCGCTGCCTGGCAATGCAAATCGGTCGTTGAAAACAACGGCACCTTGGTGTCATCCGCATTCAGCAAGAGCGGAATCTCGGTACAGCCGAGGATCACCCCTTCGGCACCGCGGTTATGCAGGCTTTCAATCAAGTCGATATATTTTGCCCGTGTTTCCGGCAGAAACTGGCCTGCGACCATTTCATTCATGATGGTGTCGTCGATGAAATCACGCTCATCGGCACTGAGGATCATGGTCTTAATCCCATGTTTTGCGAGCACGGCTGGATAGAAATCCAGCTCCATGGTTTTCCGCACGCCCAACAGCGCGACCGTCGATGCGCCGACGCGCTTGATCTCTTCGGCGGTGGCATCGGCAATATGAAGAAATGGAATCGATAATTTATTTTCGATCTGCGGCACAAACCGGTGCACATCGTTACACGAAATCACGATGAATGCGGCCCCGGCGGCGGCAACTGACATGCATGCTGATTCGATCATGCGGCCCGCAGCGACTTCGTCGCCTTGATGATAGACATATTGCGCGTATTCTTCACGGTTTACGCTCTCAAGAACAAGATGCGCGGAACTGACGCCACCCAGCGCGGCTTGTGCGAGATTGTTCAGGCGTTCGTAGTACCCGGCAGTGGAAACCCAACTAAGACCGCCGATCATGCCGATTTTTTTCACCGTTGTTCGCCCATCTATGGTTAAATTGTCGAGATGCAATTTTGAAAATATACAGCGACGGCAACTCGGTAAAGCCGGGGATTGTCACGGAGATTATCATGAGCACACGCACGATTGAGATGACGGATAAGCTTTACAATTACATGCTGGATGTATCGTTGCGTGAGCCGGATGTGATGGCGGCGTTGCGCAAACTGACCGCACGCCATCCGATGTCGATGATGCAGATTTCGCCGGAGCAGGCGCAGTTCATGCAGATGCTGGTCCGTATGTTGGGGGCGAAGCGCTGCATCGAAGTCGGCACGTTTACCGGATACTCTGCGCTTGCCGTTGCGTTGGCGTTGCCGAAAAAAGGCAAGCTGGTGGCGTTGGATATCTCCGACGAATACACGCAAATCGGCATGCCGTTTTGGGAAAAAGCGGGCGTCGAAAAGAAGATCGACCTTCGTATCGGTCCTGCGAAAAAATCGCTGAACAAAATGATCAAAAAAGGCGAGCAAGGACGCTATGACTTCGCGTTCATCGACGCCGATAAACCCGGCTACCCGGATTATTTTGAGCGCTGTCTGAAGTTATTGCGTAAAGGTGGCGTGATCGCGGTCGACAACATTTTCATGAACGGTGACGTCGTCGACGGCCGCAAAAGGGGCGAAAACCCAGTCGCCATGCGGGCGTTCAACGAGATGTTGAAAAACGACAAGCGAGTCGAGTTGTCGCTGGTGCCCATCGGCGACGGGCTGACGTTGGCGATGAAGTGCTAAAGGCCTAGGGTATCTTATTCCTCAAAACACTTCTGTCATCCTGGCGTCCCCATCCCCGCGTCCCCGTCATCCTGAACTTGTTTCAGGATCTCCGGGTGCTGAGGTGATATTCAGGAGTTGATCCTGAATCAAGTTCAGGATGACGGGAGGAGGAAAGGGGATAAAAAGGAGGGGTGGAAACGCATGTGCGCCATCCCGGGTGCGCCAACGGCGCGACCCGGGATAACAACGTCATGTTTACTTATTCTGCCAAGCAGCCTTACGCTTTTCGGCAAACGCGGCCATGCCTTCTTTTTGGTCTTCGGTGGCAAACGCGGCGTGGAACATGCGGCGTTCGAACAGGATGCCCTCGGCCAGCGTGGTCTCGTAAGACCGGTTGACGGATTCTTTGACCATCATCGTCGTCGTCTTCGACATACCGGCGATGGTGGTTGCAGTCTTGAGGGCATCGTCAAGCAACTCAGCTGCCGGCACCACGCGGGATGCCAAGCCCGAACGCTCGGCCTCGTCGGCATCCATCATGCGGCCGGTCAGGCACATTTCCATCGCTTTAGATTTACCGACAAACCGTGTCAGGCGCTGCGAGCCACCGGCGCCGGGTAAGATGCCCAGCTTCACTTCGGGCTGGCCGAACTTGGCGCCGTCACCGGCTAGAATGAAGTCGCACATCATTGCCAATTCACAGCCACCACCCAGCGCAAAGCCGTTCACGGCGGCGATCACGGGCTTGCGGCACTTAGCGACCCGCTCCCACGTCGAGATAAAGTTGGATTTGAAGGAATCCATATAGGATTTTGCCTGCATTTCCTTGATGTCGGCCCCGGCTGCAAAGGCTTTTTCGGAACCGGTGATGACGATGCAGCCGATGGAATCGTCGGCTTCAAAGGTATCGATGGCTTGGCCGAGCTCGGTGATCAGCGCGTCATTCAGCGCGTTCAGAGCGTCGGGGCGGTTCAGCGTGATAAGGGCGACGCCGCCGTCTTTGACGTCTGCAATGATATTTTCGAAATCCATGGGTCTCTCCTCGGGGTAGGACGTTTATCTGGCGTTTATTTGGCGTTTGTCTGGGCAAGGTTGTGGCACAGCAGCCCCCGAGTGAAAAGCCATTGTTCGCAGATGCGAAGGCTGAAATGCGCTATGAGCCGCCGGATTCTACGTGCTTTACGCAGTCGCGATAGAAGTTTGACGCGTGCTTCAGGAAGCTTTCTTCAAGTTCCCACGTGCGCTCGATCTGTTGTGCGAGGTCGCCTGCAGCATCTTCGTTGGAGGTCAAACGGAGTGCGGCTTCCAGCTCGGCGATGGAGCGGGCACGGTTTTCTTCGGCGGCTTTCACCATCGCTGCATAATCTGCGTCACAGGTTTCGTGCGTCAATTCGGCGGCGACGGCGTTGACGGGCAGGGCAGCGATAAGGATGCCGATCAGGAGTAAGATGTGTTTCATGCCGCGAGGGAAACCGAACCGAAGGCGAACGTCAATTTAAATATCGTAAAAAGTCGTCTATATTGATCATATGATGATCTGGACCGACCCGCTGAAACTTTTTTTGTGTGCTGTTTTGATGTCCGTCATCGGTGCGGTTACTCCGGCGCGCGCGGATACCACGGCGGACTGCGGACGCTTTTATCTGAAGTATAACGAGCAGACAAAGCGCATGGAATGCGTCGGCAAAGGGCGCAGCAGCGGTACGGCTGCGAATGCATTGCAAAGCTTGGCGCGCCAACTTGATCGGCAAGTGCGTCAATTGCAGCAAGCCCTGGATGGGGCCGAGGCGATCTTGGCAGGGCGCGAGTTGCGCCAAGACGCAGAGCAGCGTGTCGGCCAACTGTTGAACGAGGCCGAAAACCGCACCCGCGAAATTCGCCAAACCAGCCGTGAAATCTCTCAGGCACAGCGCTCACGCACGAACGAGCTTGCCGCCGAACAGCGGCAAGTCGTGCAAGCACAGTCACAGTTGGCGCGCGAACTTGATCAAAAACAGCGCGCGCTGACCCAGCAATTGGTCGCGGAACAACGGGCACGCACGCAAACATTGTTGCGCGGCAATTAGGCTCAACCGAACAGGTCTTGTTGCGCCGATGGCGGCGGCGTTTCTTCATCGAACGTTAAGGGGCCGGTGAACGGGACCAAAACTCCCGCGACATGACTAAACGGTGCGCCGCTGAGCCAAGTCTGAATGCCGTCTTGGTCGAGCAATACCGGCATTCTGTTATGGATGTGCTGAATGGACGAAGCCGGTGCACAGGTGACGATGGTGACGCGCTCAGCATCAAATAAGCCGGCCATCACCAAAAGGCCTTTGCCGTAAATGCGGTTCTTACGCTTTTCACCATTTTCCGTTTTGCGCCACTCGAAATACGCACTGGCCGGCAGCACGCAGCGGTTTTCCAGCAGCGGACGAAATGTTGGTTTATCGCTGAGGGTTTCTGCGCGCGCGTTGATCATTGGCTGCGTCGTCCAGTCGACGCGCAATCCCCAAGGTCGAAGTTCACTGATCCGCTTGCCCGCGTCATCCAGCACCATCAATGCAGCATCGGTCGGCCGCACTTCAGGCTTATTGGGCAACGGCGGCGGTGCCTTCAGGCTCAACGCCTGCATAATTTCGCGCGCACTAGAGGATATTTCGAAGCGGGAACACATGCGCATATCATAGGAATAATAAAGAACGTTGAACACACCCGAATATTTGAATCAGCAAACTCACCCGCGACTTCCCGGACGCCGCAGGTGATCCGGGAAGTCGCTTTGATGTATGTGCTGCATGTCCGTCCCCACTCTGCGGCTCCCCACACTGCGTCATCCTGAACTTGATTCAGGATCTATGGTGTGGCTGCGCCGGTTGGTTGGGTCTCCGCACTGTGGTGGATCCTGAATCAAGTTCAGGATGACGCATGGGGGTAGGGATGAAAGGAAGGTGGGCGAGAAGGTACAGGCGGAGAACCGAAGCCTCAAAATCTCCGATTTCCTCTCGCGTCGGATTCAAGTACCGTCACGGCATGCAGGAAAATACCGAACACGATCTGGAAGATACCGAAGACCGAAAGACGGTGATCATCACTGGCGCCAGTCGTGGAATCGGCCATTATACGGCGCGTCTGTTTTTGGAGCGCGGGTGGAACATCATCACGTGTTCGCGCGATGAAGCACCCGAAGCGTGCAAGCGCGAGCCGAAATGGACCTGCCACATCCCGACCGATTTGGGTGACGTTGCCAGCGTTGAAAACTTCATCAAAGAAGCGAAAGAGGCATTGGACGGCGGGCCCCTGCATGCCTTGATCAACAATGCCGGCATGTCGCCGAAGACGCCGTATAAAGAACGCCTCGGCATTTTGAACGGTGATCTGGACGCGTGGCATGACGTGTTCGAGTTGAACTTTTTCGCACCGCTGCGCCTGTCGCGCGGGTTTGCATCGTCGTTGCGCAAAGGCAAGGGCGCGATCGTCAATATCACCTCGATTGCCGGCCATTTTATTCATCCGTTTGCGGGGTCTGCGTATTCTATTTCAAAGACAGCGCTGTCGGGTTTGACCCGCGAGATGGCGAACGAATTCGCCGAGTTGGATGTGCGTGTCAACGCCGTCGCGCCCGGCGAGATCGAGACCGAGATGGTCGGTCCGGAATACGACTTGTTGATCCCCCGCATTCCGCTGCAACGCATGGGTACGCCCGGCGACGTGGCAGGGACGGTGTTCTATTTATGCTCTGACGATAGCCGATACGTGACCGGGACCGAGATATGGGTCACCGGTGGTCAGCATCTGTTCTAGTTCAGCCGAACGGACAGGGGCGGCATGGCGGATTCCACAACACCGGTCAAGAAAAGCGATAAAGATACCGTGCAGGAAGATACCCCCGGGGCCGAAAATGCAGTGCATTTTTACAGGCGCGACGTCGATGCCAAGCCCCGCCCTGCGGGCTCGTTTCTAGGCGCGTTCATCCATCACTCCGGTGTGCCGGGGTTCTATTGCCAATCTTATGACGCCGTTGATTACGACGATTTCGTCAGCCGCGTTGCCAAGGGGGATGCGAAAGGTCGGCCCTGCAGATATGTGGCGCCGGGCGACGCCAAGGGGTTCCAAGATGCCCCCGTGCTTCGATTGTCCGAAGGCGACATGGCGCCGCTGATGTGGCGCCGCCGCACGCTCGGGCAGCGCCGTTATTCGATTGTCGGCGAAATTGCTGATCTTGGCAGCGGTGATGCGCAAGTCGCCCTGACGGGGCTGTTAAATGCACCTGCCCAGCCGTGGGATGCGTTGGTCTATCCGTCGAAAACCATCAAAACCGCCGCCGAGCGTCTGATCGCGATCCAGGCTGAATACCTGACGTTTCGCATGGGCGCGCAAGCGCACATGGATGCGATGTCGTTTGTGATTCCACCCGGCATCAACGCCGGTGCGTATCGAGCCAGTGATGAGTCGACCAAAATGCGCGAAGGGGTGCGCCGTCGGCTCGGCATCCGCGACGATGACTTTTGTGTGCTGGCGACGGGCAACTTCCAATTTTATGGCCGCGCCCATCCGACGCCGTTGTATTTGGCGTTGGAATCTGCGGCGCGGCGGACCGGCGTTCGGATTCATCTGTTGCAGGCCGGCTGGTTTGATAATGAGCGGATCGAGCGCGCGTATCGTGATGCCGTGCGCGATTTCGCCCCTGCCGTGAACGCAATCTTTTTGGATGGGCGCGAGCGCGATATCCGTGATCGGGTGTGGTTTGCCGCTGACGCCTATGCCGCCTTCCACGATGCAGTGACGCACGGCGCAGATACGGAAATTTTTGAAGCGATGGCGGCAGGTCTGCCGGTTGTTGCCGCCGATTGGGGCGGCAACCGGGATACGCTAACAAGTGGTGAGCACGGCTATTTGGTGCCGACATGGTTGCCCTTGGCTGAAAGTGGCGGTGATTTGACGCTGGCGCCTGAAAATCCCTTGGGCGGCACCGATCCCGGACGCGCCGACGCGCTGCTGACAGGCACTGTCGGTCAGACCACCAGCCTTGATCTCCGCGCCGCCGCTGAGGCGTTTGAAGCGCTTGCCGGCGACGTCGCGCATCGCCGGCAGTTGGGAGAGGCGGCACGTGCGCGGGCCCTTGCACACTTTGACTGGCCGATGGTCATTCGGCGTCACCAAGAATTGTGGGGCGAACTTCGGCGGATTCGTGAGGAGGCGCCCGAAGTTGCGCCGCCAATCCCGGGCCGTCCGGCGATTCCGCACATGGACGATCCGTATTCCGTATTTCGCGCCTATGCGACCCACACCATTGATGAGCACGCTAAGGTGTGTCTGGCCGGTGGCATTAAAAGCGGAGAGGGCTTGCAGGCCAGGCTCGCCAGGCTGCGCGCCAACGCGATCAACGACATCGCGCAGGCGCAGATGTTGGAGCCGAAAGAGCAAGAGCACGTCTTGGCGCATCTGTCGGAGTCCGATGCCGCCGAGGTTATCCAGATCGCTGAGCTGCTGCCCGAGCGGCGGCGCTATTTGCTGCCGCGCACGTTGGGCTGGTTGGCGAAGATGGGGATGGTGCGTTTGGCGCCGTCCGACCTTAAGGGCACGCTGCCGGCAGGCGCGTCTGATATCACCAATGCAGGCGAGGGTGGGGGCCGGGTGTCGTTGGCCGAACTCGGTGCTGCGGCCAGACGCCATGGGGCGGACGATTCAGCGGTTGAATATCTTGAGACCGCGCTTCGCGAAAACCCGAAAGATGCGGCGGCCCACGTGCAACTGGGCGAGATCATGGCCGACGCCAACGACTTGGAAGGCGCGGTGAAGCATTTCTCACAGGCCGTCGACGGCAACCCGACCGGGGTCGATGCCAGACTTGATCTCGGCAAGGCAAAAGTTCTGCAAGGCGACCATCAAGGCGGCATCGCGGCGCTGCAAGAAGCGGTCGAGTTAGCCCCGGAAAATGCCGAAGCACATTATTTGTTAGGCGCCGCGTATCGGCGCGCCGGGGCAACGTCGGAGGCTTTGCAGTCGTTGGAGAAAAGTGCACGCCTGAGCCCGCGTCGGGTTGAAACCTTGGTGCATTTGGGGCTCGCGCGCAAAAGTGCCGGGCGTCGTGCCGAAGCACTGCAGGCATTTCGTGATGCCTTAAAACTCGCACCACATAACTTGTTTGCCCGGGCCGGCGAGATGAGCTTGGGCGCCGAGCGCGACGGCAAGAAATTAACCGAGCGAGAACCTTCGACCAGCCGCGTCGCTTTGCACTTTAATGCCGCTTCGCATTTTCAACCGTTGGCAGATTTATTCCATCGGCTTGAGGGTGTGCATTGGCCACTGCTGACCGCCGATGGGCAGGACTTGGCCGAATTCCAACCAGATGTGGTCATCGTCACAGGCTTGCAGGCGAGAGACGTGCGTGCCCTGGCACCGAATGCCGTAATCATTGCAGCGCCTGCGTTCTTGTCATCGCAAAACCGTTTCCGTCAGGCCTTTGATGGTGCCGACGTTGCATGTGCGCCCGGCGATACCATAGCCGAAGCGTGGGCGACCCTTGATTTGATGGACGCAGACCGCATTCGCGCCATCGGCCATATGCCCTTGGACCCGTTGTTCAGAGGTGATCAGATTGCGGTCCCGAAAGCGCTGCAAAATGCTGGGGCGACGGTACTTTATGCGCCGAGCCATCGCCCGAAGCTGTCGTCTGCGATGATGCTGGGGGATGATCCGGTGCGCACGCTCCGGGGGGCGCGTGATGACGTCACCCTTGTCATCAAGCCGCACCCGGAAACATTTCGGCGACGGCCGCAATGGATCAAAAAGTGGGCCAGGGCAGCTGCAAGTCACGACCGGGTCGTGTTGGTAGATGATCCGGACGCAGATGTATTGCCGTATTTGCGGGCCGCTGATGTGTTGGTCAGTGATGTCTCCAGCGTGATGTTCGATTTTGTTGCGGTCGATCGGCCGATTTTGCTGCTGCGGAACCCGGAATATACCGCTGATGAGGCCGGCTACGACGCGCAGGGGATTGAGTGGCGCTGGCGAGAAACCGGGCGCGAGATCCTGAATCCTGATGACTTGGCACGCGCGGTCGATTTGGCGCTGAAAACCCCGGATGCAGGCACTGAAGTCCGCGAACGGGTGCGAAATGCGCTGTTTGGCTGGACCGCAGACGGTCGCGCCGTCGAGCGGATGGTCGAGTTAATTACAGAGTTATCCACGTAATACACAACATATATAGCGTATTTTGTGTTTACGGCGCATGATGTTGCGCTCTACCATGCTAGACCATTACCCTATCAGGAGCACCGGCCATGGCCGAGGACGCTGCGAAAGCTTCGGGCACGAACCCGCAAAAAGCCATTGCTGACGAGCTAGGCGCGATCATTCCCGCCAGCGTCGATGCGCCGCCGCGTCCAACCAGCGGCGACCTGATGGATGCGCCGTTGCCGCCGCCCGCACCGTTTTGGGTGCGCTGGAAGCTGCTGCCGATGGGTGCTGCCCTGGCCACCGCCGTCTGGCTGTTCGGTGCGTATCGATTTGTTGAAATGAATTTGGGCTGGAACAACGTGTCTGCGTTGTTGCCGCATGAAGTCGGTGGCCTGGCTGCAGGTATCCTGACGCCTGTTGCCTTGTTGTGGGTGGTCGTCATCGTCTACATGCGGGGCGTCAATATCACCTATGAGGCCGCCGCGCTGCGCTGGCAGATGCGGCAGATGATTTATCCGAACGAACATGCCGAAGGCCGATTGCGTGAAGTTACGGACTCGCTCCGCCGCCAGACCAAAGATCTCAACCGGGCCACCGAAGAAGCGATGCGCCGCGGTGAGGCGGTCAGCAAGCTGGTCCGCGAACGCGCGATGGAACTTTCCAAAGTCTCAGAAGATGCAGATCTGCGCGCACACGCCGTTGCCGATGCGCTGCGCCGCCAGACCGAAGATCTGACCCGCGCCACCGACGCCGCGACCGAGCGCGCACGCGGTGCCGGTGATGTTTTGCAAAAGCACAGTGTTGATCTGACTGTGTCGTCAGACCGGGCCTCTGCACGGGCCGAGGACTTGGTCGACGTGATCGGCCTGCGCACCAAAGAACTGCACGAGGCGGCAGATCATGCGTCGCGGCGCGCGGAGGCGACCGCCGGGGTCTTCGATCAACGCAGCGACGCGCTGAAAGACAGCATGCGCGATGCGCAGTCCTATGCCGACGATACCACGTCTGCGCTGCAGGCCATCGGTGATGCGGTCCGTGATCGCGTGGCAGAATTGGTTGATCTGTCGGGCGAGGCGACACAGCAGATGCACACAGGTGCCGAGATGCTGGGCGCCAGCGCCGAGACCATGAGCAAGCGCAACGTCGACGCCGTAGCCCAGATCGAGCGTATGCGCACGAGCCTCGAGCGGCAGTCCACCGACTTGGTCGCCACCGCAGATCGGGTGCACAATCGCACCAAGGAAATCGAAGACGATCTGGCGCGGCAAACGCATATTCTTGCCAAGACATCCGACAAAGTCGTTACCGACGTGCAGGATGTGGGTGATGCATTACGCGAAGATGCACGTCAATTGGAAGCGACCGCTGGTCAAGTCGTGGAGCGTGTGCGCGGCAGTGGCGAGGCATTCCGCCTGCAGGCCCGCGAGATGACCGAAGCCGCGGACACTGCGAACGAGCGCGCCGAGAGCGTAGGCATGACGCTCCGCAAAGATTCCGACGAGCTTGCGACGATCTCGGCCCGGGTATTGGGGGAGGTTGCACGGGTCAGTGAAGAACTTCGCCGTCGCGGCGAACAGGTCGACGAGACTGCCGAGCGCGCGCAGCAACGCTTCAGTGATGCCGGTGAGGCCTTGGGCAATCAAGCCGGCAACATGGCGCGGGCCGCAAACCAAAGTGTGCTGCGTCTGGACGAAGCGGGCGAATCATTGCGCCGTCGTGCGGTTGACGTCGAAGGCGCTGCTGACACGGCAGATGCGCGCCTATCGCGGCTCAATGAACTTTTGGACGGCACCGCATCCGACATCACCCGCGCCGCAGATCAAGGCGTTTCAGACGTGACCCGCACGGCGCACGCCTTGAACAAAAGCGCAATCGCGGTGCGCAATGGTACCGAGCATGTGTCCGAAGCCGCAAAGGCTGCGGGCGAAGATTTGGCGGCGATTACCGAGCGTTCGGAACAAACGCGCCATGCTATCGCCGCGCTTGGGCGCCGCGCTAAAGATCAGATGCAGGACCTATCTGCAGTTTCGGCCCGTGCCGAACACGATGTCGAAAGTGTGGTCGAAACATTGCAGGCCAATGCGGATCGTCTGCAGCAGATCTCTGCCGCGTCGTCGGATGCGCTGGGCAGCTTCGGTGAAACCTTGAAGCGTGAAACCCAGACCATCGATCAATCCAGCAGCACGGCGAAAAGTCGCCTGGCCAGTGTCGGGGAAGATTTGAGTGCGCGCCTGACCGAGTTGTTGGGGGCTGCAAGCGATGCGTCATCACAGATCAACGCGGTGTCGATGGTGTTGAAGGATGAGCGGGGTGCGCTTAGCAAGACGTCGGAAACTGCCGTTGCCGATGTGGAAGCGATGGGCCGCGCGCTGGAAGGCCGCTCTCAAGAGGTCGCACAGGCCTCTGACCGGGCAGCGCAGTTGCTGACCCTGGTCACCGATATGCTGCACAAGGAATCGCAGGACCTGGGCAAGGTGTCAGGCCGAGCTTACGCCGAGATCGAAGGTGTCGGCGACGTCATCAGGGAACGTGCGATGCAAGCCGATGCGGTCAGCCAAAACGTGCAACGCCGCTTCGTCGATGTCGGCGAAATCTTGCAGACCGGGACCCAAGAATTGTCGAGCGCCGCAGATCACGCAACCGGTCGTGTCGAGTTGACCGCCAATGCAATGGCGAAAAGCGCCGCTGCCATGCGTGAAACCTCATCGGATGCGCTCAGCCGCTTGGAAGACATCGGTAAGCGCCTCAACCGCGAAGTCGAAACTGCGACCACCGCGACCGACCGCGCCGCTGAAAACTTGGCTGGTATCAGCGGCTCGTTGAAGCGGCACCATATCGAACTTGATAGTTCTCTCGACAAAACCCGAGAACGCATGAGCGATGTCGGTGATATTCTGCATGGTAGCTCCGAAGGGCTCACCAAGTCGTATGAAGCTGCGACCACCCACGTGCAGCGCTTTGCCGATTTGTTGAACCAGCAATCGACCGGCCTGACCAACTCGTCGAACGAGGCGGCAGCAAGGCTCAACCGTATTTCCGAAGAAATGCAGGTGCGCTCGCACGAGATGACGAACACGTCGGAGCGTGCGTCGCAGTTGATGAGCTTGGTGTCAGACGCCTTGCAACGCCACACCGGCGAGGTCGGGCAGGCGGCGGAGCGCGCATCTGGCCAAGTCGAACTGGTCAATGCCAACCTGCGCGAAAGTACCCGCGAACTCAGTGATACCACGCAGCGCGGCGTCCAGGAAATGAACGAAGTCGGCCAGACTATGCGTGAGCGTTTCCAAGAGGTCAGCATCATCGCCCGCAAGTCGATGGCGCAACTGGAGGAGGCGGCAGACGGTATGCGCCATCGCGGCAGTGCTTTGGTGACCACGTCGGACGATGTCGTTGATCGGCTTGAGCGTGTCGGCGAGATGATAGGCCAGCGGGCATCCGAAGCTTCTATGGCTGCGGATCTCAATGTGTCCAAATTGACTCGCGCATCCGATACGTTGCGCACACAAATTCACGAAGCCGGCGGGCGCACCGACGAGATCGTCGAGCGTTTGGAAGGCGGCACCGAAGGTCTGCGCCGCCAGATGCAGGGTTTGTCGACCACGTACAATCGCGCCGAGCGCGGCCTGGAAGCGCTCGGCGAAGCATTGGCCAGACGTGCACAGGAGCTTTCCAGCGCTACCGATGCCGCGCTCGGCAAGGTGGCGGCGTGGGATACTTCGGTCCGTTCACACGCCGACGCGTTGGCGAAAACAACCAGCGAAGTGGCGCGCAAATCCCACGAGATCAACCAACTGCTGGACGAGCGCACCGAGAGTGTGCGGAGCGCTTCGAACGAGGCGTCGACGCTGCTGGCGTCTCTCACAGAACGTACCGAGAAGGCCGATCTCGAAGAATTCACCCGTCAAGCGACGTTTATTTCCGAGCGTCTACAATCGCTTGCCGTCGACATCGGGCGAGTATTGGAAACCCAGGTCTCCGAAGACGACTGGCGCCGCTTCAACAAGGGCGAGAAGGGTATTTTCGTGCGCAAGCTTCTGGGTTTCCGTGAAAAGGCCAAATTGCAGCAGATCCGCCAAACCTACCAAGAAGACGGCACCTTCCGCGACTACGTCACGCGCTATCTGGAAGAGTTCGAAACGTTGCTCGACGAGTCACAAAAGCGCGACCACAATTCCATGCTGCACGCGACATTCCTCTCGTCCGATATGGGTAAGGTCTACATGATCCTCGCCCGTGCTCTCGATCGGGAAATGTAGGTTTTTTTCGTCACCCGCGCGCTCATACTTAAAGATGAATTCCCGCCCGCGGTAATGACGGTGTGGGATGTGTGCAGGCCCTTATCCTCCCTTTGCGTCATCCTGAACTTGATTCAGGATGACGCAAGAGAAAGAGGGTGCGGCGCGGGAGGGCGCTTAGCTCGGCGCCTCGCCGAACCAGGCGAGGTCTTTGGCTAGGCTCACCACGCGACCGATAACGAAAAGCGTGGCGCCCTTGATGGCCTCATCATGGACGGCGCTCGGCAATCTGGCGAGCGTGGTGATCAGGGTTTTTTGATTGGGGCGCGTGCCCATGTTGAGCACGCCTGCGGGTGTCGTCGGATCAAGGCCATGCTCAATCAGCTTCGCTGCTATCTCGTCCACATTTGTCATGCCCATATAGACGACCAACGTGGTGTTTGGATCGGCGAGACTGCGCCAATCCAGATCCAGCGGCTCGTCGCCTTTGGTGTGGCCGGTGACGAAGCGCACGCCGTGCGCCATGCCCCGATGGGTCAGCGGAATACCGGCATAAGCCGCGCAGCCGGCGGATGACGTAATGCCAGGCACAACTTCGAAGGGGATGCCTTGCTGCACCAAATACAGCGCTTCTTCACCACCACGCCCGAACACGAACGGGTCGCCGCCCTTCAACCGCATCACCCGTTTGCCGGTGCGCGCAAGGTCGGTCAGCAGAACGTTGATGTCGTCTTGTGCCATATAATGGTTGGACGCTCGCTTACCGGCGAACACCCGCTCGACCGCTTTCGGGATCAGCGCCAGAATTTCCTTGGCGACAAGGCGATCATATACGATGACGTCGACCTCGCTAAGCAAGCGGTGCGCCTTCACCGTTAGAAGGTCCGGGTCACCGGGGCCTGCGCCGACCAGCATCACTGGATGAATAGGGGTATTCGGCTCGTTCATGGGCGGTTTATCGCGGATCAGGCATGGACAAACAAGGGTCAATCCACTACCTGCAGAAGGACGCGTCTATCCGACACAGCGAAAGGCTTCGACCCGTGCTCACCAAGACTGCTGACACTTCGCCGACACCACCCAACCAGATTATTGGACGTTGGTTATTGATCATTTGCACGATGGTGTTTGCGATGGTCGTGATCGGCGGTTTCACGCGCTTGACCGAGTCCGGTCTATCGATGACGGATTGGCATCCGGTCACGGGTTGGCTGCCGCCCTTAAGCGAGGCCGCGTGGCAGGCGCAGTTTGACGCTTATCGCACGTCGCCCGAATACAATCAGATCAATGCGGGTATGAGCCTGTTCGAATTCAAAGAAATCTTCTGGCTGGAATATCTGCATCGCTTGTTCGGGCGCATCATCGGCTTGGCTTTTGCGTTACCGTTTGCTGTGTTTGCGATCAAAGGCTGGCTCCGGGGCGCAGAATTTTGGTGGATGGTCGGTCTGCTGGTGTTGGGGGGTACGCAAGGGGTCATCGGGTGGTGGATGGTGAAAAGCGGCCTGATTGACCGCCCGGACGTCAGCCAGTACCGCTTGGCTGTGCATCTGGGGATGGCGTTCGTGATTTTGGGCGCGGTGCTATGGAGCGCGCTCGGTAAACTGGAATCGCCGCGCCAACAGGTGCGCACAGGGCTGAGGCGAGCCGCGACAATCTTGCCGCTCGCCGTGCTGATCACGGTGCTCTCGGGGGCGCTGGTGGCCGGGTTGAATGCCGGCAAGGCCTACAATACGTTTCCGCTGATGCTGGGCGAATTTTACCCGTCCGTCGGCTTTCAGCTGAACCCGTGGTATTTAAACTTCTTCGAGGATATCCCGACGGTGCAATTCGACCACCGGTGGTTGGCGATCAGTACGTTCTTTTTAGCCGTTGTGACATGGCGCTTGGCGCGTCTCGCGGGCGGCGATGTGGCAAAGCGCGGCGGGGTGGTGCTGATTGCAGCCGCCGTACAAGTGCTTTTGGGGATCGCAACACTGTTGCACGTGGTGCCGATCCCGTTGGCCGTTGCGCACCAAGCGGGCGCCGTGATCCTTTTCGCTTCCGCGCTCTGGTTGCGCCACGGGATAGCAGGCTCTTCGCCGGATCATTGAAACCGGTATCCTGGCGAATCCGCTCTTGCCTTTTTGCAGGCCTGGACCGCACAATCCCTCACGAACGGGGAAAAATCTCGACCAGGGGGCGAATACGCATGAGTGATACGAAATTTCGATTGGTGACGCGCAGTGACTTCGACGGTTTGGTGTGCGCTGTGTTGTTAAAGGACATGGGGGTCATCGACGATATCAAGTTTGTTCATCCTAAAGATATGCAGGATGGGACGATCTTGATATCGGACAATGATATCACCACGAACTTGCCGTACGTCGAAGGTGTACATCTGGCATTTGACCATCATCTCAGCGAAACCATTCGTATCGGCTCGAAGCCCAAAAATCACATCATCGATCCGGACGCGCCCTCGGCGGCGCGCGTAGTTTATGATTATTACGGTGGTAAAGAAAAGTTTCCGAATATCGCCGACGATATGATGGCAGCCGTTGATAAAGGTGATGCAGCCCGCTTTACCGAGGCTGAAATTCTTAAGCCTGCTAACTGGGATCTGCTGAACATGCTTATGGACAGCCGCACCGGCCTTGGGCGGTTCCGCGAATTCCGCGTGTCGAACTATCAACTGATGATGGAACTGATCGACTATTGCCGTGACCACACGGTCGACCAAATCATCGCGCTGCCCGACGTTAAAGAGCGGATCAATCTGTATTTCGAGCACGAGGAAAAATTCAAAGACCAAATTATGCGCTGCTCGACGGTGCACGATAACTTGGTGGTGCTTGATTTGCGTGAAGAAGAGATGATTTACGCCGGTAACCGCTTCATGATTTATGCACTGTTCCCAGACTGTAATATCTCGATCCATGTGTTGTGGGGCTTGAATAAACTGAACACCGTTTTTGCGACCGGAAAATCGATCTTGAATAAAACGTCGAAGACCAACGTCGGTGAGTTGATGTTGTCTTATAACGGCGGTGGACACGAAAATGCTGGCACCTGTCAGATCGAAAATGAAGACTCCGTGCGCGTGCTCGGTGAGTTGATCAAGAAAATCACGACCGACGGCTAATCGCGTCGACAGTACTTAGGTAAAGGGTAGGTTATCACGTGCAACAGCAGCTAAGACGCGTGCTCAGAAGATTTGGGCTTGGCGGCGTGCCGGGGTATGTGATCGCCGGCGTTGTCGGCGCGTTTATCGTCGCCGGCGTGACGGCGTGTGTGACCGACGAGTCTGCCATCGGCCGCGTCGTCATGGCGATGAACGCCGAGACGACGCAACTGCCTGAGAAAACCCAACACGAACTGAAGCGCTTCGCCCAGGTTTATGATACCTACGTCGCGGATGCGTCGGATCGGGAGCGGTTGGATTATTTCAACTTCGCCTACCGTCGTGTGCGTGCCGCTTACGTCTATGAAATTGAAGATCAAAAGATGATCGATGCCGCCATTGCGGGGGTGACTAAAGGCGAGCGTATGCCGGGTTCGTTGACGCCGCAAGTGGTCGTCGAAGATGCGCTGCACAGCATGTTGGCGGCGCTCGACCCACATTCCAGCTATATGAATGCCGAAGAATTTCGGGACAGTTTTGCCAACACCAAAGGCGAATTCGGTGGTCTTGGGATTCAGATCACCATGGAAGGCGAACTGGTTAAAGTGATCGCGCCCATTGAAGACACACCGGCGGAACGCGCGGGTATGTTGGCTGGTGATTTGATTACCCACGTCGATGGGGTCGGGGTTTTAGGCAAGACGTTGCGCGACGCCGTCACTTTGATGCGTGGTAAGCCTGGGGAGCCGGTGGTGCTCACCGTGCGCCGCCCGGGAATCGAAGATTTCGATATGCGCATCGTCCGCGCCATCATTGAAGTGAAATCCGTCCGCCATCGGATTGAGGGCGATGTGGGTTACATCCGCATTACCCGCTTCAACGAAAAAACCAAAGAAGGCATCAACGCGGCGCTGACAGATATCCGCGATACTTTGGGCAAAAACCTGCAAGGCGTTGTTGTCGATCTGCGTAACAATCCGGGTGGTTTGCTGAATCAGTCAGTGGTCGTCGCCGATGCATTTTTGGATGACGGCAAGATCGTCTCGATCAAAGGTCGTGACGGACGAGACGAGCGGTCGTTCTATGCGGACCCCGGCGACGCCGTCAAAGGCGTGCCGATGATCGTTTTGGTCAATCGGGGGTCTGCGTCGGCATCCGAGATTGTTGCCAGCGCGTTGCAATACCATGGTCGTGCCTTGGTGATGGGTAGTCGTACGTTTGGCAAAGGCTCGGTGCAGACGATTATGCCAATGCCGCTTGAAGGGGCGTTGCGTCTGACCACAGCGCTTTACTATGCACCGTCGAACCAAACTCTGCAGGCGTTGGGCGTGACGCCGGACATCGTCGTGGTGCGTGATCTTGATCCTGAAGGCATGCCAGCGCGATCCCGCGAAGTAGATTTGCCGGGCGCCATTCCGGCGCAGCGTAACGATGATGATGATGCGTGGACGCACCCACGTATTTCCGAGCGCGCCTGCCCGACAGTGGGCGAAAACAAAGACCATATGCTTGGCTGCGCTATCGAATATTTTAAGTCCCTCAACGCGGCCGCGTTCTTAAAACGCTATGCCCCCGCAGGCCAAGGCTGAGTTTTTTCTGCCTTAGTTGCCACCATCACGTCATCCATCCTCGTCTCCACCGTGCGACTTCCCGGAAAGCCGAAGGCTTATCCGGGACCTTTAAGCACGGAGCCCCAAGATCCCGGATAACGCTGCGCGTTTCCAGGAAGTCGCTGGGTGGGGAGCATGTCACCCTCGCAGCGTCATCCTGAACTTGATTCAGGGATCCAGCGTTGTGCGACGTCAGGATATGGGGAGTGCGCAGTGCCGTAGGTCCTGAATCAAGTTCAGGATGACGCGGGTATTGATTCCAAAACCATTTCTACCAAGGCGCGGCGCGCTGCGCTGGCGTGGCGTTTACGATGGCGGACCATTTGGTAGCTGCGCGGTGGTACATCCAAAGGTAGCGCCCGCAAAGTGCCGGCACTGAGCGCGGACGCGACCACGTGGCGAGAGATCAAGGTGGCGCCGGCGCCGGCCTCGACGGCTTCGCGCACGGCTTCGTTGGAGGGTAACTCTAGTACCACGTTCAAATCACTCCATTGCAGGCCGGCCTTGAGTGCCATGTCTTCGAGCACGCCGCGTGTGCCCGACCCGGGTTCCCGCACGACCCAGGGGACGGCGGCAAGGTCGACGCCGCCGATGCCGAGCGACGGCCATCGTTTCGCGGAAACCACCAGCGCGAGTTGGTCGTGATCGACCTCATCCAACAACAATTCCGGGGAATGGGTGATGCCCTCGACAAAGCCGACGTCGGCGTCGCCGTTGACGACGGCATGTTCCACGCCTCGGGTGTTGGAGATCACCACGTTCAAGGCAATAGCGGGGTAGCGGTCATGAAACACCGAAAGTCGACGCGGCAGCCAATAGTTCGCAATCGTCTGACTGGCAGCGATATCCAGGTGCCCGGTCGCACTACCGCCAAGCGTGCGTAGTGCGCGCTGCGCGACGCGCGCGCGGTCGAGTACGGCGCGGGCTTCGACCAGAAAGATTTGTCCGGCCTCGGACAATTCAACGGACCGCCCGACGCGATTGAACAGCTTGACCTCATAAAGGTTTTCCAGCGCGGCAATGGCCGCGGAGGCGGCGGATTGTGTGATCCCCAAGGTCGCGGCGGCGCGGGTGACATGACCGCTTTCGGCGACGGCGGCGAAAATTTTGAGCTGGGTCAACGTCATAACGGTGAATCATAACTAAATTTTGTGAATATGACAATTATTACTCATTGGACTGATCAATCAATTTTTGGCACAAAGCGTCTCACATTCTGTTTCCGTAGCTTTCCGACGTTCTGGGATCAATTACATGACCGGGTTACTTCAATCTTTGCGCAACTGGTATCAGCGTTATCTCAGCTATCAGCCGAGCCGTACGTATATGCGTGGGCCTGGCCCAGCACGCGCGGAAGGCACGCCGGACGTGGGCGAGACGTCTAACAACCCCCACCAGATGACATGACAAATCGCGAAGATGCGGTCGACACCTCGCCGAAAGTCGCGGACGAGGTCAAATGCACCACGTGTTACATGTGCGCCTGCCGGTGCGGCATCAAAGTGCATTTGTTGGACGGCAAAATTCGCTACATCCAAGGCAACCGTGATCACCCGGTGAACAAAGGCGTTTTGTGCGCCAAGGGTTCGGCAGGGATCATGACCCAGGAATCGCCTGCGAAGCTGACCAAGCCGTTAAAGCGCGTCGGCCCGCGCGGTTCTGGCGAGTTCGCCGAGATCGAATGGGACGAAGCCCTCGATATCGCAACCGGTTGGCTCAGCAAAATCCGCGAAACCGATCCCAAGAAACTCGCGTTTTTCACCGGCCGTGATCAATCGCAGTCTCTGACCGGCTGGTGGGCGAGCCAATTCGGCACGCCAAACCACGCGGCGCACGGCGGCTTTTGTTCGGTCAACATGGCGGCGGCCGGATTATATTCCATCGGCGGCTCGTTTTGGGAATTCGGCGAGCCCGATTGGGATCGCACCAAATACATGCTGATGTTCGGCGTCGCCGAAGACCACGATTCCAACCCGATCAAAACCGGGCTCGGTAAAATCAAAGGGCGGGGCGCCAAGTTCGTCTCGGTCAACCCGGTGCGTACCGGTTATTCCGCGATTGCTGACGAGTGGCTGGGCATCAAGCCGGGCACGGACGGCTTGTTTGTGATGGCGTTGATCCATGAATTGCTGCGCACCGGCAATGTGGATGAACAGTACTTGGCGACCTACACCAATTCGCCTTGGCTGGTGATTCAAGATCCTGGCAGTGCCGACGACGGTCTGTTCGCCCGCGATGCCGAAGGACACCCGTTGGTTTGGGACGGCGAAGAAAAGGCACTGAAGCGGGCCACCGATATCAACGCCAAGCCGGTGCTTGCCGGCAATGCCACTTTGGACGATGGGCGGGCGGCAACGCCGGCGTTCCAACTGATGGCGGCGCGCTACCTGGACGCAAAATATACCCCGGACGCGGTCGCCGGTCAGACCGGCATTCCGGCCGACACCATTCGCCGTATTGCTGCCGAGATCGCGCACGTTGCGTTCAAGGAAACCATCGAGGTCAACACCCCTTGGGTCGATGCGTACGGGCGTAAGCACGATAAATTCATTGGCCGTCCGGTGGCGATGCACGCGATGCGCGGCATTTCTGCGCACTCGAACGGGTTCCATACCTGCCGCGCGATTCACTTGTTGCAGACAATCATCGGCTCGGTCGACGTGCCGGGTGGTTTCCGTAATAAGCCGCCGTTCCCGAAAGCCATTCCGCCGGCGTTGAAGCCTGCGGGCAAGCCGGGCGACGTGCAGGCCGGTCAGCCGCTGAAAGGACCGCCGTTGGGCTTTCCGACCGGCCCCGAAGATTTGTTGGTGGACTCCGAAGGCAAGCCCGGGCGCATCGACAAAGCGTTTTCGTGGGAATTCCCGCTGTCGTCGCACGGCCTGATGCACATGGTGATTTCGAACGCATGGAAGGGCGATCCGTACCCCATCGACACGCTGTTTATGTTCATGGCCAACATGAGCTGGAATTCGTCGATGAACACGTCGGGCACGATGAAAATGCTGACCGACACCGACCCGAAAACCGGCGAGTACAAAATCCCGCGGATCATTTATTCCGATGCGTTCTATTCGGAAATGGTGGCGTATTCGGATTTGGTGTTGCCCGACACCACGTATCTTGAGCGTTGGGACTGTATCTCGCTGCTGGATCGCCCGATCTGTGAAGCGGATGCGGCGCAGGATGCGATCCGCCAACCGATCATCGAGCCCGACCGCGATGTGCGCCCATTCCAAACCGTGCTGTTGGACTTAGGGGCTCGGCTCAAGTTGCCTGGGATGACCAATGACGACGGCAAGCCCAAGTTTCCGGGTGGCTATGCGGACTATATCGTTAATCATGAGCGTGGCCCCGGAATCGGCCCGCTGGCGGGCTGGCGCGGTGAAAATGGCGATCAGCACGGCAAAGGCGCGCCGAACCCGAACCAGCTCGAAAAGTATATCGAGAACGGGTGCTTCTGGTCGCATCACTTCCCGGACGATCAAAAATATTACAAGTTTGCCAACAAAGCGTATTTGGACTGGGCCAAGGACGTCGGTTTTATCGGTTCCGCCGAGCCGATCGTGTTGCAGGTGTATTCGGAAATTCTGCAAAAGTTCCGAAACGCGGCGCGCGGCCACGGCGACATCCAACCGCCCGAGCGAGAGCGCGCACGGATCGAAGCGTACTTTGATCCGATGCCGATCTGGTATCCGCCATTCGAAGAATCGATGATCGATTTGGACAGCTATCCGATGCACGCGATCACGCAGCGGCCGATGCAGATGTACCATTCGTGGGGCTCGCATAATGCATGGCTGCGTCAGATCACCGGCTCCAATAAACTGTATATGAACGACGTTAAGGCCGCCGAGATGGGCCTCGTCGAAGACGATTGGGTTTGGGTCGAAAGCTACCACGGCCGTATTCGTGTGCAGGTGTCGTTGATGGACGGCGTCGAAGCTTCGACGGTGTGGACGTGGAACGCTATCGGCAAACGGTCCGGTGCCTGGAACTTGGATGCCAACGCCAGTGAAGCGAAAAAAGGTTTCTTGCTGAACCATGTCATTTCCGAGCTTCTGCCGCCCCGAGACGACGGCTACCGCTATGCGAACTCGGACCCGGTGACGGGCCAGGCGGCGTGGTATGACCTTCGGGTGCACATCAAAAAAGCCGATCCCGCCGAAGATGCCGAGACCTTCCCGCAGTTTGAGCCGACCGCTAAGCCTGCGGGCCTCGCGATCCCGCCGGGTACGCTGACCTATGGCGCCGGGTTCCGAAAGGGGCGGGACAAGCCATGACAACGCTCCCGGCAAGCACAGAAAAAAAGCTCGGCCTCGTTATCGACTTGGACATCTGCGTCGGCTGTCACGCCTGCGCGGTGAACTGCAAGGAATGGAATTCGGGCGGGCATGCGGCACCGTTGACGGATCGCGATGCCTATGGCGACAAACCGATCGGTGTCTGGTTCAACCGCATCCACACCTTTGAGGCCAAAGCCGGCGACGGCGAGCCTGCGCGCACCGTGCACTTTCCGAAATCCTGTTTGCATTGCGAAGACGCCGCCTGTGTCACTGTGTGCCCGACCGGCGCCAGCTTTAAGCGCACCGAAGACGGCATCGTTTTGGTCAACGAAGCCAAATGCATCGGCTGCAAGCTATGCAGTTGGGCGTGCCCATATGGCGCTCGCGAATACGATGCCGACGAAGGCGTGATGAAAAAGTGCACGCTCTGTATCGACCGTATTTACAACGAAAACATGGAAGAAGTAGACCGTGTACCGGCCTGCGTGTCGACGTGTCCGGTGGGCGCGCGTCACTTCGGCGACTTGGGTGATGCGAATTCTGCGGTTTCACAATTGGTGGCCGAGCGTCAGGGCTACGACCTGATGCCGGAAATGGGCTACAAGCCGACCAACAAATACCTGCCGCCTCGTGCGCGGCGTGCCAATGCTGAAACGTCGACTATGCCGACCGAACTGGCCCCGACACCCGGCACCGACAATCCGATCCTACGTTGGATCGACCGCGCCTTGTCGCGTTGAGGAGGATCACCTAATGCATCCAGCTTTTTCCGTGATCTTTTTCACCACCGCATCCGGCGCAGGCTACGGCTTGTTGGGCGTGCTGGCGGTGTTGGCGGCGTGGCAAGTGATCCCGGCAGATCGGATCAGCGGCATTGTCGGCCTTGGGCTCGCGTTCGTGTTGGTGAGTGCCGGTTTACTGTCGTCGACATTCCACTTGGGTCATCCCGAACGGGCGTGGCGCGCGTTGACGCAATGGCGCAGCAGTTGGTTGTCGCGAGAAGGCGTGCTGGCGGTGTTGACCTATATCCCTTGGCTGGCGCTGGCCTTTGCGTGGATCATTCGTGAAGATATGAGTGGCCTTTGGGGCATCAGCGCGGGGCTTTCGGTGGCGTTGGCGGTGACCACAGTGTATGCGACGGCGATGATCTATGCGTCGCTCAAGACCGTGCATCAGTGGTGCAATCCATGGACGGTGCGGGTCTATCTGATGATGGCCCTGGCGAGCGGGGCGGTGTTTGCATGTGCCGTGCTGGCCTCAACCGGCGTTGCGCCGCAGGGGCTGTTTGCGTTCACGGCGATCGTATTGCTGGTGGCGTGGCGGGTGAAGCGGTCGTATTGGCACTTCATCGACACCACGCAGCATGCATCGACGCCGGCATCGGCGACCGGGTTGACCGGGGCCAGCGTGAAATTGCTCGAAGGGCCGCATACCGAGGAAAATTACCTGCAACAGGAAATGGGCTTCAAAGTCGCCCGTAAGCATGCGGCGAAGCTGCGCAAGATCGTCCATATCACAACCTTTGCCGTGCCGCTGGTGCTGTTGATCGTAGCGTATTTCAGCGGTGGATTTGCCGCAGCGTCGGCGAGCATTTTGGCGGCGATGTCGATCAGCCTTGGTCTGATCATCGAACGCTGGCTGTTTTTCGCCGAAGCCCGCCATGTTGTGACCCTGTATTACGGGGCCCAGGCGGCTTAATGGTGGCTTAGGCAGCGGCTTTGGTCTTGCCGGTTTAGGTTCAGCGCCCTGACCTTAACGCCTGAAAGACGCTGAAACAGTTGACCCCGCAACGCGTTTGCGTGCATAAGGGTCTTAGAAAAGAACAATAATAACAAATATCGACCGCATTGAACGGCAAAAAATAGCGTCCGTTCAAAGGGTTGTAAAAAAATGGCTGATGCCACACAGGTCGCTGACAAAACGTTCCAAGCCGATGGGACGCAGTCGGGCGATATTCAAATTCCTGAAAATCTTTCGCTTGCCGATGCTGAATTCAGCATGGTCGGGGGCGATCTGGTGATGACTTTCCCGGACGGTTCCACCGTCACGGTCGAGGGGTATGCCGACAATCCGAACCCGCCCAAGCTGGTTTCCGCAGATGGCGCCGAGGTCGGGAGCGATATGGTCCAAGCGCTGACCGGTGGCGATGCCGCACCGGCGCCTGAAGGGCAGCCGGGCTTTGGCTTTGTGCAGCCGGAACAAGCCGAAATCATGCAAGCTGCCGAGCGAAGCGGTGATGCCGCCGGCAGCCCGGCGGTGATCGCCGGCACCGACGGTGAGCCGATCGGTAAAGTCGAAAACTTGGAAGGCGAAGTCTGGGCGATCCGCGTCGACGGTACGCGCGTTCAACTGCAAGCCGGCGACCAAGTGTTCCAAGGCGACATTCTGGAATCCGGTAACGACGGCAGCATTGGTGTGCTTTTGGCGGACGATACGACGTTCTCGATGGGCGCCGAAGGCCGCATGGTGCTGGACGAAATGATCTACGATCCGGGCACGCAGGAAGGTTCGATCTCGATCTCCGCACTGCAGGGCGTGTTTACGTTCGTGTCCGGTCAGGTTGCGAAGACCGACCCCGACGCGATGACCCTGGATACACCGGTGGCGACCATCGGTATTCGCGGTACCCAGGTCGGTCTTGATCTGGGCGACGGCACCGGCCTTGGCGTGACCTTGATGGAAGAAAAGTTCGGCTTCGTCGGCGAAGTCGTGATCGCCAACGATGGCGGCGTGCAGATTTTGAACGACGCCAACGCGTTTACCACGGTGATGAGTTTTGATTCGGCGCCTGCGGACTTCACGATTGTGAGTGACGCAGAGGTCGCCGCGACCTATGGCAACAACCTTCGTTCGCTGCCGACCCACAACAACGCGGGTGAAGAAACCAGCGGCAACAATTATGGCCAAGCGGATGATGCTGCAGGCTTAGACGATTTTCAGACCGATGCGGGCGAAGCGGCGCCGGAGCAAGCACCGTCCGCCACCGTCAATGTGACCGGTGCGTATTCGGGCCCAGCCCAAACAGTCGAAGCCGTTCAGGTGCCGGTGGCCCCTGTTGCACCGGTGGGCGTTGTAGGTGGTAGCGCCGGCGGCGGCAACAATAATGGCGGACGTAATGACGATTCTATTATCGTTGAATCTGAACTTGTAAAAGGCTTTCCGAAGGATATTCAAGATCTTATCGATAACGGGACGCTGAGCAATGTCTCGATGTCGGCGGACGGCAAGACCGTCACCGCGACGGTGAATAAAGACCTCGATGCGTCCAATATGAGTTATGCATTCGTCCTAACCGGCAACGGCGACGGGCTGGATGTTGAGACCGGCGCGCAAGGCGACATTTTGACCGGCACCAGTGGCGACGACGTGCTCAACGGCGGCGCCGGCGACGACACGCTGATCGCGGCGCCCGGTGGCGGCAATGAAACCTATATCGGCGGTGCGGATAACGATACGTTGTCGTTCGCCGGCACCAACGAGGATTTGGTGATCGATATGATGGCCGGCGAGGTGCGCGATACGAACGGCATCGTTCTCGATACGTTCTCCGAGATCGAAAACATCATCGGCGGGTCCGGCAACGACCAGATCACCGGCGACGATGGCGACAACGTCATCCAAGGCGGCGGCGGTAACGATATCATAGACGGCGGCGGCGGCCAGGATACGGCGACGTATTCGGGGACCCGTGGCGAGTCCACGATCACGGTGACCAACGGCGTGCTGACCGTCACCGGACCGGACGGCACCGACGAAGTCTACAACGTTGAAAACTTCGTCTTTAACGACAGCCCGAACATCGTTGTCGGTCTTGAAGACACGGCGATCAGTGTGGATGTGCTGGGCAATCTGCCGTCGGCGGCATCGGCGGCGCAGATCGTTGTGACCGGGGTGCCAAATGGCGCAACGTTGTCGGCGGGCACGCAGCAGTCCGATGGCTCGTGGTTGGTGAATGCCGGCGACTTGGCAGACTTGACCGTCACCGGGGCGCAAGATTCCGATCAAGATTTCACGCTTAATTTTGCCGCCTACAACAGCGACTTTGTTTCGCTGGCGACACAGGCGGTTGGACAATATTTAGAAACTCAGGTTGGCGCAAATGGTGAGCCGTTGCAGACGTTGCAGGAATTCTTGGACAGCGGTGGCGACATCGTCAGCATGGCCGGCGGCGCGGCATCTTCGTTCATGCCCGCACCTGCAGGGACGGGTAGCCAAAGCATTGAAGTGATCGGCATTGTCGATCCGTTCACGTTCAGCGTCGGTGACATTGAATTGACGGCGGACGGCTCGGCATCGATCACCTTTACGGGCACCGAAGATGTGCCGTTGGCGCTCGATATTGAGGGTGCCTTGACCGACGCCGACGGCAGCGAAGTTTTGTCCGTGACGATCACCGGTCTGCCGACGCTTGAAGTGCAGCAGGCGACCCGCGAAATTCCGGTTCTTGATGAGAACGGTGCGCCGCTGTTGGATGAGAGCGGCAACCCGGTCACCGAGACCGAAACCTATTTTGAGCCCGTGCTGGATGCCAGTGGCAACACCGTTGGCGCGCACTTGGTGTATACCGATGCGAGCGGAAATGACGTGGTATTGCCGGCGAACGATACCGGTACCTATTCACTGAGCGCTGAACAACTCAACAACCTCCGTTTGGTCGGCTCGCCGGATGATACGTCTGCCATGCAGTTGGACATCACGGCGCAGGTACAAGACGGTGAGTCGACGACGACGGTGTTCGGCACCGCCAATATTTCGTTGGCGGCGGTGGCCGATGTGCCGACCGTCAACGGGAGCGTGGATGCCGGGATCGAAGACCAGCCGGTGCGGATTAACTTCGATATCGATAAAAACGATATCTCTGAGCAGATCACCGATGTGACGCTGACCGGTATTCCGGCCGGTGCCAAGTTGGCGATTGAATACACCGATCCGAACAGCGGTCAGACCATGATGGTTCAGATTCCCGTGGTCGCCGGTGTAGCATCGATTCCGCTCGGCTTGCTGGGTGAGGATATAGCGACCGACAATTTAGTCCTAACGCCGCCTGCGCATCTGAGCGGCGCGTTCAACCTGCAACTCAACGTGACCTCGACCGAGCCCAGCACGGGTGAAGGTGCGACCGCATCGTTCGGTTTGCCGCTGACGATCACGGCGGTCGCCGATGAATTGGGCGTCACCTTTAACGACGCGATCATCGTCGATGGCGATGTCGTCACCGTAAGTGGTGTCGAAGACGGCACCATCAGCCTCGATTTGACGGCACTGACGGCAGACACCGACGGCTCGGAAGTGATCTCGGTGACAATCTCGGGCGTGCCGGATGGCGCTGTATTGTCCGCGGGCACCAACAACGGCGACGGGACTTGGACGCTGACGGTTGATGAGGCGGCGAATCTGACGATGACCACGTCACCGAATTCGGATGTTAACTTTGACCTCACGGTGACGGTGACGAACGTTGATAACAACGAAGATACGGCGACGTTGGAAGCGACCGTTTCCATTGATCTGGAAGCCATCGCCGATACGGCGGCGCTTGACGTTACGAACGTCGGCGGCAGCGAAGATACGGCCATCGCCTTGGATATTGCCGCTGCGCTGACGGATACGGACGGCTCGGAAAGCCTATCGATTACGATTTCGGGCGTGCCGGATGGCGCGACGCTGTCCGCGGGGTCGCAAACGGGCGAAGGTGTTTGGACGATCTCCGCCGAAGACTTTGCCGCTGATCCTGATCTATTGGACTCGCTGACGATGACGCCGCCGGCCAATGCGTCGGGTGTGTTCAACTTGTCGGTGACCGCAACGTCCACCGAAGCTGCAAACGGCGAAATTGCTGAAAATTCACAGGACTTTACGCTGACCGTCGATGCCGTCACCGACGCACCGACCCTCAGCGCCGGTCCTGCCATCGGCAACGAAGATACGCCGATTGCCCTCAACATTGATGCCGCCCTGACCGATCAAGACGGCTCGGAAACGCTGTCGATTACCATCGCAGGCGTGCCTGCGGGCGCCGTGCTGTCGTCTGGAACGCAGACCGGTGAGGGGGGTTGGACGATCTCAGCCGAAGACTTTGCGGCCGACCCTGATCTTCTCTCGAGCCTGACGATCACGCCGCCGGCAAACTCGGACGATGAATTCGATCTGACGATCACCGCCACCGCCCGCGAAGGTGCCGACGGTGTCGCGCCTGAAAGTGTCTCGCAAACTCTGCACGTGGACGTGTTGGGCGTTGCCGATCAGCCGATTGTGCAAGACACCGAACAGACCGAGCTTCAGGGCGAACCTATTCCGCTCAACATCGCGCTCGAACTCACCGATACGGACGGGTCCGAAGCGATATCAGTTACACTTTCCGGATTGCCGAACAATGCGTTGCTTTCTGTCGGTACGCTGAATGCAGATGGTTCATGGACGATCACGTCAGAGCAACTCGATGGCTTGAGCATGACGATTCCGGAAAGCACTTTTGGTGAATTCGATGTCCAAGTGGACGTCTTTGTTGCCGAAACGGCCGACGATGTTGCCGGTCTTGAACAGGCCACCGCTACGGCGTCCGGGACCATTCACATTGATGTCGATGAACGCGCCGACGTGCCGTCGTTGATGCTGTTCGATGCGAGCGGCAATGAAGACACGCCGGTGCCGTTGAACATCGCTGCAATTCTGACCGACGCGGGTGAGACGCTGAGTGTCACCGTCGCAGGTGTTCCGGACGGCGTGACACTGTCCGCAGGTACGCTCAATGACGATGGTACTTGGTCGTTGGAGCCCGGCGACTTGCCTGGCTTGGTGATGACCACGCCGGATAATTATTCAGGTGCCTTCACGCTCGACGTCACGGCGACCTCAACCACGCAGGACGGCACGTTCGCGACCAATACCGGCTCGTTGAATGTCGCTATCGCCGGTGTTGCCGATGACGCAAACCTCAGCGTTGGGGATGTGAGCGCGAATGAAAACACCATTGTGCCGCTCGATATCAATGTGTCGCTGAACGATACCGACGGCTCGGAAACCCTCTCGATCGAGATTTCCAACCTGCCGGATGGCGCCGTGTTGTCGAACACGGCGGGCGATGCGATTACCATCACCGACGGCACAGTAACCCTGACGCCGGCGCAACTGACCGGTTTGGGCGTGTCGTTGCCGGACGGCGTCGATACCGACTTCTCATTGTTGGTGACCGCGACGACAACCGAAGCCGATGCGGAAGACACGGCCAACGGGCAGGGCGTATCGGTGGTCAGCGGCGTGATCAACGTCGACATGAACGCGGTGGCCGAGACGCCGAGCTTGCTGCTGCACGACGCAGCCGGTTTCGAAGACGACGCAATTCCGCTGGAAATTGCCGCTGCCGCGCTGGGCGATGACGAGATCGTCAGCATCACCATCTCCGGTGTGCCGGAGGGTGCCATGTTGTCTGCCGGTGTGAACAGCGGCAACGGCACGTGGAATTTGACCACCGAGGAACTTGCTGATCTGACGATTACGCCGCCGGAAAACAGCAACGAAAACTTCAACCTCGAAATCACCGTCACCGCCATGGACGGCGACGATCTGTCGGAGTCCGTGAAGTCCTTGAACGTGTCGGTCACGGCCGTCGCCGATCAGCCGTCGTTGAACGTGCCGTCGCAGATTGCCATCGAGGGCGCGACCGCAACCGATCTTGATATCGAGGCGATGCTGAACGATCTGGACGGCTCCGAAAGCCTTTCGGTATCGATCAGCAATATTCCGGACGGCGCGACCGTGACCTTGGGCGGTACGTTGTTGAGCGCCGTTGACGGGGTCATCGACGGATTGACCAGCGAACAGCTGTCCGGTTTGCAGATCACGCCGCCGGAAGGCTTCAGCGGTAACTTTACCTTGGAAGTCACGGCGACGGCGACCGATACCGATCCGGACAACGTGATCCCGACCGACCTTGAGACCAGCATCAACATCGGTCACATCGATATCACCGTTGAGAGCGGTGTCGACCCCGCCGATGCGCCGACCCTAAACGTAGGCGATACACAAGGGTTTGAAGATGCGGCAATTGCGCTAAATATCGATGCGTCTTTGACCGATCCGTCGGAAACGCTTTCGCTGACCATTTCAGGTGTACCGGCAGGTGCCACGTTGTCCGCAGGCACGTCCCTTGGCGGCGGCGTTTGGTCTTTGTTGCCGACGGAAGCTGCCGGTCTGACGATTACTGCGCCGGATGACAGCAACGTCGATTTCGATCTGACGGTCACCGCAACGTCGACGACAGACGACGGTGATTTCGCCACGACGTCGGGCACCATTAGCGTTGATGTGACCGGCGTTGCCGATGATCCGAACTTGTCGGTTAGTCTTGGCGATGCCGTGGTCGAGGGCGAAGGCTTCCGTGACATTGATGCCTTTGATCACGCGATTAATAACGTTGTCATGTATCTGGACGACGGTGCCGGTAATATCGAAAAAGTCAAAATCACGGCATTCCCAGATGGTAACGACGCGTTGACGGACATCAACGATGTCGATCTTTTGGGTTACGTTGCCGATAACTTCCCCGGTCAGAGTTTGGTGGCGATCACCGTCAAGGCGGGCGATAATTCCAGCGACCTCACAGGGCCGAGCGAAGGGCCGCTGTTCTTGATCGACCCGAGTGTCTCAAGTATTGGCCTTCCGTTGATGGCGACAATTGATCAGACTGTCAGCTTCTCTCAGGATATCGCTTATCTCAATAGTGAAGCAGGCGTCGATGGAATGACAACATTCCCGCTGGATATCTCGTCGAGCTTGAATGATGTCGACGGTTCCGAGTCTTTGTCGATCAGCGTGTCCGGGTTGCCGGAAGGTGTGTCGTTGTCGGCAGGTACCGATAACAACGACGGCACCTGGACACTGACCACCGAACAGTTGGACGGCTTGACCATCAATGTGCCGGAAGGCGTTGACCCGGATTTTGATTTCGACGTCACCGCGACGGCGACTGAAAATGACGGTGACAGCGCATCAGTGACGCAGACATTAACAACGGATGGCGACGACACCGCCGAGACGCCCGAGTTGAGCGTGTCCGCAGCCGAAGGTGACGAAGACGCAGCAATTGCGCTCAACATCGATGCCGCGCTGACCGACACCGACGGCTCGGAAACCCTAAGCGTGACCATTTCCAATGTTCCGGTGGGTGCTGAACTGTCGGCGGGCGAGCCCAACAACGACGGCTCTTGGACGCTGACGCCTGAGCAATTGAGCGGCTTGACGATCACGCCGCCTGCGGATTCCGATGTCGACTTTGATCTGACGATTTCCGCGACGTCGCGTGAGTCCTCGACCGGGGCAACCAGCACAGCAACGACAACGTTGGCGGTGGTTGTGAACGCCGTCGCCGATACGCCGAATGTCGCTGCCGGTGATGCGTCGGGTGATGTCGGGCAGACGGTTCTGCTGTCGATCGACAGCATGTTAAACGATATCGATACGTCGGAGACGTTGTCGATCACCATCACCGGCTTGCCTGCAGGGGCCAGCCTCAACAACGGCGTGTCTTTGGGTGATGGTGCGTATGAACTCAGCGGCACCGATCTGGACGGCCTCGCAATTTCGCTACCGGACGGCGCCAGCGATGATTTCGATTTGACGGTCACCGCGACCGCGACCGAGGGTGCGAACCAAGATAGCGCCAGCAACACCGTGCAGGCCGTGGTCAACGTTGACCCGCTTGCCGGCGATGATCGCAATGTCGTTGAAATCGGCGAGGTCACCAGCGGCAACGTCCTGACCGGTGAAGGTGACAGCGTCGATGAAGCCGCCGCCGCAGATACCGGCTCGGCTGCCGACAACGGTATCGTCGACGTGACCTTCGGCAACACCAGCAAAAGCTTTGCCAACGCTGACGACGTGCAGACCGATGCCGACGGCGATTACATTGAAATCGACGGCGAGTACGGCACGCTCAAAATGTATGCCGACGGCAGCTACGATTATGCCGCCGACGAAAGCGAAGCGGTGTCGCATGTCGCCGGTTTGACCGGCACAGCGAGTGCCGGCGCGGTCGAAGAAGCATGGTCCGGCGTCAATACCTTCGCGTTTGATTTCGGCACGTCCTTCACCGATGCGAACGGTAATTTCGATCCGACATTGGCAGACGGCCAGGTGACGTTTAACTCTGATGGTGTGGGTGTGGCCGGCACGCAAAACGGCATGCCGGCACCCAATCAGATCAACCATGATAATGCGACTGGCGAAAGCCAGGCATTGGCGATTGACCTCGGTGGCTCGACCACAGAGGCAACGTTGACCGTCTCGCGCATGTTCACCAACGAAGATGGTGGCGAGCAGGGTGCATGGCAGGCATTTGATGCTGCGGGCAACTTGGTTGGCCAAGGTACATTGAATGCGGAGACCGTCGATTTCAGCGGCAGCAACAACGTCGGCACCGCGAATATTTCGTTGCCGGACGGGGCTGCGTTTAAGTACCTGGTGTTCACGGCCACCGACACGGCAAACGACAATAATGCGGGTGATTCCAGTGACTTCTTCGTGCGCGCGGTTCAGTTCGAAACTGGCAGCGTCGCGGAAGCTGGCGAAGACGTGTTCAGCTACACCATGCAGGATGCCGACGGCGACACCGCAACGGCAACGCTGAGCATCGATGTTGCCGCCGAACAGGACACCACCGCCGACGGCGTAACACTGAATGCTGGCGATGTTGCCGGCTTTGAAGATGGCGCGATCAGCCTGGATATCTCGGCAGCACTGAATGACGACGATGGGTCGGAGACACTGTCGATCACGATCTCCGGCGTGCCGGACTTGGCGACTTTGTCTGCGGGCGAAAAGCTTGAGAATGGTGATTGGACCGTCAGCCCTGACGACTTGGCAAACCTGACGATCACACCGCCGGCGGATAGCAATGAAGATATGACGCTGAATGTGACGGCGACGTCGACCGAAGCAAATGGCGGGGCCACCGTAACCACGACGGCAACTATTGGCGTCGCCGTCACCGGAGTTGCTGATGCACCGACGTTATCCGTAGCGCTCGGCGACGGAACGTTGACCGAAGTTGCCGGTGAGGTGGTTGAAGTCACCATCGGCGTCGACAATGTCACCAGCGCCGGCAACGGATTTAGCGTTGGTGGTCGTTCGGTCAATGCAGACGGCAGCTTGTCCGATGCATCGGTCGATAATATCGGCTTTAACAGCAACCCTGTAGGCTTTGGTGTTGCAGGGTCGGCGTCTGGTGCCAACAACGAACTGGGCTTCAACAACCGGGCCGGTGTCTCCGAGCAGATGGTGGTTGATTTCGATACCCCCGCATCGTCAGCAGACGTTTCGTTTGCCTGGATGAATTCCGGCGAGCATGCGACCTACACGCTGTATCGTGACGGCGTCGCGGTCGGGGACGGTACGGTGACCGGGATCAGCGATCGGATCGATCCGCCTGTGACTTTGACCGCAACCGATGGCGGCACGTTTGATCAGATCGTATTTTCTGCGCCGGGTGCCGGTGATGACTTTCTGATCAATTCGATCAGCTTTGAATCGACGCAAGGCGGTGAGAGTTTTGTTGAATATCCGCTCGATATTTCAGCGGGCTTGAATGATGTTGACGGTTCGGAAGATATTTCGATCACCGTCAATGGCTTGCCCGAAGGCGCCACACTTTCGGCGGGTACTGATAACGGCAGCGGTTCGTGGACGCTGACGGCAGGGCAATTGGCCGGCTTGGTTCTGGTTGTTGCCGAAGGCAGCGATGACTTTGATCTGAGCATCACTGCAATCTCGACCGAAAACGACGGCGACCAGGCAAGTGTGACGACGACGATTGGTGTCGATGTGCCGGAAATGGACACCACCGCCGACGGCGTAACACTGAATGCTGGCGATGTTGCCGGCTTTGAAGATGGCGCGATCAGCCTGGATATCTCGGCAGCACTGAATGACGACGATGGGTCGGAGACACTGTCGATCACGATCTCCGGCGTGCCGGACTTGGCGACTTTGTCTGCGGGCGAAAAGCTTGAGAATGGTGATTGGACCGTCAGCCCTGACGACTTGGCAAACCTGACGATCACACCGCCGGAAAACTCGAACGACGATATGACGCTGACGGTGACGACGACGGGAACTGAGAGCAGCGGCGAGGCGAGCGAAACCGCAACGTCGACGTTCAACGTGAATGTCACCGGCGTCGCCGACACGCCGAGCGTTAGTGTTTCGGCGACGTTGCTCAGCGATGGGCATGGCGGCACGCAGACCAATGGTTCAAAAGCCGGTTCCGGCCAGGGTTCGGGTGAAGCTAGCGATCTGGTCGCATTTTACGAGATCACCGATAACGACGACCGTGATTTGGATGACAGTGCCGGGCGCCATGACGGCGATCTGCACGGCGTCGCTATTAACAACAACAGCAACGGCCCGAGCGGCACGTCGGCGATGTTCGACGGTAACGACGATTATGTCGAAGTGAACCACGCCAAAGACCTGGAAATGGACGAGGGCACGTTCGTGCTGTGGTTCAACACCGAAGATTCCGATGACAAACAGGCGTTGTTCTCTAAAGACTCGAGCGGCTATGACGACGGTGGTCACTTAACGGCGTGGGTCGATGACGGGCAAGTCGAAGTGCGCCTGCAAAGCGGCAATTCCAGCTTTATGGTCAAAGGCGGTGACGTGTCGAGCGGTGCGTGGCATCAGATGGCGTTCTCGTTCGGGCCGGACGGCATGCAGTTGTACCTGGACGGCAACTTGGTCGATAGCGACAGCTATACCGGCGGCCTCGACGGCAACGAAGAGCCGATGGTGTTTGGTGCGAACGCTTGGGCCAGTTCCGACGGTGAAGCGGACAATCTGCGCGACTTCTTCGGCGGCCAGATGGATAATATCGCGATCTATGATCGTGCGCTGACGCCGACGGAAATCGTCAACCTTCACGATGGTGACGCGCAGGTGTTGTCGGGTTATGACGGCAGTTCTGTCGTCTACGACTTGGATATTGAAGGCACGTTGGTTGATACCGACGGCTCGGAAAGCCTTTCGTTCCAAGTGCGCGGTCTACCTGAAGGTGCGACGTTGTCTGCGGGTACCGATGACGGCAACGGTAACTGGTCGCTCACCAGCGAGCAACTTGACGGTCTGATGTTGGTCGTCGAGCCGTCCGTCAACGATGACTTTGCCATTGATGTTGTTGCGATCACCACCGAAGACGATGGCGACATCGCGGAATCGGTGGCGGCCAGCCTGCAGATTGACGTTTCTGTCGAGATGCCGGTGGAAATCAGTGGTTCGTCAAATGACGAGACCCTCGAAGGTGCCAGCGGCAATGACGTGCTGTACGGTAACGACGGCAAAGATAAATTGTACGGCTTTGATGGCGACGATGTTCTCGACGGCGGTGCCGGCAATGACTCGTTGTTCGGCGGTGCCGACGATGATCTGCTGAGTGGCGGCGACGGCAAAGACAAGCTGTTCGGCGAGGCCGGGAACGACACGCTCGACGGCGGCGCCGGTGACGACACCTTGGACGGCGGCATCGGCGACGATGTGCTGGTGGCGGGTCTTGGCGATGATACGCTGCTGGGCGGTGACGGTGACGATGTGCTGAGCGGCGGCGAGGGCGATGACATGCTAAGCGGTGGTGCCGGCAGCGATGTCTTCAAGATGGAGGCCGAAGGCGGTCACGACATCATCCAAGACATCATGGAGCAAGACACCGTGGTCTTCGAAGGCCAAGAATTCCACGCCGACGATATGATCTTCAACGAAAACGAAGACGGCGACGTGGTGGTCTCGTTCCAGGGTGTCGAAGGTCAGTCGGTGACGCTCAACGGCGTCAAGATGGATGACCTGGATCACAATAACGACGGCGATGCCTCGGAAGGCTACTCGGTCACCGAAGAAAACGGCACCGTAACCCTGACCATCGATACGCAGTAATAAGACACTCCACCGTCATCCCCGCTTAGGTGGGGATGACGGACGGGAGCCAGCACTCTGCGAAGCTGACTGTTTCCTCCTGCGTCATTCTGCCTTTCCCCTGCGTCATCCTGAACTTGATTCAGGATGCACTGTCGTATGCACGCACCCAAAGGTCGACGCTTGTATCGCGATAGATCCTAAATCGAGTTCAGGATGACGCGGAGCGAGGTACTAAAAAGGGACCGGCTTCGTGTGGCGTTCAATCACCCCACCGGCATTCCCGCTTTCTCCGTCATTCCCGCCCAGGTGGGAATCCATCTCCGCATGGAGGGGGAAGGATGACGCCTGATCTTTCCCCACTGAATTGCTCCTGTGCATTCACCATGTTACTTTTCAGTGCAAACTCAAAGCACAGTGGGGCGGCAATTGGATTCATTCGACTTCGACTACATCGACGCGCTACCGACGGTACGCGTCGGGTTCGCGCGCATGACGCAATCCCCCGTTAAAGAGACGAAGTCAAAGCCCGCCATCGTTTTCGTGCACGGCAATATGCAGGGGGCCTGGATCTACTCGAACTGGCTCAAGGTTGTCCACGAAGCCGGGATTGCCGCTACAGCCGTTGACGTACGCGGTCATGGTGGTCTGCCGACCGAGGATCTGCTCACCGCCGGTCTCAGCGAATACGGTGACGATGTTGCGGCCATCGCCCGAACGTTCGAACATCCGCCGGTCCTGGCCGGCCACAGCATGGGCGGTGTGATGGTCGGGGTCGCAGCCTCGCGCACGCCGGTCGCAGGCCTTATTTTGCTGACGCCATCGCCGCCGGCCAATCTTCCCGGCGCTCAAGCTGTGCCTCCGGTTGACGAGACTCGCCCCTTGGCGCCTGCCGACGAAAAAACCGTTCGCGAAAAATATCTGGCAAACCACGCCGATTACGACATCTCGGCAATGCTTGAACGGCAATGCCCAGAAAGTTCCGTTGCGATAAATGACCGCTATAAACTTCGCGTTTCGGTGGATGTCGAAAAAATCAACTGCCCGGCGCTTTGTATCTCTGCGGGCCGTGACTGGCCTATTACCCATCCGCCTGGGCAGGACGCTGCCGTCGGCACATTTTATGGTGCCGAAAATGTAAATCTGCCGGAAGCCGCCCATAACCTGATGATCGACGTCGACTGGCGCCCAGGGATCGCGTGCATCCTCGAATGGTATAACCGTGCCATCGTCGGTCGGCGCGATTGAATACTTCGAAGGTCGGCTGTTCGGCGGCAAGTCACAACACGGCGTGCCGCAGTTAAGGTGCCAGTATGCTAATTCGCCGGCGTCGTCGATGCCAAGCGGACTTGTTTTTCGATTTCATCGGTCAGTTTCGCAACACTGCCATGTCTACTGATGAACGATTGATATTCGTTTCTGTAGGTGACCAAGATGGATGTTCCGCCCACGATCACGTCAAATACCTTGAAGGCGTCATCTTGTTTGCGCAGGACCCATAGTAGTTTCACCGTGCCGTCAGGGGTATCTGCGTCTTTCACCGTCATTGGCACGATATGATGGCCGCGGTCATTGACCTGCGGCACACCAATAGCCACGGCGTTGGCATTAATAGACGGTTTGAAGCGTTGCGCCCAGCTCTGTACCTGCAGTTCAATCAATGATTTTGTGAACCGCGTCTGTTCGGTCGGTGAAGTTTCTTTCCAATGCGCGCCCAAAACGAATTGCGAAATGAATCGGGCGTCGAAAATTTCCATGACGAGGGCCCGAAACCGATGCTCGCGCGCGTCTGCGTCCAGTTGTGCTTGTCCGATTTGGCTCAGAACCAAATTAACCTTTTGGCTGAGGTATTGATCCGCACTGAGATTGGCGACTTCCGTCGTATCGGATGTCTTCGGTTTATGTTCGCCTGCATTGGCGGGGCCGGCAATCAGGGCGATGATGAATAGCACAATCAGCAATCGAAACATCATTGTAGGCCTCTTTATCAATGTGAAATTTGTTTCTTAGGTTGCAGGTCTTAAGGCCGATGTGCCGGGAAGAAGTGAAAATTCACAATGCCGGCTTTGTCAGGCGCTTTATTACATTAAATCAATTGGGGTTTTGGCACAGCGAGGCTGCAACCCACAGCGCTTCATCGTGACTGTTCCGCTGATCGTCCATGTAGGCCACGATGGCAGCGCACGCAAGTAAATTGTTGCAGCGCAGCAAGGCATTCTATCCACTTGCAGGCGTTTAGCGATGACCATCATTGGACGGAAGAAAATGGGAGCCACAGATGCATAATGGCTTCCTAAGAATCGAAAAAGGCATCCATCCCAATGCCAAAAAGTCCATGTTCAGTATCCGTGTTCAGTATCCGTGATCGAACACGACTAAGCTGGTTTTGCTGACTCCTGACGTTGCAGCCATTTATCCATCAGTACGCACGCAACGAGATCACCGCTGACATTTAGGGCGGTTCTGCTCATGTCGAGAATCCTGTCGACTCCCATGATAAGCGCAACCCCGGAGGGCGGGACGCCGACGGAAACCAGTATTGAAGACAGGATTACGATACCGACCCCAGGGGTCGCCGGCGAACCGATCGATGCGCCCACCGCCGTCAACACGATCAAGATCAGCCCGCCGCTACCAATTTCAATTCCATACACCTGCGCTAGAAATATTGCGGCCACGCCCTGATACAGAGCGGTGCCGTTCATATTGATGGTGGCGCCGAGTGGGATAATGAATTGGCTGACCGAAGAGCGCACGCCGAGGCGCTCTTCTGCCGTCTTCATCGATAACGGCATTACGGCGGCTGAACTCGACGTGGAAAATGCCAATAACATGACGTCACGTGACGCCGAGAGAAACTTCCCTGGCCGCATGCCGCCGCCAAACCCAACCAGGGCAAGAAACATGACGAACAGAATCGCAAGTCCTATCAAGACGGTCCCGACATAGATGGACATGCCAAGCAACGCTTGCAGTCCAATTTTCGAGGTCAGTTGGGCCAACAATCCGAACACCGCCCAAGGTGCCAGCCACATGGCCCACCGGACGACAGTCATGCAAACTTCCTGCAAGGTGGCTAATAGATCGAGCATCGGCTTGGCCTGCTCGCGTGACATCATGAGAAGCGCTACGCCGACGACGCTGGCAAAGATGACGACCTGGAGCATGTTGCTCTCGACCATCGATGACAACGGGTTCGAAGGCAAAATAGTTAGAATTTGCTGTGGCAGGGCATGAAGAATAGGGACACTCGCTGCAGGGCCGCTCGCAGGGAGGGCCTGTGGGACAGCCTGTGCGCCGAAACCCGCACCGAGACCCGCCGGATCGATAAAGCTGCCGGGTTCGATGAGCATAGCAAGCCAAATGCCGATGCTGACGGCGATTGCTGTGGTGATGACGAAATATCCGACCGCGCGCAGGCCTAGACTGCGCAATTGCTCGAGGTCTTCCGTCGAGCACAAGCCCCTGATGATCGATGCAAAGACAAGCGGAACCACAATCATCTGAATCAATGCCAGAAACAGCTGACCCGGGAAGCCTAACCAGTTGCCTATGATGATGGCGGTGCCGGGCTCGACGAGCCCGACGCTGGGACCGAGCGCCGTGCCTGTTCCAATCCCCAAGATCATGCCGATGAGAACTTGAAGCCACAGCTTGCCGTGCACCAGTTGCTGTATGGAATCAGCAAGCGGCAGCAACGATCGTCTGCGGTGCGGTAGAGATTCTGGTGTCTGCTCACTCATGCTATCTCTCCAAGGCGTTCAAATGCCGTTTCGTATCACTCTTGCCTCGGGTGCAAAAACGTACCAGCGTCATGACATGATGCAAATGCGAAAGATGCAGCGATCATTTTCTTGTATGAGTCCGCGAGCTAAATCGAACGCGCGTACATTCTGAGTAAGTCCTTTGGGCTCTTCGGGGTGACGGCTTAATCAACACCGTCACTTTCTCCGTCATCCTCGCCTTCTCCGTCATTCCCGCGAAGGCGGGAATCCATGTTCGCACACGGCTTCGCATTCTCCATGGACCCCCGCCTGCGCGGGGATGATGAGGAGACGGGGGACGGGGAAGGGGGAAAGCGATTACCCTGCCGCGTCCTCGACCGTCGGGTCGACGCACGTCACAAAATGGCGCGCCGCAGCAAAGATGCCAATGTGAGCTTTCGCAAAATGCTCAAGAGGGGGGCGGGAGCATCTGATCGGCCAAGTCCGTTTGTGGCGAATTGCAGTCGCAAATTGACGCGGACTTTTACTTCCGAGTTTAGCCAGGACCGGAAACTCCGAGCTTCTTTCTCGTGCCCATATCAAACCTCAACTGACGAGGCGGTGAGGCGAAGTGCAATGAATTGATGTCCGGCAAGGCAGCTTATGTTCGTCGTCGTTCAAATATATTCGCGGTTATACGACTTGAAAGGCATACACCTTTGCCGCTAGCTCATCATCACTGAGTGGTGCGGAGTCATAATTTCCAGAAGCTTCAACATAGCGCCATTTCCCGGCTTCTTCCAAAGTTTTAGCCTTGGTTTCAAACATATCGCCCAGATAAGTCCGCGAGATTGAAAACACAATGTGACCGCCGGGGCGCGTCACACGAATCAGTTCCTCCAAGCCATCCAAAGGCGCGTGACCTTGGGTGAAAACGCCCGATGCAGTTGTAGCTGCGAATTGATTATCGTCATAATCGAGCCGCTCGCCCAATCGCCCGAGACGAAGATCTTGGTATTTGTTCTTCTCTCCAGCTTTGGCAAGCATGCCAGGAGAGGCATCGAAGCCGCACACGATCGGATAGCCGGAAGCAGTAAGTATCTCGCCCATAATGCCGGTTCCTGCCCCTGCATCCAAAATCGGCTCGGTTCCAGCAGGCTGGTGTCGGCTAAGCATTGCCGCAACCATGGCCGGATGGGTATAGCCGGCACCCGTCATGTGTTCCTCGTAGGATTCCGACCAGCCATCGTATATCGCCGCGCTCTCTTCAGCGGATTCAGAAACATACACCTTATGCAGTTCCCGAATTTTCTCGTCGTCGTTGGCATTCGGGAGAGTCATTATAAATGTGTCCTTATTAGGGGGGCCAAGAGTAGGAACCTAGGCAATCATATCACGGTCAACGACATTCCATCAATTCTGCTAAGGGTCAGACTCGGTCTTTCTCGAACCGGCCCATGATTAATGGCTTTGAGATGGTGAGCGGGAGTTTCAGCGATCGTTTTCTTGTATGTGTCCGTGACCTAAATCGGTCATGCGTACATTCTGAGTAAGTCCTTTGGGCTCTTCGGGGTGACGGCTTAATCAACACCGTCACTTTCTCCGTCATCCTCGCCTTCTCCGTCATTCCCGCGAAGGCGGGAATCCATGTTCGCACACGGCTTCGCATTCTCCATGGACCCCCGCCTGCGCGGGGATGACGACCGAGTGAAGAGGTAATGCTTACTCTGCCGCGTCCTCGACCGTGGGGTCGACGCGGAAGTGGGCCCAGCGGCGCATTCCGCCGCGGTTTTCCAGGAAGTTGATCAAGGCGGTGACCGTCGTACTTGGTTTTCGACTGCTCCATCAAGATGTCGGCGACCTTGCGGAATGGCACAGCCCTCTGATAGGCCCGCGCGCTGACCATGCCAACGAACGCGTTGGCGACGGCGAGAATGCGAATGGTTTCGATCACCGGGCCTTCGAAGGTGACGTTTTCAATCAGATCCACCGTCGTCAGATAGGCGTTCGACACCATCGTCCGCTCGACCGCATCATTCGCTGTCGTCGGTTTTCCGCAATGCGATGGCACGGTCCTCAATCTCTTGTTCCAATGCCTGTCTTTCGTTTTTTACGCGCTCCACCATGTGCATCAGACGGCCAGGTCGTGTGTCATACTTTCCGCTCCATTGGATGATCTCCAACAGAATAGGGGCAAGATCCCATCCCTTCGGCTCAAGTTCATAAATAAAGCTGCGAAAATTGTCCGGGTCGCGCCGTTTCGCGATAATGCCGTCAAATTCTAGCTGCTTAAGTCGGTTGGCCAGAATATTTGTCGAGATCGCTTCATCCGCTTCCAGAAACTCTCCATAGGTTCGACGTCCGTGAAACATCATTTCGCGGATGATTAATAATGTCCATCGGTCACCGAAGGTGTCGAGCGCGAATGTGACCGGGCACCCAGAAGGGCGCTTTCCATCGTTAGGTTTGGGATCTGCTGTGCTCATTCGGGCAGAGTAAATATTTCACTTGTAAAACACAAGTTAATGCTTTAGCCCTAGTCAACTTGTAAAATGCAAGTTGACTAGGCGTCATGCAAACCAACCCCGGAAGGATACGATGAAAAAAGAAAAAGTTCTCCAAACACCACCGATGAAAGCCGGTTTTACCCGTCGTGCAGCCATCGTCGGTGCCTTAGCAGGCGTCGTGGCGTCGGCGCCGTTTACCCGTGCCTTGGCACAACTCAATCAATCAGAAAAGGATACCTCTATGCAGCCGAAAGCATTCGTATATACCGAGATCCAAATTTCCGTTCCCTTCGGGGACTCGCCTTGGCGTCAAATCAGCGAGACCATCCGAAAACAGCCTGGTTTCTTGAATAAAACATGGCTGTCCGGGGTCGGGAACAATTCATTAGGCGGGTTCTACGCCTTTGATAGCATCGAGAATGCACAACGTTTCGTGACCGAATACTTTCCCACTGAACCGCGCGCGTTCGGTGCGGCGCACAACACCCGAATTTTCGATGCTGAAGTGGTCTCAGAAGCGAGCCTCGATCTTGGATCGCCGCATTTCGGGGCTCAACCGAGTCAGGCTCCCGCCGCATTTGTCTATACAGAGGTTCAGATCAACGTGCCGTTCGATAAGGCGCCATGGCGGGACCGCAATCCGGTTTTACGAAAGACCCCGGGCCTCATTTCAAAGACGTGGTTGAGTGGCCTGCATACAAACACACTCGGCGGTATCGATGCTTTCGATACGATCGAAAGCGCGCGGACATTTGCCATAGATGCATTCCCCGAAACTGCGGCCAGAATGAATGCCGCTTTTTACACAAGGATATTCGACGCGAAGATGACAGAGGAGGCGAGCCGCTTCCTCAACTCACCTTACTACACCTAATTTAACCCCCCTCAGGAGATGAACATGAAACGTATTTTTTTGGCTCTAAGCTTGCTCACGGCCTCTGTTGCGGTCAGTCCCGCGAACGCGGCAGGTGCCGTGAAGGTGGCAGAGTGTTTTCCTATCGGTGGCGTCGCCATCCCGAACTTCTTTGCAGAAGGCGAAGGCCAACCATTGGTGATATCCGCTACGCTTATTGGCAGCCTTCAAAATGCTGCTGGAAAGATATTGGCCCAAAGGGAAACACCGACCGGCTTGGAGATGGACCTCGAGCATTATTTCGGTCGTAGTGACGGCGGCGCGTTCCTGACCAAAGACTTGGCCGTACTAACATCTGTCCCAGGTAAACCTGGTCGCTACATGATCGAGATTGCCTACGATATCCAAGAGGAAACGACGCGCGGCACGCTGAAAGGCGTAAAGGGTCAATTCAACAGCTATGGCTTAGTGGATCTTCGCGATCAGGATAACCTGGCTGGGTTGGTTCGCTACTTCGGAGAAATCTGCAAATAGGGCCAAAATATTTCGATGTTGTGGGCGGCTGAGGTTCCAGCCGCCCATTTCTCTACAAGTTCTGCATGTATGTCTCATGGCCTGAGGTTCGCCCAATTCAAAAGGGCGGATCAATGCAACATAATTATCAGATAGGCTTTTTAATTTTTCCTCAAATGACCCAACTCGATGTAATGGGCCCAGCCGAAGTGTTAGGCCGCATTCCTGACGTAAAACTACATATGATTTGGAAAGACCTGTCACCGGTTCCTGTGGACGCGGGGGGGGCAATCAATCCAACGTCATCCCCGCCTAGGTGGGGATGACGGGGGGAGCCAGCGCTCTGCGAAGCTGACTGTTTCCTCCCGCGTCATCCAGCCCTTCCTCCTGCGTCATCCTGAACTTGATTCAGGAACCACTGTCGCACACACCAACAGGTCGGCGCTTGTATCGCATAGATCCTGAATCAAGTTCAGGATGACGCCGAGGGAGGTGCTAAAAGGGTGCCGGTTTCGTGTGGCGTTCAACCACCCAGCCGTAATGTCCGCCTTCTCCGTCATTCCCGCGAAGGCGGGAATCTATGTTCGCATACGGCTTCGCATTCTGCATGGCCCCCCGCCGGCGCGGGGGTGACGACCGGTGGCGGGGAAGGGAATTACTCCGTCGTGTCCTCGACCGTCGGGTCGACGCAAGTCACAACCCGGCGCGCCGTAAGAAAGGTGCCAATGTGCGCTTTCGCAAAATGCCCAAGAGGGGGGCATATCTGATCGGCCATGTCTGCTTTGTGACAAATTGCCGTCGTAAACGGGCGCGGATTTGTGCTTCCGGGTTTAGCCACAAGCGAACAATTCACTGTTCAATCGGTATTTTTTCAGGGACGGTTGCGTCTAGGTCAACGCCCTCAATGTATCGCTGTCCCCACTCGCACATCGCCCGCACCATAAGTTCAAGGTCGCGACCCATCTCCGTCAATGAATACTCCACCCGAGGAGGAACCTGCGGATATATTTCACGATGAACAATTCCGTCGGCTTCCAACTCACGGAGTTGTTTTGTGAGCATGCGTTGAGTACAGCCCGGCAAGCTTCTCAGTAATTCGTTGAAACGCCATTCGCGTTCCAATAACCGAAGAAGTATAAGCCCCTTCCACTTACCGCCAATTCTATTCAGCGCCGCCTCAACAGGACACAAAACACTGTCTTGGTGTCGTGGTTTTCTCATTTTTAAATTCCTACAGTATCATTTATGATACTACCAGATAAAATTGTGCGTACTGGCGAGTCTTATAATTACTAATTATATCCGCATGTAGTGTCAATGCGACACCTACTAAATATTTGAAAGGAATTATGATGTTAAAACGATATCTTTTGACGGGAATGCTTGTGACTGGCATTGCAGCAATGCCAGCCATTGCGGATGAAGCACCAATTCTGGGCCATGAACTTTTTGGTTCAGGTCCCGAAAAAGTCATTGTTCTACATGATTGGATGGGAGATTCGGAAAACTACACGTCTGTTCGACCATGGCTCGACAGCACGGGTTTCACCTATGCGTTCGTCGATGTGAGAGGGTATGGTCGATCAAAAGGATTAAAAGGTGAGTATTCGACTGATGAGGTCGCCGCTGATACGGCGAATCTTGCAGATCATCTTGGATGGGCAAAGTATCACCTTGTTGGGCATTCCATGAACGGCATGGCTGGATTCAAGGCGGTGATGCTGGACTGGCACGACAAGAAACGGATCAAGAGTTTTGTAGCTGTCACGCCCGTTACACCGGATGGCTATCCGGCGTCAGAAGAAGACCGAAGTTTTCTCTCGGCCGCCATCACGGATGATGAAACCGCCGCGGCTGCTTTTGGCGGTCTCACCGGCGGCAAACTAAACGCTGCATGGGCGACGCGAAAGATGGCACGGAACCGGGCCACATCTCATCCCGAAGCTCTTAAAGGATTCTATCAAATGTGGCTTGGAGAAGATTTCTCCATTGCACTGGCCAAAGCCGAAATCAAAACCCCCGTTCTCGTCATTGGCGGGCGGCAGGACTTTCCCGGGTTCCAGGAGGAATACTACACAAAAACAATCGCCCAGTGGGTTCCTACTGCTAAGTTCAGCTATATTGAAAATGCAGGCCACTATCCAATGCAGGAAACTCCGATTCTATTTGCGACGCTCATGGAAAACCATATGAGTTCGCATAATTGATCACTGTAGCGTGCCCTTGAGAAATCGAGGGTACGCACTCAGCGTCGGAAACCATTGACATATGCGATCTAAATTCCCGCAACATCCTGACGAGTGCAAAATTCCTCCTAAGTCCGCCATGGGTCAGAATCGGCCTTTTCTCGAACGGATCAGTGATTGACTGCCTTGAGATAAAGAGCGGAAGTTGCAGCGACATGAGTCCGTGACCTAAACCGGACGCGCGTACATCCCGGGTAAATCCTTTAGTCTTTCTGGAATGACGGCTTATTCAACACCGCCGCCCTCTCCGTCATTCCCGCGAAGGCGGGAATCCATGTTCGCATACGGCTTCGCATTCTGCATGGCCCCCCACCGGCGCGGGGGTGACGACCGAGTGGAGCGGTAAGGATTATTCCGCCGCGTCCTCGACCGTGGGGTCGACGCGGAAGTGGGCCCAGCGGCGCATGCCGCCGCGGTTTTCCAGGAAGTTGATTAAGGCGGTGACCGGGCGGCGGTCGTACTTGGTTTTCGACTGTTCCATCAAGATGTCTGCGACCTTGCGGAACGGCATCGCACTGCGGTAGGCGCGGGCGCTGACCATGCCGACGAACGCGTTGGCGACGGCGAGAATACGCGCGGTTTCGATGATCTCTTCTTCTTTGAGGCCGAGTGGCCCATGGCCGTCCCAGGTCTCGCCGAACTGGCGGATGGTTTCGATCACCGGGCCTTCGAAGGTGACGTTTTCGATCAGATCCACCGTTGTCAGATAGGCGTTCGACACCATCGTCCGCTCGTCTTCGGTGAGCCCTTCGGTCTTCATCAACAGCTCTTCCGGCACAAAAATCTTGCCGAGGTTCATCAAGCTGCCGGCGATATCGACGGTTTTAATGTCGATGTCTTCCATACCCATTTCACGGGCGATGGCGCGCGACACCTCGGCGACCCTCGATGAATGGTTGGCCGAGAACGGATCGCGGCGATCGACGACGCTGACCAAGGTGTCGATCAGCTCCTTCATCATTTTCTCGGTCTTCATCTGCGCGCGCCTGAGCTGCGTGATGTCGTCGATGACCAACAAACAGCCCGGCGGGTAATCGCGATCACCCCTAAGCGGCAGGCCGTCGACCTTGACCATCTGGAAGGTGTTTTCGTTTGTCGGGTCGTCGATGTCGGGATTGCCGAATTCAAAGATTTTCTGGCGACGCTCAAACTCGTCGATCACGTCTTTGATCAAGGCGTGGTATTCGTGGGATTTCGCGGGCCCGATCACGGCGCCCATGGTTTTGCCGAGGAAATCATCCTTTGGGATGCCGGCCGCATTGGCGGCGGTTTGGTTGGCGAACGTATAAATAGTCTCGCGGTTTACAGCGACGATCTGCGTCGGCTGGTTATCGGTCACCATATGCATGAACTTGGTCATGTTCTCGAACCGCTCAAGCAAAACTTGCGCTTTGTGCAGCGCTTCCGATGCGCGGGCCGAGGCGGCGTGTTTCCAGACGAACAAGATCGTGACCGTGACGATGATGATGATCGCAATGAACACGCCTAAAATCACGTTGAGCCGGTTTTCGATCGGGCCCAGTGCGTCGGCGCGTGCGACCTTGCGGATCAAAATCCACGGCACTTGCGCGACTTCGCGGGACACCATCAGCACCCGCTCGCCGCTGTAGTCGAGGTCATTGACGAACGCGCCCGGCACGTTGATCGCCGCGGCCACCGCCAAGTTCGGCGAGGCCAGCGCCAGCGTGCGCTTCAGCGGGCCGGTGCTATCGTTCAACGGTGACAGGTAGGTGACCTTGCCGCCGTCCTTGCGGACCAAGATGGTTTCTTCGGATTTCAGCAAGGTGCCCGGCTGCAGCAGGGTTTCCCACAGGGATTGATCAACCAATCGGATGCCGACCACGGCGCCGATGCCCCGCGCCCCGCCACCACCTTCTTGCATGGCATAGACCGGCAGGGCGAAACCGATGGTCGCCTCACCACTGGCACCCAAATACATGTCGATCACAGCTGGTTCGCCGTCCAAGGCGCGGCGCACGGCTTCTTTGATACGCCCGGTGATCGGCGGCATGTCGGGGGTCGAGAGGATCGGCTCGGCGTTGCGATCAACAAGACCGATTCCGGCGATGCCCGGGCGTTCGACATTGGCCGCGATCTCGCCGACCGGCGGCGGCGCCTTGAACGGGGAACGCTCAGCCGTGGCAAACAACAAGTTGCGGAGGAAGCCGGCGGACGACGCGGCGCCAAGGCCACCGCCTTCATCGCCGCCCAAGCCTTGCAGCAGCGAGTCGGAATCGCTGGCGCCACCTGTGGATGGCGGTACCAGCGAGGATGACGGTTGCGGTGTCGCCGCAAGCTCGGACATGTACAGTTGCAAGGACGCGTTCTGGGTAAGCTCGCGCAGGAAGTCGAAGTTCCCTTCAACCCAGTCGTTGACCGCAGCGACCCGGGAGTCCGCGACGATCCCGAGCCGGACCTGCCAGGCTTGGTTTTCGCGCTTCAGCTCTTCGCTCACATAGGCCCGCGCGATGAAAATCGCCGCAATGATGGTAACGACCAGCGCAACGCCGCCGATGATGACGAATTTGTTGAACCGCCGGTGCGGGTCTTTTGGGCCGTCAGCCTCGGTTTCAGCGGGGTTCGCCGCTGCTGCCGTCGACTTTTTTGCGGCTTTTTCGTCGGTTTTGTTGTTACGGCGAAGCGACAGCGCCATGCCGGGGCCCCCAAGGAATCGGTTATCGTTGCAGCATGATAACCGGTTACAGCGAAAAGAGGAATCCCCATCTGCAAAGATCGGATGCGTGTGCAGAACCTTTCGCGGACACTTTCGTCGGCGCGGATTTGCGCGTATATTTCTAACAGAGCCCTTTGCGGGGATTTGCACAGAAAGTGGTCGCCGATGGTGTTCGGAAATAAAACATATTGGTGCAGGTTTTTGCAGGCTGTTTCGGTGGCGCTGCTGGTCGGCGTATGGGTGCCGGGTGCCGTTCACGCCGCCGGTCCGGCTCCGCAGCCGAGTTTTTTCCATTCCGTCGAAGTGCGCTCGTCTAACATGGCCCCCTTCAAAAAGTGGAACGCCGCGCTGGCGCGCTATTCTGAGGAAGGGGCCGCGACAAAAGTGCAATGCTCGTCACGTGCCATGGATATCTGCAGCTATGATGACTGGCTGAAGTTCCTGGCCACCTTGAAGGACGCCGCACCGCTGGTGCAGCTGAACGAGATCAACAAGCGCATCAACCAAGCCAGCTACATCACCGACAGTACGAACTGGGGCCAAAAGGACTATTGGGCGACACCGGCCGAATTCATGTCGCGGTTCGGCGATTGCGAAGATTATGCGATCCTCAAATATCTGTCACTGCGGCGCTTAGGCTGGCCCGAAGATGACCTGCGCGTCGTCGCCGTCAAAGACCTCAACCTGAAAGTCGGCCACGCGGTTTTGGTGGCGTTTTTCAAACACCCGAAAACCGGCCAAATCCTGCCGCTGTTGCTCGACAACCAAATCAAAAAAATCGTCGTCGCCGACAAAGTCCGGCATTATCAGCCGGTGTTTTCACTGAATCAAAATTCTTGGTGGCGGCATACGCCGGCCGCTGCAACTAATTGATTTTGTTGTAAAAAAAAATAGCAAAAATCACACTGTGCATCGACTGTGCATCAATGCTGTTGCTGGATCGACTGCGCTGCTGACTGGCTGTACTCTAGCTTGAAAGCTATTGGACTAGGAGCCGGTTTAGTGTCCGGGCGCTGTTGTAAATGTTGATGTTGGTTTCGGCCATTGTTGTTTCTTCGCTGACCGTATTTTGCGAATGAGCGGAGATTCTCTTTTCCGTTGGATATGGATGTGTGCGGCTGTTCTTGTTTCTTTTCTTTGATTGGTGGTGTTACCATGGGACAATCAACTTAAGGTGCCCAATGCGATATTTTTTGATGATTTTGATAGTTTCAGTTCTATGTGCCAGCCCCACAAAATTGCAGGCAGAAGAAAACTTCAATTCTGGAAATTACTGGCTTGATACATGCACCAAAGACGATGTGCGCGACGAGCTGCACTGCTTGGGTTTCATTATGGGCCTTCGCAAGATGTCTCAAGCGCTTTTATCATCAGACCTATACTTCAAACATGATAGTGAGTTTGTTCCGGTACAACCGATTTGCTCACCCTTGGGTGTTACCAATGGACAGATGCGCGATATATTCATCGCATACCTAAAAGACCGTCCCCAGCTGCGGCATGAACCTGCGCACGTTCATTGGATTATCGCCATGCAAGAGGTTTTTCCCTGCAAGTAGACTTTGCTCACAGAAACACCCCTGCCGCTATCGCCAACAGGGGGGCCAATGTGAGTTGGTTTAGAACGTGCGTTTGATCAACAACACAACAGTGACTAAGCCGGTTGCAGCACGACCTACAGTGACAACATGAATCGTGTCGTCTGCGGTGTACTCTTTACGCATCGTTCCCGACTTCGTTTCCTCGTGGATCAACGCATTTCGTTGCCTCAATCACGACTTAGACATAAATACAAATGAACGCCCGATCATCTCGCAACTCGATCTTGTCATTATGACGCAAAGCACACCTCAAAAACTGTGCATCAACTGTGCATCAAGAAAAATCTAAGGCTTTGATTTTGTTGAGTTTTGATTTTCTAGAAGTTTTTGAAATTGAGCGATGAGAAATTCAACTATCTGATTTTGTTGAATGTTTTATCACTTCGAATGAATTGTTTTGGTGGCGGCACACGCCTTCTTAATAATTGGTCTTGAATATCATTAGAACAATTTGTCTGAAATTGTACCAATATTAGCTTTGCTAATCTGGGCATGAATTAAGATCGTTTGTTGGAAAAATCGGTTTGGCCTATTTGTTTGGGCAACAGGCGTATACGCGCCGCTTGTGATCCGACGATTGACGGGCACACAAGACCCAAACAAAAGGATAAAACCGATGACGACCTTAAACCGACTACATACCGAAACGGTGCCGAAAGGTGCTTTGCTGAACACTTTGGCGGGTATCCCCAGCCGTATTTTGAATGCACTGTACGCATGGCAGGATGCCGGCAAAATCAAGACCGTCGGCACGCCGTCGTTCCGCGATCAGAGCCCGACTCGCGGTGACGGCCAAACCGATTATGCACAGCCGTTCTGGCAGCGCTGATCGACCTCGCAAGATCACATACAAGACCCACTTACACGAAAGAGGCGCCGCGCACTGCATTAGGTTGGCAGAGCGCGGCGTGTCTCGTAGTCTTATAGGATCAACGTCAGTTTGGCCGGGACACGGGACGACATGGAAGACGACGATTTCACGCAATCTATCCTAAACGTCATACAAGACACCGTTACCAGCCGGGATTTTTACCTGCAGGTGCTGGCCATTGCGTTGACTTTGGCGGTGGCGTGGGTGCTAGCCAGGGCCATGCGCAAGCGTCTCGGCGTATTGCGTGATGACTCGTCATCAGACGATCAGGTATCCGTAAGTGTCGCATCTGACGAATCGGCGGCATCCGATGTCAGTGCGGGTCGCCGTACGGTCAAAGAGTCCGCACATATTTTTCAACAACGGGTCGGCAGCCTCACGTACCCGTTGCGCGATCTGATTTTCCCGGCACTCAGCGCAATGTTGCTGGGCGTCGCCGTTGCGATCATGCATGAGTTTTTCGACCAGCAATGGCTGATACAGTTGGTGCAGGGTTTTAACTTCCTGACCTTGGCTTACATCATCGCGACGCGGATCGCGACCAGCAACGCGGTTAAATACTTCACGCTGTTCGTCATGTCGCCGTTAATCGTGGTCTATGCCGTCGGTTTGCTCGGCGACTTGGTTCAGATGCTTGAAGGCGTGACGTTCGATATCGGCAACATTGATTTCACGTTATATGCGGCTGCGCGCACGTTGGTGTTCGGCGCGATTTTGTTTTGGATCGGGCGGTTTTCGAATCAGACCGGGTCTGAGTTTATTCGCCGCCGTGAAACCTTGACCGAGACCGCCAAAGAACTGGCGTTGAAGTCGTTCCAGATCGGTTTGTTCGTGTTGATCGCGCTGATGATCTTGCAGGTCGCGGGAATCGATCTGACGGCGTTCGTAGTGTTCGGCGGCGCGATTGGTGTGGGCCTGGGGTTCGGCCTACAGCAGATCGCGTCGAATTTTATTTCCGGCATTATTATTCTGCTCGACCGTTCGATTGCCATTGGCGACTACATCGAGCTTGAGGACGGCCGCGCCGGCACGCTGCGCGAGTTGACGATGCGTTCAGCAACCCTCGAAACCTATGACGGCAAAGACATCATGGTGCCGAACGAGCGGTTCATCACGACGGCGTTTACCAACTGGACCCACAACAACAAAAAACAGCGCTATCCGATTGTCCTGGAAGTCGCCTATGGCTCCGACCTGGATAAGCTGTTCCCGCTGCTCCGCGAAGTCGTTGCCTCGCACCCACGCGTGCTCAGCGGCGAGGACTATCCGATCGAGGAACGTCCCGACGCGGAGGTGCAGGCGTTCAATGCAAACGGCATCGAAATTCTGGTCGAGTTCTGGATGGAGGGCATTGATGACGGCAAGAACCGCGTCGGCGGTGACTTGTTGTACATGATCTATCAAGCGTTGATGGAAAACGGGTTCGTCATCCCGTTCCCGCAACGCGAAGTGGTGATCAAGGCGGATCATCGGATCGGGTAGGGGGCCACTCCAAGGTCCCGGATCGCTGCGCGTCCGGGAAGTCGCCGCTTTTTATTGTTTGTTTTTTGACGTGTCGCTGGCGCCATCCTCCCGCTGCGATTTCCCGGAATTGCCGCAGGCAATATCCGGGATCTAAGAGCGCTGCTGTTTTTCCGAATTTCCCTGGAATTTCCGGGGGTAATGACTACATTGCCGCTATCTAATTCGGAGACTCTATGACTGATCTAGAACGCGAAATCGCGTCACGACGCACGTTTGCCATCATCGCGCACCCGGACGCCGGTAAGACGACCCTAACGGAAAAACTTCTGTTGTTCGGCGGTGCCATTCAGATGGCCGGTGCCGTGAAGGCCAGGGGTGAGCAACGGCGTGCGCATTCCGACTGGATGAAAGTCGAGCGCGAGCGGGGGATTTCCGTCGCCTCATCGGTGATGACCTACGAATATGCGGATTGCACGTTCAACCTTTTGGACACCCCGGGGCACGAAGATTTTTCCGAAGATACCTACCGCACGCTGACCGCCGTCGACAGCGCGGTGATGGTGATCGACGCTGCCCGCGGCATCCAAAGTCAGACGCTAAAACTGTTCGAGGTCTGCCGGCTTCGAAACGTGCCGATTACGACGTTCATCAACAAGATGGACCGTGAAGCTCGCGATCCGTTCGATCTGTTGGACGAGATCGAGCAGTCGTTGGCCCTCGACGTTACACCGGCCAGTTGGCCGATCGGCATGGGCCGGGATTTCCTGGGCTGCTATGACCTATTGAATGATCGCTTGATCCTGACGTCGCGCACCAAAGGCGAAATGCCCGAGATGGGCGAGCCGTGTAACGGTCTGGACGACCCTAAGCTCGATGAGCTATTACCCGATTACGCCGTCAAAAAGCTGCGTGAAGAAGTGGAAATGGTGCGTGGGCTTTGTCCGCCGCTGGACGAAGACGCATTCGCCAACGGCTCCATGACGCCGGTATATTTCGGCAGCGCGGTGAATGCGTTCGGTGTCCGCGAACTGCTGGACGGCTTGGTTAAGCGTGCGCCGTCGCCACGCCCGCAAAACGCCAAGGAACGCATCGTCGAGCCGACCGAAAATAAGTTTTCCAGCGTGGTGTTTAAAATTCAGGCGAACATGGACCCGAAGCACCGCGACCGTATCGCTTTTGTGCGGATTTGCTCGGGTCGCTTTAAGCGGGGTATGAAGCTTAAGCACGTTCGGTCCGGGAAGTCCTTGAACGTCCATAATGCCGTATTGTTTTTGGCACGTGATCGCGAGCTTGCCGAAGAGGCGTTTGCCGGCGACATCATGGGGATTCCCAACCACGGCAACTTGCGCATCGGTGATGTGTTGACCGAAGGCGAGAGCCTGCACTTTACCGGCATCCCGAGCTTTGCACCTGAGATGCTGCAAAAGGTCCGTCCGGACGATCCCTTGAAAGCCAAGCATCTGGGCCGCGCATTGCAGCAACTTGCCGAAGAAGGCGCCGCGCGCGTTATAAAGCCCAGTATCGGCTCGGATTGGATCGTCGGCGCCGTGGGCACGCTTCAATTCGAAGTGATGGCAGATCGCATCCGAACCGAATATGATATCCCGGTGCGGTTTGAGCAGACCGATCTGATGACTGCGCGTTGGATTGGCGGGGAGGCTGCGAACGTGAAAACATTCCTAGACGGCAATCGGTCCTCTATCGGCGTCGATCATGATGGAGAACCGGTGTTTCTGGCGCGCAACGCGTGGCACTTGAACAAAGCGATTGAGGACTATCCGGACTTGCAATTCATGAAAACCCGCGAGCAGATTATATAAACATGGACAAGATGTCGGACGTGCCCGGGCGCATGGAATTCATTGCGCTCTCACCCGAAGAGAAAAAGCGCACGCAACTTGAAGCCCGCGCCACGCGGCCAAAGGGTGAGCCGATGTGGGTGTTCGGATTCGGTTCGCTGATGTGGAATCCGTGTTTCGAATATGACTCCAAAGTGGCTGGCATGATCAGCGGCTATGATCGGAAGTTTCACATCTGGACGACCCGCGCCCGCGGCACGCCGGATCGCCCGGGGCTCGGCTTATGCTTGGAAGACTGTGCCGGGGGCTGTAGAGGCCTCGTGTTTCGGCTTATCGAAGACGATGTCGAAGCGGCGTGGGAGCGTTTGTGGGAACGTGAGATGGGCAGCGGTGTCTATAAAGCTGTGTGGATATCGGTAGACACCGAAGAGCACGGTCGTATTGCCGCACTGACTTTTGTGGTCAATCGAGATCACCCGCATTACGTAGGCCCGTTGCCGCGCCGCCGCATGGCCGAGCTGATGGCGGATGCGTGCGGTAAATACGGCCGCTGCCGCGATTATCTGGCGGGGACGATTGAGGAAATGCAGAAGATCGGGGTATCTGATCCGGAACTGGAAGCCTTGTTGGCGGAAATCGACCAGCGCCCCCTTCAACAAAGCTAATTCAGCTTATTTTTATTTATCGCAGCTTGCAGCAGCGTCCATGGTGAACGGACGCTCGTACCATGACGGCTCGATTGAGATTCCGACGCGTCCGGTGCGGTTCTGCGTCGGCGTGATCGAAAACGTCTTTTTCTCGTTCGCATTCATGGTCAAGCGGCGCGCGCTGATCAATTGCTTCTCCGCGCCATCCATACGGAACATCGAAAACGTACCGACGTCCGGCCATGTGGCACCGTTGTTGACGACCTTGAAGGACGTGTAGCCACTGTTGCATGCGGTTTCAATACGCACCGAGAGTTTCATCGTAGCCACGTTGGCGACTTGCGGCTCTTGTTGTTTATTTTGCTCAGCGAGATAAGCGATCAGGCGGTCATCGGAACGGGGGACGACAGGGGCTGATTCTTCTGTTTTAGGGGCGTCGCTCACGGCGCTACTTTCGAGGGCCGTTGTCATGTCACCCCCGGCGGCGGTGGCAAAATTGGATAAGTCGTCAATGCTTAACGCGGTTTGCGGAGCCACAGCTTCTACGGAAAGGCACTTTGCGACATCAAGCCATTGCTGCGAAACGTAAATAAACCGCGCCAGTTGGTTTGAGCTCAGTTGCGTCGGTGTGCCTTTGACGCGCAACACTGCGCCTTCACCAGACATGTTCATGTCCCGAAGGCGCATCAGGTTTTCCTGCAAAAGCGACAGGTATGGGGACCAGTCGCCGTTTTGTTGTGTCGCCACATAGTCTTTGATCTGCGCATGGGTATAGGTGCCCAAGTACTTACTGGTCGGAAACGGACCACATGCAGCATGCACCCCCGTTGCGGACAGGAGGACCATAAATGCGGCGAGAAGAAAACGACTTAAAAACACAACAAAACCTAACGTACATTCAAACCAGACCGCCGGTATCGACGATTCGAACCCTGTCTACGGTTAGAACCTGACGGGACCCTGACGAAATCGTCAGGTTGGATGTTTTGTGTGATAAATTATGGGGTTATGTAGGACGCTTCTGTCGTTCGCGATGCAGAATATAAAGCCCGGATGCAATGATCACGGCAGCCCCGACATAGGTCCAGAGATCGGGTAGGGTGCCGAACAAAATAAAGCCGATCAACGTGGCCCAAAGCAGATTGGTATAGCTGTAGGGCGCCAGCCTGGATGCTTCGGCCACCGTGAGTGCCTTGATCATACAGAAGTGGCCAAGGGTCCCGAAAAGGCCTGCGAGCACCATTACGACCCAATCCAGTGGTGTCGGCATTTGAAACTCGAATGGGACGATGGCGCTCATCACGATGGCACCGAGCAATGCGCTATAGAATAACGTTGTCAGCACCGAATCCTGCTGGCTCAGTGCGCGCGTGCTGAGTTGATAGCACGCGTAGAACGCCGCAGCCCCCAGCACCCAAAATGCCCCTACGTCGAGTGCGTCTTGACCCGGGCGGATGATGATCAACGCGCCGATAAAGCCGACGACAACCGATCCATAACGTCGAATGCCGACTTTTTCTTTCAACACCAGCGGTGCCAGGGCCGTCACCATCAATGGTGCGGTAAACATCACGGCACTGGCTTCGGCGACCTGAATGGTGCCGAGCCCGGTAAAAAAGAACAATGTCGCGCCCAACAGAAAGATCGACCGCATCAACTGAAACTTCAGGCTTTGGGTTCTGATCAACACCGGCAGGCGCGGTGCTAACACGATGAATAAGATGACGACCTGAAAGAAATACCGCGCCCAAACGACCTGCATGGTCGGGTAGTGGGCGACCAAATACTTGGCGCACGTATCCATGGATACGAACATCAACATGGTGGTGACCATCCAAAAAATACCGGCGCGTGTGTCGTTTATTTGTGCGGGCTCAGACATGCCAGAACTTTAGCCGCCAATGCCGCCTTATAAAAACGTTCTGAATGCTTTTTCTTCGGTCCATTCGGTTGTCACTTCAAGACCCCGGCCTGCTACGCATCCGGGAAGTCGCTTTTTCGGGTTGCTGCTTGGCAGCTCGACACGGCTATGCATCGCCGTGACACCCTCGGCATTTTCATGTCTAAGAAGTGGATGGAAACACCCGTCGCGCCCATGCAAACAAGGTTGGCGACCGAAGGTATTCGTGGACGCCTGAAGCGCCATAGCGGCGAGCTTGTACGATTGGCGGCGCCGATTGTCGTATCGCGGTCTGGGTTTTTGTTTTTGGTGATGGCCGATACCATCATGACCGGGCACTACGATGCTGAGGAGTTGGCCTATTTGGCCATCGGCGTTGGGCTGGTGATGCCGATGATGATCACGTCTTTGGGCATGATCATGGGTACCATGGTGTTGAGCGCCAACGCTTATGGGCGCGGACACCCCGAAGAGTGTGGGCCGGTGTGGCGCCGATCTTTAACCTATGCATCGATTTTGGGGGTGATCTGCGTCACCGTCGCCTTGTTCGGCGAGACGATTTTGACGCTGACCGGGCAGACCGCCGACATTGCCGAAAACGGCGGGCGCATCATGGCGATTATCGGTTTTGGGCTGCCGGGGCATTTGTTGTTTTTGAGCTCCGGGTATTTTCTGGAAGCGGTCAGGCGCCCATCCAGGGTGATGTTGGTGATGGTGGCGGCGAATATTCTCAACGTTGCGCTGAACTGGGTGCTGATCGAGGGGCATTTCGGATTTGACGCGATGGGCGCTGCGGGGGCGGCGTGGGCGACAACGGCGTCTAGATGGTTTATGGCGATCTCGCTCGGATGGCTGGTGTGGATGATGCGTGATCATGCGACGTTTGCCATTCGTGCCCCGCTTGAGGGTGGCTTCAAAGCTTGGCAGGAACTTAGGCGCATCGGCTATGCCATCGGGCTCAGCGTCGGTGTCGAGAGTATTGCGTTTGCAGCGCTTAATGCGTTCGCAGGCTGGCTCGGTAAAATCCCGCTGGCGGCATACGGCATGACGCTTAATTTGATGGCGTTGGCGTTCATGCTGGCACTGGGGATCGGGGCTGCGACGGCAGTTCGTGTCGGTATCGCGTATGGGCGCGGCGATGGGCCGGATACCGCCTTAGCGGGTTGGACCGGCCTCGCACTGGCAACTTTGGTCATGGCCGTTTGCGGAGTCGCAACTTACTTTTTCCCAGGGCCATTCGCCGGGATTTATTCAGATGATCCAGCGTTGCTGGCCGAAGCCGTGATCACAGTCGGCTTTATCACCTGGGTGTTCGTCCCCGACGGCGGTCAGGCGGTGATGGCGAACGCGCTACGGGGCCGCAAAGATGTGTGGGCGCCCAGTGTCATTCAAACCGCCAGCTTTTTCGGCGTGATGGTCCCGGTCGGTTACGTGTCGGCGTTCGTGATGGACAATGGTGTGGTTGGCTTGTTTCACGGGATCATGGTCGGCACGCTCGTCTCGTTGATTTGGTTGAGCATTCGGTTTCAGCGGCTGGTGATGCGTGATATCCGCGACATGAAAGCTCAGGCGCCTGGAGCTTAGACGGGCGTCGCCTTGCGGCGTCGATGACGTATGCGGATGCTCCATTTGTGTGCTTCCTCGATGGCCAATAACACGAGGGCGACGCAAAACAATGTGATCCATTGGGCGAGGCTGAGTGGGTGCAGGCCGAGCACGTCTTTCAGGCCCGGCACGTACGCTGCCGCGATATGGGTCAGCTGGGCGACGGGAACTGCCAGCGCCAGAAACGGATTTGCGAAGAAGCGAATACGGAACAGCGAGGTCCGTTCTGAGCGGCTGCTGAGGGCGTGGATATTGCCGAACATGATCATTAGCATCAACATCAAACTGCGCGCTTCACTTTCCTGCATGCCGCTGTCGATCATCCAAGCATAACTTGCGAACGCGAGCGCGCCCATGGCGCCGCCGACGACTAAAACGTGTTCGATAATATGATGCTCGAAGATCGGCTCATCGGGGTTGCGGGGTGGAAAGTCGAGCTCGTCACCTTCTTTCGGCTCGAATGCCAACGCAACGTCCTGTAGGCCGTTGGCGATCAGGTTGAGCCATAGCAACTGCACCGCCAAAAGCGGCATCGGCAAACCGGCGAAGACAGTCAAAAAGAATAAGAGCAACGCAGAAAAGCCCGTCGCGATCAGCAGCGCGATGACTTTGCGGATGTTGTTATAGACGATGCGGCCTTCTTCGATGCCTGTCACGATGGATGAAAAGCTGTCGTCGGTGATAATCAGATCAGCGGTTTCTTTCGCAACGTCGGTGCCGGATTTACCCATGGCGACCCCGGCGTTCGCCGCGCGCATGGCGGGGGCATCGTTGACGCCGTCACCGGTCACGGCCACAAAATGTCCTTGGCGCATGAAGCTCGTGACGATGTCGCGCTTTTGCAGGGGCGCTATTCGGGCGAAGACGCGGGCATCCTTGATCCGCGCGTCCAGGGCATTCGGGCCCTGGTCTTGGGCGCACTGAAGATCATCACCCGTGACCACTTTTTCGTTGGCGCTGCCGATCCCGATGTCGGCGGCAATGGCACGTGCCGTCGCGGGATGGTCGCCGGTTACCATAGCAACCTCAATCCCGCCGCGTCGGCACATCGCAACGGCCTCATAGGCTTCACCACGTACCGGATCGATCATCGCCACCATGCCCAGAAAAGTCATGTTGGTCATATCGACTTTTGACCCTGTGTCGTCGAGGGTTCGATGTGCGAGGGCGATGATCCGATATCCCTTGGCGGCGAGGGTGTTGAATTGTGCGGTAATCGCAGTCTCGTCAATCGGCACGGCGCCGTCGCGGGTCAGCATCTGCGAGCACGCCGCAATCACTTTTTCAGGACTTCCTTTGATATGCAGCCAGGCTTTGCCGTCGCGTAGATTGATGCTGCCGGAATAGGCACGCTCGGACTCATAAGGAATCAGTTGCTTGCGGATTTGTTCGTTTCGGATGTCGCTGAGCGATAGACCGACCTTTTTGGCCATCACCAAAAACGCAACGTCGACGATGTCACCGTCAGACACCCAATCGCCGCCGGCGTAGTCCAAATAGCTCTCATTGGCCAGCACGCCGGTGATGCAGATATCGCGGAGCCTCGGTATCATTTGATCATCCGGTATATCGCAGACTGCAATGTCGCCCGGCCCGACCCCTTCGCCATCGAAGCGACAGTTGTTGCCGCTGGGCAGTACGACTTCTTGAATGGTCAGTTGATTGACCGTTAACGTGCCGGTTTTATCCGAACAGATGAACGTGCAGGATCCAAGCGATTCCACTGCCGCCAATTGACGGATGATGACGTTGCGCTTCGACATGCGCGACATACCGATGGCGAGTGCAACGGTCACGGCGGCGGGCAGGCCCTCGGGAATGGCCGAGACCGCGAGGCCGATGGACATCAGCGCCATGTCTGCCGGCGCATAGCCGCCTTGTAGCATCATTAAGCCAACCAGCAGGGCGATCGCGATGACAATGCCGACCGCGACTTGATAGGTAAATCGGCGAATGCGAATGATCAGCGGCGGCTCGGAGATGCGTTCTCTGTTCACTTCACGAGCGATGCCGCCGATGGTGGTGGCATAGCCTGTCGCCGTCACTACTCCGATACCGCGCCCGTGCGTGACCACCGAGCCTGCAAAGCAGCGCCCAGCTTTTTCATCGGTGTTGTCTTGGATGGAGATTGTCTTTGAGACGGCGAGGGATTCACCGCTCAGCATCGACTCGTCGATGGCCAGTTCGTCGGTCGAGCGCAGCGTCATGTCTGCCGGCACTTTGTCGCCCGAAGACAGCATCACAAGATCACCGGGCACGATGGTCTCAACATTTATTGCCTGCGGCGTACCCTCGCGGATCACCCGAGCATTGCCTTTGACCATGCCCCGCAAGGCGACGGCGGCTTTTTGCGCGGAAAATTCCTGCAACGTGCCGATAAGCGCATTGATCAGCAGCACCGCGACGATGAAAATCGCGCTGGAAATTTGCCCGATGCTCAGCGACGCGGCGGCGGCGATGATCAGAATATAGATAAACGGACTTAGAAATTGGTGTAAGAACAGCGCCACGACGCCTGCTAATTTTGGTGGCGGCAAAGTGTTCGGGCCGACGCTTTTAAGGCGTGCTTCTGCCTCGGGCTCGGTCAGGCCGTTATCGCCGGTCTCTGGAAACGTTTCAGACTCGGCGGCGGGCGGCGGGGGCATGGTTGGTTTCACCTTCGCTAACGTATTTGCTGACGTGAATGCGGTTTAGTCTCGGGCGCGTTGGCAATCAATGCAGGTCGGCACGGTCGGGTCGTATTGCAGACGCTTTAGTGCAATGTCTTCTCCGCATTCCGTGCAATACCCGAAGTCACCGTCACGGATACGCATCAGCGCAGCTTCGATGCGTTGTTGTTCGACGGCGCGCCGTCGCTCGGTTTCAAGCTGCATTGCTTGCCCCTGCATCGCATCCATCCGCGACAAACGCCCGACTGAGGTTTGGTCGAGTTGCACCGGCTTTCTTGAGTCTGCTGAGATGCTCGAAACTGCCGCCAACTCATAGCCAAGGGCAATCAGGTGCTTTTCGAATTTGCTGAGTTGCGCTTTGCTAAGAGCCATACCATTCGTCTTAGCGCCGATTGGGTGCGCTGTCGAGTTCGGCGCAGGTGTCGGGTGGTGCGCGACGGTGATTTTACGAATGGCGGGACTAAACAGCTAGTAAATCAGGGGCACCTTATATTGATGATCATTGTCTAATCGTTGTTATGTCAAAAACGCATTGGGTTTTATGAACTGTATACTCGCAATTTAACAAGGCACTACCGCGAGCCGTGCGATTGTGTTTGATGACAGGCTCGCGGTAGTTGGCGCCAGTGCGCAAGAAGAAGTTTTCTGCAGGTCGATCAGGCTGAGCATCGGTCTCAAGGAAGTTTCCTGGACCACAAATAGTACAAGCTCTCGGCGACGTCTTCTTACTTGTACAGCGCGACGGCCCCCCTAATTACTCGTCCTTCAAGGATTATTACGCGTATCCTTTCTTTCAAGGTATATATCGCTTTCGGGTTTTGCTGCGGATATCTGGCAACGCCTTCTCAGTCGTGTCTTTCGTCAGTCTGATCAGAAGGAAGCCGTTAGAGCAAAGATTGCCCGGGCGTCGCACGCATCGGACCCGCCACCGCCACATGCCCCTTCTTCAATGTCGGTGTCCACATATGTGAGGCTCGCCGACAGATTTTTTGACAGTTGAAGCCCCAAGCCGAGTGACCAAGTCCAATAATCCGGCTGTAAATACGTTGCATTTTTTTCGATCCACTGCCGACCAGCAGAAGCATCAATAGACATGTCGAATTTTTCGAAGTATGGGATCGCGTAAGATCCCGTTGCTTGAACAAAATGGGATGTTCCACTGGCACCAAAGAAATCCGGCGAATACGAATAGCTCAAGCCGCTATCTAGATTCTCAGAAACCGAGTACCCAAGAGCCACCTTATATTCAACAAAATTGTAATTAAGCGCGCTTGATGCACCAGGGTATGCATAATAAATGACCCCCAAATCCCAATCGATGTTTGCGACCGTACCGGTCACGCCGCCGTATCCGTCGAGTTCGACGCTCGCTTGATTGCCGTCATTGAAATTAACGTTAGAACCCCACGCGCCCAGATAGAGGCCTAAATTATTCAAGCCCGTGTCGACGCTATAATCAATTCCGCCCTGCAGTGCCGGCATTTCATCCGATTGATCAAGCCCGCGAAACAAATACTGTGAGGTAATCCCAACATTAGCGGAAAATTCTCCTGGAATATCGCTGAGTAATCCAGGTTTCTCTTCGGCAACAACACCAACAGGCGCCATTATAAAGGCGAGAGCGGCAGATGCGACAGATGCTTTGACTGCAAAATTCATAGTCTTCATAGGGATAATCTCCACGCTAAGTTAGAATCAAATTGTCGAACAAGTAGAGCAATTTCGATGCCAGAAAATAAATCTCCAGCCGAATGGATTAATATATTGTTTTTATTGGATATTTTTGAACAACTCACACGGCTTGAGTGCAACTCAAATGTAATATGCTTATAATTTACACACAGGTATAAAATATGCCTATTTTTAGCCCATTTTGATTATCATTTTGGCATCGAGAAAATGCCCCGGTTTCAAGCTCGCCAAGCCGGTTTGGACCCGACCTGCGCATCGCCATTCATGACAGTGCCCTTCAGATCAGATCGGAACTAATACACTATACAGACTGTTGAAAATCCCTGTAGGCTACCTCTTTCGATGGCTGGAAATTTCAGGGAACTAATACATATGAGTGCCGTAAACACTGGCGTCCAGTCATTGCCGTTGCCAGCACCAATATCTACCGGACGGATCCGATTACGGTCCTTGATTTTAATGCGGTGGGTCGCCGTCGTCGGCCAAACAACGACTATTTTCTTCGTTGCTTTGGTGCTTCGCTACGACGTTCCTCTTATGGCCACCCTCACCACGGTCGTTATCTCGGTGGTGATAAACATAATCCTCATTTTTCGCTATCCAGCCTCAAAGCGCCTAACCGATGAAGAAGCTGGATTTTATTTGACCTATGATATCCTTCAACTTGCGGCTCTTTTGTATCTGACCGGCGGGTTGCACAATCCTTTTGCGTTCTTGATGCTTTCCCCCGTGATCGTCGCCGCAACGACACTTAGCACGCGCCCGATCATTATATTGGTTGGACTAACTTTAGTATGCGCCTCGATTCTGGTATTTGTTCATTTTCCTCTCCCTTGGAAGGGAGGGGAGTACATCATCCCCCATACTTATGTGTTTGGCATATGGATCGCCATTGTTGTTGGCGCGGTGTTCTTTTCGATCAATATTCTCCGCGTCGCCGAAGAGGGGCGGCGTATGTTGGACGCTCTGGCGGCGACCCAAATGACGCTTGCACGGGAGCGGGAGCTTTCCGCTGTCAGCGGATTAGCCGCTGCTGCCGCGCACGAACTCGGAACTCCCCTAGGCACAATCTCGTTGGTTGCCAAGGAGTTGGATAAAGAATTGGAATCGGGAAGCCCATTTGCCAAAGACGTAAAACTCTTGATCAGTCAATCGAAGCGTTGCCGGGACATCCTGGAACAGCTGACTCTGCGCGCGGCGGACGGTACCAATCTATCTTTTCATCGCATGCCAATTATGAGGTTGGCGGAAACAGTGGCGCATCGCCAACAACAAAATCAACCCATTGCAATCGTCGTGGAACACGACCCTCAATTGATTCAATCTGCCGATAGTGCTCATGAAAGCACCCAAGTTCAGAATAACCCCCAACCGCTTGCGCACCACTGCCTTGAGATCATCCATGCCCTCGGAAATTTTGTCGACAATGCCGTGGATTTCGCCAAATCACGGGTAACCATCCGCGTTGCTTGGTCAAAGCAAATCGTCATTCTGGAAATCATTGATGATGGGCCTGGATATTCAAAAAATATTCTTGGGGCGCTTGGCGAACCTTATGTATCGACCCGCAATAATAGCGATGGCATGGGACTGGGCATTTTCATCGCAAAGACGCTTCTGGAACAGACCGGGGCCCATGTCGAATTCGGTGGTCGACACAATACAAATGGCGCTCGGATCGTTGTCACTTGGCCGCGTGAATTGTTTGCGGATCATCTTCCAGTGGCCAGCGAAAACATCCATTCGGCAAACTTCGTGGACGGTGGACTGTGACCGACAAAACAACCAAGAAAAATGAAGACGATCAGGGCAGTGCAGCATTTCGCAGTAAGAAGCGCACCCTTTTGATCGTCGATGATGACCGGCCGTTCCTAAACCGACTCGCCCAGGCCATGGAGCGCCGTGGGTTTGTTACTGTGGTGGCGGAGACATTCTCTCAAGCCATCGCCGCCATTGAGCAAGATGTTCCGTCCCATGCGGTGATCGACCTTCGCCTTGACGACGGTTACGGCCTCGATATCGTTCCCGAGTTACGCCGACGGAATTCAGACATGCGGATCATAATTCTCACCGGATACGGAAATATCGCATCGGCGATCCATGCCATCAAGATGGGTGCGGTTGACTACTTGACCAAACCTGCGGACGCTGATGATATCGAGGCTGCTCTTTTGGCGATTGGTAAGCAAAAGCCGCCTCCGCCCGCCAATCCGATGTCGGTCGATCAGGTGCGGTGGGAACATGTCCAAAGGATTTTTGAATTGTGTGACCGGAACATCTCGGAGACGGCTAGGCGGTTAAACATTCATCGCCGCACGCTGCAACGGATGCTGGCCAAACGCTCCCCTCCGTAATCCCTTCGGCTTCATGTTTAATCTTGAAATTTCCGCCTCGGAAACGTTCCGAGCGTGCATCCGACCGCGGTACGGTCACTCAAGATATTCCTCAATCCGATAATTCTCAGCGATTGAAAGGTTTCGACCTCCTGTCAATAACCGAAGGGGGCATCGCTCTTTCATCTCTCCTTGGCATCAAAAGGTCAACAATATGTGGCTGCTTTTAGGCGGCGGGCAGGTGCGACAATTTGCCACATGGCCTTTGCAACAATCCCTTAGCTACTATTCCGAGTAGGGAAAAAGCAAACAAAGGTGCCGTTTTATGCACGGTCGCATCAAGAGAGAAGGGGTAAGCCGATGACGAGGAAAATAAAATATACATCTGCGCTTTTAGTCTCGTCGGCGTTTTTAACCGCCGCCTTAATGAGTTCGCCCGTTCGCGCAGCATCCGATCAAGATGAACTGCGTCAACGTGTTGCAACAATGGAGCAGATGTTGGGCGACTTAAAACAGCGCCTTGAAAAATCAGAGTCCATTGCCAAGGACGCCCAGCAAAAGGCGGTAAAGGCCGAAAACAAGGCTATTGTGGCGGAGAAACTGGCCAACGCAGATGAGAACGCCTCAGTCAACTGGCACTTTAGCGGATATGCGACCGCCAACTATAAACAAACGGATCAGACAGATACTGTCAGTTCCTTCGGCAGCGGTAAATTCAACCCGCTTTTCCTCGTTGGATACAAGGACCTGTTGACTTTCCAAGGGGAGTTAGAGCTGAGCACCAATTCGGATGCAAGCACTAAGGTATCCCTGGAGTATGCGACCCTGGATCTCATGGCCACGGATTACGCGACCATCAGCATGGGAAAATTCCTGAGCCCGATCGGTGCATTTCAATCCCGCCTCCATCCCGCTTGGATCAACAAGATGCCTGACCGCCCGGCAGGATTTGTCGAGGATGGTGGCGCAGAGCCGCTGAGCGAAATTGGTGCCTCGGTCCACGGCGGCGTGGAGCTAGGCTCAATGTTGGCAAGCTACAACTTTTTCGTCGGGAATGGCCCTCGTCTATCCGACGAAGGGATAAATATGGAAGGCTTCGGCAGCGACGTCAACGGGAACAAGGCCTTTGGTGGTCGTCTGGGGCTTCGCCCGGTGCCCTACTTTGAGATAGGGATATCGGGAATGCATTCGAGAATGAACGGCGTCCGGCCCACATCAGGTACGGATGTTACCGACGCCAACTTCAATCTCATTGACGTGGATGCGGCGTTCACCAAGGGTCCTTGGGATATTCGCGGTGAGTTTATCAGCTCTAAACTTGGCAAAATGACGAGCGCATTTGATTCCGGTGATACAAGTGCAACCAGTATTCCGGAAATGAGCTGGCAGGCGTGGTATACGCAGGCGGCTTACAGGCTTTCCGGTCTGACAGACCATGCGATCCTTGGAAATTTTGAGCCGGTCGTACGCTATGGACACTTCAGCGTTAGTGGCGACGTTCCAGATTGGAAGACGCTGGAAGAGGATCGTGTGAGTGTTGGTCTGAATTACTGGTTCGCGCCCTCAGTGGTTATGAAGGCCTCGTACAGCGATCGAGATTTTAAGAACCAAGCGGACGCGAACGAATTCAACGTGCAATTTGCTTACGGCTTCTAGAGGGGAGTGCCCGAATATGACCATTACCGATTTAGCGATCAGACCTGTTTTTATGGCTGCGGCGATTCTCCTCGGTATCGGGGGAGGCGTAGCGTCGGCAGACGAAATTAAATCGAACGACGCGGCGCAGTTTGCGCGCGGAGCAAAGGCTTGGGCGCAAACTTGCCAGGGTTGCCATAACCTTCGTGACCCCAAGGAACTGACGGACAGGAATTGGGATATCGTCGTCAATCATATGCGCGTGCGCGCTGACCTTCCCGGGCAGATGGCGCGAGACATAAAAGCCTTTTTAAAGGCCAGCAATTAGACGGTTGAGTAGGTCCGCATTCGAATCATTCATCGACTGCATTTGTCGTCGATCTTGACGAGTGTTGGCTATGTAAAGTTCGCCGTCTAACAACTAAGACAACGTTTTGGAGGTCGCATGAAATCGATTTTGTTCTCTCTCGTTATTCTTGGCACTGCGTTGACTGCGCACGCTGATTCGGCGCAACAAGACGCGGACCCGAGCGCGGGGGAAAAAGTCTACAATGGAACGTGCATTGCCTGCCACGGCGAGGACGGTGAAGGGGCGATTCCAGGCACACCTAACCTCACGAAATCGAACAGCGTACTTGAAACCGAATCGGACAAGGTATTGTTGGCCCATATCTTGGACGGCTTTCAGGCCTCGGGGTCGCCCCTGGCCATGCCGCCCAAAGGAGGGGACGATTCGCTCACCATTGCGGACATTAAGAACGTCTTGGCCTACCTTCACGAACGTTTCCACTACAAAAAATTCTAAGTTTAACTTCGGCGAAAATTGCGAAGGTTTGAGCCCACGTCACCAAATTCGGACGGTCGGTGGTTTTCCGCTTCCATTGACCGTGGCGGTGTCATCTATGGACGCCCCGATAATGCAAGGTTAAGAATGATCTGATGTGCAGGTAGGGTTTGCAGAGCTTTGTCATGTATGGACGGTAGCTCAGTTATAACCCAGATCTGGATTTGATCGACTTGATTGTCAAAACTCACAAATGGTTCGGTAAAATCGCAAGCGGTGAAGTATTGACCGCTTGCGACGAGGGCTTGGACGAGAGAGACGCCAGCCGGTTTCTTTCACGCGCATTCTTGGCACCGGATAGCGGCTCCAATTCATTAATCTTGTCCGTCACAAACATGCCGGCGTTCACATTTTTGACCATGTCTGTTCAGAGCACGGCATTGATCATCGGCTGACAAAAATCAAACACCCATAGACCATAGCCAGGTCGAACGCATGAGCCGCACGATCAAGGAAGCAACGATTAAACGATATCATTACGACAATCCTGACCAACTGATGCAACACCTTGATGACTTCATCAACGCATACAATTACGGGCTCAGACTGAAGACGCTTAAGGGGCTGACGCCATACGAATGCACCTGTAAATGCTGGACAAACGAACCTGACAGATTCAATCTCAACCCGATCCATCAAATGCCGGGACTAAACAGCTAGGGCAAACACATGGGGCGAAGCTGAGCACGAGGGTATGCGATGTTTCTTGAAATACTGAATCAGGCGCAGCGGGAATCGTTCTTGGTCTTGGCGACTCGAGTCACGATGGCCGATGGCGAAGATTCCGCAGATGATTTCGATGCGCTCGGTGCCATTCGCCACGAGATGGCCCTGCATCAGGCCGTCGATATCAAACAGGCACTGGGCGAGGTCGACGTCGCCGCCTTCAATACCCATAAGGCCCGCGTGGTAGCGGCACTCGAATTGCTGCGCTTGGCCTATGCCGATGATTACGTGCATGAAGCCGAAGTCGCCGAAGTGCGCAATATCTGCGCCGCCATGGGGTTCCCTGAAGAATGGGTGACGACCATGGGCGAATGGGCGGCCCGCTTTAAACAGATTGAGGGCGACGCCGCCGAAGGCGAAATGGCCAACTATCGTGACGCCCTGATCGCGCACGCGCACGAGATGATGGAAATGTAGCCTTCGTTCCGGATATCGAAACGTTATTCGCCGACCAAGTCGGCAATATACCCTGGGAGTGCAAAGGCGGCTTTGTGGATGGCGGGGGTGTAGTAGCGGGTGTCGAGCTCGGCTTCGGCGAAGCGGGCCGCGAGAATATCTTCGCTGATGGTGCGCAACGAGCGGTCGTCGCTGGCCCAGCCGAGTGCCATCGGGCCGCCGACATAGGTTGGAACCGTCGCGAGATAGCAGGTGGCATCGTTAAACAGATGCCGGAAATGTGTCATCGTGGTTTTGAGTTCGTCCGGCTGCATGAACGGCACGCCGTTTTGCGTGACCAAGATACCACCGGGTTTTAGGCACTGACGTGCGTTGGCGTAAAATGTATCGGTGAACAACACTTCACCCGGCCCGATCGGGTCGGTGCTGTCGACGATTATCACGTCATAGGCATTTTGGTGCGCGTCGCTGGGGTCACGAATGAACGCGGCGCCATCGTCGAAAACCAAGTTGGTGCGCACATCATCGAACGCGCCGTTGCTGTGGTTCGGGAGATGTTGCTTTGAAAGCTCGACCACGCTTGGGTCGATCTCGACCATCGTGCAGCGTTCGATACCTGGGTGGCGCAAAACTTCGCGCAGGATGCCGCCGTCGCCGCCGCCGATGATCAGCACGTTCTTGGCTGCGCCGTGCGCCAAGATCGGCACGTGGGTGAGCATTTCGTGATAGATGAATTCGTCGGCTTCTGTGGTTTGCGTGACGCCGTCCAGCATCATCATGCGGCCGAATAGCGGATTGTTGAAAATCACCAGACGCTGATGATCGGTCTCGCTGTCGAAGAATACCTCGGTGCAGGCATATTCCGTACGCAACCCTTCATAGAGGGTTTCTTGAAATTTTTTATCGGTCATCGCTGAAGATGCCGGGCGCTTTAAGCGCCGCGTCCCCGCATGTGCTCTTCAACTGCGATGCGGTCCGGCGAGAAGGCGTTGCGCAGAATCTCGATGGTCGCATGCGGGTCGGTCTCGCCACACATGAAGACGTCCAACGCCGCATAGCCGCATTCCGGCCATGTGTGGATCGAGATATGCGATTCCGCCAATACCGCAACACCCGATATGCCGCCGTTGGGCGTAAAGTGATGCAGGTGAATGTGCAGCAACGTTGCCCCGGCACGGTCGACGGCTTCGCGAAGCGCCATCTCAACATGCTCAAGTTCGTCCAGGCGCGAGCCACCGTAGACATCGATAATCAGATGTATGCCTGCATAACGGACGCCGTCACGAACAATGAAGTAGTCTTTGCCTGCATCACCTTCTGTTACCGAGGCTACGTCGTCAAATTGCGATGCGTGTTTAAGTGCTTGAGATTGGGACAATTCTTTAAGCCTTCCGCAAAACAACCGGCACGAATCTACGCCGCGCCCGGCAAAAACCAAGAGGCGCGTTGTAATCCCCATCTAACCTTAGACGCAAGAGATTTTTTTGCGCACTTTGTGCGTGTTATCTATTGCTCGCAAAAGCGGAAGAGAGTAGAACCTCCTGCTCTTGCCCTGGGACGTGTTCCCACGGTTTATTTGTACAACCCCTTTTTTCGGAGTTAACGCTATGTGGGGTATGCACCTGACCGTCGACGTTGCCAACTGCAACGCCAATCGTTCCGACGCCGGCGCCATCGCCCGGTTTGCCAAAGATATGGTCGAGCGGATCGGTATGACGGCTTATGGCGAGCCGTGGATCGTCCATTTTGCTAAAGAAAATCCGCAAGCCGCAGGCTATACCCTGACGCAGCTGATCGAAACGTCGAACATAACCGGTCACTTCTGTGACCACACGGGTGAGTGCTATTTTGATGTATTCTCGTGCAAAGACTTCGATGTTGAAGCTGCCCTCGACGTGATCGCCGAACACTTCGGCTCGCGCGATTGGGTCTACAATTTCCAGACCCGCCAAGCGCCTGAGCAAGCGCAAGTGGCCGCCGCCGAATAAGCGACGGTTTCACGTCTATTCTCGTTCGCCCCATGCGCGGCCCTCACATTGACAGGCCGCGCGGGGCAGACTACCAACCTCAGCCATGATTGATCAGACAGAGACCACTTCTGAACCGGCTGGGCTGCGCGCCCTAAAAGATCAAAATCAGGAAGATCAAAGGGACGATACTCTATGAACCTATTTACCGTGTTTCGCGACGGTATCGTTGCCGTGGTCGAGGACTTGGCGTCCAAGGGCAAATTGCCGGACGGCCTAGACACCGCGCGCATCACGGTGGAACCGCCGCGCGAGGCAGCGCATGGTGATATCTCGACCAACGCGGCAATGGTGTTGGCAAAGCCGGCGGGTATGAAACCCCGCGATGTGGCAGCGCTGATCCAATCTGGCCTCGAAGCGATGGACGGCATCACCGGGGTCGAGATCGCCGGGCCTGGGTTTATCAACGCACGCTTGTCGGACGCGTTCTGGCAGGCACGCTTGTGCGACGTTTTGCAGACCGGTACGGCTTATGGGGATTCCACCATGGGCGCCGGTGAAAAAATCAATGTCGAGTATGTTTCCGCCAATCCAACCGGGCCGTTGCATGTTGCACATGCGCGGGGCGCCGTGGTCGGCGATGCACTCGTTGCACTGCTTCGTAAGGCGGGGTTCGACGTTACGTCTGAATACTATATCAACGATGCCGGTGCCCAGGTCGAGAAGTTGGCCCGCACCGCGCACTTGCGCTACCGCGAAGCCCTGGGCGAAGAAATTGCCGAGATCCCGGAAGGTCTGTATCCCGGCGATTACATGATTGCCATCGGCAAGGAATTGGCCGACAGCCTCGGCCCCGATCTGAAGGACGCGCCGGACAGCGCATGGCTGGACACCTTCCGTAATGTCGCCGTGGAGCGCTTGCTGGCGCAGATTAAAGAAGATTTGGCAGCCCTGGGTATCGTTCAAGACGTCTTTACGTCTGAATTGGATTTGGTGCAGGCCGGTAAAGTTGAGCATGTCTTGGACGTACTTGAGGGGCGCGGGCTGATCTACCAAGGTGTGCTTGAGCCGCCGAAGGGTAAAGCCGCGCCCGAGGATTGGGAGCCCCGCGAACAGACGCTGTTTAAATCCAGCGAATTTGGCGATGATACGGACCGACCGCTGAAAAAATCTGACGGCTCGTGGACATATTTTTCCAACGATATCGCCAACCATTTGGACAAGTTCGAGCGTGGTTTTAACACCATGATCGATGTCTGGGGCGCGGACCACGGCGGCTATGTGAAGCGTATGCAGGCCGCAGTCAAAGCGGTCACGGGCGGTGAGGGGGACTTGGATATCAAGCTCTGCCAGATCGTCCACCTGAAAAAAGGCGGCGAACCGTTTCGGATGTCGAAGCGCGCCGGCAACTTCGTCACGCTGCGCGATTTGATAGAAGAGCTGGGCGCCAACGGCAAAGACATCGTGCGGTTCATCATGCTGAGCCGTAAAAACGACAGCCAAATGGATTTCGATCTGGAAAAGGCGGTCGAGCAATCCCGCGATAATCCGGTGTTTTATGTGCAGTACGCTTATGCGCGCTGCCATTCGGTGTTTCGCAATGCCGCAGACATGATGGATGCTTCATTGTTGGAGACTGCGAAGTTGGCAAAAGTCGACATGTCGCCGCTAAACGATCCGGCCGAGCTGGATGTCATCCGTGTGCTGGCAAGCTGGCCCAAAATGGTCGAGGCCGCAGCCGAGGCGCACGAGCCGCACCGTATCGCATTTTACCTGCATGATTTGGCATCAGCCTTCCACGGCCTGTGGAATAAAGGCAAGGACGATACCCGATTGCGCTTTATCGATGAAAAAGACGCCGCCGTGACACAAGCGCGTCTGGCCCTGGTGCAGGGCGTCGCCACGGTCATCGCTTCCGGATTGCAGGTGATGGGCGTAACACCCCTAGACGAGCTGCGCTGATCAGCTGGACTCTGCTTGCAGGCGTTCCATCAACGATAGGCCGTCTAAGTTCTTCACTGACGGTGCAGCGGCCTTTGGTTTATCGTCTTCAAGGCCTTTAAATGCCTCTTTTGCTGGCATCGGTTTGCCGAAGTGCCATCCCTGACCCAGTTCGATGCCGCATTCGCCGAGGAATTTTGCAAGTGGTTCGTCCTCGACCATCTCGGCAATGGTCTCCACGTCAATCTCGCGGCATAGCGTCGCCATCGAAGCTAAGAACGCCTTACCTTTTTTCGTCACCACGGCGCGCTTAACGACAGGCCCGTCAAATTTGACGGTGTCGACGTCAAAGCTGTTTAAATAGTCGAAGCTGGCGGCGCCTGCGCCGAAGTCATCCAAGGCAACCTTGAAACCGGCCCGGCGGAATTCCTGGATTGCTGCATTGACGCCTTTGAGGTCTTCAATCTCAGCGGACTCGGTGATTTCCAGGCTCAAAAACTCATCGATACCGAATTGCGCATGCAGCATTTTATCAAGCTCGGCACAAAATAGCGGATCGCCGATCGAGTGGCCGGACACATTGATGGCGACCGGTGTCGGCGGCGCCGTTTTTTGGGCGCGAACAATGGTTTGAATAGCGCGTTCGGCAACAGCTAAATCGAAATCTGAAATGACGCCGACTTCTTCAGCCAGCGTGATCAGGGCAAATGGAGATTCGCCGGCTTCATCGCGGAATCGGGTGAGGGCTTCGTAATGGTGAATGTGGCCGTCTTTGAGTGAGCACACAGGCATGTACACAAGGTCAAAGCTGCCATCTTCGACGATTTTGCGGAACCGCTGCACGGACGCGACGTTTTCAGCCAGACTGCTTTGTAGGGCTGCCGAAAGGTCGCCGTCGGGCAGAGGTTCACCCTTGGTAAATTTTTGCAATGAATACATCATTGCCTTAGCAAGCTGCTGTTCGTCCATGCCGGCGGACCCGGCGTCCATGGTCGCGATCTTCGGCATCAGATTCGCGCCCGGCGCCGCTTTTGACATCGCGTTGGCGATTTTTTCACTCAATTCTTCGGCGTTGACGTCATCACCATGGATCAGCGAGAAGCTGCCGTCGTCGACGCGGCCCGCCGTGTCGCCGCCCAAAGATTCCGAATTCAAGACGTCACCGATGGCACGCAGAACCTGCCCGGCTTCTTCGCTGCCTTCAGCAAAGCCGGCGTCACTCAGATCACCGATATTGACCATACTGACTTTGGGTTTGCCGCCGGATGCTTCGAATGATTTGATCCGTTGTGCCGCCAGATCTGTATAGGCTTCACCGCTCAGCACGCCGCTTTCCGCATCCTGTGCTTCAGGTTGCCGGCTGATGGGGATGGTTTGTTTCGGCGAAATTTTGACGGCCAAGAAAAAGTCGTTATCGAAGTCGGGCACGCGGTAACCGGAAATCGCAATTTTTGACCCTTTCGCTGAGGTCAAAATCACATCTTCGACACGGGAAGCGGAATTCTCATTGTAAAAATAATCACCAACGATTTGTTGGTCATCTTCGGCAATCATGTTGAGGAAGCTGGAACCAATTAAAGGTGTGCCGGCGCCACCGAAAAATTTCTCCGCTGGACCCCAGGAGAACTTGATCGTCATGTCGCTGGAAACTTGGAAAAGAACATCCGCGCGACACAAAGCGAGTGCGGCAAAGCGTCCTAAGTTTAATGATTGATCAGAGATATCTGCCTCCCAGGCGGTGCATTCACCGCTCACCTTCCCAAAGGCTACCTTTAAACTAAATTGTATCCGAGATTGAAGCAATGAAACAATAGGTTCAACGGTCTACGTATTTCCCGACATACTTTGGGTTTTGGCGGCATTGTTAGGTATGTCGAGTTTTCAAGCGTTAATTGTAGGCAATATAAGGTCATCGCCGGGTGTCACGGTCGGCTGCTATACTGTTTGCATGAAGGGATTTCGGACCGGTTTAAAATATCTCTACGATGAGTGCCCGCGTATGCGAGGTGCGATGGACATGTATGGTCGACCCAAGTCGCGGAAACGCGATCCTGGCTTTGCAACATTGGTGCGCATTATCGTCGACCAACAGGTCTCGGTACAGGCAGGGGCGGCGATTTGGGCACGACTGCTGGGCGCCGTAGAGGATGTGACGCCGACGTCCGTGCACGCTGCCGGCGAAGATGGCTTGCGTGGTGCCGGCCTTAGCGGTGCCAAGGCGCGGTATGTATTTGGAATCGCACAGACGATCTTGGCCGGTGATCTTGATCTTGAACGTTTACAGCGTTGTCGTGAAGACACCGTGCGCCGTGAATTGACGGCACTTAAGGGAATCGGGCCTTGGACGGCAGATATTTATCTGATGTTTGCCATGGGCAGGCCGGATGTGTGGCCGATCGGCGATATTGCGCTGCAGGCCGCTGCCGGTCGCCTGATCGGTCAATCGGGCCGGCCCAGTGCGGCCGAGTTGGACGAGATCGGCGCGCGCTGGCGCCCCTATCGGAGCGTCGCTGCGGTGATGTTATGGCACTACTATAAACGCATGCCTGCAGTTGGATAGTGGTTATAATGTATTGATTTTAATGGAAAAATTGAAGTTAATATAATAACGGTTAACTGGCGTCCTCGGCAGGAGAAAGTTTGAACTCTCGCTTTGAAGTTTAGAGGGTTGGGAACACCAGTTAAAGCACCGGAACTTTGATCCAGAGGGGCTGGGCATATGAACAGCTCCTTGATAACTGAGACGTTTTCTCATGCGGCGGCGCGTCCAACAAGAACTAAGGCCCCGCCACCCTTTTCGATCCGATTTACAGACAAGGAACGGGCCCGACTGGACCGGGATGCTCTCACTCGCGGCCTATATGGGATTAAACCCAAGGGGGTTTGCTACCCATTGGCAGTAACGATCAACGTCGCCGCACCCATAGTTACGCCCACGCCCGTATTGTACGGGACAAGCATCTCGCGTAGATCTGCAGCTATATTGGATTTTACTCTCTCACCGGCATCTGCTTGCGCAATCGCCGCACCTGCTGGTCCCAATTGCATTAAGAACGAAACAGCTTCATCGAGATTGCTGCCAACAGTAAAAGATGTGTCGCAATTACTGATCTCAATATTTGAAAAACCAGAACGGGTCAAAATACGCCTTACTCTTTCCGGATCACCAAATGACATCGGTCCCGGATCCTCAGGACCGGAAGAGTCAGGCAGAGAAATATGACGTGCGACAGTCTCAAGAGAGGCTTTGATCCATTCATTGTCCTTGGCGGGTTGCCAACAAATGAAGGCGACACGTCCACCAGGCCTCAAGGCCCTGTACAAGTTTTTGAATGCAGCGACCGGATCGTCGAAAAACATCACGCCAAAGCGTGAGAAGATAAGATCGAAAGCTGCCGTGTCAAAGCGATACACCTGTGCGTCTTCGCATTCGAACGCAACGCTTTTATCCTTTGAAATCATGGCTTTCGCCTTGGCGCGCACGAGGATTGGTTCTGAAATATCAACGCCCAGAACATGGCCATCAACCCCGACAAGGCTTGCTATTTCGATCGAAGTATCTCCACATCCGCAACCAATATCGAGCACCGATTCGCCTGGCATAACAGAGGCGGCGGCCATAGCTTTCTGTCCAAATGGAAGGAGGTTTACATCCATTGTTTCCATAAAGTGTAGCCATTTTTTTCCGCCTTCACCGTTCCAAAACTTGCTCATGTCACTATTGACTGCATCGCTCATATACGTATCTCCGTTATCAATTTAAATTCTTGCCAATATGACGTAGCCAGGACATGGGCGCCGCAATCTTGTGGATTAAAATTTTAGCCATCTTCCATTGGTAAGGATGTATCATATCCCCACTCTGCCAAGGACTGGTCGTATACGGTGACATTGTCATATCCCAACAGGGCAAGAGCGAAGGCGTCATTGGACGCAGCGATACCGCTGCCGCAGTAGACGATGATCTGTTTAGCGCCCTCAACACCAACCGCTTGAAATTTTTCCTGCAACTGGTCGGCTGGAAAATAAGCGCCAGTATCCGGGTCATGCAGTGACGAGAAAGGCACATTGACGCTACCTGCGATCCGCCCTTTGCGTCCGAAGACAGGCCCGCCCTCGCCGGAATGAATCATAGAAGGAAGCGCGTTGATTGTGCGTATATATTTGTTGCCGATGGCCGCCAGAACGTCCTCCTTATTAGCAAAGCAACCTGGCTGCGCTCTAGCAGTAAATAGTCCAGGTGAATAGGTGCAGGCCTTGGTCGATGTTGGTCGATCTTCCGCACTCCATTTCCGCCACCCCCCGTTCAGAACAGCGGCATTTTTAAATCCGAGTGAACGCAACATCCACCATACTCTCGCAGCCCATATGGGATCTGTCGTGCCATAGAGAACGACACGGCTATCATCGTTGATACCGGCTTTTGCGAATGCGCTAGCGAGCTGTTGTTCAGGCGGCATAAGGAAAGGCAGCTCAGACGTTCTGTCCGAGAGGCTTCCTAAAAGATCGAGGAAACCCGCACCGGGTATGTGCCCTTCATCAAAATTAGTGATCCCATTTGTAAATGCAAAAGGGAATCTGGCGCTCTTGTCCGGGTTCGAGTGGGCACTTACCGTGCAATCAAATATTAGCAAGTTCGAATCGTCCAGATGGGCTTCAAGCCAGTCCGTCTCGACCAGATATTCCGAGTGATTGTATGTTTGCTTAGTAGTTGTCGTAGTCATGCCTTTTTCATTCCTTTTGCCGTAGCAGCCATTTCGTTCGTTCGCTAAATACTACAATAGGAGATATATTCTGGCGTTTCCATGGTGCATAGTGTATAATTTATGGCGTAACGTACAAACTGTTTGGGTTTTCCGCCATGGATGTTTTGAGCGATATTCTCGGTACCGTGCGCTTGTCAGGGGCAATTTTAGGCCGGGCAGAATTCAGCGCGCCTTGGGGTGCATCGACCGAGGGGATATCAGGATTGATGTTTCACATTGTCCTCAGCGGTAATGGGTTCATCACATTGGAAGGCGAAGAACCGGTTCCACTGAATACAGGTGACCTTCTTATGATGCCTCATGGTCACATCCACTATCTGCAAAGCGACCCATCATCACCAATCGTGAAATTTACTGATCTCATGGTTGCAGGGCCATTGCGCAAACCAGAGGTTATGCGAAGTGGGGGAGGAGGAGCTGTGACCACCATAGCATGTGGCCGGTTGGAATTTAATCGCAGAGAGATGCACCCACTTCTTGCCCAACTGCCTCCGCTTATTCACATCAAAAGTGGTGGCGATGGTGCGCGCGAATGGCTGGAAATAACTTCCAAGCTTATTTCTGATGAAATTCGGGCAAACCGTATAGGTACCGCTGCCTTGTTCGAATGTCTGGGTGGTGTTTTATTTATTCAGGTCATTCGAAGCTATGTCGAATCGTTGCCATCTGATCGAGCCGGATGGTTAGGCGCGTTGCGGGATCGCCGTATTGGTGCTGCGCTCCAACTGATACATGAAGCACCGGCATACGCTTGGAGCATTGAAGAACTAGCGAGTAAAGTCGGTATGTCACGATCAGCCTTTGCCGGTCGTTTTAAATCTTTGGTTAGCGAGACGCCCATGCAATATTTGACGCGTTGGCGTATGCAGCGTGCGGCTCATTACCTACGTACAGAGGGGCTCCCAATCGCTCATGCAGCGGACCGTGTTGGCTATCAATCAACAGCTACTTTTTCGAAAGCCTTCAAGCGATATATCGGCGCTGCCCCTGCAACATACAGGCGGACCGAAGACAGCTCGATCATAAGATAGATTGATGATCGTTGCCCCGTTGATCCGGTCATGGAAGGGTTGAAGAGGAGGGTAAAAGATAGATGGTGCCCCCGGCAGGAATCGAACCCGCAATCCATGATTACAAATCAAGTGTTATACCATTTAACTACAGGGGCAACTGCGGCTATTCCTACACGTCAGAACACCGATTTTAAAGAGTAAAACAAGGGCGTTTATTTACAAGCTTAGATGTCATGCGGCGAACGATCACCAAGACGGTGCGTCAGTCTTTTGCGCCGACCGCATAAAGGGCCACAGCCGCTGCGTTTGAGAGATTGAGGCTTTCTGCCGCGGCATCTATCGGAATCCGTACCAATTGATCGCAAGTTTCACGCGTCAGGCGCCGCAGGCCGGCCCCTTCCGCGCCCAACACCACAGCACGCTTTGATGTCGGGTCGACGGCGCCGATGGACTCGGTCGCGGTGCCGTCCAGGCCTAAGCACCAAAAACCCGCATCTTTCATCAGCCAGAGTGCGCGCGCCAGATTCGTGACGCGCACCACCGCCACATGTTCAAGCGCGCCCGACGCTGCTTTTGCCATAGTGCCGGTTTCGGTCGGCGCATTTCGGTCCTGCATGATTACGGCCAGCGCGCCGAATGCCCGCGCCGAGCGCAGCACGGCGCCAATGTTTCTGGGGTCTGTCGCCTGATCGAGCACGATGAGGGTCGCCGTCGTGCCGGCGCCTGCAAGAACGTCTTCGATGGCGACATCAGGCAACGGATCGACCAGAAGGGCGATTCCCTGGTGTACCGCATCGGGACCACTGACCACATCGATTTCGCCGCGGTCGACGATTTCTGCCGGCGGATTAAGCACAGCGCCATCGGCGCCTATGGCCGCCATGGTGTCGGCCAAATTCTCTATCGCTTGCCGGGTGGTGAGCAAACGGTGGCGTTTGCGGGACGGATTCAGCAGCGCAGCGGCCACTGCATGCATGCCGTACAGCCAGATACTACGTCCGCTGCCGCCGCCGGCGCCCCGCTCGGGCGGCCCGGATTTCCCCGTGCGCGGCCCGGCTGAAGGGGCACGTGATTGGTTGATGCGGCTCCGAGAGGAGCGAGGGGGGCGCTTGCGCTTTGTCATGGTGCCATTTATCGTTCGCATATCGCCGGACTGCAAGCCCACATAATTGGACGGTCAAAAGGCCATTAAAATGGGAGTGTCCGTTGAATTTTGTCGCGTTTAGGCGTTGACATCAGTGAGGAAATCTTCATATTCCCGACCGCCCGATCCACCGCCCCCGCGGTGGGTCGCAACGTTTTCGGGGGAGGGATGCCCGAGTGGCTAAAGGGGACGGGCTGTAAACCCGTTGGCTATGCCTACGTAGGTTCGAATCCTACTCCCTCCACCATTTCCCGTCAGGGAGTTGGTGACCTGGAATGCGGTGAAGCGGTGTCGGCGGGTGTAGCTCAATGGTAGAGCCCCAGCCTTCCAAGCTGGTTACGAGGGTTCGATTCCCTCCACCCGCTCCAACGCCGAGCGATGCACGGGTGGTGTATTTGTTTAAGTTTTTACCCAGGCCCCATGGCGGGGCACGGACGACGAGGAAAAGAGAATGGCCAAGGAAAAGTTTGAGCGTACGAAACCGCACTGCAACGTTGGCACGATTG
>CAXBEV010000012.1:0-111420 GCA_963974935.1 uncultured Rhodospirillales bacterium | reverse complement strand
CAATCTGTAAGCGGACATTGTGTGGCAAAATGGCCAAACTCGACCGATGACATAAATCAGCCATAGCGACGCCTATATTGAAGAAGGACAGCGACCTCGGGTGACGATTGTTAGCGCTAAGTTGAGTTGCGCGTCCTTCAAGTCTGCTTCAATAGGAACTGAAACAATTCGTTTCTGCGGTCACTCAACTGACTTATTGTAAGACCCCGTGACGCGTGCGCGTGTACGTAAATTATAGGTCACTCTTAGTTGGCTCTATAGCTCTCCCATCGCCTTTTTTGCGCATCGGATATATTTTTTTGCCGCCGCCTGTTTTTGGGCCGGTCGATAGGCCGCCATAGTTTGCGCATCGACATTTACCCCGTATGGGTTTTCCTCTGCATGTACCGCCAGCTCTCGTTCTAGCGCCACAGAATAAGCTTTTAAATGCGTCTATACCGGACTCAACCACTAATTTCGCCCCTAAATTATTTTGCGCGGTTTCAGCAAGTACAGGGAATAGAACCAAAAAGCCTAGCCTCCCGCCCAATCGTGCATAGTGTTTGCTGCCTTGGGTATTTAACCAAGGTCAAGGCGCGCCATCACACCGAGCAGCATGATCTATACAAAGCAATCACAGATAGGTTGATCATGGATTTTTCATTTTTTACCGGGACCATCGGTCGAGGACCTAAGCTGTCGCGTCCACTGACACGCCTAGAAGCCGCCGAAGCGATGAGGATGATCCTGGCCGGCGTGGTCGAGCCGATCCAACTTGGCGGCTTCCTCTTGGTCCTTCGCCAACGCGGCGAGACGGCGCCAGAATTGGCCGGTTTCGTCGACGCGGTGCGAACTCGTTTAGACATGCCGCTCAGCAGCGTCACACCTGATATCGACTGGCCGAGCTATGCCGATCACCACCGCCAACAGCCTTGGTTCGTTCTCGTCCCCGTGCTTTTGGCGGCGAATGGTATCAAAGTGCTGATGCATGGGATCAGCGGAACATTGGACGGCTGCGCCCCGACCCGACCTGCTCTGGAAGCACTAGGAATCAGACCAAGCAGGTCATTGGCCGAAGCATCGACACGGCTAGCGGCGGGTAATTTTGCATACGTCGGCCTTGAAGATATCGCGCCCGAAGTCGAGCGTTTGTTTCATCTCAAACCGCTGTTGGGCGTCCGCTCTGTCGCCAACACCTTCATCCGCGACCTCAATCCGCTTGGTGCCAATCTATCGCTCGTTGGCATCGTGCATGCCGCCTATCGACCTTTGCATCAAGAAGCGCTGGGCCTACTTGGCCAATCAAACGCCGCCGTCTTCAAAGGGATTGGCGGTGAAGCGCATCGCAACCCGTTCAAGAGCGTGCAAATCGCAACCCTTATCGACGGCGCGCATGGGCTTGAGGACTGGCCGGCGACCCTAAGTGGCGATGCCTATGTATGGCGCGATGAAGATCTTACACCCGCTCGGATCGCTGCGCTGTGGCAGGGTGAAATTGCGCATCCGGCGGCAGAAGCCTCGATCACGGCGACCACCGCCATCGCCCTCAAACTCATGGGACGGGCAAAAACGCGCACCGAGGCCATCAATCTCGCCCAGTCAATGTGGCACGCACGCAACCGACATCAGGCCCTGACCGGGTAGTTACTTAATGACTTGTACCAGACGATAGCGTGATTTTGTTATAAACATTATACTTCCCCGATGGCTTCACCATCGGGATACGCTTCACTTCATTAAGTGTTTCGGCGTCATAGACCACCAAAGCGCCATCCATCTCCCAAATACTCGCGAGCGCGTAGCGGCCATCCTTGGTAAACTCAATGTGCGCGGCCGTCTTGCCGGGCTCTGGGCGCAGTGTCCTAACAATCTCGAGCGTCCGTTTGTCGATGATGTGGATTGCGTCCCGGTTCGGCCCGAAGAATACGTCAACCCAAGCATAGGGCGTATTCTCGTGTGAACGCATGAAGAACCCGGGGCCGAGTGTTTTGATCCGCTTAACGGTCTGCCACGTCTCCATGTCGATGACGCTGACCATACCATCCTTCAGATGCGGCGTCGCGAAGACTTGGCGACCACGATACTCAAAGGTAATACCGGAACCCAGATGCGGCAGACCCTCAAGGTCGAGGTCGGCAATCTTGCGACCGACGTTGAGGTTTACAACCTGACCGTTCTTGGCGTTTCTCGCAGCCCCCATCAAATTGCGATAATCTTGATCGAACAGAAAATCGTCGATGAAATCGTCAAGCACAATATGACGCACCGGGAATCGGCTGCGGTCGAATGCGCCTTCCTGCATACCCGGTTGATAATTATGAATAAGCCCCATCGGTACTGGACGCGGATTATCGGCATACGATATTTCCCAAACTTCCGGGATATCCTTAAGGGCAATGATAAAACTTTCGCGCGGTTTCGCGGTGTAGACAGCGCTGACGCGCGACGACATGCCCTTGGCACCACGCACATCGATGACCTTGATCGGCGTCAGTTCGGCCGCATCAAGAATCACCAACGTATGCGGCAGCGTGTTCCCGGCCATGACATAACGTCCGTCGCCGGATACGGCGATATTTCGCGTGTTGATCCCGACACGCACCTCGGCAACCGGTTTGAAGGTTTTAAGATCGTATTTGCTGACCCAACCGTCGCGCGACGCCAGATAAACGAACCGTCCGTCCGGCGAGTACTTGGCGCCGCCGTGCAAAGCGAACCGGGATTTGAAGCGCCACAGCGGCTCAAAACGATCACCGTCGAGAATCGTTACGTGGTGGTCTCCGGTCTCAACCACCGTAAACAGGTTCATCGGATCGGCATTATGAACCGGCGTCTCGCCAAGCGTCGCCAGTGCGTTATGCACCACCCTGCTGGCATCAATTTCGGCAAACCCCCAAGTCGGAATATTGGGCAGTGGACGATAGATAAAATCTGCCAATGCCGCGATGTCTTCGCTGGCGAGTTGTGCCGCGAACCCCGGCATCTGTGTCGCCATGCGTCCGTCTGCAATCGTCGCGATGGCGTTTTTCTTCTTCAAGCGTTTCAGGTTTTCGGGGAGCAGGGCCGGTCCGATCCCGCCTAAACGATCTTCGCCGTGACACGCTGCACACTGCTGCTGATAAACCGCCAAAGTCCGGGCATCGATTTCCACCTCTCCCGCCATCGCTGACGAGGCGGAAAACAGAATGATACCAAAAAGCAGATTAACGGATCGCATGCGCGTAGTCCCCTTTTCGATAAGGTCGGTTGAGCACACGTTCGCCAGCATCGGATACACCGATCTCGTCATCGGTCAGATAACAACCGGGGTCCTCTGCCCACGGGTCGCCGGTTAACTGCATGGCCCGGACTCGGGTATTGCCGCCGCAGATGGAAAAATGACGACACGTACCGCATCGCCCTCCGATACGCCGTGGTTGCGCTTTGAGTCCGGCCATCACGGGGTCGGCAACGTCTTGCCAAATTTCAGAGAATCGGCGTTTCTTGACGTTGCCGAGCGAATAGTTCCACCACATAGTGTCCGGATGCACATCGCCCAGATTATCGATGTTGGCGATGTTCACACCAGACGAATTGCCGCCCCATTGTTCGAGTTTAGCCTGCAGGTGCTCGGCGCGCGCCGGAAAATGGCGGCGTGCCCAATGCAGCATATAGACTCCATCAGCGTCGTTGTTTCCCGTCACGAATTCTTTTTCAGTGCCGGCGCGCAATAACCGCAAACAGGTCTCGAACATCAGGTCCATCGCCTGGCGCGTGACATCCCAGTGCGCATCGTCACCACGGTTCTTGTTACCACGCCCCGCATAGTTGAGGTGCGAGAGATAAAATTTGTCGATCTCCTCATCCTCAATCAACGTTAAAAGATCAGGGAGTTGATGCGCATTATCGAGCGTCATCGTAAACCGTAAACCGACTTTCAAATCATGCCGATGGCACAACCGCGCCGCATACAATGATTTATCGAAGGCGCCTTGCTGCCCTCGAAAAAGATCATGAGTCGTCCCGATCCCATCCAGGCTAATACCCACATAGTCGTATTCTATCGCCGCAATATCGCCAATCATGACATCATCGATCAACGTGCCGTTGGTCGACAGACCAACGTAAAAACCCATCTCTTTGGCGTGACGGGAAATCGTGAAGATGTCCGGGCGCAGCAATGGCTCACCCCCCGAAAGGATCAGCACGCGAACGCCAAACGCCCATAGATCATCCATAACGCGGAACACGTCTTCTGTCGAAAGTTCCCCCGGAAAGTCGTGATCAGAAGAGATCGAGTAGCAGTGTTTGCATCTAAGATTACAGCGCCGAATGAGATTCCAGATCACCACCGGTCCAGAGGGCATGCGCTTTGGCCCGATAGGCGTCGGCTCCAGGATTTCTTTCATATATTGTGTGATACGAAACATCGAATACTCCTATGTGGCGAGCCGAAGGCCGGTCTTTTTGAGAATACGCGTGCTGTAGAGAATTTCATGACGCCGCGAGCGTGCGCCAAGCAAGCGGGCGATCTCAGCAACCTGGACCTCGACCTCGTCGCGGCGACGGCCATGCACCATGGCGAACAAATTGTACGGCCAATCCGGCAAATGGCGCGGACGACGATAGCAATGCGATACGAAATCAAGCGCACCAACCTCAGCCCCAGCGGCCCGCACATGAACATCGTCGACATCCCAGACGGACATGCCGTTGGCGCGCACACCGAGCCGGTAATGATTCGGCACCGCGCCGATGCGTCTGATCACACCGGTCTCTTGCATCCGCTGAATACGTTCGATCACGTCTTCAGCCGCGAGTCCAAGTGCTTCGGCAACGGCCTGATAAGGGGCCTGCACAAGTGGCAAACCATCCTGTGTTTGTTGGATAATACGGCGGTCGATCTCATCAATTGGCGGCATTCCCATGGCCTTGTTCATATTTCGACCTTTAGCCCGACGTAATATTCTTCCTGTTTCGGCATTGAAAAAACAGGGAGGCCAGTTTCGGTTTCGATCTCGGCAATCACCTCATCGATTTGCTCTGGTCGCTCCACCGACAATACGAACCACATATTAAGCCGATGATCGCGTGCATAATTGTGTGCGACTTCAGGATGTGCGTTAACGACATCGGCGACTCGATCAAAAGAATTTTTTGGTACCGCCATCGCCGCCAGCGTAACATCACCACCTAACTTTTCGGCATTGAACATGGGGCCGAAACGCGACAGCACACCGCTTTCACATAATACTTCTAAGCGGCTGATCAGATCGCCCTCAGCGATGTCGAGTTTTTCAGCGGCTTCAAAAAACGGTCTTTTTGAAACTGGAAACCCACCTTGTAGCCCGTTGACGATACGTCGATCGATGGGATCAAGCGGAATGACATCCGCCGACGGCGATCCGGCACCATAACGCGCGCCACATTGCTTAAAACGGCGTCGGCTAAACAGGACTGCATTGGGATAGGACCCAATTTCAGTCTCGTCGTTAAGCGCGGCGATCTGCTGCCGAACGGTGTCGCGATCTTTGCCATGCACCATGCAAAACAGATTGAATGGCCACTGTGGCAGCCGACGCGGGCGATGATAACACAAGGTAACAAACCCATAAGCTGCGAGCTTTTTGCCAAGCGCATCAATCTTCTCGTCCGGCACATCCCAAACCACCATCGCATTCGCCTTGTAGCCCAGTTCATGATGGTGGACCACTAAGCCAAAGCGCTTAATGACTCCGTCCCGGCGCAACCGTTCTAGGCGTTTAATCACGTCTGCCGCGTCAATGCCCATCTGACTCGCAATCTCGGCGTACGGTTCTGCAACCAAAGGGATGCCGTCAGCAACATGTGCCAACAACTCACGGTCAATGGCATCAAGCGCCGTCATATCGTAAAACCCAAATCAATGTGATAAGCCTTGAGCAACGGCAGTTCGATCGCCTCAAATCCCGTCTCGTTTGCGATCTCATCCAAGGTCCGCAGCACCGCAGTCCGGTCGGCAGCAGCAACGACGAACCATAGGTTCAGTGTGTGTTCGCGCTCATAATTGTGATTGACCTCGGGCCGCTCGCTGACTCGCCGTGCCACTTCCTCCAACTGTGCCGCTGGCACCGACATGGCGGCGAGCGTGCTTGCGCCAACACGGTTGGGCGCGATCACCGCACCAACACGCGATAATATGCCCCGTTCACGTAAATCACCGACAATCGCAAGTACGCTTTCTTCCGACATACCTAACTTATCGGCCATCTCCGCAAAGGGACGCGGATGCAGCGGAAAATCATGCTGATAGGCATTGACGACAAGGCGCTCATTCTCGCTTAGAGGCATTTCACAACCCCGTCTTTCCGGCTCGCGCGGAAAGAAAAATACCGCTCGGCTTATCGATAGGTAGACTTTTCAATTTGTCCATCGTACGGGTGTCGTAGACGTCGACTCGATCCTCGTCGCGGACTGAAATCCAGACCTGTTCGCCGCGCGGGGTAAATTCCATATGCAGCACAGCTTTGCCTGGTGTGTAGCTATGGACGATTTGCAGGCTCGGCACGTCGATGACCTGCACCGTATCGTTCAATGGATGCGCGAAGTTAACCCATACCTGACGCCCATCTGGGCGGGCGACGACGAAGATTGGCTGGCCATGCACTTGGATACGGCCAACCTCGTTCCAGGTGGCGGCATCGACGACAAGAACTTCGTGACGCCCAACCGCCGGAAGGAACAAGTAATTACCCGCCTTCGCCCATCCTTCAAGGTGCGGCATTTTGTAGACCGGGAGCTTCTGTTCACCACGTCCGTAACCGTCGAGAATTCGTGTTACCCCAGTATCCGGCAGCCAAAGATCAAGCTTCGCAAGACCATCCTCACCAAACAGGCCGGCAACGTAATAACGTCCGTCAGAAGTGATCAGCGCATCATAAGGATTGGTGCCGATGTTTTTGAATTTACGAATCTTGGGTTTGTTGCGGTCCATAAAGTCGGCGAGCCAGATCTCGCCCGCATCCCAAAGGCTGAAAACGAACTGTTGGCCGGGTGCATCGACAAGACCGACGACCTTAGACAACGTTCCATCATCGGTGGTTGCCGGGATATCGGCGACAGCAACCAGGGTTTTGGCATCGAAGACGCGAACACCACCGGGTTTGTAGTTTGATACCGCGATCAACGAACCGTCCTGTGATATCGCCCCGCCGATGCTGTTGCCGGACTGCATGATCCGCTTCGAAATTGTGGCAGACAGCAGATCCACCTTGGTTAAGCCGCCATCGCGCCCAAAAACGTAGGCAAAACGGCCATCGCGTGAGAACACGGCAGATGCATGACTGAGATCACCCAAACCTTCGACGCGGCCAAGCATCGTCATGTCGGTGGTCTCAATAATCGCGACACTTCCCGAGGCACGTTCAACAATGATGCCGAGATCGCCAGTGCCACGAAATAAAGACTCCGCATGCGATATGGTGACGAGGCCGAAAATGAACATCAGCGTCATTACTGTTGTTCGGATATTTTTGGCAAACCTCAGCATCAATTCGATACTCCCTTTTTTATCCGCTCAGCGAGGTATCGCGCTTCGGCATCGCTCAGCAACCCATCCCACGCGGGCATCGCCCGTTCTGGATTTCCGGCAAGAATCGCCGCGACAAGGCCATCGATATCCCAATCGGCAAGCTGCTCCGGCAGCAACGCTGGACCAAGCCCGCCTTGCAATGTCATGCCATGACACGACCCACAGTCATGGCGCAGCAAGTGGTCAAGACTGGCACGTCGTTCAGCCGAAATCGGATCCGCCTGAACACTACCGACAAACGCGGCAGCGACGAGTAATGAAGCCATCCCTCCCGCACATCTAGCCGTAGTGTGCCGCAACACGATTAGCCATAAGGGCTTCATCGCCAAGTTCTCCTCCCAGATCACCATTAAGCCCGACGACCCGCCCGACAATAAACATGACCGGAGACGGCAGTGCCGCGTCGGCAGTGGCATTGGCGATTTCACCAAGCGTCGAAACGAGGCATTGCTGTCGCGGTGTCGTCCCCTGACTCACCGCCATCGCCGGCGTCGACGCGGGCAACCCGTGGGTGATCAAACGGATGGCGATCTGCGCCATGTTGGCAACCCCCATGTAGATTACCAACGTGGTGTCTGGGTCGGCTAATCCATCCCAGTCAAGATTGAGTTCCATATTCTCGCGGCAATGGCCGGTAACAAATCTAACGCCGCTGGCCACGCCGCGGTGTGTCAGCGGCACGCCCGCAGCGGCAGCACAACCGGATGCCGACGTCACACCTGGAACGACGACATAGGGAATATTGTTGCCCTCTAAATGAGCCGCTTCCTCACTGCCACGGCCAAACATAAACGGGTCACCGCCTTTGAGGCGGACAACGACACGTCCGTCGCATGCTAATGACACCAATAAAGCGTTGATTTCTTCTTGAGGAATGGGATGCGACTTAGGTTGCTTTCCAACGTTGATCCGTGCCGTACCCGTAGGAATTAACGAGAGAATTTCCGGTGACACCAAGCGGTCATAAACCACCACATCGGCCTTTCCGATCAGGGTATGTGCCCGGCGTGTCAGAAGATCAGGATCGCCAGGCCCTGCCCCCACCAGATAGACCATTGCGCTTTCATCTTCGGCTGAGTTGCTGCGCAACATGTTCTTATCCTTTCAGTGATCGCAGGCAGGGACCGGCAGGTGGAGTTAGACCCACCGGTCCCTGCCGTCGTTGACAGGTTTAGTAAACGTCGTTTCGCGTATTAAAGACGTTAAACTTACCCGTCGGCGTCACTAACCGTTTGTCACGGATGACCGCTTTCTTCTTTAGCGTCTTGTCATCAACGATAACGATCGCCGATTCCTGATTTTTGGCATTCCAGACCGAAAACCAGACTTCGTCGCCAGCCACGTTGTATTCACCCTGCACGACGCGGCGCACACCCTCGGTAATTCCCGACCAATCGCCGATCGGCAGCACCGTGTACTTGGGCTCGTCCTTAGCCATGTCGGCGATATTGAACACGGCCACGGAAGATGCGAGTTCCGCCTCAGGATTCAACGGCGTATCGATGTACAGATGCTTGGATTTTGGGTGAGTCTTGACGAACAGCGCGCCGCCGCCTTGGCCTTCGAGAGTCTGCACGACTTTCCATGCCTGATCAGGATGACCGACCGGGTCCGTGCCGATCAGCGCAATGGTCTCATCGCCAAGGTGGCTGGTTGCCCACACCGGACCGAACTTCGGATGCACAAAGTTGGCACCCCGACCTGGGTGAGGCTTAATGCCGGTCTCAATCAAGGCAACAAGCTTATTTTCCTTCGTGTCGACGACCGCTACTTTGTTGCGGGCATTCGCGGCAACAAGGAAATACCGTCCCGTCGAATCAAATCCACCGTCATGCAGAAAGCGCTCAGCTTCGATGTCGGTCACTTTGAGGTTCTTCAGGTCGGAGTAGTTGACCATCAGGATGTGACCGGTTTCCTTAACGTTGACCACAAACTCAGGGTGATAGTGCGACGCGACGATTGCGGCAACACGTGGTTCCGGATGATACTCTTGTGTGTCGTATGTCATGCCACGCGTTGAAACGATCTTTTTGGGTTCCAACGTAACACCATCCATCAAGACGTACTGCGGCGGCCAATAGGCACCGGCGATGGCGTACTTATCTTCCCAACCCTTCATTTTCGATGTCTCGACGGACCGCGCCTCGGCGCCGACCTTGATTTCCGCAACCGTCGTCGGTTCCGGCATCCACAGATCAACAAGGCTGATCTTGGCGTCACGACCAATGGTAAAGACATATCGTCCAGACGCAGATGGTCGTGAAATATGTACGGCATAACCCGTTTTTATGATCTTCACGATCTTCTTAGTACCGCCATCGATCAGGGCGATCTCCCCGGAATCACGAAGCGTGACCACAAACAGATTGTCGAGATCGAGTTTGTTCATCTGCTTGGTCGGGCGTTTGTCGACCGGCACTATAAGCTTCCACGTCGCCAAGATTTCGGGCATGCCAAATTCTGGCGGCTGCGGCGGCTCGACGAGTAAATAGCGCGCCATCAAATCAATTTGATCGGCCGTTAAATCACCCGACGTGCCCCAATTGGGCATACCCCCCGGTGAGCCGTAAGTAATAAAATCGCGCAGCGCCTCGAAACCGCGTTCCTTGGTGATCTGGGTGGTCAAGTTCGGTCCCGTCGCACCGTTGCGGAGCACGCCATGACAACCAGCGCACCGTTCGAAATATATCTGCTTAGCCTGCTCGAATTGCGTCACCGACAGCGGCATCTCACCAGGCTTCGTGCCCGGCTGCTCCATCGGTTGATCACCAAGCACGTCCAGGCTCGGTTCATAACGGTCACCCGGCGTTGCGCCATGTTTTTTGGATTCCGCCGCCATCGCGGTCGCGAGTCCGAATGTCAGAGTGGCGGCGACTGCCACTGAAAAAATAGTCCGTTTCATCAGTCCTGCTCCTGCCCGTTCACTTTGCGAATATACAGAAACGATAAAGGTAGGGCCGAGACCGCGCCTTAACCTTGGTTAAGGTAGGGTCTTTCGGAAACAGCACCGCCGTCGCTTAACCGTGATCAAGGCTTGGCATGCCGTTTCGCGGATAATCGGCATATGAGAATATGGACGAGTATACGCTTGGCGAGTGTCGCTTTCATCATTGTGCTCTCGGTGCTTCCAGCCCATAGCAGCAATATAGCGGACGATATAGCGAACGATATTCTGGCAAAGGTATTTCCAAATGCCGAGCGCATCGGCGCCTTCAGCGGCGAGCCGCCCGCCGCCGCCGCGTTCGTCGACGGACGTCATGCAGGGTATGTACTATCAACGGCTGCAGTCGTCGGATCGACTGGATATGGTGGCGAGGTCATTGACGTCCTGGTCGGCGTTACGCTTGAAGGAAAAATAACCGGTGCCCATCTGCGTCAGCATAACGAACCCATCCTCGTAATCGGTATATCGGACCAAGATTTACAACAGTTTGTCAGCGGGTTCGCCGGTCTCGACGTTCTGGCACCAACAGCCCGCCGCCTTCGGCATGCCGCTGATGCGCCAGACGCTATTTCCGGGGCCACCATATCAAGTGCCGTCATCCAAGATGCCGTCATTAGAGCTGCCCGGTCTGTTCTACGAGCCCGCACGGCGTCCACGACGAGCCTATCGTTATTGCGCCGAGCGTTCACCAGCGCCAGTTGGGGCGACCTGATCGCCGAGAGAGCCGTTCAAAGAAAGCGGTTAACATTCGCAGACGTCTCAGCTGAAATCGATACCCAAGGCAAAGCCAACGATTTGTTCATTGATCTCTATGCCGCACTGCTGACGCCCGCACGCATCGGCGGAAACTTATTGGGTACACGTGAGCACCAGCAATTGTTTTCGTCGCTTGGTGCCAACGACAACGCGATCCTTATTGCCGCCAATGGGTATTATTCGTTCAAAGGGCGGCAGTATCGCAAGACCGGCGTATTCGACCGAATACAAATTGTCCAAGGCGAAAAAACGATTCTCCTATATCGCGACATGTACGAAAACGTCGGGTTACTCAAAGCGACGGGGGCCCCCGAGTTTCGCGAGATTGCCCGCTTTATTCTGCCTATAGATACGGGCTTTGAGCCGGCTCATCCGTGGCGTCTCGAATTGTTCTTTCGGCATGACACAGACACCGGCGCCACCAAGGTCGCAACATTTACCCTCGACTACCGTCTTCCCAGCGCTTACATCGCGGCCACGACGCCATCGGTCGCTACGGCCCCGATGGACGAACAAACCATGCCGCTTTGGCAATCCATTTGGGAGGAGCGGCGCGGCAGAATTGCCGGCGTCCTCACCTTGCTTACCATTCTAACAGGCGTTTTGGTTTTTCAAGACAAGCTGGTCCGCTATCGTCGTTTTCGTGATGCCGGCCGACTGATCTTCCTCGGTATCGTTCTCGTTTGGCTTGGCTGGTATGCAGGTGGGCAGTTGTCGGTGCTGCAAGTCTTGACCTTTGCACATGCCCTGTTGGACGAATTCCGCTGGGAATATTTTCTCGTCGATCCGCTGATCTTCATTCTTTGGGGATACGTCGCCGTCACTTTACTATTTTGGGGGCGTGGCGTTTATTGCGGCTGGCTTTGTCCATTCGGTGCCTTGCAAGAACTGATGAATGCCGCAGCGCGGCGCCTTCGCGTGCCACAACTTCAAGTGCCGTTCGCCGTTCACGAACGGTTATGGGCAATCAAATACATTATATTCATCGGGCTGTTTGCAACATCACTGCATACGATCCGCGAAGCGACATTGCTGGCCGAGGTCGAACCTTTTAAGACCGCAATCACGATGACTTTTATGCGCACCTGGCCTTTTGTCTTATATGTCGCAGGGCTTCTCCTCGCCGGATTGTTCATTGAGCGATTCTTCTGTCGTTATCTGTGTCCGCTAGGCGCGGCTTTGGCGATTCCGGCACGGCTACGCATGTTCAATTGGTTGCGACGCCGCCACCAATGTGGCCATGAATGCCAAATTTGCAGCGAACGATGCACCGTACAGGCGATCCATCCGACCGGTGAGATCAACCCCAACGAATGCATTCATTGCCTGGAATGCCAGACCTACTATGTGGATGATCATATTTGTCCGCCTTTGGTGGCGAAAAGAAAAAAACGCGAGCGACGGATGGCACTCGCTGCGGGACAGAACATCAGCGCGGAGGCTTCAAACAATGACTGAAGGGACCGTCATAACCCGCCGCCGTGCCATTACCATTATCGCTGGTGGAGTCGGTGCCTTTTTTGCAGGACCGGCGCAGGCAGCACCGATTTTTGAGTGGCGTGGCACAGCACTCGGCGCCAATGCGCGTATCATCCTCGCACATCCGGATCGCCATTTTGCGAATAGTGCACTCGCTGCTGTTTGCCAGGAAATTGAGCGCCTGGAAAATATCTTCAGCCTGTACCGACAAAACTCGGCCCTGTCTCAGCTGAATCGGGCCGGCACGCTGACGCCGGCACCGTTAGAACTCATTGATCTGACACGCCGTGCCTTATGGTTCACCACAATCACCAACGGCGCGTTCGATATCACCGTGCAATCGCTATGGGCGCTTTACGCCAAGCACTTTCAAGCACACCCCAACGACACAACCGGCCCCTCTCGCGCTTCGATAGATGCTGTGCGGCGATGCATTGGTCCTGATTGTATCCGCATTGATCCACCGAGCCTGCACCTTGCGCCTGGAACACACCTTACGTTTAACGGTATCGCACAAGGCTACATCACCGACCGCGCCGCCAATCTTCTAAGGCAACGGGGCTGGAACAATGTTCTGATCAATCTTGGTGAAACCCGTGCACTGGGTGCACATCCTGACGGACGGCCTTGGCGCATAAATTTGCCGAACGGTGGCGAGGCAAAAATTAAAGAAACCGCCATCGCGACATCCAACAGTGTTGGGACCCGCTTTACCGATAACGCGCCACAGCACCATTTATTTGATCCTCAAACAGGCCAAAGCGCCACAGAACGAGGTGCCGTAACCATTGCTGCCCCCGACGCCGTTGACGCCGATGCCCTATCGACGGCGCTTTTCGTTATGCCCCCAAATATCCGACAACAGGTTCTTTTACACGTACCTGGATCACGCCTTATCAACGGTTAGGAAAACCATGAAATCCCGCTTCGATATCTTCTTTTCATACGGATTTCGTCCATTTTTCCTATTTTGCGCCATCTGGGGCGCGTTCGTGATGGCAGCTTTTCTATTATGGCTCGGCGTAAGTCATACCGACGGACAATTCATTTCTCTGCCCATCGCCATGACACCGTTTGTTTGGCACGCCCACGAGATGTTATTCGGTTTTGCCATTGCCGCCGTCGCCGGATTTTTACTCACTGCTGTGCCGAGTTGGACCGGCGCCCGCGCCGTACACGGCATGTCGCTTTGCGTTCTCAGCATCCTATGGCTATTGGGTCGGATCGGCTTCGGGTTTTCCGCCTATTGGTCAGTCGAGGTCACCGCTGCGTTGGACCTTGCTTTCATTCCGGTATTGGGCGTTTTCGTCATCGGCGCGCTGGCCAAAGGCTGGTCAAAACGGAACCTTATTTTCGTGCCGCTGCTGGGCGGTTTTTTTGCCGCAAACCTACTGGTCCATCTTGAATTTATGGGGGTGATCGATACCGGCATTGAAGTCGGTCATCGCCTCGCCGTCGACCTGCTGGCACTTTTAATCGCCATCATCGGCGGGCGCGTGGTGCCAGCATTCACCACCAATGCACTGCGCCGTAGGGGAGAAGAAAAACTGCCGGTCAATCGCGCCCCCCTGAATGTAGCAGGCATCATCCTTGTTGCCGCCCTCACCATTGCTGATATCGGTTACCCCGATGCCACTGCAACCGGATGGTTAGCATATGCGGCAGCAGTCGTGAACGCGATGCGGCTCGCCGGATGGTGCGGATTACGGACAATCTCGGAACCCATCGTCGCGGTGTTGCACGTGGGCTTTGCTTGGTTGGTGATCGGTCTTGGCTTAAAGGGCGGCGCGATACTTGGCGATACTCTCTCCGCTGCTACCGCGCTTCATGCACTAACCGCAGGGGCAGCGGGAACGATGATATTAGCGGTCATGAGCCGCGCTGCACTCGGACATACCGGTCGCCCCTTGGTTATCGGGTCGGCAACCGTTTTCAGCTATGGAATGGTGACGCTCGGCGCCCTAATTCGCGTCGTCGCCCCGGTCTTTTTTCCTGCATACTATAACGAAGGCATGCTGGCTGCAGGATTCAGTTGGATCGCCGCTTTCGTGATTTTTGCCATCGTCTATTGGCCGGTCCTAACCGGGCCGCGGGTCGGACGCGAGGCATAAACTACCGGATCAAGCGACCGTTCGCTCCTCATGCTCTTGTTCATCGACCGGGCAATATTCGCGTAGACGTGCCACGTCGGCGACAAGCACGCGATTTGCGTTGGTTTCAACACCATAATCGCGAAGTTTGTTGAGAAGACGAGACAGGCTTTCAGGCTGCACACCCAACCGGGCCGCGATGAGGTTCTTGTCATACGGCAGATCGATCACGGCGGGGCCATCCATCACCTGGCAGCGTCGAAGTAAAAATTCGACAAGCCGTTGACTGGCGGATCGAGTTTTCAAACGTTCGACTTCATAGACCAAGCGATGCAGATGGCGTGACATTGATGCCAGCATATTCAGTGACGCACTCGGATGGCTTTCAACCACCGAGATGAAGCGCTTGGTCTCAACAGCCAGAAGCTTTGCATCTTCGATAATCTCGGCGCTAGCGGGATACCCTGTACCGACAAAGGCTGCAGCCTCAGCGAACATATCGCCACGACTAAAAACACCAAGCACCACATGATCGCCGTTTGGCGTATCACGATAGAGCTTCACCCACCCATCAAAAATGATATAAAAATGGTCCGCCGGATCGCCCCGCTGAAATAGTAAACGTCCTTTTGGATAGGTGCGTGGTTGGGCGCCGGCAACCAGAGAGTCAAACAAAGACGGCTCAAGCCCTGAAAATAAGGGCTGTCCACGAACAATCCGAAAGCTCTCCTCATCCATCATTAACCGTTGCCTTTCCTGACGGCAGCAACCATTCCCTGCTTTTATTCAATATACTAATGATTTTGAGTTTACACGTCGACTGCTAAGCGTTGACTAGAATACACCCAGCATACGGTGTAGTCGTGAATCCTTCGTTTTGAAGTGTTCGACGAACCAATCTTGCAAGCGATGGCTCAATTCGTCGCTCATACCGTCGAAGTCGCCAGCGTCATAATGATCCATGATATCGCGAATGCTGTCGAGGAGCCTTTCGTGATCTTCTTTGTGATCGACGAATTGATCATATCCACGTGCGCGCATGATGCTCTCTTCAAGCGCGAAGTGGGCAGCGATACGGGTATGAATTTCACCCAGAAACGACTCAATTTCATCCCTTGATGGTGCCCCATGAAGCTTTACGTGCGCCCCATTGATGAGGTTAATCATTTCGCGGTGCTCATAATCAACAGCATCTATGCCGGTGCGGAAATCGTCTCGCCATTCAATCAGTGGCATCTTACTACCCCTCGCTTCCAGGGCTCGAGATTATAAATCCCCCAGCGCTGGGATCGAAGTCGATCGCTAGAATTTGTCCTGCATCAAGCTCAACAACCCGATGTGCCTGATAGTCCCAGCCTTCTGTCCGGGTGGTATTGCGAAGCCGCAGTGTGACCTCATGAGATCCAGCCGGAACCGTGAATTTCTGGTACATCTGCGAGGGACCGTCCCCTCGCAATCCAGACGGTGCCAAAGCATCCTCAAAAACCGTCACCCCATCCAACTCGAAAACAATTGTCACCGCCACCCTTTCACGCGAACAAAGCTGTGGTTTACGCATATTCGCCGCGAGTGCTTGCAGTTCAGCCTCTGTCCGGTCACGGCATCCTCCTATGGGTTTGCCACCGTGCGCAAAACTCAATTTTACTTGCGCCGCACCCTCGGGAATCGGTCGATAGGTCGGGGCTTGCGAGAAATAGCCCAAAAGCAGCGCAAACCCCACATAGATGCAAATCTGAAAGGCATATCGGAAGGCCGCGTTCATGATTGCACACCGTCTGTTTCCGCAGGATGCGAGTCCTGGTCAGGACCGGCATCTCGGCAGGTCAGCGTATTTTGGAATGCGTCGAGGTCATTGACGGCGCATTGCCATTCTATCGGCGCCATCCAAAGACGTAACAGCCGATCCCGCGGCACGCGATCGCGCAGATACGGGTCACGCCGTCCTTCGAAGCGATCCTCGCTCCATTCCGGCCCAAGGCGGTACTGGCATTCGCCACCACGGCAACCGACGACCGCAACGCCGTCCGCTAATCCTTTGCTGAGGATGTAGTCGATGTATGACGGTGGCAACATGCCGGCACACGGCAGATCGACCCCGATCCTATTTTCACTCGCTAGCTTTTTGCTCTTGATCCCATGCTCGCAACCAATCATCAGCACGCGCGCGGTGCCTGTCATTTTAGTCGACGCCGCATGGATTTTGTCGCGCAGTTCGGCGGCTGTCAGTCCTGGCAGATCGATCCCGGGAATCAACTCGCTGCGGCGGCGGAATGGCATCGCCGTCGGGCAGGCACCGACGCAAATGCCACAACTGACGCAAACGTTTTCATCAACAACGGCTTGGCGGTCGAACGGCAAGCCGTCGGTACGCGGCATCATTGCGATGGCACCGAACGGGCAATCTTCGGAACAACGCGTGCACCCATTACAGTTTGCCAGATCAACGACCGCCGCTGGGAGCTTGCGGCGCGGCGGCAACCACGGCAGCAGCATCAGCACGAAGGTTATTGCAAAGGCAATCATCCAAACCGTGCCAGCGCCCCAATTCTCAATCAGTGGATAGGCGAACAGATAATACCAATCAAGATTCAACTGTTGCGGCACCCGATCAAGATCCGCTGGGGCGTGGCTGACAGCCGGTGCGATAAACGAAAGGGCAATCAACATCGCCAAAGTACCGACAGCCAGACCCCGCGCCGGTTTCCAACGAGCGTACGCCACGCGCTGCAAATGAATCCACATCACCAGCAACAAAATCAAAGGGACCGCGATGTGAAGAAAGATAAGCAGTGTGAAAAAACGATCGTCGAGGCTACCCTGCTTCATGAAGTTGCGGGCAATCGGCTCGCCGAAAATAGGCAGCCAATCAAGCCACTCCGCCGACACAATGGCGACGTACTGCGCCAACGTGTCCCAAACCAACCAATACCCTGTGACCCCTGCCGCGATCACCAGCCAGACCATCGGCACGCCGGTAATCCACGAGAAAAAGCGCGGTCCTCGATAATGATCGAAAGCGAACTCGCGGGTCATATGCAATGCCATCATAATGACGAGTGCGTCCGAGGCATAGCGGTGCAACGAGCGCATGACGCCACCCAGATACCATTGGCTATGGGTCATTTCCTCAACCGAAGTATACGCTTCGGTCAGGCCGGTATCGAAGAATGCATAAACGTAAAGACCGGAAACGGCGACGATCCAAAAGTAGAAAAAGCCCAAGCCGCCCAGATAATACATAGGGTTCCAGCGCGCGCCGAAAGCTTGGTCGAACCAGCCTTCTAACCACATAAATCCCCAACGCAATACCGATTGGATTGCTTTCACAATATTTCTTTCAGGTTATCCGGCTACACGTGCCGGGCTGTTTTGCGCTGTGCCAACCAAGCCCGCACCAAAACAATGGCAACACCACCGAGACTCAGCGCCCCCAACGCCGTCGCGATGAATATCGAATAATCAAAGCGGTATTTGCCGCTGGCCGGATCGTACAGGGTACAAAACAAACGCACCCGATTGATCAGACCGTCGATGCTGGTCATCTCGATGCGCCCACCATAGGTCAATTGTTTAAGCGGTTCGACCAACAATGGCGGCGTAAAGTCAGCGCCGTAAATATGTCGATAAACCCGACCATCGGTATCGATGACAGACGTTTGCGACAAGTGATCGAAGCCCTGTGGCGAGGGCCGAAACGAAAACCCAAGGTCTCGCGCTAAGCTATCGACGGTCGCCGCATCGGCACTCAGAAAATGCCAGCCGTCGACACGAATGCCATGCGACGCGGCATAGGACCGCATACGATTTGGTGAATCGCTGCGGGCATCAAAACCAATGGTGACGATTCGAAAACTGTCTTCACCCAACGCATCGCGCGCAACCGTGACCGCGTCGGCAAGGGTCTCGGACACAATAGGACAAATATCGGCACAACTGGTGTAGACGAGGCTAATCACCAACGGCTTGTCCATAAACGCATCCAGGAGGACAACTTGGTTTCGAGTATCGGTGAAACGATAGCTGCCGAGCTTCGTCCCGAGAGAGGCTTGCGAGACCTCAAGGGCCTTGGCACGATCAAATGACGCAGCGGCGGCGATTGGCAGCATGAGGGCGAGAACACTCAAGGCCAGTGCCCACAATAATGACGCTCTAAAGGCCAGCAATGAATCCTCCCTCCAACATGGCCCCAGCAAGCACTAAAATAAGCTGCGCCAGTGAAGCGAAAAAGGTCCTCATCGCCGTCACCGGACGCGGATCACGCACAAAAATCCAATTCCGATAGAGAAAATAACCGCCGCCGAGAGCCGCCGGGATCATGTATACGGGCCCATAGCCGAACAATCCCGGGAGCAGGGATATGATGACCAACACCAAAGTGTGGGCGAAGATCACGCGGGCACCACGTCGCATACCGAGGACCACCGGCAACATTGGCACACCAGCGGTCGCGTAATCTTTTTCTAGTGCTGCGGCGAGCGACCAAAAATGCGGGGGCGTCCAAAGAAATAACACCATCGCAAGGATCATCGGCACCGGCCCTGGCACCGGCGCCACGGCGGCAGATCCGGCGAGCACCGCGAAGGTCCCGGACAAGCCGCCGATCACGATGTTCCATGGTGTGCGACGCTTCAGCCACACGGTATAGATGACACCATAGAAAACAGCCCCGAGGAACAGATAAAAGCCGACCAGCGGATTGAGCATCAACCCGGCGACCGTCACAGATCCGGCGAGCAGCAGCAGTATTCCGAGATGCCATGCCAGGCCCGCTTTATAGCGACCCGTCACGAACGGCCGCCGCCGCGTGCGCGCCATTCGTGCGTCGAGATCGACCTCGACCAGTTGATTAAAGGCACCGGCAGCCGCACTAGCACCGAGCGCTGTTAGGCCGAGAACAACAATTTGCCAGACCGGCAGACTAAGCCCCGGTGTAACCGCCACCCCGGCCATCGCGCTCAGTGCAATGGCGAAGCCGATCCGGACTTTGAACAGCCCGTACAACTCTTTCAGGGTCGTCCGCATGCTGGCGTCCTCCTTATCATCCGGCCTTAACTAAGCGGCCAGACCTCCGACAGGAACTTCCAATTGACGTAGTAGTAGAGCACAAAACTGACAAAAAAGACCGAGACCAAAGTGATCGTCCCTGGCAACTTCATCGTGCCCTCGCTGCCGTGCGTGGCAACAGCCACACCGCCGCCTTGAAAGACCACGGGGAACGCTTTCACAGCTGCGGCGTCACGTCGCTTGCCAAACAGCACAGAACCGACGACCACGACCACGAACATGATACCGCCAATGGTCGCGAGGATAGCAGAGATGCCGTTGAGCCCCATCATGAGGAACGCCGCTGGCGGATAATCGAAGCTGAGGACCGCATCTGAGAATGTCATATCCCAATGGCGACGCGCCACGCCAAGTGTCCCGGCCCCCATCATAAACATCGACAGGCCGAACGCGCCAATGCCGAACAAGTACGGCTGCCACTTGCACCAGCCCTTGAGGATCATCTCGCGCTGAAAGATCAGCGGCACAATCAAGTAGGTGATCGCCATGAAGGCAAGTGTGGTGCCCGCAGCAACCGTGCCATGGAAATGGCCGGTCACATAGAGCGTGTTGTGCATCAATAGATTGAGCTGTTCCGTGCCAAGCACGACGCCGGAAATGCCGCCAACGAACCCGAACATGACCAGCGATAAGAACATCCCTGAAAACGCCGGGTTGGCCCAAGGCGCATTGCGCAGCCAGCCGAACACACCTCGTGTGAAGCCGTTGCGTCTCTGTGCGGACTCGATTGCACCCGGCACACTCATGCCGTGGATCATACTCGCCAACACGGCGAGATAGATGGCATATGACGTGTTGAACACCTTGAATTCGGAACTGATGCCGGGATCGGTTAGTAAGTGGTGCGCCGAGGCGATCGGCAGAAAAGCGATATAAAGCAAGAATGCGCCGCGGCTGACTTTCTCACTGAGTGGTTTCGAACCGATGGTGAGGGCGGCAATCGCATACCATACGGCGACGTGCGCCGCGACGTTCATTTGTTGCGACGAGTGCCCAAGCCCCCACCACACAAGGCGATAGGTGAGCGTGTCGATGTCGGCAATCAAACCAAGTGACCATAAGAATGTTGGAATCAAAATGATGGCACCGGATGCAATCGTGTAGACCGCGATAATCGCCGCCGCGACCGCGCCAAAAGTGACCAGCGGGATCGATCCTTTGTAGGTTTTTTCTTGTTGCGCGATAACCAGGGTCCCAAAAAACACGAACACCGCAACCAGCGCCCCAACCGCGAATAAAATGAGCCCAAGATAGAAATGCGGCGCCGCCTTCATCGGCACGTAGGACGTGAACATCACGCTCGATTCACCCTGCAATACGGCGACGTTGCTCATCAATGCGCCGACCAACATGAGCACAAACGCAAGCCATGCGAAACGTGGCGTCGCGAGGCGACAATTCAAAAGAATTGCCGAGGCGAAATAAAGGATCGCGACCTCAAAGAAGATCACCCAGAAAATCAAGATGTCGGCACCGTGTGCCGTCAGCGCCAGATAGAATAAATCCGCCGGCAGCATATGTAATGCCGGCCAACGCGTCAGCGCCACCAACAAGCCGAACAATCCACCAATGGCGAGAAATACGATTGCCACCACGGCGTTTGCCTTGATCAGTTTTTCTGCATCCCGGCAAACCTTGAGTCCCGTTTCCGGACAAACCCGATGTGCAAATGTCGATGCCATGTCGGCCCCCTCTATTCAGTCACGTAGATGCGACCGACCATCTGATGATGGCCGATACCGCAAAATTCGTTACAAACGACGCTGTACACACCCGCTTCATCGGGGGTGATCGTCAGCACCATTTCGTAATTCGGATGAACCTGAATGTTGATATTAGTCGGCTGCAAAGAAAACCCATGCATCCAATCCAAAGAACTAAGATGCAGGCGATAGCTCTCGCCTTTTTTAAGCTCCAGCACCGGCCACCATTCCCATAGTCGCCCCAACATGTAAGCATCACCGCCAGCCGGCGGGCGCACCACTGGAATGCCGGTATCGCCTTCTTCGCGGACCGTGTACTCGTCGGCGAAGGCCTCAACTTTGGCGGCAAAAACATCGGGTTTAATGCGATACGCTTCATTGGACAGGTTCTGCTGCCCTTCGATGTGCCAAAAAATCATGGTGAAAAACATCACCAAGCCCCAAACGAAGGCGACTAAAATCCAGGTGATTTCCATCCGCGCCAGAGGCTCTTTCCACCACAGTCGTTCTTCCGGCGGTGTTATGGCCATATGTATATCCCCCTAGTTCGCGATCGGGATCGCAGCGATTTCCATGATCCCCCAGATCGTGTAAAAGACCGACGGCACAGCAACGCCGATGAATAAAAGAAGAAACGGGTTATCCAGAATGCTCTGCATTACTGGGATGCGCTCGTCTTCATCGTCTTTGGTATCGTTGTTTTCCGTTTCAGCCATTGTCTCGTCTCTCCTCGTATTGCCACCCAATGCAAAACTGGAATTGTTAAATAAGAGCATGCGCAGGCGAGCGCCTCCTTGACTTTGGTTAAGGACGACGCTCGAAAAGACCGTTTTACTTTCCTGTTCATGTCACGGCACCGATATCGCTTCAGTTGCAACGCCGTGGCGTCAAACCTGGGAACCCTCTATCGATAAACTCGTAGACGGCAGGGGGGGGGTGGATGCACAAATCAAGAGTTGAGAGGTGAGAATTATGAAGATTATACGGCGTTACCCGATCGCGTTTGCTTTACTGGCCGCCATCGCAATCTCATTGCCTTCAACAGCTATCGCAGTCGAAGGTGAAAAGATCTATCGAAAGTGTAAGGCCTGTCATGACCTTGAGGCTGGCAAGCACAAGATAGGTCCATCTCTCGCTGGTGTCGTCGGGCGCCAGGCCGGCACAGCCGAAGGATTCACAAAGTACAAAGGCCTCACGGATGCCGACTGGACTTGGACGGAATTGGAATTAATGGCTTACCTCGAAGATCCGACCTCTTACACCAAGGCCAAAACCGGCATCCCCTCATCAATGACCCTCAAGCTGAAGAAGGAAGAAGAGCGGAAAGCCGTTATTGATTATCTAAAAAATCAATAATTCAGATGCCCTGATTTTCTAGACACCCTCGGGTTTAATAGTTTGCTGTTGTTCGAATGCGACGGGCGATAGCATCCCGTTCCTAACGTGTTTACGTTTCGGGTTATAGAACATCTCAATGTAGTTAAACACATCCTCGTTTCTTGCCGAGCCTCGTTGCCGATAACTTTCATTGATGCTCGATATGACCGCAATTTATCGGTCACCATCACTCTAGGCTGGCCGTATCGTTTCATAGCTTTCTTCAGGAATTTCAACGCAGCCTTGCGATCCCGTCTTTTAGTAACGAAGGATTCAAGGGCTTTTCCTTCGTCATCAACGGCCCGCCAAAGATAATGCGTCTCACCATTGATCTTCACAAACATCTCATCCAAATGCCAGCGCCATTGCGGCGCGCTCTGCATGGACACGGTTCTCTTGTTTCTGATTTCTGCGGAAAGATTAGTCCGCACCGGTTACACCATGTCCGAACCGTTCCATAACTGATGTCGATACCACGTTCGTGAGATATATCTTCGACGTGCCGCAGTGAGAGCGGATAACGGATATACATCATCACGGCCAAGCGAATGGTATCAGGTGATATTTTGAAGTAACGGGACGGATTTTTCATCTCTAAAAATTAGAGAAGGGGCGGGGAGCCGTCAAAAGCCAGTTTCCTCTGACAGAGCCGAATTTTAGCGCCGCCAGGTGATGTGTTCGTAAACCCCTGACCAGTACATGCCGAAAGCAATAGCAAATGCGAGTTCTTCGATTGGCATGAAAAATATCATAAACCCTGAAAGAGAGCTCAGATTCCACACTCGGTCGATGTATCCCGGAACCGTCCACTCAAGTCCAGCAAGGAAAATTGCATAGTAAAGGAGAAATAAAATGCCGCCAATCCACGTGTTCCTCTTAAGGTCCGGTCGGCAAAGGATATTTGCGATTGCCCCGACAGCCATCGCGATGATACCTGGATAAATCGGGTTCCATGGAAAGAAATACAGAACGGGAAATACCACAAACGGTGCTGCCAAAGCCTTGTAGTGATGCCGGTGCAAAGGGTGATTCTTATCGTCCGTACCCATCCGGGCGGGCACATATCCGGTTAACAGGCTGTATAAGACGGCACCGATTCCCCCGATACCGAAGCAGAAAATCACGCTTTCGATGTCAAATCCTGTTGTCTGCGCGAGGTCAAAAAGACTGGGCGGATTCCAGTACTCAGGCACAAAAAGCGGCTCGGTTAACCCTAAAGGTGCCGTGAACAAGCTCGCCCAAAGCATCATCCTGCGGTATTGTGGAAATCCGACAAAGGCCGCAAGCCACGGCACAAGGAAGGCGCTCGACCAAATCAGCCAAACATAGGTTTCTGAGATAAAAGTTGACACCATTTCAGTCCCATCGGTTCTGGGCAAACTCCATCGCCTCTCGCACATCCAACTGTCGCGTGGAGTTTCCGCTACGAACAAAAAACAGTAACTGCCCTTTATCATCAAAATAAACCGGGCGTGGGGCTGATTCAATAATCAGCATGCAAACATCCTTGCTATCGATTTCTGCAAATGAAAAATGTACCAATGGACATAGATCGCCACCAAGGGTTTTGCGGATAATATCGACGACCAGTCGTTCGAAGCCATCGCGGTTTTTATGTCGGAGCGTTCGATAGTCGTTTTCAAGACCCAAGATAATTCCATCATCTGAAACGCCTACCAAAAGATTACCGCCGCGATTATTAAAAAAACCCGCAATCGACTTTGCAATGACCTTTTCCAATGTCTTATTCGTGCTGTTGTTTTCCATGTCCCAGCGGACCGATGACTTGAACTCTACCTGGCTACCTTCCCCAGCATTGATGATCTCAGGAATGGTGCGGCCAATCATACCAGAAAAAAACTTTAGTTCCTTTAATCGGAGAATACGGGATCGTGTAAGAACACCAAACCCAAACCCGAGAAGGCCACCCGTTATCAAATAAACCGCCCCCATAATAAGTCTACGGGGTACAAACCCAAGCCACAGCCGACTTTGCATAAAATCCAAATAGCTTGTCTGATTTATCGATTTTGCCGAGAATTCAAGCCACAATACGGAAATGGTCAGTGGATGCAGAACGATCAGCCCAATCAGCGCACCGATTACAGTATATGTGAACAGAAGTTTTGAGAACGAACCTCCCTCGCCCGGCTTGGTGTGCAGCATATTATTTCTTTCAATAATTCACTAAATCCTCAATGGCGGGATATGATGCGAAGTGCGATTTCTCTATTGTTATTGTCAAGTTGTCTACCTTAACGTGATGCCATACGAAGTTCATCATTCCTCCCAAAGCTTTATATTTTTCCCAAAAGGTCTGGATTAGTTTATGTGTTTTTCTGAACCCGTTAGCTTTGCTGCTGGAGGTATGCTGATCGTAGGTGGGATTTTTTGCGAGTAGCAAGGCCCGTAAAGTGGCGTTGTCAGAGAAAACTATAATTTGATTGCGGTGGCCGATAAAGTCGGTGGATGAACAACCGAGCAGAAAACAGTCATCTGCTATTCCGGCGACGAGAACGTGCAATGTGCTGTTTTCGGTCTGAGGCACCGTTGCAAAAATTCGCCTCAATACAAGGTCAGGTTCAAAATCATTTCAATGCACAGCGTCACCTAATAGACTAAACCTACTATCGAAAGTTCCGTTCCAAAGCGCTGGATGAATGGCGAATGTTGACTGCATGAAAGCTCGCCGTACTAGATCATTTCCTCTGACAAGCCCATTCACCAAAGCTTTTGCTTAATCTCATTTTCTTTCCCTGTTCGACTGCTTAGGGAATTCAGCAGAGACGGGTTCGCACCTGACTACGACCACTACCATTTTCTATTTACGCAATTTCGATCAACGAGCGAGCGTCAACTGCCGTGGCTCCGGCCCTGCGTCCGTGTTAGTGTCGCTTCGCTGAATTGTTCCGGACAGCAACCAAGTACCTGCATTGGAGCCATTGATGCGCTTATCCAAAGATATTGCTGCGTTCGAAGCGGAAAAACAGCGGACCCATGACCGCGATGTCCTCGACATGATCGACACCACAACGGCCGACCTGGTCGCAACTGGGATCGCAGCACAGGCGTTGGCGGTCGGCGATCAATCGCCGGCGTTTGAGTTGCCCGATCAGCTCGGCAATACGGTGCGCTCGACGGATGTGATGGTCGATGGCCCGGTGGTGATCAATTTTTACCGTGGTGAATGGTGCCCATATTGCAATTTGGAACTCCGCGCCTATCAAGCCAAGCTCGACCGCATGGAGCGGTTGGGCGCGTCGATGCTCGCGATCTCGCCGATGTTGCCAGACAACTCACTGGGACTCGCCGAAAAGCATCAATTGGCGTTTCCGGTGTTAAGCGACGTCGGCAATAAAGTTGCCGCCGCATTCGGCCTGGTGTTCACCGTCGACACCCGCATTCAGGCGATGTATCTGGAGCGCCTCGGCAACGATCTGCCGACGCTGAATGGAGACGACAGTTTTACCCTGCCCTTGCCCGCCACCTATGTGATCGACCAGGACGGCGTCATTATCTATGCCTACGTGAACGCTGACTACAGACTGCGGGCCGATCCGGAAGATGTTTTAGAAATCTTGGAAGATTTGATCTGACAGGCTTAGACTAGAACATCAGAGCCGTACCGCATTCCCACATTCGCATCGAAAAGACCGCTCATGAAACTTTCCGTTCTCGACCAATCGACCGCCGCAGACGGTGTGCCCGCCGCACAAACCTTACGCGATACGGTCGAACTCGCCGCGTTCGCCGAAGAGCTCGGTTATCATCGGTTCTGGGTTTCCGAACACCACAATCATCCGGCGATCAACGGCACGGCGCCTGAGATTCTGATGGCGGCCATTTCGCAGCGCACCAGCCGCATCCGCTTAGGCAGCGCCGGCGTCATGTTGCCGCATTATGCGCCACTCAAGGTGGCGGAACAGTTTCGTGTCTTGGAATCCCTCGCCCCCGGCCGCATCGATCTTGGGCTCGGCAGGGCGCCTGGAGGCGATGGCTTGACATCAATGGCGCTCAATCCCAATGCCCATGAAGACGCCAACAATTTCCCATCAAACGTGCGCGACTTGATGGCTTGGGTGTCGGGCGCACCGCTGCCGGACGGCCATCATTTCAAGAATATCGTCGCCTATCCCGTGACAGATACGGCGCCCGAGATATGGATGCTCGGGACATCCGACTACGGCGCATCTGTCGCCGCCCATTTCGGTATCCCGTATTGTTTCGCGCACTTCATCACCGACGGCCAAGGAGTCGCGCAGGCGCTCACGTTATATCGGGATAACTATCAACCGAGTGAGCGGTTTCCGAAACCGCAAGCGACCGTGTGTGTTTGGGCACTGGCGGCAGACACGACGGAGGAAGCCGAGGTTTTGTTTTCCTCACGGGCCTACAATAAGGTGCGCCGCTCGCTCGGCGACCTTCGACCGATCATCGCGCCAGAAAACATTGATTGGGACTCTGTTTCAGAGGCCGAGCGTCGGCACCGTGACCGATTGCGGGCCGGTGCCCTGATCGGGGACGGCGAAGAGGTCAGCGCCAAGCTACGCGCCCTTGGCGCGCAGCTTGGCATCGACGAGCTTGTCGTGCTCACATGGACACATAGCCAAGAAGCCCGCCGCCGGTCTTACGCTTTATTGGCTGAGCATTTTAACTGATGCGGACTTCTCTGTCGTGGCCTTGCGCCTTAACGGCTCATGATCACGCCACGATTTGGTGCTTTTGCAATGCCCGCACACCCGCTGCCCAGACCAAGCACTCAAGAATGTCGCTGAACACCTGAGGCATTTTCTGCGCTTTGCAACGTCCGCCTCAGGCACTGCCGTCGGGGTCACTGCTTTTTCCATGATCCCCTCCTCGCTCATTTTTTTGCGGCGGATGCAGCGTCCGGATTCATTCCCTTCAGGAATTTGAACACGTCACTGTCGGTCGATAGAACAAGCGTGGTGTTATCGGCTATCATCAGCTTGTACGCCTGCATGGTCCGCGTGAATTCGTAGAACTCGACAGACTGCGGGCTTTGATTGTAAGCCTTTGAATAGATTTCGGTCGCTTTGGCGTCCGCAAGGCCTCGAATTTCTTCGACCTGGCGATAAGCTTCGGACTGAATCTTGTTCAGATCCCGCACCCGGTTACCGCGGATACGTGCGGCTTCGCCGTTACCCTCGGATAAGAAACGCTCGGCAATTTGACGACGCTCGCTGATCATCCGATCGTAAATTTTTGGACGCACGCTTTCGTTATAATTGATGCGCTTGAACCGGATATCGAGCAGTTCGATGCCGAACACCCTCACCTTGTCTGCCGCCGCCGCAAATATCTGCGCTTCAACCACAGCGCGACCTTTGCTGATCGGTACCAACGATCCGATATCCTGCTTACGCTCAGCATCGGTCAACAACGTGTCACGAAGCGGCACACGGTCTTTGGTGGTACGGATAAGCTCGATCAACTCATGCTTGGCGACCGCGTTGCGGGTCTCACTGCCGAGTATATCATCAAGGCGTGACTGCGCGCTGCGCTCGTCACGCAAACGCAAGAAGTACGGCATCGGCTCGGTGATACGCCAACGGGCATACAGGTCGACGGAAATATATAGCTTGTCCTTGGTCGGCATGTCGGATGGGTTGCCGTCCCATTCTAGGACCCGCTTATCGATGGCGTTGACCTCTTGCACGAACGGCAACTTAAGCTTGAGCCCCGCCGTCGTTACCGGCTCTCCGACCGGCTTACCGAACTGGGTAATGATCACCTGTTCCACTTCGTTCACGGTATAGACCGAACTGGTCACCACATAGGTGCCGGCAACAAGGATCAGGACACCTAAGACTTTGATAAATTTGTTCATGGCTGAATTCCTTTGCCGCTGCCGAGATTCAACAGGGGCAGAATGCTGCGCGCCTGCTCATCGATGACAATTTTCGATGTAAGTCCCGGCATGACGTCTTGTAGGGTTTCGATATAAATCCGACGTCGGGTGACTTCAGGGGCCTTGCTGTATTCGGCAAGCAACGCGGTAAAGCGGGACGCATCACCTTCGGCCTCATTGATCCGCTTCAACCGATAGCCATCGGCTTCGCGAATGCGTTGATCTTTCTCACCTTCGGCCAGCGGAATCACCTTGTTGTAATCGCGTCTAGCTTCGTTGATCAATTTTTCTTTTTCCTGCTGGGCTTGATTTACCTCGTTAAAGGATTCCTGCACCGGCTTCGGCGGGTTGATGTTTTTCAACTGCACCTGATCGATGCTGATTCCCATGGCATATTTGGTCGAGAGCGCCTGCATCTTAATCAGTGCTTCAGATTCGATTTCCTGACGCCCGATGGTGATGACCTCGTCGACGGTACGGTCACCGACCACTTCGCGCATCACGGATTCCGATACGTAGCGCAGCGTTTCACTCGGCTCGCGCACTTCAAACAGGAATTTCTGTGGATCGGAAATTCGGTATTGAATGACCCATTCGACCAGGGCCGCGTTCAAGTCACCAGTTACCATTTCGGTTTCACGGCGCGCATCGCGCAGACGCGGGCTTTGGAAGCCATCCGTAGCGCCTGGGGTCGAAAAGCCAAATTCTTGCTTTAACTGGCGCTTCACCGGGACCACCGTCGCCACATCAATGCCGAGCGGCAATTTAAAATGCAGACCCGGCGGAACTTCGTTGAGGTACTTGCCGAACCGCTGCACGACGGCAACAGAATCACTCGGGACCGTATAATAAGACGTCCAAGCGCCGAGCACCGCCAACAAAAGCGCGACCACAATAATCAGGCCTCGGGCGCCACCACCTGGCAACAGTTGCCGAATGCGCGCCTGTGCCTGGCGAACGGCGTCTTCTATATCCGCTCCAGGTGCGCCCCCGCTTCCCCAAGGACCACCTTGATTACCGTTACCGGTTTGCGATGCCATTCAAAATATTCCTTTACGTATTTTCATTGATTATGCATGCCGACATGCAAATTCACCGGGCAGCCTAGTATAAAGGCTCTGCCCGTTGAGGTGGCAAAGGGGGCTAGCCCCCTTCAACATATTTAGACTTTTGGCTTCGGCGCAGCTTCGCTGGATGTTACGTCCGGCTTCGCTGCGGCGGCAAGTTTGGCGTCTGCCGGCGCTTTGGTTGGCGTTTTTCTTGAGGTCGAGAAATCTTTAAAGGACATAAAATATCCCTTTCCATAAAAACAGCAAAAATTCGCTGCTAAATAGGATATAGTCTTTTTTTATTTTATAACAATTGCGGCGTGTGATTTATTTATTTTATTAATTTCATGATTTTTAAAATCAATATTTCCGATACCCGTAAAATATTTTCCAATACAGCCTCTACTCAGCCAAAGACTCACGCAGTTGTGATTTCCGTTCTCAGCCGCACATGGGCAAGTTTCTCACAACTTGCACCAGTCAAATACGAAAGCTTCCCACCATGCCCTTGACCCTTGCCGTCGCCATCGGTGCCCTCGCGATTGGCACACTTTTGATGTCGCCCCGCCGTGCCACCGTGGAGGGCTTTTTTCATGGTCGTAGCGAAACCGGTGCCCAACCAAAACTGGTCACGCTGATTTTGTCGCAAGTGACGACGTGGATCTTCGCACGCTCGCTGATGAATGCGGCCATACTCGGCTATTATTACGGTGTCGCCGGGACGCTGGCCTACGCAGCGTATTATCTCTCGTTCTTCACGGGTGCGGCGATTGTCGATCATCTACGGTTTCGGCACAGATTCGAGAGTGTGCAGGCGTTTCTCAGCAGGCGCTTCGGGCGAACCGGCAGCAGTTGCTATAACTTCGTCGTCGCCGTCCGACTATTGTCAGAAGTGTTCGCAAACTTAATCGTGATCGGCCTGATATTCGGTGATGCCGGAGGCAGCTATTACATCATTGCCGTTCTGGCCATGGCGACATTTGGGCTTGGTTATTCGTTGACGGGCGGGCTGCGCGCCTCGCTACGCACAGATGTGTTACAGATGGCAGCACTTCTCATCGTGCTTGCGGTGATGACGGTACAAACTGTGACCGGGCCGTTCTTCGATGCGACCGCGATCCTCGGTTCCAGCCCGGACCTCGCATCGCCCGGGTGGATATTGCTGCTGGTTGCAGCGCTCCAGATATGGTCTTACCCGCTTCACGATCCGGTGATGATGGACCGTGGATTTCTTGCCGATCGGCACACGACGCGGCTGAGCTTCATCCATGCGGGATGGATCAGCATCCTCTGCATTCTGGCGTTTGGGATGTTGGGGATTGTCGCCGGTCTCAACAAAGAAGACGGCGACGCCATGGTCGCGACCCTGACCCGACTATTTGGCGAACCACTGATGACACTGTTTAACTTGGCACTGATCGTGTCCGCGATCTCGACACTGGACAGCACCTTATCCGCCGCGGCCAAGTTGGCAATTTCGAATATGCGGCTCGCCGCTGAAAATGTCCGCAACGGTCGCATCGCCATGATCGCGTTTATGCTGGGCGGGCTTGGGTTCTTATTTTTAGGCAGCAAAGACCTTTTCGGCGCCGTTGCCATCAGCGGCACGGCGTCCTTGTATTTGACGCCGACCATCGTGATTTCGATCTGGCTCGGTCGAACGGACGTGCCGGTATGGAGCTATGCCGCATCTTTCTGTGCTGCGATGCTCGGCGCCGCTTTGTATTTTCTGGAATCCAGCGGCTACACCAACATCATCGGACCATGGACCGGCGTAGAGCACAAATACGCCAAGCTATTGGTGATCTGCATCGTTGTTTTGATCTTGGGATTCAGCGCCTATGCCGTCGGCATGGTGAGCAATCGACGTAACGTGGTCGCAACACCTAACGTTTAAGCGCCGAAAGGTCCGGGGCCGACACCGACAATGCGGGGCGAATCTTGATCTCGGCTTCCAGCGCCGCAGCCGCCGCCAGCAGATCAAGATCACCGCGCCTGCGCCCGACGATCTGTACGCCAAACGGCATGCCGACGGAGTCACGCCCGGTCGGCACCGCAATCACAGGATGCCCAGTTAACGTCAACGCCGAGCGTATCAGCGACGCATCGACATAGTTCTGCATCGGCTTCCCGCCGACAGATTTCGGTATGCCATCGGCGATCAAGAACGGCGACACCGCATTGCCAGGCACGATGAGCAGATCGATATCTTCGAAGAACGCCTCGAAATCCGCATAGAGTTTGGACCAAGCACGCTCGGCATGGGCCACATCAGCGAGCGACATGGCGTGGCCGGCTTCAACGTTCGAAATAATGTTGGGCGACAAAACATCGCGATGCTCGGCGACGCGGGCCTCGTGACTGGCGAGGTAATAAACACATCGCAATGTCCAAAACACGTCGCGTGCTGCGGTGAAATCCGGGTCACGGTGTTCGCAAACTCCGAACCATGGCGCCATTTCTTGAATGACCGCACCAAAGGAATCTCGGATCGAATGGTCAATCGGTGCTGTACCGTCAAAGTCCGTTGACCAGGCGACGCGTAGCCCAGACAGGTCAACCGACGGCAGCTCGATGAAACTTTGGGCGTCACAAGGCGCGGCCAAAACGTCCCGCGCATCGTCGCCCGCCAGCCCCGCCAACATCAAAGACGCATCTGCGACACACCGGCCCATCGGCCCCTGCACACTGAAATGGGTGTAGTTCAGGGTCCGGTTTTCGCGCGCAACCAAACCCGGCGTCGGGCGGAATCCGACAACGCCGCACCACGTGGCCGGATTGCGCAGACTGCCCCCGGTATCGCTGCCGTGCGCCAAAGGCAGCATCCCGGTCGCCAATGCCGCAGCGGAGCCGCCGGACGAGCCGCCCGGCGTGCGCGCCACGTTGTAGGGATTGCGCGTCGGTCCAAAAACCTTGTTGTCGGTGTTGGAGCCTGAGCCGAATTCAGGCGTATTGGTTTTCGCCAAAATGATGGCGCCTGCGCGGCGCAGTCGTGCGACCATCGCCTCGTCTTTGATCGGCACGTCATCGGCGTGCAAAAGCGACCCGTACGTCGTGCGCAAACCTGCGGTAACATTCAGGTCCTTGATGCCGACCGGCAGGCCTGTCAACGACGGCACATCGCCACCCTTCGCAAACGCGCGTTCCGCCTCAGCCGCTTCGCGCGTCGCACGCGCCACGTCCATCGCCGTGATGGCATTCACCACGCCGTTCACATCTTCGATCCGTGCAAGACAGCTTTTCAGCAGCTCAACCGGCGACACGTCGCGGGCGATCATACGCTGGCGCGCTTCTATGGCTGTTAGGTCGCAAAGTGCAGTCATAGACGCTAGTCTATGCTGCCTTTGGCGTCATCGCAAAACGTGAACAGAGCACGGCGCATGCCGTACAATACGTGCCGCCGTGGCGCCCAAAAGATAGTCTTTGAATTCAGGGCGGTGCGAGCCGACAATAATCAAGTCTGCGCCGATTTCCTCAGCGTACTCGGTCAACGTATGGCCGGCGTTTCCGATGAGGATAACCGGCTCCACATTCTTCATATCACCGATCCGCTCCGCCATCGCGGCAATGGCACTTTTGCGCACCTCTTCTTGGTGATTCGGCGGCAAATAATAGCTGGCGAAGCCAGCAACGGGTTCGATCACATGTACAGCGATGATCTTGCCGCCTTCATCACGCATTTGCTCGGCCGCAGCGAGAGTGCGTGGTGCAAGGCCATGGCTTAACCCGATCGTCGCGATGATCTTTTTATACATAACTTGTCCTAATCTTTCTGATGATCAAACGGCTCGCCGCCGGCACTTAGTCCGTCCCCGAGAGATCAAAATTCTCACCCGGGAACCATTTCGCCAAACGAATGTCGGCAGTCTTTGCATGTGCCTCCATTCCTTCCAGGCGGGATATGCGCGCCGTGACTTGGGCAATGTCGCGATTCGCTTCGCGGGTCATACGCTGCCAGGTCACGGTCTTCATAAACTTACCCGCCGACAAGCCGCCGGTGTATCGAGCCGCCCCTTTGGTCGGCAGAATGTGATTAGGTCCCGACGTCTTGTCGCCGAACGCGACGGTGGTTTCTTCGCCCAGGAACAGCGAGCCGTAGTTGGATAAGCTGTCGAGCCACCAATCCAGATCCGTGCAATGCACCTCAAGATGCTCGGATGCGTATTCGTCGGAAACCTGAACCGCCTCTTCCTTTGTGTCGACGATGATGACTTCGCCATAATCGCGCCATGCCGCTTCTGCGTTGACCCGGTTCGTTTCCGGCAACTCGGCAATGTAGCCAGGCACCAACGCGATGACTTTTTCCGCAAGGTCTTTATCCAATGAAATCAACCATGCCGGCGAGTTGTAGCCATGTTCGGCTTGTCCGACCAAGTCCCACGCCACGATCTCAGGGTCTGCCGTCGCATCGGCAATGACCATCACTTCGGACGGGCCCGCAAACATGTCGATGCCGACGCGACCATACAAAATACGCTTGGCTTCGGCGACGAATTGGTTGCCGGGACCGACCAGGATATCCGCAGGCTTACAACCGAACAGGCCAAACGCCATCGCGGCCACACCTTGAATACCACCCAACGCCAACACCGTGTCGGCGCCGCACAGATCAAGCGTGTACAAGATCGCCGGATTGACGCCGATGTCTGGGCGGGGCGGCGAGCACGCGACGACTTGACCGACGCCGGCGACCTTTGCCGTGGTCACGGACATGATGGCGGATGCCACATGAGAATACCGCCCACCTGGCACATAACAGCCCGCCGCGTTCATCGGGATATTGCGATGCCCCGCGATCAAGCCCGGACGCAATTCAATCTCAATGTCTTTGATCGAGTCCCGCTGCGCCTCAGCAAACTTGCGGACTTGATCGTGGGCGAAGCGAATATCGTCTTTTAACTGCGTCGACACTTTATCGGCAGCGGCCTTCATGTCTTCTTTAGAGACAACGATATCCCCGGTCCATTTATCGAACTTTGCGGCGTACTCGCGGGCTTTGTCATCGCCGCCGACTTCGATCTCATCGAGCACGGTTTGCACGGTCTTGCGCACATCCTGCTCACCAGTAGAGGCTGTCTTATCCGCATGCTTCAAATAGTTGATAGGCATTTTTATGTCTCCAAGGGTCAATAAATATCGGGAAGGAACACGGTCGAAAGGGCCGGGATATAGGCAATCATCAAGACCACGATTAGCATGCCGATCACATACGGCCCGACCTGCGATGCGATCTTCAGCACCGATTCCCCGGTTATCCCGGATATGACGAACAGGTTTAGTCCTAAAGGTGGGGTGATGAAGCCGACGCCTAGCGCCGTGACCATCATGATGCTGAATTGAATATCATTCATGCCGGCCTCTTGTGCCAACGGCAGTAAGATCGGCGCCAAAATGACGATGTTCGGCGTGGTTTCCATCACACACCCAGCTGCGATCAAAATACCGATGATGAGCAAAATGATGATGTAGGGATTGTCGGTCATCGACGTCACCGAATAAGCAAACCCCTGCGGCACACCAAGGGCGGCTAAGGTCTGCGCAAGCGGTAGTGACATGGCGATAATCGGTAGGATGACGCCGTTGACTTTTGCCGAGCCCAAAAGCATTTTTGGAAAGTCAGCGAGGGTCAGAGTTTTCTGCAAAAGGCCGATGGTGATCGTCGTCGCAACGGCGACGGCTGCAGCCTCGGTCGGCGTAAAGATGCCGGAATAAATACCGCCTAGAATGATGAACGGCACCAACAAGGCGAAGCGACCATCCCAAACGGTGCGACGCCAATGGCCAAAATCAAAGCCGGTTTTTTCACCTTCGAAGTTATAGATGTGGTTCATGACCATATTGGTTGCCATTATCGAAAATAAGATCATAACGCCGGGGATCGCCGCCGCCAAAAACAACGTCGATGCCGAGATGCCCAAAATCAGACCAAGAATGATGTACGCGATAGAGGGCGGGATCAGGATCCCGGTACACGCACCCGATGCCACAAGCGCGCAGGCGTATGGGCGGGGATACCCCTTTTCGACCAATTTATGGATCGTCATACGACCCACCGCCGCAGCGCCGGCCGCATCAGAGCCTGAGATACAGGCAAAGAAGCCACATCCCAAAACCGTCGACGTGCCGAGACCTGCGCGGACTCCGCCTGTCGTCGCATCGGCGACATCCAAAAGCTTATTTGATAGTCCCGTTCTGACCAGCACGTCACCGGTCAAGATGAACAACGGCACCGCGATCAAAGCGAAATGGTCGATGCCGTCGAACAACGACTCGCCCAACAATGAAATCGGCAGTACGTCGGTCGCAACCAACATCACCACCGAACCGATACCAAGCGCTGCCCAAACCGGCACGGCGAGCGCGATCAGCGCGACCATCATCATTACCGGGCCGTAGAATTCCCATCCTAAATCGACGGTCTGCTGCTGCATTTGCTGCCAAAGCATGATTAATCTCCCCCCAAGGCCAACATTTAGTCGAACATCCGCGCGCCCTCGTATACGGGACGACCGCGGCGAAGATCGCCAAGGTCACGCCATATCGATTGGCACAAACGGTAAGACATCAGAGAAAAACCAAGCGGTACCGCCGCCAGGAACCAAGCTAGGCTGATTCGCAAACCGTGCGTTACAGAACCGAATCTCAGTGAAACTTCCATGGACTCAACCGCCGTATAAACAGCAAGCAGCGCGAGCCCAAGCATGCAGAGGTCACCGAACAGATAGACCACTGCCTTCATCCGGTTCGAGAGGTAATGCATGATGACGTCGATGCGGATGTGTGCACGATCTTTAACGGCAATCGAGGCACCGACCCAAGCTAAGTAGATAAACGCGTAGCGCGCGATCTCTTCTCCCCAAATCGACGAGTAAGAAAGTACGAAGCGGCGGACGACTTCGACGACGATGGTCGCAACGATCATGCCGTAGAAACCAAGCAACATCCATCGCTCGGCATTGTCATCTAACGTTTTTAGAAATGACTTGGACTCGCTCATTGTTCGCTCCTCAGCAAAACACGGTCCGTTCGGCGGCGTATACGCATACCGCTTCTTTTAACCGGACACCCGCCGGGAAGCTTGCGCCCCCGACGGTGTTGTTACGGGCTACTTATGCATCGTGAACATAAAGGCGACCCATGGTGTTCGCCCCTTCGTTGAGCTTTTCAAAGGCGTCTATCGACCCCGCCAGCTCCTTCTTATAGTCGTCCCATTCGGAACGCTGATGGCCGCCAGCGGCGACCCATTGCGCAAGCTCGTCGGCGGTCGGCGAGTAGAATTGAACGCCGGCCTTGCCCATTTCGGCCATCGCGTAATTGCGGGACGCAGGCACCTTGGCAAGGTTTTGCTGTGCGGAAATTTCCGACGCAAACTCGATGCCTTCTTGGATATCTTTGGGCAGGCCGTTGAACCATTCCAAATTGCAGGAATAAACCTGACTGTCCGGCACGGCGCGCGAGAACGTCACCCAAGACAGAATGTCTTTGAAGCCAAACACGTGCAGTGCACCGACCGCCGGGTCCAATGCGTCAGCGACGCCCTGCTTAATCGCCGACGGCGTCTCACCCCATGCAACCGGCGTCGGGTTAGCGCCGATCATGCGGTAATACTGCTGCAGCATTTTCGAGCCTGGAACCCGGAATTTGATGCCGCTCATATCTTCTGGCGTTTTGATCGGGCCTTTACCGCCTTTTCGTACAGCGACGACGCGCGGGTCAATGACCACATACCAAAGTGGCTTGAAGCCTTTAGCTTCAACCATCGGATGGACAGCGGACTTCCATGCGTCGGAATTCACCAAGTTGACGAACTTTTGGTTGGCACCACAGAAATACGGCAAGTTGATCAGATCGACCACAGGCGCGAACGGCGCAAAGTTAGACAGCGAATGCTGCGCCGCCTGAATCGTGCCGTTCTGCACTTTTTGCACCAATGCACCACCGGCACCGAGTTGACCGCCCGGTGCAAGCTTCACATACACTTTGCCGCGGGTTGCGTTTTGGATGTTTTCTTTGAAATCCAATTGCATAATCGGATAGCTGCGGGTGGCCCCCAAGATGTAGGCCGTACCGATGGTCATAACGTGATCAGCAGCTTTTTGACGCTCTTTTTCCTCTTGGGCCATCTGCGCGGAAGCTTCCGGGCTGTACAGCATGCCTGCCGCACCTGCGACCACAGCGGCGGTGAAGCCGTATTTCGTGGAAATTTCTAAGAACCGGCGCCGCTCAACCGAGGCCGGAGCGTCGCTATCGTGTTTTTTGTTGGTCATGTTTCGCTCCCAAATTTTATCGTTGATCTTATATTACGCTTTGTTTGATTCCGCTTTGCTTGCTCGCTCACGCGCTAGGCACGCCGCGATAAACAGCACCACTGAGACAAACAGAATCAGAAACTCGCCAACGTCGCCCACACCGGGAAGCGTTGTTGCCCCCTGCGACATGGCGACTTTGCCAAGAATGATGTTTGCCGCATAAACAAGAAAGAAGACGAATGACGCGATCATAAGCTTGCGCCCCGGCTTAGGGCTGTTCGCGGGTTCTTGTGAATTGGATGTCGACATGTGCCCCTCCGAATCTTTCTTTTTAAAAATGTAAACGCTTACATTTATGTAGCAATTCTGACTCTAAGAAATACCAATTGTCAATATGATTTTAATTGGAAAATCACAAAAAAATTGGCATTATGTTGGGCATTCTGTCATTTATGTGCGATAAATAAGCAATCTTCAGCGATATTGAGATCATTGTGCCAAAAAGAAAACGCTTACAAAACAATCATGCGCCGGCACCGACGCTTCACGATGTAGCAGAACTTGCTGAAGTCTCAACGGCGACCGTTTCACGATATTTATCGAACGCGGACCTTGTACGCGAGGAGCGCCGCAATCGTATTCGCACGGCCGTGGAAAAACTTGGGTATATCCCACACGGCGCTGCCCAGGCGCTCGCATCCCAACGCTCCCGCACCATCGGCGTCATCGTGCCGACCCTGGACAACGCGATCTTCGCAAAAGGAATACAGGCTTTTCAAGAACATCTGCAAAATGCCGGCTACACCCTTTTTATTGCGAGTTCCGACTATTCCCCGGACGAAGAGCGAACGCAGGCCGAGCGCCTGATCTTACGAGGTGTCGACGGCATGATGCTGATCGGCCAAGACCACCATCCGCGCCTATATGAACGGCTGCTTGCAAGCAATTTGCCGTTCGTCAACACGTGGTCATTCGATCCGGACTCGGGTCACCCATGCGTCGGTTTCGATAACTTCGACGCAGCATCACGGCAGATCAAATATCTGATTGATATCGGACACCGAAAATTTGGCGTGATTTCCGGCATCACTCGCGATAACGACCGTGCGCGGGACAGATTGTCAGGCATCTTGGAAACACTTAGCGACCACAACATCGACATCGCGCGGGACATGATTCATGAGTGCGAATACAGTGTGTCCGCCAGTCGACAAATCATGAAAAGATTGATGGCCGCAAAAGACCGCCCCACGGCTGTGGTCTGCGGCAACGATGTTTTAGCCTATGGTGCCATGCTCGAATGTCAGGCGACAGGCATCAACGTGCCTAAGACCGTATCCGTCACCGGATTTGACGATCTACCTCTTTCAAAGCATATCCAGCCGCCGCTTACGACAATGCAGGTGCCTTCCGAAGAAATGGGGCGCGCCGCCGCAGATTATCTTTTAGCGCGCCTGAACGATGAAACGGTGCCGGAATACACTGAGCTCGAAGTCAATCTGGTGGTTAGAGGTTCAACCGCCCCCCCACAAAAGTGAAGCCAATCATAAAAACAATATAATGAACCGAACGTCGTCGTCCCGGTATATCCCAGGACCCGCTGCGCCGTTTGGGGCTAATTTGACATCGTGCAATAGCAGCGTAAATTTGGTGACCTTAACGCTGCAACAAGCAGTCAATGATCACGAAAAGGACGTCACCATTGGACGCGATCAAGTTCGACGCACGGGCGGGCTGGAAAGTTTCCGACCTTCATCAAAATGCAAACTGGCGTTTTTCATTGGATGACACGGCGCGCGACCATCTTCGCAACATGATCCGGTCTACGTTTAATCAAGATCGCCCATTTTTTGACTATACGGCTGATGAATTTGACCTGGGTCCCGCGCGCGCGACCATCGCTGCCGCCATAAACATGGCGCACCACGGACTTGGCATTGCCTTGTTAAGTGGCCTGCCCCGGCGCGACGTCAGCGAAAAGGAATTTGAGCTGCTGAATTGGGCCATCGGCCTACACACCGGCGTCGCCCGCCCGCAAGGCATTGCATCACAATATATTTCCCAGGTCCGCGATGTCGGCACCGATTACCGTGCAAAAACCGGGCGCGGCTATTCATCCAATGCGAAGCTCGATTTTCATACCGACGGCTGCGATCTGGTCACGCTGGCTTGCTATAACAAAGCCAAATCCGGCGGCCAGAGCATGATTTCTTCGAGCGTGTCCGCATGGCAGGCCTTGAGTGACGAACGCCCAGATTTAGCCGAGGTTGCGCACCACAGCGCATTTTTCTTCAGCCGACAAAACGAACAAGCAGACGACGAAGGCCCCTATTATCCGCAACCCCTGTTCGACTTCGAAGACGGACGGCTGTTCGCAAAATGGAACAGAAACCGTGTGCGCACCGCGCAACAGATTGCAGGCGTGCCACCCCTGACCCCAGCGCAGGTCGAAGTCACAGACCTATTAGACGACATCCTATCCCGACCCGAGATTATGTTTACGATGTATCTTGAGCCCGGCGATCTGCAAATTCTGAACAACCACGTGATGCTGCATTCCAGGACGGATTACATTGATCACGACACCCCTGAAGATAAGCGCCTGCTCAGCCGCTTGTGGTTGGCACCACCGGATTCTGTTCGCCTTCCTGAAAGCTGGGGCGCCTATTTCCGGTCCACGGCCCCCGGCACCGTGCGTGGTGGCATCCGCGGCCAACACTACGACGAACGCTGCCTTGCGTTCGAACAGCGTCAAGCGACACATCTGGGCATGACGGCACCTGAAGGCACAGCCGCCACGTAAAGCCCCTCACCTTGGAGAGACGAATTGACCAATGCATCCGTGCTCAGACAACTACTCGCAAAAAACGAACTGATCCGCGCCCCTGGCGTCTATGACGGGATTACCGCACGACTGGTCGAACAAGCGGGCTTCCCGGTCGTCTACATGACGGGTGCCGGCACATCAATGTCACTAGGGTATCCCGATCTTGGCCTGATCACGCAAACCGAGATGGTCGCCAACGCGTCAGTGATCGCGCGGACCGTGGATATTCCCGTGATCGCCGACGCCGACACCGGCTACGGCAACGAGATCAATATGACGCGCACCGTCAATGAATATGAACGCGCCGGCGTCTCGGCCATCCATATCGAAGACCAAGTCAGCCCTAAGCGATGTGGTCATCTGGATGGGAAAGAGTTGATTCCGCTGGACGAGTATCTGGCAAAGATCCGCGCTGCCGTCGCTGCACGGCGAGACCCGGATTTCGTGATCATCGCACGCACCGACGCGAACGCCGTCACCGGCTTTGATGATGCGCTTGAACGCGCCAACGCGGCCCTTGAAGCAGGCGCTGACGTGGCATTCGTCGAAGCGGCAAAAGACATGGAAGAGCTGGTTGCCATTCCCAAGCAGGTCAAAGGGCCGTGCCTTTTGAATGTGGTCGTCGGCGGGAAAACGCCGGACCTCAATTTGGCCGACGCCGAAGAAATGGGATATCGCATCGCGATTCTACCCTCGATGCTGACGGCGACGATCTTTAACGCCTGCGACAAAGTATTGGACGAGCTGAACCGCACCAATCAGCCCCCCAGCAGCGTCGGCATGAGCGTCGGCGATCGCTTTAAGCGTTTCCATTCGGACTATTGGAACGAGTTACGCACAAAATTCCAAACCCCTTCGTCGTAAAAGGATGCCAGCATGACCGAAGGATCGAACGGCACCCCTAAACAAGAGATTGTTTGGCGTTCACTGCTTTACGTACCTGCAAATAGCGAACGCTTTATTGCTAAAGCACACACCCGTGCCGCCGATGCGATCATTCTGGACCTGGAAGACAGCGTGCCGGAATCTGAACGGGCACGAGCACGCGATATGCTGCCGGACTCCATTGCCTCCGTCACCCAATCCGGCGCCGATGCAACGGTCCGCATCAATCGTCCGCTCCGCCATATGGTCAAAGACGTGGAAGCCGCTGTGAAAGCAGGTGCCAAAGCGTTGTTCGTGACGAAAGTGGACGGCCCCGGGCACTTGAAACTCGTGGATGAGCTTGTCAGCGAAGTTGAGCGCGAGGCTGGCAGGCCCAGTGGCGATGTTAGATTGATCCCGATGCTTGAGACCGCCAGCGCCTATTTTAAGGCCGTCGACGTCGCACGCGGCAGTGCGCGCAATGTCGGCATGAATTTGGGCGGCGAAGACTTTGCCCTCGACGTCGGCATGACGCCGGATACAGAAACCCTGCTGATGCCAAAGCAAACCCTCGTCATCGCCGCGAAGGCTGCACAGATCATGGCCATGGGCTTCATCGGCACGGTTGCCGACTACACCGACATCGACAATTTTCGGGCCACCGTTCGGCGGTCACGAAAATTCGGCTTCGAGGCGGCGAGCGTCATTCACCCGTCAGGGGTTGCGATCTTGAACGAAGAATTTACGCCAAGTGCCGAGGAAGTCGAGGCGGCCCGGCGAATTATTGCGGCCTACGAAGACGCCAAACAACAAGGTATCGGTGCCATCAAGGTTGACGGCAAAATGATTGATGTGCCGGTCGCAGTGCGGGCAGAACGATTGCTGGCTCGCTATGATGCGATCATGGCAAAAGGCCTAAACTGACACCGCTCCACATCATCCAAAATAAAAATCAAACCAAAAGCCCCCATCCGAAGGAAACCATGGCCATGACGCTTCAAACCCGCTCCCTGAAAGAAACGTTTGGGCTTGAGATCCTCGATGTCGATCTTGCCAACCTAGACGACAACACATTTGAAGCGATTTACAAATGCTGGCAGGACGAGCCGCTTTTGCTATTCCGTCGCCAAAGTCTGAGCGAGCGGGAGCAGGTCGAATACAGCAAGCGGTTCGGCGATTTAGATGTCCTCGTCCGCGACGACATGCTGTCACCGCTGCACCCCGAAATCATCTACATCACAGCGTTACGGCGCCCCGACGGCACACCCATGGGTGGCTTGGGCACCTATGAAATTTACTGGCATCATGATCAGATTTATCGCGAACGCCCCGCGAGCGGCTCAGTGTTTTATGCTGTCGAGGTCCCTGAAGGGACCGGTCAGACGTCGTACTGCAATACCAAGCTCGGCTACGACACCATGCCGGACAACCTGAAAAAGCAATTGGAGGGCCGACGTGCGACGGCGAAATACGGCATGAAAGCGGAGTCCTCGACGCAACGGGATTTCGTCAAAGACCCAGCAACCATGAAAAAGATCGAAGACCGGACCCCGCCGGCGACGCACGACATCATTTTAGAAAATCCGGCGACCGGGCAAAAATCGATCTATCTTGATCCCAACAAGACGCTGGGCATCGACGGCCTCAACGAAGACGAAAGCAAAGAACTCATCGACGCCGTCAACCAACATATGCTGCAAGACGATTTGATCTATACTCACACCTGGCGCAACGGCGATGTGGTGATGTGGGACAATGCGCGTCTATGGCACCGGCGCGAAGCATTTGATGCCGCGTTGCCGCGTTTTGCACGCCGTACCACGATCTTTTTGCGACCGGACGATTTTGCCGTCCCTGAACCCGGCTTGGCCTAAGGGCGCCGATATGAGTGACGAAGCCAAAGCATCTCCACTGGACGGGCTCCGCGTCGTCGACGCGTCCACCGTCATCGCCGGGCCAACCATCGGTATGTTGATGGGTGATTTCGGCGCCGATGTGATCAAAGTCGAACACCCGCGCGGTGACGTGCTACGCAACACCGGATACCAAAAAGACGGCGTCGGGCTTTGGTTCAAAATGGCGAACCGAAACAAGCGCTGTGTGACATTGAATTTCGGCACGGAAAAGGGCCAAGAAGTCTTTAAAAAGCTGATCAAAACCACCGACGTATTGATCGAAAACTTTCGCACCGGGACCATGGAAAAATGGGGTCTGGGGTGGGAAGACCTGCACGCGATCAACCCGCGTCTGGTGATGATCCGCGTCACCGGCTACGGTCAAACCGGCCCCTATAAGAACCGCCCGGGGTTTGGTACCATTGCTGAGGCATTTTCGGGATTTGCTGCCGTCACCGGCACCGCCGGCGGCCCGCCGACCCTGCCGAATTTCGGCCTCGCCGACGGCATTGCGGCTGCGTATGGCACATTCGCCGCGATGTTTGCGCTGTATCATCGCGACGCGCAAAAATCTGGCGTTGGTCAGTTTATCGATCTATCGATTTACGAACCGCTGTTCCAGGTCATGGGCCCGCAACCGCTGCAGTTCGACCAACTGGGTGTCATTCAGGAACGCATCGGCAATCGTTCTAAAAACAATGCGCCACGCAACACCTATCAAACCAAAGATGGGCATTGGGTGGCGGTGTCCACGAATGCGCCAACCATCGTCAAACGCGTTCTCACCTTGTGCGGTGGTGCAGATGTTGCCGCAGACCCGCGCTTTCAAACACCGCAAGGGCGTGTCGAACATATCGACGAAGTCGACGGCATCGTCGCGACGTGGATCGCCAAACACGACCTCGCCACCGTGCTGGATGAATTTGAAAAAGCGGAAGCCGCCATCGGCCCCGCCTACACTATTGATCAGATTTTCCAAGACCCGCAGTATCAAGCGCGTGACGATATCGTCGAGATTGAAGATGAAGACCTCGGCAAAATGCGTATGACCAACGCGTTTCCGTTCATGTCGGCAACGCCTGGCAAAGTTCGCCATGGCGGTGCCAGAAAAGGTCAGCACAATGACGAAATTTTCACCGAAGAACTCGGCATGTCCGCAGAAGAAGTGCAGGCACTCAAAGACGAAGGTGTGATTTAGAAATGCAAGGCTACGCCAACCCCGATTTACTTTGGTCGCCCGAAACATTGCAGGCTCGAATGGGCCAACCGGGCCTCACCATCATCGATACGCGACCAGCAGAGATGTATGCGAAAGGCCGGATCGTCGGCGCGCGGCATTTTGATCTGTATTTTGTGAACACGGACGATACCGACCCAGCGCCCCTGGACGCATTTACGCGCATGTGGGCGAATATGTTGGGGTGGCGCGGTGTGCGCGACACCGACACCATCGTCTTTTATGGCGCGTTCACCGACATGTGCGCGGCGCGCGGGTTTTGGTTTGCGGAATACCTTGGCCATAAGGATGTTCACGTCTTGGACGGCGGCATAAACGCTTGGACGGAAGCCGGCCTCGCGATCGAAACCGAGAGCGACCCGCCGAAGCCTCAGAAATTCGACGCTTCGCCTGCCGCAAACACGGTTGCGACGTACCAAAGTGTTTTAACGGCCATGGAAGACCCTGATTGCGTCATCGTCGATAACCGTAGCCACGATGAATTTATCGGCGTCGACAAAAGGGCGCGTCACGGCGGCGCCATTCCAACCGCCAAGCATCTCGACTGGGAAGACCTATACGACCACGACACTGGCTGCATGAAACCGGCGACGGCGTTGCGTGAAGCCTTTGAGACGAAGGGCATCACCCCCGACAAAGACGTCACGCTATACTGCAACACCGGATATCGATCCGCGCATGCCTATTTGGCGCTTCGATTGCTCAATTACCCGCGCATCCGCAACTACGTGGGCTCCTGGCAGGAATGGGGCAACCGCGACGGTCTCCCCATATCCAAGCCTGCGAAATAGACCTAGTCTTGCCGATACTTTTTATCGAACGCGTAGACCTTATCGAAGCCCATCAAGCTGCTGAAATCCGCGAACGGATAAAACGGCACATTCGACCCGGCAGTTGAGCCGTGGTTTTTCAGCTGTTTGTATGTCGCATCCAGCGCGGCTGCAGTGGCCAGGAAACCGCTGCCAGGGAAGATCGCGATTTTATAGCCGAGGCTCTGCAGCTCGTCTTTCGTCAACACCGGCGTCCGCCCACCTTCGACCATGTTGGCCAATAGCGGCAGGTCGAAACGCTCACAAATCGTCCGCATTTCTTCTTCGCTCTCGGGCGATTCCACAAACAACACATCAGCGCCCGCTTCGGCGAACGCATCGGCACGACGCAACGCCTCATCCAAGCCATGGGTGGTGCGGGCGTCGGTGCGGGCCACGATCAAGAAATCATCACTGTTCCGGGTGTCTTTGGCGACACGGATTTTCTGCACCATGTCTTCCAACGGGATCACCCGCCGGCCGGCCATATGGCCACACTTTTTTGGGAATTCCTGGTCTTCGATTTGAATTGCCGCCGCGCCTGCCGCTTCGTACCCGGCGACAGTGTGTTCCAGGTTCAACAACCCGCCGTATCCGGTGTCGCCGTCCGCGACCAACGGCGCTTTGACGCCCCCTGCGATCTGACGCACGCGGCTGACCATATCGGTGTAGGTCGCGATTCCGGCGTCAGGCAGCCCCAGATGAGACGCGACAACGCCATAGCCGGTCATATAAAGGACATCGAAATCGAACGAGTCCGCGACTTTCGCCGAAATCATGTCAAAAACGCCAGGTGCCACGAGCATTTCGTCGCGCTGAAACAATGTGCGTAAAGTAATCATTCAGAGATTCCTCGGCTTGTTTGCTGTATCGAATGAAGATTTTTATTTTTGATCAATCAGATTTCTTCGATGGTAATACCGAAGCGGGACCCGGGCAGCGTTCCGCCCTTGGTATCGGCGTTGGTGGCCTCTTCTTGGGCAATTTTTTCAATGCACGCTGCGAGTATTTTCGCCTGACGCTCAAGCGGTACGATGGTCACACCATCAGCGTCGCCCAGGACGACGTCACCAGGTTTAACCGGGCACATGGCACACGCAATGATCCCATCAATGACGCCACCAAAACCTTTGCTTGGACCGGCAGGCGAAATCGCCGTCGCGAACGTTGAAAAGCCAAGTTCGCGAATTTCATCGACATCACGTACGGCGCCATCGACGACCAAGCCGGCAATATTTTGCTGCATCGCAGCCCGAGTCATAATCCCACCCCAAACGGCGGTATCCTTGTGCGCACGCGCATCAATCACCAAGATTTCGCCTGCTTCCAACATGCCGATGGCCGCGTGGCTCGCACCATTGTCACCAACCATGGTGGTGACGGTCCGTGCTTGTCCGCAAAGCGTCATGCCTTCGCCGACGGGCTTCATATCGCCGGACATGACATTTGTGCGGTTCATGCAATCGCCGGCAATCGCAGACGGAATTTTACGCCATTGATCCAGCGTTTCTATGGACAGTTTTTCAAAGCTCACGGTATGTTTTTGGACGGCCACGGTTTGGCTCCTTTTTAGTTCACTTGGGGTTTCAAATTAAATCGTTTCTGGAAAATCGCCGTGCGTGCACAAGTATGGTGTAATCCCGCCCGCATTTAAAATATCCATTATGATCGGCGAAAACGATGCCGTTTCGACGGGGCGGTCTTTTGTGAGGTTGGTGACTTTCACGCCGTCATCCAACATCTTTATTTCAAGCCTATCACCCTCGTCGATGGTGCTGGTATCACAAATGACCGGCATCAATCCGTTGTTGATGGCATTTCGGTAATAGGCCCGGGCAAAACTTTTCGCCAACACGCAGGGCACACCGGCCGCACGCACGACCGTGACGGCGACTTCCATCGCTGAGCCACATCCAAAGTTACGTCCCGCGACCAAGATTTCGCCTGGCTGAATGCTTGCGCCTAGGTCTTTGTCATAGTCTTCAAACAAGAAGACCCTGAGCGCATCGGCATCAATCGTGACCCGCTTGCGGCGCGATGAAATAATATAATCCGTGTTCACATCATCGCCGACCAGCCGCGCCGCACCTGTGAATGCGCTGGTACCATTAGCCGATTTTTCATCTGTACGCGCCATCAGATAATGGTCCTAGGATCGGTGATTTTGCCGGTCACCGCCGCAGCCGCGCACGCGGCCGGCGAAGCTAAGAACACGCGTGCCTTCGGGTTGCCCATGCGTCCGGTGAAATTACGATTCGCCGCCGAGATGACGACTTTTTCGTCGCCCGGAATCGCCCCGCATGTGCCGCAGCAAGACCCACACCCGGGCGTCATCATCAGTGCGCCCATTCTGATAAATTCTTCAAGCATGCCGTCTGCAGCAAGGCCTGCATAAACCCGGTCGGATGCCGGTGTGACGACCAACTGCACACGAGGATGTTTACCCCCGCCTGCCCGGAGAACGCGGAGTGCACTTTCCAGATCCGACTGGCGCCCCCCCGTACACGTGCCGAGATAGACCATATCAACAGGCGTATCGACATCTTGACCAAGTTCTACGATCTCGGCTGCCTGCCCGTTGACCGGTGGGCGCGCAAGACGTGGCGTCAGCGTGTTTAGGTCAATGGAGAGGTGCTTTGCATACACGGCGCCCTCGTCGGCTGTGACCGCATGGCGTAGGCCATCTTGGTTTTTCAGATACGTTGTCGTCACGCTGTCAGCATCAAACACCCCGGCTTTTGCCCCGGCGTCGGTCGACATGTTTGAGAGCAGCATACGTTCTTCGAACGTCAGCGACACGGCGCCTTCACCGGTGAATTCAAGAACGCGATAACTCGCGTCTTGTGGGTCAAGCGTGCGATTGATCTCTAAAGCGATATCCTTGGCATCCAGCGATGCGGGCAGCTTCCCGATCAACTCAATACGGATACTTTCCGGCACACGAAACCACAATTTACCGGTCAACATAACAGCCGCCAAATCCGACGACCCCACACCGACGGCGAACGCGTTGGCCGCACCGTACGCGACGGCATGGCTATCCGCGCCGACGACAAGATCGCCGGGACGCACGTGGCCGCGTTCAATCATTAACTGATGTCCGATTCCGGCACCGATGTCGTATAGAACGTTACCCTGCTCGGTACTGAATTTACGAATACGATCCTGCAACGCAACAGTGGCGGGATTGTCCGGGGGCGCGTAATGATCCAGCGCGAAGATCAGCGATTTCGGGTCAGCTAATTTTTCACCGCCCATGCCGCGAAAATAATCAATCGCCATCGGCGCCGAACCATCTGTTGCCATCGCCGCGTCGACGCGACAAACGACGCTCTCGCCGGCATAACAGGGCCTGCCGCAATGAGCAGACAAAATCTTTTCGGCTATGGTGGCTGGGCCGCCGCGCGTTTTCGTCAAGGTGTTATCCCTGTATGTTTCATATTCTTTGCGCGACCATCATAAGACGGCGAGGGCTGCGGCAACACCAGCATCCGGGTCGACGTCGGCCCCGATGACGGAAAGAACCACGCCCAGATGCGTCAGGTCGGTCATGATATCGTCTACACTGACGGTGCCCATGGTCCCGATCCGAATCATCTTACCGCGATACATATTTCTAGCACCTGCAATGACGCTGCCGAAATCTTGGTACATGTGCTTAATGATGGCAGTACCATCAATGCCGTCCGGCACCGTAAACACGCCAACGGTGTTCGACGTCATCGGCGACGTCGGGAACAACGGCAAGCCCAGTGCGGCGACGCCAACCTGAAGTGCATGGGAAAGCTTTTGATGGCGCGCCAGGACTTGGTCCAGTCCTTCTTCATGCATCATTTTGAGCGCTTCATGCAGGCCATAAATCAACGAAACGGGAGGGGTGAAAGCGGTTTGCCCCTTTTGCGCCCATTCCCGCGCCTTGCCAAATTCCCAATAGAAGCATGCACGTGCACGACCATCATTGATCCGCGACCATGCCTTTTCACTGACGCTCACAAGGCCCAGTCCCGGCGGACACATCAGCGCTTTTTGCGATGCGGTTACCAGCACATCGACACCCCAATCATCCTGGCGCATCTCCATCCCGCCGAGGCCGCTGACGGTGTCGACGATTAAGACCGCATCGGTTTCAGCGACAGCCGCACCAATTTCGTGCAAATCTGCGGCGGTGCCGGTTGAACTTTCGTTGTGAACGGCCACCACCGCAGCGTAATCCGTCGCCGCCAATTTTGCCTTCAGGGCATCTTCGGCAATCGCCTCGCCCCAGGTCACCTTGATCTCGTCCAGGCCATCGGCAAGACCCAGCGCCTTCGCAATACCGATAAAGCGCTCACCCCACTGCCCGTTGTTGAGGACCAGTACTTTATCGCCCGGCACCAAGACATTGGCGAGGCTGGCTTCCATAACGCCAGTGCCGGAACTCGCAAACGTCATCACATCATTTTTCGTGCCCATCACCGGACGCACCAGGTCGGACACGTCTGAAAGCAACGCCGCAAATTCAGATCCACGATGATTATAAATCGGTCGTGCCGTGGCCATGCGCACACGTTCCGGCACTTCGGTCGGGCCCGGCAAACGCAAACGATACGGCTTTGATGTTTCGGTTGTCATTTACGTGGATCTCCCTTTAGGCAGTCGGCATATGCCGCGCCAAAAATTACGTTCCTAATATATAAGGGCAGTGGGGATGACGACAAACGCATACCGTCAGAAATGATCAAATGCTGCCTTCAAAAACGTTTTCGCCCCGGTCGACAGCGTGAAATGCAAACGATGTTCGGTGTGGAAGATTGTTTTTTTTAAGATCAACAGGCAGCAGCCAGACCGACAACAAGCTAAGCCGGCTCGTCGTCCCAGGTTTTTTCCGGCATCGGTAGCCCGGCGAAATCTTCTGCCGTCAACGGCTGATCGGGTTGAATATTGAAGTCTTCTTCAAGCAGCATCATGATCTGCCGCACGTGTTGTCCCGAATGCCAGCAAGTACGCTCCAAAACCTCGTACATCTGCCGGTCACCGTAATAAGTTTTGACGATGGTTTCGGTGCATTCGACATCGGGGTTCTTCAGCCACCAATCTTTGACCCGCTGGCGGATATCATCGCCGAACTTGGCGATATCATCGCCGGTCTTCATCCACGGGTCTTGGCCCTTTGCGAGGAAGTCATAAGACAACTCGCCCCCCTGCGCCGCCGACAAAAAGCCTTCGGGAATACGGAAGATATGATTCGCCAAATGACCCAGCGTGCGATCACGGTTGCGAACGTTTTTGTCGAGCTCAGCGGTCGGCAACTGGCGGATAAACCGCTGCGCGCCGGCCAAAATCATGTCCAGCTTTTCGACAAGCTCCGGCCCCGACAATATGCCACTGGTCGGTGGCTCGATATCCAGGAAGTCAGAGACGTCTGTGAGGATTTGCGCGTATGTCCACTTGTCACCCTGCGAGACAACAGGGATCGACTCGGCGCCAAGCTTCTTAAGCTCAGACCAAGCTTCGGGCTGCTGTTGGATGTCTATGGAAACAAAGTCAATCTCACGGACCGACAGGAACTCTTTTGTTCGCAGACAACTCGTTCAGCCAGGGCGCCAAAACACCTTGATTGGTTCAATATTCATTCCGGTACTATGAATGTCGGCTAATGGGTTTGTCAAAAAGATTTCTGATTGGCGGAAGAGGTGGGAGTCGAACCCAAAGGAACGTTCAACGCCCTTCACCGGTTTTGAAGACCGGGCGCCCGACCACGGACGTAACTCTTCCGCGCAGACCTTAGCCAGCCTCCGGCGGGGTGTCCATATCGTGCCCGATGTGTTCAGCCTCATCTGCAAAGATAGCGGTCGCATCGGCGATCATCGTGCGTGTATCGCCAGCTCGGCGCGTTACGCCGCAGGCGTCGAAATACTCCAACACCTCAATCGCGAGATTCCGACCCAGTCCGGAAGCATCTCGGAATTCGGCGGCCTGAAAGCCCTTGCCGCCATCCAAGCTGTGGGCCACCTCAGCCAACTTGTGCAGCCCGGACGGCAGATAAAATCGGTTTGCCGCCACCGGATGCGCGAGGCCGAGACGTGCCGCCGCTGTCAGTGCATGCGTGACGGCGGCGCGGGGCACTTTTAATTGATCGGCAAGTTCCACGACACGGGATGGTTCGACACCCCCGGCGGCCAATAATGGCCGAATACGTTCCCAAAGCGCGGCATCTTCGGCGGGTAAAACCATTTGGAAATCAGTGCCGGCAACGTGCGCCCCCGTCACCTTTACCGATCCGCTAGCCTCAGCGGCGCGCAACACATCGCGAAATTGCGCCGACGTGAGACGCTTGGCAACGTGTTGGTGAAGTTGCTTGATACCCATGCCAACCGCCGACGGATGCGCGGCATGCCACGCAGCAACGGCGTGCAACACATCATCGATATAAGTGCGCCAACGCCCGCCCGAGATGAGCACCTCGGCCCCCTCCGGCCCAGCGCGCACGGCATCAACCGACGCGCTGAGCGCTGCTATATTTGCGTCATACAGGTTCCACGCCCGCGTGAATACCGCGACATCGACGATGCCGTCACCGACATTGAGCAACACCGTCGCGGGATCACCCAGCGCCATGACCCGAAGCCGCTCAAGCCGTTCCGGTGCACGGACCCTTGCCGTCGGCGGCGCCGGATTGATGACACGCCCGCCGCCAATGGTGCGCGTAGCGGAACGGTCGCGCAGGATCAGTCGATCTCCGCAGATTGCCGATACAGGGCGTTGCAAAATCACATGCACCAGACCACGCGCCCCCGGCTCGATCTGGTCGCCGTCCAATACCTGTATCCGGGCCGGGATATCCGCCGCACCTAAGTGCAGATGCACGGCGGCGCGGGGGCCGAACGCGTGCGCTTCGCTGGGCAAGACGGAAACCTCCGCATCCAGGCGAAGCGTCGGCTGACAGCGATCCGCAGCGACCAACCAATCGCCTCGGGACACAGTATCCGCATCGACATCGGCAGCCGCGATATTGATGCCGAGGCGTTGTCCGGCGATCCCCTCATCAAGGGATGTGCTTTGCGCATGCAAGCCCCGCACCCGCACCGCGTGTCCACCCGGCGCAACAACAAGTCGATCCCCGACAGCAACCCGCCCGGCGACCACCGTGCCCGTCACCACGAGCCCACTGCCGACAACCGAAAACGCACGATCTATGATAAACCGGAGCGGCCCATCGGCATGCGCACGCTGATGGCTTGCCGCTGCTGTTGCCAGGTGCGCCTGCACTGCGGCAATACCTCGGCCCTCATGGGTGGCAACGAAAAACACGGGCGCCCCGGCAAGGCCGGTCTCCGCCAGCATCGCCGAGACTGCATCTCGGACATCCTCGACCCTCTCCGCCGGCACCTTGTCGCATTTCGTGATGACGCAAGCGCCTCTGGTGATGCCGAGTAAATTTAAGATCGCCAGATGCTCAGCGGTTTGCGGCATCGGGCCATCGTCGGCGGCGACCACAAGTAAAACAAAATCGACGCCCGCAGCGCCGGCCAGCATCGTGTGCACAAATCGTTGGTGACCCGGCACATCGACGAAGCCAAGGCTTTGGCCGTCCGGCAATGTCTGATAGGCAAACCCGAGATCGATGGTCATGCCGCGCCGCTTTTCGTCGGCGAGGCGGTCGGTGTCGACGCCGGTCAATGCACGCACCAAAGCCGTCTTGCCGTGATCGACGTGGCCCGCCGTCGCGATAATCATGGATGCGGAGCGTCGGCGCCTGCCATGCCGTCAAGTTGACCAAGCAGTGCTGGCTCGTCAGCCTCATCTAGGCAGCGCAGATCTAACAGCAGCGCGCCATCAGACAACCGCCCGATCACCGGCAATGGCAACGCGCGAAATGAAGCCGCCAGCCGCTCGGCAGCTTTTCCCTGCCCGCGCCGCCCGGTGACCGGTGTGATCGCGAGTGCGACACTCGGCAGGCGATCAACCGGCAGAGACCCACTGCCGACCTGACTGAAACAGTCCTGTGTGGTCACGGCAGCCACACCATCCAAAGATTTTGTAAATACGGGCAGCAGCCGACTCGCTTGCGCGCGTATATCATCAACCCTGCGGGTGAGCATCCGCAACACCGGAACCCTTGCCGCAAGCCGATCCGGGTCACGGTAAAGCTGCAGGGTTGCCGCCAAACCGGCCAGCGTCACCTTATCCAGGCGAAGCGCACGCTTCATCGGATTCTTTTTGAGTTTCTTGATCAGATCAGCGCGCCCGCAGATGATACCGGCCTGAGGTCCGCCAAGCAGCTTGTCGCCTGAAAACGTCACCAGGTCTGCGCCGTTTGCTAATGCCGCCTGCGGTGTCGGCTCGTGGGGCAAATCCAGCGCCGTAAAATCCGTCAGCGTGCCACTGCCAAGATCAATCACGAACGGCAAGTCGTGGGCATGGGCGATGGCGGCAAGATCGCGTTCGGCCACATCGGCGACAAACCCGTCGATGCGGTAATTCGCCATGTGCACTTTCATGATCAGGGATGTTTTTGGCCCGATGGCGGCTTCGAAGTCCGACGCGTGGGTACGGTTGGTGGTGCCGACTTCGACCAGTTTGCAGCCGGCACTCGCCATGATTTCTGGCATTCGGAACGAGCCCCCGATCTCGATCAATTCGCCGCGAGACACCGGCACTTCTTTGCGCCGTGCAAGCGCCGACAGCACCAACAAAACCGCCGCTGCATTGTTGTTGACCACGGTCGCCGCCTCAGCCCCCGTCAGGCCACAAATCAGATCCTCAACGTGGGAGTCCCGATCACCACGTCCGCCGCTCGTAAGATCGTACTCGAGATTACTGGGCGCCAGCGCCGCGTCGCGCATCGCATCGGCGGCAACCCCAGCCATTGGGGCGCGGCCAAGATTGGTATGAATGACAGTCCCGGTAAGATTGAGAACACGCTGCATACTGGGCGCAGCCGCCGCGTCCAATCGGCCTTTGACGGCCTGCAAAATGGCGGCATCGTCGTCAGCACCGCTGAGGCCCTGCATTGCGGACCGACGGACCGCAAGTTCCTGGCGTATCGCGTCCGTCACCGCAGCGCGCCCGTGGACATCAATCAACAATGCCGTGATCGGGGTCCGCAGCAACGCGTCTACGGACGGCAGATAAACAGGCATCGACGGCATCGGCGCTCCCAACATGCGCCCGCTCTCGTGGCGGACTGCATCATCATAAAGGTCGTGTCAGATTACCCTTGGGTGCGTCGGCTTGACCAGCCCCTCACGCGGCGTTGAAGTCGTCAATCATGCGATCCCAGGCCGGCACTAGGTCCATCAAGCCATCCCAAAAAGCCTGATCTTTGCGCGCGTCGAAGTCTTCGAGCGACACGCCCTGCTGCTCAACCCAAGTGTAGTAGCCAAGATTGAATATGCGTTTTTTGTCGTATCTGCTCAGTTCCAACATATTGTCGGTCGTCGTCCCCAACAGGTAACGCGCGAAGGTTTCAGCGGCGTTCACCTGATCAAAGCCGGTGGCGAAGTACTTTTTCGCCGCATGATCGAGTTCCGTCTGGTACATATCGGCGCCGTCGGTGGCGACTGTCAGCACCACGTCTTCCGGCCCTAAATCCATATACTTTGCGTACTTGATCGCGCCGAGCACGTTACCGATGGACGACAGCCCAAGATTACCGAGCGCGGCGATGTCTTCTTGCCCCACGCCTTGGCGCGTCGCTAAGTAGTCACGACCGACGGTCGTGTTATAGACCATATTGAGTCCATCGCAGGCCGCATCCGAGACGCCGATCACGAAGTCGGTCGCCATCACGTTGTGGATCAACGGCACATGCTTGTCGCCGATACCCTGAATATTGTGCTCACCGTAACCGTTATAAAGCAGCGTCGGACATTCCGTAGCCTCAATCACGCAGGTGTCTGTACCGAGCGCCGCCTTCAAATGATCGCCGGCGGCCAGCGTGCCGGACGAACCCGAAGCCGCAACATAAGCACGAGCACGCAGCTTGCCGTCTGTATTCACGTCATCAAAGATTCGCTGCATCGCCGGACCCGTAACAGCGCGGTGAATGACGTAATTTCCGAACTCGGCAAACTGGTTAAGAATGACGTTTTCCGGATCCTTCGCCAACGCATTGCAGGCGTCATAGATTTCTTTAACGTTGCTTTCGGTGCCCGGCGTGCGGTGAATATCAGACGGGTCCAGCACCCAACGATCTAGCCAGTTGAACCGCTCCGCACTCATGCCTTCCGGCAACACGGCGACAGACCTACAGCCGAGAATGCGCGAGATCGCGACCCCGCCCCGACAATAATTACCCGTCGACGGCCAAACGGCACGATGGTTCTCAGGGTCGAACTTCCCCGACATTAGACGCGGCACCAGGCATCCATATGCCGGCAGTACTTTATGCACATTGACCATAGGAAACCGGTTGCCCAGCGCGAGGACGATTTTCGCATCCGTGCCTGTTAGCGCTTTCGGCAAGACGATGTATTCGGGCACATCGACGAGGCTGCGTCGATCCGCGCCGTTATGCCAATGCACACGAAACAGATTGCGCGGATCTGGCAGATCCGGGTCGACATCGGCGAGCTCGGCAGCCATGGATTTGAGATGGCGTGCAGGATCCGCCAATTCAGAGATTTTAGGCAACCGGACATTCCGGTCTTTCAGGTGGCGGACACTTTTTTCGTAGGTCGCGCGGTTGACAATCTCGCGCTCCAGACCGAGGGTCATTTTTTGCTCCTTCAAAAGTTTCCAGCCGAACGGATGTCAGCAGACCATACACCTGCGACCGCCGAAGATCGACGACGCTACCTATGTTGTCGTGAATTTTGTGGTAACGATCAAGGCCGTAGTCCTGGCCACCATGTTTGTGAGGAATCACACGGCCTGCGATGAGGTCGACCGGTCGCTACATCGAATATCCGGCCTGACTTAACCGGCCGGTTAAGTCAGGTTTCAGCCGGGAGATGCCACATGTCCGCTATTGAACAGTAATGTTAATCACAAATGACTATGATAAAAATCAACGGCCAACTAAAATCTAAAGTTTATTTAGACCACACAGTTGTATTTTACGTGCACAAAATATCGATTCAATACACGGGTTTGGCGCAAAGCCTATTCGGGCCGACCGAAAAGCAATAATTGCTTACGGCATTCAACTAAGAAGGTTACTCATGATAAAGAAAATGACGTGTTCGCTCGCAGTCATCCTGGCCGCAGGCGTTTTAACAGCTTGTACCGTCAATCCTTACACACGTGAAGAGCAACCGGCGAAAGCAGCCATCGGCGCGGGCATCGGGGTGCTCGCCGGTGTGGGTGTCGGCCTGCTGACCGGCGACAATGCAAAAGAGCGGCGTCGCAATGCCCTGATCGGGGCCGGCGTCGGTGGCGTCGCCGGGGGCGGCATCGGCTACTATATGGATGTCCAAGAAGCTAAATTGCGCCAAGGCCTAGAATCCGCCGGCGTCTCGGTGACACGACAAGGCAATGATATTTGGCTCAATATGGAACAAGCCATCAACTTCGACTCTGGCCGACATGAATTACGCGCAGAAGCGTATTCGGTGCTTAATGCCGTGGGACAGGTTTTGAACGAATACGAAAAAACCACCATCGACGTTATGGGTTATACCGATAGTGATGGTGCTGCCGATTACAACCAAGCGCTATCCCAGCGCCGCGCATTATCCGTCGCCTCGTATCTCAGCGCAAAAGGAATCAATGGTCAGCGCTTGCTGGCAGCAGGTTACGGAGAATCCGCGCCGATCTCATCGAACAATTCCGAGGCTGGAAAACAAAAGAACCGCCGCGTGGAAATTAGGATTTCTCCGCTCACTTCATGAAGATTGGTTCTTCATACGCACATCAAATTGCTGACGGCGGCAAAAACGATTGAGAATTGTCACGACCTACGCCGCGCTCGGTTCCAGCAATTGAACGGGTTTTTCTTATTTCGCCAAGAATAATGGAGCCATTAAAGTTATGCCTGCGTCCCTTGCTAATCGTCGCGCAAGCCTATGCCAGGCCAAGCGTCAACCGTTTGGTTTTATGATTTTCTGCATTTTTGCCGGCGCCATCATGTTGTTGACGTTCACAGACTCAGTAAATGCGATTGATCAAATGCCGGTCAGCTATATCAGTCCCGCTGCCATGTTGGTGATGACGGAACCCTTGGCCGACATATCGGGGGGAACGCCCATAAAATTGTTGGCGACGGGCTCTCCGAGCAGAATCCTGCTCACAGAAAAAGAGAAAGTAGGAATAGGTCACTGGCTGCCAAAGCAATTCACCGCCAGCGTGCCGGTAACGAATATTAAAAGTGATAAAATCGGTGTCATTAGGAATATCGACGGCACACACGTTGTTGTCGGTGCCGGCGGCTATCCCGGTCCTGTTACGTATGACATCGGATTAAATCAGAATAATTTCGCGACCAGCGACGAGGGCAAAAACATCGCGCTGCTCAAAAAAGTGAGCACAATCTCGCACATAAAATTATCAAGATACAAAAGCTTAGACTGAAAAAATTCACCAAAATACCGGCGCAATCGTCCCGGCAATGCATCAAGGAAGATAATCATGAAAACTGCGAATGAGCACGCCCATGAAGACTATGAGGCCCTGAAGGAGACCATCGAAAAACTCACCGCCGACGTTGCTACCCTCAGCGATTCTCTCGCAGAGGCATTAAAAGCAAGTGCAGGTCGCGCTGCGAATGACATACGTGACGGCGTGAAATCGGCGGCCGCCGACATAAGCGATAAAGGCAAAGCTTCGCAGGAGGCCATCGAACAGACCGTTCGCGAGAGACCCTTTCAAAGCCTGCTTGCGGCCTTCAGTGTCGGTCTTCTGATCGCGCTTCTGTTTCGCAAGCACTGACTTTGACAAGAAGTAGGCTTTGAAGATGCTGCACTGGATCAATAAGGCCCACCGCTTGGGTGATGCGATACGTTATCGTTTGGCAACGATGGCGTTTATGCTCGGCGGTGCTCTTCTCATGGCGACGGCAATCGGATTTTCTATTGCTGGCGGCTACTTATGGCTGTCGATGCAGTTGCCGAGTTATCTCGCGGCTTTCAGCGTTGCGGGCGTGTTGTGTCTGTTCAGCATGATCGTGATTATTGTCGCCGCAAGGCGCGGTGGCCGCGAAAAGCGGGCGCCGGGCACTCCCGAACCCGACCATGCGACCGAGGCCGAGCAGGCCTCGGCAGATATTATGCGCTCAGCGCTTAAAGTCACGATCGACACGCCCATAAAAGCAATTGTTGCAGCGACGGCGATGGGGTTTATCGTCGGTCTGCTCCGCGCGAAGAGATAACAATGGTTGGCCGCATGGTTGATGACGAGCCTGAGTTGGTGGCCGCGCCAATAGTCGAGCCGCAAAACCTTACGCAAGATGAGTTAATGCGGATTATTCACGCCACAATGCCTGTCGCCGTGGTTGGGCTTGCGGTTCTTGCTCTGCTTTACACGATGTACTTCGCAGCTGACCTGATATTGCCTGTTTTTCTCGCCCAATTTCTGAGCATTATTCTCCGCCCGATGGTCCGTGGGATGGCAAGCATCGGCATTTCTCGGACGGTCGGCGCGTTGATCGTCCTGATCGTCCTTGTCGGCGCGATCATTGGTGGTCTCATTAATCTCTCGGCACCGGCGGAAAAATGGATGCAGCGGCTGCCGAGTATTCAACGTGACATCGAAACGAAACTCTGGCCTGTGACGGAGTCCATTAAGCAGGCAAAGAAAGCGACGGAGAGCATTGAGAATATTACGAATGAAGCAAATACTGCGGCTAAAAAAAGCGAGGTCACCATCAAGGAGCCGACGTACCTCAGCCGCCCATTCGAATCGACGTTGCTTACGTCTGTCCAGCTTTTGATCGTCTTGGCGCTTACTTTCTTTTTCCTGACGCACAGTCATGGACAGACGAAATTGCCATTACCAAAACTCCCGTGGTTAAAACATAGCGAGCTGATTTCGGATATGTTCGCGTCCGTGCAGGCGACCATCACGCGCTTTTTGCAAATCAGCGCCGGCATCTATTTCATTCTCGGCGCCGTGACGGCGCTGACGATGTATCTGCTGGGTATGCCCAACCCGGTTCTTTGGGGCGTTCTGGCCGCAGTTCTTGCATTCATTCCGTATGTCGGTCCGATGGTTGTCTTCTTATGTATCGGTATTGTCTCGTTATTGACTTTCGATACCTGGTGGCAGAACGTGGCGCCGCCGCTCGCCTATGGCGTTCTGACGATCATCGAAGGAAATTTTATTACACCGACAATTCTCGGGCGGAAGCTGAAATTGAACCCGATCGCTGTGTTTCTGTCGATGTTACTGTGGACTTGGGTATGGGGCATAGCCGGCGCCATTCTTGCCGTTCCGATTTTGGTGATTATCGTCATTGTCGCCCGTCACCTCGCCCTGATGGTTCGAGAAGCAGATGACGGTGCCGCCGTCATACCTTAGTCCAACCAGCATCGGCATTAGGGGACATGTTTAGAGGTATCGCGCGCGCTTAAGAGCGGCACCAACAAGTATATGCAAAAAATCACGGCCAATAACCCGGCTAGAGCCCAAAACATCAGCCTCACCCACGCGTTTTTATCACACTGCCCGTTTAATGAATGTCGCGTGCTTGGCCCATGGCCTCGATCAATTTATCGACGTTAAAGCCAGGCGCTTTTGCGGCATCCAATATTTTCGCCTCACGACGCGAAATCAGATCAACGACCGCCGGAATTTTCTTCACCGCGTGCTTCGGCACCATCACCGCACCATGCCGGTCCGCATGTACAATATCGTTGGTCGAGACGGTCAAACCGTAGACTGTCACCTGACAGTCTATGTCGACGACGTGAACATAGGCATGACTGGGACCGACTTCGCCCCCCAACAGATTGAACCCACGCGCGCTGTCCGTGACATCGCGAAATGAACCATTGGTCACACACCCCAATAGGCCGAGGCCTTTGTGAATATTTGTCTGCACCTCACCCCAGAAAGCGCCGACGCCAGGGCGCGGGTCGATATCCTGAAGGACGGCAATTGCGGGCATCGGCGTTTGCGCAACATATTTATAATATGCAGCCCGTTTCGCCGCCATCTCCGCAGGCGTTTCATTCGGCGGTTCAGCCGCACGAATGGTTGCCGTACGCGCATATCCGCAAATCGGCGGCAAATCCGGGTCGAGTGCAACCAACGGCTCGGTCGTGAAACCATGACCCCGGCGCTCCGGGACAATTTCTTCAAGTGCGTTACAAATTGTCGGCGTGTCCCACTGGGTCAGTGCGTTCAGATCATCAGCCGTAATGTCGCTCATCGCTTTTTCTCCTATTGCTTTGGTTTTATCGGCCGTGCTTAGCGCGCCATTCGGCGTAGGCAACTTTATTTTCATCTTTCGTGGCCGGATAAAGACCGATAATCCCCGCCCCTTCGTTGACCCGCTCGGTCACGAAGTCTTCAAAAGCCGTCATTTCAATTGCCTCCGCGGCGATGTCATCGACCATATGCAATGGGATAACGATTACCCCTTCGCCATCGCCCACAATCACATCCCCCGGGTACACAGCAACGTCACCACACGCGATGGGGCCGTTGAGTTCAATCGCCTGATGGATCGTCAGATTGGTCGGTGCCGACGGCCGGTTGTGATAGCAGGGAATATCAAGAGCGGCGATTTCTGGTGAATCGCGAAACCCGCCATCGGTGACGACACCGGCAACACCGCGTTTCATCATGCGTGTCACCAGAATTGATCCCGCCGATGCCGCACGCGCGTCTTTGCGACTATCGATAACCATCACATAGCTTTCGGGACATTCCTCGACACCGACGCGCTGCGGATGATCTGGGTTTTGGAACACGGAAATCGGATTCAAGTCTTCGCGCGCCGGAATGTAGCGTAGCGTGTAGGCCTGTCCGACCATGTTTTTGCCCTTAAAGCCCAACGGATGCACATCTTGCAAAAACTGATTACGGATTCCGATTTTAAAAAGCGCCGTTGATAACGTTGCGGTACTTACATGCATCAGTTTGTGCCGCGTCTCGGCGGAAAGCGCTTTCGTCGTCATCAATGTCTCCATTTAGTAGATGTCCGGCTCCGGGACCGGAGCGCCATGATCCGTCTTCAAAAAATCGAAATCGCAACCGTCCTGTGCCTGCTCAATATGCTCTAAGAACATCTTGCCGTAGCCGCGTTCATAGCGGGGCGGGAGAGGTTTCCATGCGGCGCGCCGTCGCGCCAACTCGTCATCGTCCACTTCCATTTGAATCAGACGTTTTTCCACGTCGACGGTGACCAGATCCCCGGATTTGACCAGTGCCAAAGGGCCGCCGATATATGATTCAGGCGCGATGTGCAAAACACAGGCACCGTAACTGGTGCCGCTCATCCGTGCGTCTGACATCCGCAACATGTCACGGACACCCTGTTTCACCAGCTTCATCGGCACCGGCAGCATACCCCACTCCGGCATCCCCGGCCCGCCCTGCGGCCCCGCATTACGGAGTATCAACACCGTATCTGCGTTAGCTTCAATATTCTCGTCGTTGATCGCTACTTTCATGGACGGGTAGTCGTCAAACACCAACGCCGGCCCGGTATGTTTTAAAAATCGGTTATCCATCGCCGACACCTTCATGACGCATCCATCGGGCGCCAGATTACCCTTGAGCACGACCAACGCACCGGATGGGTAAATCGGATTATCAAGCGTACGAATCACATCGTCGTTATAGACTTCAGCATTTTCAATGTTCTCACCGATGGTCTTGCCATTGACGGTCTGCGCAGTACCATCCAGATGCTTTTCGATCCGCTTAAGCATCGCTTTGATACCGCCGGCGTAATAGAAGTCTTCCATCAGATAGGTATCGCCGTTCGGTCGAATGTTGGCGATTACGGGCACGGTCCGACCAATTTTGTCAAAATCATCCAAACTGATATCAAACCCGGCGCGCCGACCCATGGCGACCACATGAACAATCGCGTTGGTCGAACAGCCCATGGCCATGGCGGCGGCAATCGCGTTTTCAAACGACGCGCGCGTCAATATGTCACTGGGCTTTAGGTCTTCCCATGCCATTTCGACAATACGCCGCCCGGTGTGTGTCGCGAGGCGTATGTGATTGGCATCCGGTGCCGGGATAGAAGCGCCACCCGGCAGAATGAATCCCATGCTTTCTGCGATGGATGTCATGGTCGATGCCGTGCCCATCGTCATGCAGTGGCCGTAGGAGCGCGCGATGCCCTCCTCAACTTCCTGCCAGTCGTCCTTGGTGATCTTGCCTTCACGGAGGTCATCGTAATACTTCCAGGTATCCGAACCACTACCGAGGCGCTTGCCTTTCCAATTTCCGTTCAGCATCGGACCCGCCGGGAAGAAAATCGTCGGCAGGCCCATCGAGATTGCCCCCATAAGCAAACCCGGCGTTGTCTTGTCACATCCCCCCATCAAGACGCAGGCATCGATGGGATGTGAACGCAAAAGCTCCTCGGTCTCCATGGCCAGAAAGTTTCGGTACATCATCGTCGTCGGCTTAACGATTGGCTCAGCCAGAGAAATTGCCGGTAGCTCGATCGGAAATCCACCGGCCTGTAGTATTCCACGTTTTACGTGCTCGATACGCTCCTTAAAGTGGATGTGACAATGGCTGATATCGGACCACGTATTGATGATGCCGATGATCGGTTTGCCGTCCCAATCCTGAGCGTCATACCCCATCTGCATGGTCCGCGAGCGATGACCGAATGCCCGCAGATCGTCAACGCCGTACCAGCGATAACTACGAAAGTCCTCGTATTTTTTCTTTTCTGTCATTGTCTCGCTACCTTCGGCGTCACGCAAACCCGTCGGCAAGCGCGAACATAATAACGATGAGTAAGAGCCCAATAATCACCCCGCCGATCCCCGGCAAGATGCCGTAGTAATCGCTGTTATGAACGCCTTCTTTCTCAAGATCATCGTGTAGTTCTTCGGGCATAGACATGAGAGTGCTCCTAAAACCTATATAGCCTTGTCGCGCTTAGTTTAGCGCCTGTGGCATCCAAAGTGCGATCTGCGGGAAGAACATCACCAGCAACATGCCGATGATCTGCAACCCGATAAACGGAATCACGCTGACGAAAATTTCCTGCAACGTGACGTCCTTAGGCGCCACAGACTTAAGCCAAAAACAGGCCGGGCCGAATGGCGGTGACAGGAAGTAGATTTGGATATTCATCACGAACAAAATACCGAACCAGACGGCAGCCCATTCAGGCTGCAGACCAAGTTCCGGTGCGAGGTCACGAACGACCGGCGCAAAAACCGGCACCGTGATAAAGATAATCGCGATCCATTCCATGAACGTGCCGAGGATGACGAGGATCGCCATCATCACAAAGATGGTGCCAAGTGCATCAAAGCCTGCGCTTTTGATCAGATCGCGCATAAAGTCTGCACCACCGATCAGGTTATAAAGTCCAACAAACGCGACCGCACCTAAGATCAACCAGATGATGGTCCCGACCACCGCCATCGTATTGGCAAGGCAATCGCGCAACAATGGGTAGTTGAATTTGAACCGCACGGCTGCCACCAAAATCGCGCCAAATACGCCGACAGCAGCGGCCTCAGTGACACTCGTAATGCCGCCGTAGATAGAGCCCATGACGCAAAAGATCAGCAAGATACATAGCCCCACCGCAACAATCTGATGGCGACCAAGTTTTGCAACCTCACCGGTTTTCAAAGCGATCTCAGCTGCCGTCGGGGCGAGTGACGGGTTAATGTTACAGCGTGCCAGAACATACGTGACATAGAACGTCGCCAGCATCAGACCCGGAATAAAACCAGCCGAAAACAAATCGCCGATCCCGACATTGGCGCTGAGGCCATAAACGATCATCACAATGGACGGCGGAATTAACGTCGCCAACGCGCCGGCCGCACAGATGAGACCGATGGTGAGTTTGCGGTCATATCCAAGCCGCAGCATTTGCGGCAACGCGACGAGCCCTAACATAACGATCTCGCCCCCCATGACACCTGACATCGCGGCAAGGATCACGGCGACAACCGTGGTTTGCACGGCAACGCCGCCACGCAGGCCGCCGGCAAAGATGGACATCGCATCGAATAGATCTTGCGCGATCCCAGAACGTTCAAGAATAGAGGCCATCAAAACGAAAAACGGCACCGCGACCAACGGATACTTTTCCAACAGGTCCATCGCGTTCGTGGACACCAGGTAGATACCCTGCAACCCATAAAACGCAATCGCGCACATGACCGAGATGATCAGCGTGACAATACCGAGCGGCATGCCCGTCATCATCAACGCAAGCAGTGCGGCAACGATCAAAAAAGAGATCGTGGCAATGCCGACGTCCTCGCGATCAACACGGAATTGATCGAAAAATGCGCCGCTCATTTCATCGAGTGCATCTTCGAGTCCAACCGACATGCTGTCGTAACCGCCGTAATGTGCAAAACCCTGCAACAGCAAGCGCAGACAGATAAGTGCTAAGACTGCATAGACGCCGACTTGCAGCATGTGTGTGCGGAAGTGCCGGCTCAAATTCACCAGCAACTGCACGAGATACATGAAAAGACCTGCGACAAGAATGGTCTTGAGGACCATCGGCAGCGGTGAGTTCCAGGCTGTTCCGCCGCGCTCTATGAGGTCGATGCTCTCAATCGCACGAATCATTGTATCGGCGACCAGCATATAAAGCGCAAAGATGCCAACCACCATCGCGAACAGATCGAGCCACCAGCGGGTCCGCTCTGAAGCCATCAGATAAAAAACCGTGATCCCGATATGGCGCTTTTGCAGCGTCACAAAACCGGCCGACAACATCCACGCGGATGCACAAAGGACCATGACAACTTCAAAAACCCATTGCGTCGGGGCATTAAAAATGTAGCGCGCGACGACTTCCCAAAGGGTACAGAACGCGGCCATCAGGTAGAGGTTTCCGACAGCAAGTCCAACGAACCGGCTGACGTGATCGACAGACTGGCCAAGCCCATCAAATGCGGGCGCACCGACCATCCTCTCTGTCATTCCCTTCATGGTTCCCTCCCCGGAACGGTCACAGAAAACAAAGCGTACAATGCAAGAAAATGCCGCCGCACCCTTTTGGAATGCGGCGGCAAATTTACCGACCTATTTGAGCAAGCCGGTGGATTTCATGTAATTGAGATGCGCATCCAGGGCTTCCTGGGCCAACGGTGACTTGGCGGCAAAGTCGTTCCATGCACCAACCGCAATTTCGCGGAATTTGGCACGCTCTTCAGGCGACCAATCGATCACCGTCACGTCGTTGCCGGCGCGTTGTTTGGCAGCGACCGCTTGGTCTTCAAGATCAGCTTCACGGCGCATCGCGTCGTAGGCGGCCTGATACCAAACTTCGAGCGTCGTTTGACCTTTTACGCCGAGCTTATCCCAAACTTTTTTGTTCACGATAAACTGCAAAACGGCCATGGAGTGAATACCCGGGTAGATCGGAAATTTGGCAACCTTATACATGCCACTTGCATCGTTGTTGACGTGCGCAGATGCATCTGCGGCGTCGATAACTTTCTTTTCAAGCGCCGTGTAAACTTCGGAGAATGGCAGTGACACCGGTGCGGCACCTGCGCGCTTGAAAACTTCAGCAGCAAGACCCTCGGGCGAGCGCACTTTCACGCCTGCAAAGTCAGCAACGGTTCTAATCGGGACCGTTGAGACAAATGCTTCCTTGGCGTAAGGGCCACAACCAACAACATGCACCTGACCTTTGGTGTACTTGTCGTAGAGCTTTTGCAGGATTTCCTTACCGCCGCCGTACTGACAAAATGTGCGAACTTGGTCAACGGTGTCGTAACCGGCAATCAGGTCACCGATGATGGCAAATGCCGGATCGCGACCAGAGAAATATGAGACCGCGTTCAAGTCCCCATCGAGAATACCGTTAGCGACCGCGTCGATCGTTTCGCGGTGCGGCACGACGGCTTTCGTCGGCAAAACATCAATCTTAATTTCACCACCGGTCATGGCGTCGAGTTTCGGCGCCCATTTGTCGGTCATAAAACGGTGCGCCCAATCGCCAGCCTTGGAACTGGCTTGAACTTTCAAGGTTTTGGCATCGGCACTATCCGGTGCTCCCGCCAGCACAAGCGCCCCAAGGGACAGGGCAATGAGTGATTTCTTGAACATTTAAGTGATCTCCCAATCTGATCGTTTGTTTTATTTTATCTGCAACTGACAAATTGATATATCAGTTGACATTTGATGTACTAACATATCAGTATAAGAGTCAAGATTTATTCCGACGGACGGCACGACAATCCCGCTATAAGAGACACAAAATGCCAGACGATGTTTCCGCTAAAAAGAAATCGGAAATAGCCCATCAAAAAGGCTTGAGGGTTTCGGCGTCTCAACAAATCTACGCTGCACTTAGGCAGCAGATCATTGATTTGACGTTACCGCCCGGCACGCAGCTCTCAAAAAAAGAAATCGCTTTAACGTTTGGCGTGAGTCAAACCCCGGTACGCGAAGCTCTTATGCTGCTTGAAGAAGAAGGCCTGGTCGATATCTTTCCTCAATCCCGAACAGAAGTTGCCTATATCGATGTTCAAAGCGCACGCGAAGCACACTTTCTGCGTTGCAGCGTCGAAATGGAAATAGCGCGTTCGCTTTGCGGCAAAATAACCGAAACGCAATTGATCGACTTACGCAGCATTGTTCAACATCAGTCTGCGCATCTAAAAGCAAATGATCTCGCCGCCTTCGCAGAAGCAGACAGTAAATTTCATCGCGGCATGTACGAAATGGCGAACGTCGGCGGACTGTGGGACATTATTAATGCGCGTCGCGCACACCTTGATCGCCTTCGCCATTTGCATTTACCGATAAAAGACAAAGCCTGTGCGATCATCAAAGATCACACCGCCATCATCAACGCAATCGCGTCGGGCTCGCCTGAGGCGGCAGAGTTTGCCGTCCGCGAACATATCAAAGGAACCGTTTCTGCGACCGAAGATATCCGGGCGCACTTTCCTGAACACTTCAGTTCACCGATTCAATAATACCCGCATCTGAAGAAAGGCCATCGAGATGGACACCACCCCGTCACAACCTGTCATTCGTGACGCGCAGATAAACGAATATAAAGAAAAAGGCTTTGTCGTTGTTGAAGAAATTTTCTCACCAGCCGACATCAAAGAAATGACGGACGCGCTGGATGGGTTGATAGAAAGTGCTCACGGCCTCAGTGATCATACCGATGTCATTGATCTGGAACCTAGCCATACACCCGATAGGCCGCGCGTGCGGCGCATCAAGGAGCCTTTCCTGCATCATCCGGTGTTCAACAAGATGGCCAAGCGCCCACGCTTGATCGCGGCACTCACAGCCTTGATCGGCGAAAACCTGCGCATGCATGGCTCTAAGATCAACCTGAAATCCGCAGACTACGGGTCGCCCGTTGAATGGCATCAGGACTGGGCCTTCTATCCACACACCAACGACGACGTGCTGGCCGTCGGTGTCATGCTTGATAACATGACGGAAACCAACGGCCCGCTGCTTTGTGTGCCAGGATCACACAAAGGTCCGACGTTTGATCACCATCAGGATGGTCGTTTCATCGGGGCGATGAATCCTGACCTCTGCGACATCGATTTTTCGCGCGCCGAGCAGATTACCGGCACAGCCGGATCGTGTAGTTTCCACCATGTCAGAATGGTGCACGGCTCGGGAAAAAATACGTCTGGAAAAAGCAGGCGTCTGCTGTTGTTTCAAGTTGCTGCCGCCGACGCATGGGATATCCGCGGTATGGATCGCATTGGATCGTGGGAGAACTACGTCAATACCATCATCGCTGGCGAGCCAACGGTGGAGCCCCGTATCGTTGCCGCACCGATCCGCCTGCCGTATCCCGGCCCGCTGAAATCCGGCTCGATCTATGAAAGCCAGTCGCTCGCCAAGAAAAAATACTTCGGCGACGATCAAGCGGCATCGATGTGAGGACCACCGTATGACTACCATGAAACGCGTTCTCGTCACCGAGCATATGCACGAAGCAGGCTATGATGTCCTCAAGGCTCACAAGGATATCGAGATTGTCCACATCCCCGACATTGAACGTGAGACCCTAAAGTCCGCCATCAAAGACGTTCACGGTATTGTTTTACGGTCAGCGAAACTCGACGCAGATATTCTTCAGCATGCGACATCTCTTCAAATCGTATCTCGGCACGGTGTTGGATGTGACAACATTGATGTCGCCCATCTGACAAACCGCGGCATCCCCGTCGCCATTGCCGCTGGCGCCAACGCACGCTCGGTCGCTGAGCATACGCTCGGTTTCATGATTGCAGCCGCACGTGAGTTTGCGATATTGAATGATGTCGTGAAGGCTGGCCGCTGGGCGGATCGCAACAATTACCGCGCCAAAGACCTCCGAGGCGCCAAAGTATTAATCGTTGGCTTTGGTCGTATTGGTCGACTGGTCGCACCGCTTTGCAAAGCCTTCGGCATGGACGTTGTGGTCGCGGATATTGCCCTTGATCAAAAGCTCGCCGAAAGCATGGGGTGCCGAGGTGTCGAGGATTTCAGACCCGAACTTGCCGATACCGACTTTCTCACATTGCATGTGCCGCTCGACGACACGACACGGCATCTGATATCCGAACGTGAACTCGCCGCCTTAAAGCTGGGCGCGATTGTCATCAACTGCGCACGTGGTGGTATTGTTGACGAGGATGCTTTGCTGGCTGCACTGGAAAGCAATCATATCCGCGCCACCGCCATAGACGTCATGTCTGAAGAGCCGCCCCGTGCGGACCACCCACTGATTGCACGCAAAGACGTTCTGATGAGTCCGCACAATGGGGCGGCGGCGATGTCCGCTGCAATTGCAATGGCGGAAGTGGCCGCTCAAAATGTCGTCGACCTCTTCGCAGGTGACCTCAAAGACGAAATGACTTTTAACCTTAAAGGACTACACAAATCGTGACAGATAAGCCAACCCGAGTAGCCGCGCGTGGCATGGTCCAACTCGGCATCGATATATTTTGCCGTGCCGGCGCTTCGCATCAAGAGGCCGAGGCGATCAGCGCCAATCTCGTAAATTCTAACCTTTCCGGCCACGACAGTCATGGCATCGTGCGGATCCCGCGTTACCTGATGTGGGAAAAATCCGGCAATCTGAGCTTTGGTCAATCAGCCAGTGTGCTCATCGACAGCGATAACTTCGCACTTATCGATGGCAACAAAGGCTTCGGACAAGTCGTCGGTCAGCAAGCCATCGATATCGGCATCAACAAAGCAAAACAGGCCGGCATATGCATTTTGGCACTTAGGCAGGCGGGGCACCTGGGACGGATCGGCTTTTGGGCTGAACGCGCATGTGCGGCGGGGCTCATCTCCATCCATTTCGTCAACGTCGCACAAAGCATGCTGACGGCACCTTTCGGCTCGGCAGATCGGCGCGTCTCGACGGCGCCCGTCACGATTGGCATCGGCAATCCGCATGGCGATGATTTCATCTTGGACTTCTCAACCTCGAAAATTGCAGAAGGCAAAGTGATGGTCGCGCTCAGAGGCGGTAAAGCGGTCCCGGACGGTGCGCTGATCGACGGTGACGGAAAGGCGACCACCAATCCGGCGGCACTTTATGGCGAGTTGAAACCCGGCGACGTTGCAGACCCTCGAAATGGCCCCGGTGCACTGCTGACCTTCGGCGAGCACAAAGGGTCCGGCTTAGCCCTTGCGTGTGAACTGTTGGCCGGTGCTCTAACCGGCTCCGGCACAACAGGGCCAGGCAAAGCAACGCACAACGGCATGTTCTCCGTATTTCTCAAACCGGAATTGATGGACGATACAGACGCATTCGGCCACGCCGTAAATGATTACATTGATTACGTCCGTGCAGCCCGCCCACGTGATCCAGATCACCCTGTGATGATCCCTGGCGATCCTGAGCGTAAAGCCCGCGCGGATCGTGAGGCGAACGGCTTCGACGTTCCAGTCGGCGTCTGGAAAAGCATTTTAACCGCTGGCGAAGGTCTCAGACTTAATCCGAACGACATGATGACAACAGCAACAAATTAAACAATCAACGACGGAGGAATTCCATGACGGACGCAACGCTCAAATCCCGCATGCTTGGCGGTGAAAATCTGTCCGGCACGTTTTTAAAAACACCCGCGCTTCAACTGATCGAGATATTCGCCAAGTCAGGCATGGATTTCATCGCGCTGGATGCAGAACACTCGCCGTTTGACCGAGGCACGGCCGATGCCTGCCTTGGCATGGCACGGGCGTTGAATTTCCCTGCCCTGGTCCGTATTCCTGACGGCTCGCCGTCACAAATACTGACGATGCTTGATTCGGGTGCGACCGGCCTCGTCGTGCCACACGTCAACACCGTCGAGAAAGCCAAAGAAGTCGCCAAAGCCGCCCGGTTCGGCCATGGCGGGCGCGGCTTTGCCGGCTCGACGCGCTGGGCTGGGTATGCAACGCGCACAATGGCCGACATATTGCAGCAAAGTGAAGACGAGACCGTCATCCTCGCCCAGATCGAAGAACCCGAAGCCGTCGAAACGATTGACGAAATTGCGGCCGTCGATGGCATCGACGCACTTTTCGTAGGTCCGGCAGATCTCGCTGTCTGTTATGGGCTCACTGATCCGGCAGCCCCTCAGGTTCGCGACGCCATCGGGCGCGTCGGTGAAGCCGCAAAAAAACATGGTAAATGCTTGGTCACCTTTGCCCCAAACACGTCATGGGTGCCGGACCTAAAAGCGCTCGGTGTCACCATGTTTTTTGTTGCCTCAGAGCACACATTTATTTTGAACGCTGCCAATCAGATCGCCAGCGATATCGCAGGCAGCAAATGACGAAGACAGTCTATATCGGTAGCGGCGCCGGGTTTGCCGGCGACCGCCTTGATGCGGCGATCCCCGTCGTAGAAACGCTGCGCATATGTGATGGCCCCAGGTATCTTATTTTTGAAGTCATGGGTGAACGCACGCTAGCCATCGCACAACGGATCAAAATGCGCAATCCGGATAAAGGGTATTCGCCCTACCTTGATGAATATCTGCGGGGCGTGTTAAAGGCCTGCAAAGAAAACGGCGTTCGGATCGTCAGCAACCTCGGCAATGCGAATCCGCTGGGCGGCGCCAAACGGGTCCATGAATTAGCGGCAGAGCTCGGAATAGAAAATTTACGCGTCGCCTGCGTCCACGGCGATGATCTTTTGACCTTCATGGATGCCGACGAAATCGGCGCTTTGCCAACCATTGAAGGATTGGAAATCACCGGCAAAGAAATTGTCGCTGCCAACGCCTATATCGGCGCCCGCCCTGTCGCCGAAGCGCTCGCGCTGGATGTCGACGTCGTTCTGGTCGGGCGCACAACCGATGCCGCATTGGTGCTGGGTCCATTGATCCATGAGTTCGGCTGGGGCGAAGATGAACTCGACCTGCTCGCACAGGGAACGCTTTGCGGCCACCTTTTAGAATGCGGCGGACAAGTCACCGGCGGGTATTTTTGTGATCCTGGATTCAAAGATGTGCCGGGCATGGATGATCTCGGTTTTCCGATCGGTGAAATCACCGCAGACGGCAGCGTCGTGATCTCCAAAGCCGCCAACACAGGCGGGCTCGTCAGCCGTGCGACGGTCATCGAGCAGATGTTGTACGAAGTGCACGACCCAGCGAACTATCTGACACCTGATGTCACCCTCGATATTACCAGCGTGACGCTTGCGGAGGATGGTGAAAACCGCATCCGCTTAGAAGGCGCAAAGGGCAAGGTGCCGCCCGAGACACTCAAGGTCACGGTGTCCGCCGACGGAGGATGGCTCGGCGAAGCGGAGATGATTTACGCAGGCCCCAACGCGCTGGCACGGGCTGAACTCGCCGCAGATATCGTCACCAAACGGTGTCGCAAAAACGGCATCACAGATGAAATTCGCGTCGATATCGTCGGCACGAGCGCGGTCTTCGACAATGACGCATCTGACCGGCGGCGTGGCGACAATCGCCCGCTCGACGGTGAATTCAGACTGCGCACGGCAATCCGCAGCATGAACAAGGCAGACGCCAAGTACGTCAACGACGAGGTGCTAAGCCTATTTTGCTCGGGCCCGGCTGGCGGTGGCGGTTACCGGTGCAACATTATGGGGCAAGTGAATACGGCGTCGGTGCTCGTTCCACGAGAGACCGTCGAGACTCATTGCGGCGCCTCGGAGGTTAAGCCATGAGCGAAACCGTCACCGTCCCGTTACACGCCGTCGCCCACGGACGTGCCGGCGACAAAGGCAACAGGTCGAATATTTCCGTGGTACCGTATCTGCCGGAGACGTTCCCCTTTCTTATCGATCAGATCACCGAGAAACGCGTCCTCGATTTATTTCGACATAAAGGCGCAAGCGCGGTGGAGAGATATATTTTGCAGAACCTACCGGCGATCAATTTGGTCATCGACGACGCGCTCGAAGGTGGCGTGAACAGTGCCCTCAATCAGGATCTGCATGGCAAAACCCTCTCATTCCTGTTGCTCGGTGAATTGACAGTCGAGGTGCCGGTCGATTGCCTACCAATAGGCTCGCGATATCGAGCGTGAGCATATGTAAAGCCGATCACACCGTTTCAATAAGCACCTTACCGGCCCAGGTGGCCCGTTTACTTCTTGGCGCTTTGCCTCAGACAGCACCATCTTAACTCATTGATATAAAATATTCTTTGCGGGGCGATGCAGCAATCAAGCCCCTACAATAACCAGGCGTGTATAGAGGGACGATGTGCGATGATGTGGTAACCGTGCAACTCAGTAATGGACAAACATAATCATTGCAGCAGATGCCAGTGACACGACCACCGCTATTAAGCGTTTTTGCAAATTCTAAATCAATCTAGGTCGGTCACCGCCAACTGTAACTCTGCGCATAACTCGGCGATGTCCATCGTAATCATTTAGCGCGCGATGCATGGTGCAACGATTATCCCAAATTACCACCGACCCCGGCGTCCAACGAAAACGGCAAACAAATTCGTCGCGCGTCATGTGCTTAAAAAGAAAACCCAGGAGCGGTTTACTCTCTTCTTCCGTCATATCTTTAAAATGAAACGTAAAATTCGGATTGACATAAAGCGCCTTGCGACCGGTCTCAGGATGGGTTCGGACGACAGGATGCTCAATTTGCTTAGAGGCTTCTTTAGAGGGGCGGACGTCCATACCGTCATCGGCGATGCTACTACTAGCGAACTTTCCGGATGTGCCATAGGAGCGCTCTGCAGTATGAATGCCTGTTAATCCCTCAAGAAGTTTCTGCATGCCGGGTGACAATGCGTTATAAGCATCCTCCAAACTGGCAAACATCGTATCCCCACCGCTTGGCGGCGTTTCTGCCCCATAGAGTACAGAGACCAATGCAGGCTCCTGCAAATAGGTCATATCCGTATGCCAATTGCCGCCAAAATTATAAATGCCGCGTTCTTCCGGTAATTTAATGATCTCGAAGACTTCTGGATGTTCCGGAACGCTCGCAACGAATGGGACTTGCACAAGATTACCAAAAAGTTCCCCCACGGTCTTATGCTGTTCATGGTTTAAATTTTGATCGCGAAAGAATAACACGTGGTGATCCAGAAGCGCTTGGCGAATGAAAGATGCCTCGGCATCTGAGAGAGAGGTCGAAAGATCAATCCCCTCTATCTCACCACCAATAGAAGGCGTGAGAGCCCTGACTGTGGCATTTGTCATATTCTTTTTGTCATTCATCCGAGGGCGTCCCTTTCTGGAGAGTTGGATCAAAATAACCAAGAATTAGCTTTAATGTCGATAGGGGACCTTTCTAGTCCCCTTATTTTGACTCCGTCTGCAAAACAGTTTCTGAAACCGGCGGTCTCATAATGAGGGCCTGATGTGGGAGAAGTCGGGTAACCTGAGTTTCGGTGAGTCAGCGAGTGTCCTGATCGATCAAGGAACCTGACAGGATTGGACGGAACGGCTCAAGGGCGTTCCACAATTTCCAATGCTTCGCGGCTCGGCCCTTCGACCATCACCGCCCTCGTGTCAGCCAGCGGATACTCATCGGTCAAGAACGTCACGCCATCGCGTCGCAATTTCTCCATCCAGGCATCTAAATCAGTCACCGAAAAAGCAATATGATCCATGAGCTGCCCGATGGAAGATTGCAGCGGTGCGTCAGTCTGATTGGGATACCATGTGAGATCGATATCACCGACCGTCACCCCACCGGGGGGCGAACGGTACATCCCATCCACATTCAGTGCCGGAAAAGTGCGGTCAACTGTTCTCGGAACTTTGCATTCTTCAACAGGCACCTGAACTGCACCAAATTTTTCACGTGGCGGAACGAGGAAGTTCTTTTGGTACCATATCTGAGCGCACAATGGGTCTTCCTGCCACATGTGTATGTGGTTGAACCGCTCGACTGGATAGTCGCCTGCAATCTCAAAAACGGCGCCGTCTGGCCCTTGGAAATAAGCAAAGCCTGCGCCCCCGGGAACCGGATGCTCAGCGGATCTTAATTCGTTCAATCGTTCAAGCGTCACGCCTAAATTTTCACCTGTCTGAAACCATGTATCACTGCTCAACGGCACATGAGCATCAGCGATTCCCGTGTAGAGCGGAAGCGATTGAACCTCGTCCCGTGCCAAGAAAGCTGCCGTGGTTGTCCTACTATCAGTGACGTGCCAACCAAAGTGCCACAGCGCACTTTGAGGCTCTGAACAAATACTGTCGTCCTTTTCAAACAGGATCATAACATCGTTGGGTGAGAACACGACAGGAAAGCCGCCCCAAATGCCAGACGTTGCTGTGGCAAATTGGCGTGCGTAAAAAGCAGCGGCGCGTAAGGGATCAGTTGATCGAAGGTGAACGTGATGAAAGCGAGGGGGGCTAAGGCTGGATGCTGTCATTTCTCGGTGCGGACCCTTTATGTCATATCGTTATCAAACATGGCACAAACTCGCATGAAAGACAGAAACTAATTTCCCCTACGCACGGCGTTGGCTCCCGCTTCATCAAAAAAATCCGCCTGACGTCATCAGTTTGCGAGTTCATCTAGTGATTCTCGTAAAGACCGGTCAAGAATCTCGATCCCACGGTCGATCTCGGCTTCGGAAATTGTCAGCGGTGGGGCGATCCGCCAGACCGAGCCGCGCTCTTTGCGGCGCTTGATATTCATACTCAGGCCGTATTCATAACATTTCTTGGTGGTGATCTCGCCCAGTTCGTGATGCGGCTCGCGGGTTTCGCGGTTGGTCACCAACTCAATCCCCAGCAACATCCCGGCGCCGCGAATATCGCCGATAGCTTCATATTTTTGCTGCAAGTCTTCCATGCGACCGCGCAAATACGCGCCCATGGTTTTTGAACGGGTCAACAGATCTTCGTCCTCTAACGTATCCAACACCGCCAGACCGACCATCGCCAGCAGCGGGTCGGACACATGGCTTGTGTAGTAGTTGAAGCCCCGCGCGTGGATGGTTTCTTCGATCTTGTCCGTTGTGATGACACCCGCCAACGGCAATCCACCTCCGAGGGTTTTGGAGACGCTCATGATATCGGGTGTTACCCCAAAATATTCAGCACCCGTCCGTGTGCCGATCCGCCCAAACGCGGTCTGGGCCTCGTCAAAAATCAACAGCATGCCGCGCTCGTCAGCGGCTTTGCGCAGCCCTTCAATATAGCATTTCGGCGGCACCAAGACGCCCCCGGCACTGATGATCGGCTCCACAATGATGGCCGCGGGCTGTCCGGCAGACGTCATGTCGAACATCTTGAGGCCTAATTCCAAGCACGCCATCGCAGACGCTTCCTCACTGCCCGCATCGATGTGGGGGCGATATGCATTGGGTTCCGGAATTGCGAAGACACCAGGCGTCGGCACGCCATAACCTCGACGATCGCTGGCAAATGATGTCGACGATGCGGCCCCGGTGACGCCGTGCCACGACCCACCGATGGCAATCACTTCAAATCCGCCGGTGTACATTTTGGCCATGCGAAGGGCAGCTTCGTTGCTTTCGGAACCGGTGTTGATCCAGAGCGATTTATTGAGCCCCGCAGGCATCCAATCGCGCGCGATCCGAAGTGCCAATTCCGCGACCGCTTCGGGGATCATGCCGCTGAACATATGATATGCGGTTTGGCCTGCGCGTTCGACGGCCTTCACGATATTGGGATGATTGTGTCCGATGGTCGCGCACATCTGACCTGACGTGAAATCTAGAATTTCCCGCCCCGTGTCATCGCGCAGGATACACCCCTTAGCCTCGGTAAAAAGGTTCGGAAATGAATCTCCACCGTAGCGGATCAGATGATCACGTGCCGCCTGTCGGAGTTCATCACTCATGAGGAGTTCTCCCGCTGATCTACGCGCCCTGTAAACGCCACACACTTGTAACATGAAGCCATGTCGTCATGCACATTTTCGGAGCTTTTTCAGAGCCGTCCAATAACTAACCTGGAGCAGCCTTTCGCCATTAACAAACGCGTTGATGCATCGAGATACAAGCACCAATGCCGCGGCAAACCACATCCTGGCTAGTATGCGCCACGACCCCACGATGATCGAACGTGTCTTTCGTGATGGCGTCTATCCCCATAAACGTAAGATTCCGACCAAGGACGAAGAGAAGCACAGAACAGAATTACAGAGGTTTCTCGGCGGTGAGGGGTCAGCCAACATTCTCTTTACGCATGGAAGAAGAAGCTCTCGCAGCCTTCTGGGACGATGACAAGGATGCCGATATCCAGTGATTGAAGCGTGAACCGTCGAGGGCGACAGAGGAGCGCGATATCCTAAAAAAAGCCACCGCGTATTTCGCCAAGGATGCAAAGTGAGATACACGTTCATTGCGAAGCACCGCTCATTGTTTCCGGTTCGGGCGATGTGTCGCTACCTGCGCATCTATCCAAGCGGTTTTTTACATCTGGCTCAAGAACCCGAAGCGCAAACATATGAGAAACGGGATGCTGTCGCCCGTTGAGTTCGAACGGCAACAGTTGGCGACCTCATAACAGAGGCGCAGCGAATCTCGTCGTTTGCTATGACAACGCTTCAGGCCGCTTTCTTTTTGGGGCTGCTCACGAACATGATCAACGGAATGGCGAGTGCCGACGCCATGGTGTACAAGCCGAACGCGTTTAGATAACTGAGCAGCGAAGCCTGATGAAATATCTCGTTGGATAGACGCGACAATCCCTCGACCGTATCGATACTGCGCTCGCCCATCACCCATGGCAGATCAAGAAGCGGATTAAAGCGCGAAATGTGCTCCGTCATAAATTCATAATTGGTGGCGGCAGAGCGCACCAGCTCGGTCACGCTCAACGATATAAAGAAGCTGGAGCCGATGTTTCTCAGCAAGTGATAAACCGAACTGGTTTCGTCCAAGTATTTTGGATCGAGTGTCGAGAACGTCACCACCGTCAATGGCACCCAGATCGTCCCGACCGCTAGTCCCTGCACGATGCCGTTCAGCACAAATTCCATCGGCGTCGTATTCAGGTTCACCGTCATCAACCACAACCCGGCGATGACCTGCAGTGAAAATCCAACCGCGATGGATTGCCGTGGAAACTTTTGGCCGACGAAGCCGGCGATAAAAAACGCCGCCATGGCGCCGATGCCGCGCGATCCGACCACGTAGCCAATCAGGGAATCCGGCAGACCGACATGTTCGCGAAGCAAGCCCGGCAAAATCACCATCGGCGTAAAATTCAACATCCCATAGATCGTCACCAAAATGAGACCGATGGCATAGTTCCTATTGAGCAAGAGCTTGAGATTAAGAAACGGCTTGTCGTGCGTCAGACTGTGCGCGACGAACAGATAAAACGATAACGCGCCGACGAAAACTTCGATGCAGATTTCCGTCGATTGGAACCAGTCCAACCGCTGGCCGCGCGAGAGCGCGAGCTGGATGCAGGCAATTGAGACGCTCAGCAGTAGAAACCCGGTCCATTCCAACTTTACATGCGTGGTGCGGTTGGTGCGGGGCAGCGCCAGCATAACCCCGATGGATGACATGACGGCAATCGGGAACATCAGATAAAACGCATATCGCCATGTATAGAGCTCAGCCATCACACCGCCGATCATCGGCCCGGCGAACGCGCCCATGACGACACCAACCCCATACATGCCAATGACCATGCCGTGCTGATGCTTAGGAAAGATGTCCAAGGTGACCGCTTGGCCGATCGGCGGCAGCGGCGCGCCGGCAGCCCCTTGCACGATGCGCCAGAAAATCAGCGACTCCAGAGACATTGCCGCGCCGCAAAAATAGGTGGCGATGGCGAACACAGCGACGCTACCTGCAAGCAGATTGCGCCGCCCGAACCGTCCCGCCAGCCAACCGGTTAACGGTGTCATCATGGCCGTCGCTAAAATATTGAACGTCATGGTCCAGGAGATCTCGTCGGGTGTTGCCGACATGGCACCCTGCAACTGCGGAAGCACCGCGGCCACGATCAAGATCGATGTGCTGTAAAGCGTAACGCTGAGAACCACCATCGCCAAGATCACATAGCGGCGCGCCGGCGATATATCCGGGCGTGGTGCGACGGATTCAAATGTGACGTCGTTCGCCATGCAGAAAGGTAACCTAGTTGACAGTAAGTGATGCAATAGTAACAATGCTTACTATTATTGGCGAGGACTTTCAATCGTGACAAAAGCCGACCTGATCCCGGTGACCGAGGCGCGATATCTGGCGTTCCTGATCATGGAAGCGGCACGTCTGCAACGCACCGTGTTTGACCGCCGGGTTCGCAAAATCGGATTTACTCGCACCCAGTGGATGGCCCTGCGCCGCGTCGGCGATCAACCCGGCGTCAACCAATCGGAGCTGGCGGAATTACTTGAGGTCGAGAAAGCCACCGCCGGTCGCGTCATCGACAAACTGGAAAACTTCGGTTGGCTTGAGCGACGCCAAGATGATGCAGATCGTCGCGTCAAACGGGTCTATCTGACGGAATTGGGCAGGCGGATTCACAGCGAGATAACGCCGATTGCCGAAGCGATGGTCGAAGAAGAGCTTATCGGGCTCAGCGCGAAGGAGCGTGAAACCCTGACCGACTTGCTGCTGACCGTGAAGCAACGGCTGCAGGACATGGCCGTGGAAAACGAACTCATTGAGTCACAGGAGCTCGAAAAAGATAATGCCTGACGACATGACCATTCCAGACTCCCAGGTGGCGGACGAAAAAACAGCCCTCCGTCCTCCGCGGCGGGTGCTGCTGCGCATGGGCTTACTCGTCGCCGTGCCGCTCATCGCCATTGCCATTGCGGTCACGTACTGGCTGCACAGCGCACGCTATGTCAGCACCGAAAATGCCTACGTTAAAACCAATATCGCGAAACTCGCCGCAGAGATCTCTGGGCGCGCCATAGCCGTCAATGCCCACGCCCATCTCAAGGTGAAACAAGGTGACATTCTGGTCGCCATTGATCCAAGACCGTTCGAGATTGCCGTCGAGCATGCACGCGCTGAATTGGATGCGTCTCACCGAGAGATCGAAACCCTTGGTGCAACGCTCAAAGAAGCCAGATCCGAACTCGCGGAAGCGCAGGATCGCGCCAGCTATTTTCGCAAACGTTTCGAGCGTCAAATCGAGTTAGCAAGGCAGGGTATTACCGCGGGGACCCGTCGCGACGAATTGGAAAACGATGCCAATGCGGCCGATGATCGTGTCACCATGGTACGCCAGAAAATTCGCCGTGTTATTGCATCGCTTGGTGGGGATGGCGACCGCGAGATTGATCAGCACCCGCTGGTGCGTGCCAAGATGGCGGCGCTGGAGCAAGCCAAGCTCAATCTTGAACATACCAACGTCAAAGCACCCGCGGACGGCACTGTGGTCAGCGTGCCGCTTTTACCTGGCGAGCAGATTACCGCCGCCAAACCGCTGTTCGCGATCGTCACCGACACCCCGCCCTGGGTCGATGCCAACTTTAAGGAAACTGAATTGACGCACGTACGCGTCGGCCAGAAGGCGACGGTCGTTCTCGATATTTATCCGGATTACACGTGGAACGCGGAGGTACAGAGCATCTCCCCCGCCACTGGCGCCGAGTTCGCAATTTTACCGCCGCAAAACGCATCCGGAAACTGGGTCAAAGTCGTGCAACGCCTGCCGGTTCGCCTCAAGCTCATTAACAGTCCCGACGCGCCAACGTTTCGCGCAGGTACGACGGCAACGGCGACGATTGATACCGGACGCACGCGGTCATTGTCCGACCTGCTCGATAATTTTACGGCGATGGCGGCATCCTGGGAATAATGGTAGCGTCGGTTGACGGCTAAAACTGCCTTTTTAGTACCGTCTGATTTGAGACCGTTCTTGAGGGCATATCCAAAAATTCCGTGCCCCCCGGAACACGATTCCGTCTCCCCAATGGCGCAGACAGCCCGCCATCGTGAAAAACCGGAAACCTCTACCCACAGCCGATGTCGCAACCAAGGCTCGCCGCCATCAAGATGGTTTTCGATTTTAAATTTGCCCCCCATACCTCGACAAATTTTTTACCTATGTACAACCCAAGCCCTTACGTTTTTATGGAACCACTGGTCGAGAATATCATCGACAAGCTTCCCAACTCAATCGCGCAACAACCTGTCTGAACGGCAACAACGCGCAGCCTAGCAATTGTTAGCTTTAGGTTTCGTCGTTCACGTCAATTTGCTCCGACAATGCTCGGGGCGTTGCCAGGCTTGGCCTAAACTGCCGCCCATGTCATAACACGAGCGCAACGTACTCAACATCGGATCGTGTGATGTCCTCTTCTCTTGCCACTCTCAACGCCCTGCCGTCGATCGTGGAATTTTACGCGCACTACTGGAACAAAAGGCCGTTCCTTGTGCGAGACGCTATCGATCAAACCGTGATGGACGGGCTGATCACGCCAGATGAGCTTGCAGGATTGTCCATGGAAGCGACCGCGCGCGCGCGCATGGTCGCGCAAGAAAACTGGACCTGCCAATACGGGCCCTTTACCGAAGAAGATTTTAGCACCGCCGGAAAACCACCTTGGAGCCTGCTCGTCCAAAACGTCGAACAATTCCACCCGGACACCGCCACGTTGTTGCGTGCGTTCAATTTTGCGCCCCGTTGGTTGATGGACGACATCATGGTCAGTTTTTCCACCAAGGGCGGCACCATCGGCGGTCACATCGATAGCTATCACGTCTTTCTTGTCCAAGGCCAAGGCGCGCGCCGCTGGACCGTTGGTCGCGAACCGATCTTCGATGAAACGTACATCGACGGACTCGACCTCAAAATCCTTAAAAACCCGATTGACGGCCATACGGTAGAGGTTACCTCAGGCGACATTCTGTACATCCCCCCCCATTTCGCCCACGAAGGCACCACGCTTGACGACGCGTTGACCTTTTCCGTTGGTTTCCTCGGCCCGAAATTGTCCGAACTTTATGGCGCCTATGGTCAGTATCTCGCCGACCACGACGCGCTTGATCACCGCTACGTCGGCGCGGGGTTAAACGCAGACAGTTCAGGCTTCATCCTTTCCATAGATGCCGTTGCAGCGCTGCGCGATCATCTTGGCCACCCGCTAAGCACGCCCGCGTTTTCCGAGTGGCTGGTCGCGTTTTTCACCGGCTCAACCAATGAAGACATTGCACAGCACAGCGAACGCGACGATACGCTTAGCTTGGCAGCCTTCACGCAAGCCCTGCAGGCAAAGCCCGGTCTGATCAAACCCACCTACGTAAAATTCGCACTCACCCCATCGCCCAAGGGCGCCTACAGTCTTGGCTTTGATCGTGAAACTTTTGACATCAATAATGACGCCCTGGCCATCATCTTAAGCCTGATGAAAGAAAATGCCGTCACCACAAATGACACGCCCGCGCTGCTCGATCATCTTGATCTTTTATGCACACTCTATAATCACCAAGCGTTGGAATTTATCGACAGGGCAACATAAGCCGCCTAGCTAATCGCAAGGATGCCCTGCCCTCATGAAGCGGTCCAGTGTCCGAGCGAATATGAACCGGACGCCCTTGCGCGCCGCGCACCCGAAAGGCTATGGCCCGCAAAGGGACAGCAAGTCGGCCTAATCTCGGATTTGCATGCTGGGATCGTAATCTTCCAGTGTTTCATAGAAAGTGTCGGCCGGCCCCACAATCCTCGGATCTGGTTGAAGCAGAACTTCGGGGTCAACTTCTGGATAATCCAGGCTCGAGAGAAAATACCGCATGCAATTTAATCGCGCGCGTTTTTTGTCGTCGGAGCGTACGACTGTCCAAGGGCAGTCGGCTGTGTGCGTGTTGAAGAACATGGCCTCCTTGGCTTCTGAATAATCATCCCACAGATTCAACGATTCAAGATCGATAGGACTCAACTTCCAATGTTTGAGCGGGTCGTTCTGGCGCCCCAGAAATCGTCGCAACTGTTCCTCGCGACTTACCGAGAACCAGAACTTGAACACATGAATTCCACTTCGTACGAGCATTCGTTCGAATTCAGGCACCTGTCGCATGAACTCCATATATTCCGCTGGCGAACAAAACCCCATGACCCGTTCCACGCCTGCTCGATTATACCAAGACCGGTCAAAGAAAACGATCTCGCCTCGAGTCGGAAGTTGTTTGGCGTAGCGCTGGAAATACCATTGACCGCGTTCCTCTTCTGACGGTTTTTCCAACGCAACCACGCGCGAGCCACGCGGATTTAAATGCTCGGTAAATCTTTTGATGGTTCCGCCTTTACCTGCCGCGTCACGCCCCTCGAAGATACACAGAATTCGTTGCCCCGTGTCCTTTACCCAGTTCTGAACTTTTAAGAGTTCAATCTGTAGCTCTTGCTTGCGTATTTCATACTTCGCCCGCGCCATTCGTTTTTTGTACGGGTAATTCTTAGGCAATGGCGCTGATCGCCCCTTCTTTTCGAGAAGCTGGTGACGGATAAGTGCGTGACTCTTGACATCCTTTGTCGATGATTTCGCGGATGTACGCTGCTTCTTTACGGAGACTTTGGGGGTTTTTTCGTCTGTCTCTTTTTTCGCTGTTTTGGAGCGACGCTTGGGCGTCGAGTTTTTGCGCGTGGCGACATCGATTGATTTATTGTTCATTTCCATCAGCATTTTCTCCATTCGGTATTACCGCATCTACGGACAGTTCTTTCGTCCCCGTCCACTCACCAACGTATATTTTATCGACCGAAAACCTAACTCATGCTCATGCCACGATCACGTGAACCTGCGGTTCCCAGAAATGTCCTGAAGGCCGGTCCCTGCCCGGCTTAAGACACCCGCAAACATGCACTTTTTTTTGCAGGGCGCGTTGGGCAGAATTTGAGGGCTATTTCTTTTTACTCGATTTCTTCTTTTTTGAATTTTTACTCTCTTTAGCGAGAACTTTTTTCTTTTTAGCTTTCAGATCTTTGATTTTCTTTTTTAACTTCTTGATATTTGCCTTTACCTCTTTCTTAGACATTTTTTCCTCCTCATCTAATGATTTTTTTGGTGCTTGAACGGCTACGGCTTTTGTGCCGATTTTCACAGGGCCCACGGCTCGTTGTCGGTTCTTTGCTGCAGTTGTCGGAATCCGCGGTGAAGGCAAAAGAGACTTTGCAGAACCAATGATCTGAGCGGCCCTCTTTTCACTGATACCGGGTAGCGCTGACAATTCGTCGGGCTTGGCGGCCGCAATTTTTGCGATGGTGCGATAGTTATTCTTTACACAAACTGCGGCCAACGAAGGACCGATTCCCTCGATTTCTGTTAAACTAGGCATATCGTTAAACCCCCTCTAATTACCCTTCCGTCGGATTAACGCGACAACGTGGATCCACCTCCCACACTTGGATGGTATCAAGAAGTTGCCAGGACATGTCTTGATCTAAGTCAAAGCATGTCCCGGAAAACCGTAAATAATAATGCTGCTGTCCGCGGCAGGTCTGTTGCAAACAAAGTCCCATGACCTTAGGGCGGCGGCTTCTAGCGAAAACCGAACGTTATCGCGGCTATCTGAATAGCCTCAGTAGATGTTTTGAAATACCGGAACGGGCTATGTGATTTCATATCAAAATCTTTAGCCAATCGCCATTTGCCGCCGAAACGCAATCTTCTCTGACAATGCGCCTCGGTCAACCTTACGCCTCAAGCTTCTCGACCGTCTCGGCGTTTTGAAGCTCGCTACGTGCGATGCGGCGAGCGGTTTTGAAGATGCCGTCGAGGATTTCCATCAGTTCTGCTTCCCGCACGTACTGCAAGACGCCGTCACCGTTTTTTGTACGCAGATGATCAAAGTTTTGCCGCCCGACCTTGTGGGTGAATTCTGACACGTCACGTTTCATGGCGCGAACCGTCGCGGCCAAGGTGGCATCGTGATTGTTGACGGCTTCGAGGGCGCCGGACAGCGCCTTTTCTACCTCGTCATAGATGGCGGCAATCTGCGCCCCTGACTCCGCGCCGATTTTGACGCGCTCATCCAGGCGTTTCCTGGTTGAGGTGACGATATCCGACGCAATGCGGTCGCCGATATGTTCAAGATCATTGGCAATCTCTACTAATTGCATCAGCGTCTGCGCGTTTCGCTCAGAAAGTGACGTGACCGATATGCGACCGAGATGGGTGATAATCGCCCGATGAAGCTTGTCTAGCGGTTTGTCGCGCGCTTCCAGAGCATCCAGGCGCCTGCGATCTGTGCCCAGCGCCGCCTCACGTGAACGGTGCAACATGTCGCAAACATATTGTCCCATGCGGACGATTTCATAGCGCGTGTTCTCCAACGCAATCGCCGGTGTCGAGAGGACATTTTCGTCCAAGAACTTAGGCGCCAGCGTTTCCTCGGCTGAAAGCGGACGGTCTGGTATCATCCATTCAACGAGCCGGGCGATTTGCGGTGTGAAGCCGATAAAGATGAGCGTGTTGGCAACGTTGAAGATTGTATGCGCGTTGGCGATTTGCCGCGGTGCGTCCACGGCTCCGCCCACACCGTCGCCGGGTGAAATGGCTCGGCTGATCTCGGCCAGTTCGGGAATCAGCCCGATCCAGATCATGACGCCGGCGATATTGAAGAGGACGTGAACCAGTGCGGCGCGTACTGCCGGGCGCGGTTTGTTGATGACGGCAAGACCGGCGGTGGCACACGTTCCGATGTTGGCGCCAAGGGCAACCGCGACGGCAGCTTCCAGCCCGATCAAGTTCTGCGCGGCGAGAACGATAACGATCCCTGTGGTCGCGGCGGATGACTGAATAACGGCGGTAAACGCCGCGCCAACCAATGCTGCTACGGCCGGATGTGATAAGGTTGCGATGAAGGCGATAAAGGGCTCATAGGAGCGCAACGGCGCCATTGCATCGCTCATCACGCCCATACCAAAGAATACGAGGCCCATGCTCAAGATGATGTGCCCGTATTCCTGCGCATTGCGCACGTTGCTGGCAAATGTCAGCAGAAACCCCAGAGTGATCATCGGCAGCGCAAATTGAGACACCTTAAAAGCAAGAATCTGGGCGGTCATGGTGCTGCCGATATTGGCGCCCATAATGACGCTGACGCTTTGCGCCGTCGACATAAGTCCCGCGGAAATAAAGCCTACGAGGATCACCGTGGTGACCGAGGACGAATTCACAATGCCGGTCGTAACGGCACCCATCCCGGCACCGATAAACCGGTTCCGCGTCATCTTGCCCAACAGTTCCTTCATGTGATCGCCGGCGGCACGTTTTAGCGCCTTGGTCATTAGATCCATACCGAAAAGAAATAGCGCCAATCCACCGAACAGGCCGGTCCACAGGTCGAAGTGGTTAAGCGAGCCCTCCATCAATCGACTTTCGCCGGTTGCGCCTTAATGACGGCAACGGGACCTTGCGCGATCTGCACGACCCGTTCGGCAACAGAGCCTAGCAGAACATGCGGCAATCCTGTTCGCCCGCGGCTTCCGACAACGATCAGCGACACGCCGAGGGTTTCTGCAGCTTCGACAATCCGTCCTGGCGGCAGTCCCGACACCAGTTGCACGCGCGCAGATGCCAATCGATCTTGCTCGGGATTTTCCGTGCGAACCTCTGTCAGGAACTCGTCCATCATTTCTTCGGCGATCTTTTCCATGGGACGAAGCTGATCCTCGGGCAATTGCCGATAGAATCCTGGGCTCGCTGCTGGATCGTGGACGACGTGTAAAATAATGAGGGGGGCGCCGGTCAACTTGGCCTGCGCACTCGCCCAAAGCAGCGCTGCACGGGAATCCGCTGAAAAATCAACGGCGCATAGAATCGGTGCCATGGATGTCGAATCAATCATTCCCACTGGACCCCGATCATGGCAGCATCACGCCGCGGATCATGAAGAAGATCATCGCGCCCAGGATACCTGCGACAGGTACGGTCACCAACCATGCTCCGGCGATACGCAGCAACAAGGTTCGTTTCACCAGTTCTAGATTACGAATTTTGCCGAGTTCCTTGCGTTCGCGCTTGTGAAGAAGGCTCGAACCGGCCTTCTTCTTTAGTGCGCGTAACATTTCACCTTTTTCTTGAACGGGTGCCGCTTCGAACCGTTCGAGAAAATCCGTAACGGCTTCCGGCTCATTATCTTGGTGATGCAGTTTGATTTCCTCGACTTTGCGCGAATAGCTGACCTTCAAATATTCGCGCAGGAAGCCGACCCCAAAGACCCCACCGACCGCAATATGTGTTGAACTGACCGGCAATCCGAGTTGCGAGGCGACGATTACGGTAATAGCGGCGGCAAGAGCGATGCAAAAGGCCCTGGTCTTGTCGAGTTCTGTGATCTCTGAGCCGACAGTGCGGATGAGTTTGGGACCATAAAGAGCAAGGCCGAGCGCGATCCCAAGTGCGCCCACCAGCATTACCCAAATCGGAATTTGCGCTTTTTGAATGATACCGCCGGACACCACCGCATCGTTGATCCCTGCCAGCGGGCCAACGGCGTTGGCAACATCGTTGGCGCCATGGGCAAAGCTTAGCAGCGCCGCAGCGAAGATCAGCGGGATTGTGAACATCTCGTTGACCCCCTCTTTGTCATTGGACAACGATGAAGAGAGGCGGGCGATGTGCGCGCGCATTAGGACGTAAGCCGCAACCGCGAAGACGAGTCCAATCAGCGCCGCCGTGACAAAATCCAGTTTCCAAACGTGTTTGAGGCCCTTGAGAATCAAGTAAGTGGTGAACGACCAAGCCATAATACCGATCAGCAATGGCACCGTCCGCCGTGCCGCCGCAAGAATGTCTATCTGATAGGTAATACGACGTTTGATAAGATACAGAAATCCGGCAGCGATTAGTCCACCTAGAACCGGCGAAATCACCCATGACGCCGCTATCTTACCGACGACATCCCAATCAGCGATCCCCCAACCACCTGCGGCGATGCCAGCCCCCAAAACGCCGCCGACGATCGAATGCGTCGTAGAGACCGGCGCACCGGCTGCGGTGGCTAGGTTCAACCACAAGGCGGCGGCCAACAGCGCACCGGTCATCAACCAGATGAACGTGTCGGTATCGGCAATGAGCGCTGGGTTTATGATTCCGCTTTTGATGGTCCCGACCACGTCACCGCCGGCGATAAGCGCACCGCAGGCTTCGAAGATTGCGGCAATTAAAATCGCGCCGCCCAAGGTTATGGCTTTAGAGCCGACGGCGGGGCCCACGTTGTTCGCGACATCGTTAGCGCCGATATTCAGCGCCATATATCCACCGATCATCGCCGCAACCACCAGCAACGTCGCATGCGTGCCGCCTACGTCACGCGAGACCGCGAACAGCATGATGCCGACAATGAAAAGGATGGCCGATCCGAGGCGGAATAGTTCGCCTCGATTTACCAATAGGGCTTTTTCTACTTTTTGGACATTCACGAGGCTCATACGCAATGCTTCCTCTCGGTGTTTTCGACGGACTTGGAACCAACAGAAACCAGCCTGAGGCTCTTGGGAATTGTCATCAATCTGTAGCAAAAACGTAATGATCTACATCAATTGGAGATATTCTCCTAAGAATTAGGTATTGAAATTCTAAAGTGCGATTCCTTTAACTCGCTGTCATGTCGACCCCTTCCCACAGGCGGCTGCCGACTTACCCGTCAGAGCAAACAAAATGTGTCTGGAAGTGTCTCGCTATTTGTGCGGTGCAGCATTGATCCAAATCAATCCCCCGAACGTTAAATTAGGTCACAATGCTTCTGTCATATGTGGAGATGCAAACCACGTTACGAGCAAGGGAGGCCGAGTATGCCGCACAGAAAGCTTCATGAAATTATTGCCGGTCAGGACCTAGTTTGTGTCGCGCCGACGGATTCTGTGAAAGATACGCTCGCACTTATGCAAGGAAACCACGTCGGCTCTGCGCTCGTCCTAGAGAACAACGAGATCAAAGGTATTTTTACCGGTAGCAACATGGTGAACCGGATTATAAAGGCCGGTCGGGATCCTGGCACGACGGTCGTAGGCGATGTTATGACGCCTGACCCTGTGTGCCTACATTGCGACGCACATGGCATTGAATGTGTTCGCCTTATGCGTGAGCGGGATATTCGGCACATCGTTGTCAAAAAAGACCCCGGAGAGGGCTTTGGCATTGTTTCGGTTCGTGATTTTCCAAACGAAGAAATTTGTGAATACGACGAAGAGTTCAAATTTGAAGAGAATCTTTGGGAGCACTTGTAAACGATATTGGTCGCTCGCAACCTCCGTGAGGTCCCCATGTCGCAAAAAATACAGCCATCGACCGGTCGTGTTCTCGGTGTCCGTGGATCGATCCTAAATATCCAATTCGCAGCGGATAATATGCCGGTCATTGGTGAGGCGTTACGGATTGTAACACCGTCTGGGTCTGTCGTTGCCGAAGTTCATTCGACATCAGATGACTTATCCGTTCATGCCGTGGCGATTGAGCGGACCGAAGGCATTTGGCGCGGTGCTGTTGCCGAAAGAACGCGCGCGCCGATTTCCGTGCCGGTCGGCGAAGAAGTGCTGGGGCGGGTTATGGATGCACTCGGCCGCCCCATCGATAACGAACAGCCGTTTTCTGATGATATCGTGCGCAAACCGATCCACCCTGTGGTGGCGAAGTTAATGACCGGAAGCCGTGAAAATAAATTATTTGAAACCGGGATCAAGGTCATCGACCTGTTGGCACCCCTTGGCCGCGGTGGAAAGGCCGGCATGTTTGGCGGCGCCGGTGTTGGCAAAACGGTTCTCATCATGGAACTGATCAGGTCGATGGCCGAGTCCTACCAAGGCATTTCCGTATTCGCAGGTTTGGGCGAACGCATCCGCGAGGGCGATGAGCTTATCCGCGAAATGCGCCAGTCCGGTGTTCTCGGGCGCACGGCACTGGTCTTTGGGCAAATGAACGAGCCGCCCGGCGCACGTTGGCGGGCCGGCCACACAGCACTTACCATCGCAGAGTATTTCCGTGACACCATGTCACGCGAGGTGCTTTTGCTAATCGATAATGTTTACCGCTATGTTCAGGCAGGGATGGAAATTTCCGGCCTGCTTGGCAGATTGCCGTCCAGGGTCGGCTATCAGCCCACACTCGCTTCGGAAATTGCCGCCATCGAAGACCGCATAACATCGGCCGCAGACGCTTCGATCACTTCAATTCAAGCGGTCTACGTCCCGGCGGACGATTTTACCGATCCCGCTGTCGCAGAAATTTTTACACATCTTAATAGCGCCATTGTGCTGTCACGCAGCATGGCTGCAGAGGGCATGTATCCGGCAATCGATCCGTTAGCGTCCTCTTCGTCACTGCTGGAGCCTGATGTTGTCGGTGCCGAGCATTGCAGACTTGCTGAAGAAACGCGGAATATCATTGCGCATTATCGAGACCTTCAAGACATCATCGCGCTGCTGGGGATGGAAGAATTATCACCGGATGATCGACGCTTAGTGCATCGCGCGCGACGATTGTTACGCTTCTTGACGCAACCGTTTCTCGTCACCGAAGCGTCGACCGGACACGCGGGCGTCTCGGTGCCGCTCGCCGAAACACTGAAAGGTGTCAGCGCGATCCTAGAAGGCACTTATGATGAGTGGGAAGAAAGTGCATTTTATATGATCGGGGCGCTTCCTGATGTGAATACCGTGACGTCAGCCTCTCCACAGCAAACAGAGGCCGTCGCATGAAATTGAGCATTTCAACGCCGCTGACTGAACCCGTTGTCATCGACGATGTGGCGCATCTGCGTGCCGAAGATGATACCGGATCATTCGGCATTCTTGAAAACCATGCATGCTTGATCACCGTGGTCGGAACGTCTGTGTTGAGTTGGCGATGTCATGACGACAGCGAAGGACATTGCGCCGTTCGGGCCGGTATTTTGAACCTTCCAGATGGACATAGAATTTCCGTTACGGCGCGCGAAGCGATCCTCGGAGATAGCCTCGAACACTTGGAGGATGCGGTCCTCGTGAACTTTCGTCGTCGAGAAGCCGAGGAACGTAGCGAGCGAGCCGATATCGAACGTCTTCGTATATCTGCGATCCGGCGTATCTGCGGTTATTTGCGCGATGAACCGGCATCTCTGACGCCGATTGGCACGTCTTGAGCAATGATCATGGCAGATAACGATCAAAAACCCGACGACCTGATTCCACCGATCAAGCGCCGCCAGCGTATGAAATCCCATTGGGAGCAAGAGGGCGAGCGTTCAATGGGGAAAAACCTCGCGATGATGGGGACGCTTGGCTGGCTCATTGTGACCCCGATCTTAATCGGTACGTTTGCCGGCAGACTGCTCGACCAACGGCTCGGCAGCGGCATTTTTTGGACTGTGAGTTTGCTTTTCTTTGGTGTCATCGTCGGCGGCTGGCTGGCATGGCGGAAAATGCAGGAGCCTTGAAGATGGAAATCAATATTCTCTATGCGTTTGGTGCGCTGCTGGGTGGTGCAGTGCTTGGGGGTGCATTTTTCGTCGCACTGCGGATTAACGTGAAGCTATATGCGGACGGTCGCGTTTTACCGGCGATTGTGTTGCATATGCTGCGTAGCATCATTTCTATCGCTGGATTTATAGGGTTTGCAGCCCTTGGCGCCCTTCCGCTGATTGTGTCGCTGGGTGGGTTCCTGGTCGCGCGTCACATTGTGATCCGGTCTGAGAAGAAAAATCCATCAGATGTTTACGGTACCGCTCGGGTGTTTTCACGATGATCGACTCACCACTGATCTGGCCGACGTATTTCCACATTGGCCCCATCCCCATCACGGAGCCAGTGGTGACAACGTGGGGCGTAATGGCCGTGCTTACATTGGGCGCAATGATCCTGACACGATTTGTGCGCGATCAAGGTTCGCCGATCTGCGTGACCCTCGAATTCATTATCGACGGTATGATGCAGCAAATAAAAGAAACCATGAATGTTTCCGATGGACGCCCATACTTGGCGTTAATTGGCACGCTTTTCATATTTCTGCTGACGGCAAATTTATCCGGCTTGCTGCCAGGCATTGAAGCGCCGACGGGTAATATCGAAACGGCGGGTGCATTGGCCTTAATCGTTTTCTTTTCTGTGCATTATTATGGAATTAAAGCTCAGGGTGTGCCCGGTTATTTACAGCGTTTTATTCGTCCCACCTGGGTGATGCTGCCGTTAAACCTGATTTCCGAGGTAACGCGCACGCTGTCACTCGGTGTACGCCTGTTCGGCAACGTTATGAGCGGTGCTTTTATCGTCGCCATCGCTATTTCACTCGCCGGGCTGTTTGTTCCGGTGCCGTTGATGGCACTTGAGGCGATTACATCGGTCATTCAAGCCTACATTTTCGCAGTGCTGGCTGCCGTTTACATCGGTGGCGGCGTCAGTAAACCCACATAAAGGAGAACTCGATTATGGATATTGCAATGTTAAGCGTCATTGGCGCGGCCTTCGCGGTGGCCTTTGGTGCCATTGGACCCGCGCTGGCGGAAGGGCGTTCCGTCGCAGCGGCACTCGATGCGATCGCCCGCCAACCGGAGGCCGCGGGTGTGTTGTCACGAACACTATTTATCGGCTTGGCGATGATTGAGACGACCGCGATCTATTGCCTTGTGATTGCGTTGTTGCTGTTGTTCGCCAACCCGTTCGTGTGATGCATGTGGCATATAAACAGGGTGTGTCGCGATGACCATTGATTGGTGGACGCTTGGCCTTCAGGCTTTCAACTTCATCATTTTGGTGTGGTTGTTGCGGATTTTTCTGTTTCGCCCCGTGGTCGCTGCAATGAAAGCGCGGCGCGCCAAAATTGACGACCTTTTGAGCGATGCCGAAACCGCAAAAGCCGAAGCAGAGGCGGTGCGGCAGAAAGTTGAAGCCGAAGTTCAAAATATTGAAGCCATCAAACAACAAGCGATATTGGATGCACGCACGACGGCCGCGCACGAAAAGGAAACGATTTTAGCAGAGGCCCAGAAACAGGCTGATATTCAATTGGTCGAAGCTCGAAAACGATTAGATGATGAACGCCAGGCGGCAGAACGACATTTGTTGGACAAAGCAGGTACCGCCGCTGTCGATATCGCCGCGTATCTGCTTAGAAGTGTGAATAACAATACTGAACTCAACGCGATTTTCCTCGATCAGGCGTGTAAGCAGCTAAGCGCTTTAGCGGCGAACAAACGCGCGCAAATAATCGGTGTGGACGACGGCACCCCGATTAAAGCCCGCCTTGTCACCGCATCACCTATCAGCAGCGAAGACGCATCAACCTTTAAAAAAGCAATTTCAAAGGCCCTTGGGCACGCCGTGGATTTAGATACAGCCGACGACGGGGCGTTGATCGCCGGCCTTGAATTGCACTTTCCGCACGTTGTTATCCGGCACAACTGGCGTGATGCTTTGTCCGAAGCCGTTCAAAAAATGAGCTTGAATCATGAAGACGCTCAGCGACACGCTTGAGGCATGGCGCCCTGGGATATCATCCGATTGGATGGCCCAATTGGCGGCGCCGCAGATCAGTGAAGTCGGTCGGATCACGCGGATCGCCGACGGCATCATTGAATTAACAGGGTTGCCCAGCATACGGCCCGATGAACTTTTAGCATTTCCCGGTGACATTATGGGGTTTGCAAAAACATTAGATCCCGACGTGGTTGGGTGTGTGATGTTGGACCCCCCGTCTGCGCTCAATCCCGGCGATTTGGTCCGAAGCACCGGCAGAACCGTCAGTGTACCCGTCGGCGATGCATTGTTGGGGCGCGTCATCGATCCGCTTGGTCGGCCGCATGACGGCAAGCCCCCCATACAGACACGCGAACGATCGGCCATTGAACAGCCAGCGCCCGATGTTATGCATCGGAATTTGATCAAAGACCCGCTCGAAACCGGCATTACCATCGTTGATGCGATGTTCGCTATTGGCCGCGGACAACGCGAACTGATCATTGGTGATCGATCCTCAGGGAAAACCGCACTCGCTGTCGACACCATTATCAATCAACGCAATACAGAAGTGATCTGCGTTTATGTGTCGATTGGTCAGAAACTTTCCGATATCAGAAGCGTCATCGATACGGTGCATACCCATGGGATGACTGACCGCACCGTCATCGTCGCCAGTCAGTCAAGTGCGCCGCCCGGTTTGCAATGGATTGCGCCTTACGCTGGGTTCGCTATTGCCGAATATTTTCGCGATAAAGGGAAGCATGTCTTAATCGTGCTTGATGACCTTACAAAGCACGCAGCGGTGCACCGCGAAATCAGTCTTCTTTTACGCCAACCACCGGGCCGTGAAGCATACCCGGGTGATATCTTTCATATTCACGCACGAATGTTGGAGCGTGCAGCGCAGTTATTGCCTGAAGACGGCGGCGGTTCACTGACTGCGCTCCCGATTGCCGAAACCCAAGCCGGCAACTTAAGCGCCTATATCCCAACCAATCTTATATCGATTACGGACGGTCAAATTTATCTCGACTCCAAACTTTTCAGCAGCGGCATCAAGCCTGCAGTCGACGTCGGGCGCAGCGTTTCGCGGGTTGGCGGGAAGGCGCAAAAACCGGGTCTTCGCGCCGTCGCTGCAGGCCTTCGGCTGGACTATGCACAGTTTCTGGAGTTGGAAGTCTTCACGAGATTCGGCGCCGTCGTCGATCCCCATACCAAAGCCATCATCGAACATGGACGGCGCATCAGAGGCACATTGGCGCAGGGGCGTCACGCGCCGCTTTCAATGTCGGCCCAAGTCGCTCTGCTTCTTGCGCTGAACGAAGGTCTTCTTGATACGTGCACGCCCGCCGACGTTGAAACCTTCAAATCACAACTGGTCGATTGGCTTCATCAACACGCCGCTGACGACCTCGCAGAAATCGCGGCAAAGGGGGCCCTCAGCGATGCCAATCGCGATGCGCTGATCCGCGCCATGACAACTTTGAGCCGGCAAATCACCGGACAGCCGTCGGACACCGCACCATGAGCGCGCGTCTTGCAGATATTGAGGCGCGACGGGAAAACATCGCTGATTTGAGTGAGATCGTCGGTGCGCTGAAAGCCATCGCGGCAAACCGTATGATGCAAGGCGAAAGCGCGCTCGCGAGCATACGCGCGTATGCAGACTCCGTTGAAGAAATGCTCTCGACCACGCTAATCGATAGGCCGCTGCCGCAAGCGCGGGCAACGGATCACACGAAACGAGGGCTGATCCTATTTTCCGGAGAGTACGGCTTTACAGGTGCGTTCACTGAAAAGCTGATCGACGACCTCGTCGATACGGTGACCCCGGATGATCATGTTTTTGTGGTTGGGCAACGGGGCGCGATCTTTGTGCGGGAACGTAACATTCAGCCGGACTGGGAAACACCGATGGCGACGCGGATACAATCTGTATCTGAAACGGCGCATCGGCTGACCGGCGAATTATTCCGATGCATTTATCAAGGCGAGATCAACGCCGTCAGCATGATATACGCGAAACACCAGGGTGGCGGCCTGTCACAGCCAACGACCCGGGCATTGTTTCCCCTCGATTTACAACAGCACCAAAAATCAAAACGAATGACGCGCCCCCTCATGCACCTTGACCCAGAGATAATAATTTCACGGATTACCGAAGAGTACATTTTCGCAATTCTTACATTGGCGACCATGGAAAGCTTGGTCAGTGAAAACGGTGCACGATTGGTCACCATGCAGCAGGCTCATCAATCCATTGAGAATAAGCTTGAGGTATTGGGAAATGAAATGCGCGTGCGGCGCCAAGATGAAATCACCACAGAGATACTGGATATCGTAACCGGAGCCGAGGCCTCCCTGCGCACATAGAGATGATACCTCGGCGCATCAATGTGGTGCATCTGTAACGCGCCAGCTCTCCTTCAAAGTTGATCTATATCATGGCGCCGATCACGTCGACCAGCGATCCTGACGCATATCCTAAAATGTGGGCTGCTTTTTTAAAGGGTTGATTCTATGTCGATGGATAAAGAAAACAACACCTCCTCCGACGACGACGATGTGCTGGACACAATCCAATCCAGATTTCCAAGTGCCTACACGATTTTATTCGGATTGATCGCCTTTGTCGCTGCGATGACATGGCTGATCCCGGCTGGAACTTACGATCGTGTCAGCAATGAAGCCCTTGGCCGCGACGTGCCCGTGCCTGGGACATACCATGTTGTCGAAGCCAACCCGCAAGGTTGGCTCGATGTATTGATGGCACCTATTGCCGGTTTTTATGATCCGGCATCGGGGGCTGCGAATGCCATTGATGTTTCATTGTTTGTTTTAGTAATCGGTGGATTTCTGGGCGTCGTCAACAGCACCGGCGCGATCAACACAGGCATTGCCCGTGCAATGACGGCGATGAAGGGACGGGAGAAATGGATGATCCCGATCCTGATGGCGTTGTTCGCTGCTGGCGGCACAACGTACGGCATGGCTGAAGAAACCTTGGCATTTTATATGCTCATCATCCCTGTGATGATCGTGGCAGGGTATGATTCCCTAACCGGTGTTGCGATCATCATGCTGGGCGCCGGGGTCGGCGTACTGGGATCTACGATTAATCCGTTCGCCACCACCATCGCGGCGGATGCGGCCGGGATACCGTTTACGGATGGCATCTATTTACGGATTGGTATCCTCGTGATCGGATGGCTGGTCTGCGTCGGTTATGTCATGTGGTATGCTGAGCGTGTTCGCAACGATCCCAGTAAATCCATCGTCGCGAAGCAAAAGTCATCAAATGAAGGTTTTTTCCTCAAACATGCCGCGTCCGATGACGCACCTTTTACAACATCACAAAAAATCATCTTGCTCGCATTCATGGCGACCTTTGGCGTGATGATTTGGGGCGTGTCGTCGCAAGGCTGGTGGATGGCCGAAATGTCGATGCTGTTCCTGGGCGCGGCCATCGTCATCGGCTTCATCGGCTGGGTTGGCGAGAAAAGTTTCACCAACGCCTTTGTCAACGGAAGCCGTGACCTGCTGGGCGTTGCCCTGATTATCGGTATTGCGCGCGGCATCGTCGTTGTTATGGACGCCGGCCTCATTACCGATACGATTCTGAATTGGTCAGCCGAAGCTGTGTCCGGATATTCATCCATCGCATTCATCAGCGTTATGTATTGGATCGAAGTGCTGATGTCATTCTTTGTTCCCTCAACGTCCGGACTTGCTGTCCTCAGCATGCCGATCCTGGCCCCGCTTGCCGACTTTGGCGGCGTCGGGCGCGATCTGGTTGTGACCGCCTATCAGTCTGCGAGCGGCATGGTGAACTTGATCACGCCGACGTCCGCCGTTGTGGTTGGTGGCCTCGCACTTGGCCGCGTCTCATATGACAAGTGGCTGCGTTTTGTTTGGCCGTTACTGCTGATTTTAACGGTCATAGTTATGGCCGCATTGGTGGTCGGGACCCAGATCTGATGGCAATTGCGCAGGAAAATGTCATGAACCAACAATTAGGCGTTCATTCCGAGGTCGGCAAGCTACGACAAGTCATTGTTTGCCGACCGGGACTGGCGCATGAGCGACTGACACCCGGCAACTGTGAAGATTTATTGTTCGACGATGTATTCTGGGTTCATGAGGCCAAAAACGATCATCACGATTTCTGTAGTAAGATGGCCGAACACGGCGTTGAAGTTCTCGACGTTCATGATCTATTGGCCGAGACCATGGCGAGGGCTGATGCCCGCGCGTGGCTGCTGGATCGACGTATTTCCGCTAATTCTGTCGGCGTCGGCATGTTGCAGGACTTGCGCGCTTGGCTTGAGGAGATCAATGGCGAAAAACTCGCCGCTTACTTGATCGGCGGCATCGCCGCCCATGATTTGCCATTCAAACCTCATGGCATGTTCGGTGAATATCTTGGGCCGAATGGGTTTGTCATCCCACCTTTACCGAACATGCTTTTCACCCGTGACACGAGCTGCTGGATATATGGCGGCGTGACGGTAAATCCAATGCATTGGCCTGCACGCCAACCAGAAACTTTGTTGATGACGGCGATCTATAAGTTTCATCCCCGTTTCAAAGATGCAGGTGTCCGAACTTGGTGGGGGTCACCGGATGAAGCGCATGGAGCCGCAACGCTTGAGGGCGGCGACGTAATGCCTATCGGTCATGGTTGCGTTTTGATCGGCATGGGCGAGCGTTCGACCCCGCAAGCGGTGGGACAGGTCGCACGCACCCTGTTTAAAGCTGGCGCTGCAGAACGCGTTGTTGCGTGTCAGATGCCGAAATCACGTGCCGCGATGCATCTCGACACAGTGTTTTCGCTTTGTGATCGGGATTTGGCGACCAGCTTCATTGCCGTCGCCAACGAGATCACATGCTATAGTCTGCGCCCGGGCAGCAAGGATGATTCGATCGAATTCTGCCTCGAAGACGGTACGTTGTTCGACGTTGTCGCGGATTGTCTCAATATTAAACATCTCCGCGTCGTGCCGACCGGCGGCGATAGTTACGAACAAGAACGCGAGCAATGGGACGACGGCAACAACGTTGTCGCACTTGAGCCCGGCGTGGTCGCTGCTTACGACCGCAACACTCATACCAATACACAGCTACGAAAAGCCGGCGTCGAGGTGATCACCATCCGTGGTGCGGAACTTGGGCGCGGACGCGGCGGCGGGCACTGCATGACATGCCCCACTCAACGCGACCCTATTGATGATTAAGAGGATAACATGCCTAACAATTTAAAAGGTCGGAGTTTTCTCTCGCTCAAGGACTTTACGTCCGACGAGATACGCTTTCTGCTGAAACTCGCCGCCGATTTGAAATCGGCGAAGTATGCAGGCACTGAACAGCCCGTGCTGCGCGGAAAGAACATCGCATTGATATTCGAAAAAAGCTCGACACGAACCCGCACCGGCTTCGAGGTTGCGGCACATGATCAAGGGGCGCATGTGACATATTTGGAGCCGACCGGCAGCCATATTGGGGTCAAAGAAACAACCAAGGATACCGCCCGCGTCCTTGGGCGCATTTATGACGGCATCGAGTATCGCGGGTTTAAGCAGGAAACCGTCGAGCAGCTCGCAAAATATTCAGGTGTGCCCGTGTTCAACGGCCTAACCGATGAGTTCCATCCAACGCAAATTTTGGCTGACTTTCTGACGATGCAAGAGCATTCGGAGAAGTCATTGAGCCATGTCACCTTTTGCTTCATGGGCGACGCTGAAAATAACATGGGGGACTCATTATTAATCGGTGGCGCAAAGATGGGCATGGATGTTCGCCTTTGCGCACCGAAATCGTGTTGGCCGAAGAAAAAAATCATCGACTATGCAAAATCGATCGCAGCCAAAACCGGCGCACATATTTTGGTGACGGAAGACGTCGCCCAGGCCGTGCTCGAGTGTGATTTTATCTATACAGACGTTTGGGTCTCAATGGGTGAACCGGCAGAAAAATGGAAAAAGCGCATCGAGCTTTTGATGCCCTACCGGGTCACCAAAAAGGTCATGGCGATGAGCTGTAACCCAAAGGTCAAGTTCATGCATTGCCTTCCGGCATTCCATAATACGGAAACCAAAGTCGGACAGGAGATGCAAAAGAAGTACGGGATCGACTGCATGGAAGTCACCGAAGACGTCTTTGAATCCGATGCGTCTATCGTCTTCGATCAGTCGGAAAACCGCATGCATACGATTAAGGCGGTACTTGTCGCCTTAATCGCCGGTTAAACGCCATGCTTGTCGTCATTGCCCTAGGCGGAAATGCGTTGTTGCGCCGTGGCGAGCCTTTGACGGCGGAAAATCAGCGCGCCAATACAAAAATTGCCGCCGAAGCGATCGCCGACGTGATCCGGGCAGGTCACCGGGTCGTTATTGCCCACGGCAACGGCCCCCAAGTCGGGTTGCTCGCGCTACAAGGTGCCGCCTACAAACCTGATGAAGCCTACCCGCTGGATGTCTTAGGCGCCGAAACCGAAGGCATGATTGGCTACCTGATCGAACAAGAACTGGAAAATGCGCTGCCGAAGGGCGCTAGAGTCGTTACACTATTGACCCAGATTGAGGTAGACGCCCATGACCCAGCCTTTGGTACGCCCACAAAACCTGTCGGTCCCGTCTACGATAAAGCTGCCGTTGATACACTGTCGACAAAGCAAGGGTGGGTTTTTGCAAAGGATGGAGAGCAATATCGGCGCGTGGTTGCCTCGCCGGTTCCCCAGGCTATTCCAGATACTGGCATCATTCGCCTTCTTGTCGACGTCGGAGTCACGGTGATTTGTGCCGGCGGCGGCGGAATCCCGGTTATTCGTCAAAAAAACGGGGGCTTGATTGGCGTCGAAGCGGTGATCGATAAGGATCTGGCAAGTGCATTGTTGGCCAAAGGCTTAAATGCTGACGCCCTGCTGCTGCTGACGGATGTCGACGGCGTCTACCAAAATTGGGACCAACCAAATCAAAGAAAGATCGATCACGCATCACCACATGACCTCACCGCATCAGCGTTTCCCGCCGGATCAATGGGACCGAAAGTTATCGCAGCATGTGATTTCGCCAGCGACCCAGGCCGAATGAGCGGCATCGGCGCGCTTAAAGACGCACTCAAAATACTTCAGGGCAAAGCGGGCACGGTCATTACTTCTGATGCCATCAAGTGAATAGAAATCAGCATTTAAGATAATAATAAATTTAGAACTTCAGTACTCGGTCGAACGCGTCGGACCTACCCCCCTCTTAACCGTATCCACACGGATAGTTAGAGAATCTGTTGGTCTGGGTGCCAAAAACAAGGGGATAATCAGATGGCAAGAAGCGTTTGTCCGTTGAGCAGATCATCAACCATCTGCGTGAAGAAGGTATCTTTTTGGCATAGAGCCGGACGGTCGGCGATGCACGCCAAACTGAAGCTCCAGAGCGACTTGGGCTACAAGCCACCGGCTTTTCCGGGGCGCGGCAATCTACTTCACAGCAGCCAACGTCGCCCTAAAACGAGCCAGCCCGAAAGCGAAGAAAGCAAGTCCAATCCCAGCGGTCGCCAGCAGTTGTGGCCAAACAATCTCAACCCCTGCCCCGCGATACAACACCGCCTGTGCGAACTTGATGAAATGGGTCGATGGCAGAACTTGCACCGCATTCTGTAATGCTGGCGGCATCGACTCCAGTGGCGTGATCCCACCCGATAACAGATTCATCACAACGAAGACAGGAATCGACAGTAGCCCGAACTGTGGCATTGTCGTCGCCAAGGTCGAGAGCGTAACCCCCATGGCCGTCACGGCAAACAGATACACGACCGAACCGAGCGCAAAGAGCATGATCGAACCGAGGATGGGTACGCCGAGTAACCCCTGTACGATAAATTGTAGCGAGAGCACGGCTGCCAGGACAATCACCAACCCATTTGCCCAGATCTTGGCCAACATGATCTCGCTGGAGGTAACCGGCATCACCAGCAAATGCTCAAGGGTTCCATGCTCGCGCTCGCGGATCACGGCGGCACCGCTTAGGATGATCGCGAGGATTGTCAGGTTGTTGATGATCTGCATCACGGCCATGAACCAGGCGGAGTAGAGATTTGGATTGTATTTTGCCCGCACCTGGAGATCGACCGGCAGGCCCACGGCGCCGCTGGATCTACTGACGAATTTCAACAATTCGGCATTGACGATGCTGGAGATATAGGTCGTCCCGTTTCCGGCAATCGTCATCGCGGTCGCGTCGACATTAAGCTGTATTTCAGGATTGCGCCCGGCCAGCACATCCGCCTCAAAACCGGGGGGGATATCCAGCACAAAAGTATATCGGCCCGCATCCATACCCGGATCGACCGTGCGCAAACCGATTACCTCCGGTGTTTTGAAGTAAGGCGGTAGAAACGCTCCCGTGATCTGTGTCGACAGTCCCGACCGATCTTCATCTACAACAGCGATGGACGCATTGTTCAACTCGGTCCGTACCCCGTTGGCGACGGTGTAGATGGCAAAAGTGAAGGTGTAAAAGATCAATCCCATCAGCACCGGGTCGCGCAGCAGGCTGAAGATCTCTTTTACGCCCAGCCGGTAAATGTTGGCGATCCAGCGCATGGCTCAGGCTTCCTGTTTACGCAAAAACGCAGCGGCGATCACCCAGAACAGGATGCAAAATCCTGCGAGGATCAGATGATTGGGATACAAGACCGCAAAATCGAGGCCTTTATTGAAGACGCCAGCGCTGATCTGCTGGAAATAGAGGGCTGGAAATGCTTGACCGAGAAGCGCCGCTCCGCCTTCAAGTGTGGAAACCGGGTACATCATTCCCGAAAAGTTGACCGTCGGTATCATAACGATGATTGCCGTCGCAAAGATCGCTGCGATCTGTGAGCGGACAAATGTCGAGATGACGAGGCCAAACGCCGTGGCGGCAGTGGTGTACAACAGCGCCCCCAACACCAATGCCAAAAAACTACCCGGCATCCCAATACCAAACACGATGAGCATCAGCACAACGAGGCTGACAAAACTGGCCATCGCAACGCCAATATAGGGTAATTGTTTGCCCAGTAAGAACTCAATCTTGTGGACCGGGGCCGCGTAAAAGTTAAGGATCGAGCCCATCTCCTTTTCACGCACCACGCCGAGCGCGGTCAGCATTGCTGGAATCATGATCAGCATCATCATCAGCACGCCAGGCGGTATCGCGTATTGCGACCGAAAGGACTGATTGTAGCGGAAGCGGGGTTCAATCGTCGCTGGATAGTAGCTGGGAATCGTCCCAGTCTCCCGCATCGATAGATCGCTTAAATGCGCATACAGGACCCCTTGCATGTAGCTGCGGCCGGTCTCTGCGCGTGTCGTATTCGAGCCATCGAGCCACGCGCCAATCTGTGGGGTCCGGCCCGCCAGAAGGTCATGACCATACGCGGGAGGAATGACGACAACGAGAGAAACCTCGCCCGTCTTCATACGGCGATCCAAGTCGGCAAAATGGGCGATTGGGGGTTGCTTATCGAAATAGCGCGAGCTCGACATTGCATCCAAGAACATTCGGCTTTCGCGCGACTGGTCCTGATCCAGAACCGCGTAAGATAGTTTTTCGACATCAAAGGTGATGCCGTATCCCATCGCCAGCATTAAGATAATCGGGCCAAGCAGCGCAAAAGCCAAGCGGATTGGATCGCGCCAAATTTCCATCGCCTCGCGCCGCGCGTAGGCCCAAACGCGAGAGGTCGATATCCATCCGGTTTCAATTCCGTGCGAACCTGTCGTGGCAGGGAGATCGAGCGCCTCTTTAGGCGTGCTGCCTTCTGCGCCAGCCTCCTCCAAATAGGCGATAAAGGCCTCTTCGAGCGTCGCCGAACCGCGCCGCTTGCGCAATTCATCGGGCTTACCCTGGGCCAGAACCTTGCCCGCATGCATCAACGAAATGCGGTCGCATCGCTCGGCTTCATTCATGAAGTGGGTAGAGATGAAGATTGTCACCCCGTCCTGGCGAGACAATTCAATCAGCAGCGCCCAGAAAGCGTCACGCGCGATCGGATCGACGCCGGAGGTCGGCTCATCAAGGATTAGCATCTCGGGCTCATGCAGCACCGCCACGGCTAATTGGAGGCGCTGACGCACGCCCAGCGGAAGGCCTTCGGGCGTTGAATCCGCCACGTCACGCAGATCGAAGCGTTCAATCAGTTCGTTAACACGGGTCGCGCGGCGCGCCCCAGGGAGATGGAATAAATCGGCATGTAGCGTCAAATTACGCCGCACCGATAATTCAGAATAAAGCGAAAAGGATTGCGACATGTATCCAACGCGCCGTCGCGTCGCCATGCCGTCGGCGCCGATGGGTTTGCCGAACAGCCGAGCATGGCCTTCGCTAGCGGTCAGTAGGCCGGTCAGCATCTTCATGGTCGTGGTCTTGCCGCATCCGTTCGACCCGAGAAAACCGAAAATTTCACCCGGCTCGATGCGGAAGGTCACGTGATCGACGGCGGTGAAATCGCCAAACCGCATGGTGAGCCCCTCGGCTTCAATGGCCAGCGGACCTTCCCGCGTAATGCGCGGCGGCAGTGTAATGGCCTGGTGGCCTTGCCTCTCTTCTTCAGGCAACAGTGCGATAAACGCGGCTTCCAGGGTATCCGAGCCGGCTTGTGACATCAGCTCGTCCGGCGTTCCGACCGCAAGGATGCGGCCCGCACTCATGGCGATCAGATGCTCGAACCGCTCGGCCTCCGACATATAGGCAGTGGCAGTTATCACGCTCATGCCGGGGCGGCGCGCGCGGATACGATTGATCAGTTCCCAAAACTGCTGCCGCGACAGCGGATCAACGCCGGTTGTCGGTTCGTCGAGGATGAGCAAATCGGGGTCGTGAATCAGCGCACAGCAGAGCGAGAGTTTCTGCTTCATCCCGCCAGAAAGTTTACCTGCGGGACGGTCCGTGAATGGATCGAGCCCCGTGCTCCTCAACAGATCGGCGATGCGCGTGGCGCGCTCACTCGCCGACTGACCATAAAGGCGGCCAAAGAAATCGATATTCTCAATGACCGAAAGCGTCGGATAGAGGTTCCGGCCCAATCCCTGCGGCATGTAAGCGATGCGCGCACAGACTGCGTCGCGATGCCGCCGGTCGCCCATCGAGCCACCAAGCGCTTCGACCGTGCCGGTTTGAAGGCGGCGCACCCCCGCAATCAGACCTAAAAATGTGGATTTACCCACCCCGTCCGGTCCGATCAACCCGACCATGCTTCCCGATGGAATCGCAACAGACACGTCATCTAGTGCAGCGGTCGCTCCATAGCGGTGGGTAATGCCGCATAGGGTGGCGACTGAATCTGCGGACGGCCTTATCAAGGCAGCTTCACCGCCAGCGTCGCCGGCCACTCTGCTTTGGGTGAGAGGCGGACAATACCCACCCCCGGAACGCCGGTTTTCACGACATCCTGGTATCTGCTGAGAACCTCTGCCGGTATCTGTAACTTGACTCGGAACGTCAGCTTTTCGCGCTCGCTTTTGGTCTCGACGTATTTTGGGGTGAACTGCGCCTCCGAGGCGACGAAGTCGACAGACGCCGGAATCACGTATTGTGGGGCCGCATCGAGAATCAGCCGTGCCTCTGAGCCAAAGCGCAGACGGCCCGCGTCGTCAGTGGGCAGGTAGATATCCATATAGACGTCCGTCAGATCGAGCAGCGAGACAACCTTTCCGCCGGCGGCCAGAACTTCACCGGGCTCGGCCAGCCGGTACTGTACCCGTCCGCTTCTTGGTGCGATCAAAGTGTAGTCGGCGAGATTGGCCCTCTGGGCCGCGACACTCGCTTGGGAGGCTTCGATCGCCGCCTCGGCAGCAGCAATCTGCGCATGGGCAGTGTTGAGGGCCGCATTAGCAGTGATATGTTCCGAGCGTCGCTGATCCAGCTTCTCTCCCGTTGCATATCCTCGCGCGGCAAGGGTCTCGGTGCGACCAAGTTCGGCCTTGGCAAAAGCCAATTCACCCTCACGCTGGGCCATCAAGGCCCTGGCCTCCGCCAGTTCCTGTACGGCTTGACGGGTCCCGGCCTCAGTGGCACGAATCTGCGCTTCAAGCTCGGTGGAATCGATCCGAGCGATCACGTCTCCGGCCGAGACCATTTGCCCCTCATCGGCAAGAACCTCAACGATTCGGCCGCCGAATTTGAGCGCAATATCGACCCGTTCTGCCTCAATCCGTCCATTGGCGCGAGAAAAGCCCTCGGGCAGGTCGCTCTGTTGCTGCAACCACCAGTAATAACCGCCGCCGGCGGCCCCGGCAACCAGAACGAGAATGATAATGACGTTTCGAAGTATTTTCACGACTCGCTCCTCAGGCCAAGCAGCCAGATCCAATAGCGCCGAGAACCTCGCTCGCTAACACTTCATACTGATCGTTACAGGCTACACCGGAAGAGAGATTCTGCAAAAAATTCCAGGTATGACGCACAGTAAAGCGCTCTTCACCCGTTGGAATGACATAGACGTCAATGGCGAACTCATCCGTCCCTTTGAAACGTCATTAAATGTGTGCCCCCTCAGGCCTCCATGCCAATCAGGCGAGGCGTGAATTCGGAGAAAAATGGCACCATCTAGCTTCGGCAAAACTTCCGACGGACCACCGCTCTCCACGCCGCGCCGCGACCTAAAATACACACTTTTTTCAAGTTCAAACCGATAACCGTAATCTCCGTCATAGACGCCTTCTTTGTATGAGGTTATGAGCACGCCTCAAAATATGGCGCATCCGTAGCCCAGTTTATCCGCAGTCTTCGGCACACGTACAATCATCAAAGCTGGTTTCACAACATGTGCCGCAGCAAGCTATCATTGCTTTACGCAACGCATGGCGCGCACGATGAAGCCTCACCCTGACATTCGTCGATGAAATACCAAGATCTATCGCAACGTCTTCTCGCGGCTCATCCGACAAATCGACCCGCCGGAGAACTTGAGCATAGTCTGGACGTAATTTAGGCACCAGATTGTCAATGCATTTGCAGTTATTTTCTTCGTGTCCGATGTGGTCATATTCTTCATCAAGGGCAACGCGCTCTTGCAAATAGCTCGCCTCCATCCGGCCTCGCGAAGCCACGGCCCGGTAATGGTCGATCAGCACCGAGCGCAGCACGGTGTAAAGCCACCCCATGACGGCTTTTTTATTTCTGAGTACGGTACGGCTGCGAACAACCCGGACACAAAAATTTTGGAGCACATCATCAACCGTGCTGGCGTCGCCAACACGTCGCATGAGATATTGACGAAAAGCATCGTAATTTTCGGTTAAAGCCGTTTCAATCGTGAGGTCTATTGAACGTAGCAATATATCCGAACTTACCGAGGTCGACGCCTTATTACCCGTATCGCTATATGTCCGCATCATCAAACCACATCCGATCTGGAGTTAGGTACTAAGCTAATCATATAGAAGCCCTACACGGCGGCATTGATCCAAATCAATTCTCGCAATGCGCCGCAAAAAAGACAGTAAACCTGTCTTGATCTCGCCAAGTGACACACCAAATTTGTCAGCTATCGATCTCGTCTTGAATCGTGCCGCGGCGCGTCACCAATGTGACTCCAACAATTGCCAATATAATGCCGACCAATTGCGACCATCCCAGAGTCTCTTCATAGAACATCACTCCCATTGCCAAGCCAAAGATAGGGACTAAAAAACTGTATGCATTGGCACGATTGAGTGGTGCTTTTGCCAGCACAGAAAACCAAAGCCAATAGACGAGCGCCGTTCCGAACAAACTAAGAGCGACAAGCGCCACAATGAACGTGAACGACCACCGGATCGACGTTGGCTCTTCAGTAGCCCAAGCGGCAACGGCAAGCGGGATGCTGCCGATTAACATTTGCAAGCCCATCGCCATAAGAACGTCGATACTGCCTGCGATTTTCTTGATCAATACGTTGCTGACCGTGATGCCGAGCGCGGCCAGAAGAATATAGGTGATGCCAAAGGCATAGTTTTCTGACCTGCTGTCGGAGAAGAGTTGCGGCGAAGAGATTACGAGAATCCCAACAAAACCTATGAGCAGGCCAATTTTTCCACGCGCTGTCAGCCGCTCATTTAGGAGAACACCAGCCAGTACCGCTGCCATAAGTGGCTGAGTGTTGGCGATTACCGTGGCAATACCGGGAGAGACGAACTCAGCGGCGTGAAACATGCCAAAAAACCCAAAACTAGTGGCCCCCACGCCAACGATCGAAATTATCGTCCAAATTCGACGCCCCTGGGGCCATGGTCGGCGCAAGGCAATCGCTAGCGCAGTCAGCGCCAGCCCCGCTATGACTGCCCGTAGGGTCGCGAAGGTTAAATGGGGTGCAAACTCAATTCCGAGTGTTATTAAAGGAAAACAAACAGCCCAAAGAAACATCACAATAATAATTTGCCCAATCGTTGTAATCGTCACTTATTTAATGTCCTATTTTTGGCTAAAAATAAATATCGGCTGCAATTAGTTATTGTTTGAAAACTGATTATACAGTTTTCAATAACAGCAACCATGACAATAGGTTTGCTCTTGGCAGCTTTGGCCCGGCATCACTGAATCGAGTCGGCCCGTCATGGGGCCGACAAGAGGTTATTACGAATGTGTATAAATAAACATGCCTTATGGCTTCGACCAGAGACGCAGCATGTATGCCCGAACGTCAACGGCACTCTTTGTGCTAAGGCACTCTTTGCCATAAACAATATTAAGCAATGATGGCCGATGTAGCTGTTTTCTCGGGTTGGCCAGCATCTTCATAGGCTGCGATGACGACGTTCGTTGGAACGCGAAGAGGCTGTGTTTCTGTAATCAAAGACGCATATTCTGTGGACGAGACACCCCCTGCCACAAGGTCCAATACGACCATGGGAAGCGCCACCGGCGCATTAGACACGGACTGCTCTTTGTTGGTGTGGGGGGATTGAAGTGCAGATCTATCGAGTGCGGTTTTTAGATTGCTCGGATTGCTTGCTTCCGGCGCGGATAAGGTTTTTGGGGCAGATCGCGGCTCAGCCAAATCCATCCCCGACACAACTGTAGGATTATACAGCGGCGGCAGCTTTTCAAAATCTAAAGGGGCAACAATCATTTCATCCCTCTACGTATACAAGCCGCAAAATCAAAGAAGTAGGATTATACCAGTTCTAAAATCCGTAGCATTGACATAGGTCACGCCGCCCGACCGTGTCGGGCAATGTCGCAAACATATGATCTTATGTAATTTGTGGTTCTATTACGGATTGAGTTGATCCTCGTCATCGGCGGTGACCGGGATAGTTCGTTGCCAAATCAATGGTGATGTCCGAGGCAGACGGGACACGAACTCCCCATAGAGGGGAACTGGATTGCCCGTCTCTTCATTGACAAAGAGCGTATATACCTGAAGTGCGTTATTGGATGATCCTGACGGATTCATCACTTTTACGGCGATAATGCCGGAATCCAGTTTTGCGCTTCGCAATATTTTTAAGACTTTGACGTCGAACGTTGCTTCTAATTTTGAAGCTATCTGTGCTTCCGACATGACGGCATGCGCCATTGTGGGCATTTGAAGCGTAATTGCGACAACAATTGTAACAACAAACCACTGCGTTATTTTCGAGAGCTTTTTCATGCAAATTCCTCCTACGTATGTATATAGTCTGTATTTCTTGGCGTGCTATATTTACTCGACCGGTCGCCGCGCCAATCATGCAACGCGTGTTTGCTGCACATTGGTCACTTCGGTCGATGTCAGGTAGTCACGGGTCAGGGGCACGGCATCTTGGCGTTTAGCAAGTTGGATTTGGAAGACCACATGTCCGCCATGCCGGAAAGCCAATTCACTGAGGATAAGATAAAACCGCCACATGCGGCAGAACCGCGCGTCATAGATATCACGCACCCGATCCATATTGGCCTCAAAGCGCTGACGCCAAGCCTTTAATGTTTCTGCATAGTGAAGGCGCCAAACCTCAATATCGGTAACATAAAGTCCGGAAGGCTCAATCGCCGCGAGGACTTCTGAGAGCGCAGGGCTGTAACCGCCGGGGAAAATATATTTAGCGATCCAAGGGTTTGTTGCTGCCGGCCCATCGGCGCGGCCAATGGTATGCAGCAACGCAATGCCATCGTCCGCGAGTCGGTCACGGAGCGTAGCAAAAAACTCTTGGTAATGTGGCACCCCCACATGCTCAAACATGCCGACCGAGACGATCCGATCAAAGGTCCCTGAAATATGTCGATAATCTTGAAGCTGGAACTGGACGTGGTTAGTAAGCCCCGCAGTTTCTGTCCGCTTTTCCGCAGCCTTATGTTGTTCCTGCGAGAGCGTGATGCCGGTAACATCGACATCGTGATCACGGGCGATATGAAGGCCAAGCCCGCCCCATCCACAGCCGATATCTAATACGGTCTGGCCTGGCTGCAATAGAAGTTTTCTTGCGATAAGCGCTTTTTTGTTTTCCTGTGCATTCTCTAATTCGTCATCGGGGTTGCGAAAATAACCACATGAATACTGCCAGGCGGAGTCTAGAAATTGTGCATATAGGTCGGATGATAGATCATAATGATGCGCCACATTTTGCCGTGAGCGTGCAACCGGATTGAATTGCGCTAAGCCGCGGCAAAGCCGCCGCGCCCAAGCCAACCAAGAATAATGTGCAACATCCGGTTGGCGTGCCAGATTGACGACAAGCAACTCGACAAGGCCATAGAGATCATCATTATCGACTGTGAGCGCCCCGTCCACATAACCTTCGCCCAGTGCGAGATCGGGATTTAGAAGGATTTTACGTGATAATGAACGCTCGTGAAGCCGAACGGTTATTGAGGCTGATGAATGATCGCCAAACTGTGTCGATTGACCATGCGGAAACACGACAATTAAATTACCGTATTTAACCAGACGATGTAAAAATAACGACAGCGCGTTGTTCCACATTTTTTTACCTTTACACTTGCTAGTAAATCTTTGTGTCTTCATTTTCTGGTTCAGATGAATCGGATGATTGCTCAATGAGAGCCACATCGAAATGACCTGCCCATTTAATTTACAGGTTCATAACAATAAGGACGTTGATTTTGGTCAATCGTTACAGTCGTCGTGTGGAGTCTGAAAAAAACCGCCCATTTAAGGCTAAAATTTGGAATTGAGATGACCCAGTATCGAGACGAAGGCCAAGTGGACGCCGTCACGCAAAATGTGATGCAGGAAGTCCAGCACGATATGTTTAATTTTCTTAAAAGTCGGCTTGGCAATAGTCATGATGCTGCTGATGTGCTGCAAGATTTTTACGTCAAGGTGCTTACGCGATTCAATGACGTTCGCGACAATGAGAAACTCCGTTCCTGGATGTATCAGGTGCTTAAAACAACCTTGATCGATCATTACCGCAGCCGCAGCAAGCAACGCCAATCCGAGACAGATTTCCACTATCTGGATACGATGCTTCGCTCGACAGATGGCATTGACGAACTCGATGCGATCGTTTGCATGTGTCTCTATAAACTTTTGCCGACCTTAAAGTCCGAGTATGCCGATATTTTGTGGCGCGCGGACTTAATCGGGGAAGAGCGCGGAAGCATTGCCGCCACGCTCAACATTTCTGAGAGCAATGTGCGAGTCCGTTTGCACCGGGCCCGACTCGCCCTGCGAGAGCGGCTTGAGACAACTTGCCGAACGTGTACCGTCCATGGGTATCTCGATTGCGACTGCACCGAAGATGGAAATATGCACGCCGTGGCGGAAAAAATTTAAAACCGAACTGTAACGAACGCCTTTCCGGACCGTCTTTACACATATCGGGTCAAAATTGTGACGCGTCGGCATTCCGCCGTTAAACGTTTCCATTTTTGACGATGTG
>CAXBEV010000011.1:0-124883 GCA_963974935.1 uncultured Rhodospirillales bacterium | reverse complement strand
ACGGTGGCGCCGGTGGTGGCGCACCCGACATGGGTGGCATGGGCGGTATGGGTGGTATGGGTGGCATGGGCTTCTAAGCCCCGCCGCACAATCCGACCAAAGAATGAGGGGTGTCCGCGAGGGCACCCCTTTTTCATGGCCCATTGCTTGGGTAAGCTAACGTTATGATTGTCACGTTCACCGATTTTGGGGTCCAAGGGCCGTATCTGGGGCAGATGCGGGCCGCGATTATGGATGTTGCGCCGCGCGTGCCGGTGATTGATTTGATGTCGGACGTGCCGGCGTTTGATGTGCGGGCGGCGGCTTATTTATTGCCGGCAGTCATGGCGCCATTTGCAGCCGGCACGGTGTGCTTGGGTGTTGTTGACCCTGGTGTCGGCAGTCAGCGCCGTCCGGTCGTGCTCAAGGCCGATGATCGCTGGTTTGTCGGCCCCGACAACGGCCTTTTTGAGATCGTCGCCAGGCGTGCGCAGTGCGCATCGTGGTGGGACATCACATGGCGACCGGACATCTTGTCCTCAAGCTTCCATGGGCGTGATCTGTTTGCACCCGTGGCAGCCGAGATCGCACGAGGCTTGCAGACCGATGGAGCCCCGGCGTTGGGGCGCTGTGCCGCCATTCAGCATGCGGATGGCGTGCCAAATAGTCTATTTGGTGACCTTCCCGATGACTTGCCTGCAGTGATTTATATTGATGGATATGGTAACTGTATGACCGGTCTGCGCTGGGATAATCTGGATGGGCGTGCGTGTTTGCGAATCGGTGAGTTCACTGTTATGAGGGCGGACACATTTTCGGATGTCGAAATTGGGACGCCGTTTTTCTACAAGAATGCGTTGGGACTGTTGGAAATCGCCGTAAACCAAGGGCGTGCGGACGCGGACATTGATCTTTCTGTTGGAAGTCAGGTTTCTGTCAGGAACCTATGTGACGTTAAGGTTAAATAACGATTTTATTGGCAAGCCAACGTTGCACAATTAATTTTCGCCAAAAGTCGTACTAATATTGTTAGGCTGAGTGTGGCTTTCTCGCCGTAAGAAAGATCGGGCGGAACTGAATGGCGATTCGTGTCAAGTTTTGGGGGGTTCGGGGCAGCATCGCATGTGCGTCCCCGGATCATATGAAGTATGGCGGAAATACGAGCTGCATTGAGGTTGATGCCGGCGGCTATCGCTTTGTTATGGATGCCGGGACCGGTATCCGAAACTTTGGCAATTCGTTTCTTGAAAGCGACGTCAAAGAATCTCATCTTCTGCTGACCCACACCCATTGGGATCACATCAACGGCTTTCCGTTTTTTGTGCCGGCATATGACGCCAAACGTTCCATTCACATTATGGCGGGTCACCTGAAGAACCAGGGCGGCGTGCAGGATGTGTTGTCGACGCAAATGCATAACCCAATGTTCCCGGTCCCGCTCGAAGCGATGCAAGCCAAGCTGAAATTCGAAGACTTTGAGGCCGGCGACAGCTTCTCGCTCGCCAAGGGTGTCGATATCGAGACCGCACCGCTCAACCACCCGAACGGCTCGACCGCCTATCGTATCAATCACAAGGGCAACTCTGTGGTCTATGTGACCGATACGGAGCACATACCCGGCAAGCCCGATCAGAACATTTTAAAGCTGATCGAAGGCGCTGATCTGGTGATTTACGACTGCACCTACACCGAAGCGGAATTCCCGGCCAAGATCGGCTGGGGCCATTCCACGTGGGAGGAGGGGGTACGTCTTTGCCGTGCCGCCAACGTCAAACAATTGGCGATCTTCCATCATGATCCAGACCACACCGATGATTTCATGGATCAGTTGGCAGAGGATGCGAAAAAGGTTTGGGATGGCGCATTCGTCAGCCGCGAGGGCATGGAAGTCATCGTCGGTTGACGGCGGCCTCGTCCTCGCTACCGGTTTAAGAACCGTTCAATCTCAGCATAGATACCTTCAAGATTATCGGTCCGAACCTCATTGAGTGTAGCTAACGTCTGTTTGAGGCGCTGAACATCACTGGGCTGAAGTTGCCCGCTTTCGTTCGCCGCGGCATAGATATCACGCTTCAATTGTTCAAGCGCGAGTTTGGTCTGACGGTCTTGTTCGCTCAAGCCGTCGGGCATGGCGCGGATCGGTAACAGTTCTTCCGCTGACGGCGGCTTCACACTCGCAGCCGCTTTGGCGGCTTCACGTTCTCGTTTGATTTCCTGGGCCAGCATGTACTCGTCGCGCTCTTGCAGCGACATCGGATGCAGCCTGAGTACGACGCGGCGGTTGGTGGCCCGGTTCTCAGGGATCGGCTTGCCCTGCAGGTCGCGGTTTGGCACCTTGGGGCGGGTATCGGCATAACCGCGTGCCTGAAGACGCGCGCGTTCGACCTCGTTGCTCTCAAACAAGCGGACGACACTGGACGCGCGCTGCGACGAAAGCTCCCAGTTCGACGGAAACTTATCGGTGCTAATTTGACCGTCGTCAGTGTGACCCTCGACGGCGATGTTATAAAGTTCATAATTGGGCGAGGCTAAAGTTTCAGACAGCTTGGCCAGCACCGGAATGGCGGCCGGTACCAGGTCCGCCGACGCCGGCTGGAAAAACGCGTTCGCATCCAAATCAATGACCACACCTTTTTCGTCGGATGTCACCTGCACGGCCTGGTCGGCCTGCATTTCATAGACGATGTCCTGGACATCGATTTTGAGGCTTTGCGTGGTTGTTTGCGCTTCGCGCCCGCCGACATTGTTGGCAAGCGCCGAGGTCAATTCCTCATAGGCCGGAATATCGAACTCGGCAAAGGTCAGCAGCATCACGAAGAACGCCATCAACAGCGTGATGGCATCGGCATAAGTGACCAGCCAATCTTCTGATTCTTCTACGATTTCTTCTTTTAGCGGTGCGGCCATGGGGCCTCCGAAGCCTTCCCGACGCTGTTATTTCTTCATCTTATCGATGTTGAAGTGGATCGACGGATCAAGATAACTGTTCATTTTATCTTGGATATAGCGTGGGCTTTTCTTGTCGGCCAACAGCGCCAAGCCTTCTGCCAAAAGATAATTGCGAAACTTAATGATTTGCTCGCGCTGCAAAATCTTGGTCGCGGTCGGCAGGAAGATAATGCGTGCGAACAACACGCCGTACAGTGTCGTCAGCAAGGCGACGGCCAAACCTTTACCCAGCGACGACGGATCACCACCCATGTTGTCGAGCATGATGATCAAGCCGACCAACGTCCCGATCATGCCGAAGGCCGGGGCGGCGGCGGCCATATTCTTCAAGATATCGACTTGGATGGTGTTGCGGCCATAAGTGGTCTCGATGGTGTTTGTCATGATTTCGCGAACTTCATCGCCAGTGTAGCCTGAAACCACCATCTCCACGCCGAAGCGGAGGAACTTGTCGTTCTTTGTGGCTTTCATGGCCTCGGCCTCAAGCGCAGGGACGCCATTTTTCTGCACCGTGTACGCCCAGCGGATGATCCGCCCGACTTCGCTTTTCAGCATGTTGCGGCCGACCTTGGGCGAGAAAATAATGCGCCAGATCAGTTTCAAAGACAGCAACACGTAGCGCGGTTCATATGAAATAAACGTCGACGCTAAGGTGCCGCCGGCGACCATGACGAAGCTGGACCCGCTTAGGAAAATAACAAAGTTGTTGGTGGCAAACACAATGGCACCGATAAAAAGGCCCATCGCGCCGAGTACGCCGAATATGGTTGCGAGTGACATGCTGTCCGCTTCTCAGCCAGTTCCCCTAAGGTAGGCCGAGCGGCCCCCCCCGAATTAAATACCAGACGACACCAAACGCCTAGCGAATCTCTGTACTATAAAGAATCTCTTATGTTTAAGAAATGATTAGCGCACTTTCTTTTGTGCGTGATTGTGTATTCTGATTTTCCGATTTGCTACGTTATATCGATATCTGCAACGAGTAAGAGGCCAGCTATGCGTACCATAGAATTACCCGGCGGTGAAACCGTGCCTACGTTGGGCCTCGGCACCTGGTTCATGGGAGAATCTGCGTCTCAGTTCGTGCGCGAGGTCGGCGCCGTGCGCTATGCGTTGGAACGCGGTATCCGGCTGATCGATACCGCCGAGATGTATGCCAATGGCGGTGCTGAAGACGTCGTCGGTGCGGCGCTTGCAGGCTTCGATGCAGTACCCCGCGACGATGTTTTTATCGTCTCCAAGGTGTTGCCCAACCATGCGCATTTCGACGGCGTCATTGAAGCGTGTGAGCGCAGTCTCACCCGTTTGGGTACGGATCACATCGATTTGTACCTTCTGCACTGGCGTGGCGCAGCGCCGTTCCAAGAAACGCTTGATGCATTCGAAACCCTGCGCGGATCGGGTAAAATTCGTTATTTTGGCGTCTCAAACTTCGACGCCGCCGACATGGATGAATGGTGTGCGTGCAACGGCGGCAGCGCTTTGGCCACCAACCAGATTCTCTACAATCTGAGTCGTCGGGGCGTGGAATGGGATGTGTTGCCGGAATGCGAAAAGCGGGGTGTGCCGGTGATGGCATATTCGCCGCTGGAGCAAGGGCGCCTCAAAGGCGTGCCGGTGTTGTCGCAAATTGCAGCCCGTTACGGGGTTGCGCCGTTGCAGGTCGCGCTGGCTTGGGTCCTAGCGCAAGACAACATTATCGCGATTCCAAAATCCGTCAGCCACGCGCATATCGATCAAAACATCGAAGCCCTGGATATCACCCTGGATGCCGAAGATCATGCCGCCCTCGACGCGGCTTTCCCGCCGCCGAGCGGGCCATCGCATTTGGAGATGCTGTAGTCTTTGGATGATTTGACGATTACCGCTCGCGGAAGGCTTCGTGGCGAAGTTTTAGGACCGGCTTCACCAAGTAATCCATCACCGACTTTTCGCCGGTGTGGATGTCGACGGTTGCCTGCATACCCGGTGTGATCGGTAAATCACCCTCGACCCGGCCCAAAAAGTTTTTATCGGTCCGCACCACAACCCGGAAGTAAGGTGCGCCGTCTTCGTCGGTGCTGCTGTCGGGCGCAACGCGGACCACTTGGCCTTCAAGACCGCCGTACCGGGTGAAGTCATACGTAGAGATTTTCACCGTCGCGGCCTGGCCTTCGGTGACATAGCCGCGGTCTACGGGATTCAATTTCGCTTCGATCACCAAGTTATCGCCGGTCGGCACGATTTCCATGATCGGCTCGCCTGGCTTGATGACGTTACCGATGGCGTTGTAGCGCATGTTTTTGACGACGCCGTTGATCGCGCTTTTAATCTCGGTGCGCACGCCCTGGGCATCGGCTTCGCTCAATAGTTCGGTGACCCGGGCGATGTTTTCTTCGATCTTGCCGAGCTGATCTTGAGATTCACGTCGGAAGCGGCTTTCGGTTTCCTGCAGACGCTGGCGGGCTTCTTCGACGGCGGCTTGCACTTTCGGCATAGAGGGGCGCAACGAGCGCATTTCACCGTCCAGATTCTCAACCTCGGCTTCAAGCTCAAGGTGTTCCATTTTCGCGGTCAGACCCTCGGCAAGTAGGGACTTCGACATTTTCAGGCGCTCGGACGCGAGCTTGTAATTACTTTCCACGGCGCGCGCGCGCGCGGTCAGCTCTTCGACTTCCAGTTCGCGCTGTTTCACCTGTTCGCGCATCACCTGCAAGGTCGAGCCGAGTTCGCGGCGGCGCGCTTCAAAGGCTTGACGCTGGGCGGCGACAATCGCCGGGCGGCGTTGTGATACGTCTTCGGGGAACACCAACTCCTTGCCTTCGGCTTCCGCTTCCAAGCGCGCTTTGATTAAGCGCTCACTGTCGATGCGAACCTGCAATTCCTCGCGGTTGGTGCCGCCCGATGCCAGATCGAGCTGCATCAGCGTCTGCCCTTCGCGCACGGTGTCGCCTTCGGAGATATAGATATCTTGGATAATGCCGCCTTCGAGGTGCTGCACGACGCTGATACGGCCTGCCGGTACGACTTCACCGGTTGCAATCGCAACCTCGTCGAGGGTGGCGAAGTTAGCCCAAATTACGCCGACTGCCAGCAACAGCATCACAGGCCACGCCAACAGACGCCAGCCCGGTAGCGGGTTTTGGTTCAACATCATGTCGAGCTTGTCCGATGCCGTCAGGCCTTTCGGCATCGTGCGCTCCGGGGCCTTTGCAGCGGCGTTTTCGTCGCGCTTTATTGTATCCAATCCGGAAGCGTCGGGGCTCATCGGCTGTCTCCATGGGTAAACGTGTGCATCATCTGCATACCTTTAGGTGCCGTATCTCATGATCTTGGCTTCGAGGGGCCTGCGCCAGCCGCTGCATCCGCAGGCGCTTTGCGCTTATGCTCTTCCTGATTGCCCTTAATTAAATCCGCATATGGGTCATCAAGCAACCGTTTCGCATCGCCATCGAGCTTGAACATATTGCCCGACGGCACGCTGGGGTCTGCCGTCACCGGCGTGCCCGGGCTCGTTTTCGGCGCAGTCGCGGCCTGTTTCGCGTTGTCTTTCGCGCGTGCTGCAATCGTTTCCGCAGCACCGCCGCCAGCGGGCGCAGACGCAGGCGCCGGGGCAGGTTTGGGCGCTGCAGTCGGCGGTGGGGCCGCTTTGCCGACTGCAGGCGGTGCTTTCGATGGCGCCGCTGTGAGCTGCTGCGGTATTGGCTGTGGCGTCGGAGGTGCTTGGGGGGTGGCCTTCGGCGGATCTTTCAGTGGCGGCAGGCCGGGTATTGCAGGTTCCGCAGGCGCCGCGGCTGGATCGGTTTGATCGTTGCGTGCTGCCATCGGCTGCTGGCCGAATAGTTTCGGCAGAATCTCGCGGGACGGGCCAGCGAGGGCGACTTTGCCTTTGTCCAACGCCACGAGGTCGTCGCAGGCCGCCAACAGGATCGGGCTGTGCGTGACGATGATGACGGTTCGTGTCTTGCCGATCTCGACCAGGGTTTTCCTGAGTTCTTGCTCGGCTTGGCGGTCCAGGCTGGCGGACGGCTCGTCCAGCAGCAACACGGCAGGATTACCCAACAAGGCACGGGCGACAGCGATTCGTTGGCGCTGACCACCCGACAACCGTCGACCGGCTTCACCAATGTCGGTGGCATAGCCATCGGGCAGATCGATGATGAAATGGTGCACGCCAGCCGCCGTTGCGGCGCCGATGATCTGCTCGTCATCGGCGTCTGGGAAACGGTGCACGATGTTGTCGCGGACGGTGCCGGCGAACAGCACGGTTTCTTGCGGCACGTAGCCCATCCAAGACGCAAGCTCGGTGCGCGAGAACTGACCGATGTCGGCGCCGTCCAACAACACGCGCCCGTTGGTCGGCGGGTACAGGCCCTGCAGCATTTTCAGCAGGGTCGTTTTGCCGGATCCATTGCGGCCGACGAGCGCATGTACGCCGCCTGCGCGGATTTTGATCGACACGTCGTCGACCACCGGTTTTGCGCCTTCGTTATACGCAAAAGTCAGGTTCTCGACGGTTAACTCACCCTTCGGCTTATCCAACTGCACTTCGCTTTCGGCCCGGTCTGAGATTGTCGAGAATACCTCGCCCAAGCGATCCACCGACTGCTTAAAGCCGTTGTATGCACGCCATTGCCCGACCAGTTGGTTGAGCGGTCCAAGCAGGCGGCCCGACAACATGTTGGTCGCGATCAGCGCGCCCATGGTCAGGTTCTGATTGACGATCTGATAGGCACCGACCGTGGTCAGGAAGATCGTCGTCGACTGCGTCAGGCTTTGCGAACAGTTGGTATAAAAATCGGTCCGGTTGCCCCGGTACATGGATTGCGCGATGTTTTCAGCGTGTGTGTCTTCCCAAAGTGGTCGCATTGACCGTTCGAGCGCCAGCGCCTTGATCGTGGTGCGGCCTTGGATCAATTCGCCGATCAAGGCGTCGCGGGACTGGGTGCTCTCGCGTTCCGCCGCGTTGGCTTGCGCCATCACGCTGCCGGATCGCCAAGTGACCAACATGAACAACGGCATGATGATTAACAAAACCCAGGCGATCGGGGCGGCGATGATCCAGATCAGCACGAAGAACACGATGATAAACGGAAAATCGCAGATCAGAATTGCGGAGGCACCCGATACGGTGTTGCGGACCACATCGACATCGCGAAACAGCGACTGCCAATAGCTGGCCGGTTTGGTTTCCAACACATGCAGCGGCAGGCTGACCAATTTGTCGAACAGGTGCCGACCGACGATGACATCGACGCGCAGTGCCACGGTCTGCATGATTCGCGAGCGTGCCTGCTTGAGTGCAAGATCGAATAGCAACACCAGCGCCATCCCGATCACCAGGCCCCACAAGGTCGTTAGGCCCCCGGTGCCGACGACACGGTCGTAGACTTGTAACGAGAAGATCGGCACTGCCAGCGCCAACAAATTGACAAACGCCGACATCAACACGACCTCGCGAAAGATCGGTCGGAGCGGTTTGAGAATCGGTTTTAGCCACGCACGTTTATCTTGTTCGCTCATGCGCACCTTATGTCTTTGCTCGCCATGGCCGACGCCCACATTGGGCGCAACGTCGACGTTGCTGCTCTTTTAGCACATACCCGGGGTAAATGTCGAAAGACGCTTGACCCGATAGCTTTGAAAAAGTGTACACTGCGCGCTGGGGATTTTGGGGGCAACATGACGTGCGCATTTTAAAGAAGGTCTTCGGCTTTGAGCGCTCGCTCGGCATGTTTTTGCTGGTGGCGTTCATTGGCCTTTATTATGTCGACGTGAAGACCCAAACGGGCTTTCTGGATTTTTGGCGCAACAAGGTTTTTGACGCCTATCAAGAGATCAAGCCGCGCGAGATTCCCGATCCGGCGAATAAACCCGTCACCATCATCGATTTGGACGAACAAAGTCTCGAGACCATCGGTCAGTGGCCATGGCCGCGCAACGTGTTGGCGCAATTGACGCAGAACCTGATGCAGATGGGCGCCGTGTTGGTGGCCTTCGACATCGTGTTTGCCGAGCCCGACAGGATGAATCCCGATAGCGTCGCGAGCACCCTGCAAGGTCTGGACGACGCCACAATTGCGCGTCTCAAGACGCTGAAAAGCAACGACCAGATTTTTGCCGACGTGATTAAGCGGTCGCGCGTTGTGCTGGGGCAGGCGGGTCGCCCAAACGAGACCGAGGGCGTGCGCGGTCCACCGGTGAAAAAATCTGTGGCGGTTCGTAAGCTCAGCCGGCAAGCGCAGGATCCCTCGGTTTATCTACGAAATTTTCCGGCCTTGGTGCGCAACATCCCGGTGATTGAGCAGGCGGCGACCGGAAAATTCGGCGGTCACGGCATTTTCTCGGTTGTGCCGGGCAAAGACGGCATCGTGCGCAACATACCGGCTTTTTTTATCCATGACGGCGAATATTTTCCGGCGCTGGCCATCGAAATGCTGCGCGTCGCCACCGGGCGTCAAACCGTGCTGGCACAGGTCAACGATGCGGGCATGGTGGGCGCCGCAGTCAGCAAAGACATCATGGTCACGACCGACCGAGTCGGGCAAATCTGGCCGTATTTTTCCGAGCGCGACTGGGACAAATACGTGCCCGCCTATGAGGTTCTCAACGGCTCCGCAGATCCGGCAAAAATTCGTGGCAAGCTGACGATCGTGGGGACGTCGGCCGTGGGTCTCCGAGATATTCGTTCGATCCCGACCGAGCGGGATATTCCTGGGGTTGAGGTGCACGCACAGTTGATTGAGGCCATCGTGCACAAGAAATACTTGGTGCGTCCGAACTATGCCGATGCGGCCGAGCTATCGATTCTTCTCGTCGGCGGTATCATCATGATCATTCTGGTGCCGTGGGTCGGTGCCAAATGGACGGCGCTGTTGTTTTTCGTTGTTGCTGGCGGCGCGCTCGGCACGTCGTGGTATCTGTTTTCGGAACATTTGGTGCTGCTGGACGCGACCTATGCGACGGTCGGTATTTTGGTCATGTACACATCGATGACCTACGCTGGGTATTCGCGCGAAGAAGCGAGCCGGCGCCAGACCCGCGACGCGTTCTCTAAATATCTGTCACCCGATATGGTCGAGCGTGTCGCCGGCGATCCGGGTGCGTTGAAGCTGGGCGGCGACCAGCGCGATATGACGCTGTTGTTCTGCGATGTACGCGGCTTTACGACGATCTCCGAACAGTTTGACGCGGTCGGTCTGACGGCGTTGATCAACAAGCTGCTGACGCCGCTCACCAACGTGATTTTGGAGCGCCGCGGCACCATCGACAAATACATGGGCGATTGCATCATGGCGTTTTGGAATGCGCCGTTAGATGACGACGATCAGGAATACAATGGCTGTGTGTCTGCACTGGCGATGCTCGGCGAGATGGAACCGTTGAACGCGCGTTTGGAAATTGAAGCCGTCGAAGAAGGCCGCAAGCACATTCCGCTCAAGGTCGGTCTCGGCCTCAACACCGGGCCGTGCGTGGTCGGCAACATGGGGTCCGACATGCGCTTTGACTATTCAGTGCTGGGCGACGCCGTGAACCTGGCCGCCCGCCTTGAAGGTCAGAGCAAAAGCTACGGCATGAACGTGGTACTTGGCCCGAACACGCGGAATGCGGTGAAAGAACGCCTCGCCACCATTGATCTCGACTTCATCCAGGTGAAGGGCAAGACCTCGGGCACAATGATTTACGGCCTGATGGGCGATGAAGAAGTATTGGCCGATCCCAAATTCCAGTATCTACAAAAGCTGATCTTCGACGCTATGGAAATGTACCGCGCGCAACAGTGGGATCAAGCGCAGGAAATGTTCGACGAGATCCGCGATCTCGGATCTGATGAGAAGAAGCCTTGGAAGCTGGAAGTCAACCTGCACATTTTGTGCGATTTGTATGACGAGCGGATTACATTGTACCGCGAAGCGCCGCCGCCCGCTGATTGGAACGGCGTGTTCATCGCAACGTCGAAATAAGTCTCAGCTACCAATTGCTGCAGCGGGCTTGCTCGGCCCGGTAACGCGCCGGGGTATCCAGCTTCGCGTTTTCACGATCAAGGGTGCGGTTCATATCCTTAAACAACGGATCGACGGTGGCGCTTAAATGGCGCTGTAGCCGTGTGGCTGCAGCTTGGGGCGTCTTGGCGCGGACCGGCTGCACCGCTTGTGCAGCGCGCTCCAGGCGTCGCTGCAGGCGGGGAAAATAATTGTTGAGCGTGTTTTGAAAGACACGCACATGGGTCAGCTCGTGTTCGGTAATGGAGTTGTAGTGGCAACTGCCGGGCTGAAATTTTCGCGCCACGAAGACTTGAATTTTGTCGTAGCCCAGATGCGCGTCGACGCCCGTCAGGCGCGCGCAATACTGCTGTTCGTTGATCTGGATGGCCTCGATCTTTACCTGCATCCCGTATTTCAGCTCGGTCAATGTCAGGCCGACCGGCGTCCATTGGTTTCCGAACGCGCTGGTGCGGACGGTTCGGCGTTGCATGCGCTGCAGGTCGGCACGGCTGTTGCGGTTGTTGTATTCAATGGCGCCGTCGTTGCGGGTGATGCTGATCACGACGTCGCGCTGCAACGCGAAATCGCAACTTGCAGCGTATGCCGCGTCGACAAAGCCAAGCGTGCCGAGCAATACGGCACCGATGAGAGGGCGAAGTGTCATCATGCGTCAACTATAGCGCACCTGGATGGCGTCTTGAAACGCCGTCTTTTAGGCGGCTATCGCCGCTGCGGCGATACGCTCACGCGCTAACGTTTCGGCGACATCGGTCGGCAAGTGGCCGGTGGTACGGGATCGAGTCAGAATTTCTGTAACCGTCGCCGCAATGCCGTCGACGCGCTGCGTGATCTCAACGTCATTCGCACTGCCCTCAAGACCGATATTGATGACGCCACCGGCGTTGGCGACGAAATCCGGCACATATAAGATGCCTTTGTCGGCGAGCGCCGCGCCGTGGGTCGGCGTTGCCAGTTGATTGTTGGCGGCGCCGCAGATGATCCCGGCGCGGAGCTGGGGCAGGGTGGTGTCATTGATCGCAGCCCCCATGGCGCAAGGGGCGAAGATGTCGACGTCGGCGTTGTATATTGCATCGATCTCGACCACGTCGGCGCCTAAGTCTTCGGCGGCGGCATCCAGACGGGCTGGATCAATATCGGTGACGACGAGTTTGGCGCCTTCGGCGTGCAGCATCTCGGCCAAGTGGCGACCGACGTTGCCTAAACCTTGAATGGCAACGCGGATGCCTGACAAATCGGTTGTTTGATGTTTCTCGCGAACGGCACAGCGGATCGCATGCGCGACACCTCTGGCGGTATACGGCGACGGATCGCCGACGCCGGTGCTGGTACCGCGCGCGTATTTGGTTTGCGTGCGCAGGATATCCATGTCGGCCACGGTGGTGCCGACGTCTTCGGCGGTGATGTAAGCGCCGTCTAAGCGGTCGATGGCGCGACCTAAAGCGCGCATCAGCGCCGGGCTTTTGTCCGTTTTAGGGTTGCCTAAGATCACCGCCTTGCCGCCGCCATACGGAATGCCGGCGAGTGCGTTCTTAAACGTCATGCCGCGCGACAATCGAAGTACATCTGTGACCGCATTATCTGAGCTTGCATAGTCAAACATGCGCAAGCCGCCGAGTGCTGGTCCCAGTGTCGTGTCGTGCATGGCAATGATCGCGCGAAGCCCTGTTTCGGCATCGGAAACGAAGTGTACGGCTTTATGGTTATCAAAATCGGCGGCGTCGAATACGGTCATGGCTGGGTCCTTCCGGCGCATATTATACGCCAAATGACCTATATTTCTGCGATTAAGTCATTGAAAATAGACGATTTCAAAAATTCGCAAGCATCTTGCCGTAAAAGCCGGTTCGGTGATGTGGGGCCTCATGTGCAGCCCTCGGCTCGCGACATAAAATTTCGTGATGATACCGGTTATATCTTGCCAAGGGGGCCTGAGCTCGACGGTGTCTTCCGCATCACGAAGTCATGGACCGTAATCAAGTGCGTGATCTCGTCACGCTCGGCATGCCCGACCGGCACATGCAGCGCATCGTAAGTGACGTACTCGCGCCCCGATATAAACGAAGAATCACGGTGTACCATAACCGGTGCCCGGTTATTGACTGCCGCTAAATAGGTTTCGAACTGGGGCCCTTCCGGTTGGGATGCATACAGGTCCGTGTGCAGCTTGCCGGTGCCGTCGAATCCGGCACTCCGCGTGATTCCAGACCCCCAATATCGGTTTAAAAAATCACGCCCGCCATCAATAACGTCTTTGACGATCATCAAATCTGCGATGGCGAACATTTCCATCAACTCGATATCATCCCATGCGGGGTAGGCGCGTGCGTCGCGTTTCTCCAACCAATACTTAAGTAGGCGCTTTCCGTTCGGTCCTGGCGGTTTTTCGCCATTGCCCAAGACATGAAACTCATACACTTGGTTGAGCGAGGTAAACGCATCTCGATCTATATCCTTCGTCATCGCATGTATCGCATCGGTACAAGGCGTTGGTTCTCGATCGGTGGGCGGACCAAGTCGCTTGGCTTTTGGCGCCTTTTCAATCGCGTTAGTTTCGGGCTCACGTCGACATAGGGGAACAGGCTAAGGAGGTGCGAAATGCAATTCAGGCGCGCGCTTTTTTTGTCATCCGACGGCACCACCCACCAAGGCGTCTCATCGGTGTCAGTGTGCTCGAACATGATATCTTTGGCAGAGCCGTATTCGTTCCATTTGTCGCGCGCCGCCAGATCCATCGGGCTCAGTTTCCAATGCTTGGTCGGATCCTGTATGCGCGCCTGAAAGCGTTTTTCCTGTTCTTCCGCCGAGACAGAGAACCAATATTTGACGATATGGATGCCTGAGCGCATCAGCATTTGTTCAAACGCCGGAGCTTCACGCAAAAATTCCCAATATTCCTGGTCCGTGCAAAAGCCCATGACCCGTTCGACACCGGCGCGGTTATACCAGGACCGGTCGAAGAGCACGATTTCGCCGGCCGCAGGCAGCCGGGCAACGTAGCGCTGAAAATACCATTCCGTGTTTTCACGCTCGGTCGGTTTGCCGAGCGCTTCGATGCGCACGACGCGCGGGTTGGTGCGTGCTGCAATGCGTTTGATGGTGCCGCCCTTGCCCGCGCCGTCACGGCCTTCGAACAGGATGGCGATGCGAACACCTTCTATGCGGACCCACTCCTGAAGCTTGACGAGTTCAACTTGTAGCCGTTGCAACTCGCGATCATAGGTCTTGCCAGTCAGTTCGACCGGCGCCTTGGTGCGCTTATCGACTTTTTTTGATTTCGGTTTTTTGGATTTATCAGACATGCGGGGCACGCACCGGGCCTTTGACGCACAACAGTAAAATCCAAAACACAAAATTCACCGTCGCCGCCAAGAAAAAAAGCGCCGTTGTCGGTCCCATGCCAAGTATCATCGTCTGGTCCATCAAGCGCCTCATAATCGTCAAAACTAACAACTAAAGTTTATCACAGACTTGCGGTATGTATGCGAATTTGTGAAGAGGGCTTTGCTGGAAGGGCGGTAAAAGAAAAAGAGCGCCTCGTGAGAGACGCTCTTTTCTAATTGGCTCCGGCTGCAGGGCTCGAACCTGCGACAACCTGATTAACAGTCAGGTGCTCTACCAACTGAGCTAAGCCGGATCAGGCAACACACAGTATAGACCAAAATGGAGGCGCGGACCGGAATCGAACCGGTGTACACGGCTTTGCAGGCCGCTGCGTAGCCACTCCGCCACCGCGCCGTCCGCGTTGACCTCCGTCATGGCTGCTTCCCAAGCGTTCACAGTAAGTGTTCACTTAGGCCGCTGACCGCGACGAGGGCGGAAATTAGACTTAACGTTCCCGGTGGTCAAGCAATCCCTGAACAACGATGTGGTGTTTTTTTTCGCCACCGCGCATGGGCCGGCGTAGAGTTGTTTTCATCGGCTGAACAACCTATAAATCGGGGAAACATTTTGCTGCGCTGTTTTGCAGGCAGCACGACGCCGATAGGGAACACCCGCATGAGCGATAGCCATACCGATAAAGCCAGACGCAATATGGTCGACAGTCAGATTCTGCCGAACAAGGTTACGGATGAGCGGATCATCGACGCTATGTCCGATCTGCCACGGGAAAAGTTCCTACCGACCGCGCGCCGTGCGCTGGCGTATGCCGACGAAAGCGTATTCATCGAAGATGGTCGGTACATGATGCAGCCGATGGTGCTGGCCCGATTGTTGGAAACCGCCGATGTTCAGCCGGGCAACGTCGCCTTGGCGATCGGCTGTGCCAGTGGCTATGGCATGGCCGTGCTGGCTAAGCTGGCCGACACCGTTGTTGCCATCGAGCCGGACCCCGGCATGCGCGCGAAGGCGGAGCGGACGCTGGGCGAGCTCGGCATCGACAACGTCGCCATCGTCGATGGTGATCTGCGTGAAGGCCATCCGACGCAAGCACCGTTCGACATTATCTATTTTGACGGCGCCGTGCCCGCCGTACCCGACAACATCGCCCGCCAGCTTGGCGACGGTGGTCGGTTGGTTGCCGTTGAAATGCCTGCGGGGCGTACGGTCGGTAGCGGTGTCTTGGTCAGCCATTTCGGCGATGCGGTCTCGAAGCGTGATATCTTCGATGCGTCCGAACAAATGTTGCCCGGTTTTGAGGTCGAGGCCGTGTTTAGTTTCTGAACGTTTCTGTCCGAAACGACTTGAAACCATCTGATTCGTGGCAAGGCTATGGAATCGCTAGACGAATCCGTTTTCCGAAGATTCGCACGCATTCGCCGTGAGCCATAATTCTGGTGAAGCAGAAGTAACTGAAAACATTCAGCTATTCGCACAGCTTGACCTGGGGTGTCGGTTCTGACTCCCTTATATGTCAAATAGTTAGACGTAGGGGCGGATTCTACGTTAGCGTCTGCCTTATGGCCGTCGTGGTGTCGCCTGGAAGCTGAGATGAAACAGGTATGCAAGCGATGAAAAGATTTTCCCAGATAGTCGCCCGGACAGTTGCATGCGCCGCCGCGGCAACGATGTCCCTGACAATGTCTCTGTGGGCGCCCCAAGCGATGGGCCAAAGCATCGAAGATGCGTTGGCGAAAGCGTATTTGAACAATCCGACACTGCTTTCGACCCGCGCCGGACTGCGCAGCACCGATGAAGCGGTGCCGCAAGCGCTGGCCAACTGGCGACCATCCGTTGAAGTTACGTCGTCAATCGGTGCCGAGGTCGTGAACAATAACACATCGACCACCGGTACGGGGTTGAATCAGAGTCGCCGTCCAAAGGATATCGGTCTGTCGGTCACCCAGCCTTTGTTTCGGGGGGGGCGTACGCTTGCCGCCACGAGTGGTGCCGAGAATGAGATTCGTGCGGCACGTGCCCGTTTGCTAGAAACCGAGCAGGGCATTTTGCTGCAGGCCGCGACCTCCTATTTGAACGTGTTTCGTGATCAAGCGGTGCTTGAATTGAACCGTAATAACGAAGAAGTCCTGCAGCGCCAGCTTGAAGCGACACGCGACCGATTCGAAGTTGGTGAAATCACGCGCACCGACGTGCACCAAGCCGAAGCCCGTTTGGCGCGCTCGAAAGCGGATCGGATTCAGTCCGAAGGCGATCTTGAGACGTCGCGGGCAAATTATTTGAATATCGTCGGCGAGCCGGCGCCGGATACGTTGATTCTGCCGGGCGCTTTGCTCGATTTGCCGACCAGCGCCGACGATGCAGTGCGCACTGCGATCGTCAACAACCCGGCGGTGATCGCTGCGGAATTCGACCGTCGCCAGTCTATGGATAATGTTGACGAAGTATGGGGCGAATTACTGCCGGAACTTGATTTGACCGCAAGCAGCACCCGCGAAGTGCAGACAACGACCGAGAACAGCTTACGGACCAGCCACGAAATCTCGTTGAATTTGACGGTGCCGATCTATCAACAAGGTGAGGTTTATTCGCGTTTGCGCGAGGCACGCCAAGATGCTGCCCAGTCGACATTGGTGATCGATACCGAGCGTCGCGATGCTGCCGAAGCGGCTACGCAGTCTTACGAAAGTCTCACCACAACACAAGCTCAGGTCGACGCATTCCAAACGCAGATCGAAGCCAGTGTCGTTGCCCTTGAAGGGGTGCAGCGCGAAGCGGCTGTAGGCTCACGAACCGTTTTGGATATTTTGAATGCAGAGCAAGAACTGCTGGATTCCCGCGTGTCGCATGTGCGTTCTCAGCGTGACGAGTTCGTGGCAGCCTATGAATTGATGTCGGCAATCGGTCGGCTAACCGCTAAAGATTTGGGTCTGACCGTTGATCTATATGATCCGCGCGAGCACTATGACGAAGTGCGCGGTAAGTGGTTCGGCGGTGACAGCAGTGGCGGTGTGAAGTAATCCGCGCTGACGGGTCAATGGTCCCATGGGCCGAAAACCTATTGCGTGCTGACGATTTGTTAACGATCCTGAGAGCAATCTGTCATGGAACGTTAACCTTAACGGGGGGCGAGACCCGCTTATGAGCGACGAAGCCAAAACTGGCCAGGAAGAGGGCGCCGAACCTTCAATGGAGGATATTCTCGCCTCGATCCGACGTATCTTGTCGGAAGAGGAGGAGGAAGGCGCGGAGGAAGCTGCTGAAGCGGCCCCTGAACCTGTGCCTGAGCCCGAACCGGAACCAGAGCCCGTACCAGCTCCAGAACCAGAACCCGATTTGGCTTCGGAGCCTGAGCCTGAGCCCGATATTGTGCTTGAAGATCCTGAGCCTGTGGCTCCGCCACCACCACCGCCCCCACCGCCCCCGGCTGCGCCCCCACCACCGCCACCCCCGGCTGCGCCACCGCCAATGCCGTCGGTGATGGAGGAAATCTTAGAATTGACGCCGGATATGGTTGCAGCACCTGAACTTGTATCGACGCCGACGTTCCAGTCCGGCGCCGACATGTTGTCGGAACTGGCGAAAGCGATCTTGGATCAACGCGATATGTCCGTCGGCAGTAGCCGCGACATCACGCTGGAAACCATGGTTCGTGAGATGCTGAAGCCGATCCTGCGGGAATGGCTGGATCGCAACTTGCCGTACCTGATCGAGCGTTTGGTGAAGAAAGAGATCGATAAAATGATCAACCGTGCTGAACGGATGGATAATTAACCAAGGTTCGACGGTGAAATACGGTTAACAGTTAAAGGCGGTCCACGTAAATAGGACCGCCTTTTGCTTGTGATTCCGCGTATTTTTCAATGCTAAACGTTGATCACGTCCCAACACGGGGGTAAAACGTGGCCTTCCTTGGGACATGGCGAGTATCGGAGGCCTCCGGCAATGCTGGACAAGACCTATCGACCAGAAGAGATCGAACGCAAGCATTATGAGGCTTGGGAAAACGATGGCGAGTTTAAGATCGGCGGCGCGCGCGCGGATGCCGATCCGTACACCATCGTTATTCCGCCACCGAATGTTACCGGTAGCCTCCACATGGGCCATGCGCTCAACAACACCTTGCAGGACATCCTGATCCGCTATCGCCGTATGCAGGGGCGTGATGCGCTTTGGCAGCCGGGTACGGACCATGCCGGCATCGCGACGCAAATGGTGGTCGAACGCCAGATGGGCGAAGAGGGCCAGACTCGTCACGACTTGGGCCGAGAAAAGTTCATCGAGCGGGTTTGGAAGTGGAAAGCGGAATCCGGCGGCACCATCACGGGTCAGTTGCGTCGCTTGGGGGCTTCTTGCGACTGGTCGCGCGAGCGCTTCACCATGGACGATGGCTTATCCGACGCGGTCACCAAGGTATTCGTAAAGCTGTATAAAGAAGGCCTGATCTATCGCGATAAGCGCTTGGTGAACTGGGATCCGAAATTGCATACCGCGATTTCCGACTTGGAGGTCGAACAGCGCGAAACCACAGGCAAAATGTGGTACTTCAAATACCCGGTGGACGGCGAAGACGGCACGTTCGTGACGGTCGGCACGACCCGCCCTGAGACCATGTTGGGCGACACCGGCATTGCCGTGCATCCGGATGACGAGCGCTATGCCAAGCTGGTCGGCCAACATTGCATTCTGCCCATCGTCGGGCGGAAAATTCCGATTGTTGCGGACGAATACGCCGATCCGGAAAAAGGCTCGGGTGCTGTGAAAATTACGCCGGCCCATGATTTCAATGACTTTGAGGTCGGCAAGCGCAACAAGTTAAAAATGATCAATGTGTTCGACGGCAACGCCAGCTTGAATGAAAACGTCCCCGACGCGTATCAAGGCATGGATCGCTTTCAAGCCCGCGACAAAGTCGTTGCCGAGATGGAAAGCCTCGGCCTTTTGGAAAAGATCGTCGACAACCCGATGACGATTCCGTACGGCGACCGTTCCGGGGTGGTGATCGAGCCTTGGCTGATGGATCAGTGGTTCGTTGATGCCAAAACCTTGGCCGGCCCGGCGATCTCGGCGGTCGAGCAGGGCAAGACCACGTTCGTGCCGAAAAATTGGGAAAATACGTACTTTGAATGGATGCGCAACATTCAGCCTTGGTGTATTTCTCGGCAAATTTGGTGGGGGCATCAGATTCCGGCGTGGTTCGGGCCCGACGGCGAAGTGTTCGTCGAAGAAAGCGAAGCGGCGGCCCGAGAAGCGGCGCGCGCATCGGTTGGCAGTGATATTGAACTGACCCGTGATCCGGACGTGTTGGATACCTGGTTCTCGTCGGCACTGTGGCCGTTCTCGACGTTGGGTTGGCCGGAACAGACGCCCGAGCTTGATCGCTATTATCCAACCGACGTATTGATCACCGGTTTCGATATTATTTTCTTTTGGGTGGCACGGATGATGATGATGGGGCTGCACTTCATGGACGAAGTGCCGTTCCACACGGTGTATATCCACGCCTTGGTCCGCGACGAAAACGGCCAAAAGATGTCGAAATCCAAGGGCAACGTGATCGACCCGTTGGATCTGATCGACCGCTACGGCGCCGATGCGCTGCGGTTCACTTTGACCGCGTTCGCGGCGCAAGGCCGTGACGTGAAGCTGTCGGAAAGCCGGGTCGAGGGATATCGCAACTTCTGCACCAAGCTTTGGAACGCCGCCCGCTTTTGCGAGATGAACGAATGCAAACCGGTTGACGGCTTCGATCCCAAAGGCGTGCAGTCGATCTTAAACAAATGGATCGTCGGCAAAACCGCTGAGGCTGAAGCACGGCTCCGCGAAGCGCTGGAAGCCTATCGCTTCAATGATGCGGCGACTGCGATCTATCAGTTTATCTGGGGCACGTATTGCGATTGGTACCTGGAGCTGGTGAAGCCGGTATTGCAGGGTGACGGAGATGAGGCCGCAAAGGCGGAAGCCCGCGCCACGGCGGCTTGGGTGCTGGATCAAATCCTAGTGCTGGCACACCCGGTGATTCCGTTCATTACCGAGGAATTGTGGCAATCCATCAAAGAAGATCGTCCGCGGCGCCTGATTGCCATGGATTGGCCGGTATTCGATGCCTCGCTGATCAATGCTGACGTGAATGCCGAGATCGATTGGGTGGTGCGCTTGATTTCCCAAGTGCGTGCGGTGCGCTCAGAGATGAATATTCCGCCGTCGGCAAAGCTGCCGATGTTCTTAAAAGATGCCGGCGTCGATGCGGCCCGCTATCTGGAGACGAACCGCGCCGTCATTGAGCGTCTGGCGCGCTTGGAAAACACCGGTTTGTTGCAGGGCGATGTGCCCGACGGGGCGGTGCAAGATGTGCTCGACGAGGCGGTGATCATCTTGCCGATTAAAGGTGCCATTGATTTGGATGCCGAGCGCGAGCGTCTGGACCGAGAAATTGCCAAGCAGGATAAAGAAATCCAGCGCTTCGAGGGCAAACTGGGTAATCAAAAATTCGTCGTCAATGCGCCCGCAGACGTGGTCGAGACGGAACGGGAACGCTTGACGGAAGCCCGCCAAGCCCGCGAAAAATTAGAGGAAGCCCGCACACGCCTGTTGGCAGTGGGTTAATTAGGGGCAACGCAGCAACTTTGTTGCGCACATGAGGGGTTAGAAATATGGAACAAGAAATGCAAGCGGTGATCGAACAGGTTATCGACGTTGTGACGCTTTACGGGCTTGATGTGCTCGGCGCCCTCGCGATCCTGATCATCGGTTGGATGATCGCCGGCTGGGTGCGCAGCGCCGTCAACCGCGCGCTCGGTCGTATTCCCAACATGGACAGCACGTTACGCCCGTTCCTGGCCAACATGATCCGCTGGGTGATCTTGGCGTTCGTCATTGTTGCCGTGCTCAACCAGTTCGGCGTCGAGACCACCAGTATGATTGCTGTCTTGGGTGCTGCTGGTTTGGCCATTGGCCTGGCTCTGCAAGGCACGCTGGCCAACGTCGCATCGGGTGTGATGCTGCTGTTGATGCGTCCGTTTAAACTCGGCGATTTCATTACTGCAGGCTCGTTATCGGGCACGGTGATGGAGATCGGTTTGTTCACGTCTGAACTTAAGACCGCAGATGGCATCTACATCATGGCGCCGAATTCGCAGATCTGGAATCAGAACATCATCAACTTTGCCCGCAACCCGACGCGGCGCATCGATATTTTGGTCGGCATCGCTTATGACGACGACATTGATGCCGCGCAAAAGGCACTGCAGGACATGATGGACGGCGATGCGCGGGTGCTCAAAGACCCGGCGCCGATGACCATGGTCATGGATTTGGCCGACAGCTCGGTCAACGTGAACCTCCGCTGTTGGGTCAACATCGCCGATTTCTGGGCGGCGCAGTGGGATCTCCGTAAGGGCGCGAAGGCGGCTGTTGAAGCGGCCGGCTGCACGATTCCGTTCCCGCAGCGCGATGTGCATTTATTGAAGTCCGACGACTGAGTTTCGCGCGTATTGATCCTTCGAGACGCGGCTTTGCCGCTCCTCAGGATGAGGTTGTAATTATCCCCTCATCCTGAGGAGGCCCGCAGGGCCGTCTCGAAGGACACTTTCTAAACCGTTTTTTAACCATGCCGCCGTACGCTCTTCGTATGGTGGATAAGAACGCGCAAAATCCGGCACTCCCCGACACGTCGACAGCGGCGGATCGGGCCAATTACATCGTGCAGCGGCTTGAGCAGTTCATCCGTGACGGCTCGAAGGACGAGCAGGGGATGTCGTTTGAGCGTTGGAAGCAGATGGCGCGTTCCGAAATCGCCATCGCCATCGCTGAAGCCGAAATTTCGCAAAGTCGTGACGAGCTCGCCTCGAAACGCGTGCTGTTTGTGGCCGGTGCGGCGATGGTCACCATCGGCTTTTGGGGCGCCGTCGCCAGCCTGGGCAAAATCGATTACCTTTTGGGTGCCGCGATCTGCGGTCTTGCCGGTGTCATTTTGATGATGGCTGTCGGGCAGTGGCGGTTCCGCTCTTGGTCGGAGCGCAAGCAAGCCAAGAAACGCCGCGAGGCGCTGGGCCGCATCGAAAACCTCAACCGCCGCATCAAGCGTCTTGAAAAAGAGCTGGAGTCGGAAGCTGAAGATCTCGAAGACCTGATGGCCAAGGCAACCCGGCGCAAGCGTGTGCTGTCGCCGGGTCAGGATCGCTAAGACCGCTTAAACTGAGACCGCTTTATCCAGCGCCGCCACCAGCCGGTTTACTTCGTCTGTGGTGTTGTAATGCGCCATCGAGCAGCGCACGACGCCGTCTTCGGGATCAATGCCGGCGGCCTCGATCAGGCGACGTGCATAAAAATCACCGTGTCGAATGGCGATCTTATCTTCGGCGACTTTCGCACATATCGCTTTTGATGAAATCCCGTCCGCAACGAACGAAAATGTCGGCGCACGATCATTGATGTCCGCACTGAGCGGGCCCAGTACGCGGACGTTGTCTTTGCTTTTCGCCCAATCGACGAAGATTTTTGCGAGCTGCTCTTCATGGCGTGCGAACAGATCGAACACGGCACGCGTACGCTCCGTCGCGTCGTTCGGGGCATCCGGCAGATGTTCGGTGGCGACCGCATCGATGTAATCGGCAATGCCGACCAGTGAGGCGATGATTTCATGCTGCGGGCCCGCCGGGTTCATTTTGTAAGACGTGGCGGATTCCGGGATGAAATAGTGATGTTGGCTTTTCGCCGCTTCCAGCAGTTCTTTCTTGCCGTACATCAGGCCGATGTGGGGGCCGAAGGTTTTGTACAGGCTGAATGCATAGAAATCGACGTCCCAGCCTTTGACATCCACAAACCGATGCGGCGCGAACGCGACGCCATCGACGCAGACTAGGGCATCGGCGTCGTGCACGCGCTGGGTGATCGCGGGCACATCATTGATGGCACCGGTGATGTTGGATACGTGCGGCAGGGCGACCAGGCGGGTGCGCGGGCTCAGCAGTTGATCCAGCAAAGATATATCGAGTTCGGTGGTGTCCGGATTGACCGGCCACTCGACGATGCGGATGCCGGTCGCGGCCAAGCGGCGCCAAGGGCCTGAGTTGGCTTCGTGGTTCAAGTTGGTGACGATCACTTCGTCGCCGGTCTCCCAAAGCGGTCGGAGCGCGCGTGCCAGCACGTCGATGTTCGCCGACGTCGACGGGCCGATCACGACCTCGCCCATAGGCGCACCGATCATCGCGGCCATTTTGGCGTGGCCATCGTTCATACGCTCGGCAGCGAGGGTGGAGGCAGGGTAGGGTGCGCCCGGTTGCACTTGGCATTCGGTCATGTAGGCGGTCAGGCGTTGGATCACACTTTTTGGTACAAAGCTGCCGCCGGCATTTTCAAAAAACGCCCAGTCCCAACAGGGCGCTGGGAACTGGTCGCGGCAAAAAGCGACATCAAGTTGGATCACGGGTGTTTTCGATAGGCCGAACACAAGGCTGCTCCCAAGCGTGGTTGTTTTACGGGTGCCGATTATGCCTGCTTGGCGCATATAGGCAATGCTTGGGGCTGTTTATAAAACCGCCCAAATACCCGCCGCCGCTGCGGTCCACATCGCGAAAAACGTCAGCATCATACCGGCGACCCGCAGCTTCATGCCGCTTGTTGTGAACAAGAAGCAATACCCATGCAGTGTGCGCCCAATCAGCAACGAGGCACCCGCCACGTGAATGACGCTGCCCGGTGCCCCCGCAAGCTCTGCCGCACCCATCGCCAACAACGTCAGCGGTGCGTATTCGACGAAATTGCCATGTGCCCGCACGGTCCGTGTAAACCTAGGCTCGTTACTGTCGCCGATGGAAACTTTGTATTTGCCGCGGCCCGAAATCACATGAAACGAGAGCACGGAATACATGGTCACGGCGATGGCGATGTAAATTGGGGTGATGCTCAACATGCTTGGTCCCTATCGGTTAGGTTAAATCAACCATAAACTATATTTAAAATAGTCACTATGCATTTATGTAAAGTAATGCTATAATTCTTTCATGGCTAAAGACCTGGACCCGCATTGCCCGGTTGCCCGTGCGCTCGATATCATCGGTGAGCGGTGGACGTTTTTGATCGTCCGCGACATGTTTTTATTTGGGCCCAGGCGATTTCAGGACTTGGAAGAGTCCCTCGAAGGCATCGCGCCCAACACGTTGTCGGCCCGGATTAAAACATTGGAAGCGGCGGGCGCCATCGAACGGCGGCTGTATTCCGAACATCCCCCTAGGGCCGAATACATGTTGACGGAAAAAGGCAAAGCGCTGGAGCCGGCGTTGATGGCCCTGAAAGACTGGGGCCTTAAGTACACCTAGGCCTTATTACGAGTTTGTGGTAGCGGATCAGTCGTCCGTCACCGCTTGGCCACCCCGATATATAGCGCCGCCGCCGGGCAAGCTTTCTAAGCGAAACCAGCGCCCGTGCACGGAAATCCGTAGCGCATGATACGGTCCTTCGCCGACGGCACGGTAACGGCGTTGAAATTCTGCCTGATCGACATTTTCGGGTAGGGTGCAGAGTGCCTCGAAATCACGCCCGCGCCGGACCAACGGCGCCCAGGCTATATCAAGCGTTGGCAGCGGGCTGTCATGTTCGATCAACGCCGGCGCTAAGCGGTCGACCAGCCTCAGCAACATCTTCCGGCTCAGAATTTCCAAGTTCATGCGGTCGATGTTTTCCGGCATCCGGATTTGATCGACAGCGACGATGGCGCCTTGGTCGATTTGATCAATCATCTCGTGTGCCGTGACCCCGAACGTTGTCGCACCCTCGTAGATCGCGAACGCCGCCGGGAAAAGCCCCGGATACGTCGGCGGGCCACCATGGAAGTTGTACGCTGGACCGGGCAGGGCATCCAAGATGTCTGCGGGCACGATTACCGGGGTTGCGAAGGCCAACACGCGGTCGCCAGCCCTTAGTTCGCCACACGCGCGTCGCAGCGTTTCAAGGTCGGTAGCTGTAGTAATTACGGTATCAGGCGCATGACGGCGCAAGATGGTGATCAGGTCCGGCGCCTGCTCGTCCGGGGTCAGCAGCACGATTTGCTTTGCCATGTCGTGACCTTACCCATTATGCGGCCCGTTGCGCGCCGTCAGTATTGAAACCATTACGTATCATTAACGCTATTTGCGGCGCTTGATGCAATTAAACTATTGAAAATGTGGGCATTACCCTTCACATCGTTCATAATAATTGAAAATATAAGCGCGCGCGGAAGCGCTTTGCGCGCCCTTCGGAGGAATAAAGATGCCCGAGTATCGTTCACGCACCACCACGCATGGCAAAAACATGGCCGGCGCGCGCGGTCTTTGGCGCGCCACCGGCATGACCGATGATGATTTCGACAAGCCGATCATCGCCATTTCCAACTCGTTCACCCAGTTCGTGCCGGGTCACGTGCACCTAAAGGACCTGGGCCAGATGGTGGCGCGCGAGATCGAACGCGTCGGCGGCGTCGCCAAAGAATTCAACACCATCGCCGTCGATGACGGGATCGCCATGGGTCATGGCGGTATGCTGTATTCGCTGCCGTCCCGTGAACTGATCGCGGACTCGGTCGAATACATGGTCAACGCACACTGCGCAGATGCGCTGGTGTGTATCTCCAACTGCGACAAGATTACGCCGGGCATGCTGATGGCCGCGATGCGGCTCAACATTCCGGTCGTGTTCGTTTCCGGCGGCCCAATGGAAGCCGGTAAGATGGACGTCGACGGCAAAATTCAAAAAGCCGACTTGATCGATGCGATGATCCACGCCGCTGCCCCTGAAACGTCCGACGAAGATGCGTTGAAGTACGAGCGCTCGGCCTGTCCGACGTGCGGCTCTTGTTCGGGTATGTTTACGGCGAACTCAATGAACTGCCTGGCCGAGGCCATCGGCTTGGCACTGCCCGGCAACGGGAGCGTGCTGGCGACGCATTCGGACCGCAAGGAACTGTTTCTCCAGGCTGGCCGCACGATTGTCGAGATCACCAAGCGCTACTACGAGCAAGACGACGAAAGCGTGCTGCCGCGGAACATCGCCTCGAAAAAAGGGTTCGAGAACGCGATGACCGTCGATATCGCCATGGGTGGCTCGACGAACACCATCTTGCACCTGATGGCGATGGCCCAAGAAGGCCAGATCGATTTTGATATTAAGGCCATCGACGGCTTGTCGCGCCATGTGCCCCACCTCTCGAAGTTGTCGCCGTCGACCAACCTATACCATATGGAAGACTTCCACCGTGCTGGGGGTATTCTGGCCATCATGGGTGAGCTGGACCGTGCCGGTCTGTTGCACATGGATCTGCCGACCGTGCACACCCCGACCATCGGTGAAGCGATCAACAAATACGACATCATGCGCAACGTCGATGAAGACATTCAAAAGTTCTACATGGCGGCGCCCGGCAACGTGCGCACGGTTGAAGCGTTCAGTCAGTCGAAGCGCTATAACTCGCTCGACACCGACCGCGAGGGTGGTTGTATCCGCAACGTTGAACATGCGTATTCGAAAGACGGCGGCCTCGGCATTTTGTACGGCAACATCGCCGAAGACGGCTGCGTCGTGAAAACCGCCGGTGTGCCGGTGGAATGCCTGACCTTCAAAGGCCCGGCGCGCATTTGTCACAGCCAGGAAGAAGCCTGCAACAAGATCCTCGGTGGCGACATCAAAAAAGGCGACGTCGTCGTGGTGGTCTATGAAGGGCCGAAAGGCGGGCCGGGCATGCAGGAAATGCTGTACCCGACCAGCTACATCAAATCTATGGGCCTCGGCAAAGACTGTGCGCTGATCACCGATGGCCGCTTCTCTGGCGGCTCATCCGGTTTGGCGGTCGGCCATGTCAGCCCCGAAGCCGCCGAAGGCGGCGCCATCGGCCTGATCGAAGAAGGTGATATCGTCGAATTCGATATCCCGTCGCGCAGCGTCAAACTGATGGTCGACGCCGCCGAGTTGCAACGCCGCCGTGATGCTATGAATGCTAAAGGCGACGAAGGTTGGAAACCGGTCCGCAAACGCGTCGTTACGCAGGCTTTGCAGGCGTATGGCTTGCTGGCCTCGTCCGCCTCCAAGGGCGCCGTCCGCGACATTACCCAGATCACTGGTCGTAAATTGGCAGCAGAATAGTGCAGACGTGCTCCACTTTCTTCGAGAGAGTGGAGCACGTCCAATCCGTTCCTCTATGTCCGAGGTGCTGATCTTCTAGGCCCTCTTTTCCGCGATATAGAGATATTGCTATACTCTCCGAAAATGACGGAGGGACATCATGATTCAGGTTACACCAGTCAAAGACCAATCGTTCGGTGCAGTGATTGAGGGTGTGTCGACCGCGACGCCGCTCAGCGACGCGGATATCCAGACGTTGAAGCAGGCCTTGGCCGATCACACCGCCATCGTCATCAATGATTTGGATGAAGACCCGGAGTGGCTGCTCCGGCTCGGGCGCGGCTTTGGGCCGTTACAGCCGCATATCTTAGATCAGTTCCATCATCCGATCTCGAGCGACATGTCGATCATCACGGCGAACATGGGCAACAACGAGAGCCGTTCCACGAAAAAGCCTGCGGGCGCATTTTGGCATTCCGATTTGTCGTATACCGCGACGCCGTCCGATGCGATTTTCCTGTATGCCACGCATGTGCCCACCGATGGCGGCGACACCATGGTGGCGAGCACGCAGATGGCCTATGACGCACTTTCTGACGAGATGAAGGCGCGTATTGACGGTTTGGTGGCGATCCATCGCTACGGTTGGAACGGCGGCGGGGCGATCACGACGCTGAGCGAAGAACAGCGACGCAAGACGCCGGATGTAGCACATCCGGTGGTGCGCGATCATCCGTGGACGGGGCGGAAAATTCTGTTCGTCAATCCGGGCTTCACCATGTGCATCAAGGATATGGATCAAGACGAGGGTGATGCGTTATTGGCGGAACTCTACGAACACCAGCAAAATCCGGCGTTTCACTATCGCCATAAATGGCAGCCCCGGCAGTTGGTCGCGTTGGATAACCGCGCGTCCATGCATTGCGCCGTTGCCGGCTACAGTGAACCGATGCGGAAACTCCGGATGATCGTCGGCTGCACGGACGCGGAGATGATGGCGGCATAAGGATCCCGCATCGATTGCCGGCCCTACCTATTCGTCATCCTGGACTTGTTTCAGGATATGTTAGTTGCGCGAACACATCCTGAGGTCCTGAAACAAGTTCAGGATGACGATGGGTTGGCTATTGTTTTTTGTTTAGAGAACGCACCGGAAGACGCGGAAATTAAAGCTGGTCGCGCTTTGAATTCAGCCAGGCGCGGCGGCTTTCCAGGTCTTCGAGTTCTCGGTCCAGCCAATCGATTAAATGACCGCCTTCATCGGCGTGGTGGGCACGCAACTCTTCAAGCCGCGCCAACTCGTTATCCACAGCATGCACCAAAAGATCGACCTGTGCGTGGCGGTCTTCGGCATTAAGATCATCCATAAAGCGGAACTTGAGCGCGATGACGAGCTTATTGAGGTCGTTTTCAGCGGCTTTGATATTCGCCGTCAGCAAGGTCTTGAACTCTGCGCGGCCTTCGTCGGTGATCGACAGTATGGAATCGTCGCCGCTTCCGGCAACGGTGGTGACCAAACCTTCGTGTTTGAGAAGCTCAATTGAGGTGCCCATGACTTCGAGCGAGGGACCCATCACGTGGGTGACAAAGTAACGAACGCCCGCAGCCAGTGATGCATACGTCATATCGGCGCCAGCAAGCATGCCGAGCGCACATAACCGTGTCGCTTCTTTTGGTGTCAGGGTGTTATCGGCGTACATTGCCATCTCCCAATCTGCCTATGATATAGGCTGAAATGCGCTTTATGTCTAGCTATACGCAGGTCTTAGCGCCATGGATCACGGCAAAATGATCGGTACATTTTTAGCCGATCATGACAAAACACCCGGCGGTGGATGCCGCCGGGTGTTCAAAATTCAAGATAGTTACGGCGCCTCGCAATTACGTGGCGCGCAGCCCGTTATCGTTGACCCAGGCTTCGGCTTCATCCAAGGATTTTTCGGCGATGTCGAAAATTTCGTCCAACTCGGCGCTGGTGGTGATCAGCGGCGGGCAGAACGCCAGGTTGTCGCCGATGGCCCGCACGATCAGACCGTTTTCCAGACAGCGACCCTCGGCAGCCGGGCCGACTTTTTGCGATGCTTCAAACGGAACCTTGCCGTCTTTGTCTTTCATCAGCTCAAGCGCGCCCATCAGGCCGCATGACCGTGCGTTGCCGACCAGTGGGTGCTCGCCCAACTTCTGCATGCGGTCACTGAACTGCCCCATTACCGAGCGGACATGGCCGATAATATCCCGCTCTTCATAGATTTTCAGGGTCTCAAGCGCGACAGCGGCGGCGACCGGATGCCCGCCATAAGTCGAGCCGTGGCCGAACACGCCGAGCTTTTCGCTTTCGGATACCATCGCTTGATAAATTTTGTCGGAAATCATCAAAGCCGAGATCGGCAGGTACGCTGACGACAGCTGCTTCGCACACGAGAGGAAATCCGGATCCAGATCAAAGGTCTCCGAGCCCCACATATTGCCGGTGCGCCCAAAGCCGGTGATCACTTCGTCGGCGACCAACAGCACGTCATACTTTTTCAGCACCGCTTGGATTTTCGGATAGTACGTTTTCGGCGGAATGATCACGCCGCCGGCGCCCATCACTGGTTCGCAGAACATGGCGGCGACCGTATCCGGGCCTTCGTCCAAGATCATTTTTTCCAGGTCGTCGGCGCAGCGGGTCGCGAATTCTTCTTCGCTTTCGCCCGGATGACCTTCGCGGTAATAGTGCGGTGACGTGGTGTGCATGATGCGATCAATCGGCAGATCAAAATCGCCGTGCAGATGCGGCAAACCGGTCAAACTGGCAGACGCAACGGTGACACCGTGATAACCGCGAATCCGCGAGATAATTTTCTTTTTCTCGGGCTTGCCGATGGCGTTGTGATAATACCAAATTAGTTTTACCGCCAGATCGGTGGCTTCCGAGCCTGAATTCGCAAACAACACCTTGGATAACCGTCCAGGCGCAATCGATACCAGCTTTTCCGCTAAGTCGATGACCACGTCTGCGGCCCGGTGGTTGAAACCGTGATAGTACGCAAGTTTCCCCATGGCCGCCGTGGCTGCGTCGATCAGACGCTGCTCTCCAAAGCCTAAGCTCACGCACCAAAGACCGGACAGGCCTTCGATATAGCTTTTGCCGGTGTCGTCAAAGACGCGGATGCCGGCCCCCTTGGTGATCACCAACGGTCCTTTATCTTCGTGGGCTTTGAGGTTGGTGTAGCCGTGTACGTGATAGGCGATGTCGCGAGCTTGCGCGGAATTTCCGAGCGCGGTCATGGGAGTCCTCCGATCCATAGCGGCGACGCGATGCCGCCTTCGGGTATGAAATCTCTTTCCAGGCACAGAGTCCAGGGCACTTGTTTGGGATTGATCCCGGATTGACTTATGTCAACGCGCACCGCCGCGCCGTGGTCTTTAATCACTGTATTCAACAACGGCTCTCGGAGGGCATTCAGATGGCGATTAAAGATATTCTGGTTCACCTTAGCGGCACCAAGTACGGCAACATAGTTGTCGATGCCGCCGTTACCCTGGCCGAGCGTCACGATGCGCGCTTGATCGGAATTTTTGCGGGTGTGCCCTATGACATGCCGACTTATGTGGTTGTTCAGCTTCCGGCCGAGGTCATTCAGCAGCACCAACAAAACGTCGAAGAAAACGAGGCCGCAACCAAGAAAGCCTTCGAGGAAACGTGTAAGAAAAACGGTATCTCGTACGAAACCCGATCCGGGGATTGGCGTGATCAAGTCGAAGATGTGATCTGCGCGCATGCACGTTACGCCGATATCGTGGTCATGGGACAGCCGAACGATGATGAAGACGTGCAACGCACCCGCGCCATTGCCGATCATGTGATTTTGGGCTCGGGCGCGCCGGTTATCGTCACGCCGCGTACGCCGGCCCTTAAAGGTATGGGGACCAAAGTACTGATCGGTTGGGACGGCAGCGATCACGCGGCGCGTGCGGTGCGCAATGCGCTGCCGATCTTACAAAGTGCCAGAAGTGTGAAGGTGCTTTGCGTCGATCCGAAGCCGGGTGTGCGGGGTTTGGGTGATCTGCCGGGCGCTGATCTGGCGCGTTATTTGGCGTCCCATGGTGTGAATGCCGAAGCCGATCATTATAAGTCCGAAGGCAAAGGCGTCGGCGTGGTGTTGCTGAATGAGGCCGCCAACATCGGCGCCGACATGATTGTCGTCGGCGGCTATGGGCATTCAAGATTGGGTGAACTGATCTTGGGCGGGGCCACCAACACGCTGCTGGACAGTATGACGGTGCCGGTGCTGTTCGCGCACTAAGCGTCAGTCAATGACCATCACTTTGTCGGTTACGGGCGCGCGGGTCGAGCGCGTCCTGCAGCCCGTCACCGACGAAGTTGAACGCGACCACGGTCACGAAAATCAACATCCCCGGATAAAATGCTAATCCCGGCGCCTGCCAAATAGTTTCTTGGGCACCCGTTAAAAGGTTGCCCCAACTTGGGATCGGCGGCTGGATGCCGAGCCCTAAAAAGCTTAGCACCGACTCCAACAATATTACATTGCCCACCGCCAACGTCGTCGCGACGATGATCGGTGACGCCAAGTTCGGCAGGATATGGCGCGCCATGATCCTGAGCGGACCTGCCCCTTGCGCACGTGCGGCTTCAACAAACGGGCGTGCTTTCAGCGCCAATGTGCTGGCCCGCACCAAGCGTGCGACCGTGGTCCATCCGACCAGGGCGACGATGGCGACGATCCGATACAAGCTCGCGTTTTCCGATCCGATCACGCCATCAGGCAGGCCCAGTTTGTTCAAATCAATCGCCGCCAAAACGATCAGCAACGGCAGCACCGGTAGCGCGATGACGCCGTCGGTGATGCGCATGATCACCGCATCCGTGCGCCCGCCGATGTAGCCCGACAGCAAGCCGATGCAGGTGCCGATCAGCGCCGCCGCGATGGTTGCCGTCAGGCCGACGAACAGTGACACCTGGCCGCCGTACAGCAAGCGGATTAAGACATCGCGCCCCAACTCGTCAGTGCCGAGCGGATGTGTGGTGCTTGGTGGGCCATAACGATTGAACAGATCGACCGCATCCGCCTCGACCCCCAGCATGGCTTTGATCAGCGGTGCGGAGATGGCCAGCGTGGCCAGACAAATAATGATCACCGCACTGGCCAGCGCTAAGCGATGCTGGGCAAACCGGCGCGCGATCCATCGCGTGCCGGTCTCGACGGGTAGGGCGGGGGCGCGGGCGTCGTCCATCACGCGTCCTTCGTATACGAAATGCGTGGATCGAGTACCGCATAGGCGACATCGGCCAGCAAGTTGCCGATCAGCGTTAGTGCGGTCGCCAGCAACAGTGTCACCAGCGCCAAGTTATAGTCATTGCCCATGATCGCGTCATAGATCAGCTTGCCCATGCCCGGATACGCAAATACCGTCTCGGTGATCAGCGCGCCGGAAAACAACACGCCCAGATCAAGTGCGATCACGGTTACGACCGGGATCATCGCGTTGCGGAGCGCATGCCCCAACACGACACGGGACTCCGACAACCCCTTGGCCCGCGCCGTGCGGATATAATCTTGGCGCAAGGTCTCGATCATTGAGGCCCGCATATAGCGGGTGTGTCCACCGATACCGGCGATGGTCAGGCTGGCAATCGGTAAGATCAAAAATTTTATGTGGTTCCAAACACCCTCACTGCCGGATGCCGCTGCCGTGCCGCCTGCGGGCAGCCAGCCGAGCACGACGGAAAACAACAATATCAGCAGAATCCCGAGCCAGAACGGCGGCATCGAAATCCCGGCAAACGCCGCTAGATTGATGCCGTAATCGCTCAGTGAATAAGGCCGCGTTGCTGCGAACACGCCCGCCGGCAAAGCGATCGCCAGCGCCAGTGCGAGGCTAGAAATCAGCAAGATAAGCGTGTTTGAAAGCGCGGGTATAATCGCGTCCCAGACCGGCTGCGCGTACAGCCTTGAATAACCGAAGTCACCCGAAAGCGCCGACCCTAACCAATGCACATAGCGCGACCATAGCGGTTGATCGAGACCATAAAGTGTGCGCAGCCGCGCCGCATCTTGCGACGTGATATCGGGATCGGCCGAGATCATCAAATCCACCGGATCACCGGGCATCAACCCGATCAATCCATAGATCACAAATGACATTACCAACAATACGATCAGCGATTGGAAGCTGCGCCGAATTAAAAACACAATCATCTAAAACCGTACCATCACACCCGCGCCGCTGGAAGGTAGAACACCTCTCCCCCTAGAAGGGGGAGAGGGACTCCGTTGCCTTACTTTTTTACCGCCCACTCCTCGACCCAGAGTGTGGTCGGGTATTGATGGCCGGTTGGTCTTATTCCCGCTAACCAGGGCGGCATAATGAAGGGGTTGGCCCGGAAGTAGAGGGGCAGGGCGGGGAGCTCGGTGGCATAGATATGCTGCAACTCGCGCCACATCGCTTTGCGTTTTCTGCGGTCCAACTCAAGCTCGATGGTCTCTAGAATCTTGTCGAGGTCCGGGTTTTTGTAGCCGGTGTAATTCTGGCCGCTCCAATTGTTGGCCTCGGTTGGGATTTCTTCGCTGTGCAGCGTCGTGCGGGGCACGCTTTCCGGCGCCGAAATCCACGCGAACATCGCCATCGCCTCGAATTTGCGCTTGGTCACGGTTTCGCCGAAGAACACGCGCGCAGGCTCGTTGTTGATGCGCACCTCGATACCAGCGGCCTTCCACTGGCTTTGTAAAACCTGCTGCACCAATTCCCGGGTGCGGTTGCCGGCTGTGGTCATCAAGGTGAAGCGAAGCGGCGCGCCTGCTGCATTTTTGCGGACCTCATTGCCGCGCCGGGTCCATCCTACTGCATCCAATAATTCCGCAGCTTTTCTTAAATCGTGTGGATAGCGCGGCACGTCATCTGCATACACCCAATCCAACGGATTGACGCCGGTGTCGGCGACGGGCTGCTTGCCGCCGAACAGGCGTTCGGAAATAACTTTGCGGTCAAGCGCGTACATCAGCGCTTGGCGAACGCGTCGGTCGGCGAGGATCGGATTGTCGAGCATCAAGTCGATATGTTCGTAAATCAGGCCTGGATTAAACTGCACGTGAAAGCGGTCGCTGTGGCGTTGTTCGAACGCCAGCGCTTGGTCGACGTTGAGCCCAAGCTCGCCCGCAATCATATCAATGCTGCCCGACAGCAAGTTCGCTTCGAGGGTCGCGGTGTTTTCGATCACGCGCACCGTAATTTTATCGAACGCCGGCGCTTTACCCCACCAGCGTGGGTTTTTTTCAAACACCATGAATGACCCGGTTTCGACCTTGGTCATTACATAGGGACCCATATACAGGCCGAGCGTGGTCGGTGCGGTATCGAAGGTCGTTTGCGTGCGGTACGCGGCCGGGTCGTTGAATTTGTCCCGCTCAATATGTGCGGGTAGCAGATTGAGGCTGGAGAGGTCGTTGTAGTCAAAGGTGCGACGGTCGACGTGCAGCGTGAAGATTTTGTCGTCGATCCGATCAATGCTGAGGATACGCCGATAGCCCTCAGCCGAGGCGACGCCGGATTGCGGATGCTTGCCGACCTCCCACGTGAAGATCACATCGTCGACGCTGACCGGCACGCCGTCGGCCCATACGGCGTCTTTCTGTAGGCGGTACGTGACGGCGATGCCGTCTTTGCCGTCGGGGGTTTTCTCAAGAACCGCACCGCCGTTTTCCAAGGTCGGTAACGACGTGCACAGCATACATTGCAGTGTCCAATCCGCATCCGTCACGGTGACCGGGCGCCGGGTCAGGCCGTGCACGTAGGACTTCGCCAGCATGGAATCGATGTTCGGATGAAACGTTGACGGGTACTGGGTGATACCGATCACTAAGTCTTTAGCCAGAGCCGTCGCGGTTTGCAGCATCAGGCCGAGCGCGAAAAATGCTGCCATATGTAAGCATCGTTTCAGTCTGGTTTGCAGCGTACGTGTCATGCGTCCTCCTTGCCTCGGCATGACGCAGAGATTATCACGTGGGGGTGGGGACGAAAGACTCATCATGACGAATGTGCGAGGTGCAACATGAGTAACGGTATCAGCGTATTTGCCGAGACCGCTTGGCTGGCGTCCGGCTGGGCGAAAGATGTCAAGATCAGCATCGATGCCGCGGGCACAATCACCCGCGTGGATACCGACACCGCTTTTGAGGCTGAGTACATGACCCGGGTGCCGGGCCCATTGCTGCCTGGTATGCCCAATTTGCATTCTCATGCGCATCAGCGCGCGATGGCTGGGATGAGCGAGTTTCGCGCATCAGGCGCCGGCGCCAACGACAGCTTTTGGACTTGGCGAGAGGTCATGCACCGCTTCGCTGAACAGGTCACACCCGAGTTATTGGAGACTGTCGCCGCGCAATTGTATGTGGAGATGGTCAAAGCCGGCTACACGGCTGTCTGTGAATTTCATTACATGCATCATGGGTCGGGCGGTGTGCCCTATGCGGACCCAGCCGAGATGTCGATGGCCTTAATGCGCGCCGCCGCGCGCGCCGGGATCGGCATCACCTTGTTGCCGGTGCTGTATGTGAACGGTGGCTATGGCGGGGCGGCACCGAACGCGGGGCAGGCGCGCTTTATCTCGACTCCAGATCAGTTGCTGACGATCATCAATGCTGTTGAGGCGGTGCACAACGGCGACCCGCAGACGTGTGTCGGCGTTGCCCCACACAGCCCACGACATGTAGATGCCGATGCGCTCCGCGATATCCTGCAAGGCATCGGGCCGAACGCCCCCGTGCATATTCACGTTGCCGAGCAGACCCGCGACGTTGAGGAATCCGTCAAGCACACCGGGCTGCGTCCGGTCGAATGGTTGTTTGACCACGCCGATATCGGCCCGCGTTGGTGCTTGGTGCACGCGACGCACTTAACCGATGCCGAGCGCGCGCAGATGGCCGTCAGCGGCGCCGTCGCCGGCCTGTGTCCGACCACCGAGGCGAACCTGGGCGACGGCTTGTTTCCGTTGATCCCTTATCTCGCGGATAGCGGTGTATTTGGCATCGGGTCTGACAGTCATATCTCGGTTAATATGATCGAAGAGCTTCGTTTGTTGGAATACGGCCAGCGTCTGACGCAGCGGCATCGTAATTTGGCCGCCGGATCGCCGGGCGCGTCGACCGGCGTGCAATTGTATCAAGGGGCACTCAAAGGCGGCGCCCAAGCGACGGGGCGCCCGGTCGGCGAGATCGCGGTCGGTAAGCGTGCTGACTTCGTCGCACTTGATCCAGGCCATCCGGCGCTGGTCGGAAAGGCGGGGGATCGGTTGATCGACAGCCTGGTCTTCGCCACCAACACGCCGCCGTTCCTCGAAGTCTGGATCGGCGGCAAACGCCAAGTCGTCGGCGGTAGACACGTGCGTGAACAAGACACTTTAGATGCCTTCTCGCAGGTGATGCGGGCTTTGGATTTTTAGCTGTTTGACGGGGAGGTCCCGGGTCTCGCGCTGCTCGCTCGGGATGACGATTCTTTTTGTATTGTCATCCCGGAAACGCGTAGCGTTATCCGGGACCTCCCCGTCAGTTTTTCGGAAATGGCTCTTTTCATTCTGCACAGCAGCTTCTAACTAAATCCCATGACCACTTCAGATGCCCGTTCCGCACGTTTATCGCTGATCTTTTCCAGTATTGGCCATACCTTCAGCCATTTGTTTCAGCCGCTGTATTATGTCGCGGTGCTATCGCTTGAAGGCGAGCTTGGCCTGACCCACGGCGAAGCCATTCAGTTGGCTGTATTGGGCGGCGTGTTGTTTGGTTTCGGTGCACCGATCGCCGGCTGGCTCGGCGACAAGTGGGGGGCCGTGCCGATGATGAGCGTATTTTTCATCGGCACCGGGTTGGCGATGATGCTGACTGGCCTTGCGCAGTCGCCGTGGCAGATCATGGCAACGCTCGGGCTGACCGGGTTGTGTGCTTCGATCTATCATCCGGTCGGTATCGCATGGCTGATCCGCAATGCCTTAAACCGGGGCACAGCACTCGGCATCAATGGGATTTTCGGCGGCCTCGGCCCGGCGATTGCGGCGTTGAGCGCAGGCTCTATCATTGCGCTGATGGGCTGGCGCGCGGTGTTTATCATTCCAGGAGCAATGATTACTTTGGTCGGTATCGCGTTTATCGTGCTGGTGGCGCGCGGCATCATCGTTGAAACCCATGGCGACCGCGCGCCGACACCGGATGCCGAAAAAGGCGATGCGTTCCGGGTTTTCGCGGTGCTGGCCTTAACGATGTTGTGCACCGGTGTGATCTATCAAGCCTCGCAAGCGGGCCTACCAAAGACCTTTCAATTGCGTCTCGAAGACATGTTCGCAGGCGGTGTTATGGGCATTTCCAGCATGGTCGCGCTGGTGTTCTTTATCGCCGGCCTGATGCAGGTTACAGGCGGTTGGCTGGCGGATAAGATATCGCCCAAGATCGTCTACATCGGCGCGTTCATGATCCAAGTCCCGCTGCTGATCTTGCTTGCGAACATTGCGGGCCCGATGATCATTCTGATCGCGGTGATGATGATGGCGGCGAATAACGGCGGCCTGCCGGCGGAAAACGTGATATTGGCGCGCTACGTGCCGCGTACGCGCCGCGCACTGGCATTTGGGTTCAAGTTCGTGCTCGCGATCGGCTTTTCGACCATGGGCGTACAGTTAGAAGCCATGCTGTTTGATGCGACGGGCGGGTTCTATTGGTTGTACACGGTGCTGGCTGCCGTTGCCGTAACAGGCGCCGTCGCGGCAACGGTGCTGCCGCGCGAGCGACGGGTGGTGGCTTAGGTCATGGTTTTTGATTGGTTGGCGGGGAGGTCCCGGGTCTCGCGATGCTCGCCCGGGATGACGACACATTATTAAAACCGTCATCCCGGACGCGCAGCGATCCGGGACCTCCCCGTTACAAAGAGAGCCCCTGATCTAGATCGCGAATCAAGTCGTCTGCGTCCTCGATCCCAATCGACAAACGGATCGTTTCCGCCGTCGCGCCCGCAGCTTGACGTTGTTCGTCGGTGAGCTGGCGGTGCGTGGTCGAGGCCGGGTGCAGGATCAACGATTTAGTGTCGCCGATGTTGGCCAGGTGCGAGAATACGTTGACGCCCTCGACCAATTTCACCCCGGCTTCGAACCCGCCCTTGAGGCCGAACGTAAATACTGAGCCTGCGCCTTTCGGCATGTATTTTTTTGCAAGGTCACGGTACGGGCTCGATGCGAGTCCGGCGTAGCTGACCCAGGCGACGGCGGGGTGGGTCTCCAAGAATGCCGCGACCTTTTCGGCATTTTCGACATGGCGCTGCATGCGCACGTGTAGGGTCTCGATGCCGGTGATGGTGTTGAACGCGTTGGTCGGCGATAGGGAAGGGCCGAAGTCGCGGAGCGCGACCGCGCGGGCCTTCATGGTGAAGCCAAAATCGCCAAACGTCTCATAGAACGTGAGGCCATGATAAGCCGGGTCGGGTTCGGTCATTGTTGGAAAGCCAGGGCCACCGTTTTTACAGGTCCAATCGAATTTGCCGCTTTCGACGATCGCGCCGCCCATCGATGTGCCGTGGCCCTGTAAAAATTTGGTCATGGAGTGGGTGACGATATCCGCGCCCCATTCGATGGGGCGGCACAGGTACGGCGTCGCCATGGTGTTGTCGACGATCAACGGGATGCCGGCGTCTTTGGCGATGGCGGCAATTGCTTCGAGGTCGAGCACCACACCGCCCGGGTTGGCCAGCACCTCGATAAAGATCGCTTTGGTTTTTGGGGTGATCGCGGCTTTGATGTTGTCGGGGGTCGTACAGTCGACAAAATGGCAATGCCAGCCCAGCCGCTTAAAGCTGACGCCGAATTGCGTGATCGAGCCGCCATACAAGTTTTTTGATGCGATGAATTCGTCGCCGGGCTCAAGCAGGGTAAAGAACGTGAGAAACTGCGCCGCATGCCCGGATGCCGCACAAACGCCGGCACGGCCGCCTTCAAGGTTCGCAATCCGCTCTTCCAATACCGACACGGTGGGATTGGTCAGCCGGGAATAAATGAAGCCGAACGTCTGTAGATTGAACAGGTCCGAGGCGTGCTCCACATCATCAAACACATACGATGTGGTCTGATAGATCGGCGTTGCGCGCGCGCCGGTCACTGGGTCCGGGCTCGCGCCGGCATGAATGGCGCGGGTGGCAAAGCCGAATTCGGGCGGACCATCGCTGGGTGCGGGTTTTTTGTCGGTCATGAGATTATACAAGCTCTCGGGTCATGAATGCGCTGTGCGGATCTGGTTGATAGTCGCCGAACGGGTCGGCGGGTTTGAAACCGAACGCCGCATATAAACTGCGTGCCGGCATGAAATGTTCGGTCGCTCCGGTCTCAAGGCTAAGTCGGGCATAGCCGCGATGCTTGGCGACGGCGATGATGTGTTCCAACAAAGTGCGCGCAAAGCCGCGTCCGCGCGTATGCGCCGCTGTGTGCATGGATTTGATCTCGCCGTGGGTCGAATCGAGTTCCTTAAGCGCGCCGCAACAGACCAGCGTATCGCCGTCCCAGAGCGTCCAGAACGTGACGTCCGGCGCGCGGAGCGCATCCAGATCCAACGCGTGCACGCTTTCCGGCGGACTGATCGCGCGCATTAGATCCAGATGTGCTTCCAACAGCGCTTTGATTTCCGGGCCGCGCAGGTCGTCGATGCGAATTTCCATCAGGGTGCAACCTTGCGGCGCTTTGACGAGATGATCCCCGAATTCACGCCGGACCAGCCAAGTTCACCGAACAGCCGCCCGTATTCGATTTTCGGGCAGCGATCCATAATCACGGTCAGTCCGGCGGCCTCGGCACGCGCGGCGGCGTCTTCATTGATCACACCCAACTGCATCCAAATGATCTTCAGCTGCTTTTCGTTTTTCAGTTGGATCGCTTCATCGACCACGGCGCCTGCGGCCTCTGAGTTACGAAAAATATCCAGCATGTCGATGGGGCCGGGCACGTCGGCGAGCGACGCATAGGTCATGCGACCGCAAATTTCCTTGCCCGCATGGCCCGGGTTGATCGGATGCACCTGATAACCTTTGCCGAGCATATACTTCATCGCAAAGTTAGACGGACGCACCCAGTTCGGACTGGCCCCGGCCATAGCGATGGTCCGCGTGTCCTTCAGGACATCGCGGATCAGGCCATCGTCATAAGTGAGTTCGCTCATCCGCCGAGGCCGAGCCTTTCGCGCGCTTCGGTGACCGAAGCAACCGCGCCGCCCAAGCTGGTGACGATGCCGCACGCTTTTTCGACGAGCGCGGCGTTTGACGGTGCCAGGACGCCTTTTTCCAAAAAGATATTATCTTCCAAGCCGACCCGCGCGTTGCCGCCTAACAGCACGGCAGCAGCAACCATCGGGAATTGGAAGCGACCGATGCCGAACGCCGACCAGACCGCGTCTTGGGGCAGCATGTCGCGCATCATCTGCATCGCTTCGACGGTTGCGGGGGCGGCGTAATTGATGCCGAGGCACAGTTGGAAATACGGCGGCGGCGCGATCAGGCCGTTCTTGATCATTTCTTTGGCCAGCACGATGTGACCGGTGTCGAACACCTCAAGCTCGGGCTTCGAGCCGGCAGCGCGGGCGCGTTCGGCCATCACGGCTAAGTGCGGTGGGAAGTTTAAAAACACATGCTGGTTAAAGTTCATCGTCGCGACATCGAGCGAGCAAATTTCCGGCTTCATTTCTTCGATGTGCACGACGCGGCGTTCCGGCGTCGTCATGGAACTGTCGGGCGTGGCACGGCTCGGGTCCTCGGGCGACGGCACAAAGCGCGCACCAGGCCCAGTGGTCAGATTGATGATCACGTCGGTGCCGGAGTCGCGGATACGCTCGGTCACTTCGCGGTAATGCGCTGGGTCCATGCTGGGCGTGGTGGTTTCGGGATCGCGCACGTGAATGTGCACGATGGCTGCGCCCGCCTTGGCGGCGTCGACGGCGCTGGCGGCGATCTCAGCCGGGGTTACGGGGACGGCAGGGTTTTTTTCCGGCGTCGGCGCAGAGCCGGTGACGGCACACGAAATGATGGTCGAAGTCATGGGATTGGATGTCCTTGTTAATTTTGTTTTCGTTGGTTGCGGTCTAACTTCTGTCTAATTTCTGTCTGGCCAGTCGTCGACCGGGCGTTTGTCTAAAAACGCATCAATCGCGGCCTGGGTTTCTTCGGCTTGCATGTTACACGTGATGGCGTCGCCGGCGCGCACGTACGCCGCCGCCATACCTTCTTCGAGTTGCTTATAGAAAAGGTCTTTGCCGAGCGCGATGGCGTTCGGGCTTTTTGATCTGATCTTTTGTGCCATTGCATCGACGGCGGCGTCCAATTGATCCGCTGGCACGGCGTCGTTGATCAGCCCCCACGTCACTGCTTTGTCGGATGAAATCAAGTCGCCGGTCATCAGCAGTTCCATAGCGTGCTTGCGGCTCAGGTTGCGGGTCACCGGCACCGAGGGTGTGGAGCAATACAGGCCGACGTTGATGCCCGATGTGCCGAACTTCGCATCCGTGGTCGAAATCGCCAGATCGCACTGCGCCACCAATTGGCAGCCTGCCGCCGCCGCAACGCCGTTGACTTTGGCGATCACCGGTTGCGGCAAATGTGTGAGCGCCATCATATTTTCGGTGCACAGCGTGAACAGTGCGCGCATCGCTTTCTCGGACGGATCTGCTTGCATTTCGGCCAAGTCGTGGCCGGCGCAGAATGCTTTGCCGGCCCCTGTGATGATGACGACGCGGACGCTGGTGTCATCCTTTAGGGCTGCGATATGCCGCTGCAGCGCCTGCATCAGTGGGGTCGAGAGGGTGTTGAAATTGTTGGGTCGATTCAAGGTCAGCGTCGCAATGCCGTCGGCGTCGCTGCGCAGGACCAAGTCGTCGTTCGATGGATGTGTCGACATGTGTGTTCCTCCCCGCAGATTGTCGCGCCGACGCGCCCGGCTTTCAAGGGCAGTGCGTCGTGTGCATTGAGCCGCTGCGCAATTGACGTTAACGTAAACTGGGATTCGGGGGAACAGTGTAAATGTCAGAAATTACCGTCGCCGCCTTTAATCAGATTATCGAAGACGAACTGCCGTGGGCGTTCGAGTTGGGCGTGGCTGCGACCGCCATCGGCGACGGTACCGCGTCGTTGATCGTGCCGTATGATTCTAAGATGCTGCGGCCCGGCGGCACGATGTCTGGCCCGACCATGATGATGCTGGCCGATGCCTGCATGTACGCCGTCGTGCTGTCCGAGATCGGCGCCGTCAAACTGACGGTGACCACCAATCTCAACATCAATTTCCTCCGCAAGCCGGAACCCCGTGATCTCGTTGCGCACGGTACTATGTTGAAGCGCGGCAAGCGCCTGGCGGTGATGGCCGTCGATCTGTTTTCGGTCGACTCCGATGACTTGGTCGCCCATGCCACCGGCACGTATTCCATTCCGCCGATGTAGGTCTCGTATCTTTTTTCTTCGTCACCCCCGCGCAGGCGGGGGTCCATGGGCATGATGGATTCCCGCCGACGCGGGAATGACGGGGGAGGCGGGCGCAAGAAAATATACGGTATCTGAATACCTTATTTGTAAACTACCGTTTTTACGTGCTTTTTCCGTTGACTTCCGAAGTTTCGGTGTCATATTCCCGCCACTCGCGCCAAGATCGTTTTGGCGCGACCGTATTTAGCAACAAGCGGACACTGATCGATGAAAACCATTTCCGCCAAGGAAACCGATATCGACCGCAAGTGGCACGTGATCGACGCTGATGGCGTTGTTCTGGGCCGTCTTGCTGCCGTTATCGCATCTCGGCTTCGCGGCAAACATAAGCCGCTCTTCACCCCGCACGTGGACTGCGGCGACAATATCATTGTCGTCAACGCCGAAAAGGTGCGTCTCACGGGTCGTAAAATGCAGGACAAGCGCTATTACCACCACACCGGTCACCCGGGTGGTATCAAGGAAACCTCGCCGGAGAAAATCTTGGCCGGTAAGTTTCCTGAGCGTGTTGTTCAAAAAGCGGTCGAGCGTATGATTTCGCGTTCCCCGTTGGGCCGTCAGCAGCTGAAAAAACTGCACGTTTACGCCGGCACCGAACACCCGCATGCAGCCCAGCAGCCAGAGACGCTCGACGTCGCCGGCATGAACCCAAAAAATAAGAGGACATGATCCATGTCTGAGGAAACCAAAACCCTCGAGGATCTCAAGGACATCGTTGACCCCGCGCTCGCAGCGCAGGCCGGCGAAGCGGCAACCCCGCGTGTTCAGCAAATCGATGCGCAAGGCCGTGCGTATGCAACGGGTCGTCGTAAAGACGCCGTCGCCCGCGTATGGATCAAGCCGGGCCGCGGTGTGATCACCGTCAACGGTCGCACGTTTGAGACCTATTTCGCACGCCCCGTGCTGCGCATGGTGATCAACCAGCCGTTCGAAGTGGCTGGTCGCGAAGGCCAGTACGACGTGTTCGTCACCGTTAAAGGTGGTGGCTTGTCGGGCCAAGCAGGCGCCGTACGTCACGGCATCTCGCGCGCGCTGACGCTTTATGAGCCGGACCTTCGTGGCCCGCTCAAGAAGGTCGGCTTCCTGACCCGCGACAGCCGTACCGTCGAACGTAAGAAATACGGCCGTGCCAAAGCACGTCGGAGCTTCCAGTTCTCGAAGCGCTAACGCGGTTTATCGAACAAGATGGAAAAGGGCGGTCTTCGGACCGCCTTTTTCTTTGGGGCCATTCTTCGTATTATATGATTTTGGAAATATTCCAAGTTAGCATTTTCTATACTCCAAGGCATGTTTACAAAAAATATCGGCGTTACGAGGTGCAAATGGCGGACGAAGATAAGAAGTGGTGGCAACCTACATGGCTAAACGGCGATAGCGTTAGAGCGTTCGTTCGGCTGATCATGGGTGGCTTCGGTATCGCATTGTTCGGCATTGGTACCAATATCTTGGCGAATGGAAATGCTGATAATGCCACACTTGCTGGGGTCGCAATTGGTGGTGGCGGGTTCTGCTTGATCTTCTTTTTCCTTACTCAGTTTAAAAAGTTCAAAGGCTTTGGGATTGAGGCTGAATCATGGGAACGTGAGATGGAGGATGCGAAGCGCATTACAACAAACCTTCGAAATCTTTCTCAGTTGGTCGCCGAACCATCGATGATGGTTCTGATGCGAACCGGACGTTGGGGTAGTGGAACATCCAGACGCGAAGCCCATGATTTGGTCAGCCGCTTTAAGGAATTACTGATTGCGACAGAAGCTCCGAAAGAGGATATCGAACGCGCCGTATCCGATTACTTCCGCTATACCTTGTTCGATATGGTCAATCAATTACGCAAACCTCTGAAAAATATGCTCGATAAAAAGATCAATCCGTTCAATGAAGCAGTGCGTAAATTTGGCAATCCTGTGACGGACTTAGCTGGTCACAGTGCGGCATGTGAAGCTTCGCGTGAAGCCAGTAAAAAAGCCGAAAGAGTTTTAGAGTCTTTGACTATGGAGAGTATCTCAGTTGATGGCTTTAGTGGTGTACTAGATGCTCTACGCGACTGTGATTTATTGAGCGATACAGAAATCGATAATTTCCTTGAAACACATAAGGATGTCGTTGCCGACATTCGGTTTTTGGAAGAGCACAAGAAGCTGAGGCGTCCAGAGGTCTGGTTTGATAGTGAAGCTGTTGAATAGCGTAATTTAGCTGCGCGAAGAGTCCCTAGTTGACGAATTACGGTCGCGCTAAAGCACGTCGGAGCTTCCAGTTCTCGAAGCGCTAACGCAGTTTATCGAACACGATGGAAAAGGGCGGTCTTCGGACCGCCTTTTTTCGTTTGTAGGTGCAAGTTCCCCCTCACCTAACCTCTCCCCCATAGATGGGGGAGAGGGACAAATGTTGCCGGCGTCAGGGTCCCTCTCCCCTACGCAGTGGGGGAGAGGGCAGGTGAGGGGGCTTGCGTGATCCGGGGCGCGGTTTAAGACTAAGCGCGCATACTTTTGGGAGGCGAACGTCATGGCTTTGAAACGCATGGTCCTGCAAATGGGGCAGGGGACCGATATTCGGGGGGCCGATAGCACGAAGGCTGCCGAGCGTGCCGTGCGCGACGCGCTGTGGCGGAATTTTTTGCGCATCGCCGATGTCTTGGGGCAACCGCGCGAGAACATGGACATTCAGGTTTTAATCGGCGCGCCCAGGCCCGAGACCATCGATAAAGCCGCCGTTGCCGCGGTTTTCCCCTACGGCAAGATCGAGGTGATCTGCCACGAGGGAGGCCTCGAGATCGCCACCCCTGAGGGCACGGATTCGACTCTGTTGGCCCACGCCGCCGTTGTCGTGCGGATGGAGGTGCCGGACACAATCGCAAGCAACGCGGGCGCGGGGAGTGCGGCACAATGAGTAATGGACTTGATCGCGTGATCTTGGAAATGGGCTCGGGCGTGTCGGTGCGCAGCGAAAATTATACCCGCGCCGCCTGTCGTGCCGTAGAAGACGCCATCCACCATTCAAGTCTGAGTTTCGTCCGTGAACTCGGGCTCGATTTTCAAAACGATCTGGTGGTCGAGGTGACCATTGGCGTGCAAGACCCCAGCGCCGTCGACACCGAAGTCGTGGGCGCGGTGCTGCCGCACGGCAAGGTTTCCGTGACCGTCGTCAAAGGCGGGTTGAATGTGCCCTATCCCGAACAAGGCTATTCGACGGTGATCGCCAGTGCCGCCGTCGCCGCGTTTGCCGACATGTCACGATTTCGCAGCGCTTGAGATAACTCGATCAGAAGGTGGGCTAAGGCGTGCGATCTAAGAAAGTACGCAGCGCATCCACCCATACGTGGGCGTCGAGCATCGGGCCGGTGTGGCCGTAAGGGGTGTCGATCTCGTGGAACGTGGCGTCGACGCCGTGGGATTTGAGCAGGTCGACCGTCGGTTGACCTAATTTCACATCAACAACGCTGTCGGAATTGGCGAGCGCATTCAGCAACGGCGCTTTGATGTTGGCCGCATCCGCTTTTGAGCCGATGCCGGCCTCATACAGAATCGACAGAGAATTGGCATCGAACTGATGCGCCCAGGTTTTGGCGCGGTCATGGATGATCTTGTCGCGCTTCGCCGGGTCGTCGACGGTCGCGTTGAGGTAATCGCCGAGGCCGTAGTTTTTCAGAGTCTCGATCCGCACCGCGATCATTTTTTCGCGCACACCGCCGGGCAGGTCTTCGTTGCCATAGTAATGCCCGTCGTTCCAACCGGCGCAGTCGACAAAGCGACCCCGGATGCGGGCGATATCTTCGGGCGTCGTCTTGCGTTCGATGACGCCGGCAATTGGTACCAGCGCGCGCATGCGATCAGGGTACGTCGCGCCCCACAAATACGTCAGATGGCCGCCGTAAGAATAGCCCATGACGGCCTTCAACTGCGCGACGCCGAGGCTGTCGATCAGCAGCTTTTGTGCCGCGATCATGTCCAGCGTTGTGTACTTCGGAAAGTCCGGGCCATACGGTTTGTTGGTCGCCGGGTTAATGCTCGCAGGGCCGCTGCTGCCGTACGCCGAGCCCAACATGTTCGAGCACACGACAAAATATTTTTCGGTATCAATGGCTTTGCCCGGCCCCAACAAATTCGCCGCCCAGCCCATGGCGTCGCCGCCGGCGTGGGGGTTGTTGGTATAGCCGTGACACATCAAAATCGCATTGTCGCCATTGGCATCGAGGGTGCCATAGGTCTCGTATGCCAGATCAAGCGTGGGCAGCACGGCGCCGGTACTCAGTTCAAAGTCCGGCTGGGTGAAGGTCGTTGAGGTTTCTAAAATCATGCGGCTATGTTCGGTGCGCGAACGCAGCGTGTAAACAGCAATTTTTTCATGCCTTTTTTTGCGTGCCCGAGACGGCGATAGTAGGGCATGGATACGCACCCATATCAGCATCTGGAAACCCGGAGCGGGCAGCTTGAGTATACCTTCGTGCACCGGACGCCGAACGCTGGCGAGCCGGTATTGGTCTTTCTGCATGAAGGGCTCGGCTGCATTCGCATGTGGCGAGATTTTCCGGCTATGCTGGCGGCCCGCTTGGATATGCCAGGGCTGGTATATTCCCGCGCCGGTTATGGGGGTTCCGCGCCGATCACGCTGCCGCGTCCGATTACCTATCAAGAAGATGAGGCGCAGGGGCCGCTGTTTGAGATTTTAGATCAGCTCAACATCGAAAAAACCGTGCTGATCGGGCATTCCGATGGCGGCACCATCGCCTTGATCCATGCCGGGCTGGATACGTCCGGGCGCACCCGGGGGGCGGTGACCATGGCGGCGCACGTGTTCAACGAAGACATCTGCGTGGCCGGTATCCGCGAAGCGCGCGCGGTCTGGGAGACGACGGACCTGCGCGCTAAGCTCGCCCGTTATCATGGGGATAATGTGGACACCGCATTTTTGGGTTGGAACGACACCTGGCAGCGCGATGATTACTGGCATTGGAATGTGGAAAAATATTTGCCCGACATCACGTGCCCGCTGCTGGTCATGCAAGGCCAAGATGATCACTACGGCTCGCCAGCCCAGGTGGACGCGATCATCAAAGGGGCCGGAGGGCCTGCGCAGAAGTGGATGCTGCCCGATTGCGCCCACAATCCGCAGTTTGAGCAACCGGCGCTGACTACCGACGCCATCACGCGCTTTGTTGGCGGACTATATTTTTCATGACAGCGCACGTCTGGACCGCTAAGACACGCAGCGGAGAATGATTATGACCACAAGTGTTTTCATCGACGGTGCCGAGGGCACCACGGGTTTGCAGATCAGGACGCGCCTGGATGGCCGCGACGACGTCGCGCTGTTGACGTTGTCGGAAGGCGAGCGCAAAGACCCGGACCGGCGCAAGGCGATGCTGAATGCCTGCGACGTTGCGATCCTGTGCCTGCCCGATGATGCGGCACGGGACGCCGTCGCCATGATCGACAACCCCGACGTCAAAGTGATCGATGCGTCGACCGCGCACCGCACCGCGGACGGCTGGGACTACGGCTTCCCGGAAATGGACCCGGGCCACGGGGCGATTGTTGCGGCATCGAAGCGCGTTGCGAACACCGGCTGCTATGCGGTCGCCTCCGTCGCGATGCTGCGCCCGCTGGTCGAAGACGGCCTGCTGCCGGCGGACTGGCCGATCAGCATCAATGCCGTATCGGGTTATTCCGGCGGCGGTAAAAAGATGATCCAAAGCTTCGAAGACCCGGCAGCGGAAAACCCGCTTGATACGCCGTTCCGCGTGTACGGTCTGGGGCTCGCGCATAAGCATGTGCCGGAAATTGAAGTGTGGTCGGGGCTGACATTACGCCCGATCTTCGTGCCGTCCGTGGGGCGCTATCGGCAGGGGATGATTGTGCAGATTCCGCTGCAGTTGCAGGCGATGCCGGGCACACCTACGCCCGACGACGTGCATGATATTCTGGCCAGCCACTACGAAGACCGCCAGTTCGTCACCGTCGCTGATTTGGTGCGCGGCGGCAGCCCTGTGCTTGATGCCGAGGCACTAAACGGCACGAATGAACTACGCCTGCACGTCTTTGCGCACGATGATGGTAAACAGGCTGTTGTCTGCGGTGTCCTCGACAACCTGGGCAAGGGCGCGTCCGGTCAGGCCGTGCAATGCCTGAACCTGATGATCGGCGCCCCCGAAGGCGCAGGCTTGGGCACGCAAATTCTTCTTTAGGCTTTTTTATGCCCCTGTCATCCCCGCGAAGGCGGGGATCCACGTTGAGCATGGATTCCCGCCTTCGCAGGAATGACAGAGTAGGGGGTGTAACCACCACCCCCACACCGCCTGCGACTTCCCGGAAAGCCCAAAGGGCTTATCCGGTTGGAAACTACCTTGCCGCCAAGAACTCCCGAACCCGAGCGATGGCGCGGATGATGTTCTCCGTTGAGTTCGCATACGAGAACCGCACGTAACCCTCACCCATGGCACCGAAGCTGGTGCCGGCGATGATCGCGACGCCGGCTTTTTCGAGCAGGCCGTCCTGCATGGCGCGTGCCGACATGCCCGTACCTTCGATGTTCGGGAACGCATAGAATGCGCCGCCGGGTTCGGCGCAGCGGAAGCCGTCGACCTTGTTCAACTCGTCGACGATCACGCGCCGACGTTCGTCGAACGCTTTGATCATCGCATCGGCTTCGTCCTGCGGGCCATCCAGCGCGGCCTTGCCGGCCCATTGCGTCGGTGCGTTGACGCAGGAATGGCAGTTGATGGCAAGCCGGGTTGCGTGCTCGACCAAGGCATCCGGCCACACCGCATAGCCGAGCCGCCAGCCGGTCATGGCATAGGTCTTAGACCAGCCGTCCAGCATAATGACGCGATTTTTGAGGTGTTCGTATTCGAGCATGCTGACGTGCTCGCGACCGTCATACAGCATCCGCGAATAGATTTCGTCGGACAATATGGTGACGTGCGGATGCTCAGCGAGACCTTCGGCGAGCTTGTCCATTTCTGCGCGGGGTACGACGCCGCCGGTCGGGTTGGCCGGGGAGTTGATGATGATCAAACGCGTTTTCGGCGTGATCAGGCTCAGAACTTCTTCGGCGGAAAACGAAAAGCCGTTTTCTTCATGCAGCGGCATCGGCACGGGTTTGGCGCCGGTAAACTTGATCACCGATTCGTAAATCGGAAAGCCCGGGTTCGGATAGATGATCTCGGTGCCCGGCTGGCCGAACATCAAGACCGCAAAAAACATCGTTGGTTTGCCGCCCGGCATGATGACGACGTTGTCCGGGTTCACTTCGACCTTGCGGTATTTGAGGATATCGGCGGCGACGGCTTCGCGCACTTCGGGGATGCCGTTGGCCGGCGTATAGCCGTGATGGCCGTCGCGCATGGCCTTGATCGCGGCTTCGACGATATGGTTTGGGGTTTTGAAATCGGGCTGACCGATCCCTAAGTTGATCACATCCATTCCGCCTTGCGCCAGTTTGTTGGCGCGGGCCAGAACTTCAAAGGCGGACTCGGTCCCTAGACGGGCCATCGCATCGACGAGTTGCGGCATGGTTTCCTCCGGTTATTGTGTGTTTATAGAATTTCGCGGCAATATGCCGATGTAGATGCCGCCTGTCACGACAACTCAGCAATGGAGCATATGGAACATGAACGGTGCTGAAGCCCTGGTGCGGACCCTCGCGGACTGCGGTATTGAGATTTGTTTCACCAATCCGGGCACATCCGAGATGCATTTCGTGGCGGCATTGGACCGCCTTGATCTGCTGTATTGCGTGCTGGCGTTGCAGGAAAACGTGGCGACCGGCGCGGCGGATGGCTATGCGCGCATGGCCGGCAAACCGGCGGCAACGCTGCTGCATTTGGGGCCGGGCTTCGGCAATGGGTTGGCCAACGTGCACAACGCGAAAAAAGCCAAAGTGCCGATGGTCAATATCGTCGGTGAGCATGCGACCTATCACATCAAATACGACGCGCCGTTGACGGCGGATATCGAGGGCATCGTCGGTCCCGTCTCGGATTGGGTGTGTACGACACAAAAAGCCGATGATGTCGGCACCGATGCAGCGCGCGCGGTGGCGGCGGCGAAATCGTGGCCCGGTAAGATCGCAACGTTGATCCTGCCTGCCGATGCGGCGTGGACTGAAACCGAAATTTACGGCGACGTCTTGTTGGCCGATGGACCAAAGCCAGTCGACGCCGCAGACGTGCAGTGTGTGGCAGATATTTTACGCAGCGATCAGCGCGCCGTGATCTTTATGAGCGGCGCCGTGCTGACCGAGCCTGGGTTGAGTTTGGCCGGCAAAATCAAAACCGCGACCGGCTGCGATTTGTTGGCGCAAACCTCAAACCGGCGCATCGATCGCGGCGCCGGGCGCGTCGCCGTCAACAAGCTGCCATACCCGGTCGACAAGGCGCTGGAAACCTTGAAGGACTATGACGCGGTGATCTTGTTGGGCACGAAAGAGCCCGTCAGCTTTTTTGCCTACCCCGATAAGCCGAGCCGCCTTGCACCCGAAGGTGCCGAGATCGCGAATCTCGCCGGGCCGGAGCAGGATACGGTCCGCGCCCTTGAACTGCTGGTCGACGCGTTAGGGGTAGGGGACGCAGACCCAGGCGTTGTCGTGGCTGCCGCCGGACCGGACCCAAGCACACTCAAAGGCCCGATCACCCCGGAAGCGATCTCGGCGGCGTTCGTTGCGCAGATGCCCGAACATGCGATCATCGTCGATGAGAGCATCACCACCGGGCGCAGTTTCTTTCCGGACAGTCACGCCGCCCCACCGCACAGCTGGTTGCAAATCACCGGCGGCGCGATTGGCGACGGTTTGCCAATGGCCGTCGGTGCCGCGATGGCGTGCCCGGATCGCAAAGTCATGGTGCTGCAATCCGACGGCTCGGCGATGTATACCAATCAAGCCTTGTGGACCATGGCGCGTGAAAATCTCGATATCACCATTCTGCTGTTCTCGAATCGAGCGTACCGGATTCTTGAGGGCGAGATGAAAGGCGTCGGCGTCGACAAGCCGGGCCACGTCGCCGACGCGTTATTTAGCCTTCGCGAACCGGACATCGATTGGGTCGGCATGGCGGCATCCATGGGCGTCCCGGGCGCACGCGTCGACGATGCCGGCGATCTGGTCTCGGCGATCAACGAAGGCCTTGCCGTCGAAGGGCCGTTTTTGATTGAGATTGTTTTCTGACAGCGGCGTCTACGACCAATCGCGGGTCTGCAGTGCCTACACCTTGTCGTCATCCTCGCGAAAGCGGGGATCCACGTTCGGCATGGGTTCCCGCCTGCGCGGGAATGACGGGGGAGAGGATGGGGGGCTGCCACTGTCTGAAAGGATGCGTTCAGCGTCCCTTGACGCGCACCGGGGGAGGGGTTAATGAATGCGCCTCTTGCGAAGATGACATCTTTGTGGTGGTTGTAGCTCAGTTGGTTAGAGCATCGGCTTGTGGTGCCGAGGGTCGTGGGTTCAAATCCCATCAGCCACCCCATTCCTCATTCTTTCCGAACTCCTATCTCTCCATTCCCCCCATCGCGCCGTCATCCTGAACTTGCTTCAGGAACCATTTATGTGCAGCTCAGATGCGAGCGGGGGCATAAGATCCTGAATCAAGTTCAGGATGACGGGCGAGGGGCTCTGAGGAAGAAGGGGCTCGGAGCATGCCTTTATTAATTATATCGACGGATGACGACCGTTTTGGGTTGCAGGCGCATGGCGTCGCGCGGTCGCTTGTGACAATGAGAGAGACCACAGAAAGCTAGAGGGACCACTAGGACGTCCCTGCGTGATGCCCAGGCTTGATTCCATCTCTGCTTACATGACGCATCAGCGTGGCCACGGCGCCGACGCCCAAGCCGACGGCGACGACGAACGCCCAATCTAGCAAGTGCAGGGGGCTGAGATGAAGCAGGCTCGCAATCGGTGTGATCTGGGCCGCGACAATGACCGATCCGATGGTCGCCGCCACAGCAATCTTCGCCTGATGTGTTTTTAGGCCACTTAACACGGCCGTCATCGTCGCACCGGCGACGATCAACGCCGCCAGGGCCATGGTTCTGGCGTGCGGGACGTCTGCATCGGGACCGAGGCTGATAACATACCCCCAGAAAATCATCAGCGACGTCAGCAGCCCGACAAATCCGATGATGCTCCATTCTCGACCGCTAAAGAACCGCACACGCGAACGGCGCGGCATCACGGCCAGGGGGCCGGTTGCCGCCGACGCCTGAAACACCAACAATGCGGTCGGGTGAATAATCAGTTCCAGCCAGACAATGTGCACCGGAAGATACAGCAACGGATAACCCAACATAGGAATCAGCGCCGCGGTAAGAACAAGCGGCGCGTGGATCATCAACAGATACGCGAAGCTCAGTTTTAGATTGAGGAACAGCTGGCGCCCCTCGGCAATGGCGCGAATGATGGTGCCGAAATCGTCGTCAAGAAGTACGATGGAAGCGACTTCACGTGCCGAACGGGTGCCGCGTTCACCCATTGCGATACCCACATCTGCACCGCGTAGCGCCGGCGCATCGTTTACGCCATCGCCGGTGACGGCGACAATCTCGCCGTCGCGTTGCAAGGCAAGGACCAAATCAAGCTTCTGCGACGGCAGGCATCGTGCGACCACATCAATGTCGGAAATGTCAGCGCCTGAGGCCAACCGGGCCGACATCTCTGTACCGTCAACGACACATGGATCAGGCCCGCCGATACCGGCTTGGCTGGCAATCGCCGCCGCCGTTTGGGCATGATCGCCGGTAATCATGATGATACGGATGCCCGCGCCCTGGGCGCTGGCGACAGCTGCTGCGACGCTTGGCCGAACGGGGTCCGTGAACGCGAGAAGGCCGGCGAAGGTAAACCCGTGCTCCGGCTCTTCGCCGCTCCAGGCGGGCTGGCGAAGCGATGCGACAGCGATCACTTTGCACCCCAATGCTGCCAGGTCCTGCGTGCGCTGCCGCCAAAGATTGCAGGCGGTCTCGTCCAAGTTTGACATTTGAAGGACGGTTTCAGGTGCGCCTTTCATGGCGATGAGAAAATCCGCCGCCTGTTTGACGACGACGACTTCGCGGCGTCGGTCTTCGGTAAAGGGAAATACGGCGTGCGGAACTGCCACCGGCATTTCCGCTGCGTCACGTAAAAGCAGATCGAGAGGGTCGCCGCTTTCAGCGCGGGCCGCCGTCGCTGCGAGGTGCAAAAGCGTCTTCCTGTCGATTCCTTCGCACGGCATCACGTCGCTCAGGGCGAGCTTGCCCTCGGTCAGTGTGCCGGTCTTATCGGTACAAATACACGTGACCCGGCCAATGTTCTCGACCACCACGGCGCGCCGCACCAACGCCTGAGATTTTGCCAGTCGATATACGCCGACGCCCAGGAAAAAGCTGAAGACCACAGGGAATTCCTCGGGCAACGCAGCGATGGCGAGTGTGAGGGCGCTTAGGGCGGCGTCGACAAGACCATAGCCCTGCACATATCTCACGATGGCAAGCACCGCGCACAGGACCAGGGCGATGACCATCAATATTTTGACCAGCCCACCGATCGCTTCCTGTAAGGGTGTCCGTTCGGCGCGCGACGACGTCGATAGGCGCGCGATTTCGCCGTATAACGTTTCCGCGCCGGTAGCGATAATCCGCACGGTTGCTTCACCCGTCAGCAGCCGGGTCCCTGCCAGGCCCCAATAGATATTCTCAACGGGCACATCGACGCCATCGGGCAGGGGAGGCTCTAAAACCTGCTTGGCAACGGGGAGCGCTTCGCCGGTCAAGGTCGACTCGTCTGCTTGCAGCGCGGCGCCCGCAATAATAAGGCCATCGGCTGGAAAGTATGATCCCGACGACACCACGGCGAGATCGCCGGGCACCAGATCTTCGGCGGCGATCTCGATCAACGCGCCGTCACGATATACGCGAGCCAGCGCCGCAATTCGGCTGCTTAAGCCTTCGGCAGATGCCTGTGTGCGGCGATGCAGATATGCGTCCATGCCGGCAATCGGCAGCAACGCGGCGGCGAGAACCGCCGCTTCCGTGTAGTCGCCGAGCCAAGTGAACAGCCCCGCCGTCGCGATTAGAAACCAGATCATCGGATCGGTGCCGGTGCTGCGCAGAATGTCTAGCCAGCCCCGCGATGATGCCTCGATAATGGCATTGCGCCCATACGCCTCTCGCCGTTCAGCCACCTCGGCCGCCGTGAGGCCGCGATCAGACGCATCCAAGAATGTGATTCGCTGCTCAGGCACTTGGCGCAAAGTTGAGCATCCTTAATGATTTATCGCGTTGGAGAATATTAGCAATCAGCGCAAGCTCGAGAGGTTTGCGATCAGGGCTTTCTCTTTAAGTCGGAGTTCGTCTGCAATCTTGTGGGCCAAATCTCGGTCGGGGCTGCAACAAATATTGACCACGTCGACACATCCTTCTCGTGCCTCACGCAGAACCGCTAACAACGCCTTCTCCACAATCAACGCAATATCATCTGATTTATCAGCGTCATTACCCAAAGACTTCAAAATTTCTTTTGCTGTGTTATCTGCTAGTTTCTTGATGGACATCTTTTGCGCCTCTCTATGAAAATAATAATGAATAAAACCAGTCAAAGTCTCAGCATCTTGGCGGAGGCTGAAGGAAACTGTTTCATTCTAGAGGCAATGCCATGCCGGCCCCATTGATTCACATCAATGCGGCGGACGCGGTTCAATCAGATACTGCCGATATCATTTAACGACTGTAGGGAGCTAAAATTGAGCCACACACCGCATGAACTTACGAGCGAGTTTCCGAATCATGCTGATCGCATCCACACGTTGCGTTTAGAGAATGCGCACTTCGCCAAATTGAACGATCAATATCATGCCATTAACCGAGAAATTCATAGGGGAGAAACCGACGTAGAACCGATGGACGACCTCCACCTTGAAGAGCTAAAGAAACAACGTCTCGCGCTGTTGGATCAAATAACCGAATTCCTCGACTGATAGTTTTTGCGGCATCTTGTCCGAGCGTCACCGGTTGCTTTTGTCTCTAAAGCAGACGCTCGGGCGTGCGGTGCTGTGATCGTATAGCGTGAACAACAAGTGAGACGAATGAACGCCAGTGTATCGGTTGCGGTCCGCAGGCCTTAGGTTGATTTACGAACATTCGGTTCGGACGAATCAACGGGACAAAATCTGCTGGCATTGGCCCGATTGGAAAAAGAAATACTGTTATATCAAATTTGAAACTTCCGGCGACAACCTAAAAATGACGCGTGCCGACGGAGAAATTCATTCCGGCGTGCTCGTTGAGGGTAATACCGAAGGCCTATAATCACTGCGTTTGTCAGAGGCGAAACGACAATATTGGCTCTTGCCCAAAAGTGGCCTCCGGTGACCGTCCTAGAACGGCAGCCAGGAATGGCTTTCACTGTAATGTAGATAGCCGATGTTGGCGCCTTGACGGAGGCCTACGCCGGTGCGTATCGGGACCAGGGTGATGTCGCCATCGCCTTGGTAGTTCACGCCGAGGCCTGCGACGTAATAGAACGTCCCTTCGATGCCCGCGAACCGCTTGTAGATATCAGCCTGTTCGTTGAGCCCATAGACTAAAACGAACGTCTTGGAGGCGTTGCCGCCGACATCGAAGCCGACACTCGGGCCCTGCCAGAAAATCTTCGAAGAGCCGCCGTTTTTGATCGTCAAATCGCCTTTGCCGTAGCGTAGGCCGACAACGAATGCGCCGCTGATCTCCTCGCCGGCGATGTAGGCGTTGGGGCGGCCGAGCTCGGAAAAAATACCTTCGATCACTTTGGCGACGCCTTCGGTGGTGGCGCCGAAAAAACCGGTGGCGGCGTCAGCGACTTCAGATGCGGAAAACGTATCGCTGTCTTCGTCCGCGCGGGCAGGGCCGATGGTCAGCCAGCCGATAAGGCCGAAAATCGCGCAACAAACGCTTAGGTGTCGAAGTAATCGACGTACCATTTGAGTTCTTCCTCTGCGAGTTTATAGCCACCGCCTTCAGCTTCGTGGATCATCGATTTCGACGGGATGTTACCGATGCGACGCTGTAGGGATACCGCGATGTCGGCGCCGAAACCGGCTTTCCAGGTCAAGGCGCAAAGGCCTTTGGCGCTCTCGCTTTCGAGCATCCGCGTGACGTGTGCTTCGGGAAGTTTGGACAGCAGGGTAAAACCGCGCGTCAAGAATGCGATGTCTTTTTCATCAATGCCGTCGAGGATCGCGTACTCGTCAAGTTTGCCGGCTTTATGTAATTGGTCCGCCCGCTCGGCGCCGTTGTCTTCTTTGTCATCGTCATCAGCAGTTGTCGCATCGCCTTCTTCAATACGTTCGCGGACCGCCATCCGGATATCGTGAGCGAGGGAATCATCAAGGCAGTTCGCCGAGATCAAGCGGTCTATCAAGTTTGCGCTGACGAACATGGCAATCCGCCGGAGCGTGCTTTGTGACAGGCTGCCGCGATCCACCAACGGCAAGTGAAGGTCGGGGGTCTGTTCGGCACGAATGGCGATCTCGTTCATCAGTTTATCGCTGATTTTGGCGGTGCGGTTTCTCAACAATTCAGCAATTGCCGGATCCTCTTCGGCGGCGACGACGGCCTTCGAGAGCGCTGCCGACAATCCTTTGCGCCGGGCCAAGGCTTCCAACGCACCGCCACGTAGACCGCTGGCGATGATCTGCAGCAATTGGTCGTCGTTGAGCAGGGGGGAGTATTCCAAGATCGGCCCGGCCACCGTCGCCGCGGCATCCTTTGCCAACCGCAAGATGATCTTTTTCGGCACGTTGCTCAGGTGTTTGATTTCGTCGGCGATGATGGTGCGGATTTGCGGCGCCTGATCCGTCGCTAAGATTTCCAGAACCGCGAACGCCATTTCGGCTAAGCTTTCACTTTCGTCGTCGGTCAAGGTCGGCACCAGACGACCGATTTTATAAGCCAGTTCTTCGCGCACACCCTGATCGACGTCTCTCGCCAGCAACAAGTCGGCTTGCAAGGGCGAGCCTTCGTTTTCGGCGACGGCGCGACGCACGGTGGCGTCTTTGTCGGAGGCGAACAGATATAGGAATTCGGGCTCCAAATCCTCGTGTGCCGCCAACGCCGCACGCGCCTTGGAATCGCCCTTGGCGGCGATTTTTTTAGATTCTTCGTACGATGGTTTCTTTTTCTGACCGGCTTTTAAAGGCTTCTTTGCCGATGTGCGCCGGCCCATTACCCATTCGAGCATTTGCCACTCCCATTTCGTCTTGGAATGCTAATCCCCAAGCAGCAATCCTACAACGTCATCAAGACGCGGATTGTGACAGACAGCACGGTGGCGCGTGCCAAGTTCGAATTGATGTTTCGAAAGTCCCCGGTTTAGGGTGCCTACGCACCGAACGCGGGATCGTTCTTCGTGCCGCCGCGACAGGCGGGGGATGTCATGGTCCGCCCGCCGCGCGCCTGCCACTCTGCCGGGGTCAGGGTTTCCATGGACAAGGCATGGACCGGTCCCTGCATTTCCGCTTTCAAGGCTGCGTTAACCATTTGATGGCGGGCAATAAGACGTTTGCCGTCGAAAGCATCAGCGACGATGACCAGTTTAAAGTGAGATTCCGAGCCCGGCGGCACATTGTGCATATGACTTTCGTTGACCACCTCAAGGTGCGCTGGCTCAAGCGCATCGGCGATTTTTTGGTCGATGGCGGACTGCACGGGATGGGCGTTGTTCATGTGTCGTGGCTCCGATTATGAAAGGTCACAGCTTTTAGATAGGCTGCCCCATCGGCATCTGCAATTGTCCGCAACGCCCGAAAGTCGGGGGGCGGCGTCGGCTCAGCCCATCGAATCCGATGCCCGTTTTGGGGGCGGGCGACGGAGTTGTGGGGGGATCGCCTCGGTCAGGCTTTTCAGATCATGTTCAAGTACGGCGATTCGTTGCGTCAAAAGATGAATCTTTTGGGTTAGATCAAGATTTTTTGCTTCAGCGGTTTCAGCGGTCGATTTTAGCGACTGAAATTCGACCTGTAGTTGTTTGGCCTGTACGGCAAGCTCCGCCTGCGATGTACGTATTTGTTTTGCGACATGATGGGTGAAGTTTTCGAAGGTTGAGTCAACCTGCCTATGCGCCAGATTCCCTAGGTAAAGAGCGGCAAGTGCGATGACGATGGCAACAGCAGATGCAATTTCAGCCAACGATGAAACTCCCTCAAAATGATCAAGCTTTAGCATCGGGCAATGTTGTTTTGTGGTCAATGCTCGTCTGACGGAGGTCGCGGCGTTGAAAATTAAAAGTGAATATTGCAACAATAGGTCGTATAACAACGATAGTGTTGCTCTGAGGAGTGTTTGATGGCTGAAAAACGACAGGCCAGGCGTAAATACAAACCACGTAAGCCTTTGAATAAAAAAGGTTCTGCCCCGGTGCGACTGCCACCTGGCGTTGCCCACCCGATCGATATTCATGTCGGGGATCGTTTGCGTCAGCGCCGGACGATTCTTGGCCTTACTCAGGAGAAATTGGCGGAATCCGTCGGTTTGACATTTCAGCAGATTCAAAAATATGAACGTGGTGCGAATCGAATAGGAGCGAGTCGCCTGTTTCAATTCTCGCAACTGCTCGGAATCTCGATTAACTTTTTCTTTGACGGTCTGGATCAGAAAATGGGTGATCCGGCAGAAGGATACCGTCTCGGCATTGATTACCGGGATAACGAGCCGCCGGAACGCGACGAAATGAACCGTCGTGAAACGTTGGAACTTGTCCGCGCGTATTATCGGATTGTTGACCCGGAAAAGCGTGAAGCGCTGATGTCCATGTTTCAAGCTTTGGCCGGCGCCGCCAAAAACAAATGATGCGGACCAGAGGCCAATGGTGGGCTTTGAACTGGGGGGGCTTCCGATCTGGACACCAAATCAAAACTGGTCTGACGTCGGCGGCGATTTTATTGCCTAAAAATCCCTGAAAACCGAGCCGCGCGCCTTGCCGAGGCGGCACTGAAAAGGTATTGAACTGATCCTTAGCTTCTCTCGTGCGGTGCCATGTTCGTGGTGGCCGCCTGGGCCGGGATGAGGCGACTTTCAATGCGTGCTTCTTTGAGTGGCACGCGGTCGATCATCGGGCCCGTCCGCAGAACGTCGGGCCCAGCGAGGAGAACACACCGCATGACATCGGGCGCAAGCAGCGACAAGGCTTTGGCAAGTAAACTAGAAAAGCGCATGGCGCATGCGATCCGCTTTTTGGCGGCAGATGCGGTGCAAGCGGCGAATTCCGGGCATCCGGGGATGCCGATGGGTATGGCCGATGCCGCGACGGTGCTGTTCACGCGGTTCCTCAAATTCAATCCCATTGACCCCAAATGGCCGGATCGTGATCGGTTCATCTTGTCGGCGGGGCATGGCTCGATGCTGCTGTATGCACTGTTGCATCTGAGCGGCTATCCCGACATGACGATGGAAGAAATTAAGAATTTCCGCCAGCTCGATGCCAAGACCGCCGGTCACCCGGAATATGGTCACGCGACCGGCATCGAGACGACGACCGGTCCACTCGGCCAAGGTCTTGCGAATGCGGTCGGTATGGCGCTGGCAGAACGCATGATGAATGCGCGCTACGGTGATCCGTTGGTTGATCACTATACATATGTGATTGCCGGTGACGGTTGCCTGATGGAAGGCATCAGTCATGAAGCGATCTCCATGGCGGGGCACCTTGGGCTATCGAAGTTGATTGTGTTGTTCGATGACAACGGCATCTCGATTGACGGCAGCACCGACATGGCGGTCTCTGATGACCAACTCGCACGTTTTGCGGCAAGCAACTGGCATGTGCAAGCGGTTGACGGCCAAGATATGGATGCCGTCGCAGCTGCCATTGAGGCCGCGCAAAAATCCGACAAGCCGTCGATGATCGCGTGCAAAACGACCATCGGTTTCGGTGCGCCGACCAAAGCCGGCACGGCGTCGACCCATGGTGCCCCCTTGGGCCCGGGTGAAATCGCCGGTGCACGTAAAGCGCTGGGTTGGGATGCGGCGCCGTTTGAAGTGCCGACCGATGTTCTGGAAGCTTGGCGTGCCGCAGCGACAAAAAGTAACGACGACTATGAAGATTGGCAGGTCCGTCTTGCCGACAGCCCGTTGAAGGCTGAATTTATCCGTACATCCAACGGCGTCTTGCCCGCCGGCGTCAACGACGCTGTGATTGCGCACAAAAAACGCGTGTCTGAAGAAAAGCCGAAGTGGGCGACCCGGGCTGCCAGCGGTGAAGCGTTGAAAGTTTTGACGCCGGTGATCCCGGAATTGATTTCGGGTTCCGCTGACTTGACCGGTTCCAACAACACCGTGACGCCGGATACGGATTCCCTGACGCCGACGCATTTTGGCGGTCGCTACATTCACTATGGCGTGCGTGAGCACGGCATGGCTGCCGCCATGAACGGTATAGCTCTGCATCAGGGCTTGATCCCGCTCAGCGGCACGTTCTTGGTGTTCGCCGATTATATGCGCGGCGCGATGCGGCTGTCGGCGCTGATGGGCAAGCGCGTGATGTACGTGTTGACCCATGACAGCATCGGTCTCGGTGAAGACGGCCCAACCCACCAGCCGGTGGAAACGCTGGCCTCATTGCGCGCCATGCCGAACTTCCTGACATTCCGGCCCTGTGATGGGGTCGAGGCCGTGGAATGCTGGCAGATCGCAATTGAGAATGATAAGGGCCCATCCGGTTTGGCATTGTCGCGGCAAGGTGTGCCGACGCTGCGCACCGAGCATACGGATGAAAACTTATCTGCGCGCGGTGCCTATGTGTTAGCTGATGCGGCTGCGGGTGAGCGTAAAGTTACGTTGCTGGCGACAGGCTCTGAAGTGCAGCTTGCGATGGCCGCACGCGACGCGCTTGAGGCCGACGGGGTCGGCACCGCTGTAGTGTCGATGCCGTGCCAGGAATTATTTGACCGCCAAGAGGTCGGTTACCGCCAAAAGGTTTTGGGCAAAGGTACTGTGCGCGTCGCCGTTGAAGCCGCGGTGCGGTTCGGCTGGGATAAGTACCTGGGCCCGGAAGGCGGCTTTGTCGGCATGGACAGCTTCGGCGCTTCGGCGCCGGCGGGTCAACTTTATGAAAAATTCGGCATCACCGCCGACGCCGTTGTCGCTGAGGCACGCCGTCGGCTCGGGTGATGAGACACATATCGATTGGAGGATGAGGCTATGAACCATCAAGAACTGAACGAAACCGCTGTCGCCATGGTCGCTGACCACAAGGGTCTGTTGGCTGCCGACGAAAGTACCGGCACCATGGGCAAGCGTATGGATTCAATCGGTGTCGAAAATACCGAACAGAACCGTCGCGATTATCGCGAGTTTATGTTCCGCGCACCGGGGGTCGGCGATTATATTTCCGGCGTCATCTTGTTTGACGAGACGATCCGTCAAAACGCCGCCGACGGCACGCCGCTGGTTAAAATCATGCAAGATACCGGTATCATTCCGGGCATTAAAGTCGATGCCGGCGCGAAGCCGCTGCCGGGCTCGCCGGGTGAGACCATCACCGAAGGCCTCGACGGTCTGCCGGCACGGGTCGATGAGTATTATGCAATGGGTGCCCGGTTTGCGAAGTGGCGCGCAGTCATCGACATCTCCGACGATGCACCGACCTCGCATGCGATCCACACCAACGCCCACGCTTTGGGGCGCTATGCGAAAATCTGCCAAGAAGGTGGCCTGTGCCCGATCATCGAGCCGGAAGTCCTGATGGACGGCGCCCACGACATCGAGACTTGCCAGGAAATCACCGAGGGTGTGCTGAACGCCGTATTTGGCGAGCTTTATGCTCAAGAAGTGATGTTAGAAGGTATGATCTTGAAGCCGAACATGGTCATCGCCGGTAAAAAGTGCCCGACCCAAGCGGGTCACCAGCAAGTTGCCGATATGACCGTGCAAACGCTGAAGCGTTGTGTCCCGGCTGCGGTGCCCGGCATCATGTTTTTGTCCGGCGGTCAGTCCGAAGAAGACGCCACCGTACACTTGAATTTGATGAACGCGGGCTACGATCTGCCGTGGAGACTCAGCTTCTCGTATGGGCGTGCATTGCAGGCGAGTGCGCTCAGCACCTGGAGTGGTAAAGCCGACAACGTCGCCGCCGCGCAAGCCGCGTTTATCGAGCGTGCGGCTGCCAACAGCAAAGCCTGCGCCGGCACCTATAGCAAATAGGCGGCAAATAGGCGTAAACACGGGGCACCGGACACATGGTCAAAATCGCACCTTCTATTTTGTCGGCGGATTTCGCGCGTTTGGGCGAAGAGCTCCGTGCCATTGATGACGCCGGGTGCGATTACATCCATGTCGATGTCATGGACGGGCATTTCGTCCCCAATCTGACGTTCGGTCCACCGGTGATTTCCAAGCTAAGGCCACACACGCAAAAGCCGTTTGACGTGCACCTGATGATCAATCCGGCGCAGCCGTTTCTCGAAGAGTATGCGAATGCCGGCGCCGACATCATCACCGTGCACGCCGAAGCTGATAAGCATTTGGATCGCTCGTTACAAGTTATCCGAAGCCTTGGCAAAAAAGCCGGTGTGTCGCTTAATCCTGCGACGCCCGAAGGGGTGTTGCAGTACGTTATGGACAAGGTCGATCTGATCTTGGTGATGAGCGTTAACCCTGGCTTCGGCGGGCAAAGCTTTATTCCTGAACAGTTGGAAAAAATCCGCAATATCCGCAAGATGATCGGCGACCGCCCGATTGAGCTTGAGGTTGATGGCGGCGTTAATGTCGACACCATCAAAGACGTGGTCGCGGCTGGGGCCGATGTCTTGGTTGCCGGCAGTGCGGTGTTTAAGGGTGACGATTACGCTGCCACCATCGGCGCGTTGCGCGCTGCGATCTAATCGCCCTGCAACACCGCCGTTGCGGAATAGATATCGGTCGGCGTCGCCGCCAGATCGAACAGAATTTTTACACTGACTGCCAGCACCATCAGTGCCAGAAGGCCGCGTAATTGCTCGCCCTTTAAGACTGCACCCAAGCGCGCACCGACCTGTGCACCGATGACCCCGCCGAAAATCAACACCAGGGCCAGCACAATGTCGACGGTCTGATTTTGCACCGATTGTAAAATCGTCACGTTGGCGGTTACGAAAATGATCTGGAACAGTGACGTGCCGACAACGACGACCGTCGGCATCCTCAGCAGATAGATCATCGCCGGCACCATGACGAAGCCACCGCCGACCCCCATGATTGCCGACAAGATGCCGACGAAAACGCCGACGCCCAGCGGCATCAGCACACTGATGTATAAGCGCGAACGGCGGAAATGCATTTTTAACGGCAGCGCATGGGTCCAATTTCGCGCGCGTTTTTTCTTGGGTTTTGCGGCGCCGGTTGAAATTATCGCCTGAACCGCTTCAATCAGCATCAAGCCGCCGATGATGCCCAAAAATACCACGTAACAAACCTGCACGACGAAATCGACTTGGCCGATTTGTTTGAGCAAAGAGAACAAACCAACGCCGAGTGTTGAGCCGATAAGGCCGCCGATCAGCAGCACGATGCCCATCTTTAAATCGACATTGCCGCGTCGCCAATGGGCGAGCACACCCGAAATCGAGGCCGCCACGATTTGGTTGGCACCGGTCGCCACCGCGACTCCCGGCGGCACACCGATGAACATCAACAGTGGTGTCATCAAGAATCCGCCGCCGACACCAAAGATGCCGGACAGCACACCGATTCCACTCCCGATCCCGAGAATCACAAAAACGTTTGCCGACAATTCGGCAATCGGAAGATAGATATTCATGAATTACCTAATCGCGATGACAGCTTAATATGGCCGTCATAAATAACATTACGTGATGTGTTCGATATCGTCCTCGGACAGGCTGCCTGGAACGATGGTCACCGGAACACGCAGCCGGCCGGCCATTTTCTCAACCAAGTAGGTGACAAGCGGCCCCGGGCCTTCGGCGTTCGACGATGCGCCCAACACCAAAAGTGAGATGCCGTCTTCTTCCGAGATCAATTTGACGACCTCTTCGCGGATTTTGCCTTCGCGGATGTACAACACCGGCAGATGACCGGTGCGCTTTTGCACGACCGAGGCGACGACGTTGAGCATTTCCTCGGCCTCTTCGCGGGCTTCTTCGCGCATCCGTTCCCCGACCGCCATCCAGTGTTGAAACTCGGCCGGCTGAACGACATACAAAAGCGCCACACGCCCGTTGGTGTTGGTGGCGCGGCGGCAGGCGAACTGCAGGGCTGCAGCAAATTCCTCGGAATCGTCGACGACGCACAGGAACGTACGACCGCTCGGCTTGCGCTCTGTATTGCCGGTCTCTTCTGCCTCTTTTGGCGCCCCGTTGGTCGGCTGATCGATGTCGCTCATGCTTATCTCCTCCTAAACGCGGCGTTCGCTAACCATCCTGCCGCACAAGCGATGATCACTGCAACGATCCCGTAGAGGAATGACTGTTTATGGGCGAAATTGAAAACTTCCGCTTCGATACCGAATTTGCGAACGTTCAGCAGCGTTGTCGTGGTCGCAACGATTTCCTGATCACGCACAAGATATGTTTCGATCCCAAATGTGCCGACGGAAACGTTGGCGGGGAAATTCACGTGGGTGCGAAACAATACGTTGTCGACAAACAGAATTTCTTCGGGCGCTTCGCTGTACAGCCGGTTTTTGATCTTGTTTCGTATCAGCGCGTCGCGATACGCGATGGCCTTTGTCGGATCGGCATTTTCGTCAGCGGGCGTGAGTGTCAGGTCGGCCAGACCGATTTGGTTGATGTCGCGGTCTTCATATGACAGCAATTCTTCGATCGGCTTGTTTGAGGCCACCCAATAATACGACGGGACGTCTTCGAAGACCATTTGTTCGGTATTGACCCAAACACCCAAGACACGATCCTTGCGGCGCACGGTTTGCGTTTCCCAGGGGCCGCGTGCGACGACGATGATATCGCCTTCGCCTTGCTTCGCGCCAAACAGCAATAAATCGGCGCCGGCAAAGCCTGTCGTGATCCGCACGATCGGCGACGACAGGTCGACAACAAGATCCTTACTTTGTGCGACCGAACTGCCGACGATGCCCAGCAAAAGTAGGCACGCCGTCCAATTCATAATACGCCTCAGCTTAAAGCGCGTGATCATGATCAGTGTCCTCTCGTGCCGATGCTGTAGATGTCACTTGGGGTGACCACCAGGTCAAACGTCAGTTTTAAGCAGACCATAATAACGATGAGCGCCAGCAGACTGCGCAAATGTTCGCCTTGCATGCGGCTGCCGAAGCGTGCACCGATCTGCGCGCCGATGACACCACCGATCAACAGCAGTAACGCCAACACGATGTCGACGGTTTGGTTTGATACCGATTGTAGCACCGTTACGTTTGCGGTCACGAAGATGATTTGAAAAAGCGATGTGCCGACGACGACGGCGGTCGGCATGCCGAGCAGATAAATCATCGCCGGCACCATCACAAAACCACCGCCGACACCCATGATCGCCGATAGAATGCCGACCACGATGCCGATCAAGATCGGCAGCACGGCGCTGATATAAAGTCTGGATTTGCGGAACCGCATTTTGAACGGCAAGCCGTGCATCCAGTTATGAGAATGCGAACGCTTGGGCTTACGTTTGTTGCGTTGGCGAATGGCGTTGAGGCTTTCAATCAGCATTAAGCTGCCGATGACGCCCAAGAATACCACGTAAGACAGTTTGATCACCAAGTCGATCTGGCCAAGGCCCTTTAAGAACGTGAATAGCCAAACCCCGAAGGTCGAGCCGATCACACCACCGATCAGCAGCAGGACCCCCATTTTGAAATCGACGTTGCCGCGCCGCCAATGGGCGAGCACGCCGGAGACCGAACTGGCGACGATCTGGTTTGCCTCAGTCGCGACCGCGACGGCAGGGGGGATACCAATGAAGATGAGGAGGGGGGTCATGAGAAACCCGCCGCCGACACCGAACAAACCGGACAAAAAACCGACGCCGCCACCCATTCCCAAAATGAGAAAGATGTTCACCGACATTTCGGCGATCGGTAGATAGATCTGCATGTGGGCGGCAGCTCCGACCGGGCAGCCACGCTGAAAACTGCGTGCAAGTGAAAAAATATAACGTGTTCAAGCTTTTAGGCCACGTATGTGAAAATGTCAACGATGCGCGCAGCTACATGAGAAATTCGCAACCATAATGCGTCAAATTCAAGCAGATGAAATAACCCGTTTACGATTTATCCACCTCTTTTGGGCGTAAATATGGTTGAATGGCCATAAGTTAACTGCGTTACCGATGGGGAAACGTGAATGCGTTCGAAGCCGACACCGGAGACGGCGCCGTCAAGTATTGAGCTAAGCCAACTCGAACGGGTGCTGAGCGAGCGAACGGATGATTTAAGCCGGGCCATCATGCAACAGCGTGACGTCGAGGGGCAACTGCGCCTGTTGGTCGAAGTCATTCGTAACCTTTCGATCGGTGTTGTGGTCATGGACGCAGATTTCTGCGTGACCTCGGTCAACGAAGCGTATTGCGCGATCTCGGGGAAAACCGAAACTGAAATTTTGGGCGAACGCCCGCCGTTCGAAGCCTTGATAAAAGCTGATCCCGAGGTCTATGACGCGGCATTAGAATCACTGCGACTGAATGGTGTGTGGGAGTCCGAATTGTGGTGCACATCGGACTATGATGAAAAGTTTGCGATTCATATCTCCATCACCAGCATCATCGATCAGACCGGCAGGCTGAGCCAATACGGCGCCATCATCAGCGATATCACACAGCGCAAAAAAGATGAAGAACACATCCGCTATCAAGCCAACTTCGATACTCTAACCGGGTTGCCCAATCGTGCGCTGTTTGTTGATCGCTTGGAGCAGTCTTTGGCGGCGATGGCGCGTGCCGATAGTAAGCTTGCGCTTTTGTTCATTGATTTGGACGGCTTTAAACTGGTCAACGACACATTAGGTCATGACAAGGGCGATGACTTGCTATGCGAAGCCGGAACGCGCATTGCGTCGTGCACGCGGGGCGGTGATACGGTTGCGAGGCTCGGCGGGGATGAGTTTACAGTGATCATGCCAAACCTACACGATGCCCGCGACGCACCCGTGGTCGCGCAGCGAATTTTGGACGCACTGACCAAGCCGTTTGTATTGGGCGGGACAGAGTCATTTGTTTCAGGCAGTATCGGCATCACGATTTTTCCAGATGATGCAAAATTGTCCGGCGACTTATTGAAAAATGCCGACGCTGCAATGTATCGCGCCAAATATCTCGGCAAGGCCAATTATCAATTCTTTACCGCCGACCTGAATGAGCAGGTGGTCGAACGCTTGGGCATTAAAAACGGTCTGGTGAAGGCGCTCGAGCGCAAAGAGTTCAAACTTTACTATCAGCCGAAATTGAGCCTGAGCTCGGGTAATTTTGAAAGCGTTGAAGCGCTAATGCGCTGGGACTCGCCTGATCTCGGCATGGTGCCGCCTGCGCGATTCATCCCGGTCTTGGAAGAAACCGGTATGGTGGTCGAAGTCGGCGCCTGGGCTATTCAAACCGCGTGTGCACAGCATCAGAAATGGGTTGATGCAGGGCTCGGGCAAAAACGCATGGCGGTGAACTTGTCTGCCCGCCAACTCCGTGAATTGTCCTTTGTTTCGGTGTTGCAGAACATCCTTCAAGATTCTGGCATGAGTCCGGAGTGGCTGGAGATCGAAATCACGGAAACCATGCTGATGTCGGATACCGAGTCTGCGGTTATGTCACTCAACGTGCTGCATGACATGGGCATCCACGTCGCTATGGATGACTTTGGTACCGGGTACTCGTCGTTGAGTTATCTTAAACGCTTTCCCATCGACACCATTAAGATTGATCAGGCATTTGTTGCTGAAATTACGTCCAGAAGCGACGATGCGGAGATCATTCGCACCATCATCAATATGGGCAAAACCTTAAATCGCCAAGTTATCGCCGAAGGCGTAGAGACTGAGGCGCAGCTTGCGTTGTTGCAAGAGTATGGTTGCGATCATATCCAGGGTTATCTTTTGAGCAGGCCGATCCCAGGTGATGCATTGGCTGAGTTTTTTCGTGCGCACACAGACTGAACTTACCGACGACGATGATATCGGCCTCCGATCCGGCGCGGAAGAAGACGCTTGGACGGTTGAAGCGGATAGTCCGACATCTCGATTTCCGCTTTTGGTGCGTTTTGGCATCATCGTTGCCAGCTGCGTGCTGGTATTGATTGTGTTGTTGTTGGTGGCGCCGATGTTGTTGCCGTCGTCGATGACCATCAACGCCGCCGAACGCGTGATCCGCGATCTGACCGGCCTCGAAATCAGCATCCAAGGTAATCACAGTTTTCGCATTTTGCCGTCGATGCGCCTGACAGCAGAGAATATCTTGGGCACGTCATCCGACAAAAGCACCGTGCAGGCATCTGCCGCTCGCCTTGATCTTGAGTTAAGCGCCCTCGGTATTCTGACCGGCAGTGTCGATGTCGAAAGTATTTATCTGCAAAGCCCGAACGTGCGTGTGCAGACCGGCCACAGTATGGTCTATGACGCGGATACACCCCGTGATTTCGACCGCACGTGGGGCTGGTGGCGCGACATGACTTTGCAGAGTGTGCGCATCGAAAACGCCCGCGTGCAATTTGAACGCGCCGGCAGCGAGCATCACATAACCCTCGAAGATTTCACGCTAACCGATGTCGCGCCCAGCGGGGAGGAAGCCGCTGACGGCATCGCCCTTGAAGGGGTAGGGATGTTGAACGGGCAATCTGTTTTAGTCCGTGCCTCAGGTGCTGATCCGCAACTTTTGGTATCCGGTAACCGTTGGCCGGTGCGCGCACGTATGCGCGCGGCGCTGCTCAGCGTCGGTTTTGAAGGTGCTTTGTCGATGCGCCAAAGCCTATTGGGCGAGGGCGATCTGCGGGTCGACGCCAACGATATGTCGGCGTTGAACGCTTGGTTGGGCCCAATCTTACCGGCGAGACCGGGCAGTGCGCTGAAACTCGCGACAAAGTTTTCCGTGATAGAGGAAGGTGTCGAACTATCCGCACTGCAACTCAATATAGGTGAAACACAGCTCACCGGTGACGTGCGGATTACCCGCGATGAGCAAGGTGCCGCAGTCATCGACGGTCGCGTGCGTGCTCAAACGCTCGACCTCGGTGGTATGACCGATGATGCTGCGAACAGTGACATCCAGCCGGGATGGATAACGGCAGGTATCCCGGCTGGACGCATGGAACTCAGCTGGCGGCGGCTGTTATGGCGCGATGTCGAGATCGGGGCGGGCAATGCCGTGCTGAGCCGAATTCCCGGCACCGGTCGTATGGAACTCGCGCTAAATGATAGTGTCGCCTATGGCGGCGTGGTGCGTGGTAAGGTGACGCTTGATAATTCCGAAGGTATGCGCGCGCTCAATGGCACGTTGCGCGCAATCGATGTTGAGCTCGGCCCATTTTTGGCGACGGATCGCAGTGGTGCTCTGCCGCCACTCAGCGGGCAGGCGTCGCTTGAGGTAAAGCTGTTTTCCGTTGGTGGAACTGAACGCGAACTGATGCAGGCATTGAACGGTACTGCCGAATTGATTGTTCGTGGCGGTGTGTTGGCGATGTCTGACTTGGTCGCCGGGCTGGCGCCGGAACAAGGTGATAAGATTGCGTTCCAAACCTTGAATGGGCGCTTTCGGATCGCGCAGGGGGTCGCGATGAGTGATGATTTGATTTTACGCGCACCAGGCCTCAGCTTAGTCGGTAAAGGGCAAGTTGATCTTGCTGATTGGACGGTCGACGTCAATATCGGTCGCCTTGGGGGTGACGACGGCCCCTTGAAACGGTTCCGCGTTTCCGGTCCGGCGCTTCAGGTTAACGTCGAAGCGATCAACTAAACGGGGTGTATTAATGGTCGAAATCTTAAGCCTTTTGGCGGCTGCCGTGCTGGCGGTTGTGATATCGACTCGTCTTGGGTTGGGCTCTGTGCTGGGCTATTTGGCCGCCGGCGCACTCATTGGGCCGTTCGGCCTTGGTTTGATCTCGGATGCAGAAAACATGCGCCACATCGGTGAATTCGGTGTGGTGTTTTTGCTGTTTATGATCGGGATCGAGATGAAGCCGCAGCGGCTTTTGGTGATGCGTCATCTGGTGTTCGGGTTGGGTGGTCTGCAGGTTGTGTTGAGTGGTATCGCGTTGGCGGCACTGGCACACTGGGCTTTGGCGCTGTCGTATCAGACCGCATTGGTGGTCGGCTTCGGATTGGCGCTATCATCGACTGCATTCGGTGTGCAGTTGCTGTCGGATCGTAACGAGCTGACCAGTCACTATGGCCGCAACAGCTTTGCGATCCTGTTGTTCCAAGACCTTGCCGTGGTGCCGTTGCTGGTGTTGTTGCCGTTGTTGGCACTGAGCGAGATCACCGTGACGGCGTCGATGGGGCTTGCCGTGCTGCAGGCGGTTGCGATCATCGCCGGTGTGCTGCTGATCGGGCGTTTTGCGATTGGCCCGGTGATGCACGTCATCGCCAAGGCCGGGAACAATGATACATTTGTCGCGATGGCGTTGTTGCTGGTGTTGGGGTTTGCCTGGGGCATGGAATACGTCGGCTTGTCGCTGGCAATGGGGGCGTTTATCGCCGGCGTATTGCTGGCGGATTCCCAATACCGTCATCAGATCGAAGCCGACATGCTGCCGTTTCGTGGCTTGTTGCTCGGGCTGTTTTTTATGAGCGTCGGGATGAGCTTGAACCCTGTGCCGGTGCTTGAAAATGCCGGCTTGGTGTTGGGCGGTACGGCGCTGCTGCTCGTTCTCAAAGCGGTGATGATTATCGGCCTATCGAGATTGTGGGGTATGCCGCTTGATGTCGGTATACGCTCCGGTTTCTTGCTGTCACAAGCGGGTGAGTTTGGCTTTGTGCTGTTCACCTTGGCTGCCGTGCATGGCGTTCTGCCAGATGAAATGTTGGATCCGTTGATCGCGGTGATCGTGCTGTCGATGGCGGCAACACCCCTGATGGTTTGGGTTGGCAATCGTCTGGCGTTGCGCGTCAATACGATTGCCCCTGACGCCGTGCACATCGATGTCGCGGCCAGTGAACGCCCAGTGCTGATTGCAGGCTTCGGCCGTGTCGGCGAGACGGTCGCTAATATGTTGAGTGCCGCCGATGTGCCCTACGTCGCCATTGATGCCGATGCGGACTGTGTGAATGCGGCGCGCAGGCGCGGCTATCACGTGGTGTTCGGGGTTGCGTCCCGACCGGAAATTCTGCGCACAGTCGGTGCCGAGCATGCACGCCTGATTGTCGTCACGCTGGACGATCCAAAGGCCGCAGAGGGCATGGTGCGTGCGGCCAGACGGCTTTATCCGCACGTCCCGGTTCATGTGCGCGCACGGGATTGGGAAGTTGCTGACACGCTGACCGAGATCGGCGCCGAGCACGCGATGCCCGAAGTCGTCGAGGCGAGCTTGCGTTTGGGCGCCGCAGCCCTTGAAGCAGCGGGCGTTGACGAAGATCGCCGGCGCGCGCTTTTCGAGGACCTAAGTGCGGAAAACTATGCGAAAATGCGCGGTTTTCGAAAATAACCTCTGCCGCGTGAGACCTCGTTCAGCCGTGATTCACTGAATCTTAACCATGCTTAACCATTATTAGGTCCTGATTTTGCCGCTCTGCCCGAGGGCCGCCATGGACCTTGGGATGCGGTCGGGAAGGGGAGCGTGGATATGCGCACCAAATTATTCGCCATTGCTGGTTCGGCATTATTGTTGAGTGCAGGCGCCGCGTTTGCGGACGAGAATACGGGGTCGATCGGCTTGTTGTCTGGCGGCGTCCCGCAGCCGAACGCAGTCGCATCGACCGGACAAGCGCCGATGCCGGGTGAGGGCCCGATGTCCAGCGCGAAACCAGTCGCGTACCAAGATCCGCAGCGCGGCTTTATGTTGGTCGCGCCGCCGGGTGCGCGGTTTGTCGAGCGCGAGGGCGACAATCAAATCACCATCCAATCGCGCAAGGGGTTTGCCATTAACCTGCAAACGGGGGATGCAAATCCAGCGATTACGACCTATCAAATGTTTGCGAAACTCGAAGCCGGTTACTTGGGCGAAGGCAAGCCGTGGAGCACCAAAACGTCGCAAAACGAGGCGGTGATCGCTGGCCTGCCGGCTGTTGTTGGTACCTATGATGCGGGCTCGACTCGCACCAAAGTGGTGATTGCGCGCGGCCAGAAAACCGACTTTGTGTTTATGTTTTTCGCCCCCGCCAGCAACTTCGAACAATTGCAGACCGAATTCGACTGGGTAATGACGAGCTTCCGCCCGGCACCGAGCGAGCGCCCGGCCGAAGCGCCGACACCGATTGCCGAAAACCCGACGCCTGCACCCGCTCCGCTGCGTGCCGAAGCGACACCGTCTGCGGCCCCCGCAGGTCGTCCGGCACCCGTGATGACGCAGGTTCCCGATACCGTACCCACCGGCATGCAGGTGTTTGCCGAAAGCGGGTATGGCTATCGGGTCTCCTACCCGATGGAATGGCAACTCGAAAAAGTCAGCGCGTTCACCAATGTGTTCAGTGGTAAGCTAGGCACGCCGGCATATGATGCGATTGTGTCCATGCAGAATGTGAAGCCGCATGGGGTCGCCGCCGCCGCCGAAGCAGTGACCAATGCAGCGTTTAACGATTTGAAAACCACCCTGACCCAACAGGCGGGCGCCGTTGATATCGTCGGTGAGAAAGCGGTGACCTACGCCAAGGGCGGGTTGGTTTTAGCTGGACGTCAGTTCGTCGCTAGCTACGAACATAATGGCCGACGTTTTCGCAAATGGGCGTTGGTACTGCCACGCCCGGACGGCGAAGTTGCACACATCTGGTCGTATACCGCACCGGTTGAGCAGTTTGATACCTATCGCCCGGTCGCCGAGCAGATGCTGAATTCCCTCAAGATCGAAGGCTAAAGTCGGCGCAAAATAAACTTTGGGTTTGCCCCAAGGTGTAAGCTGGACGATCCGAGGCACCGTGCTAGAGTGCGTCCATTATGCGCTGGAATTTCCATGACATACTGTCCGCGATGTACGCGGTTTGCGTCGCGAGCTTCGTTGGCATCGGTTGCATCAGCATGTCGGGTCCCGCAAAGGCCGACGATATTGAAGCCTTGTTCAAGCATTTTGAAACCGTTGTCTTCGGCAGTGAGATTAATGACGTTGACGGCGCCACGAAAATCCAAAAATGGATAAGCCCGATCCGAGTTTCGGTGACCGCGATGCAAGGTCAAATGCTGAAAAATGATGGCGGCGGGCGCGAATTGAAGCTCAGCTATGTTCGCCCTGACCCTGCGCACGTGGCGATGATCCGCAAGCACTTGACCGAGCTTGTGAAATTAACCGGCACCACGTCGGAAAAAACCGATAAGGCAAACGGCAAGCCGGCGAATTTCATGATCCGCTTCGTGCCGCGCTTGGCCATGGGACAACCGTTTTTGGACCCCAATGTCGACCCGCAAGTTTTGGCCCGTCTCGCAGCGCCTGGCGTGTGTTATTTTGTGACGCGCGCTATTCGTTCGGGCGCGATGTTTCGTGCGCTGATCGTCGTCAATGCCGCGTTGCCGCCGGTGCAGATGGACGCGTGTTTGCTCGAAGAAATGACGCAAGCGATGGGCCTGCCCAATGACAGCGACGTGGTGACACCATCGATCTTTAATCAAGCGTCGACGCGGCGTGAATTGAGCGACAGTGATAAAATTATCCTGCGCGCCCTTTATGATCGGCGGCTTCCCGCCGGCACCCCGGCGCCGGATGCCGCAAACATTGCGCGCGACTTGCTGCGCGACTATGCGGGCGGATAAAGATGCAACGAGGCTCGGCCATGCATATCGTTCAGAACATGGTCAGGCCGGCACTCTTCGGCTTGTTGGCATCGATCTTCATTTTATTGGCGGCGCCCGAGCGCGCCATTGCGGGTGATGCCGATGCACTGAACCCGCCGCTCGACTCCTATGATGCAGCGCAGGTCGAGCGGTTCTTTATTGATGTCGCGTTGGGCCCCCGGCGTGATGCGCGTATCGTCAAATGGTCAGAAGCACCAACAGTCCGCCTTGAGACGCTGGTTGCTGATCCAGATATCGCAGACCAGCTTGTCGCCGTTGAGACACCGTTTCAGCGCTATGCTGCGTTGGCCACGCATGTCGGCATTTTGGCGTCGGAAACCGGGCTGCCGGTACGTTTGATGCTCCGTGATGTCGGTCGCGGTACAGGGGCTGAGGAGGCGGATATCGTCATCTCTATCGTGCCGCGTTTGGGGATGCGTTATCTCGACTACCCGGGCGTGCCGAAAAAGCTGCTGAGCGAACTGATGGGGCCGAGTCGCTGTTTTTTCATTATATGGCCGACCCCCGAATGGGGTATCGCGCGCGCGCAAATCGTCATCAATGCGTCGCTGGAAGATCATCACATCCATCATTGCTTTATTGAAGAGCTCACGCAGGCATTCGGATTGCCGAATGATAGCGAACGGCTTTCGCCATCCGTGTTCAACGAGACCTCGATGCAGGTCGCCTTGTCACGCTTGGACGCATTGTTTGTCCGCACCCTTTACGACCCTAATCTGCGGCCCGGGACGTTGGCCCATGATGTGAAGGCGCAACTGGGCGATTTGCTACGCCGGCAATTCTAAGGCGCCACATGTCAACTCGGTAGTCTGTAGGCGTCAGTTCATTCTGTGATGATTTGGACGTATGCCAAGATTAACTAAGTATCGGATTTGCATCTCCGTCTGGTACTAATCGTTCGTATCGCGCTGAGAGATTCTGTGAGGTGAACGTGCGTAACGCAATTTTAATGACAAGCACGTCGCCCCGATCAAAAGCACTGTCGAAGATTGTCTCAAGAAAATCGGCGGCGGCGATTAAACCCTTTTTCTGCCGCTAAGTGCATGAAAACGTTGATCTGACCGCTAACAGTTTCTTAACGTGAAATCGCTAAACCGGTATGTGGACCGTCGTCTGGATGGATGGGCGTGCTGTGTCGTCTGTTGAGTGGGCGAAATTAGCAACCTTCAGGCACAGGTTGGGCGCGAATAAGGAACCGTTCTTTGGGCGGATAAAGTTAGCATGGGCCTCGCGGATAAACTACGGGCGGCAAAACCGCAAAGGGCAGATTTGGGGTCGTTCGCCTATACACCGGGCGGCATCTTCGATTTGATCTTGGCGTCGGTGTTTATCAACATCTTGGCGTTGGCGATGCCGTTGACGCTTCTGCAGGTCTATGACCGGATCATTCCGAATTCTGCGGAAGGCACGTTGATCATGTTGATCATCGGTGTCGGCTCGGCGTTGCTGTTAGAAGCCGGTTTGCGCCAGGGTCGGTCGTATGTCAGCGGCTGGATGGGCGCGCGCTTTGAACATTTAGCCGGCGTTGCGGCGGTCGAGCGGTTGTTGAACGTGTCGATCATCGACTATGAACGCCAAGGCTCGGGCGTGCACCTTGAACGCTTCAATTCATTGGGTCCTCTTAAAGAGTTTTACGCCGGCCAAGCCATCTTGGCGCTCTGTGACTTACCCTTCGCCGTATTGTTCTTGGGTACGATGTATTATCTCGCTGGGCACTTAGTGGTGATTCCGATCGTGCTGATCATCGTTTTTGCGCTGATGGCGTTGTACGTCGGCACGAAACTGAAAAACGCTTTAGAAAGCCGGATGATGGCCGACGACCGGCGCTACAGTTTCATCATCGAAGTGCTGGGCGGTGTGCACACCGTCAAAGGCTTGGCGATGGAAGAACAAATGATCCGTCGTTACGAGCGGCTGCAAGAAACCTGCGCCACTGCCGACTATAACGTTGCCCTGCATTCGGCCTCGGCAAGCTCGACCGGTGCGCTGTTCTCGCAGTTGGTGTTGTTTGGCGTGGTCGGTTACGGCGCCACGTTTGTGATTGATGGCGTGCTCACCGTCGGTGGTTTGGCGGCGTGCACGATGTTGGCCGGGCGATCTATGCAGCCGTTGCAAAAAGCGGTGGGTATTTGGACCCGCTTTCAGTCAATCCAGTTGTCGCTGGATCGGGTGCGTCAGCTGTTCGAACTCGAAGAAGAAAAACCCGCAGGTTTGCCCGACCTGCCGCCGGTGCGCGGCGAGCTTCGCTTGGAAGGCCTGACGTTTTCGTATGGTAAAAACAAAGACGGCGAAGAAATGCAGGCGATGTTCGACGACGTTGACCTCACCATCGCATCGGGCGAGACGGTCGGCATCACCGGGTCGGGTTCTAGCGGCAAGACGACGTTGCTTTATCTCATGATGGGTGTGCTGCCGACGACGGCTGGGCGCGTCACCATCGATGGCATGGACTTGATGGATTACGACCCGTCCAGCATCCGCCGCCAGATCGCCTACCTGCCGCAAGAAGGGGTGCTGTTCAACGGCACGATCCTTGAAAACGTCACCATGTTCCGCGACGAAAAGATCGACGATGCGCTCGATGTTTCGAGGCTGCTCGGCTTGGACAGCGTGGTCGCACACATGCCGCACGGCTATGACACCACGGTTGGTGACGGCGCCGGCGACAAGCTGCCAAAGGGTATCAAGCAGCGCATCGCGATTGCCCGCGCGCTCGTCGACAAGCCGCGCGTGTTGCTGTTCGACGAGGCCAACGCCGCCATGGACAGCGCCGGCGATTCAACCCTGCGCAATCTGTTGGAGCGCCTTAAGGGGCGGGTCACGTTGGTCTTGGTGACGCCGCGCCCATCAATGCTCAACCTCGCAGATCGAATTTTTGACATCGGCGACGCCAAGTTAATCGAACGCATGCCCCAAGACGATCAGCAGGGCAATCCATTTGCACCGGCAAAGAAAGGATAACCAATCATGATAAGCAGCCTTAAAAAGCTTGAAGCTGATGATGACGATATGGAGCATTTTTCGACCCAAGCCTCAAAGCGCCTCGCCCTCAAAATGGCCCGAGAGCTTGAGCGTTTGGACGCCGAGAAGGCCGCAAGCATGCCCGAAGATCGGCAGCTTCTGTCGGTGCCGGCGGACGGCTGGCTCAGCGGTCCCGGTCGCAAGGTCAACGTTGCATAAAACATCTGTATTTGAACGAGAGGCATTTGAAGAAATAATATGAGCGGTATTCTCTCCAAAATAGAGGCGGTTGACGACGTCGACGTGGACGGCGGCGAAGCCGTTGACGCGGCGGTTGACCGTGTCTTTGGAGAGACCACGACGTCGGCTGCGCCCCCAGTGCCATCGTCATTTCCGCAAGCAGAGGGCCTCGGTACGCCGATGCCGCCTATTGGGCCTGCCAAACGTGGTGGTCCTGCCAAGCGTGGCCCATTAAAACCTGAGCCGCCAAAGGCCCGCGGCCCGCGCCCGAAGATTAAGTTAGAGCGCGATGCGCCCCCACCGGCAGCACCTCCGCCATCGCTGCCAGCCTCTGAGGCTAAAAAGCCGGCGCCGCCGAAGTTGAAAGCACCGCAGCTCTCCAGCAAAAAGAAAACGCCCGAGCCGACGAAGCCAACCTCGGCCCCGGCTTCGATTAGAAAAACGCCGTCATCGTCCCTGGCGCCTGCACGCATGCCTGAGCCGCCGAAAGACGCCGCCGATTCCAAGCGGTTGCCACCGCGTATGCGCAAGCGTTTGGAAAAGAGAAAAGAAGATGCCGCGCCCGATACTCCCGCCGTGTCGCCTTCGCCGACGCCAATTTTGCCAGATACCGTTGCAGCGCAAGCTGCTGAGCCCGGCGGCAGGCGTAAAGTCGGCATGCCTGATGCGCTGAGTCGTAAACACGAGGCTGCGCCCACGCCTCAAGCGCCGCCGCCGTCATTGCCGCCGATGCAGGGTGCGACGCCTGCGTCCGCGTCCAAAGGGGCGCCCACCATGCTGGCTGAGCGCCCGCAAACGCCGCCACCTTTGCCGCCGGCACCGCCCCATGCCGCAGGTGGTGGAGGAGACGGTGAGGGACCCGGTCGTCCGATCCCGTTGCCGCCGAGCGAGCCACCAGCGCACGAGTCCGTCGCCCTGGCGGCGCTTAAAGAAGCGACCGACCTTTCCAACTGTTTGATGCCGCTGTTGAGCGCCTTGAACTGGCGTGGCGATTTACGGCACGTCGCCGAGGCGCTGCCGCACTTCACCAATGCGTTGGACATCACCTCGATGCGCAACATCATGGCGACGCTGCATTATCAAAGTCGGCCTGTGAAGATGCGTATGGCTGGAATCGATGCGCGCCTGTTCCCTTGCTTGTTCCTCCCCGAAGACGGTGCCGCGATGATCATGCTTGGCTACGAAAAAGCCGGTATCCGCGTGTTCGACGGCGAGCTTAATCAAGAGCGTGTTATTGAGCGAAATAAGCAGCAAGGAATCGCGTATTTCTTCAGTCCTGTGGACGCCGATGAGCTGCAATCTGCACAAAGCAAAGTCGGTTGGTTCCGGGCTGTGCTAGCGCGGTTTAGAGCGCTGATTTATCAGACGCTTGGGATCACCTTTATCTTGAACATCTTGGCACTTGTGACGCCGTTGTTCGTGATGGCGGTGTACGACAAGGTGGTGGCGACCGGGTCGTTACCGACGTTGGCATTCTTTGCGGTCGGTGTCGGTATTGCGATTGGCTGCGACATGATTTTGAGGATCATTCGATCTAAGATCATGGCGTTTATCGGCGCGCGATTGGATAACATCGTCGGCATTGCGATCTTCCATAAAATCCTATTTTTGCCGCCGGCATTTACCGAGCGCGCCACAATCGGCGCACAGGTGGCGCGCATCAAAGACTTTGAAACCATCCGCGATTTCTTCACCGGGCCGATGGCGATGGTGCTGTTCGAATTGCCGTTTGTGTTCATCTTTTTGATCACCATCGCAGCGCTTGGCGGTCCGGTGGTGTTCGTGTCTTTGATTATGATGGCGTGCTTTATGATCTTAGGCCTGATCATCACACCGTTGCTGCGCAATTCCGTCAGCAAGGCGGCGCGGGCGTCCTCAAGAAAACAAGAACTGATCGTCGAGACCCTGAGCGGCATGCGCGCCGTCAAATATTGTGGCGCCGAAGCGAAGTGGATGGAGCGATTCCGTGAATATTCTGCGACCGCCGCACTGAACAGCTTCTACACCGCACAGATTTCGGCGCTGATGCAGACGGTGTCCCACGTGTTAATGATCTCGGCCGGTTTAGGCACGATTATCTTCGGCGTATTCCGCGTCATGAACGGCGATATGTCGGTGGGCGGATTGGTGGCGTCGATGATCTTGGTATGGCGGGTGTTGGCGCCGCTGCAAACCGCGTTCGTCTCGTTGACGCGTTTGACCCAGGTGAAGTCATCGATCACGCAGATCAACAATTTGATGAATATCAAAGGCGAACGCTCGCAGCATGCCATCGTCACGCCGATCAAGAAAATGGAAGGTTTTGTGACGTTTGCCCGAGTTTCGATCCGCTATAGTCCGGAAAGCGATCCGGCGTTGGTCGGTGTCAGCTTTGACCTGGAACCCGGCGAAGTGTTGTGCATCGTTGGCGGCAACGGCTCTGGTAAGTCGACGGCGTTGAAGCTTATGGCGGGCATGTACGCGCCGCAGGCGGGCTCGATCCGCATCGACAACATGGATATCCGTCAAATGGATACCGTCGAGCTGCGCCACGCGGTCGCTTATGTGCCGCAGACTGTGCAGTTCTTTTATGGCACCATCGCACAGAACCTGCGCCTGGCGCACCCGACCGCCAGCGAAGAAGACATGTATGCGGCCTGCGAAAAAGCCAGTGTCTTGGACGATGTGTTGGCGTTGTCGCAAGGCTCCGGCAAATGGAAGCGTCAAGGCTTTGACGTGCGGATCGGCGATTCCAGCTCCGGGCAAATGCCGACCAGTTTATTGCAGCGATTGAACTTGGCGCGAGGGTATTTGAAGCGGGCGCCGATTATGCTGTTCGACGAGCCCGGCAACGGTCTTGATTTCCAAGGCGATCAAGCCTTTATGCGAACGGTCGACTCGATGCGCGGCGAGACCACCATTATGATGGTCACGCACCGCCCGTCGCACCTGAAACTCGCCGACAAGATTTTATGGCTGGAATATGGTAACGTCCGTGCTTTCGGGCCGGCTGCGGAAGTGTTGAAACAAATGCCTAAGGATTTTGTGTGATGGCCGACGGCAGCGCACCCTTGACCGAACAAACGTACACCGAGCCGCCGAAAGCGCCCGGCGCCGAAAACGACGGCGGCGAGGACCGACGCAAGGTTCGTCGCGGTGACCGTCAGACGCGCTTCCTTGCGCAATCGGTGATCCTTGAAGAAGGCGGTAGCTCGGGTCTGATTCGTGGCGCAATGGTGACGATCTGTATCGTGATCGTGCTGTTTGTCGGCTGGTCGATGATAACCAACGTGGACGAGGTCGCGGTGTCGTCTGGCGAAGTGGTGCCGGCGGGTCAACTCCAGGCTCTGCAACACTTAGAAGGCGGCATCGTGCGCGAAATTCTGACCGAGGAAGGTCAGTTGGTCGAACGGGGTCAGGTGCTGGTGCGCCTAGATGAAACGGCGGCGGTGACGGAACTGCAAAAACTTAAGGCACGTCGCGCCGGTTTGGAAATCCGCTCCGAGCGTTTGCGCGCACTGGGCACCGGCGGCGTGCCGGATTGGTCGAAAGTCGGCAACCGCTATCCGAGTATGGTCAGCGACCAGCAGCGGATTTATGAAGGTTCTTTGGAAGCTTTTTTCAGCCGACAAGAAACTATTCGCAAGCAAATCCAACAGCGTCGCGCCGATCTAGAACTGACCAATGAACGCGAGCAGACGTTGGGCCGCTCCGCCGAGATATTTGCCGAAGAACTGGCGGTGCGCGAAGAGCTTTATAAAGAAGGCCTCACCTCAAAGATTGCGTATCTGGATGCGAAGCGTCAGCTCAATACGGCGCGGGGTGAGCTTGCCGATTTGCTTTCGGAGCGCGAGCGCGCATCCGAAGCAATCAAGGAATCGCAAAGCCGGTTGGATGAAATCGACACCGAATTCCGCGAGCAGGCTTTAGGCGAGCTCAGCGAAAGCGCCAACGAGTTGATCCAGGTCGAAGAGGCCATGGTCGAAGCGCAAGACCGGGTCAATCGATTGGAAGTCTTGGCGCCGGTGCGCGGCATCATCAAGGGTCTGCGCGTGCACACCGTTGGCGGCGTGATCCCGCCCGGTGAAGTGATCGCCGAACTGGTGCCGCTCGATAAGGAACTTGTGGTCGAGGCGAAAATTCAACCCCGCGACGTCGGTCATGTGCGTATCGGACAACCCGTCACCATCAAAGTGACGACCTATGATTTCGCTCGCTTCGGCGGGATTACCGGCGAGTTGAAGGATGTTTCCGCGTCGTCGTTCGTAGATGAAGAGACGGGGCCGTATTTTAAAGGCATTATCGAGCTGGATCGTAATTATGTCGGTAGTGATCGTACGCAAAATCGCGTCATGCCAGGCATGACCGTGCAGGCGGACATCAAGACCGGTAAAAAAACGCTGTTTGAATACGTGTTGAAGCCTGTCTACAGCTCGGTCTCGACCTCATTTCGCGAGCGGTAATGCCCTTGCAATCAAGGATGTCGCTATCCATCTATTCACGACTAGGCACCATCGTGCCGTACGCATATAGGCACGAAGGCTATCTTGGGAACCTCATTTAAGACTGTTAAGCCGGGCCATAATTGCTGGCAAACAGTGCATGCGCCACGCGCATCGCTGTTGGTCGACGGCGCCAATTACTATGCGGCGCTGCGTAACAGCATGCTGAAGGCGGAGCGCTCGATCTATATCGTGGGTTGGGACATCGACAGCCGCGTACGCCTGGCCGGTGATGAGCCGCCCGACGACGGTGCGCCTGAGCGCCTCCGCGATTTCTTGACATACCTTGCTCGCGAGCGGCCCGATCTGCGGGTGCACGTTTTGCTGTGGGACTTCTCGATCCTGTATGCGCTTGAACGCGAGCCGATCCCGGTTTTAAACTTGAATTGGTCGACGCCCCCTGAGATTGAGGTATGCCTAGACGATCTCGTGCCGTTGGGCGGCAGTCATCATCAAAAAATCGTCACGATCGACGATAAGGTCGCATTTTGTGGCGGGCTTGATCTGGCCATTCAGCGATGGGACACACGCGACCATATCGCGGATGATGAACGTCGGGTGAATCCGGCGGGCAAAGCGTACAAACCGTTTCATGATATTCAGTGTGTGGTCGATGGTGACGCTGCGCGTGCACTGTGTGATCTGGTTGCTGAGCGTTGGGAGAATGCGGCCTGTAAAACGCCGACGCGCGAAAGCGGTGACGGTGATCCATGGCCGGACAATGTTGAACCAGATTTCGTCGATGCACATCCGGCGATTGCGCGGACCATAGCGCCGCTCAATCGCAGTCCAGGCGTCTTTGAGGTCGAGGCGATGTATCTCGATATGATCAATGCGGCCGACAAGGTGCTGTATTTTGAAAACCAATTTTTTACGGCGGATGTCGTCGCCGAAGCGCTTGTCGAGGCCTTAAAGGCAAAGCCTGAGTTGGAGGTCATCTTGGTGACCTCGTGTGATCCACATGGCTTTTTGGAAGCCCACAGTATGGCGACGGGCCGCCAACGCTTTATGGCACGCTTCGATGCTGCCGACGTCGCGGACCGGGTGCGGTTGGTCTATCCGCGTGTCGCCAACGGCACCGAAGATGGTCAAGATGTGCTGGTCCATGCCAAAACATCGTTTGCTGACGATGTGCTGTTTCGGATCGGCTCAAGCAATCTGAACAATCGTTCCATGGGCACGGACGGCGAGTGCGATTTGGTGTTCGAGGCCACCAGTGATGCCGAAAAGCAGACTATACAAAATCTCCGCAACGATCTTTTGGCGGAACACCTGGAGATGTCGCCAGACAATGTTCAATCGGCAATTGAGCGCTGCGGCAGTCTCCGTGCGTTGATCGATGAACGTCAAGACGAGCCCCGGACGTTGAAAGTTACAGATTATATGGCCGATGCGCATGAAGGCCTTGCCAACGCTATGGAGCGCGTTGCCGATCCGGAGCGGCCGAGTGATGCGTCGCAATTTATCGGCGATATGCTGAGCGCACGACCCGCCGGATCGCCGATAAGCGGGCGATGGCTGTTGCTGATCAGCGTCGGCATCATCGCGCTTATGATTATGATCTGGCAGGTCTCGCCGTTGTCTGAATTGACTGATCCGCAGGCATTGGAGCAGGTGTTGTCGGACCTGCGCGGTGACTCTTGGGCGTATCTGATCGTGCCTTTGGGATTTATCATCGGATCGAGCTTGGTGTTTCCGATTACCGCGATGATTGCAGCCACGGCTTTTGTGTTCCCGCCGCTTTCGGCATTTATTATCGCGTTTTTGGGCTCGATGCTGGGCGCGTTTGTGAACTATGCGGTGGGTATGTTGTTGGGCCGCACGTTTCTCAGGGAGATGATGGGAAAACGCTTAAACAAAATCAGTCGTGCCTTGGCGAGCAAAGGGGTACTGACAGTGGTGACGCTCAGGATTGTGCCGGTGGCACCGTTCACGCTGATCAATATGGTCGCCGGTGCCAGCCATATTAAGTTTTCCGAGTTCGCCGTCGGCACATTGATCGGTCTCACGCCTGGCATTTTGACGATGACCCTGATCGGCAATCGGTTGTTCGAATTGCTGAAAAATCCAACGCCGCTAGATCTTGCGTTCGTAGTCGGGGCGGTTGCGCTCTGGTTCGGCGTGTCGATTGCCGCGCAGCGTTTGATCCGCCGTATCTCGGTTTGGCGGCGTGCTCGACGACTGGCATGAAGTTCTTGAACTGGAATGTGCACGGCTTCGTCGGTGGCGATGGGGTGTACGATCCGGCGCGCATCGCGGATGTGCTTGGTAAGTTAGGGCCTGCGGTTGCGGCGTTGCAGGAAATTGATCTCCGGCAAACCGACATTGATCTGGTGGCGCAACTTAATGCGGTGGTAGGGCCGCATTGTGTCCGCGCACCGGCCATGGGTAGCGGCGAGCATTGGTACGGACAAGTGTTGCTAAGCCGATATCCCGTGGTGCGGTATAAGATTCATGATCTTACTTTTAATGACGCTGAGCCCAGGCGCCTGATTGACGCGGTGTTGGACGTCGGCGAGACCATGGTGCGGGTCTTGGCAACGCACTTAGGTCTGACACGGCGCGAACGTGCGTACCAATTTGACATCATTCGGTCCGTCGTAAACGCCGATCCACGCATGCCGACAGTGCTGATGGGGGATATGAATGAATGGCTGCCGGCACCCCGCTTGGCGCGCCGTTTGATGGGGGCGGATGCGCAGGGCACATCTCCGATGATGCGCACGTTTCCGGCGAAATTACCGATGTTCCCATTGGATCGCGTGATCGTACGACCCGGGGCATTGTTGCATTCAGCTCATGCGGTGACGCGAGAACGGCAATCGTCCGATCATCTGCCGCTGTTGGCGCAATTGAATATGGATGCGCTGCATGCAATGTCGCCGGGCGATGTCTGAGTTAAGGTCTTAGCTGCGCTGCCGGAGTGTGCGCACCGCGTGGCTCGGGTCAGACCAGATATCGTGCGCCAGTCTAATGATGCGTTCGGTCTCAGACCAAAGGCCGAATGCGGCGAGGTCATCAAGTCCGACCCAGCGTGCGTCCTGGGCATCACTCCCGCTTGCTGGGTCGTATGCGGGGTCGGCTTCGGCGACCACGTCGACCAGTGTGTAGTGATACTGCACCCGCCCATCATCACTGTGCGTGATGGAGTCCACCACATCGACGAGGCCGATCACTGCGGCATCCAAACCGGTCTCTTCGTGGATTTCGCGGACGGCGGCGTCGAATATCGTCTCGCCCAGCTTCTGTGCACCACCTGGAAGGCTCCACGCGCCCATACGCGGCGCCTTGCCGCGCTGGATCAGCACCACCCCCTTTGTGCTCAGCACCACGGCGCCAACGCCGATCAGCGGGCGGGTAGGGTATTCGCGACCAGTGTCGGCCATTTAATAGGGCTCCATAATATAGGGGCATGCCATCGGCGGGATTTCTCGCTAAGATATCGCTACAATCCGGGTGAACAACCGGAAATACGAAATGTTGTCATACTTTTCGGGAGTGTGATGTGGCTGATATTTTGGAACGCCGCACCTTAAAGGACGGCGAAACCGTGTTTCGCGAAGGTGAGCCGGCCGGTAGCGCGTTCATCGTGCAAACGGGTGAAATCGTTATTACCCGCCTGATTGGCGGCGTGCCGACCGAGCTTGCGGTGATCGGCCAAGGCGGCGTGTTCGGTGAAATGGCGCTGATTGATGATAAACCTCGGATGGCGACGGCCAAGGTCAAAGGCGGGGCGACCATCGTCACGGTGACCAAGGCGATGTACGAGCAAAAACTCAAGAACACGGACCCGTTCGTACGTGCGTTATTGAGGATATTGGTTGATACCGTGCGACAATCATCGAAATAGGCCGGATAGCAGGCAAATCAAACGTTGCTTGAAATTTCACGCGATCTGCGCGACGACTGTCGCCTGAGCGCTTAATATTTGCACGCAATCTTGAAAGACGGCCAAACATGACGCCACCCGACAATGACGCGAAACACAGTGACGGCCAAAGTACAGTTCATCGCCCACGGTTGAGTCTCTCACAAAGACTGCGGGCGTATTTGTTCGCCGGTGTGTTGGTGACGGCGCCGATCTTTATCACGTTTTATTTGGCGTGGCTGTTGGTGACGTTCGTCGACAGTCAGATCACGCCGCTGATCCCGGCCCAATATAACCCGGAAACTTATTTGCCGTTCGCGCTGCCGGGACTTGGTGTGTTGGTGCTGATCATCGCTTTGATGTTGGTCGGCGCCGTGACGGCTGGCTTTGTCGGCAGACTATGGATGCGCATTTCCGAGCGTGTGTTGGGGCAGATGCCAATCATCCGCAGCGTCTACTCGGCGGTGAAGCAGATTTTAGAAACCGTGCTGGCACAACAATCCAATGCGTTCCGCGAAGCCGTGCTGATCGAATACCCGCGCCGCGGCATGTGGGCGGTGGCGTTTATCACCGGCACCACCAAAGGCGAGGTGCAGAACCTCACCGAAGAAGAATGCATCAACGTGTTCTTGCCGACGACCCCAAACCCGACGTCCGGGTTCCTGTTATTCGTGCCGAGAAAAGATATGGTCTCGCTCTCGATGTCGGTCGAAGAAGCGATCAAGATGGTGATCTCCGGCGGCATCGTCACCCCCCCCGACCGCCGACCTGCAGCGCAGCAAGAGGTCTCGGTCGTCTCTGCACAGACCTACGAATCCATGGAAGAAATCCGTGAAAAAGCCCGCACCCCCGTGTTGGTCCCCGAAGGTACGCGCCCCCACGACCGCCAAGACACTGCCAAGTCGGATGACACGTCCAAGGATTGATCGCGGCGGATTTTAAGTCGGTGGCGATTTTTGACGAATTAAGCTTGTGACGATCGTTGTTGTTTATACACGGATTGTCATATCCGTACGCTCATCCCGACCTTAAATTTCGAACCGCGGCATCGCGTTCAAAAAGATACAGAAGGGTTCGCAGCGCGGGGCCTCGGGGGCCTTGTAGCTCTGGGTCGTTGGTCAGGATCAACTCGGCGTCGTCGCGGGCGATTTGCAAAAGGTCGGCGTGCTCGGCCAAGTCAGCCAGGCGGAATTCGGGCATGCCGCTTTGCCGGGTGCCGAGCAACTCGCCGGCGCCACGTAATTCCAAATCTTTTTCCGCGATCACAAAGCCGTCGTCGGTTTCGCGCATGGTTTTGAGGCGAGCTTTCGCGGTCTCGCCCAGCTGACCGGTGTGCAAAAGTAAGCATGTCGAGGCATCGGCGCCGCGCCCGATGCGGCCCCTGAGTTGATGTAGCTGGGCGAGGCCGAAACGCTCCGCATGTTCGATGACCATGACGCTGGCCTCGGGGACGTCGACGCCGACTTCGATCACCGTGGTCGCGACCAACAAATCGATCTCGCCATCTTTAAAAGCCGTCATGGCGGCGTCTTTATCGGTACTCTTCATGCGACCGTGCACCAAACCGGTGCGTGCGCCGAATATGGATTTCAGATGGTCATAGCGCGCTTCGGCGGCGGCCATGTCGGTGGTCTCGGACTCTTCGATCAACGGGCACACCCAGTATACGCGGGCGCCGCCATCGATGGCGCGTTTGACCGCGCCGACGACTTCGTCGAGGCGGTCGTTGGAAATCAGCACGGTTTTGATCGGTTTGCGCCCGGCGGGCTTTTCCATCAGGCGCGATACGTCCATGTCGCCGTACGCCGTCAGCATCAAGGTGCGCGGGATTGGCGTTGCCGTCATCACCAACACGTCGACGGCGCGGCCCTTGGCGGCAAGCGTGAGCCGCTGATGTACGCCGAAGCGATGCTGCTCGTCGATCACGGCGAGTCTGAGATCATGATAGTGTACATCGTCTTGAAACAACGCGTGCGTGCCGACCGCCATGCGCGCGGCGCCGGATGCCAGTTTTTCCAATATCGCTTGGCGCGATTTGCCGCGCTCACGCCCGGTCAGCAACACCGGTTTCAAGTCAGCGGCTTCGGCCATCGCCGAGATCGTCTCGAAATGTTGGCGGGCGAGGATTTCGGTTGGTGCCATGATGACGGCCTGAGCGCCGGCTTCGACGGCGCTCAGCATCGCCAGCAGCGCGACCACGGTCTTGCCCGAGCCGACATCGCCTTGCAGCAACCGTAGCATGCGAAAATCCGACGCGAGGTCGGCATCGATTTCAGCAATCGCAAACGTTTGTGCGCCGGTCATTTTAAACGGCAACGTATCCAAAACCTTTTTGCGGAGCGAACCGTCACCCTTTAGCGGCAGTCCCTTCACGCGTTTCATTTGTGCGCGCACGATGGCCAATGCCAATTGATTGGCGAGCAGCTCGTCATAGGCCAAGCGCCTGCGCGCCGCCGTCGTAGGCATCAGATCCAGATTGCTTTCCGGCGCATGCGCTTGTGCGAGCGCGGTTTCCCAGTCCGCCCATTTTTCTCTATCCTTCAAAGGTCCGTCCAGCCATTCCGGCAAGTCGGGCGCAGACGCCAGGGCGGCCATGATCGCCTTGCCCAACACTTTGAGCGACACGCCGGCGGTCAGCGGATACACGGGCTCGACCTTTTTCAGGGCATCGATTTCAGCGGTGGTGCCGATGTGATCGGGGTGCGTCATCTGTATACCGTCGCCGAAGCGTTCCACTTTGCCTGAGACAATGCGGGTTTCGCCTTCGGGTAGCATTTTGTTCAGGTAATCTGCGCGCGCATGGAAAAAGATCAGCGACATCGCACCAGTGTCGTCCATACCTACGATTTTATAGGGCTGGCGCTTGTTGCGACTCGGATAATGCTTGGTGATTTGCAGCGTGATGGTGGCAATCGCGCCGGGTTCGGCATCGGCGACTTTAGGTGCATAGCGGCGGTCAATGATGCCGGATGGCAGGTGCCATAACAGATCGACGATAAAGCGCCCAGCCAGTTTTTCGATCAACGGCGCAGTGCGCGGGCCGACGCCTTTCAGCTCGGTGATCGATTTAAACAGGGTATTTAGAACGTCCGGGCGCATTTTACCGCTTTTCAAGTCCTGACAATGCCGTCTGGAAGCTTTATATCCTAGGCGCGCGCCCCGCCATAAAAAAGCCCGGGCGCTGAATTGCGTTGCAGAAAAGGATCACCCATCGTGGACGACCGCCGAAAACGCCTTTTGTACCGGGCCACCCATTGCGGGATGAAGGAAAACGACGTGCTGCTCGGGCGCTTTGCCGAAGCGCACTTAACTGCGCTCAGCGAGAATCAGGTCGATTTGTTCGAAAACCTAATGAACCACACCGACAACGACTTGTACAACTGGGTCACGGGGCGCGAGCCGACGCCGGACATCGTCACCAGCGAAGTCTTGGACATGATCAAAGATTTCAACGGCACGTCGTGAGCATCGATCCCGTTCAGATTCTGTCGCCCGGGCAGCACGCCGTCGGTGGTGCGCCGGAAGGGGCAGACGTTTTGCTGGCGCGCGACCTGGTCGCCACCGGCCGCGACGTTGTCATGGTGCTGCGCGACGACGCGGGGTTGGAGCGTCGGGCCGAAGCGGCGACCTTCTTTGCGCCGGAAATCGATGTCATCATGTTCCCGGCTTGGGATTGTCTGCCTTATGACCGGGTCTCGCCGCGCCGCGCCTTAGTCGGCCGCAGGCTCGCGGCCTTGGGGCGCCTGCACGCTAAGGCTGACCACGGGCGCTTGGTGCTGACCACGATCTCAGCCTTGTTGCAAAAAGTCCCGCCGCGCAAATTTCTCGAAGGGGCAGGGGTGACGTTGGCGCCCGGTACTCGCATTGCGCCTGATGACCTGGTGCGCGCGTTGGAACGCTTCGGTTTCAACCGGATCGAGACCGTGACCGAACCCGGCGAGTACGCGGTCCGGGGCGGCATCGTCGATCTGTTTGCCGCCGACGCCGGTGGGCCGGTGCGGCTTGATTTCTTTGGCGACGAGTTGGAAACGCTGCGCAGTTTCGATCCCGCCACGCAACGCAGCACCGGTGAATCCTCGCCGCTTACACTGACGCCGGTGAGCGAGGCGCCGCTGGATGACGACGCGATCGCGCGCTTTCGCTCCAACTATCGCACGCAGTTTCAAGTATCGGGCAGCGACGACCCGCTGTATGAAGCGATCAGTGAGGGCCGCCGCCATCAGGGATTTGAGCATTGGTTGCCGCTGTTTCACGACGGCTTGGAAACCCTGTTCGACTATGCCCCTGGCGCGGCGATCTTATTTGATCATCAAGCCGATGCCGCCTTGCAGGCGAGGCGCGAGTTGATCGCGGAATATTATACTGCACGTCAGACCATTTCCGATGCCGACAGCGGCGTGCCGTACCGTCCCATATCGCCGGACCAATTGTTCATCGACGAAGACACCTTGAATAAATTGCTGCATGGGCGCGCGCGTGTGGACCTGTCACCGTTTGATGGGCCGAACCATAGCTTCGATGCCACGATCGGCCGTGACTACGGCGATGTGAGGATCGATCCCAACGCCAATGTCTATGAAGCTGTCGTCGCCGATATTAAGGCGCTGCAAAGTGCCGAGATGCGCGTCGTCGTCTGTGCGCTTTCGGATGGGTCAGCCGAGCGTTTAAAGGGTCTGCTGATTGAACATGGCGCACCGGCGTTGAGCGTGCTGACATCGGCGCCCACATCGGTCGCTAAGCCTGGGGTCGGCGTCGCCGGCTTGGAAGGTGGTTTTCGCATCGGTGATCTTGCAGTCATCACCGAGACGGACATTCTGGGCGAGCGCATGGCGCGACCGGGCCGACGTCGCATCCGACCTGAAAACTTTATCGCCGAAGTCACGTCGCTCAGCCCTGGCGATCTGGTGGTGCATGTGGAGCACGGCATCGGGCGCTTCGAAGACCTTGAAACGATCCAGGTCGGCGGCGCACCGCATGCATGCCTGCGGTTGTTGTATGCGGGCGACGCCAAACTATTTTTGCCGGTCGAAAACGTCGACCTGCTGACCCGCTTCGGCTCGGAAGACTCCGGCGCGCAATTAGACCGCTTAGGTGGGGCCGCATGGCAGGCACGCCGCGCCAAGATGAAAGAGCGTGTCAAAGAAATGGCCGAAGCTTTAATTAAGGTGGCGGCACAGCGTGAGCTTAAGCAGGCGCACCGCTTCGCGGCGCCCGAAGGGGCTTATGAAGAATTTGCAGCGCGCTTCCCGTTCAACGAAACCGACGACCAATTGGATGCGATCCGTGACGTGCTGGGCGATCTGCAAAAAGGCCGTCCGACCGACCGCTTGATATGTGGTGACGTCGGCTTTGGTAAGACCGAGGTCGCGCTCCGCGCCGCGTTCACCGTCGCCATGGAGGGCAAGCAGGTGGCCTTGGTGGTGCCGACGACGCTGCTGTGTCGCCAGCACTTCATGACGTTTAAGGACCGCTTCCGGGGCTTTCCTGTGCGGGTCGAACAGTTGTCGCGCATGGTCACCAACAAAGACGCCTTGGCGATCAAAGACGGCATGAAGCGCGGCGACGTCGATATCGTCATCGGCACCCACGCGCTGTTGGCAAAAGATGTCGGCTTCCGCGATTTAGGCCTGATGATTGTTGACGAAGAACAGCATTTTGGGGTTGCACACAAGGAACGCCTGAAGGCACTGCGTGCTGACGTGCATGTGTTGACGCTGACCGCAACGCCGATCCCGCGCACGCTGCAAATGGCGTTGACGGGTATCCGCGAGATGAGCCTGATCGCAACGCCGCCGGTGGATCGCATTGCGGTACGTACCTTCGTCATGCCGTTTGATTCGGTGATCATTCGTGAAGCGATTTTGCGCGAGCAATACCGGGGCGGGCAGACATTCTATGTGTGCCCCCGCGTGAATGATCTGGAAAAGCTGGCGGACCGCTTGGCGACGCTGGTGCCCGAAGCCAAAGTCGCGATGGTGCATGGGCAGATGCCGGTGAAGGATCTCGAAGACATCATCTCGCGATTTTACGATGGGGCTTATGATGTGTTGCTATCGACCAACATCATCGAAAGCGGCCTCGATCTGCCGTCGGTGAACACCATCATCATTCACCGCGCTGATATGTTCGGTTTGGCGCAATTGTATCAGCTGCGGGGAAGGGTCGGGCGCTCAAAGACACGGGCGTACGCGTATCTGACGCTACCGCCGGGGCAAATTCTGACCAAGTCCGCCGAAAAACGGCTTGAGGTGATGCAGACCTTAGATAGCCTGGGTGCCGGTTTTACCTTGGCCAGCCACGACTTGGATATTCGCGGCGCCGGCAACTTGCTCGGTGACGAGCAATCGGGCCACATCCGCGAAGTCGGCATCGAGCTTTATCAGCAAATGCTCGAAGAAGCCGTCGCTGAGGCACGCGGCGGCGTCGACACCGACGATGGAGAATGGTCGCCGCAAGTCTCGCTCGGGATGCCGGTGCTGTTGCCCGATTGGTATGTGCCGGACCTCACCGTGCGGATGGGGCTGTATCGCCGCATCGCCTGGATCAAAGATACCGACGAGTTGGAAAGCATCGCCGCCGAGCTGATCGACCGCTTCGGCCCGATCCCCGTAGAGGCGGAAAACCTGCTCGAAGTGGTCAAAATCAAAACGCACTGCCGCCACGCCGGGATTTCCAAACTGGACGCCGGGCCGAAGGGCGCCGTGGTGCAGTTCCATAACGATCAGGTCAAAGACCCGGGCGCCTTGGTTGATTGGATCACCAAACAAAAAGGCACCGCCAAGCTCCGCACCGACCACAAGTTAGTGTTCTCGCGCAGTTGGGATACACCGAAAGAACGCATGCACGGTCTAACGTACCTCGCCCGCGATCTCGCAGGGGTGAATGGGTAATCCCATTTATCGTCATCTCGGAACCGCCAACGGCGGTATCCGGGACCTCCCCGGTTATGCGTTCTTGTCTTGGGGGAGGTCCCGGATAAGCGCTGCGCGCTTTCCGGGATGACGGCTTTTAGCTAGTGCACCAAAGCCTCGCCGGTGGGCACCACGACGTTGGGGTCGCCGAGCGTGAGGTCGAGGTTCCAGTCGGCGCGTTGGCAGGTGGTGACCATCAGGTGGCAGAGCGCGTGCAGCAGTTGTTCGTTCAGATTAAAGCGCACGTCCGAGCCGTCTTTGGTGGTAAAGACCAAGCCCGTCACGTTATCGCCCGCATGCACCTTGCCGCCGGTTACCAGCAACGGGCCGGTGTTCGACGTGGCGTCGGTGACGTCCTCTAACACCGGCGTTTCGAAGTCGGTGTTCTGCACGGCCTCTTGATGTTTCATGCCGAGCACGGCGTCTTTGACGGCCTCGTCGGTGATACGCACGAGGTCTTCTTTGGCGGCGAAAGTGTTGCCGAGCGCGCCCCACAACACACCGACGAACCGCCGCGTCAGCCACATGCGATATTCCTTTTTATCTTTGGTCGAGAGTCGAAATAAAATGCGGTCTTCTTCGGCGACGTAGCTCATGGTCATTTGATGCAGTGCGCTCATGTTGACAGCACGTCGTCGGTCGCCGTCATTTTGCCGACGTTGGCCGCATCCAGCACGCGCACCAAGACTTCGGGCTCCTGTGCGCCGGAGATCACCATGTCGCCTTGGAACAAAAATGCTGGTACGCCGTTGATGCCGAGCCGGTGCGCGCGGGCGTTTTCTTCGTGCACCTCGTCGATGTCGCGGTCGCTGTCGAGCAAGGTTTCAATAGCGCCGGAATCCAATCCCATGCGACTGGCGATTTCGACCAAGACCGGGACCGCGCCGATATCTGCACCATCGGAGAAGTATGATTTATAGAGCGCTTCAATCAGCGGCGCCGGATCGATGGTACGCGTCGCGTAGCGGATCAGCCGATGCGAGGTGACGGAGTTCGGGGTGCGGCGGATGCGGTCAAATGCAAAGTCGATCTCAACGGATTGCCCGGCTTCGTTGATCGCCCCATAGACGCGGCGTACCCGCGTCTCGCTGCCGAATTTCTTCACTAAGTATGCAGTGCGGTCAATGCCGCCTGGCGGCATGTCCGGGTTCAACAAAAACGGTCGCCAGCGAATATCAATCGATACGTCGGGGCGCATCGCCAATGCGCGCTCAAGGCGACGTTTGCCGATATAGCACCACGGACAGACCGTATCAAAGATGACATCTAACTGCATCCGCTGAGCCTAGCCCGAGCCGGTGCTGGGCGCAATTGTGATGGGACGGGGAGGTCCCGGAAAGCGCGCAGCGCTTATCCGAGACCTCCCCGTCAATTACCCTGTAAACGCCTGCAGACCGGTTTGTGCACGACCCAGGATCAAGGCATGGATGTCGTGGGTGCCTTCATAGGTGATCACGGTCTCTAGGTTCATCATGTGGCGCATGATGTGATATTCGTCTGAGATGCCGTTGCCGCCGTGCATGTCGCGGGACATGCGTGCGATGTCGAGTGCTTTGCCGGTTGAGTTGCGTTTCACCAGCGAGATGTTTTCCGGTGCGCACAAGCCTTCGTCCAGAAGATGCGCGACGCGGAGCACGCCTTGCAGGCCGAGCGTAATTTCGGTCTGCATATCGGCGAGTTTCTTTTGGATCAACTGATTGTTGGCGAGCGGGCGACCGAACTGTTTACGCTCAAGCGTATAGTTCAGTGCGGCATGCCAACAGAACTCAGCGGCCCCAAGCACACCCCAGGCAATGCCGAAGCGCGCTTTGTTTAAACACCCGAACGGGCCTTTCAGGCCTTCGACGTTGGGCAGGATCGCATCTTCGCCGACGTCGACATCGTCCAACGACACGTCGCCGGTGACGGACGCGCGGAGCGATAGCTTGCCTTCAATCTTTGAACTGGAGAGACCTTTGGTGCCTTTTTCGACGATGAAGCCGCGAATTTTGCCGTCCAGCTTGGCCCAGATCACAAAGATATCGGCGATCGGTGAATTCGAAATCCACATCTTGGAGCCGTTCAAGCGATAGCCGCCGTCGATCTTTTCGGCGCGGGTTTTCATGCCGCCAGGATCGGAGCCGAAGTCAGGCTCGGTCAAGCCGAAGCAGCCGATGATCTCGGCGGTGGCCAAGCGGGGCAAGTACTTTTGCTTTTGTTCTTCAGACCCGTACGCATAGATCGGATACATCACCAGCGACGACTGCACGCTAAGCGCGGAGCGATAGCCGCTGTCGACACGCTCAACTTCGCGCGCGATCAGGCCGTAGCACACATGGTTGACGCCGGCCCCGCCGTATTCGTCAGGGATCGTCGGGCCGAGCAGGCCGAGCGCACCCATCTCGTTCATGATTTCCCGATCGAAGGTCTCGTTGCGGTACGCGTCGCGAATACGCGGCATCAGTTTATCTTGCGCATAGTCCCGCGCGGTATCACGTACCATACGTTCTTCGTCGGTCAGCTGGTTTTCCAGCAGAAACGGGTCTTCAAAATTGAACTGCGGCGTTTGCAACATCGTTTCCTCGTTGTTGTTAATTGTTCGCGTTAAGAGCTTTGGCCAGCGAGACTGACACCGATCATGCTGTCACGATTGACCAATTCGGCGAGCCTGTCTTCGTCCCAGTCGTCGGTGCCGGCTGGGCGCATTGGCAACACTATGTAGCGTAGATCGGCGGTCGAGTCATGTACGCGGACTTCTACGTCGTCGGCGATCTCGGTACCGAACTCGGCGAGCACGACCCGGGGTTCACGCACCGTGCGACTACGATACGCTCGCGACTTGTACCAATCCGGCGGCAGGCCGATCAGCAGGCGAGGATAACACGAACACAGCGTACAGACGATGACGTTATGCACGTCCGGTGTGTTTTCAACGGCCCGGATCGGGATCGTGCCGGTATCAATGTCCATTTCGGCGGCTGCTTTGTTGACGTCTTCGAGCAGGCGCTGCTTGAACGCAGGGTCGGTCCAGGCGCGGGCCACAACTTTGGCGCCCAACGCAGGCTCGCGGCTGTCCATCAACTCGACCTGGGCCCGCATTTCGTCGGCGGTGATGATGGCTTTTTCGATCAGCAACTCTTCGACCGCTTGCGCCATCACCATGCGTTCGGTGTAGCCGCTGTCTTCGATGTCGGGTTGGTACGGATGTGGGCCATGCTCATGCTCATGGTCGTGTTCGGGACCGTCGTGTGGGCTCATGATGTGGGCTCCAACCAGGATTCATAAATATCGATCACCACCGTATCGTTCGCAGGGCCAGCATAATCGGGCCACACGTCGGTCTGCTTAAACCGCACCCGATACAGTGGCAACGCCGGCAGGCCATCGCGGCCATAGGCGAGTTCTTCGGGGTTTGGGTAATTACCGACAACGCTGTCGATGACGCCGGGTTTACCGCGAATAAAATACGGCGTCCGCACGTGGCCCGGCGGATAGGCAGCGGCTACGGCGACGCCGTCGCCGCTTTGAAAGCGGGCGGCGCTCATTGCGGCTTGGCGCCGGCGGCCTGCCAGCGTGCCTCAATATCAGCCATTTTGCGGCCCAGTTCGTCGACGCTGAATACACCTTTTTCTAGCATCAAGTTGGTCGCAGATGAAATCCAGCGTTCGTAATAATTCAATTCGTCATAGACGCCGGGACCCAGTTCTTCGATGCCGCGGCGAAGCTCATCGGTCGACAGATACGGGCGATCCTCCGTCGACATCAGTTTGACGATGGCGTCCACGCGCTTTTCCCATATTGCATAGTCGTGTTCGACGGGTTCGACGGTGCCAGCGTCCAATCCGCCCATATCGTGGTGACGTCTGATAGTCATTTTGTATTCCTCCGAGGCATTAAGGCTCGCATGTCAGCGCCGTCGGTTCAAGATTTCACAATGAGTTCGGGTTGCAAAAAATGCGGGAGTCACCTAGACGCTGCGTGCGTGCCGCCTCTTGGTTTTAGGCGGCGAAGCTTCTAGTCTCTTTGCGCATCATTAAAAGGCCGATTACATCCATGTCCAAGTCCGACGCAGAATCTGACAACGCTGCCACACTGCGCAAGCAGCGTGATGAATGGCTGTTCCGGGCTGCACTTTTGCATCTGATGACGGATGCCGCTGCTACATTGGATTTGGATGGGCGCGTCACTGGCGTGAACGACGCGATGGAAGCGCTGTTTAAAAAGCATTGTAGTGCGCTCGTCGGCCTGCCTTTGGCAGATATTCTGGGTAATGGTGAAGCGATTGCGGCCGCGTTGGCCAACGGTTGTGCGTGGGAAGTTGCGTCTTTGACGCTGCCCGCCGGTGCGAAAGTCAGCGATGTACGGTTTCGTCTGAACCCTGTCTTCGATAGTCGCGCCGCCATTGCCGGCTGGATCGCCGTCGCGGGCATCGCTGATTGCCCACGTGCTGACCAGCAGGCCGCCGGGCGTCTGGATCCGCTGACCGACTTGCCGGACCGTGATTTCATCTGGGCCCGCTTGGTGCGCATTTTGGACGATGAAGATGCGGTGGCAGACGGCGTGGCCGTGTTGTGCGTCGACTTAGACGGCTTTGATCAAGTGAACCGCGCACATGGGCGCGCCGTCGGCGATGCAATACTGATTGAAGCCGGGCGCCGGATTGCCGGCAGCATGCGGGCGACCAACTTTGTCGGGCGCTTGATTGAGGATACCTTTATGGTGCTCGTTCCCGGCATTCGCTCAAAAGAACGTATTACGGCCGTGGCGGCACGCTTAATTGCGTATTTGTCAGCCCCCTATGAGGTCAAAGGCGCCCGGGACGCGGTGCACCTTAGTGCCAGCGTGGGCATCGCCTTAGCACCTAAAAACGGCCACGATGCCGACAGCTTAATCGGATGTGCGCAAGCTGCAGTCGATCTTGCAAAGCAGACCGGTGCCGGGACGTATCAGTTCTACGATGAAGATACCACTGGCGAGACGCGTGAGAGACGGTCGCAGGTTAATCGTCTGCGCCGGGCCATCGAAAACGGTGATTTGAAACTGCAATATCAGCCCAAAGTCTCTGTGGCGTCGGGCGCAATCGTCGGCGCCGAAGCGTTGGTACGCTGGCAGGACCCGGAGTCGGGCTTGATCATGCCGGCAGATTTTATTCCGCTGGCCGAAGATGCCGGGCTGATTAATCCGCTTGGCCATTTGGTGTTGGTGGAGGCCTGCAAAACCACCAAAGCGTGGCAAGACGCCGGGCTGCCGTTCCTGCGCATCGCCGTCAACGTGTCGGCCCGCGAGATCGCGCGCGAGAACTTTAATGACGGTTTAAGACGTGTGCTTGCCGATACTGGGATTACGCCCGACTCGCTTGAGCTCGAGATCACCGAAAGTGCGATTATGGAAGGCGCCGAAGATGTGATCCGCTCGCTCCGTGATATCCGTGCAATGGGGGTGCATCTGACGGCGGATGACTTCGGCACCGGGTATGCGTCGCTGAGTTACCTTAGGAATTTCCCGTTGGACGGCATCAAGATCGACACCACGTTCGTCTCGGACATCGCAGCGCTGGATGACGCGGGTGGGCTCGCGTCCGCCGTCATCGCGGTGGGACATTGCCTGGGTATGAACGTCATCGCCGAAGGCGTCGAGACCGACGAGCAATTGACATACTTAAGGACGCACAAGTGCGACGAGGTGCAGGGCTATCTTCTGAGCCCGCCGCTGGATGCGGAAGATTTTTCCGCGCTCGTGCAAAAGGGGCCGCTGTTTTAGGCTTAATTCTATTTAGGTCCTGTCCAGCGTTCGATTTCTTCATGGTCGACGCCTAAAATATCTAACGCCCGCCCGGCACTTTGGCGGATTAATTCTTCAATCGTGGTGGGCCGGTTATAGAACGCGGGCATCGGCGGAAAGATCGTCGCGCCGGCTTCGGTGGCACGGCGCATCAGATCGATATGGCCTATGTGTAGTGGCGTTTCGCGCACCATCAAAACCAGCGGGCGACGTTCTTTGAGGGTCACGTCGGCGGCCCGAATCACCAAATTGTCGGCATAGCTGTTGGCGATGCCGGATAACGTCTTGATTGAGCAGGGCGCCACGATCATGCCCTTCATGCGATACGAACCACTGGACACGCACGCGGCTTGGTCCTTGTTGGAATGTACCTCGGTGGCCATCGCTTTGACCTCGTCGATACTGACGTCGGTTTCGATTTCCAAGGTGCGACGGCCCACTTCGCTGAGGATCAGGTGTGCCGGATGATTCACGGCCTGCAAAATGCGTAGGATTTCGACACCGTACGCGGCGCCGGAAGCACCGGTGATCGCGACCAAAATCGGATCGCTCATAAAACGTCTCTCCTTGGTGGACTAAGCTTGGCTTGATTGCGAGTTTACATAGTCACTACGAGAAACGCACGGCGTTGGAGCACACAAACTTCATCAAATATGCTTTTCTGCGAAAGCAAGCACCTACGCCGGAGGCTTGGCGAGCGACGCTACCCAGGATATACAGGCGATATGGTCAAAAGATTTTCAATCTCCATGGTTTCGCTCGCGGCCCTTGTCATCACGCTCGGCGGCTGCGCGGGCGGTGATCCATATGTACAGGACACGTCGGAATACAATCGAGAGTCGGCGACTTTTGCCAAAGGTCCGGTGCGCCATGAGGGTAACGAGCTTTACGTCTGCTATGCCAAAAGCAACGCCACGCCCGAGCAAGTTCGAGCGTTGGCGGAAAATGAGTGCGGTCGTTTCGGCTTGAGCGCGGTCTTCATCGGACAAAATTACGAACTTTGCCCGCTGATGACCCCGATTGCTGCAGGCTTTGAATGTACTGCGCAGACCGCCCGTGCGGCGGCGCCAAATACACCCATGCCAGCCTCTTCGGATGCGCCGACAAATGCGGGCGCGGCACCTGTGCCTGCGCCGAACCCAATTTTTCCGAAGCTTGAGGTGCAAGTGCCGGCCGGTGCCGGGCGTCAGCTATCTGCGCCGCAGACGGGGATTTCAGCAGGGGATGTATCCACGGATGCCAAAAGCCAACCGTTCCCGACGTTCTTGTTCGACAAGACCCCAAGAACCGTTAATCCGCAGTAACGTTGAACGATGTGATCCCCAATGAATTTGAAAATTAAGTTGCACTGGGTTAGGGCGTGCGCGGCGTGATCTCAATCATGCTCTGGGCGTTGTTGGTCTATGTCGCCGTGCTGGTCGCCTTATTCGTTTTTCAGCGCGGCTTGATGTACCGGCCCGGCAACAGTTTACCGTCACCCGCTGAGACAATGGTGCCGCAGGCGCAGGTGCGTGTGCTGCAGACGGATATGGGCCTGGCACTGACGTCTTGGTACGTGCCGCCAGAACACGAGAATCCAGAACATGGAAACAAAGACACATCGGTGATCCTGTATTTCCAGGGTAACGCCGGGACCCTTGCAGATCGGGATTTCAAGGCGGCACCGCTGGCTGCAGCCGGATACGGCGTTTGGCTGACCGGGTATCGCGGGTTCGGCGGCAATCCGGGCGCACCCGATGAGCAGGGGCTTTATGCCGACGCCCGGGCGGCTATCAAGGCCCTGGCCGCAGACGGCGTGATGCCCGCGCGGATCGTGTTGTACGGCGAATCCCTCGGCAGTGGGGTGGCGACGCAGATGGCCTATGAATTGGCCCAGGCCGGCACCCCTGTTAAGGGCTTGATCTTGGAAGCGCCGTTCATGTCGATGGGATCTGCGGCGCAGGATGTGTATTTTTACGTGCCGGCAAAATGGCTGGTGCGCGATCACTATGACAATCTGGCGAAGATCGGGTCGGTCCAGGCGCCGCTGTTGATCATGCATGGTGATGCCGACCGCGTGATCCAACCATATCATGGCAAGCAGCTGTTTGCGGCGGCAGGCGCGCTCAAATCGGGTTTTTGGCCTGCCGGCGGCGGGCACAGCAATCTTTATGATTTCGGTGCGTTGAACGAGGTGCTTGGGTTTTTGAAAGGCCTTAAATAAGCCGAACTACAGCGTATCCCGTCCGCCGTGTGCCGCAGACCAGTCGATGGGGTTGTTCAAGAACGCACGTACCTCGTCCAGCGTTTCTTCGGGGAAGTCCTTGCCCTCGGTCGCGGCCTGCAAGACATCCTGCCATGTGGCCAAATAGTGCAGTTTGACGCCCATATTTGCGAACGTTTCTTCGGCGCCTGGGAACGCGCCGTAAAAGAACACCACAAAAATATCGGTGACATCAGCGCCTGCGCCCCGCAGCGCTTCGACGAAATTGATTTTGGACCCGCCGTCGGTGGCTAGGTCTTCGACCAAAATCACCTTCGCCCCTTCCGGCATCGAGCCTTCGATCTGTGCGTTGCGGCCAAAACCTTTAGGTTTCTTACGCACGTATAGCATCGGCTTCGAGAGTTCTTCGGAAAGCCAAGATGAATAGGGGATACCCGCAGTCTCGCCGCCGGCCATCATATCGACGGACTCCATATCAATGTTCTCGGCCAGCATGTCTGCGCCCATTTTGATGATACGACGCCGTGCGTCCAAGAACGATATCACCCAACGGCAATCGATATACACCGGGCTCGCCCATCCGGAGGTCAGCATATAGGGCTCTTCCGGGCGAAAGTTCACGGCCTTGATATCAAGCAGCAAACGTGCGGTCTCAAGGCCGCGTGCGGTGGTGGCGTTAGGCGATGCGTCGGTCATGGGTAAGCGGCTCCGCTCAAAAGCGTGTTTCGGGTTATCTCGGTTTTACGGGCTCCGGCGGCGATTGACAATCGGGCGTTGACTTGCGGCGGTCTGCGGGTCAATTCATGCCGTCATGAGTGATGAAACAGAAAACACCATAAACCGCCGTGAGCGGCGCCGGCGTGAGCGTATCGGCGGCGATGTGCCGGTCTCGGACGTGAAGGCGCGGAACGCCGCCAAGGCCCGCGTGCGCGCCGCTGAAAGTCGCCTCGAAGCGGGTGACGCCGTCGCGGCGCTGGAAAAACTCAAAGAAGCGCAACGCCTGGACCCTGAAAGTGCGCGGGCGTGGTTTTTAACGGCGATGATCGAATTCAATGCAGGTCGTATTGCCGAGGCCGGGGATGCGATCTTGCGCGCTGCCAACCTAGATGACGACGACACCGCCATCCATGCCAATTGCGCTGCCATCATGAACCTGTGTGATCGCCCGATGGAAGCCGAGGCCTCGGCCCGCCACGCCATCGGCATCGATCCCGATATGCCCGAGGCGCATTGTAACTTGGGCGTCGCCTTGGAGGCGCAAGGCAAGGTCGCAGAGGCGCGCGATGCCCTCAGTCGCGCGATTGAGCTCAGGCCCGGCTACAGCGAAGCGTTGATCAGCCTGGGCAATCTGTGGTTCCGTGCCGGTGATTATATTTCGGCCGCCGAAACATTCGCGGCCGCCGTGCGCGCGCAGCCGACCAATGTCATGGCGCGCACCAACTTGGGCGTAGCATTGCGCCACGTCGGCGAGTTGGATGCTGCCGAGCAGCAATGCCTGGAAGCGCTGCAGTTGGATCGTGGATATGCTGAGGCGCATAACGCGCTCGGCAACGTGCGCCTGCAATTGGGTGATCTGCCGGGCGCAATTAGTGCCTTTAAAGACGCCGTCGGCATCCGTGACGCCTATGCTGAGGCACGTGCGAACCTTGCCGGGGCCTTGTTCAAGGCCGGCGACCTGGAGGCCGCTGAGGGCGCGTACCTAGATGTGTTGGAACGCCATTCGGAGTTTGCCGAGGCTGCGATGGGGCTGGGCGTGGTGTTGCTGGCCATGGGCCGGCTCGACGACGCCAATCGCCGCTTCCGTCGCGCCGTGGAAATCCGCCCGGCATTGGGGGAAGCATGGATGAACATCGTCGATGCCGACGCGGATGGGCTCAGCGACGAAGACCGGGACGAAATCCGCGCCCGCGCCGTCGATGCCAGGCTCGCCGAAGAAGATCGGATCGCATTCTTGTTTGCGCTGGGCAAGGTCGAAGAGACAGCGGGTAACTTCGAAGCCGCCGCAGAGGCTTATAAGACCGCGAATGCGCGCCGCCGGCGGCAGATCGATGCCACCGGCACACCTTTTGATGCAGATGCCTTCGACGAAGAAATTGATATCGTTATCAAGACCTTGACCGACGTTGCTGTGAAATTAATTCAAGATTTTGGCGACCATGAAGCGGAAATGATCTTCATCTGCGGGATGCCGCGTTCGGGCACCACGCTGGTCGAGCAGATGCTGGCGGCACACCCAAGCGTGCACACGGCGGGCGAGGTCGATATCGTCAGCGGTTTGCTGGACGCCTATCCAGATCAAGTGCCGGACATGGCGGCAACGGAAATACGTGCGTTGTCGGACACGTATCTGGCGCGTCTTCCGGTGCGCCCGGCGGATGGTCTTCGGGTCACGGATAAGACACCGCAGAACGTGTTTTTCTTGGGCTTGATCGCCGCCATGTTCCCGCGCGCCAAGATCATCCATTGCGTGCGTAATGCCGACGATGTGGCGCTGTCGTGTCTGCAGCAAAACTTTCGCGCCGCTGGCCTGGATTGGACCACGCGTCTGCATGATATCCGCCGCTATCAGGCGGCTGAGGCCCGGGTCGCACAGCATTGGCAGGGCATCCTGGGCGACCGTATGCTGGATGTGGCCTATGAAGACGTGGTCGCTGACCCTAGCGCGGCCGGACGCCGCTTGTTGGATTTTCTAGGCCTTGAATGGGATGACGCCGTGACGCGCCCGCACGAGGCCAAAGGCACGGTGTTGACCGCATCCAACTGGCAAGTCCGTAAACCCATATATCAAAACGCCGTCGGGCGTTGGCAGTCCTATGCGCGGTACTTTGACGCAGACGACAGCTAGACTCCTGCGCGCCTTGGTCTGAGAACTCTGCACCATGGCGCTGACCGCGCGTGGCCGTGACATATCGTGACATGGACTGCGGAATTCGACATCATGCGGCGCATTATGCGTAGGCACGGCATGCAAGGCAGCAACATTGAGCGACGACAGCCATAAAATTTGGGTGCTTCTAGACAACCAAGCGGGCAACCGCGCACAAGCACTTGGGGTCGTTGCGGCGTTAGGGCTGCCGGTGCGCGAGATGGAAATCCGCTATGCCGGGTTCGCGAAAATCCCGAACATTTTGTTGGGGGCGTCGAACGCCGGGTTGGATAAGGCCTCGCAAGCGAACATCAAGGCGCCTTGGCCGGACTTGGTGATTGCGGCGGGGCGCCGCACGGCGCCGGTGGCACGCTGGATCAAGGCGCAAAGCGGTGGTCACGCACGCTTGGTGCAGGTGATGGACCCGGGCGCCGGACGTGCCGAGTTCGATTTGATCTGCCGTCCAGCCCACGATCTTGGCAGACCTGCAGGCAATATCATCACCATCAACGCGGCGCCGCATCGATTTACCCAGGCCACCTTTAAAGAAGCTCGCGCTGCTTGGGAAAAACACGTTAAAAAACTGCCGACGCCGCGAATCGCCGTGATGATCGGCGGCAGCACGCGCAAACACACTTTCACCGATGCCATGGCGTTGGAACTGATCACAGCCGCAGAGCGTGCGGCAGACGCGGTCGGCGGGTCTTTGATGGTGACCACCAGCCGCCGCACCGGGCGCGCCGTCGACACCGTCGAAATGGCGCTGACCGGCCCACATGTACTGCACCGCTGGGACTCCGATGACGCGAATCCATACGTCGGCTTTTTGGCGCTGGCGTCGGCGATCATCGTCACGGGCGAGTCGGTGTCCATGTGTTCGGAAGCCTGCGCCACCGGTCGGCCGGTGTATCTTTTTGCGCCACCGGGGCTGATCTCGGACAAGCATGCACGGCTGCACAGAAATTTGATCGCAGGCGCGCACGCACGACCCTTTGAAGGTATCCTCGACCTTAGCTGGCAGCCGGAACGGCTGGATGTCGCGTCTGAGATCGCCGCAGAAATCCGCGCGCGGGGACTTGTCCCTTGAGGTTTAGACTGCGCTTGAATGCTTAGCAGCGCCGCTTTCTAAATAGGAATCAAAGCCGGCTGCTATCGCACGCACCAGTGGGCGACCAAGTGCCGTGACCTCAAGCGTGCGACCGTCGATTTTCAACAAGCCGTCGCGGATAAACCCATCAAACGTCGCCAATGTGGAATCGAAATGGTCGACCGGCTGCGCGAAGGTTTTGCACGTGGCGGCCAAGTCGACGCGGAGGTGGCACATCAGCTCTTCGATCACCCGGCGTCGCAGCAGATCTTCGTCGGTGACCTGCAGGCCCCGTGCAATCGGCAGCATGTCGGACGCAACAAGCCGCTGATATTCGCGGATCGAGGCGCTGTTCTGCACGTACCCCTGCGGCAGGGTGCCGATAGATGAGGCCCCAAGCCCGATCAGGGTCTCCGTATCATCAGTGGTGTAGCCCTGGAAGTTCCGCTTCAGTGCGCCGCTCTGGGCGGCGGCGGCCATCGGGTCATCCGGATGAGCAAAATGATCGAAGCCGACCCGCACGTATCCGGCTCGCGTCAGAATATCCGCTGCTACTTCGGCTTGGGCCCAACGTGCTTCAGCATCGGGGAGTGCGCTTTCGTCAATCAGGCGCTGATGCGCGCGCATCCATGGCACATGTGCATAGCCGAATAACGCAATGCGGGCGGGTTGCAGGTTCAGCGCCAGCGCCGTCATGCGTTCGATCTTGTTTACGTTTTGGTGCGGTAGGCCGTACATCAAATCCAGGTTGATCGCGGCGATGCCGGCGTCCTGCAGCCAACCGACGACGGTCGCGGTGGTCGCATACGGCTGCACCCGGTTGATCGCCTTTTGGACTTTGGCGTCGAAGTCTTGCACACCGATGGAAACGCGATTGATGCCGGCCGCTGCCAGCGCGTTGACGTATTCAGGCGTGGTCGTGCGCGGGTCGAGTTCGACGGCCAGTTCCGCATCGGCGGCGATATCGAATAACGCGTGCAGCCGGTCCATGGTGCGTTGCCAGTCTTCGGGCTTTAGCATCGTCGGGCTGCCGCCACCCCAATGCACGTGGCTGACTTTCATGCGGTCCGGCATGTGCGCGCTGACCAGTTCTGTTTCGTGCAGCACCGTATCCAGATATGCAGAGATCGGCTGATAGCGTTTGACGATCTTGGTGAAGCAGCCGCAATACCAGCACATTTCGTCACAAAACGGGATATGCATATACAGCGAAATCGGCTTTTCCGGGGGCAACGCGGCGAGCCAACCGGCATATGAATCTGCATTGACCTCAGACGAAAAATGCGGGGCGGTGGGATAGCTGGTATAGCGGGGTACTGGCGCCCCATAACGCACGGCAAGAGACTGTGTCATGTGTTCTATCTCGTCGATTTTTGTGTCAGCAGCATTGACATGGATCAACCGAGCAGCCTTTGTTGAGCGCACAATAACGAGATGAATAAATGCCCAGATTTGCCGCGAACTTAATGTTTATGTTTACCGAGTTGCCGTTCGAAGCGCGCTTCAAAGCTGCAGCCGAGGCCGGGTTTAAGGACGTCGAGTATCAGTTTCCCTACGGCAAAGACTTGGACTTGATGCGGGACGCCCTGTTGGTCAACGGGCTCAACATGGTGTTGATCAATGCGCCTGCCGGCGACCCGGAACGCGGCGAACGGGGGATTGCCGCGCTGGCGGGCCGTGAAGCAGATTTTCGGGACAGTTTTTTGAACGCCCTGGCCCATGCCCGCGAGTTGGCGTGCCCGCGCGTGCACGTGATGTCGGGCATCGTCGCTGAAAAAGACACGGCGTTGGCGATGGCCGTGTATGCCGAGAATTTACGATTTGCAGCTCGCACTGCAGAATCCGCCGAAATCAATGTGGTGATCGAGCCGATCAACGGTATCGACGTGCCCGGCTATTTGGTCCAACGCACCGAACAGGCGCGCGCGCTGATCGCCATGGTCGGCGAAGAAAATCTGAACCTACAATACGATGTCTATCACGCGTTGATGAACGGAGAAGACCCTATTGAGGGTCTGCGCGCCAACTTCGACGCGATCCGCCACATCCAGGTTGCCGGCTACCCTGGCCGCCACGAGCCGATCGGCGACGGCTATGATATGCGCGGTTTTTTCGAGGCCTGCGACATCATGGGGTATACCGGCGTCATCGGCTGCGAATACAAACCTGCCACCACCACTAAAGCCGGCCTCGGCTGGGCCTCAGTCTACGGGATCGGTTGATCATAGCGCATCCTTCGAGGAGGGCCGCAGGCCCGTCTCGAAGGATAAACGGCTAAATCCGATCATCCACCCGTCATTGTATGCAACTGTTCGCCCAGGCTTTCGATGCCGAAGCGCAGCTTTTCGCCGGGTTTTAGGAACCGTTGCGGCTTTTTGCCGGAGCCGACGCCCGGCGGTGTGCCGGTTGCGATCACGTCGCCCGGCATTAACGTCATGTGCGCCGAGATAAACGCCACCAAGTGGCCGACATCAAAGATCATCGTCTTGGTGGTGCCGTCCTGCATGCGGTCATCGCCGACATCAAGCCAAATTTTCAGGCCATGCACGTCGCTGATTTCGTCCGGTGTCACCAGCCATGGGCCGAGCGGGGCGAAGTCTTTATGGCTTTTGCCTTTGGTCCATTGCCCGGTGCCTTCGAGTTGCCAGGCGCGCTCGGAAATATCGTTGATGATTGAGAACCCGGCGATGTGGTTGATCGCCTCGGCGCGTGACACATTTTCGGCTTGGCGGCCGATGACGATGGCAAGCTCGACTTCCCAATCGGTTTTGACCGAGCCTTTGGGAATCGCGATGTCATCAAAGGGGCCGGTGATCGAATACGGCGACTTCATAAATAACACGGGCTCGCTTGGGGACGGCATATCAAGCTCAGCGGCGTGGTCCGAATAGTTTAAGCCGACGCAGACCAACTGGCGAATGTCGCCGACAGGCGCGCCGATGCGCACGTCTTTGTCGATGCTGGGCAGGGTTTCTTGATCGAGCATCGCGAGCCGCGCCAAGCGATCCGGTTCGAGGGCCGCGCCGGCGAAATCGCCGATCTTGTCGGACAGGTCACGGACCCGACCGTTGGAATCGATAAGGCCAGGCTTCTCGGCGCCCACCGCGCCAAAACGAACGAATTTCATGATCTTGGAACCCCCATCTGGTATTGCCGCACATTACGGCGCGCTCAGCCCCGCGTCCATGCAGCATGAGAATTTTTATTAAATGTGATGGAAATCATAGAGGTTCCAGGTGCTAGCGCGTATTGAAAGAACACCTTGAAGGAGATCAAACGTGAGCAATGCCTATCGCGATCTAACGCATCTTGTGGAACGCCTGCACCGCCGCTTGTTGGACGTGGTGCGCGCGGAATTGACCCGCGCCGATATCAACGACCTGAATGGCGTCCAAGCACTGCTGTTGGTCAACGTCGGCGAAAACGAAATCGCGGTCCGCGATCTGGTGGAGCGGGGGTATTATCTGGGCTCGAACGTGTCTTACAACATCCGTAAACTAACCGAGCTTGGATATCTTCAGCAAAAACCGACCAAACACGACCGCCGCTCGGTCACCGTCGTTCCTACAGATAAAGCCAAACGCGCCATCCAAGCCGTGCGTGACGGTGAGGTTGCACACGCGGAGCGCTATGGCACCGCGCTGGCCGGCCTCAGCGATGTCGAGACCATCGGTGAAGCCCTTAAACGCCTGGAATTCATCTGGACTGAAGATCTCGGTCGCAGCGGTCGGTAATTCGTTCATTCCCCGCAACCGGCAAGTCGCCATGTTTTTCTATATTAATACCCACTACCCGCGACGTCCCGGAAAGTCTACAGGGCTTGTCCGGGATATTTGAGCGAAGTGGCTTAAACGTCCAAGTCCTGCACGAACTTGGCGTGTTCCTGGATATACTGAAAGCGAAGCTCCGGCTTTTTGCCCATCAGTTGTTCGACCAGACGCGCGGTTTCTTTGCCTTCGATGATGTCATCATCGCTGAGCGCACCCGGCACGGTAACCCGAACCAAAGTCCGGTTTGCCGGCGCCATGGTGGTTTCTTTGAGTTGTCTTGGCGGCATTTCGCCCAAGCCCTTAAAGCGGCTGATCTCGACCTTACCGCGGCCTTTGAATTCGGTCTCCATCAGCTCGATCCGATGCGCGTCGTCGCGGGCATAGATGGTTTTGCCGCCTTGGGTCAGGCGGTACAGCGGCGGCAGCGCCAGATACAGATAGCCACCTTCGATCAATGCCGGCATTTCCCGATAAAAGAAGGTCATCAGCAGTGATGCGATGTGCGCGCCATCGACATCGGCGTCGGTCATGATGATGATTTTTTCATAGCGCAGATCGTCGGCGATGAATTTATCGCCGGTGCCGCAGCCGAGCGCTTCGATCAGGTCGCTGAGTTCCTGGTTGCCGCGCAGTTTGTCAGCGGTCGCGCTGGCGACGTTGAGGATCTTGCCCCGGAGCGGCAGGATCGCTTGAAATTCACGTGCGCGGCCTTGCTTGGCGGAACCGCCGGCGCTATCGCCTTCGACGATAAACAACTCGGTCCCGTCGCGGGTCGACTTGGAACAGTCCGCAAGCTTACCCGGCAGGCGCAGTCGGCGGGTTGCGGATTGTCGTTTGGTTTGCTTGTCATCGCGCTTTTTCAGGCGGATTTCCGCACGCTCAATCGCATGTTCAAGCAACACTTTGGCGACTTCCGGCGCACCGGATAGCCAATGGTCGAAGTGGTCACGGACCGAGGTTTCGACGAGCTTCTGCGCTTCGTTGGTGGACAGTTTTTCTTTGGTCTGGCCTTGGAAGCTGGGCTCGCGAATAAATACGGACAACATCACGTCCGCGCAGCCGACCACGTCTTCACCTTGCAGTTTGCTCGCCTGTTTATTGTTGATCAGCTCGCCATAGGCGCGGAGCCCTTTGGTCAGTGCGCCTCGCATGCCCAATTCGTGGGTGCCGCCCAGCGGCGTCGGTACCGTGTTGCAGTACGAATTGAAGAACGCATCTTCGTCGACCGGCCACGCCACCGCCCATTCAACACGCCCGGCGCCGTCGGCGAACTTGGCATCGCCTGCGAATGGCGTGGGCGTCATGGTTTTACGTTCTTTCAGCACCGACGACAGATAGTCGCCAAGGCCGCCTGGGAAGTGCAGGGTCGCGGACTCCGGCGTGTCGTCGTCGGCTCTGAGGATTTTCGGGTCCACCGACCAGCGAATTTCGACACCCCGAAACAGATATGCTTTCGAACGCGCCATGCGAAACAACATTGATGGCTTGAATCGCGCACCGGCGCCGAATATTTGCGCGTCGGGCATGAACGTGATCGTGGTGCCGCGCCGGTTCGACACCGCGCCGCCGTCGGTCAGCTTGGTTATAGGCGCGCCCCGCTCATAGGTTTGGGTCCAGAGTTTTTTGTCTTTGCAGACTTCGACTATTAGCTTTTCTGCCAACGCATTGACGACGGACAGACCGACGCCGTGCAGACCACCCGAGGTCTCATACGCATCGCCGCCGAATTTGCCGCCGGAATGCAGCGTCGTCAGGATCACTTCGAGTGCGGATTTATCTTTGAATTTCGGATGCGGATCGACCGGAATGCCGCGCCCATTGTCGCGAATGGTCAGCGCGTAATCGGCGCCGAGCTCCACTTCGATTCGGCTGGCGTGGCCGGCGACGGCTTCATCCATGGCGTTGTCGAGGATTTCTGCGGCCAAGTGGTGCAGCGCATGTTCGTCTGTACCGCCGATGTACATGCCGGGGCGGCGGCGAACAGGCTCTAGACCCTCCAGGACTTCAATGTCATCGGCGGTATAACTGTCTTTGGTCCGCCCGGTGTCTGCCTTCGCAGCCTTCGGGGCAATCTTCGAGGGCTTCGCGGATTTCGCGGCCTTTTTGGCGGATTTCCGAGACGTCGCCGTCGGCGTGTCGTCGGCGTCGGTATCGTTGCCAAAAAGGTCACTCATATCATCGCTACGCTCCATCGACGGTGCCCCCGGCAAACTGAACTTTACGGCCGCATTACGGCACTTCGGCGCACACTTTAGCCGCGCCCTTCAACCGCATCAAGGCTGATAAGGTATATGACGCTTTATTGTGCAGCCATATCTTGTGTATAGTCCGTTAACTCTTTTGCGTCTCATTCCATATTCAACCCCATCAGGAGCGCCGTCCCTATGGCCGATCTCAATACCAACCCGGAACCCGGCACGGCACCGCGCGGTGAATTGGCGCTACGGACCTTGGCGATGCCTGCCGATACCAACCCGTCCGGCGATATTTTCGGCGGCTGGGTGATGGCGCAGATGGATATCGCCGGCGGCATTACCGCCTGGAACCGGGCCGACGGCCGGGTCGCCACCGTCGCCGTCGATGGCTTTACATTTCACCGTCCGATCTTCGTCGGCGACGTGGTGTGTTGTTATACCGAGGTCTCAAAGGTTGGTCGCACCTCGATTTCGGTGCTGGTCGAAGCCTGGGTGCTGCGTGGCCGTAAACCGGAAAACCGTATTAAAGTTACTGAAGGCACTTTCACCTTCGTCGCCATCGATGTCGAAGGTCAAAAGCGAGAGGTGCCGCCGCTTGAGGATTAGACCAGCATCATGCTGACGTAAGCGGCAGCGAACAGCGACCCGAGGGCGAGGAATTCGCTGAGGAAGCGGCCGGCGTTGTTCCAATTGGTCATTTTAGTCTCCCGTTTCTTCGGTGTGTGGTTGCGGATGTTTGTTCTCATCTATGCCTTAAGGGTAATAGAACAAAACAAGAACATCAATTGTTTTCTGCCTATAATTCAATATTTCTTTCGCGGTGGTGATTCTGGGTCGGTTCAGAACATGTCCACCCCAGCCTTGATATCGGCGCCGGATCGGACCACCCTTGAAACGACACTAGATCGGGAGGGTGTCCAATGCGGTCGCATATGTTTTCAACGCTGGTTGTCGTTGCTTTGGGATGTCTTGGTTTTGCTGGGGTAGGGCACGCTGGCGAGGCGTCGGTGCTGGATGTCCAAGTGCGTGCCAATGAAGACGGCACCTATGCCTTTACCGCGACCGTCAGCCATCGGGACGAGGGATGGTCGCACTATGCCGACAAGTGGGAAGTCTTGTCGCCGACCGGCGATATTCTCGGCACCCGAATCCTCTATCACCCGCATGTGGACGAGCAGCCGTTCACCCGCTCATTGGGCCGCGTCGAAATTCCGATCGGCATCACATCGGTGACGGTGCGGGCTTACGATAGTGTGCACAAGGCAGGCACGCGGACATTTAGCATCGATTTGCCGCCTCGTAAGTAGGGCGTTTTCAGGCGCCGCCATCATGCTTTTCGTGACAACAAATCTGCGATTTCTCAAACACGCAGTCGTCTAATTGATCTTCAGGCGATCAAACACGCGCCCATCTATCGCGATCAAACCAGTGGCGATCAGCGCCATGCCCGCGTAATGCCGAAACAGCAGTTCTTCGCCTAAGACAACGCTGCCCAGTAAAATCGCGCTGACCGGCACAAGCAATGTAACAAGCACCGTGTTGACGGCGCCGGCCGACGACAGCAGCTTGAAAAAAACGATATAGGCAAGGGCCGTCGAGGCGACGGCGAGGGCCAGAACCGACAGCATTGCTCGTACGCTCGGCACCGACAGTGTCCATGGTGCATCAAAAATCGTGACAATTGGAATCATGATGATCGTGGTGGCAACGAGTTGACCGAAAGCCACCTGGGTCGCCGACAACTTCATGGATTTAAAGCGACGTCCATAAACACTCGCGAACCCATAGGAAAGCGCGGCCCCAAGGCAGGCAATCATACCCAGGGCGGCGATGTTGGCACCGGTCAACACGTCAGCGCCGAGCAAAATCACGACACCGATAAAGCCGAAGCCGATGCCGACGGCTTTGTTCAAGGCCATGCGTTCATCGGACAACGCAAAATGTGCGACGAGAATGGAGAATATCGGGGTCGTTGCGTTCAGAATAGACGCTAAACCGCTGGGAATCTTCGTTTGCGCCCAAAACAGCAAGCTGAACGGAATCACGTTGTTCAGCAGGCCGAGCACAGCGAACGAGGCGAGCGCACCCGCCGCGAACGGCCATGGAACCTGCTGCGCTTTTAAGATCAGCGCCAGTGTCAGCGCGGCCAATCCGGTGCGTAGGATGACGACGGTAAATGGCGGCAGTTCCTTGACCGCGATCGCTGCAAAAAAGAACGAGCCACCCCAAAGCACGGAGAGCAAGAGAAGCAGAAGCCAGTCGCCGGATGTCATGCGCATGTCGCTATTCCGATATCAGGATTGGTGTTCGAGTAGATACATCCGCTATCTGTGCATGGCTGGCGGTTTTCGGACCTCATCATCTTTGCCTACTCGTGCAATGGCCCGGTGGTGGGTATACTGCGCACACCATGCTCACCTTTGACACATGTAATGCCGCAAGGCTTCGCCGCGATCCCGCGTTCGATGGTTTGTTTTTCACCGCCGTACGAACGACGAAGATATATTGCCGTCCAGTCTGTCCGGTAAAACAGCCGCTGACGAGAAATGTCAATTATTATCCGACTGCAGCCGCCGTCGAACAGGCGGGCTATCGGCCTTGCCTGCGGTGCAGGCCGGAAACCGCGCCGTTCTCGCCGGCTTGGAACGGCACTCAGGCGACCGTCACGCGGGCCCTATGTTTGATTGAAAACGGCGCGCTCGACATTGGCCATGTAGATGATCTTGCGATGCGGCTCGGTGTCGGCGCACGGCATCTTTCGCGGCTATTTGCGCGCCATGTTGGCGCCACACCTGGGCAGGTTGCTCGGACGGTGCGCCTGCAGCGGGCCAAGCGCCTGCTTGATGAAAGCGACCTGCTGATCACGCAGATCGCCTTTCAGTCTGGCTTCGGCAGCGTACGCCGCTTCAATCAGGTATTTTCTCAGCTATACGGTCGTCCGCCCTCGTCAATCCGGCGACCTCGGCGCAAGTGGCAGGACGTCGGCTGACGCACCTGCACGCGAAGTGCAATTTTCTATGCGCATCTCAAAAAAAGACCCCCGCCGTTGCCGGCGAGGGTCCCCACGGTGAGGCCGAAGCCCCGAGACCGCGTTAGGAAGAGTAGTACATCATGAATTCGATCGGATGCGGGGCGTGTTCGAAGTTGTAGATCTCCTCCCACTTCAGATCCATGTAGCCACTGATCTGATCATCTGTGAAGACGTCGCCCTTGGTCAGGAACTCGCGGTCGGCGTCGAGCGCCTGCACAGCTTCGCGGAGCGAGCCGGCAACCGTCGGCACTTCGGCCAGTTCTTCCGGTGGCAAGTCGTACAAGTCTTTGTCCATGGCGTCGCCAGGATGGATCTTGTTCTGAATGCCGTCGAGGCCGGCCATCATCATGGCCGAGAACGCCAAGTATGGGTTGGCGACGGCATCCGGGAAGCGGACTTCGACGCGCTTGCCCTTCGGCGAACCCGCGAACGGGATACGGCAAGAGGCTGAACGGTTGCGAGCCGAATAGGCCAACAACACAGGGGCTTCGAAGCCAGGGATCAGACGCTTGTACGAGTTCGTCGCCGGGTTGGTGAAGGCGTTGATGGCCTTCGCGTGCTTAATGATACCGCCGATATAGTAAAGTGCCGTGTCGGACAGGTCGGCATAACCCGAACCCGCGAACGTCGGCTTACCGTCTTTCCAGATCGACTGGTGGGTGTGCATACCCGACCCGTTGTCACCGGCAACCGGTTTCGGCATGAAGGTTGCGGTTTTGCCATAGGTGGCAGCAACCATATGCGTGCAGTACTTGTAGATCTGCACGTTGTCAGCGGCACGCACCAGGGTCGAGAATTCCATGCCCAGTTCGTGCTGCGACGGTGCAACTTCGTGGTGGTGCTTGTCCATGGACAGGCCCATTTCCTGCATTACGGCGACCATCTCGGCACGAATGTCATGTGCTTTGTCGACCGGCGGGACCGGGAAGTAGCCGCCTTTGACGCCTGGACGGTGTGCCAGGTTGCCTTCTTCGAAGATGGTGCCCGAGACGTACGGACCTTCTTCAGAGGAGAAGCTGTAAGAGCTTTCGTTCATTGAAACATTGTAGCGCACATCGTCGAATATGAAGAATTCCGGCTCGGCACCGAAGTAGGCGGTGTCACCGATGCCCGTCGAGCCCAAGTAAGCTTCAGCTTTCTTGGCGACCGAGCGGGGGTCGCGCTCATACGGCTGACCGTTTGTCGGCTCGATGATGTCGCAGTTCAAAATCAGCATCGGTTGGGCTGCGAATGGGTCCATAACAGCCGTCGATGCGTCGGGGATCAGCGCCATGTCGGATTCGTTGATCGCTTTCCAGCCGGCGATTGACGAGCCGTCAAACATAACGCCGTCTTCAAAGGTCTCTTCTTCGATGAAGCTCGAGACCATGGTCAAGTGCTGCCACTTGCCGCGCGGATCGGTGAAGCGCAGATCGACGAAGCCGATATCGTTGTCTTTGACGTATTTGACGACATCGCTCGGCGTTTTGAGGTCCAATGACATTTTGTAGTCCTTCCTAACTCGGTTTTTTTATCGTGGATGGGTTGGTGGATGACGCCGTCTATGACTAGATGGCGTCGTTGCCGCGTTCACCTGTGCGAACACGGATTGCCTCTTCAACGGGCGTAATGAAAATTTTACCGTCGCCGATGCGACCGGTTTGTGCAGCTTGCTGTATCGCTTCGATGGCGCGCTCAAGCATGCTGTCTTCGACGACGATCTCAATTTTCACCTTGGGCAGGAAATCGACGACGTATTCGGCGCCGCGATACAATTCAGTATGGCCTTTTTGACGACCAAAACCTTTCGCTTCCAACACCGTGATGCCCTGAAGGCCGACCTCGTGAAGTGCTTCTTTTACCTCGTCGAGTTTGAACGGTTTGATAATCGCCTCGATTTTTTTCATTTCCGCCTGTTCTCTCTTATTTTTTCATGCGGCGCTGTTTGGCCAATGATATGGAGACCCTTGTCGGCCTCTTGGATGTTCGTGTCCGCACTAACGCGAACAGCAGGGATCATGCCAGATTCTATTGGCTTGTAAATATGATTAGATTCCAGGTGTTTATGTTTTAAAATTAGGGGGATAGTCCGTTCGCCTGCACGGCATATGTGATTAAAAAATATGCAGATGTCTATATTTTGCACCGTTTGTTCCTCAAGACAGGCCGATTTCGACCGATTATGAACACCAAAAAAGTGGACATTCTTGTAGTTTTGTGAAATAGTACGGTCACATTTTGTAAGAGTGTTCCTATCTTGAGGGAAGAGTAGCGGTTTCGCTCGCGAGACTTAAACTGCTTAGCCCAATCATCACGCGCCGCCAGTCGGTCGCAATCGGAATTGCTGCAGTGCAGCATTTTTTGTTGCATTTTGGTGACGTTTGTGTTATAAGCCGGGCACATAATAAAGCGATGCTTTTGGAGGAATAATGATGCAACGCCTTGATTTAGTTAAGTTTCTCGCGGAAAGCGCGGCTGAGCTGCTGGACACGGGTTCGTCGACCGAAGTTGATCGTGTCGCGCGTTTGAATGAAGCTGCTGAGCTTCTCGCGCTGAGCTCCCGCTTGTTGGCCCGTACCAACGCGGTGTCGGGTTCGGAAGTGATGCAGGAGGCAGCTTAATGGCATCTCGTAGTTCCGATAATAAAAAGCCGACGTCTGACCGTCCTGAGCAACACAAAAAACGTCCCTGCCTGATGTGCGGCGAAAAGTTTATGTCGCATCATTATGGTGAGCGGGTGTGCCCGTCCTGCAAAGGCACGGCGGCGTGGCGCGAGGGTGCGGCGGCGTAAGTCGACAGCACTTTAAAGTTACAGGTTTTATGACCAGGGCCCCGGCATTGTCGGGGCCTTTGTCGTATCTGGGGCGTATCGACGTATTATTCTGCTGCGTTGATGACCTCGAACGCGCGTGCGATGGCGATGTCCGACATGCCGGCACTTAAGCCCACCGGGCCACCGTCAAAAAGATCGTCGCGACCGCTCGCCGCAATCGCATCGCCGACATCGTCCAGCGCGTGTCCGCCAGGCGCTGCGAACAAGCCGACCACGGCGGCTGGCCCGTCTGTACCGGCGAGCACGGCATCCAGATGTGGCGGCTCTTCGAGTAACGCGAGGCGCACGGCTTTAAATCTATTCTCAGCCGAGATCACATCGGTCTGTGCTTTTGCCGCAATGTGCGAGTAGGGATAGCGGAGCGAGCCGTGGGCGACGGTGATCAATGTTGCTGCTTTTGCGCTCACCCCCCGGTCGGTTAGGACCTGCATCCCGATATCGGTTGCCAGCCCGGCGATCCCAAGATGCGTGCCGACCGCATCGGATGTCCGCACCTTGGCCGTGTGCCCATGCGCTTTCAGGCCGTCCCGCAAAAGAGCTTCGGCGCGCCCGGCCAAATGGCCATCGGTCATCATAAACGGCACCAAAATGACGGTATCGGTTTTCACCGCCGCGGCGGCCTCGTCTGCGCTACGGCCTCCCATCAGAAATGCGGCATCCACATCGGCGAAGATCCCACGCTTTCGGATGTCTTCTGCGTGGCGGCACACAGCGGCAGCCGCATCCGGTCGGCGGGTCGAGCCGTGCGCCACTAGGATCACGGTCACACGGGACGCATTCGACTTCTCAGTTGCGGATGTCGGCGGACCGTCGTAGGGCTCAGCGGGCGTTCGGGATGGGGACATTTTGTCTCGCATTATGAGTCAGCATGCTGGTTTCTGCGTACTCTGCAAAGGTGGGGTATCTTGGGCATATTGACAACAGGCCGTCGGCGGCGACAGGGTCCTTTTATGGGGTATTTATTTTCATGGGGCTTTTCTGCCTTGGTGGTGCTGACGTTCGGCGCATCGTCTGCAGCGCACGCGGAGGACGCGACCGATCGCATGATCGTCGCGATCCAGGCGCTCGGCCACAAAGTGCCGGCGCCGTCCGTGCTTGGGCCCGCGTGCGACGGGGACGCGCTGTGCGTGGCCAAGTTCATTCAAGGCCAGATCGGGGACGGGGCGGTCTTAGTGCCGTCGGTTGATGCCGAGTCTGTCGCTACCCCGCCGTTGAAGACCCGCGCTTGGCGCACGTCGGCGCCGGCGTTGAAAGCGGTGGACACGATGAGCGACGGCACGCTCTATTTGCGCTTTACCCGCTTTGATGAGGGCGCCGTGGTCGATGCCATCGCCGCCATCGCGCCGCCGCCGGCCAAGATCATGCTCGATCTTCGTGATATTCCACCAGGTGAACCGTTGGATTCCGTGCGCCGGATGGCGGCCGTATTTATCGGTGCGCAGGACAGGGCGTTTCAGGTCACTTATCCCAGCGGCCGCATCGTCGATTGGGTCGTTTTGAAGCCGCGCCGCGCCGTGTTGGCGGCGTTGCTCAGCGTTATTTTAAGGGCCGATGCCGATGGACCGGCGACGGTCTTCGCGGCATTGTTGCGAGAATACAAAGGCGCGCAGATTTTGGGTGCGGGGCCAGTCGGAACGCAGTACGCTCGCGCCCGCGTGCCGGTCGCGCACGGCTGGTCGCTGTTGGTGCCGCGGGGCACGCTCAGTATACCTGGTATAGATATGACAAATGGTTTGGTCCCCGATGGGCCAATCCCCGACAGTGCCAAACGGTGATCAGGAGACGACATTAAGTGACGGCTTCGATTTTATTTCTCGGATTGTTGATCGGCATGCAGCATGCGCTGGAAGCCGATCACGTCGCTGCCGTCGCGGCCATCGCTTCGAAGCGCCGCGGTATCGGCAACATCGTGCGCCATGGCGCGATCTGGGGATTGGGCCATACCGTCACCTTGATGGTGTTCGCAGGCGCTGCGGTGCTGTTGGGCTTCACCATCAACAATGCTTTGGCGGGCGCGCTCGAAGGTATGGTCGGCGTGATGCTGATTGGGCTCGGTGGGCACGTATTGTATCGTCTGTGGCGTGAACGCGTGCACTTTCATCTGCACCGCCATGCCGACGGCACCGTGCACGTGCATGCCCATGCCCACCGTGATGAGGTCGTGCGCCATGACCCGGCGCGGCATGAACACGAACACCCCGAACGCCTGCCGATTCGCACTTTGTTGGTCGGTATGATGCACGGCCTTGCTGGGTCTGCAGCCCTGGTGGTGCTGACGTCGGCGGGTATGGAAACGCCGAGCATCGGATTTGCATACGTGGTGCTGTTCGGGGCGGGCTCGATCGTCGGGATGGCGTTGCTGTCGGCGGTGATCGCGGTGCCGCTGAGCTATACGTCGAAAGCTCTGACGTGGGCGAACCGCTGGATGCAAGGCGGTATCGGTGTCGGCACGGCGGCGCTCGGTGTCGTCATTTGTTTGGACTCGTTCAGTTTTTAAGGCACGCAAAGATATAAGGGTCTGCCCTAGCCAAACGGTCTTATCTAGGATAGCCAGCCCCTAACTTTATTCGTCACCCTCGCGCAGGCGGGGGTCCATGGTGGGGATGGATTCCCGCCTGCGCGGGAACGACGCATGTCGTTGGACATCGGCGGTCTGATTTTGTTAGGCCCGTTCAGCCGCGCACACTCTAGAAAACCCCAACCCTGCCTTCGCGGGAAAGGTGAGAGGGCGCTAACGATCCCGTCTGGGCATCTTGAACGGCGGCCGCTCAATTATTTTATGCTGAATTTTTCTCGTTGGATCGCGGCCAATGTTTCCGTTGCCGTGCTTTGCGTGTCGCCACCGTACTCAACGGCTTTTTGGGCGTACACTTCGGCCTCGTCAAGTCGGCCTCGCAGCATCAATACGTGCGCAAGGTTATTCAGCGCCACGGCATTGTCCGGTTGGCGTCGTACCGCCTCTTGCAGGTCCGTCGTCGCGTCTTGCAGACGGTTTTTGCCGATCAAGATGTTTGCGGATGAGATCAACGGCGTGGCGGCATCGGGCCATTGCTGCGCGGCGGTGGCAAACGCCGTCAATGCAGCCGGTTCCTGACCTGCACGCTCCAAGCCATAGGTTTCGTTCAACCAATCAGAGATCGACGTGGTTTGCGGCACCGGACCATCCGGCTTGATCATAACGACGGCCCAGTATCCGGCCCGTCGCCAGGTATGTTCAAACGTTGTCATCGCGGTCACGTGCCGTCGCGTCGTGCCGGAGCGAAGCGTAACGGTCTCGGCGGCGAGGTCATAGCCGACAAGGACGGCATAATGCCATTGCGGTACGAGTTCGAGGGCGAGGTTTTGTAAAATCAGCACCGGTCGTCCGTCGGATATGTTGGTGAAGGCGTCACGCATGGTGCGGACGGGCAACGCAAGTCGCCCTTGTCGGCGCGACCCGGTGAGAATTTCGCTTTGAAGAGTGCCGTCGCGACCCGGTGTATAGATGCTTGCGGCGAGCGCGTCGGGCGTCGTTGCGAGGCCGGTGGTATTCAACGCGGTTGCCAGCGCTGCGGGGCCGCAAAAATACTGTGTCTGTGCAAAGAACGGTGCGTCGACCAGTTCAGCGGACAGGGCTACGCCGGGCGGCGGGGACGCGGTGAGTTGATCGGTCATGGGCGTTGCCGCACAGCCGCTCAACATCACCAGCGCCGCGATCCCCGCAAGTAAGCGGATATTAAGTTTGTAACGTTTCATTTATCGTTCGTGCTTAGGTCGGGTTTGCCGAACCCTTGTTGGTGAAGCCGAATACATCGGTGAAACCAAGCAAGTCAGTGATCAGCAAAATGATGAAAACAAGCACGATGGCACCGACGATGCCACCAAGGGCACCTTGGCCGGCCGGCGCGCTTTTAATGTTGTCGGCGAGTTGTGCGACTTCTGCATCGCTCAGCGCGGCAACGCGAATGCCGGCTTCGTCGGGGTCGACACCCAAGGCTTCGAATTGCGAGCGCACATCGTCACGTGTCATGAATGCCTCTACCACGGCGCGATCACCCTCAATCGATTGTGCCTCAGCAACGCGATTGTTGTCGATCAGCGCCGCACTAACAGGGCCAACGGGTAAAATCGTTGCGCCGAAAGCGATGATGACGGAAATGGCGATGGCTTTTAATCTCATTTGTTTCGAAAACATTTTTGCTTTCCCCCTGGAAAAGAACTTATTGATCGTGATTGTACCGTCACGCCACATCACGCAGCGTGACGTCGTCGAATTCGCCCGGACTTATCGAGATTGACCGGGCGAGGGCTTTATTTGTTGATGTTGGATGCAAATGAATAATGGTGCTCAAACGACGGTATGCGACGAAGGAGAGGCCTTCGATAAGCTCTTCGTCGGTCTCGGTCGCATAGACGCCGGCGGAGAATACTTCATCGCCGTCGGCAAGGCTGAACGGCTTTTGGAATATCACGTCTTTATGTGTTGTGTGGGTTAACATCATCCGTTTCCTGATCGCATCAATCGCCGGACCACGCTGACGGGAGATCGTTTGTGCACGTTCAACGCACAGTCAGCTCGCACACATTCCATGTTGATTTAAGGCTTTTTCGCCGAGGTTTCTGCGACTGGTTTTGGTATCGCCTTGTCGCTTTTGTCGGCGCTTTTGGGTTTGTTGCTAGGTGGTGATTTGGTTTCTGTCGAAAATGATTTGAATGACATGATTGACCGCTTCCATTCTGATAGAAAATATTTTCTACCATAATTTAAATGACTGCGTAGTATGTGCGAAAAATAAAATTAAGTAAATGTGATACTGTTTTTATTTTTTGTCTTTAATAATTTACATTCAACAAATTATGACTATTAAAAATATTACATTTATTTAAAATAGTGTGCTGTTTTGAACAGCGCAGGTCACGTGTTTGGGCTTAAATAAGGTTGCTGCGCTTTTTTGAGCATAGCGCACCTCCCATACTGTAATTGCCAGGCTTTAGGAGGCCTGGCCTTTTTTCGGTAGAGAGGGCGCTGCGGCGCGGGTGATGGCGCGATGCGAGAGTCGCGTTGCGTTTATGCATAAATACAGCCTTGATCATGCGTGAATTGAGACTGAACCGGATCGGCGTCAAATTCGTGCAACATGACCATGTGGTCCGCCGAAGGCGAGGGAGAGATATCAAATGTCCATAAATCGAATTGTCGGCATCGTGATTTTTGCGGTCGGCGTAGTTTTGCTTGTGTTCGCATATAACGCGACTCAGGCGCCCGTCGAAGAGTTATCCAATACGATCACTGGTGGCTATAGCGATGACACCATGTGGATGTTGGCGCTGGGCATCGGTGCTGCTCTCGGCGGCGGGCTGCTCGCTGTTTTTGGTGCGCGAAGATAAGACGGCTTAAATTTAGCCCTTCACGAGGAGGCGATGATGAGTCTCGGAACCATCTTAATTATCATTTTGCTGCTTATGGCTTTCGGCGTTTTGCCGATGTGGTCGCACAGCAATAGCTGGGGATATTTCCCGAGCGGCGCATTGGGTGTCATTTTGGTCATCGTGCTCATACTGCTGCTGCTTGGGCGCATATAGCCAGATCGTCAGGCGTCAGGCCCAAGATACGTAAGATAAGATTATAGCTGGTCCAGCAAGCCGGCCCAATCATTATTGTCTGCTTCACAAGCAACATGCTATCATTGCGCGTTAAATGGCTGCGTAAGCCCCAAGCGGGCCTGTTAAGCGGACTTATTTCTCTGACAGATTAGCCCAAACAGTCTTTGGGTGCGTGTGCCTGCCTGAACCCACACTGTTCGGAGGCTCCATGCCGCCTAAATCGTCGAATACGCCTTTGCCGCTGCCGCCGTCACTACCGCCTTTTGACGTTGAAGCGCTTTTCACGTCGTTCTCCACGGGGCGGCATAGCAGAAAATTCAAAACGAAACAGGTTATCTTTCAACAAGGTGACCCCGCGTCTGCCGTTTATTTCATCGAAAAAGGTATCGTGCAGATCACCGTCGTCTCCGATCACGGTAAAGAAGGGATTATCGCAACACTTAAAGACGGTGATTTTTTTGGCGAGGGGTGTCTCACCGGTCAGAAATTTTATTTGGCGTCCGCCAGCGCGTTGCAGCAAACAAGCGTGGTCGCACTCGATAAAGCCGAGATGATCCGGGTGCTTCATGATCAGCCCGCGCTCTCGGAAATTTTTATGTCGTTTTTATTGATGCGCAATACTCAGATCGAGTCTGATCTGGTCGACCAATTGTTCAATTCCAGTGAAAAGCGCCTGGCCCGCGCGCTGCTGTTGCTGGCGAATTTCGGCAAAGAAAGTAATGTCGAGGTCGTCGTCCCGAAAGTCAGTCAGGATGCCTTAGCAGCCCGCGTCGGCACGACTCGCGCCAGGGTGAACTTTTTTATGAATAAGTTTCGCGACCTCGGCCTGATCGAATATAACGGCGATCTCAAAGTGCATTCGGCTTTATTGAATATCATCGTTCAAGACTGACGCGCTCCGGACAACGCAAAACGGCGCCGGATAAAACCGGCGCCGTTATTGTATTGAGCGACGTTATCAGGTGTCGCGGTCGATTATTGCCTCACGGTGACGAGAACGCGGCGGTTGTGCCATTCGCGAACATCGTCTGCCGTCTGCACGGCGGGGCGATTTTCACCGAAGGACTGCTCGCCGACCTTTGGCTCGATACCTGAGTTTTCAAGCATATTTGCCACAGCGCGTGCGCGGCGTTCCGCGAGCAGGTGGTTGTATTCCTGTGTGCCCGAACGATCTGTATAGCCGTTGACGGTTACACTTTTCGCTCGCGTCGATTTGATGTGCGCGATGATCTCGTTATTCACGCTCATTGCCGCGGTATTAAGGCGGTCGCTGTTATGGTCGAAAAGCACCGTAAACACCTTTGAGGAAGGCATTGCTGTCTTTGCAGCGACTTTGGCTGCCGGTGCCGGTTTGGCTTCAGCGAAGACGACCTTGTTGGCCTGATTCATGGCGTTCACGAAACCCTGGCGGCATTCAGCAATGTCTTTGGGTTGGAAGTTTTCTTCCTGTTCTTCGATCCAGCAGTCGAACTGGGTCTGTGCACGTGCCGTGTCGGTCGCGGCACGGGTGGCGCCTCCGGCGTCCAGCACCCGCATCAGATTTGCGCGTGCTTGGGTCAGTTCGGCAACGGTCGAGGCCGGCAGTTCCCGATCACCGATTTGCGTCGGCATTACTTTATGACCGGCGGCAGCTTGACGGGCTCTCATGTTATAAAATGTGGTGGCGTCGCGGTGGCCTTCGTCGATTTCGGTTTGCGCGAGTGCCGCATAGTCTTGATGCAGGGCCTTATCGAAAGCGGTACCCATCTGTGGCAACATACGGACTTCCGCCATGTTCAGATCGTGGGGTGTTGGTGCTGCGCAGGCACCCAAAAGCGAGGCGACGGCGATAACCGGTAAAAATTTAATCGGTTTCATTTTTTTTTGTCCTATCCTTAAAGACGTCGGTTTGGCCTCGTCCCTTTTTTGCCGGACGCGGCGAATATATTTTCCAGGCTGTGGAGTAATGTATTCATATGACATCTGAAGTGCCGAATATGTTCAATACAGTACACATAATGATTTTTATTCATTTGTCGGCATTTATTTATTGAAAGCGATAAAATAAAAGCCGCTGTATATGGGCGTCTCGGTTTGTCATTTCCGCCGTCGCGGGGATGACACAATCAAGCCACCGGTGCGCAACGACATTCGTCGTTTCCGCGCAGGCGTGAACCCATCTCCGGCCTGCGCAAGGGTGACGCACAATGCGAATTGCTACATGAAGATAAATAAAATTGGCCGCGACAGAGAGATTAACTTCGAACTCCGAGACCGCACACTGTCATTCCCGCGGAGGCGGGAATCCAGAAGTCCGCAACGACGCGCCCATCACAGCGGGGGCAAACGCTGATTGGACCCCCGCTTTCGCGAGGGTGACGGGAATGGGCGATGGATGGCCGCCTAATATAGTGCCTGATATGATAATTGGCGGAGAGGGTGTCCGCACTACTATGTTTCGCCGTTGTTCGTAATAATACGCA